>NZ_CP110136.1:2400000-3600000 GCF_025979705.1 Hymenobacter sp. YIM 151858-1
CGGCAGGAGCTACCGATGCGGCGCCCGTAGTTGGCGGCGCCTAGGTGCGCTAGCGTAAACAAGAGCCGTGGGGCCCGCGGAGCACGTGCTCCGCGGGCCCCACGCATTTTTAGGGTCGCGGCAGCGTGTCGGTAGCCAGGGTGGCGTTGCCCTGAATGCGCCGTACCCGTTCCTCCTGCGTGGTGTTGTTGGGCGCGTTGGTGTTTACCGTTTCGATGCGCTGCCGCCCGCCGCTGGCAGCGGCTTGCTCGCGCACTTGCGGCACGCGGCCGGGCGTGGCATCGGGCACGCTGCTGCCGCTGCCCAGGCCGCGGTTGTAAGCAGCCTGGCGGTCGGCATCGGTACGGATTTCGGTGGGCGCGCGGTCGGTTTCGAGGGCGTTGTCGGCGGAGGAGCAGGCACCCAAGCCAATGAGCAGAAAAGCGCTTAGGTATATCGGCAAACGAGAAGAAGCAGGCATGTGCAAGGGGCCGCGGCGTAAGTGCCCTACCCTACTGTGCTGAACGCAAGCGCCGCTACGAAGTTGGGCCTGCCGGCGCGGCCCGTAGTTGGCGGCGCCGGCAGGCCCACTGTCTGGTGCAAGCACCTGGGCGCGGTTACAACACCGGCGCAGCTACCGCCTGCCGGATACCATCCCACAGGGCTACGCGGGCCTCCATGCAGCGGCGGGCTACCTCGGTGGCTTGCTGCCACTGCTCGGCGTTATCGGCGCACAGCTCCTGCACCATTTGCTGCGCGAGGGGCGCGTGGGCTTCTTCGTCGAGCTCGATGTGGCGGTCGAGGTAGTAGGTGAAAATATCGAGCTGGCCCGGGAAACGCGCGCGCAAATCGTGCACGAGGTGCCGGAACATATCCGGAATTACGTCTTCGCGCCCGAAGGTGAAGGCAGCGGCTACGGCATGCGGCTGGCCCGCATTTACCACCTCAAACGTTTGCCGCACGAAGGTGCGCACGGCCTCAGGCGCCTGAGCGGCACCTAGGGCTGCTTCAACCGAGGCACCGTGGGCCAGGGCTTCGAGCAGGCGTTGAATGGGAGCCACATCGGCGCCGCACTCCTGCATGGCACGCAAGTACAGCTCGAAGTGGCTGGTGGGGCGGCCTTCGGGGTCGACGTCGGTTTCTTCTTCCAGCACAATCTCGTTGATGAGCCGGCGCGTGCTGGGGTTGCCGCGCGGCACCCACGGCACGGTGGTGCAGGTAAGGTCGCGCTGCAGGGCCTTCAGCAACGACATAAAATCCCACACGGCAAACACGTGGTGCTGCATGAACACGCGCAAGTCGTCGAGCGAGTGCAACGATTGGTACACGCTGTGCTCGACAAGGCGCTGCCGGGCCGGCGCCAAGGCTTGCTGCAAGGCGTCAATAGAGTTTTGTGACATATGAAATGCGGCAGGTAAGCAGTTGGGGTAACCAACGAAACCCCAAAATTGTGGTAATAAGGCCGCATAAACGAAATAACCCGCCCGGCCGGATTGCAGCCTAAGCCTAGGTTATTTGCTTCGCCCGAACGTCATGGCAGCCGAGTTCATGCAGTAGCGCAGGCCGGTGGGCTTCGGCCCGTCGTCGAAAACGTGGCCCAGGTGGCCGCCGCACTTCGCGCACACAATCTCGTCGCGCGTTATGCCGTAGCTGCGGTCGGTTTGCACCTTCACCGAGGCGTTGGTGGCCGGCACCCAAAAGCTGGGCCAGCCGGTGCCGGAATCAAACTTCTCGGAGCTGCGAAACAGCAGGTTTCCATCGGCAGCGCAGTAATAGCTGCCGGCCGCGTGGTTGCGGTGGTACCGGTTGGCAAAGGGCCGCTCGGTGCCTTGCTCGCGCAGCACTTTGTACTGCTCGGGGGTGAGCTGCGCGCGCCATTGCTCGTCGGTTTTCTGCACCGCAAACTCATTGGGCTGGTTGGTACGCGGCGCCGCTTTAGGGTACTGCGAGGCAGTGCCAGCTTGCGCGGGCTCGGCCTTGGTTTGTTGCTCCGAGCAAGCGGGCAAAACCGCCCCAAATACTACCGGAAAAAGGGTTAGTGCAAGGCAGGCAAAGCGCATATCAATGGAGCTGTATTGGGCTGAAAACTCCCTAAGCATTGGCCGAACGCTAAGCCCCCAGGTGTTGTTTGGTATAGCTACCGGGCTAAGCCACAGCATGCTTTGGCTTGAAACATTAAGGTTAACAAGCATTTGCGGTTAACATTCCGTACATTTGCACCCGCAAAACCGCTCTCATGCAGAATATCCGCAACATCGCCATTATCGCCCACGTTGACCACGGCAAAACGACGCTGGTGGACAAGATCATCCACGCCTCGAAGCTTTTTGCTGAGCACCAGCAGTTCGATGACCTGATCCTGGACAACAACGACCTGGAGCGGGAACGTGGCATTACCATCGTTTCCAAAAACGTATCGGTTCGCTACAAAGACGTTAAAATCAACATCATCGACACCCCTGGTCACGCCGACTTTGGTGGTGAAGTAGAGCGCGTACTGAAGATGGCCGACGGCGTGCTGCTGCTCGTCGACGCCTTCGAAGGCGCCATGCCCCAAACCCGCTTCGTGCTGTCGAAAGCTATCGACCTAGGCCTGAAGCCGATTGTGGTAGTAAACAAGGTTGACAAAGAGAACTGCCGCCCCGACGAGGTGCACGAGCAGGTGTTCGACCTGATGTTTAACCTCGGCGCCACCGAAGACCAGCTGGACTTCGTAACGCTGTACGGCTCGTCGAAGCAGGGCTGGATGTCGCGCGACTGGAAACAGAAAACCGAAGACATTACCCCGCTGCTCGACGCCGTTATCGAGTCGATTCCGCCGGCTCCCTTCATCGAGGGCACGCCGCAAATGCAGGTTACCTCGCTCGACTACTCGGCTTTCGTAGGTCGTATCGCCATCGGGCGTGTGCACCGCGGCACCCTGAAAGAAGGCGCCAACATGAGCCTGATGAAGGCCGACGGCTCCATCAAGAAGGTGAAGATCAAGGAACTGCAGGTGTTCGAAGGCCTCGGCAAAGCCAAGGTTGCCGAAGTACAGGCCGGCGAAATTTGCGCCGTAACCGGTATCGAAGGCTTCGACATCGGCGACACCATCGCCGATGCTGAAAACCCCGAGGCGCTGACCCGTATCAGCATCGACGAGCCGACGATGAACATGCTGTTCACCATCAACAACTCGCCGTTCTTCGGTAAGGAAGGCAAGTTCGTGACCTCGCGTCACTTGCGCGACCGTCTGTACAAAGAGACCGAGAAAAACCTGGCCCTGCGTGTGCAGGAAACCGACCGCGAAGACACCTTCCTGGTGTACGGCCGGGGTATCCTTCACTTGTCGGTACTCATCGAAACGATGCGCCGCGAAGGCTACGAGCTGCAGGTAGGCCAGCCGCAGGTACTCTACAAAGAAGACGACAACGGCAACCGCCTCGAGCCCATCGAGCACTTGGTGGTTGACGTACCCGAGGAAACCGCCGGCAAGGTTATCGAGCTGGTAACCATGCGCAAAGGCGAGCTGACCATCATGGAGCCGAAAGGCGACCTGCAGCACCTGGAGTTCAACATCCCATCGCGGGGCCTGATCGGCCTGCGCAACAACGTGCTGACGGCTACTGCTGGTGAGGCCATCATGAACCACCGCTTCCAGAGCTACGAGCCCTACAAAGGCACCATCCCTGGTCGTATCAGCGGTTCGCTTATCTCGATGGAGACCGGTGCCGGCACCGCTTATACCATCGACAAGATGCAGGACCGCGGCGAGTTCTTCGTTGATCCGGGCGAAGAGGTATACGCTGGCCAGGTTATCGGCGAGCACACCCGCCCCAACGACTTGACCATCAACATTCAGAAGGGCAAGAAGCTGACCAACATGCGTGCTTCGGGCTCCGACGAAAACGTGAAGATTATCCCCAAGCGCCAGTTCTCGCTGGAAGACGCGATGGAATACATCCAGAAGGATGAGTACCTGGAGGTAACGCCGAAGTCGATCCGGATGCGCAAAATCCTGCTCGACGAAAACGAGCGTCTGCGCTCGGCCAAGAAGAACGACTAGTTTTTCGGCAGCTTGAATAAAAAAGGCGCGGCTTCGGCCGCGCCTTTTTTGTTTGTCGGCGTGGTTGGTTTAGCGCTTCCGCAACAGCCACACATCTTGGCTGGAGCTACCACCCAGGCGTTGCCCGGGCATGTGCCGTAGCACCTCGGCCTGGGGCTCAAACAACTGCCGTAGGTAGGCTGGCGGCTGAAAGGCGCCGTACATGCGGTGGCCTTCGTTTTCGTAGCTGCGAATCACCAGCTGGTTTGCCCCGAAGCGCGCTTGCTCGGCGGGCGTGAGCACCGGCAAAAATGCCTCGCCGTGGGTTGTGAACAGCAGCACGCCGCCCGGCTTGGTTACGCGCATGAGCTCCTGAAACCATTGGCGGTGGCCTTGCTCCGATAAGTGCGTGAAGATGGAGATGCCATAAACCGCATCGAAGGTGGCGGCTGCGGCCTGCAGGGGCGGCTCAAGCCCGTTTTGCAGAAACGCGGTATCGGGGCGCGCCAGGTGCTGCCGGCACCACGCCACAAACTGGGGGTTGTAATCGGTGCCGGTGTAGCGGCAGCCCTGGCCGATTACGCTGGGCAAGTGCCGGATAACGCGCCCGGGGCCACAACCCCAATCGAGCAGGTGCGCGTGGCGCAGCTCCAGGTGGGGCGCCAGCAAGTCGCGTATCCAGCGGGCGGTGTCGCGGCCGCCCTCGTAGTACTTCTGGTAGTTGAGCTGATAGGTTTCGTAGAGCGGGTAATCGGGCGGCAAGGCTACCGTAGGGTTGGCGGCGCGAAAGGCCTGGTTTGCCTGCCGATTGCGGAAGCGAACAAAGCGGTAGCGTACCAGGTCGGCGCCGTAAATCAGGCCCAAGCGGCGCAGTAGGTTAGACAGAAAAGCCTTGTTCATTGGCGCAATATCGCACTTTGGCTTGCCTTGTGTTTGCGCGCCGCCCCTGCGAATGCGTTTGCCCGGCTATGGGTTTTCAGCAAAGGCCACCAACATATTTCAGCTACCGAATATTACCTTACGTGCATTGCTCCTAAACCTGCTGCCTATGCCGCTACGCGTACGTTTACCTAGGCGCCGGGCACGGCTTGCCCGCCCGACATGCGTGCTGTTCGGGGTTGTACTGTTGGCGAGCCTAGGTACGGTGCGGGCGCAATCGGGCATTGTGGCCGGGCAGGTGAGCGGCTTGTGGCACGAGGTGCTGGTGCCCGAGCGGGTGCTGAGCTCAACCCTAACCTACGCCGGCCCCAACACCCCGCTGAACACCCGCCGGCTCGACTCGCTCGACGTTGATGCCGATGGCCGGTTCGATGTGTTTCTGAGCACCGACGCCACTTTGCAAGCCGGCAAGTACCCCGTTGCCTCCGCCCATGCCTGGATCAGCGGTGGGGAAATTTTGAAAACCCAAACCACCTTCAAACCAACGGCCGTTGCCCTAGCCGGTGGGGCTTCCATCCAGGACAGCGCCCAACCGTTTGTGCCGGGCAGCGCAATACCCACCTGGGCAGCGGCTACCATTAACGGGCAAACCGACAGCCAACTAACCCTGGCGCTGGAGGCCTCGAACCCCGGTGGCCTGCAGCGGATAGGCGAGTGGCGCGATGGGGCCCCGCACTACCTGGGCTTCCGGTTGGGCAATGCCGCCACGGGCTACCGCTACGGCTGGTTGCTGCTGCAGGCCTCGGTGCTCTACTCGGGCTGCACGCTCAAGGCCACGGCCTACGCGGTGCAACAACAAACCGCTTTGCCCAACAAGTCCGCTGCCGCAATCCACGGCTTCGAGACGAGCCCGAACCCGGTGCAGCAAACCTTGGTGGCGCAGGTTCCGGTAGCCGGCCAGTTGCAGATATTCGATGCCCTAGGTCGGCGGTACCATACCCAACCCGTGCAGGCGGGCCCGTGGCAAGTTGATACGGCTGGCTGGCCGGCGGGCCTGTATTTCGTGTCGCTTACGACGCGGCAAGGGCGTGTGGTGCAGCGCGTGCTGAAACAGTAGCGGCGCAGCCTACCGCCTCACCTCGAACCGCCCGTAGCCTTGCACCGCGCCCGGCTGCACCTCCACCCGATCGACGCGGGCGGCGGGCGGCCCTTGGTGGCACCACTGCTCCAGAGCACCTAGGGCGTCGGCGGGTCCTTCGGCTTCAATGGTTACGGTACCGTCGGGCTCGTTGCGGGCGTAGCCGCTGAGGCCCAGCCGCCGGGCCTCTTGCTGCGACGACTGCCGGAAAAACACGCCCTGCACACGGCCGTGGATGCGAAAAGTGCGGTGTTCGATCATAGCTGCGAAAACTGGTAGTACGTAAGCCGCCAAAAATACTGGTGCCGCATTTTTGTGGTTTCAGCACCCTGCCTCTGCTACCCCTACGCCAATGCGCTACGCCCTTACCAACGCCGTTTTGCACACCGGCCATGCCGAGCTGCTCCACCACGCCGTGGTCATCAGCCACGGGCGCATCGAGGGGGTGGTACCCGCGGCCGAGCTACCCGCCGATGTGCCTGCCCGCAACCTGGGCGGCCTGCACGTAGCGCCCGGGCTTATCGATTTGCAGGTGTATGGGGCTGATGGGGTGCTCTTTTCTACCCATCCTACCCCCGAGGTGCTGGCGCGCATGCAAGAGACGTTCTGGCAACAGGGCACCACGCACTTTCTGGCCACCATGCCCACCAACTCGCCCGTACTCATGCGCGAGGCGGTGCTGGCCGGCAAAGCTTTCCGGGAGCAACACCCCAACGGCGGTTTGCTGGGCGTGCACTTGGAGGGGCCCTACATCAGCCACCAGAAAAAAGGCGCCCACCAAGCCGCGTTTATTCGGGTGCCCGATGTGGCCGAGCTGCGCGAGTGGCTGCACCTAGGGGCCGGCGCGTTGCGGATGCTGACCATGGCGCCCGAAGCAGCCACGCCCGAGGCCGTGGCTTTGCTGCGCGATGCCGGCGTGGTGCTGTCGGCGGGGCATACCAACGCCACGTACGCGCAGGCCACGGCGGCCTTCGGTGGCGGTTTTGCGGCGGCTACGCACCTGTTCAATGCCATGTCGGGGTTGGCGGGGCGCGAGCCGGGCGTAGTGGGCGCCGTGTACGACTCGGCCACGGCCTGCGCCAGCATTATTGCCGATGGCGTGCACTGCGATTTTGCGGCGGTGCGCATCAGCCACAAGCTTATGGGCGAGCGGCTGTTTCTGATTACCGACGCCGTGGCCGAAAGCCCCGAGGGCGCGTACCAGTTCCGCCATGCCGGCGACCGGTACGTGGATGGGCAGGGCACGCTGGCGGGCTCGGCGCTAACCATGCTGCAGGCCGTGCGCAACTGCGTGCAGCACGCGGGCCTTTCGCTCGCCGAAAGTTTGCGCATGGCCTCCCTCTACCCTGCCCGGGTGCTGGGCCTCGAAAACCACCTAGGGCTGATTGCCCCCGGCTACGAGGCCAGCCTGTGCGTGTTCGACGATGACCTGGAGCCGCGCGGGGTGGTGCTGGCGGGCGAGCTGCGCCTGGGCGGCTCGGCCTAGGTGCGCCCGGCCCTAGCCGCGGGCGGCAGCCACGTCGCGCTGGCGCACGGCCTCGAAGGTGAGCACCGCCGTGGCCGTGCTCACGTTGAGCGAATCGATGTAGCCGCGCATGGGAATGATGATGGTATGGTCGCAGGCCGCAATGAGCTCGGGGGTGAGGCCGTCGGCCTCGGTGCCCATCAGCAGGGCCGTGGGGCCGCAGTAATCGAAGTTGGTGTAGGGCTGGGCCGCGGGCGTGAGGGCGGCCGCGTAAGTCCGGATGCCGTGCTGGCGGCACCAGCCCAGCAGCTCTTCGCGCGTGGTGGCCACCACCGGCACCGTAAACACGCAGCCAATGCTCGAGCGGATGGCGTTGGGGTTAAACAAATCGGTGCGCGGGTCGCACACGATTACGGCATCGGCCTGGGCCGCGTCGGCGGTGCGCAGCACGGCCCCTAGGTTGCCGGGCTTCTCCACGGCCTCGAGCACCAGCAGCAGCGGGTTGGCAGGCAACTCCAGCTCGTGCAAGCGCCGCAGCGGCGGCTTGGCCAGGGCCAGCACCCCATCGGAACCCTCGCGGTAGGCAACTTTCTCAAACACCGCCTTCGATACCTCAAACCACTCGGCCGAGGCCGCAAGCACCTGCCGCAGCTCCTCTTGCTGCACGCGGGGCAGCAGCTCGGGGCATACAAACACGGTGGGCACCACCACCCCGGCGGCGCGGGCAATGGTTAGCTCGCGCAGGCCCTCGATGATGGTGAGCCCCTGGGCCCGGCGCTCCGACGATTTTTGCTGCAGGCGCAGCAGGTTTTTGATGCGGGGATTTTGCGGGCTGCTGATGGCGTCGGGCATGGTGCTGCGGTAATCGTAGGGCCCGCGAAGATACGGCATTGCTCACGGCAAGCGGTTTTTGGGCCGCTGCGGGCCGGGGTGTGTATCTTGCATATTCGTTAGCCTACGGCATTCTCCAACATGGCATTCAACACGAAAACCAAACTGTACATCGGCTTTTTTATCGCGGCTGGTGTATTGCTGCTCACGGCGGTGGCCTCGTTTATCAGCACCCGGCAGCTGAGCACCCGCACCCAGTGGGTAGAGCACTCCTACCAGGTGATGCAGCAGCTCAAGGACATGGAGCTGCGCATCAAGGATGCCCGCTCGGGGGTGCGCGGCTACCTGCTTACGGCCGACACCGTGTACCTAGGGCTCTACAACAAGGCCAAGGGGCAGGTGTTCGTGCATTACAACGAGGTGCAGCGGCTGACCAGGGACAACCCCCAGCAGCAGTTGCGGCTCGATACGCTCGAAACGCTCGTGAACGTACAAATGCGCCTGCTCTCCGACATGGCGCGCGGCCAGGGCCGGTTGTCGCGCTCGTCGGTGCAAACCCTGCTCGACACCGACCGCCAAACCATGCGCGCCGTTGAGCGCATGCTGGGCCGGGCCCGCACCCGCGAGCTGGAAATTTTGCAGGAACGCAGCTCCGAGCAAAGCACCTACGAAACCATAACGCCCGCCATTATCCTGATTTCGGCCACGTTTGCCATCGTCATCACGCTGTGGCTGTTCTGGCGCGTGAGCGTGGAAATAACCGCCAACGACCGCCTGCAGCGCGAGCTGGCGGCCGCCAACGAGGGCATTGCGCACCGCATCAGCATTATCGAGAACCTGGCCAACCAGGTGGTGCAGGGCGACTACAAGGTAAAAATCAAGGACAAGGAGCGCGACAGCGTGGGCAACCTGGCCACCTCGCTCAACCGCATGACGCAAACCCTCGACGAGACGTTTACGGCCCTCGAAAAGCGCAACCGCGAGCTGGATCAGTTTGCCTACGTGGCCTCGCACGACTTGAAAGCGCCCCTGCGCGGCGTGAGCACCGTGGTGAAGTGGATTGAGGACGAGCTGGGCCACGAGCTGTCGGATAAAATGCGCGAGTACTTTGGGCTGATGAAAGGCCGCCTCACGCGCCTCGAAGACCTGATTAACGGCCTGCTGGCCTACGCCCGCGTGGGCCGCACCCAGCAGCGGCTCGAGGAGGTAAGCGTGGAGCACCTGGTGCACGAAGTAGCCGATTTGGTGGTGCCGCCCACGTTTGAGGTGCGCATTCAGGACTCCTTGCCTACCCTGCTCACCGACCGCCTGAGCCTGCAGCAAGTGTTTACCAACCTGCTCAGCAACGCCGTGAAGTACCACCACAACAAGCAGGGCATCATTGTGGTAGGCTGCCGCGAGGCGGGCAAGCAGTACGAGTTTCGGGTGCAGGACGACGGCCCCGGCATTGCGCCCGAGTACCACGAAAAAATCTTCCTGATGTTTCAGACGCTGCGCGACCGGCACACCGCCGAAAGTACCGGCATCGGCCTGAGCATCGTCAAGAAAATCATCGACGAGCAGCGCGGCAGCATCCGCGTGGAGTCGTCGGTGGGCCACGGGGCGGCGTTTGTGTTTACCTGGCCCAAGCAGCCCGTGGGGGTGCTGCTCAGCAAAGCCGAGCTGTAACCCAGGCGCCCTCCGGCAGTAGTACCTTACCTTTGCGCGTTCACCACTTCGCCCGCCCATGCGTTCAGTTCTGCTAGTAGAAGACGATTTTTTCGACACGATGACCGTGCAGAAGTCGTTCGAGAAGTTCAGCGTGCCGCACAAGCTCTACACGGCCTTCAACGGGCTCGAAGCCTTGGATATGCTGCTGGGCCTGAACGGCGTAGAGGCCATCCGGCCGCTGCCCGAGGTAATTCTGCTCGACCTGAACATGCCCAAAATGAACGGGCACGAGTTTCTGGCCGAGCTAAACACGCACGAGGAGCTGCGCCACATTCCGGTGTTCATCACCACCACCTCCGAGATGGACATCGACCGCATGCAGGCCGAGCAGCACAACGTGCGCGGCTACATCGTGAAGCCCATTGACTTCGAGAACACGCGCGACATGATCGACAGCATGAGCTTGCTCGAAACCTTGCTGAAGCCGGAGTAACGCTTGCTTTCAGACAACAGCCGCGGGGCCGCCGAATCATCATTCGGCGGCCCCGCGGCTGTTGTATTATTATTCGTCCTAGGAGCTGACTCGCTTACTCAATAACAGGCAAGTACTTGTTATAACCTTTTGGTATTTGCAACTGCAGGTTGGGCTTGGGCTGAAACCCGTAGAATTTACCCCAAAGCATTTTATTTATTTGCATGGTAGCCGTACTATCTAGCATCCAACCAGTTGAGCGCAGCTCGTAAAACAAGATAGGATTGTAGGACATTTTAGCTGGATCGTCTACTGCTTCAGCATAGTCGCGGATACCTGCATACTCTACTCGCCCGTCACCATCTACATCACATGCGGGGTTGTCGAAGGTGGGAAGCACCTGCCGGCGCACCACACGGTTGCCGTCAACGGTTAGCAGCAACAAGTCGTTTTTATTTGGCCGCAGGTTCCGTTCGAGCAAAAGTTGGTAGCGACTCGGACTGATTATGACAATCCGGGGCCACACCCGCTTCTTAAACTCGAACTCTTGTAAAGTGTCGGCCCGATACAATGTTGTACCGTTGCGACTGCACACCAAGCTAGATATATACTGGGGCAAACAGTCGTTACCAGCATCGGAGATGCCTTGCACTAGTACTTGGTTTGGGTACAACAAGCGAAAAGGCTTGCGGCGACAATCGGGACCAAAGTTGAGCAATGAGCCCCCTAACACGAATAGGGTAAAACAATATTTAATAGCCACAATGAACGAGTGCAATCAAATGGCTTCAAATCTAAAGGAATTGCTCGGGCCCCTAGCGCTGCCGTGAAATTGGCCGCATAACAAGCTTTTGTATCGCCGTGAGCGGCAGCTCCGTATGGGATTAAAAAGGAATTTGGCTGGCGGAACGAGTTATACTGCTGTTGTGGTTTTGGAAAGCATGGGGCACTGGCCGATTTTTTGCGGCATCTTGGCCCCGGCATTACTTTTCGGCCGTGCGGCGCGGGGCCATGTGCCACCGCTACTCACCCGGACGCTTCCTCAAGGTATTCCCCCTGTTCGTTCACGCCCTCCACTCATGAACATCCGTTCGATGTTGCTCGCCGCCGGCCTTGCCGGCGCCTCCGCGGCTGCTGCCGTGGCGCAGGATGCCCCGCGCCAGCTGAGCACGCCCCCCACCGTAGCCGATACCGTGCGCCGGAGCGCTGCTGCGCCCGCGCAAGCCCAGCCTGCGCCCGAGCAGGCCGCCCCGCCCCAGCAAGCACCCCAACCGCGCTACCGCATCGGCCTGAAATCGGGCCAGGTGTACGCCGCCGACGATGTGGAGCTGCGCCAACCCGTAATTGGCCGCTCGTACCTGCTGCTCAACGGCCAGCAGCGGTTTGATCTGGATCAGATTAAGTTCTATCAGGACGAAACGGGCCACTACATCCGCACCACGCTGCCCGGCTCGCGCCGCGAGGCCACGCTGCGCCGCGAAAAGCAGGGCCGCATCAGCACGTATTCCATTACCTCGCAATCATGGTCGCCGGGCGGTTTTGGCGGGCCCTGGGGCTACGGCCCCTACGGCTACGGCATGGGCCGCTACGGCTTCGGCAGCCCGTGGGGCATGGCGGGCTACCCCTACGGCGGCGGCTACCGCACCGTCAAAACCGAGTACTTCAGCAAAGACGGCGGCCCTATTCAGGACATGAACTTCCGCAACCTGAGCGTGGCGCTTTCTGATAACCCCGGCAGCGCCGAGCTGCTGCGCGATGCCGCTCGCCTAAAGCGCGTGAGCACCGCGGGCTACATTGTGGGCGGCGGCATGCTGGTGGCGGGTATGCTGAACACCTTCAGCGGCAACGCCCAGCGCATTTCGCCGCTGCTGTTCATCTCGGTGCCGGTGCTGCTGGTGCCCACCTTCGTGAGCGGCTCGCAAGCCAACAAGCTGAAGCAGGCCGTGCAGATGTACAACTACAACGGAGCAGCTACGCGCTAACCCGCGGCTCCTATGCTTGCCGAGGCCGGTACCCACCTAGGGGCCGGCCTTCTTTTTTGCGGCAGCCCAACCGCGCGGCCGGCTCCTGCGTTTGCCAGGGTTGTGTCTGCCGCCCTTCCGCCATCTGCCACCGATTTTGCCCACCGCCAGGCGCTGGCCTTGCTGGCGCACGAGCGGCTGTGCCAGCTCTACGGCGCGCCGTTCCGGTTTTTCAGCGTGAAAGACCCCATGAGCGAGCTGATCAGCGCCGTGTTGTCGCACCGCACCCGCAACCAGGATTCGCACAGGGCCTACCAACAGCTGCGCGCCCGGTTTGCTACCTGGGCCGAAGTGCGCGACGCCCCCACCGCCGAGGTGCAGGAAGCCATCAGCCCGTGCACGTGGCCCGAGCAGAAAGCGCCGCGCATCCAGGCCATTTTGCGCGAGCTAACCGAGCGGCTGCAGGGCAATTTGGCGCTCGAGTTCCTAGGTGAGCTGCCCGTGCCCGAAGCCCGTGCGTGGCTGGAAACGCTGCCCGGCGTGGGCCCCAAAACCAGCGCGGCTACCTTGCTGTTCAGCACGCTGCGGCGCCCGGCCATGCCCGTCGACAGCCACCACCACCGCGTGGCGCAGCGCCTAGGTCTGATCGGGCCCAAGGTGGGCACCGAGGCCTCGCACGCGTTGCTGGAGGCCCTGCTGCCGCCTGAGTGGGATGCGCAGCAGGTGTACGACCACCACGAGGCCCTTATGTTTCATGGGCAAAAATGCTGCTACTACCGCACGCCGGCCTGCGGCCGCTGCGTGCTGCTCGATGCATGCCCCACGGGGCAAAGCATTATGGGCGGCCGGTAACGCGGGGCGGCGGCGGCAGTGGCGCAGGCCTGTGCTGGCGCTGATGATCTGCCGCTTCTGCCCACCACAATGCCTACGGCCTTCGGCAGCGCGGTTTCTTGCTACCTTGCTTCCATACGCGTGGGCTGTCGCGCGTCAGCCTTAACCAATTGCCATGAAACCTACCTACGGCGTGCCGGCCCTGCTGTCGGCCATACTTCCGGGCCTGGGCCAGCTCATCAAAGGGCAAATTCTGAAAGCCGTTTTCATTTGGGTGATTAGCGGCATTGTGGGCTTTTTGCTTTGGTGGACGGTAATCGTTCCGTTTGCCGTGTGGGCCTGGAACGTGTACGACGCCTACAACTCACCTACCACCTAGGCAGCCGCATGGCCACCCTGCACCTCAAAGCCAAGCCCAACGCCCGCCACAACGCCCTTGTGCTGGCGCCCGATGGCAGCGTTACGGTTCGGCTGAACGCGCCCGCGCAGGATGGCAAAGCCAACGACTGCCTGCTGCGGTTTTTGGCCGAGGTGCTGGCCCAACCCCGCAGCAGCCTCACGCTGCTCAGCGGCCACACGGCTCCGTTTAAAAGAGTTGATGTGCCCGGCCTAACGGATGCGGAGCTGCGCAGCGCCTTGCTGGCCCACGCGCACTAGCCGCACGGCACCACCTAGGGCCCAAGCTCTACCTTAAGCGGGCAAACCGCGTATGCAGCAAACACGCACTCTGCCGGGCTTTTGCTCATGACGATGTTTCCTACTTGGTTTATGGCCGGCTTCTGGGGCTTGGTTTCGGGGTCGGCGCTGCTGCTGGGCGCGGCCATTGGCTATTTCGCCAACGTGCCGCAGCGCCTGATTGCCGCCATCATGGCCTTCGGCAGCGGCGTTCTTATCTCCACGCTCTCGCTCGAGCTGATGGAGGAAGCCTACGCGCAGGGTGGCTTTACGGCCAGCGCGGTAGGCTTTGTGGGCGGAGCCGCGGCCTACACGCTGGCCAACTGGCTGCTGGCGCGCTACGGCGCCAAACACCGCAAACGCTCGGGCCACCACCAGGCCGCGGAGCGGCGGCAGGTGCAAGCCGGCCAAACCGAGGGCAACAACGCCGGCGACGACAACGCCACCGCGCTGGCCGTAGGCGCCCTGCTCGATGGCATACCCGAAAGCATTGTAATCGGCCTGAGTTTGCTGGCCGGCGGCGCAGTAAGCACCGTGGCCGTGGTAGCTATTTTCCTCTCGAATTTGCCCGAAGGCCTCAGTAGCGCGGCTGGCATGAAGAAAGCCGGACACTCAGCGCGTTACGTGCTGCTACTGTGGGGCGGCATCGCGCTGGTGTCGGGCATATCGGCGTGGCTGGGCTATGCGGTGTTCAGCCAGTTTTCGCCGGATGTGGTGGCGGCTACTACGGCCGTGGCCGCCGGCGCCGTGCTGGCCATGATTGCCGACACCATGATTCCGGAAGCCTTTGAGGTAACCCACAACTTTACGGGGCTGATAACGGTGCTGGGCTTCCTGGCGGCGTTCTTTCTGTCGAAAATGGGCCACTAGCCTGCTTGCTTTTGCAAAAACGAAAAGCCGCCAGTTTCCCCGCTGGCGGCTTTTCTGCCTTCTGCACCCATTCCCCCAGGTTCGTGCGGCCCCGGCTTTCCCATTCTCCGGAGTGGTGGGCACGCACGAATGCTTGTTATGCCAGTTTGCTGGCCTGCAGCTCTTTGCGGTAGGTGCGCTCAAAATCCTCGTCGACGTGGTACGTCGATTCTTCGTGTTGGCTTAGGTCGAGTCCTAGGTCCTCGTCGGCGGCTTTCACGCGCAGGGCAAAAAAGCGGTCCGTCAGCTTCAGCAGCGCCCACGCCCCGCCAAACGAGTAGCCCACCACAATCAGCAACCCCAGCACGTGGTAGCCAAACACCGTGGCGGTGCCGTGGATCAGGCCCACTTTATCGGCAAACACGCCCGTAAGCAGCATGCCCACCATGCCGCCCAGGCCGTGGCACGGAAACACATCGAGGGTATCGTCGATGGTGGTGCGGGAGTTTTGCCAGTGCACCGCCGCGTGGCTGATAAGCGCCGCCAGCACCCCGAACAGCACGCTTTGGCCGTAGCTTACGTAGCCGGCCGCGGGCGTAATGGCCACCAACCCCACCACGGCGCCCGTGCAGGCCCCTACGGCCGTGGGCTTGCCGCCGCGCACCACCTCTACCAGCAACCAGGCAAACAACGCCGCCGCCGAGGCCAGGTTGGTGTTCACGAAGGCCGTTACGGCCAGCTCGTTGGCCCCCAGGGCCGAGCCCGCGTTGAAGCCAAACCACCCAAACCACAGCAAACCCGTGCCGAGCAGCACGTAAGGCACGTTGGGCGTTGAGAACGACGACTTTTGGTGCGTGGTGCGCGGCCCCAGCACCAAGGCGCCGGCCAGCGCCGCAATGCCCGCCGAAATGTGCACCACGGTGCCGCCGGCAAAATCGAGCACGCCCCAGCGCCGCAAAAAGCCCTCGGGGTGCCACGTCCAGTGCGCCAAGGGGCAGTAGATGAACAGGCAAAACAGCACCATAAAGGCCAGATAGCCCTTAAAGCGCACCCGCTCGGCAAACGAGCCGGTAATGAGCGCGGGCGTGATGATGGCGAACTTCAGCTGAAAGGCGAAGTAGAGAATAAACGGAATGGTAGGCGACAGCACCGGATGCGGCGCCGTGCCCACTCCGCGCAGCAAGGCGTAGGTAAACGGCGAACCAATGATACCGTGCCACGAGTCGCCGTAGGCCAGCGAAAAGCCCACGAAGTAGAACACCAGCGTGATGACACCCAGGGCCACGAAGCTCTGCAGCATGGTGCTGATAACGTTTTTGGGCCGCACCATGCCCGCGTAGAAAAACGACAGCCCCGGCGTCATGATCAGCACCATGGCGGTGGCCGTCAGCATCCAGGCTATGTCGGCGAAATTCAGCGAGCCGGGCAGGGCTACCGGGTGTGCGGCAGGCGTAGCGGCAGCAACGAGTGCGCTCAGCAGCAACCCACCTAGGGCTACCCGAGCAAAGGACAAACGCGGCGTGGTGGTTGGCATAGATTAGATGAGCTGGTCAGCGGCTTCAGCTAATGTATGAACAAAATATATGCTTTGGTAAACACCCCCTTTATTTACATAGGCCAAAGCACAAAACATGGCTATTTATTAAAAATCACCCCTGTTTATGCATAGTCGAACCTACTGATCTATGTCTTTCAAATGAATAACCCCCCTATAAATACAAGGCGTAAGTTATAAGACCTGAACCGTAGTAATCCGTGCTTACCGCCTCGTGCTACTACTTGCTTTCGGGTGCTTGCGGCATTATCTTAAGCATAGCCTTTCAGCCATTACCAACCTATGCAGCCGCGCGATTTACGCTACTTTCTGGCCTACACTGTGCCTGTGTGCGCAGCGCTCGGGTTGCTGTGGCACGGCGCATGGGCGTGGCTTACGCCGCTTGTGGTATTTGGCGCCGTACCGTTGCTCGAGCAGCTGGTATTGCCCAGGCCCAAACCCCAGCCCGAAGAACCGGCTACCGCATCGGCGGCGTATGCGTGGGTGTTCGATGGGTTGCTGTACCTGAATGTGCCGCTGCAGTACGGTTTGTTGGGCTGGTACCTGCACACGCTGAGCACGCAACCGCTTAACCCGGCCGAACTGGCCGGACTTACCGCCAGCCAGGGCATTTGCTGCGGGGTGCTGGGCATCAATGTGGCGCACGAGCTGGGCCACCGCGCCAACCGGCTGGAGCAACTGCTGGCGCAAGCCCTGCTGCTCAGCAGCCTGTACCTGCACTTCTTCATCGAGCACAACCGCGGGCACCACCGGCACGTGGGCACGCCGCTCGATCCGGCTACGGCGCGCTTCGGCGAAAGCCTCTACCCGTTTGTGCTGCGCTCGATGTGGGGCGGCTGGCGCTCGGCCTGGCACCTGGAGGCCACGCGCCTGCAGCGCGCAGGCCAAGCGGTATGGCACCCGTGGCACAACCAAATGCTGCGGTTTCAGCTGCTGCAGGTGTTGGCGGTGCTGGCCGTGGGCGCGGGCCTGGGTTGGCAGGCAGCCCTGGGCTTTGTGGTGGTGGCTTTTTTGGGCGGCGCGCTGCTGGAGGCGGTAAACTACGTGGAGCACTACGGCCTGCAGCGCCGCGAGGTGCGGCCCGGGGTGTACGAGCGGGTGCAGCCCCACCACTCCTGGAATGCCGAACAGCCCCTAGGTCGGATTTTGCTGTACGAGCTAACCCGGCACTCCGACCACCATTACCTGGCTTCGCGGCCGTACCATGCGCTGCGCTACCAACCCACCAGCCCCCAAATGCCGGCGGGCTACCCGGCCATGCTGCTGCTGGCCCTGGTGCCGCCCTTGTGGCACCACGTAATGGACGCCCGCACGCGCGCCCTGGCGGTTTTATAAGTTCAGGACGGCGTTCAGCACCCCGTTTACTACCTCGGCCATGCGGCGGAAATCGAGCGTGTCGATGGTATCGGTGGTTTCGTGGTAGTTGGGGTTGCGCAAAAAGGCGGTGTCGTTGATCATCACGGCGTTCCAGCCATAAGGCCAGTAGTTGCGCTGATCGGACAGGCCCGCCAGGCCGGCTTTGGCCGACAGGTTGATGCGCTGCACATCCACATCGGCTTGGGCGCGCATAAGCTGCTGCACGCGCTGCGTAAACAGCTCCTGCCCGTCGCGGCCCACCACCGTAATAAAATTGCCGGTGTTAGGGTATAGCTCGGCCAGGTTTTCGGTGGGGAAGCGCTGCGAGCCGGGCTCGTCGCGGAAATAGCCGATCATCTCGTAGCAAATCATGGCGCGCACGGTTACGCCCGCATCGTGCAGCGATTTGGCGTGCACGGCGCTGCCCATGTACTCCGAGGCGAAGTACGGCGGCTCTTCGTTGGGGTAGGCCACCAGGTCGATGCGGCGGTCGGGGGGCAGCTGGGCACCTAGGGCGTGCAGCAGGCGCGCGGTTTCGAGCAGGCCCGCCACGGCCGAGGCGTTGTCGTCGGCGCCGGGCTGCTCGCCAAACACATCGTAGTGCGCCCCCACGATGATGCGCTCGGCCTCGGGCGGACCAAACGTGGCCACGATGTTGCGGTACTGGCGGCCATCGGCCTTAAAGGCTTGCTCCTCCACGGGGCAGCCCAGCTTCTCGAACTCCCCGCGGATGTACTCGGCGGCCCGGTTCAGCGAGGTAAGATTGCGGTAGTTGCGGGCCGGCTGCAGCGAGGTCAGAAACTGGACATCGGCGTAGAGCCGCTCTTGGTTGGCGCGCATAGGTGCGTTGGCTTGGTGGCGTGTGGTTGGCTATACGGCGTTCGGCCGCCGCGAAGCACAAAGCACCCCATAAAATCACAGTTGGGCGCGCTGTTCCCCAGGTCGCGTGGTGCTGACGAGAGGCCTCACCCCCCGGCCCCCTACCTCGCTCCAGGCGCGACATGAGGGAGAGGGGGAGCCTCGCGACCTAGGGCCATGAAAAAGCACGTCATGTCGAGCATGCCGAGACATCTCGCGTGCTAACGCCGGATAGCATCTGCTCCCCCTCTCTTCTGGAGAGGGGACCGGGGGTGAGGTCCAACGCGAGAAGGTCCTTCGCTTGGCGGACGACAGATGAAGGATGACAGGTGCGGCAGGGAAAGCGAACTGCTGGCTGCTAGTACCGACCCAGCACGTTGTCGAGGTATTTCTGGCCCGAGCCGGTGTTCAGCAGCAGCACTTGCTCGCCGGCGCGCAGCCAGCCGCTGGTCAGCAGCTTACGGGTGGCCAGCCACACGGCGGCACCTTCGGGCGCTACAAACAGGCCTTCGGCGCGGCCCAGCTCGCGCATGCCTTCCAACATTTCGTCGTCGCTGATGCTCAGGGCCGTGCCGTTCGATTCTTTCAGGACTTGCAGCATGAGGGCTTCGCCCAGGGGGCGCGGCACGGCCAGGCCATTGGCAATGGTGGCGCGCCCTAGGTACTGCTGGCAGTTGGGCTGATTGCCGGCAAGGGTTTCGATGAGCGGGCAGCAATTGGTGGCTTGCACGGCCACCATGCGCGGCAGCTTGGCATCGGGCGCCAGCCAGCCCAGGGCTTTCATCTCCCCAAAAGCCTTCCAGATACCGATGAGCCCGGTGCCGCCGCCGGCGGGGTACACTATCACGTCGGGCAGTTGCCATTGCAGCTGCTCGGCAATTTCGTAGCCCATGGTTTTTTTGCCCTCGAGGCGGTACGGCTCTTTCAGCGTCGATACATCGAGCAAGTGCCCATCGGCGTTGATGTGGCGCACCTGCGCGGCGCAATCGTTGATGAGGCCATCCACCAGCCGCACCTCGGCGCCGTACCAGTAGCACTCCTCCCGAAACGCCTGGGGCGTGTGGCGCGGCATTACCACCGTGGCGGGCAGGCCGGCCTTGGCGCAGTACGCGGCCATGGCTACACCGGCGTTGCCGGCCGTCGGGATGATGCAGCCTTCGGCCCCTAGCTCCTTGGCTTTGGAAATGGCCATGCTCAGGCCGCGGGCCTTAAACGAGCCGGTGGGGTTTTGGCCCTCATCCTTGAGCAGCAACGAAGCCAGGCCGTAGCGCGCCCCTAGGTTGCGGAGCGTGAGCAGCGGCGTAAAACCCTCGCCCAGGCTCACCATGTGGGCATCGTCGAGCAGCGGTAGCACCTCGCGGTAGCGCCACATGGTGGCCGGGCGGGCAGCCAAGGCTTCTTTGCTCAGCGAACCTTTCTCGAGCGTGTAGCGGGCCAGCAGCGGCGCAGCGCAGCACTCAGCCACGGTTTGGGGGGAAAACGCCGAATGCGGCGCGTGGCAGCGCGAGCACACCAGCTCGCTTACTCGACTAACAGGTTCGGTGATGGTGGCCATGGCTTGCGTGTGGGGTAAAAACTGCCCAAAGAACGCGGCCAACCCCTGCCCTGGTTATGCCTGGCAGGCATGGTATTTTCGCATGGGTTATTCCGGTTTCGAATAATACCGCAAGGCAAACTGCATGAAATCCTTGAACGGAGCGTTGTTTTCGGTGCCCCGGCGCTGCACAAACTCGAAGTGCCGGCGCAGCTGCAAATCATCAATCTTCACCTCGGCCAGCTCGCCGGCGGCCAGCTCCTTCACTACGGCCTGCCGCGGCAAAAAGGCCAGCACGCTCGGGTCGACGCGCACAAAGTTTTTGAGGGCCTCGGTGCCGCCCAGGCGCACTTTCACGCGCAAATCGGCCAGCCGAATGCGCTGGGCCAGCAAGGCCTGCTCCACTACGGCCAAGGTGCCCGAGCCCGGCTCGCGCAGGGCCAGCGGCACGTGGTAGAGGTCGGTAAGCTCCAGCGTGCGGCCCTGCAGCGGATTTTTGGCCGAGCACACGGCCACCACGTCGTCGGAGAGCAGGGGCGTGTACGTAACGTTGCTCACGCGGTGGATGCCCTCGATTACGCCCAGGTCGATTTCGTGCTCGAGCAGGGCCTTGAGGATGTTTTCGCTGTTGCGGTTTTTGAGCGTGAGCTGCACGTGCGGGTGGTGCCCCAGGTACGCCGACAGCACCGGCGGCAGCACATACAGCGAAATGGTGGTGCTAGCCCCGATTACCATCCGGATGTCGGGCGTAAAGCGCGGGCTCAGGGCGGCCATTTCCTGGTGCAGCTCGGTTTGCAGCTGCTGCACCTGCAGTAGTTTTTGGTAGAGCAGCTGGCCGGCGGCCGTAAGCGCCACGGCATTGCCCAGCCGCTCAAACAAGCCCGTTTTGTAGTGCTCTTCCAGGGCCTTCACCTGCTTGCTCACGGCCGACTGGCTGATGAACAGGCTTTGGCTTGCTTTGGTGAAGCTAAGGCGGCGGGCTACTTCCAGAAATACTTCGTGTTGGTGCGAAAGCATGGCCGGAAGGTACAACCAGCCCGCTAAGCACCCGGCTGGCACCGGGCCGCGCAGCCCCCGCAGCCATAAACTGAACTATACCAACGGACTTGCACGCTGGCAAATTTTATGATGAAAGTCATTGCAAATTGGCCTTTATCGGGTGTTACTTATTAGCACCTTCCTCCTAACTGCCTCAGCCATGCGTCGCAACCTAGGCCTCCCCGATCGTCTGATTCGTTTGCTGTTTGCTCTGATGCTGGGCACCGAGCTGTTTCTGGAAGGGCAAAGCGCCGATATGCTCGCCTTGCTGGCCACGCTCTCGGTGGGTTTGTTATTCACGGGCCTCAGCGGTTTTAGCCCCCTGTACGCTTTGCTGGGCCTTTCTACCCGCGATTTGCTGCGTCCCAAATCGCCCAAAACCCGGCGCCTCAGCGCCTAGCCCTAGGTGGCAGGCGGGCTACTACGCTCAGGCACCCAGGGCCAGCACGCTAGGGCTGGGTTTGCGTGGCGGGCGCAGGTGCGGCCGTTTGCCTGCGGGCCACCGGGGGCGAGGCCGGCCAGTTGGGCCGCAGCGAGTTGGCGTAATCCACGAGGAGGGCCAGCTGGCGGGCATCGGTAAAGCGCAGGTGGTGCCGGCGGGCGTACGCGGCTATGGCACTGGCCTCGCGGGCAAAATACGCCAGTACATCGCGCTTGGGATGGTGCAGCCGCATTATCTGCCCATCGGGCGTGCCCAGGAAATATTTTTCGGCTGGGGCGTAGTAATGATCCGTCAGCGGCTGCCGGCCGGAAAAACCTGCCGCGTTCTGGAATGTGGCCCCGGCCCAGGGCGCCCGCCGCAGCACCAGGCTGCAGCGCCGGTAAAGTGTAATGGGCCCGCCGCTCATCAGCTCGAAAAACGCCGGGCAGGCAAGCGTAGCCTTGGGCTGCTCGCGGTTCCAGCGGTGCACCAAAAACAGGCGGGCCCGGTTGTAACCAAACCATGGCTGCCCGCCCCGGCCGTTGCGCAGGGGCCGGGTTTGCATGCCCGGCGTGGCGGCTTCGGCAGGCTGCCCGTCGCCACGCACGGCAAAGGCGCGCACCTCGCCGGCGGGTATGGTGCGCACCCGCCCATCGGGCAGGTCGAGCAGCAGCAGGTCGCGGTCGAAGTGCAGCGTGAGCGGGCCGCGGAGGGTGTCGCCAGAGGTCAGCACTACGGTGCTGCTGGCAAACTGCTGTGCCTTGGGCGTCGGCTGAGCAGCCCCCCGAAGCGGCGCCGCCCCCACCAACGCCCCGGCATTAATTACGAGTATCAGGCGGTGCGTTTTCATGCCGGAATGACGCTGCACCACTCCTACCGCTGCACCAAATAACTGGTTACAAGCAATTTATTTTACGAATCTTTTCGTATTTATATCACCTCCGGATTTTCCATCGGAGCATTCCGGGCTGGTTATAATTTGGCGGGCAGGCTGGCTTTCACGCTATCAAGCTTGTTGGCCCAACGCTGCTTTTCCTCGTTGTTGAGGATGGTAAAGGCTTTCTGGGTTTTGGCGTCGTTCGGGGCCAGCGTTTGGGCCGCGCGCAGGTAGTGCTTGGCCGAGTCGAGGCGCTGCGTCCAGATGTAATTGATGCCGATGTTGCGCATCACGGCCACTTTGTCGTAGCCGTGGCGCAGGGCCCTCCGGAAGCTGGCGCTCGAGTTGGCGTACTCCTTCTGGTTGGCCTCCGCCACGCCGATTTTGTAGTGCAGCTCGGCATCGGCGGGGTTTTCCTGCGCCAGCTTGTACAGCTTGGGCAAGGCCTCGGCGTAGGCGTGCTTCTCGAACAACGCGTTGGCTTCCTGATAGGCCGGCGAAGAAGTAACGGTTGAGGTTTCGGCCGCGGCGGTTTTGGGTGCCTGGTTGCAGGCAGATAGCAGCATAGCAGCGGCACCAGCCAGCTGCAGGCTGCGCCGGAAGTAGAAAGCGGACATATGGGTTTGGTTGTGGTGGAGAGACAGTAGAGCAAGCCCGCCGCACTGCCGCTTTAAGTTGGGGGCGGTTCGGGTTTGGCAAAATAGCGCAACTCCCGCACGTAGCCGCTGCAGCGGCACGGGTGCAAAGCCTTGCGGCTCGGGCGGGAAGTCGGGGCGCTCGGCATCGGCAGGAGCTACCAGCAAGGCGCCGACCAGCGGAAGGCGGGTTTGCCGGGCCCAGTGCGCCACCAGCACTACCCTGGGGCCGGTGGCAGCTACGGCGGCTTCCAGTGTTTGGACCCAATCGTCGCACACGGGCCGGTCCCACTCCTGCTGCTCTACGCGTTGGTAGTGGTAGTGCTCCTCCCACTGGTTCTGCCAGTGTTGCGGGCCGGGGCTGCCCAGGCCGGGGATGGTGAGGATGGTGGTCATCGGCAGCAAAGATGCAGGGCAGATGTGTACCTTCACTATTCTAGTTGTTCTTCCCGCAGCGGCATACGAAAGTTCTTTTAAAAACGCATGGATACCTCTTCGTTAATCGGTACAAATTTGGTCACCCTACTATCTCGTTTAGTCCTTCCCCTACACCTGATATCAGTGTTTATATTCATGCTGCTCTCACCTTCCATCATTCCCCAGATGGACACTCTTAGCACAGCGCTGCTTAATATAGCTGGCTTAAGACATGGATGGTTTATAGCAACCGCAAATTATTTACTTATTGGTCTTTCATTGTTTTTCTTTTTACGGATGCTAAAAGACCGGACGGCAGCAGGAAGGCTTGCCTTCTTTTTACTCGAAGCAAGTTGCTTGCTATATGCTTCATTAGGGCTGATACCTTACAGCACAGAAACAAACCAAGGACTAGCATTAACTGCGGCAAGATCGATCATCTCAATTCTGCTTGGCGCTATTGGCATGCTTTTGCTAGCACGATCAGTGAACGATAGCAGCAATGCAAAATACTTACTCTACATTATTTCGATCATTATTATAATAGAGACATGCTGCGGCTTTCTATTTTTCGATAAAATAGGTTTTATCTCATCAATATCTTGGGTTTTATATTTCACTTGTTATTCAATACTGCCTAATAGCACAGGCACACAGCCCCAATAACAAACCACATTGCAAAACAGGCAATATATTTCTACTGCAATAGCCATTAAACCAGGGGTTCCAGTTCAGGCACACCTAACCTCAGTTAAAATTGCCTAAGCATATTCACCACTACAAGCCGGTTTGGCCTAGTGTTGAACACATGCTCTATCTCTCGCGCTTTGGTAACGACAAGAGCAAACCTGTTAACCCTTGCTTAGAGGGCCTGCATCCACACTAACTCCTATCCATTAGCGTTTTTCTATACCTTTCGCGCTGCCGCCACCCCTCCTCCCTACCCTTCATGACTACCTCCCGACTGCTCCGCCTGCCGCTGCTGGTGCTGCTGGCTTTGCTGTGTGCGTGCTCCAAACCCGGCACCGACGAGCAAACCGCCAATGCCTCCGCCGACGGTGAGGAAATCGACCCATACGAAAACTTGGTTTTCAATTTCGAAGAGCCGGTTGCAAAGGAAACCCAGCTGAACCGCTGGGACACCGCGCAGGTAGTGCGTTTCGAGCCGGCGGTGCGGGGCAAGTTTAAGTGGACCTCGGAGCGGGAGCTGGTGTTTTCGCCGGCCGAGCCGTTCCGGCCGAGCACTGCGTTCCGTGCCGAGCTGCGGCCGCAGGCCCTGCCCAGCGACAAGCAGCAGAAACCGCCGAAGCTGAGCCGCACGCAGTTCCATACGCCTTACCTGCAGATGAGCGAGCCGCAGGTGTTCTGGACAGCCTCGCCCAACAGCAGCGAGCCGGCCGTGCGCCTGAATGCGGTATTCAACTACGCCGTGCGCCCCGCCGACCTGCGCCAGCACCTGCGCCTGACAGTAGGCGGCCAGCAGGTACCCTTCGAGGTGGTATCGGCCGAGCCCGACCGCGTAGTGGGCATCCGGCCCACGCAAACGGTAGCGCCGGGCAGTACTGTTCAGCTCCACGTGGAACCTGGCCTGAAGCCCGTGGGCGGCGGCAAAGGCACCAGTCGCGCCCTCGATGCCTCGGGCACCGTGCCCGATCCGCAGCAGCTGCAGGTGCGCGAACTGACGGGCTCCTTGCTCAACGGCGAACCGGTGGTGACGGTGCTCACCGACCAACCCATATCGGCTGAGCAGGCGCAGGCGGTGGTGCGCGTGCAGCCCGCCGTGCCCTTTGGGGTAGAAGCGCTGGAAAGCGGCTTTGTGCTGCGCGGTGGCTTCGAGGTAGGCAAAACCTACACCGTGAGCGTAGGCCCCGGCGCCTACGGCACCCTAGGTGGGCATTTGGCCGAGCCGTTCAGCCAGGCCGTGTCGTTTGGCGACGAGCGCCCAAGCATCAGCTTTGCCAACGGCGAAAAGGCCATGTACCTGGGCGCACAGGGTTTGCGCAACCTAGGGCTGCGCCTCAACGAGGTGGAGCGCGTGAAGGTGAGCATCTACAAGGTGTACGCCAACAACATCCGGGAGCTGCTGCGCTCGGGCGAGCAGTACGGCTACGACGCCGGCGAGGAAGGCGAAGAAAGTCAGGACGAAAACGGCGAGTGGATAGACCGCAGCTACCGCTACTACAACACCGAGGACTTCGGCAACCTGCTCACCGAGCGCACCTACACCACCAAGGCCCTGCCCAAAGCCGGCTCGCTGCGCCTGCTGCACCTCTCGCTCGACGAGCTGGAGTTCGGCAATCAGCTGAAGGGACTATACGTGGTGCGCGTGCAGGATACCGAACGGCAGTGGCTGCAGGTTTCGAAGCTGGTGGCCGTGTCGGACCTAGGCGTGGTGGTGAAGCGCAACGGCAGCGGCGGCGCCGTGGTGTTCGTGAATTCGCTGCGCACGGCCAAGCCGGTGGGCGGTGCCTCGGTGCGCTTCATCAGCCAGAACAACCAAACCATGTTCACGGGCCAAACCAACGCCAACGGCGTGGCCATGCTGGGGCAGAGCGACAGCACCGCGGGCAGCCGCTTCCGGCTGGATATGGTGATGGTGCAGAGCGGCCAGGATTTCACCTTTCTGCAGCTCGAGCGCGCCCGCGTCGAAACCTCGCGCTACGACGTAGGCGGCCTGCAAAGCAACGCGGCCCGCTTTCAGGCTTTCCTGTACGGCGACCGTGACCTGTACCGCCCCGGCGACACCATCCGCACCAACACCGTGGTGCGTACCGACGACTGGCGCGTGCCCGGCGCCGTGCCCATGAAAATCAGGCTGCTGCTGCCCACCGGCAAGGAGTACGCCAGCTACCGCCGCACCCTGAGCAAGGAAGATGGCTCGTTTGAGGCGCAATTCATCGTGCCGCCTTCCGTAATGACGGGCCTCTACACCTTGGAGGTGCTCACCGGCAACGACGTGCTGCTCACCTCGCGCAAAATCAGCGTGGAGGAGTTTATCCCCGACCGCCTGAAAGTAACCGTAACGGCGGCGCCCAAGGTGGTGCAGCCCGGCCAAACGGTCCGCGCCGCGGTGCTGGCCCAGAACCTATTCGGCCCGCCCGCTACCGACCGCAAGTTTGAGGTAGAGTTTTCGCTCAAGCAAAAGGCCTTCGAGCCCAAAGAATACGCCGATTACAACTTCAGCATTCGGAGCGGCGTGGAGCGGCGCAACCAGTACGGCGGCGAGGAGCCTGAGTCGGAATCGGCGCTGAACGAGCGGTTTGAGAAAGCCGTGCGCGAAGGCCGCACCAACGAGCAGGGCCGCGGCACGGCCGAATACCAGGTGCCTGAGTACCGCGACCTAGGCACGCTCGAAGGCACCGCCTTTGCCACCGTATTCGACGAAACCGGCCGGCCCGTAAACCGCCTCGCCACCTTTGAGGTGCGCACCCAGGCCGTGATGTTCGGGGTGCAGCAGCTACCTGAGCTGCTGAGCACCCGCCAAGCGGTGCCCATTCGGGTGGTGGCGCTTACGCCGCAGGGCGCACCTGCTACCCAAACGGCGCAGGTGCGCGTAGTGCGCATGCTCTGGGAAACCGTGCTGGAGCGCCAGGGCGGCCGCTATACCTACAACTCGCAGCGCCGCGAGCAAACCGTGCTGACCACCACCGTGCAGGCCCAGCCCACGGCAGCCGTATCGTTTACGCCTACCTACTCGGGCGAGTACGAAGTGCGCGTGTCGCGGCCCGGCGCTGCCACCTACGTAGCCAGTCGCTTCTACGCGTACGGCTACGGCGACACGCAGAGCAACGCCTTCGAGGTAAGCAACGAGGGGCAGGTGCAGATTGAGGCCGACAAGCCCAAGTACCAGCCCGGCGACAAAGCCACGTTGCTGCTCAAAACGCCCTTTGCGGGCCGCGTGCTCGTAACGGTGGAGCGCAACCGCGTGCTGGAGCATTTTTACGTGGATACCGACGAGAAATCGGCGCGCGTAACGGTGCCCATCCGCGCCGGCCACGTGCCCAACGTGTACGTTACGGCCACGGCCATTCGGCCTATTTCTGCTGACTCCAAGATTCCGCTGACCGTGGCTCGCGGCTTTGTGCCGCTGACGGTGGAGAAGCCCGACTCGCGCCTGCCCGTGGCCATTAAGGCCGTGGCGCAAAGCCGCTCCCAAACCTGGCAGACGGTGGAGGTGCAAACCAAGCCCAACGCGGCCGTAACGCTGGCCGTGGTGGACGAGGGCATTTTGCAGATGAAGAACTACCGCACGCCCGACCCCTTCGGCTACTTCTACCAGAAGCGCGCCCTCGAAGTATCGGCCCACGATGTGTACCCCTTCCTGCTGCCCGAGCTAGGCACCAGCAGCACCGGCGGCGACGGTTACGACCTCGCCCGCCGCACCACGCCCGTACCCTCGCGGCGCGTGCAGCTGGTGGCCCGCTGGAGCGGCGTAAAGCGCGCCGATGCCAACGGCCGCGTGCAGGTGCGGGTGCGCGTGCCGCAGTTTAGCGGGGCGCTGCGCCTGATGGCCGTGGCCTACAAAGGCGACGCGTTCGGCTCGGCCGAGCACACCATGCGCGTAGCCGACCCGGTGGTTATCAGCACCGCCCTACCCCGCTTCCTCAGCCCTGGCGACACGATTGACGTGCCGGTGACGCTGACGAATACGACGGGGAAGCCACTTACAGGTGTTGTTAAGATTTCGGCTTCTAATCACCTAGCTAAAATACCTAGTGCTGATGAGTCAGACCCTAGGTATGCAATTAGAGGAAGACTAGCATCAGACACAAGTGCTGCTTCGTTGCTCCAGTTCAAGCTTGAACCGAGTAAAGAATCACGGATTACATATCGATTAGTAGGAAAGAGCATCGGTAGCAGCACGGTGAAGGTGCAGGTGGAAACCTTCGATAAGATGCCGGTTACTGGTGGCCCGGCTGTTTACCCATCAAGGCTCTCTGAAACCATAGAGCTACCCATCCGCCCCGCCTCGCCGCTGCAGATGCGTACCGGTTCGGGCGTTGTGCAGGGTGGCAAAACGCAGCCGCTGGATTTGCGCACCGATTTCCTGCCGACTGCCCAGCGCAGCCAATTGGTGCTGAGCCGCTCGCCCATGACGGAGTTCAGCAAAGACCTGCGCTACCTGCTGCAGTACCCCTACGGCTGCCTGGAGCAAACGGTATCGGCTGCTTTCCCGCAGCTGTACTACCCCGATTTGGCCGCGGCCCTAGGTCAGGCGGGCAAGGCGCAGCGCTACAACCCCAACTACCACGTGCAGGAGGCCATCCGCAAGATTGAGGCGCAGCAGCTCTACAACGGTTCGTTGAGCTACTGGCCCGGCGGCGACTACGACAACTGGTGGACCACAGCCTACGCCGCCCACTTCCTGCTCGAAGCCAAGCGCGCCGGTTTCGCCGTGAACCAGGGCATTCTGGACAAGACGCTGCGCTACCTGCAGTACCGCACCAAAAAGCGCGAAACCGAACCCTACCAGTACCTCGACGCCAACAACGTAGCCCGCGAGAAGACTATTGCCAAAAAGGAAATTGCCTACTCGCTCTACGTTCTGGCCCTGGCCGGCAAGCCCGACCCGGTGGCGCTGAACTACTACCGCGCCAACCAGCGCCTGCTCGCGCAGGATTCGCGCTTTGTGCTGGCCAGCACCAGCGCGCTGTCGGGCCAAACTCAAGGCTTCCGCGACCTGCTACCCCGCTCCTTCTCAGAGCCCGCCGCCCGCCGCGCCCTCGATGGCTCGTTCTACTCGCCCGTGCGCGACCTAGGGCTGGCGCTGAACACCCTCATCGAAGCCGACCCCGAAAACCCGCTCGTCACGAGCATGTCGCGGCAGCTTTCGCGCTTGGTAAAAGGGGCAGGTTGGCTGAGCACCCAGGAGCGCGCCTTTGCGCTGCTGGCCCTAGGTAAGGTGGCGCATCAGAACAAGAACAGCACCGTAACGGCCACGCTCGCAGAAGCTGGCGGCAAGGTGCTGGGACAGTACAAAGGCCCGCAGAACCTCACCGTGAATAACGTAGCCAACCGCCGCCTCAGCCTGCAAACGGCCGGCACGGGGCCGCTGTACTACTTCTGGACGCTGGAAGGCATTTCGCTCACCGGCCAAGTGCGCGAAGAAGACCAGTACCTGCAAGTACGCCGCCAGTTCCTCGACCGCACCGGCCAGCCCCTAGGTCGGGCTGAGTTCCGGCAGAACGACCTGGTGGTGGTGAAAATCACCCTGCAAGCCGCCAACTACGCCGGCGCGGTGCCCAACGTAGCCATTACCGACCTGCTGCCCGCCGGCCTCGAAATCGAGAACCCGCGCATCGGTGCCGTGCGCGAGCTTACCTGGGCCACCGACGCCGCCACGCCCGACTACCTCGACGTGCGCGACGACCGCATCAACCTGTTCACCACGGCTACCCCACAGCCCAAGTCGTTCTACTACCTGGCGCGGGCCGTATCAAAAGGCACGTTCAAGCTAGGCCCCGTAAGCGCTGATGCCATGTACAATGCCGAATACCACTCGTATGCCGGCGCTGGCGTGGTGCGGGTACGGTAGCGGGCCGAACTTATAGCTAGCGCTAAGAGCTAAGGGCTAAGGGCTAGTTCCCCTCCTCAGATGAGGAGGGGCTAGGGGTGGTTGAAGGGCTAGAATTAGAACTAGTTCTAGAGGCTGTTCAGGCGTAATGGTCAACCACCCCTAGCCCCTCCTCATCTGAGGAGGGGAACTAGCTTTTAACCCTAGCACCGACTTAAACTCCAGGTGCTTTTTGCGCAACACAACAGGAAAGCATCTAGCCTTACCTCAACAATAGCGAACAAGGCGGCTGGCGCGTACAATCCGCGCATTCCAACCCCTTAGCTATGCAGCGTCGCTCCACCGTTTTCGCCCGACTAAACCTTGTATTTGCCCTTTTCCTCATAGCCCTAGGTGCGCAGGCGCAAAGTGCCATTACCACCATCACGGCCGCCGACAACGGCAAGGAAGTGCAGCTTACCGTGGGCGACCGACTGATTGTGCGGCTGCCCACGGCGGCGCCACGCTACGGTTGGCGCCTGGCCCAAAACTACCCCGGCCAGCTTACGCCGGTTAGCAACCAAATTCTGCCGGGCGTGAGCAGCGGCGTACCGGGCGCGCCGGCCACGCACGAAATGCACTTTCAGGCCATCGGCTCGGGCGGGCTCGATCTGATACTGGTGGCGGCGCTGCCCGGCACCGGGTACTCGCCGGTGGGCAGCTACTTCCATGTATACCTTACCATCAACCAGCCGGGCGTCGCCAAAAACGTGAACATCACGGAGTACGGCAACCACAGCCGCGTGACGGTGAACAAGGGCGACCAGCTCAGCATAAAGCTGGGCACCACCGCCGGTTCGAGCTACCGTTGGGAGGTGATGCCCGCCGCCAACGAGGTAGTGAAGCTCATCAGCACCCAAACCGAACAGGAGCAGAAGAAAACGAAGAAAAAGCCCAAGCCCGGTACGCCGCAGGATGTCACCTTCAACTTTCAGGCGCTCAGCCCCGGCCAAACCACCATTCGCTTCCTGTACCGCGACGGTACCAACAACGAAGCCCCGCCCAAACGCGACTTTGTGCTCGATGTAACGGTGCCGTAGCGCTGAGCCGTGTCCGCGGCGCAAGGACATACTGACGTGAGCAAGCATACTGGCGCGAGTCTTAGCGCGCAGCGCGCGACTCGTGCCGCAGCATGGAGGGGAGTCTCCAGACTCCCGGGCGTTGCACGGCACCTAGGGCACGGCTTGCCCGCGTGAGGTGCCTGCCCTTTCAAAAGCCACCGGCACCTAGGCGGCATCGTTCACGGCACGGGAGTCAGAGACTCCCCTCCATGATTAGGCACGAGTCGCGCGCTGCGCGCTAAGACGCGCGCCAGTTTGCCTCGCGCCAGTTTGCCGCCAGTAAGCCGTTTTTGCGCCAGGAGCTGCCCGGTACCGCATTGGCGCGTGCCGCGCCAGCACCGAGCACCGCTCAGCGCTACAGCCGGGCGTATATCTTTGCTTTTGATGAACTACCTGATTTACCTGGCCCAAGGCCCGGCCGCGTTGCGCTGCGAGGCATTGTACAGCGTGCTTTCCTACTTCCGCGTAGCACCGCAGCCGCCCGCGCAGGTACTCATCTACACCGACGATGCCGCGGCGTTCCGGCAAGTGCTGGGCCCGCGGCCCGATGTTCACTATCCCGCCGTATCGGCCGAGGAGTGGCAAGCGTGGCGCGGCAAGGCCGATATGGTGTACATGGTAAAAATTGGGGTGCTCGAGCATGCCGCCGTGCACTACCCCGGCAACTTGCTGCTCATCGATACCGACACCATTTGGCAGCAGGACCCCACCCCGCTGTTCAGCCAGATTGGCCAGGGGCAGCGGTTTTTGCACGCTACCGAAGGCCGCCTGGGCTACGGCGATGCGCTCAACCGCAAGGTGTACCGCAACCTGACGGGGCACCCCTACCGCTTCGGCAATACGCCCGTGCAGATTACGCCCGAAACCGTGATGCTCAATTCCGGCGCCGTGGGCCTGAGCAGCCACGATTTGCCGCTCCTGCACGACGTGCGCGAGCTGGCCGAGCAATTTTACGCCGTGTACCGCAAGCACCTGATGGAGCAACTGGCCTTTAGCGTGCGGCTGCCCCTGGCCGGCCCCGTGCAGGAAGCCGCGCCCTACGTGCTCCACTACTGGAACCTGAAAGGCGTGCGCCCGACCCTGGTGGCCTTGTTCGAGAAATACGCAGGCGCAAGCCACGAGGAGCTGCTGCGCCGCCTCGATGCCCTGAACCTGCCCGAAGTACACCGCTCCGAGCTAGCCTACCGCAACCTTGCCGGCTGGCAACGCACCTTGCGTAAGCTGATGGGCAAGCGGTGGCGCATGCCTGCCTTTGAGGTGTAGCCTAGGTCGGTTACCTTGATGGCCGTGCTGCAGCCCACGTTTACCTGAACGAAATCGACAGGTATTGGTCGGGCACGCAAACGCGGGCTAAACCGAAGGTCGGCGTAGCCAAGCCCGCGCTACAGTTCGCTAGCCAGCAACTTCTTCGCTCCCTCTCCCATGCCTCGCCCATTTGCCACCGTGTTGCGCCGCTTGCGCCGGCCGCTGCTGGCGCTACTGGGTGTTTTCGTGGTAGCATTGGGGCTGAACTGGCTATTTCCGCTGCCCCCGCCCCCGCCCTACTCGCCCGTGGTAATGGCTGCCGATGGCTCGGTACTGCACGCCTACTTATCGCCCGACCAAAAGTGGCGCATGGCGGCCGAGTTGCACGACATCACGCCCACCCTGCGCAAGGCCATTGTTGCCAAAGAGGACCGGTGGTTTTACTACCACCCGGGCATCAACCCAGTAGCCCTGCTGCAAGCGGCCGGGCGCAATGCCCTAGGTGCCGGGCGCCGCACCGGCGCCAGCACCATTACCATGCAGGTGGCGCGCATGCTCGAGCCCAAGGAGCGCACCGTGGGCAACAAGCTGCTCGAAATGCTGCGCGCTGTGCAGCTGGAAGCGCATTTTTCCAAAGACGAAATCCTGCAACTGTACCTCAACCTGGTGCCCTACGGCTCCAACGTGGAGGGCGTGAAATCGGCGGCGCTGCTGTACTACGGGCAGCCCCCGCACTACCTCTCGCTGGCCCAAACCGTCACGCTCACCATCGTACCCAACAACCCCACCGGGTTGGCGCCGGGCCGGTACAACGCCCGGCTGCTGCAGGCCCGCAACCGCTGGCTGCGCCGCCTAGGTGCCGCGGGCGTTTTCCCGGCCAAGGATGTGGAGAATGCCTTGCAGGAGCCCCTGCTGGCGCAGCGCCAACCAGCACCGCGGCTGGCTCCGCACCTCGCGCGGCGGTTGGTGCAGGCCGGGCTACAGAAGGCGGGCACTTTTGCCGGCTCCAAAGCCGGTTTGCAAGCCACGTTGGTGCGAGCCAAGCAAGCCAAAGCCGAAGAGCTGACGCGCCACTACGTGCGCCGCCTTGCCCCACTTGGCATTACACAAGCGGCGGTGCTGGTGGTAAACAACCGCACCCGCGCCGTGGAGGCCTACGTGGGCTCGGCCGATTTCGGCGATGTGCTCGGCCAAGGGCAGGTTGATGGCATCCGGGCGGTACGCTCGCCGGGCAGTACGCTTAAGCCTTTTCTCTACGCCGTGGCTGCTGACTTAGGGCACGTTACGCCCAAGCGCGTGCTGCCCGATGTGCCCACCAACTTTGCCGGCTTTCGGCCCGAAAACTTCGATAAACGCTGCAACGGGGAGGTTACGCTGGAGCGCGCCCTAGGTCATTCGCTCAACATCCCGGCCGTGCACGTGCTGCAGCAAGTGGGCGTGGGCACCTTTACGCAGCAGCTGCGCCGGGCAGGGTTCCGAACAGTGGCGCGGCAGGCGCCGCAACTGGGGCTGAGCACCATTTTGGGCGGCTGCGGCGCTTCGCTCGAAGAACTGGTGGGCTTGTACGCCGCCTTGGCCAACCAGGGCCGCTACGCCCCGCTGCGCTTTACGGCCGATGCACCGGTAGCCCGGCCTACGCAACTCGTATCGGAGGCTTCGGCCTATTTGGTTACTGATATCCTGTCGCAGTTGGTGCGGCCCGATTTGCCGGTGGGCTACCAAAACTCATTGCGTTTGCCGCGCATCGCCTGGAAAACCGGCACCAGCTACGGCCGCCGCGACGCCTGGAGCATCGGCTACAACCGGCACTACACCATTGGCGTGTGGGTGGGCAACTTTACGGGGCAAGGCGCCCCGGCCCTTACCGGCACCGATGTGGCCACGCCGCTGCTTTTCGATTTGTTCAACGCCATCAGCTACAACGACGGCGGCGAGTGGTTTGTACCGCCCGCCGGCCTCGATTTTCGGTTGGTGTGCGCGGTTACGGGCCAGGTGCCGGGCGCGCACTGCCCCGATCAGGTAATGGATTACTACCTGCCCGGCATCTCCGATACGCGCCGCTGCGAGCATCAGCAAGAGGTGTTTGTATCGCCGACGGCTGATGTGAGCTACTGCCGCGCCTGCTTGCCCGCCGTGGGTTACCGCCGCGAGCTGTACCCCAACTTCACGCCCGAAGTGCTGGCCTTTAAAGCCGCCAACGGGTTGCCGCACGCCATTCGGCCGCCGCATAACCCGGCCTGCACCCTCGTGCGCTCCGACGACGGCCCGCAACTGGCACCGCGCATCCTTTCGCCTACGCCCAACGCCGAGTACGTGCTCGATGGCCGCGATTCGCAGCAGCTGCAGTTGCGCTGCGCCGCCGCCAACGATGTGCGCCAGGTGTACTGGTACGCCAACGACCAGTTTGTGCGGGCCGCTGCGCCCACCGAGGCCGTGTTCATTAGGCCCGGCAGCGGAGTGCTTAAGATTTCGTGCGCCGACGACCACGGCCGCAACACCGATGTGCAGGTGCTGGTGGAGCGGTTGTAGCCCGGCACCTAGGGCTAGCTGATGGCCGGCACCGGATCGGAAATGGATTGGGCGGCGCCAGCGGCTTCGGTTTGCTGGGCCTGCAGCAGCCAGTCGGTAGCGTCGCCCTCTTGGCTGGCATAGTTGAGGCGGTACGGCAACCGCGAACCTAGGGTAGCGCCGCTTTCTTGCTGAAAGCTTTCGGCCGCCGCCAAATGGCTGGGCGAAATAAGGTAGCTCAGGTAAACGGGCCCGCCCAGGCGCTGCGCCAGTTGCGGGGCCAGCACATCAAAAATCCAGCTGGTAACCAACGGGCTGGAGCTGGGCCTCCGGCGCGCATCGAGCAGCCAAAACCGGCATTGCGGTTCGGGCAGCTGGCCCAGCGAGCGGTACACCTGCCGGGTTTCTTCGTCGGTGGTTACGCCCAGCCAGCGCACCACCACAATGTGCAGATCGGGCCGGTAAGAAATGTCGACAAGAGGGGTAGGCGAAGCGAGCAGCATGCACGGGCGGAATTCGGGCCCTTTGTTCTACGCAACGGTTCAGCTTGGGTTACGCGCCCCTAGGTCACTGAGCACAAAACGCCCTGCCGCAGCACCCGTTGGTGCTGCGGCAGGGCGTTTTGTGAGCCCGGAGTTTGCTACCCGCGGCAACTGCTATCAGCCGCCTTTGCCGCTGCCGCTCAGCTTGCCTTTTACTTTATCGGCTACGGTGCCCATTACGGCATCCAGGGCGGTCATCTGCTCGGTTTGGGCGTGGCCGCGCGGGTCGGGCGGGGCCAGTTGCGGAATACCGCCCAGGGGCTGCGCTTTCTCGACGCGGAATTCGCCTTTGCCATCGATGGAGGGGCCTTCCGTCCAGCGGCCGCCCTCCGTAGTATCGTTGCCGATGTAGGTGCTGACGAAGGAGTAGTTGAAGTTCTGGTTTTCCTCGCTTTGCGGGAAGCTGTTCGGGATGGGGTGCGCCCCAGTCAGCCCGCCAATTTCCTCGAGCACGGCCATCCACTGGTTTTGGTGCATGGTGTCGCGGGCAATCAGAAAGGCCAGCATGTCTTTCATGCCGGGGTCGTCGGTGGCTTCCCACAGGCGCGTGGCCAGCACGCGGCCGGTGGCCTCGGCCATTACGTTGGCGTGCATATCGGCCGCGAGGTTGCCGCTGCCCACCACCCACGAGCCGTTAAAGGGCACCCCATTGGCATCGACAGCCATAGCCGACAGGCCCGAGGAGAGGATGTGGCGGGGGTCCATACCGCCCAGCACGGCGCCTACCACTTTGTCCTTGGCAAATTCATCCTGCACGCTCATCGGGGCACCTTCGAGGTTGAGGGCTACGGCCGTAGCCAGCATCTCGATGTGCGCAATTTCCTCGGTGCCGGTTTCGAGCAGCATGTTGCGGTACTTCTGCGGTCCGCGCGAGCCCCAGCCCTGAAACAGGTACTGCAAGCACACCCGAATTTCGCCTTCGATGCCGCCAATGGCCTGCTGCAGCATGCGGGCAAATACGGGGTTGGGCTTATCAACGCGCACTTTGTACTGCAGTTCTCTATCGTGGTAGAACATAAGGTTGTAGGGTTTTGGTAGTGGTAACGGCGGCCCCTTGCGGTGGGGCGTAGCAAAACCATACCCCCGCATTGGCCCCGGCGTTAAGGCCGAGTTTCCGGTTCTGCTGTTCAGCTGCTACGTAACCGCAACCCACGCCACTCCTGATTCCCAAATAGTTACCCGCTAAAACCTACGTATTACTACGGTTACCCCATCGTAACTACTGAATAACGCCGCGGAGGGTGCAAGCGCCTGCTGCCCTGTTCCCAAACAGCGCAGTACAACCTAGGGCACGGCGCCTGGCCGCGCCTGCATCAGGCCGGAATTTGGTAGCGGTGCCTGGGCGGGCCAACCCGAATTGGCACGGTTTTCGGAAATACCCTTGCAACAACGACGGGCTACCTGGAAACGCCACTTAGCCTTGCCGCTCGTTGGGTTGGACGCCAGCAGCTGAGGCACCAACCGCCAAGCCCGAGCTTAACCCGCCAAGCCATTTTCGCGTTATGGCACGGTGCTTGCAAACGACGGATGTAGTTGTAAAGCAATCCACTAAACTTTACGAAGCCATGAAAACCCTGAGCTATATCATGACCCTGGTGCTGTTGGTAACCGCGCTTTTCGCAGGCCAAGCCCAGGCACAAGACCGCAAGCCCGTTAGCCCCCAGGCTAAAGGTGCCATCATTGGTGGCCTAGGTGGCGCAGCTGCCGGTGCCATCATCCATAAGCGCAACCGCGTGGTAGGTGGTGCAGTAGGTGCCGCCGCCGGTGCCGGCACGGGCTACATGATCGGCCGCAACGTGCAAAACAAGCGCAAAGCCCAGGCCGCCGAGGCTGCCCGCGTAGCTGCCGCTAACCGTGCCGCCCGCGCCGAGCGCCAGGCCGCTGCCGCCCGTGCCGAGCGCAACGCCCTGGCCCGCCGCGCCGAAGCTGCCGAGAAAAAAGCCGCACTAGCCCAACAGCAGGTGCCGCAAATGCCCCAGGCCCAGCAATACCCTGCTATGGCTAACGGCTTTGCCGCTGCCGGTGCTCCGGCCATGCTTTACACCGGTGCCGCCGCTGGTGCCCCGATGGCCATGAGCGCAGCCTATTTGCCCAACGAGTCGTATGGTGACCGTTCTACGGAGTACCCGACTTCGGAATACCGTAGAAAGAGCTGGTAAGTCCGCGCTTTCTGATAAGTTTCGCCGACTTCAGCCCCGTGCCGAAGTCGGCGAAATTGTTTCACACCTCCCCAAAACCCTAGGTTTATGAAGCCCCTCCTTTGCATGGTGCTCGTTGGCGCAGCCCTTGCCTCCGCCTCTTGCACCAAAACCGAGAAAAAAGAAGAAGCCGTAAACGTGCAGACGCTTAACCAACAGTTTGTTGGTGCCTGGAACAGCAAGAATGCCATTCAGCTGGATACCCTGTTTGCCGAAGACGTGCACTACATCCAGGGCGAAGCCCACTACCAGGGCCGCTCCGAGGTATCGAACCGCTGGGTGCGCGAAACCATGGGCACCATTGCCAACCTGCGCCTCTCGCCCGTTAGCACCGGCGCCGACACGCAGCTTGCCTACGAGGCCGGCACCTTTTCGGTAGATGTGCTGCCCGCCAACCCGGCCCTGCCCATGGGCGAAGGCTCCGGCAACTTCACGCTCATCTGGAAAAAGAACCCCAAAGGCGCCTGGAAGCTGAGCTACGCGCAGCTGGAAGGCCTGCCCGTACGAGCCCGCACGCGCTAAACGTTTACTCCCCCAACACACCGCAGCCCCGGCAGAAGCTCTGCCGGGGCTGCGGTTGTTTTAGCACCTAGGGCCTACTCGTTGTTTTGTCTGTCATCCTGAGCCAAGTGAAGAACCTTATCACGCGCGGACGACCTAGGAAACATCCGTCATGTCGAGCTTGTCGAGACATCTCGCGTGCTGACACCGGATAGCATTTGCTTCCCCTTCGCTTTTGGAGAGGAGTTTGCCTCCTGGGGGTCCCGTGAGGTCCAATGACCTAGGCGCATTGTGCATGCGTGGTAAGGTCCTTCCTTCGTCAGGATGACAGCACTATCCGGCGAGATGTCTCGGCAAGCTCGACATGACATTCACGCGCAGCGGTATAGATGCTTGCGGCTGCACTTCGGCGTGACGCCCTAGGTAACCGAAGCAGAAATAAAGATTAGGAGCTACTGCACCACGCTCGGCCGGGTCAAATACTCCTCGCCGTCATAAATCGGCGTAAGGTTTTCCTCCTCCTCTTTCGTGAACATGCGCGACCTGATAAGAAAGCGCACACCTAGGGGAATTTCGAGCGAGAAGCTGGCGCCGCGACCTTTGGTTACATCCACCGTCAGCTGGGTGTGTTTCCAGTACTCAAACTGGCTGGTGCTCATGAAAAAGTCGCAGCCGTGGATGTTGCCCAGCCACACATCGTTGGTACTGACGCGGAACTCGCCCGCCGGAAAGCACATCGGCGACGATCCATCGCAGCAACCGCCGCTTTGGTGAAACATCAGCGGCCCGTGTTCGTCGCGAAGTACATCGATAGTGGCTTCGGCCGCGGCTGTTACCAGCACGCGGGGCGTTGGATTGCTCATGGTTTGGTGGGTGTTGAAGGCTGTTGACTAAATCCTGCGGAAGCGGCACCTAGGGCTGCGCGCCCTTATTGCCACCAACGCAACAGGCCGCGCTGCCGCTTACAATGGCGACATACGCGGCCTGCGGCGGCAACACAATGGGCGGCGGGGCTTGCAGCATTACAGCTGTTGCCAAGCCTGGGCGCCAAGCGCCGGCGGCACTGGCGCACTCAGGCTGAGCAGTGCAGCGCCCCACACGCTGCGTTGGTGGGCCGCCGCTGGCCCTGTTCAGCGGCGGCGCCAATAACAATTAGCTACTAGAAGAAGCCCAACTTTTGCTGGCTGTAGCTGATGAGCATGTTCTTGTTTTGGCGGTAGTGGTTGAGCATCATCTTGTGATTCTCGCGGCCAAAACCCGACTTATGGTAACCGCCAAACGGTGCGTGGGCTGGGTAGTGATGGTAGCAGTTTACCCACACGCGGCCGGCCTCAATAGCGCGCGGCACCTGGTACAGCTCGTGGGCGTCGCGCGTCCAGACACCGGCGCCCAGGCCGTAGAGCGTGTCGTTGGCAATGGCAATGGCCTCCTCGGTGGTCCGGAAAGTGGTTACCGACACCACCGGTCCGAAGATTTCTTCCTGGAAGATGCGCATCTTGTTGTGGCCGCGGAACAGCGTGGGCTGGATGTAGTAGCCCTCGGCCAGGGCAGGGTCTTCCTGCGAGTACGCGTCGCCGCCCACCAGCACCTCGGCGCCTTCCGACTTGCCGATTTCCAGGTAGCTCAGGATTTTCTCGAACTGGTCGTTGGAGGCCTGCGCGCCCATCATGGTGTCTTTGTCGAGCGGGTTGCCCAGCTTAATGGCCTTCACGCGGGCAATTACGCGCTCGATGAACTCGTCGTAAATATCCTCGTGCACCAGCATGCGCGAGGGGCAGGTGCACACCTCGCCCTGGTTCAGGGCAAACATCACGGCGCCCTCGATGCACTTGTCGAGGAAGTCGTCGTCGGCATCCATCACCGATTTGAAGAAGATGTTCGGCGACTTGCCGCCCAGCTCCAGCGTTACGGGAATGATGTTTTCGGCGGCGTACTGCATAATCAGGCGGCCCGTAGTGGTTTCGCCCGTAAAGGCCACCTTGGCAATGCGCGGCGAGGTAGCCAACGGCTTGCCGGCCTCCAGCCCAAAGCCATTCACCACGTTGATTACGCCGGCCGGTACAATGTCCTGAATCAGCTCCATCAGCACCATAATGCTGGCGGGGGTTTGCTCGGCGGGCTTGATGACCACGCAGCAGCCGGCAGCCAGGGCCGGAGCCAGCTTCCAGGTGGCCATCAGCAGCGGGAAGTTCCAGGGGATAATCTGGCCCACCACACCAATGGGCTCGTGCACGTTCAGCGAAATGGTGGTGGCATCGAGCTCGGCCACGGAGCCTTCTTCGGCCCGAATTACCCCGGCAAAGTAGCGGAAGTGGTCGATGGCCAGGGGCAGGTCGGCATTGAGCGTTTCGCGGATGGGCTTGCCGTTTTCCACGGTTTCCACGGCGGCCAAATGCGCCAGGTGCTGCTCCATGGCGTCGGCAATCTTCAGCAGAATGTTGCTGCGCGTGGTAGCCGAGGCGCTCTTCCAGGTTTTAAACGCTTCGTGGGCGGCATCCAGCGCCAGCTCGATGTCCTCTTTGGTGGAGCGGGCCACTTTACAGAACGCCTTGCCATCGATGGGCGACAGGTTGTCGAAGTACTGGCCTTTTACCGGGGCCACCCACTTGCCGCCAATAAAGTTGTCGTAGTGGTCCTTGAACTTGGGGCGGTCGACGAGGGTGGTGGTTTGCTCAAGCGTTTCCATGCGGATGGGAATTAGGGTTTGGGTTAGTGGTAGCCCAAGGTCATTCCTTTCTTCCCCAAAAAGCTGTAATATTCTCTCATGTAAGCGTGCTATCGTCGCATGTTGCCAAGGGCCTCGGGTGGGCATTCAGCACCTAGGGCAGCTCGGCAACTTTGCGGGCGTAAGGTGGTTGTTTCTCAGCCGCTTCATGCCAGGCCGCGCTGCGCATTCGTTTCTTCCTAGGTGCTACTCGCTCCGCCGCCCGATGTAGTTTTCCCATGAGCCGAACCCTGCTGCCCTCGCCCGTTGCGCTGCACCGCCCCTCCGACCTCACCACCCTGGTGGAGAACCGCACGGTGTACTCGCTCAATGCCTTCGAACTGAACATCTTCGAGACGCACCAGCAGGCCCACCGCGTGCCGCTCAACCTAGGCTCGTTGGTGCTCACCACCATGCTGCGCGGCAAAAAAGTAATGCACCTGCCCGGCCGCGAAGCCTTCGATTACCTGCCCGGCGAATCGGTGATTGTGGGCGAGCAGCAAACCATGGAAATCGACTTTCCGGAGGCCGACGAAACCAACCCCACCCAGTGCCTGGCCGTGGCCATTCCGGCCGAAACCATCCGCGGCACCGTGGATTTGCTGAACGAGCGGTACCCGCGCGTGGAGGAGCACACGCCTTGGCAGCTGCAGCACGAAAAAGACTACGCGCACCTGCAGAACACGCCCGAACTCACCGGCACGCTGGAGCGCATCATTCGGGTGTCGCAAGAAAACACCGCCGCCAAGGATGTGCTGGCTAGCTTTACCCTGCAGGAGCTGTTGGTACGCCTGATGCAAACGCAGGCCCGCCGCCTCATCTTCGATAACTACGCCCAGCACCTTACCACGCACCGCTTTGCGCACGTGGTGCAATACATCAAACGCAACCTGGCCGAGCCCCTGCCGGTGGAGAAGCTGAGCGAGCTGGCTTGCATGAGCAAGGCCACGTTCTTCCGGTTGTTCAAGCGCGAGTTTGGTCTTACGCCCGTCGAGTACATTATTCAGGAGCGGTTGAAAGAGGCCAAGCGCCTGCTGCGCCACCCGCTGAGCACCGTGGCCGAGGTGTGCTACCGCACCGGCTTCAACAACCCGGCGTATTTCCAGAAGTTGTTTCGCAAGTACGAGGGCCTTACGCCGGGCCTGTACAAGAAGCAATGCCTGGTGGGCTGAACACCCCTTGTCATGTCGAGCGGCAGCGAGACATCTGGGTTAGGACTGTGGCTAACGGCCGGACCCAGATGTCTCGCTCACGCTCGACATGACAGCTGTGCTTATTCGAAGCCACCTAGCTTTGCGGCATGGCCGAGCACATCCACGCGCAAATCATCAGTTTATCCGATAACCAAAAAGTCGTTTTTGCGGGCTTGCTCTGCGAACGGCTGTACCCGCAGTACGAGGCGTTTTGCCGCGCCGCCAACTGGGGCAGCCCGGCCGTGTACGAGCGCGGCATCGAGCTGCTCTACAACTCGGGCCTAGGTGCTTTTCATAGCCAGGAAGCCGCCTCCTTGCTCGAAAAGCTCGCCTTTGTTACGCCCGCGCTGTCGGATTTCAGAATTGATCTGGCCCCCTTCGCGCTGGATGCCTGCATAGCCCTGGACGAGGCCCTGCGCTTTCTTACCGACAAACAGGAAAGCCACATGCTGCACTGCGCCACCGCCGCCACCGACAGCGTGGAGGCGTTTGCGCAGGAACACCAAGGCCTCGACCCCAACCGCCGCGACTTTGAGGCCGCCGTGGCCGCCAACCCCTACCTGCAAGCCGAAGTAGCCCGGCAGCTCCGCCTTACCGAGGCCCTGCTCAGCATCCACGAGTTCGACGCGACGAGCATTCATCAGTTGCGCCGGCTGAATGGCAGCGGCAGCATTATCGATCTGTCGCGGCTGTAGCAGCGATTACCTTTAGCTGTCATGCTTCATCTGTCATCCTGAGGCGCAGCCGAAGGACCTTATCACCGCAGAACGAGCCGTTGGTAGGAAAACTATTCATGCATGGTAAGGTCCTTCGCTCTGCTCAGGATGACAGATGGTGTGTTGTCTTGCGCTGGCCTTCGAGCTAGGTGCCCTCGTAGCTGATACTCGTTACCTCCACCACCTCGGGTTTGGGCCCTAGGTGCAGGGTTACCTGATGGCCTAGGCGGGCACCTTGCACGGCGCGGGCAATAGGAGCTACGAAGGCAATTTTGCCTTCGGCGATGGAGGCCTCGTCAACGCCCACAATGGTAAAGCGCCGCTCGGTGCCGGGCTTGCCGCCGCTGCGCGTAAGCAGCGTTACGGTGGCGCCAAAGCGTACTTCTTCGGCTGGTTGCTGGCGCGGGTCAATCACTTTGGCCGAGGCGATGCGCGCAGCTAGCAGGCTCAGCCGGCCGTTGATGAGGCTTAGCTGACGGGTGCGGTCGGTGTCGTTGTCGCGGTTGGCTTCGGCTTGGGTGCGCTCGGCCTCTAGCTCGGCCAGCTCCTGGCGCAGCAGCTCGAGGCCACGTGGGGTAACGTAGTTGGGCGTATTGGGCGGCAGCGCGGCGCGGGGCGGCACAATGGGCGGCTGCTGCGAGTCGTCTTCTTTTACAAAACCTCGGCTCATGGCTGGCTGAACGCAACCCAGCCGGGCAAGTTGCACCGGGCTATTGGGGTGGCCGCTGCTTGTTGTCGATGGGCCGGAAGTGCCGTTCGCGCGGCTGCTTTTCGGTGAGGTATTTCCAGTAGCGCTTGGGCATGTGGCGGCGGTGCAGCTTGATGTTGCGGCGCTCAGGTATGTTCACGTGGTCGAAGTAGGTTTGCCACAGCGACTGAAACAGCGGCTCCCGCTCGTCGAGCACGGCCGCCGATACGGCCGAGTTACTGCCCTGCTGCCCGGCTTCGGCATCGAAACTCACGATGTCGGTGCGCTCGAGGTCGTAGTACAAGCCGTAGCGCCGGCGCCGATCGAAAATCAGCCAGCGCTGGTCGGCGTAGCGCTTGGTGAAGTGCTCGGCAATGAGCGGCAGCACGTCATAGTCGGGCTCGATGGTAGCGTGAAAAAGTCCGTCGTGCGTTTTCTCGAAGCGCACGAACGCCTCCATGCGGTGCTTTTCGCGAAACATCTGTTTGGTAATGTCGGCAATGGCGCGCACCGTGTCGTTGCCGAAATTCTCGCTGATGTCTTGCCCGCCGGCCTCGATGGCCAGTTGCGTGTAGCGGAAAATCAGCAGCTCCCGCTCCGGGCTTTCCGACAGAAACGTTTTGTACAAGTTAGTGCGCGCCTCGCCGGGCATGTACTTCAGCAGGCCTTCCCACACGCGCCGGGCGCGGGCCTCGTCGGTGGGCACAAACTGGGTTTCACTGAACAGGCCGCCTTGCGCTACGTCTTCCGGCTGAATAGCTTCGGGCCACCGCCGACTTTCCCAACACGCCAGCAACACGCACAGCAAACCATCAAAGGAGCCGTCGTAGGTGAAGCGGGCGGTACCATCGAAGCTGGGCGGCAGGGCCGTGGCACGGCGCAGGCCCGCAGCAGCGTTGTCTTTGGCAGGTAAGTTGGTGCGGCGGGGCGGTTTCATTGAGTGCAGAGCAATAAACTCCCCTGCTCAGACGAGGAGGGGCGCCGCAACAGCGTTGCGGCTGGGGTGGTTGGTAATCGTTGCTGACGTTGGAGCCTCACCCCCGGCCTCCTCTTCGAGGGAGAGGAGGAGTGACTAGTAACGGGCGTCAGCATGCGAGATGCCTCGGCATGACACGACCTAGGTAAAATCGTTATAGCGGGATAAGGCCACTCGCGTTGCTCAGCATGACGGATGATTAGCATGCTCGCGGAAAAACGTCAGCAACAGCTCCGTTACGCGCTGGGCCTCCTCGTGCTGCAGCCAGTGTGTGGCTTTTTCGAAGTACGTGAGGCGGCCGTTGTCGCAATAAGCAAGGCTTTGTTGCGCCATGTCGGCTTGCAGAAAGGCGTCGCGCTTGCCCCACAACATATGCAGCGGCACCGCTATCCGGCCCGGCTGCATACCGCGTCGGCCCGAGCGCACGGCGGCGCGGTACCAGTTGATCATGCTGCGCATGGCACCAGGCTTGGCCCATGCGGCGCGGTACTCGCGCAAATCATCGGGCGAGAAGGTGCCGCGCCGGCTGCTGCTCAGCAGGGTTTTCCGGCCTGCCCAGTAATTGCCTAGGCTGGTAAGCGCTTCGGGCAGCCACGGCAGCTGGAAGAAGAACACGTACCAGCTTTTGCGCAACTGCCGGGTGCTGCTCCGCAGCGTGCGCCCAAACACGGCCGGGTGCGGCACATTCAGGATGGCTACGCAGTGCAGCCGCTCGGGGTGGTTCATGGCTAGGTGCCAGGCTACAATGCCGCCCCAATCGTGCCCTACCAAATAGGCTTTGCGTTGCCCGGCGGCATCAAACAAACCCAGCACGTCGGCCATGAGCTTCGGCAAAGTATAGTCGCCAACGCGCGGCGGTTTATCCGACAGATTATAGCCGCGCTGATCGGGCGCCCACACGCGGTAACCGGCTTCGGCCAGGGCTTGTATCTGGCGGTGCCAGCCGTACCAAAACTCCGGGAAGCCGTGCAGCAGCACTACCAACTGCCCGTTTTGGGGGCCGCACTGCACCACGTGCAGCCGGATGCCGTTGGTCTCAACGTAATGGTGCTCGAGTTCGTAGGCCATGCCCCGTATACACTGCCGGCAGCAAGAAGTTGTGGCCCCACCGGCGCGAGTCTTAGCGCCTTCGGCGCGCGACTCGTGCCGCAGCATGGGTGGGAGTCTCCAGACTCCCGACGCGAGAACAGCACCTAGTGAACGGCTTGCCTCACGTTTGAGAAACCACCAGCACCTAGGCCGCGCCGTGCAACGCCCGGGAGTCTGGAGACTCCCTTCCATGTTTAGGCACGAGTCGCGCGCCGAAGGCGCTAAGACGCGCGCCAGTGTACCAGGGGTCTTGCAACAGCAAGCAGTTGTGGCCCGCCCTAGGTGCCGGCCGCTGCCCTTAGCACGGGCAACCACCGGCACCTAGGGCGCTGTACCACCTAGGCGGCTTCGGCCTCGGGGCGTACGCCTTGGGCGGCGTCGCGCTTGGCAAGCAGCTGCTGCCGCACAATCGGCAGCAAATCCGACAGCTTGCAGCAGCAAGCCATGCGGGTAACTTTTTGGGCTTGATCCGCAGCTTGCTCGGCGGCGGAATCGCGGTGCGAAATGGTCATGGCGGTGTGGAGGAAGAAGTCGGACGCTTAAGCCTTAGCCGGCCTGGCGAAACAAATCGAGTTGGGGCGACACCAAATCGGGCGACGCGATGATGGTGGGCTCGGGCGCGAACAGATCGAGCTGGCGCTTTACCAGCGCCGAGCGCGTCAGGCCGTCGCCGTACAAAATCTTGCGGCGCACGGTCTGCTCGTCGTAGTCGCGCTTTTCGAGGGCCATGCCGCGGCACGTGAGGAAATAGCGCGCCCGGCGCAGCACCACGCCAAACTTGTGCAGGTGGTCGAGGGTGAGCGGGGCAAAGCGGCGGGCGGCCACAATGCGCTTCGCCGACTTCATGCCCACGCCCGGCACGCGCAGGATAAGCTCGTAATCGGCGGTGTTCACGTCCACCGGAAACACGTGGCGGTTGCGCAGCGCCCAGGCCAGCTTCGGGTCGATTTCCAGGTCGAGGTGCGGGTGCTGCGGGTCGAGGATTTCATCGGCCTCAAAGCCGTAGAAGCGCATCAGCCAGTCGCTCTGGTACAGGCGGTGCTCGCGCATCAGCGGGGGCTGCACTACCTGCGGCAGGCGGTCGTCGCCGCTCACGGGCACGTAGCCCGAGTAGTACACGCGCTTCAGCCCGTAGCCTTTGTAGAGGCCATCGGCCAGCTTGATAATCTGATGGTCGGTTTCGGGGGAGGCGCCCACTACCAGCTGCGTGGTTTGGCCGGCGGGGGCAAATTGCGGCACTTTCCGGAACAGCTCGCGCTCCTCGCGGTTTTCGGCCACCTTGGTCTGAATCTGACTCATCGGGGTCAGAATTTCCTCGTAGTTTTTTTCGGGGGCGAGGGTTTTCAGGCTCAGCTCCGAGGGCAGCTCAATGTTCACGCTGAGGCGGTCGGCGTACAAGCCGGCTTCCTGAATCAGCTCTTCCGAAGCGCCCGGAATGGTTTTCAGGTGAATGTAGCCGTTGAACTTCTCCTCGAGGCGCAGCTTTTTGCAGATGCGCACGAGGCGCTCCATGGTGTAGTCGGGCGACGAGAAAATGCCCGAGCTCAGGAACAAACCCTCGATGTAGTTGCGGCGGTAGAAATTCATGGTCAGGTCCACGACCTCTTCTACCGTAAAGGCGGCGCGCTTCACATCGTTGCTCTTGCGCGACACGCAGTAGGCGCAATCGAAGATGCAGTGGTTGGTGAGCAGAATCTTCAGCAGCGATACGCAGCGGCCGTCTTCGGTGTACGAGTGGCAAATGCCCATGCCCTCGGCGTTGCCCAAGCCACGGTTCTCGTTTTTGCGCTTGCCACCGCTGCTCGAGCACGAGGCATCGTACTTCGCGGCATCTGCCAAAATACTTAGCTTTTCCTGAATCCGCTCGTTCATCAAAAAGGTAGCTTTCGGGGTGTAAACAAATAGAAAAACCGCTGATTACGCAACAATGTTCCGCTGAAAAGCCCGACTAATTTTTTTAGAATTAGTTCCCGGGTTCAACGCCGCGCTTATGCTTTCGTATCTTCGGCAGCAACCCCGCACCGGTGGCGCGGGCCTGCTCGCCTGTGTTCAGCCTATTGCCGCGCTTTAGCCTACTCGCCCTCCTGTTGCTGCTGCACTGCTGCATGCCAGCCGGCCCGGCTATTGCCCAGCAGGTGCCCCCCGCCGATACCACCCGCCAAACCCCGGCAGCCCAGCCCACCGACACGGTGCGCAAGGGCCTCGACGAGCAACGCATTCTGAGCGGGCTGCGCAACTACGTGCGGCGCAAAACCCTGATTAGCCGGGCGGCTTCGGCGCTGTTCAACTTCACGGAGCGCAGCGAGGAGCAAGCCGGCCTCGATGCCACCCTGCTCGACCGCCAGTACGACCGCCACAACTACAAAGTGGTGCGGCGCGTGGAGGTGCAAACCCTCGATGCGTTCGGCTACAACATCAACGACACCACCCGCGTGCCGCGCAACTTTCTGGAGAAGGGCGGCAACGCGCTGCACATCGTAACGGCGCGGCGCAAGGTGCGCAAGCTGCTGCTGTTTCGGCCGGGCGAGGAGCTGCAGCCGCAGGCCCTGGCCGAAACCGAACGCCTGCTGCGCCAAACCAACTTTATTCTGGATGCGCGGGTGCTGGTGAACGAGCGCACCTCCACCCGCGACAGCGTCGATATCAAGGTCATCACCAAAGACGTGTTCAGCACCAGCGCGGGCCTGCAAATCCGCGACGTGGGCGCGGGCGTGCTTACCCTGCGCGACAAAAATTTTCTGGCGCGCGGCCACGACTTCCGCAACCGCTTCAGCTACGGCCGCCCCGATCCGCAGGGCTGGTCGTACGAGGGCAGCTACACCGTGCCGCTGCGCAATTACCTGCTGGCGCAGGCCCGCTACCGCAACCAGTACCAGATCGAGGAAAAAATGGCTTCGCTCTCGCGCGGATTTGTGGCCGTAAACACGCGCTACGCCTACTCCCTAGGTGCCGCGCAGTACCACTACGGCATTGAGCAGGGCAGCCCCGAGCCCGGCCAGGAGCCCAGCTTCAGCCCGCTCGATTTTACGGTGGCCGATGCCTGGCTGGGCCGCGCCTACCAACCCCGCTCCTACGACCTGGGCTACGACAACCCGGCCCGCATTATCGTGGCGGGCCGCGTGGTGCGCACCGACTACGCCCGCCGCCCCAACGCCACTTTCGCCAACAGCACCCTGGGGCTGCTAAGCGTGGGCTACAGCGTACGCCGCTACTACAAAGACCGCTACCTGTTCGGCTTTGGCCGCACCGAGGACGTGCCCACCGGCAGCCTGCTTACCGCCACGGCCGGCTACGACCTGAACGAAAACGGCAACCGCCCCTACGTGGGCACGCGCCTAGGTCTGGCGGGCTTTAGTCCGCTGCGGGGCTACCTCTACATGAGCGGCGAATACGGGCGTTTTTTGCGCAACGGCCGCTGGAGCCAGGGCGCCTTTACGGGCGAGGTGCTGGCCTTTACGCGCCTCTACCACACGGGCAACTGGCAGTGGCGGCATTTCTTCTGGAACCGCACGCTCGTGGGCATCAACCGCCTGCCCGACGAGCTGCCCCTGAACATTGAGGAGCAACGCGGGCTGCGCGGCTTCAGGCCCGAGCAGCAGCTGCGCGGCCGTTCGCGCTTCGTGCTCAACTACGAGGCCAACGTGTTCACGCCGGTGTCGTTTTTGGGTTTCCGGCTTGCGGGTATTGCCTTTGTGGATGCGGCCTGGCTGAGCACCAACGGCCGTACCTCGCCCTTCCGCGACAAGCCGTACACCGGTTTCGGCTTTGGCCTGCGCTTCCGCAACGAATACCTGGCCGTGAACACCATTCAACTGTACTTCGGCTTTTACCCGCGCGGTTTCGGCGACGGCACCGGTTCGCGCATCTTCCAGACCACCCGCAACTACTACACCTTCAGCGACTTCAGCTTCGGCCAGCCCAGCATCGTGCGCTACGACCAGTTTCAGTAATGGCAGTTTAGGAGTTGAGGAGTTTGTGAGTTAATGAGTTGGCAAGGTGTCGAGTTTGTGAGGTATGGACTTTGAGTTATGAGTTGATAAGCGGGCAAAGCGCAACATGCACACACCTCAGCCGCACGTTCGGGCACCACGCATATTTCCAAGTGGCTCCTAAACTCAAGACTCATCAACTCCTAAACTGCCACAACTCCTAAACTCAAAACTCATCAACTCATCAACTGAATTGTCTCCACCTTTGCAGCCGCGCGCAAGCCCATCGGCGTGCCGATTGCGTAACGCGTAGAAGCCACGCGGCTCAATGATCATTGCTTATTGATCATTGTTCATTGCTAATTGATCATTGCCCCCTGCCCTCCTCTGCCCATGAACCTAGGTGATTACAACGAACTGGAAGTAGCCCGCTTTGTCGAATTTGGGGTGTACCTGACTTCCGACGACGGCGACATTTTGCTGCCCGACCGCTACGTGCCGGCCGGCGTGCAGGTGGGCGACGTGCTGCGCGTGTTCGTGTACCGCGACTCCGAAGACCGCCTCGTGGCCACCACCGAGCAGCCCCTGGCGCGCGTGGGTGACTTTGCGGCCCTTACCGTGAAGGACGTAACCGGCATGGGTGCTTTTCTGGATTGGGGCCTGATGAAAGACCTGCTGCTGCCCATGCGCAACCAGCCCAAGCGCGTGCGCACCGGCGACCGGGTGGTGGTGTACGTGTACGTCGATGATGCCTCTGACCGCCTAGTGGCTACCGCCAAGTGGGAGAAATTTACCGACCACGAGCCGCAGCTGCAGCCCGGCCAGGAGGTGCAGCTGCTGATTGCCGGCGAAAGCGACCTAGGCTACGCCGCCGTGGTAGATAGCCGCTACCAGGGCATGCTGTTCCGCAACGAGGTGTTTCGGCCCATGCGCATCGGCGATGTGCTGCGCGGCTACGTGCGCCAGGTGCGCCCCGATGGCAAGGTGGATGTAAGCCTGCAGCGCCAGGGCTACGACGAAGCCCTGGCCGCGGCCGATACCCTGGCGCAGGCCCTGCGCCAGGCCGGTGGCACCTTGCCCCTCACCGACCGCACCGACCCGGAGGAAATTTACCGCCGCCTCGGCATGAGCAAAAAAGTGTTCAAGAAAGCCCTAGGTGCCCTGTACCGCCGCGGCGCCGTGCACCTCGCCGACGACCACACCCGCCTCATCGACGAAGAGTAAGCCCAGGCACCCAGGCAACCTTCAACCGTAGGCTTCGTTGGGAAAACCGCCGAACTCTACTCCCTACTGCTCCTTCCTGCCCACGCCATGGCCCCAACTTCGTCGGCCCCCCACAAAGTAGCCCTCATTGCCGGTGCCAGCGGTTTGGTGGGCAGTTGCCTGCTGCCGTTGCTGCTGAACAGCGGCCGCTACGCCAAGGTAATTTCGCTGAGTCGCCGCCCGCTGCAGCTCGTACATCCCAAGCTCGATCAGCGCGTCGTGGATTTCGACCGCCTCGAAGACCACCGCCTCTCGCTTATCGCCGACGACGTGTTTTGCTGCCTGGGCACCACCATGCGGCAGGCCGGCTCCAAGGAGGCGTTTTACAAAGTCGATTACCTGTACGTGGTGAAGCTAGCGGCCCTCACGTCGGCCAACTTCGCGGCGCAGTTCATGGTGGTTTCGGCCATGGGGGCCGATGTGGCCTCCACTTTTTACTACAACCGCGTGAAGGGCGACATGGAAGCCGCCGTGCGCCAAACGCCGTTTCGGGCCATTCACATTTTCCGGCCTTCGCTCTTGCTGGGCGAGCGGGCCGAAAAGCGCCTGGGCGAGCAAATAGGCGCCGTGCTGCTGCGCCTCGTCAATCCGCTGCTGGTGGGCCCGCTTAAGCGCTACCGCGGCATACCGGCGCAAGCCGTGGCGCAAGGCATGCTGAACGCGGCCTACCAGGAGGGCGGCGGCGTGCGCGTGTACCTCTCCGACGAAATAGCCGCCGGCATCTCGCCCACGGCCTAGAATTGCACCGCAAGCCGTATGTTTGCCTGATAAAGCACAACTAAACGGCTTACGCTTAGCATTTCTTGTACCTTTTCATGAACAAACCTGCTATCATCCTGCTCCTGCTGGCGCTGTGCCTGCCGGTAAGCTGGGCTTCGGCCCAATCCAAAAAAAGCTCCTCCAAGTCGTCGGGCGGGCATGGCGGCGCCGGCTACCAAACGGCCATCGGCCTGCGCGGCGGCAACTACGCTTCGGGCCTCACCATTAAGCACTTTACGGGCGGCAACAACGTAGCCATCGAGGGGCTGATTACCACCGAGTACTACGCCAAGGGCGTGCGCGGCACGCTGCTGTTCGAGAAGCACTTTCCGCTAAAAGACCTACGCGGCTTCCAGTTCTACGTGGGCGCCGGCCTGCACGCCGGGGCTTACCGCGGCCGCTACTACTACGATGTGGCTTACCGCCAAAAGGGCAAGAAGTACGAGGTGTACCGCTACTATTACTACGACGACAAGGTGTACCCCGTATTCGGCGGCGACTTCCTGGCCGGGGCCGAGTACAAGTTCGACGACCTGCCCATCGTAGTCGGCGTCGATATCAAGCCGTACTTCGACATTTTCGACGGCCGCACCGCCGCGTACACCGATGGCGCCGTGAGCATCCGCTTCACGTTCTAGCCTCTGCAAACGCACAAGCTTTTTACCCCCTCAGCGCAACGGCCGCCGGAGCAATCCGGCGGCCGTTGTCGTGGTTGCAGGTGCCCTAGGTGCCTAGCGCACAATAATTACGCGGCCGGGCCGGGGGGCTGGTGGGTAGTAGCCGCGGCGGTATGGGGCCGGGCGGTAGTAGCGCGGCGGGCGCGGCGCGTAGTACGGCCGCGGGGCCGGGTAGTACCGCACCACCGGGGGCGGCGCGGGGGCCACTACCACCGTGCGGGCCGGCGTAACGCAGCTGCTCAGCAGGCCGCCCGCCACGGCGCATAAGGCAGCCAAGGAGGTTTTCAGGGTTGAGTTCATAGCAAGTGGGTGCGCCGGTGCGGGCGCTGGCTTTGTACTTACTAGACCACCAACCAGCCCCGGGGTTTAATGGGCAAGTGCACAACTGTTGGACTGTGTCTGTAAACTCCAGAACGCTCATGCTGAGCCTGTCGAAGCATCTCTACCGCTTCGTGGAACGAGCCCAGACGAAGCGGCAGAGATGCTTCGGCAGGCTCAGCATGACGACCAGGAGGCTTGAAGCAACTTTTCAGACACAGCCTAGCTCCATAAGCACAACGCCCCGCCAGGACCTAGTTACTGGCGGGGCGGGGCGATGGCAGCGGGGCTGCTTACTTCTTCTTGCTGCGGTTGGCGTACTCGGCGTTCAGGCGGTCGAGGATTTCCTTCGTGATGTCGAGGCCGGGGCGGGCGTAGGCAATGGTGCCCCCGCCGGCTACCAGAATCAGGTCGTAGTCATTTTCCTTGCCGTAGCTCTCGAGCAGCTTGTTCACGCGCGTGAGTACTTGCTCGGTCATCTTGGCTTCCTCCTGCTGGGCCTGCTGCTGCAATTGCTGCTGCTTGGCGGCTACTTGCTGCTCCTGGGCTTGCAGGCGCTGCACGGTGGCGGCGCGCTGCTCGTCGGTGAGGCCGGCGGCGGTTTTCTCGTAGGCCTGGGCGGCGGCTTGCAGGCCGCGCACGTTTTGCTCGTGCTGCCGCTCCCAGCCGGCTACCTTCCGCTCAAACGCCTTGCGCGCATCCTGCAGGCCTTTGTACTGATCGAGCAGCTTGCTCGACTCCACGTAGGCCACTTTGCGCAGGTTGTCTTCGGGCAGGGCCGGCGCGGCTTTGGCCGAATCGAGGGTAACCACTTTGGTTTCCTTGGCTGGCGCGGCGGCCGCAGCAGCCGGGGCGGGCGCAGCGGCGGGCTTTTGGGCGAAGTGGAGGTAAAACAACACGCCCACGGCTATCAGCAGGATAGCGTTCAGCGCCAGTTGAAGCGAATTCTTCATGCGTTGGAAAATCGAAAAAACCCACCGGCTACGGCCACCGGCTTCCGGCAAAGAAACGCAGAAACCCGCAGGTTTTGGTATGGGCCGCGAAATCAGCCGGCGGCCGGCGCAGCGCCGGCCGCGGGCCCTAGGTGCTACCGGGCACAAGGCGGGCAACTACCCCCGCTCGGGCACGCCAATGTGCAGCAGCGCATCGCCTTGGTTTACCACGGGCATGTGGTTGAGGCCGATAATATAGCCGCTTACCGGCGAAACCAGCCGCACGGCCATTTCGCCGTAGGGGTCGGCCACGATGCCGTACTCCTGCCCTTTCTCGATGTACTGGCCCGTTTGCATGTGCGTCCGGAACAGGCCCGCAAACTTAGCCCGCAGCCAGGTATGCTTGCGGCACACCACCGGCGCCTGCGTGGGCTCGGGCGCTTCGGCCAGCATGCCTAGGTGCCGGAGAAAGCGAAAGGTGCCGGCAGTAGCTATTTCGATGCCGTACTCATCGAGGCGCAGCGACTCGCCGGTTTCGTACACGATGATGCGGCGGTTTTGGCGCATGGCAGCCTCGCGCAACGAGCCGGGGCGCAAATCGGCGTGCAGGGTAAAGGGCGCGGCAAAAGCGGCCGCCAGGGCATCGGTTTCGGGGTCTTCGCCGAGCAGGCAGCGCACCTGCGGGTGGTTGGAGCGCGCCGCGCCGCCCGTATGAAAATCGATGCCGTAATCAACCAGCGGCATGATTTCGCGCATGAAGCGGTGCGCCACCCGGCTGGCCACCGAGCCCCTGGGTGAGCCCGGGAACGAGCGGTTGACATCCTTGCCATCGGGCACCTCGCGCGAGAAGTTGAGGAAACCGTAGATGTTGAAAATGGGAATGGCAATGATGGTGCCGCGCAACGGGTGCTGCAACTGCCCCCGCCGAATCATGCGCCGGATGGTTTCGATGCCGTTTACTTCGTCGCCGTGCATGCCGGCCATCAGCAGCACGGTGGGCCCGGGCTCCACGGCCCGAAACACGTGCACCGGCACATCGATAACCGTGCCCGAGGGCAACCGGGAAATCACCAGCCGCGTGAGCACCTGCTCGCCCGGGGCGATGACGTGGTTGTTGAGCAGGATATCGGGGTTGCGGGCGGCGGGTACGGCAGGTGTCGTCAAGAGCGCAGAGAAAAAAGACCTAGGCGAAGCGCAGCAGCTACCAGCAACCACCGGGCCACACTGCCCTAATTACCCATTATTTCCCGATTTTCCGGCCCGGGCCTGCCCGGCGGCAGCACGCTTTTGCTCGGCCCGCTGCCTGCCGGCGCCGGGCCTGGGCCCAAGGCACCTAGGGCCCAGGCCCGGCAACCGGCAGCGCGGGCTTAGCCGGCCGATAAAAACGCCGTCAGCTGGCCGGTGTACGTGAGCGTGAGGCGGTGCATGGCGCGGGTGCAGGCCACGTACAGCATGCTCTTATCCACCTCGGTGCGGTAGTTTTGGGCCGACACGAACGGCACCACCACCTCGTCGAACTCCAGGCCCTTGGCCAGGTGCGCCGTGGTGATGACGACGCCCTCCTTGAACGCGGTCGACTCGTCCGTCAGCAAGTACACGCCCGGGCCTTGCAGCGCCTCGTGCACCTGCGTGGCCTGCCGCAGGGTTTTGCAAATGACCCCCAGGGAGTGGTTGCCGGAGCCGCGGAAGGCGGCCACCAGCGCCTGCACGGCCTGCAGCTCCTTGGCCGGGGAGGCGTAGCGCACCGCGGCAGGCTCGGGGCCGTGGCGCTCCAGGGGCATGATGTGCGGGTTGGGGCTGATGCGCTGCGCAAAGGCCGTGATTTCCACGGTAGAGCGGTAGCTGCGGTAGAGCTTCACCACATCGGCCTGCGGAAACACCCGCTCGATGGTTTCGGCCGACGACGCGCTGTAGGGGTTCACCGTCTGGCTTACGTCGCCCAGAATGGTTTTGCGGCAGTGGAACAGGCGCGAGAGCACCGCGTACTGCACCGGGGTGTAATCCTGCATTTCGTCCACCAGCAGGTGCTTCACGTGGTCGTAGCCCGCGAGGCCCTCCATGCGAATGCGCAGGTAAAGCAGCGGAAACACATCGGCGTACTCCAGGGGCCGCTGCGCATCGAGGCGGAGCAGCTCGGGCCGGCCCACCCAGCGGTAGAAGTCGCGGTAAAAATCGAGCACGTTCGCGTACCGGAACATGCGCGGAATGCCCTCCCCGATGGTGGCCTTTTCGCCGCCCGTCAGCTTGCGGTCCACTTTGTCGCGCACGTAGGCGCGCACGTCGTTGGCCACCTGCCCGAAGCGCCGGAGCAGCGGCACGCGGTGGTAGGCCTTAAACTTCTGCTGAATAAACGCGCCGGGCACCACGGTGCGGCCCACGCGCAGATCGGCCACGCTGAAGTAGTTGTTCTCGACGTGCAGCAGGTACTGGTTTAGCTGCGTCAGGAACTCGGCCGACGACTTAAACCGAATCCGCTCGATGAAGGCCGCGTCGTGCCGCTCGAGCAAGGCCGATACCTGCTCGAAAAACGTTTGAAACCGAAACTGCCCCTGGAGCAAATCGGCAGCCAGCTCCTCCATGCCCAGCTCCGGAATGTGCTCTTCGCCCAGCTCGGGCAGCACGTTCGAGATGTAGTCGGCAAACACCTTGTTGGGCGAAATAATCAGGATATCCTGCGCCCGAATGGTGTCGCGGAAGCGGTAGAGCAAGAAGGCAATGCGGTGCAGGGCAATGGAGGTTTTGCCCGAGCCGGCCACGCCCTGAATCACCATCACCGAGGCGTCTTCGTTGCGGATAACCGCGTTCTGGTCGCGCTGAATCGTGGCGACGATGTTCTTCATCTTGTCGTCCGACGACTTGGCCAGCTCGCGCTGCAGCACGTCGTCGTGGATGTTCACGTCGCTGTCGAGCATGAACTCCATGCGCCCGTCGCGGATGCGGTACTGCCGCTTCAGGTCGATGCGGCCCTGCACCGTCCCGTTCGGGGAGGCGTACGAGGCTTCGCCCAGCTCAAAGTCGTAGAACAGCGAGGAAATCGGCGCCCGCCAATCGTAAATCAGATTCTGGCGCTGCCCTTCGCCCGCAAACGCGTGCACCCCAATGTACACCGGCGTGGCGGGGCCGTTGGGCGTCGTAAAATCGATGCGGCCGAAGTACGGCGACTGCACCAGCTTGAGCAGGCGGCGCTTGCGGGCCACGGCGCCCTCGCCGGTGTAGGCCATGCGGTTGATGGATTGCTCGGCGGCCACCAGGTCGGCCTCGTCGAGGCCCGACTGGTGCTCGTGCAGGTACTGCTTCTGCTGGCGCAGCTCGCCCGAAAATTGCCGCACGGCGTCGTCGACGCGTTTTACGGCCAGCACCAGCTGCTCCTTTATTTCTTCGAGGTACTCCCGTTCTTCCTGTTCCGTGGCGTTAACTACCGGCGACTTCTCCATCATGCCGCAAAGGTCACCGCAAATTCCGGCTGGCCGAAACCCTAGGTCCATTTTCTTGCCGGCATCGGCGGGCAGCAGGGCAGCCAGGCGCTTTGCCGGCGGCGCGGGCACGCGCTTACGCGCCTAGGTCATCGGGCCCGAGGCGCCCGGTGGCACCTAGGGCCACGGGGCAGTCGGGCTACTGCGCGGCCTTGGCGGCCAGGTGCCGGTCGACGATGTCGGCCACGGCGGCAAAGGGCTCGTCGGGGCGCAAGGCTTCCAGGTCGGCGGCTATTTCCTGAAACGTGGTGCGCACGCTTTGGTCCGTCAGGCCGGGCTGGGTACGCCCCCGCGCCAGCAACGGCCGCGCAATGCGGCCCGACCACAGCCGGATATCGGGCGCCCAGGCCCCGATGCGCACGCCCGCGTACAGCAACTCGGCCTGCAAGCGGCTGCAACCCCCGGCCTGGCAGGCGAAGTAAAACATCCGGTCGGCCTCGCGCCGGTTCACGCGCGCGTCGGCGCAGGCCACATCGTGCACGATGGAGGCGCGCCGGTACTCCCCGGTGTACGGCGAGCCAATGGTAGACCAAAGCGGCGCCGGAATGCTGGCACCGTCGATAACGGAGCCGGCCGGCGCCACCCACGTGCGCCCGTCGGGGTCGGTGTACCAAAAGTCTTCCAGCAGAAGCATGCGGCGGTCGGCCCCGGCTTCGGGGAGCCACTCGGTGCGCGGGTTTCCGGAAAAGCGTCCGTACATAGCGGTGGTGGATGGGTGTAGTGTCAGGACTGAAACGCTTGCCGGATGGCGCGGCGGCACCTCACAGGGCGGCTGCCGGGCTTGGCGCAGCGCCTGCCCCGCCCCGGTCCCCAGGCGCTACCACGTCAGGGGGCTTTCGGGCGGGGGCAGCTGCATGTCGGCGTCGGGCGATACATCGGCCACGCCCGGCAGCCGCCGCACCTGCTGGGCCACGTCGTCGGTGCCGGTGCCGATGATGCAGTTTATCTGATCGAGAATTTGCCGAATGGCAAAGCCGTGGCTTTTCAGCTGCTCGGCCAGGGCCGGCAAGGGCGTGCGCCCGTCCACGGTTACAATCCACTGTCGGTTTGCTGGCATAGCGAGGTTGGCATTTGGCTGAACCCATGCGTAAGCTACCACCCGTTGGGGCCCGAAAAAAGCAGTACAGGATCAGGCACCCGAGGTACCTGATCCTGCCCGGAGCCCGGGGGCAGCGCACCCGGCAGAGTACGGCGCCCGCCCCCGGGCTCCTACCCGGTGAACTTCACCTAGGGTGCCTGCACCAGCCCGGCCCCCACCCGCGTTACCGGGAACGGAAGGCGCCGCGCGGCGGCCTGCAGCCGCCGCCACAGCGTAAGGCCACGCATGTTGGGCGAGGTTTCGGCCCATAGCGCCGCGCAGCCGGCCACGTGGGGCGTGGCCATGCTGGTGCCGCTGATGGTGCGGTAGCGCACAGGCCGGGGCCACGACGAAAACACATCCCTACCCGGCGCGGCAATCTCAATCTTGCCGGAGTTGGAGAACGAGGAAGGGCTCAGGCTCGGATCGAGCGACGCCACCGACATGATGGTGGGCGAGTTGGCGGGAGCACCGGTGGGGCCGGCCTCGTTGCCGGCGGCGGCAATTATTAGGCAGCCGTTGTTGAGGGCGGCCTGGCCGGCGGCCGTGTAGGCCGGCTGCACGCCAATGGGCGCCCCCAACGACATCGAAATGACGGCGCACCGGTTGGCAATGGCCCAGTTCATGCCGGCCAGCACGCTGGCCATGGTACCCGAGCCGGAGTTGGTGAGCACCTTGCCGGAGTAAATGGAGGAGCGGAAGCCAATGCCGTAGCGGGGCGTGGTGCCCACGGGCGCTTTGGGCCCGCAAGCCGTACCGGTGCAGTGCGTGCCGTGGCCGTGCAAATCCTGCACGGGCTGGCCCACAAAGGTTTGCCCGATAACGGGCCGCCCCGCAAAATCGGGGTGCCCCAGGTCGAAACCCGTATCGAGCACCGCCACCCGAATGCCCAGGCCGCTGCGCATGCTTGGGGGTACGCGGCAGGCGTTCAGGCCCCAGGTGGCGCCCAACACCTGCACGTCCTGGTCAATCTCGAGGTGGGCGTGGCCGTGGTGGCCGTTGCGCAGCTCTTTGGCCAGAATTTCGGTAGCCTGCAGAAAGCCCCGCAAAAAGTCGCTGTTGCCGTTGCCCGATTCGGCGGTTTCCAGGGCCGGGTCCATAAACTGCACGGGGTACTGCACCGCAAACTGGAAGAACTCCGGGTTTACCGACTCCACCGGGTCGTCGGCGCGGGCCTCAAACTGCGCGTTCATGCTGCGCTCCTGCGCCGCCTCGCCGCCCACCAAGGCCACGTTGATTTCCGGAAACACTATCGCATCGGCATCGCCCACGCTTTCGAGGGTAGCGGCCTGCCCCTCAAAGTCGCGCGCATCGGCCACGCGCATGCCTTGCGTGGTGCCCAAGGAGCGCAGGCCCTCTTCGCCGGCTCCCTCCTTAAATGTCACCAGAAAACGCCCGGTTTCCAGGCTGTCGTCGCCGCGCTCCATAGCCGCCAGCAGCAGCTCTTCGATGGAAGAAGACGCACGATTAGCAGAGGATCCTTCGGCGGATCCGTTTCGATTTTTAGCCATACCACAACAGAAAAGAACCCTTTCGAACCACTCGCTACTGCCCGCCCCGAGCGCGGTAAGCCGTGTACCGCCCCCCTTACCCGGCCTGCACCCGTTGCGCGGCCGTTCCTAGGCGTAAACCTCTGCTCTGTAATGGGTTGAACCTGCAGCGCCCCGCATACGGAGGCACTGGCAGCCGCTGTTTCCGCAGCAATCTGCAGCTAGCACGCGAAAAACCGGGTCGGCTGCCTGCTGCCAAATTGCAGCCAAGCCCTGGGCCTATGCATCCGTGTTATCACTGAATTGCGAAGGGCGGCCCCTAGGTGGCGTTGGCGGTTTCTACCGATTGTACCCAGCCCTCCATCACGGCCTGCACCGCCAGGCCCACAATGGTTTTGGTGCCGGCCTTTTGCAGCAGGGCCCGCCGGTGGCTTTCCACGGTGCGCACGCTCAGGCACAGGCGGTCGGCAATTTCCTGGTTGCTGCGGTCGGCCACTACCAAGCGCAGCACCTCCAGCTCGCGCCGGCTGAACGGGCTCAGCGGCGCGGGCGCGGGCAGGGCCGCGTGTTTCGGGAGCGAAGTGGCCAGCCAGCTGCTTAGCGCAGCAATAACGACTTCGGCCACGGCCTGCCCCGATACTTGGTAATAGTCGGCGCCCGGCGGCGCCTGCGTACCGGTTTTGGCGCCCTCGTGGGCCGTAAGCAGGATTAGCCGCGTACGGCGGCACTGGTAGCGCAGCGAGGCCAGCAGCCGGGCGGGGCTGGTGTCGAGGTACGATTCCTCGGCCAGAATGGCGGCGTAGTATTGCCGGGCCAGCAGCTCGCGCAGCGAGCCGGCGCTGGCGGCCAGGGTAATGGCCGTGTTGGGCCAGGCCCGGTGAATGGTGTCGATTAGCTGCTGGCGGTACGCGCCCGGGTGCACGGCCACGAGCACATCGTAACTGGGCGAAGACATAATAAGTGCTGGGGGAAATAGCGGACAATGGGCATAGGCATCGGCAGATAGGTTGTGCAATAGGGATAGGTATGCAGTGCTTGGCTTGGCTACTGCGGCGCGATAGGGTTAATTTATAGACATTATTATATATAAACTAGACATTGTTCCATTATTTCCGCCTACTGCGTTGGGGTTGCCTGGGATTTTCAGCAGCCCGGCCAATAGCTGGCCTCAGCGCTGAGCCCTGCCGCAATTGGCCTGCCCGTGGCCTAAACCGCCCGCCCACCTAGGGCCGCTGCCCCACCAGCAGTTTGGTGGCCGTGCGGCCGCGCTTGGCGTGGTGGGCCCGCACCCAGTACGTGCCGGCAGGCAAACTGCCCAACTCCAGCGTGGCCGCCCCGCGGGCGGCCGGCAGCGCCAAGCGGGTGCGGCCCTGCGCATCCACCACTTCGAGGTGGTACGTGCCGGTATCGGCAAGCACTATGGTGGTTTGCCCGGCGGCCGGGTTGGGGTACACGCTGGCTATGAGGCTTTCGGTGGCCGGTGCCTGCGGGCCCGGCCCCGGCCTGCCACCTAGGCGGTAGGTAGTGCAGCTATCGAGCACGGCCTCGTAAAAGGGCCGCAGCGTTTTTGCCTCGAAGCGCAGCCGCGTGGGTTCGCCTTTCGGGTTTCGGGCACTTACCAACTGGCCAAATGCCCCGCTCCTTACTGCCCGCGCCAACGGCGCCAGCTGTTCGTAGTCGCTGATGAGGCCGGTTACCTTGTTGGCTTTTATGCGCGCGGCGTGCACCCAGTACGCGCCGCCGGGCCGGGCTTGCACCAGGTAGAACAGGCGCTTGTAACGGTAGGCCCAGCCGTGCAGCAGGGTATCGCCGCTGGCGGCGCTGGTAATCAGGTTGAGTTGGGTGGCGGGCTCGTAGCGCACGCGCAGGCGCAGCGTATCGCGGGGGCCCACGAGCACCACGGCGGGCCCGCCTAGCAGCTGCTCCAGGCTCAGGCGTTGGCGGGGCGGCACGTGGCCAAACGGCACCGGCTCAAAGGCAATACCTGGGTCGCAGGCCGTGGCGGCGGCCAGCACGGCAGCGGCAGCAAAAGCAAGCGTCGTTTTCATGGGCGGGTGTAGCAGCAACGGTGGCTGTCTGTTTATCAGCCACTTTGCCCCTAGGTAACCCTTGCTGCTTTTGGTATTCGGAGGGCCGCGCCAGCCCTTAATCCGATTGCGTATCGGGCAGTGATTTGGCCGTCGATTTCGTGCCGTCTTTTTTCTTGCCGCCTTTTTTGTGCTTGCTCAGCTCGGCGGTGTATTCGATGATTTTGCCGGCAATATCGAGGCCGGTGGCTTTCTCGATGCCCTCGAGCCCCGGCGACGAGTTTACCTCCAGCACCAGCGGGCCGCGCTTGCTCTGCAGCATATCCACGCCGGCAATGCCCAGGCCCAGGGCTTTGGTGGCCAGCAGGGCAGCGGCTTTTTCGGCGCGCGTCAGCTTCACGAGCTTGCCCGTGCCGCCGCGGTGCAGGTTCGAGCGAAACTCGCCCTCTTTGCCCTGCCGCTTCATGGCGCCGACCACCTCGCCGTTCACCACAAAGGCGCGCAGGTCGGCGCCTTTGCTTTCGGCAATAAACTCCTGCACGATAATGCGGGCCTTGAGGTTGTGGAAGGCCTCGATTACCGACTGCGCGGCCTTTTCGGTTTCGGCCAGCACCACGCCCAGGCCCTGCGTGCCCTCCAGCAGCTTGATGATAACGGGCGCGCCGCCCACCTGCTGAATCATTTCCAGCACCTCGTCGGAGTAGTTGGTGAAGGCGGTTTTGGGCATGCCCACGCCGGCGCGGGCCAAAATCTGCATGGAGCGCAGCTTGTCGCGCGAGCGTACAATGGCCTGGCTTTCGACGGCGGTGCGCACTTTCATCATCTCGAACTGCCGCACCACGGCCGTGCCGTAGAAGGTAACCGAGGCGCCGATGCGCGGAATCACGGCATCGAAGCCTTCGAGCTTGCGGCCCTCGTACACAATGCTGGGGGCACCTTTTTCCAGCACCAGGTTGCACTGCAAATGGTCGATGACTTCGACTTCGTGGCCGCGCAGCTCGGCCGCTTCCACCAGGCGCTTCGTGGAGTACAGTTTGGGCTCACGCGAGAGAATCGCCAGTTTCATATGGTAAACGAGGGTATAGCTGAGGAAGAAAACAAGTGGGCCGCTACCCACTAATTGGGCATGCGCAGGTGCTGGCTTTTGTACGACAAGTTGCGCCTCGACACATCCACCATCAACCGGGCCCGGCGCAACAACAACCGCCCGATAAGTACGGGGTACTTCATATCGGAGCGGTCGGAAAGCGAAAATTCCGTCTCGAAATCTTCGCCGAACAAGCGAATTACGGCCCTAATTACGTAACGCTCCTGCACTTCGCCGTTGGAGGAGCGAATATCGCGCAGCGAAAACTCCTCGAACTGCAGCGGCATGCCGTGGAAAGCGGGGTGGGCGTCGTCGAGCAGCAGCACGCGCAGCAGCGGCCGCCCATCGGGCAGCGTATCCACGTGGATGTTGGAGCAATGGATGGCGCCCGTAAACGCGCCGGTGTCCACCTTGGCCTCTACCCCGCGCAGCTGAAACTGCGGAAAGTCGACAAGCTCGCGGCGGCCTACGATGCGTTTCGGGGGTCGTCGGGGGTGGGCCTTTTTCACGGGGGCAAAATACGGGCGCGGCTGCTAGTAGGTAGGCAGGTAAGGCGTTTTTTATTTGAGGGGCGCGCCCTAGGTGCGCTTAGCCCACGTAGCTGATGCGGTACACGCAGTCGTTCTGGTCGTCGGATACGAGCAGCGCGCCATCGGGCATAACCAGCAGCGCCACGGGGCGGCCCCAGCTTCGCTGCCCCTGCAGCCAGCCCGAGGCAAAGGTTTCGTAGCTGGTGGCTTGCCGGCCGCTGGCATCGAGGCGCACCAGGGTAATGCGGTAGCCAATTTTGTTGGAGCGGTTCCAAGAGCCGTGCTCCGGAATAAAAATCTGGTTGCGGTACGCCGCCGGAAACATGCGCCCGGTGTAAAACTTCATGCCCAGCGGCGCTACGTGCGGGCCCAGCTTGCGGGCCGGCGGCACGTAGGTGCTCGGGCTTTTGCCCCGGCCGAACTGCGGATCGAGAATGTCGCCCTGGTGCACGAAGGGAAAGCCGAAGTGCAGGCCCGGGGCGGCCAGGCGGTTCAGCTCGCAGGCGGGCTTGTCGTCGCCGAGCATATCGCGGCCGTTGTCGGTAAACCACAAAGCGTTGTCCACGGGGCTCCAGTCGAAGCCCACCGAGTTGCGCACGCCGTACGCCACGGTTTCGAGGCCCGAGCCGTCGGGGTTCAGGCGGTTGATGGTAGCAAAAATGCGCTGCTCGGGCAGGCACACGTTGCAGGGCGCGCCCACGGGGATGTAGAGCTTGCCATCGGGCCCGAAGTTGATGTACTTCCAGCCGTGGTGCTCCCGGTTAGGCAGCTGGTCGAACACCACCGCCGGTTTGGGATTTTGCTTCAGGCGGGCGGCAATGTTGTCGTAGCGCAAAATGCGACTGATTTCGGCCACGTACAGGGCGCCGTTGCGCACGGCCACGCCGTTGGGCTCGTTCAGGCCAGCAGCCACGGTAATCACCTCGTCGGCGCGGCCGTCGCGGTTGCGGTCGGGCAAGGCGTACACTTTGGTGCCGCGGGTGCCCACGTACACGGTGCCGTCGGCACCTAGGGCCAGCGAGCGGGCCCCGCCCACGTTTTGGGCAAAGTAGCTGATGCGGAAGCCCGCCGGCAACCTGATGTTACTGAGGTTATCGGGCGCAGCGGTGGGGCTTGCGCCGGCCAGGGGCAACAGCAAAAGCAAGGGCAGCAGTCGGCGGATCATACCCTTACCAACTGCTGCCCCCGCCCAAAGGTTGCGCCCACCCAGGGCCTATAGGCGACCCGCCTGCCGCTCGCGCAGCAGCCGTTCGTACTCGCGCTCCGACCAGCTCTCCTGCCCGAAGCGGCCGTAAGTAGCCAGTCCCTGAATGCCGAGGCCAATACCCCAGAACACGGTGGGCCAGATGGGCCACGGAACGCCGTAGTCGCCGGTTTGGCGGCTGGTAACGGCCCAAACCGTCCAGAGCAAGGCATTCACGAGTAGGTAGGTAAGTGCGTGCGATTTGAACTTGGCACGCGCCTGGGCCATACGCCAGATTTGGGGGTCGCGGTCGGGGGTAGCCATAGCAGTGTTTGGTGTCGGTCAGAAGAATTAGAATACCCGAATGTACTGTGGGCAAGGGCCCTAGGTCAATTTTTTCTGTGCCGAACGGCAACCATTTGGGGCCGAACCGTCTAAAAAGACCGACGAACTGTAGCCGGGCCGCCGCTGCTTCTCGTTTTCTCACCATCCCCTATTTCGTTGCAGCATGTCTCTCCCCCACTCTGCTTCCCGCGAATTCGGCCGCATCCTGCTCGCGCACGGCGACATTACCAAGCTCGACACCGATGCCATCGTCAACGCCGCCAACTCCTCGCTCCTGGGGGGCGGCGGAGTCGATGGGGCCATCCACCGGGCCGGCGGCGCCCAAATCCTCGACGAGTGCCGCTCCATCCGGGCGCGCAGCGGCAACCTGGCCACCGGCAAAGCCGTGATTACCAGCGGCGGCAAGCTGCACGCGCGCCACGTTATTCATACGGTGGGCCCGGTGTGGCAGGGCGGCGGGCAAGAGGAGCCCCAGCTGCTGGCCAACTGCTACAACAGCTCGTTGCAGCTGGCCGCCGAGCACCGGCTGCGCAGCATCGCGTTTCCGGGCATCAGCACGGGCATCTACGGCTACCCCAAAGCCGAGGCCGCGCGCATAGCCGTGCAAACCGTGCGCGACTACCTGCTGCACCACGAGCTACCCGAAATAGTGGTGTTCGTGCTGTTCGATGAAGAAAACCTGCACCTCTACGAACGCGAGCTGACGGCCTTATCGGAAGTCTAGCCCTAGGTCCAGCGCAGCTCCTCGGGGTGGCGGCGCAGGTAAGCGGCCACGTCGTAGATGAGGCCGGCGTGGCCGGTTTCCAGTATCACGGTATGGGCGTTGCGGAGCGAGCTGATAAACTCGCGCAGCCCGGCGTGGGGTATCACGCGGTCGTAGCGGCCCAGGAAAAACGTAACCGGCGTGGGCCGGCGGTTGAGCACCTGCGCCAGCCGCGGCGTATCGAACACCAGGTGCCGGAAACCCGTCCAGCTGCGGTACACGCGCAGGCGCTTTTCGCGGCTGTCGAGCTGCCACTGGGCAAAGCGCACGAGCCCGTTGTCCACGATGCGCCGCTGACCTAGGGTTTCAATCAGGTTGAGCAGGCGTTGCGGGCGCAGCACGGCCCGGCCCAGCACGCCGCGCATCCAGGGCGGGTACGTGGCCAGCGAGTACCAGAACTGCGTTTTAATGCCGTCGGGCGCAATCAGCCACAGGTGCGCTACGCGGTCGGCAAAGTGCTCTACCATCGTCAGGGCAAACTTGGCCCCCATGCTAAAGGCCAGCAGCCCAAACTGCTCTATGCCTTGCTCCTGCAAAAACTGACCTAGGAGCTCGGCCAGGCGCTGCTTCCGGATAGGCGAATCGGCCTTGGCCAGGCGGCTGCGGCCGTGGTAAAACAAGTCGAAGGAGTAGATGGTAACCCGCTCGCCCAGCAGCGCGGCCACGCTGCGCCAGTGGCTTTCGTTTTGCCCGTACCCATGAAAAGCCAGCACCGCCAACGGCCCGCGGCCATATACCTGGTAATGCAGCTTGGTTTGGCCCGATTCGACGAACATTTTTTAAGGTGACAGGTGACAGGTGACAGGTGACAGGTGACAGGTGACAGGTGACAGGTGACAGGTGACAGAGTGTACTCCTATTGCCGACTACCGGTTTTTGTTTGCTGCCTCCCTCAACGTGTTACCTGTCACCTGTCACTTGTCACCCAAAAACCTTACAGCTTCGCCACGCCGCCCGATACCACGAACTTCATTACCTGGGCGCTGGGCAAATCGAGGTGCACCACGTTTTCGCGGGGCACCAGCAGCAACTCGCCCGAAAAATTATAGGAGTCGGGGAAGTACACAGCTATCAGGTCTTCGCGGTGAATGGCCACCATCGACTCCTGCGTAACGAAGCCCAGCTTAAAGCACTCGGTGCCGGCAAACACCTTTACCAGCACCGGCTGGCTGAACTTCTGCTCCTCGCCCAGCAAGGCATCAAACACATCCTTGATGCTGGAATACAGAATGTTGATAACAGGGAGCCGGTTCAGGATACGCTCGCCCAGCACGATAAACGGCCGCACCTGCGTGCCCACGTAGCCCACCAGCGTCAGCAGCACGGCAATCAGCAGCAGGCCCAGGCCCGGCGGGTACCCCTCGATGGTGAACAGGTTGTTCAGCCACTGCAAAAAGGCCAGCAGGATGTAAACCGTGAGGGTAACGGGCGCCAGAATGAGCAGCCCGCGCAAAAAGTAGCCTATGATTTTTTTCATCGGGGCGAAAAACAAAGCGCCTGGCAAAAAGCCAGGCGCAAACTACTAAAAGCCGCAGGTTTAAGAATAAGCTATTAGGCCACCGCCTCGCCCACCTCGGCAATGCGGTCGGCTACGCGCTGCATCAGCCACATGGGCGTGCTGGTGGCGCCGCAAATGCCCACCGAGGCGGCACCCTCAAACCATTCGTCTTGCAGCTCCTGCTCGTTTTCCACGAAGTAGCTGCGCGGGTTTTCCTGGTTTACCACCCCAAACAAGGCTTTGCCGTTCGAGCTTTTGCGGCCGCTCACAAACACCACTACGTCGTGCTCGTGGGCAAACTTGCGCAGCTGCGGCTCGCGGTTCGATACCTGCCGGCAAATGGAGTCGTTGGCGTCGAAGGTGGTCAGGTCGCCACCAGCAGCGGCAATGCGCTCCTCGATAATCTGCTTCATGCGGTAGAAGCCCGCCGTGCTTTTGGTGGTTTGGCTGAACAAGGTAACCGGGCGGCGGAAGTCGATCTGCTCCAGGTCCTGCTCGGTCATCACCACAATGGCGCGGTTGCCGGTTTGGCCGTTCAGGCCGGTTACCTCGGCGTGGCCGGGCTGGCCGTACAGCACAATCTGGCCATCGTGGCGGCGCGTGGCATCGAAGGCGTGCTTTACGCGGTTTTGCAGCTTCAGCACCACCGGGCACGAAGCGTCGATCAGCTCGATGTTGTTGCGCAAGGCCAGCTGGTAGGTTTCGGGCGGCTCGCCGTGGGCCCGAATCAGCACCTTGCAGTCGTGGAGCTGGCCCAGCTGCTCGCGGTCAATCACGCGCAGGCCCTGCTGGTGCAGGCGCTCTACCTCCATGCGGTTGTGCACGATGTCGCCCAGGCAGTACAGCTCCGCAGAGTCCTGCAGCTCGTCTTCGGCCATCTGAATGGCGTACTCCACGCCGAAGCAGTACCCGGAATTCTTATCGATGATGACGTTCATGTCAGTCGGTTCTTGTAGCCCAGCCGGCTTGCCCGCCTTCAGGCCTGCCGACTAACGCACCCTAGGGCACGAATCATTCCAAACTCCTCGGGGGCAGGCGTTTTGTCAGCCGATTTCAGCAGCGCGCAGCCCATCCACCAATACGGACGAAACGCGCTCGAGTACGAAATCCACCTGCTCATCAATCGTAATGTGCGAGGTATCGAGCAGCACGGCATCGGCGGCGCGGCGCAGCGGGCTTTCGGCGCGCGTCGAGTCGAGGTAGTCGCGCTTCTGCAGGTTCTGTACAATGTCGTCGAGCGACACTTGCTCGCCCTTGGTGGCCAGCTCTACTTGCCGGCGCATGGCGCGGGTGTGTACGTCGGCCGTCATGAAAATCTTCACCTCGGCGTCGGGGAATACGGTGGTGCCGATGTCGCGGCCGTCCATCACCACCCCGCGCTTGCGGGCCATGCGCTGCTGCTGGCGCACCATGGCGTGGCGCACGGCCGGAATAACCGACACCTCGCTTACGGCGTTGGAAATGCGCATCTGCCGGATTTCGTCCTCCCGGATGATGCCGTCGAGGCACAGTTCGTTGCGCCCCGTGCGGCGGTTCCGCTTGAAGGTAATCTGCATGTGGTGGAGGGCTTCCTCCACCCGCGGCAAATCCTCGAACGAGATGTTGTGCTCGAGGAGGTAAAGCGTGACACCACGGTACATGGCCCCGGTGTCGATGTAAGCATAGCCAAGTTCGGCGGCAACGGCTTTGGCCGTAGTGCTTTTGCCGCAGGAAGAGTAGCCGTCGATGGCTATGACGATGTTTTTCATCTGGTGAGCGGTCGGCGGGCCGTCGTCGGGAGCGGAAGCGGAATCCACGTCAACCGACGAGCGGGCTGCACCGATAACCGGCTGGGTACCGATTGGTAAAACCCAGACACCGATTCGGCGAGTCCATGCGTCAGTTGGCGGTCCACATGCTCGAACGGCCGCACAAAGGTATGCGCTCCAAGTTGGATGCCCACCACCCCGGCTTCATTGTGTATCCACTGGCCGCCGAACGCACGAATGATGCACTCGCCCAAAAAGCAGCCTAAGGCATTGACAACGTTGGGCTTGTCGGCATCACCGATGTCGCGGCGCTGCTGTTCAATAAATTCGGCAAGTATCTGCACGGCGGCTTCGTCGAAGGCAGATACATTGAGTTGTTGCCGCACAGCTTCGGCGGCAGCACGCAACTCTTCCATGGCAATAGGTGAAATAGAAGGAAGGAAAGAAGGACTAACCCGCAAGCGGGTGATTACGTAGTTACAAAAGTTTTGCTGGATACCAGAATTTCAAGCAAAAAAAATCGCCTCCGGGGAGGCGATTATAGAAAAACAATAAGATTTTTTAAGGAAAGTACTAGTAGGCATGCCTACTGAATCCAGCCCTTGCGCTTCACCGGCTCGGCCAATCTCGACGGTATGGAAGCGTAGAAATCGGCCACTGATTCCTTGGGTCCGTTGTCGAACTGCAGCGCCACCCGGAAGAAGGGGTTGAAGAACCGCTCGCCCCGGAAGCCTACGCCCGTGGTGCCATCGGGCCCGGTGGCCCACTCGCCCTGGTACCCCTGCACCATGCACTGGCCCAAGAAGGCACCTAGGGCTACCACCACGCCCTGAATGTTGTCGCGGTTCAGCAAAGGCCGCTGCTCCTCGATGAACGCGGCGAGGCGCTGCACGGCGGCTTCGCCGAAGTCGTTTACCTGCAGCTGCTGGCGCACGGCCTCGGCCGCCTGCTGGATGTGGGCAAGGGGATTTTCGGATGACATAGGCACAGAAAGTAAAAGCTGAAGACAACTACCTCTTACGGCAACCAGCGGGCAGCGGCAGTGGTTAGGGCGCGGGCGGCAGCGCCGCAGCACCCGGCTGAGTGGCCATAGCCTTCCAACTCAGGTATATATCCAGGATTTTGCCGATGTGCTCGGGGCCTACGTCAACCTTGGCCAGCTCCTGCGGTAGCGTGGGGTGGTCGTGCAATACCTCGGCCATAGCCTGCCGAAACTCGGTCCGCTTTTTTGGCAATACCCGCACCGAAGCCCCGCCCGGCGTGGCCAGCAGCAGGGTTTCGGGAGCGTCGTAGCGCATTACTACGTAGCCGGCTTTGCGGTAGAGCTGCCGCACAAACGCCTGTTCCACCGTTGCTTTTCGCGCCACAAAATTGCGGGCTACCACAAAGGTATCCTGCCGCACCACGTAGCGCTGCACCTCGCGGGGGTCGTACCAGGTGGGCGTGCGGTTGCGGCGGTCGTCGTTGGCTACGGCAATACTGTCGATGCCCGGCACCAGTTGGGCGTCGTTCCAGCGGCCATCGGCCAACTGAAACCGGCCGCGCACGAACGCCGTGCCCTGGCCATAATACATCGGCATGCCGGGCTGGCCGGGTATGGGCATGCGCGGCGGCGCGTAGCTGGGGAATGCCTGCCCAATGGCGCAGGCCGGCGCGGCACCTAGGGCCAGCGTAAGCCACCAGAAGCGAGCTGCTAATGTCATAACGATATTGCTAATAACTACTTGGCCGCGCCTTCGGGCTGCTGCGCAAAAATGGCGGCCGTGTTGAAGCCTTCGGGCTTGTTGCGGAGGTAGGCCTCCAGAATGGCGCGGGTGTGTGTCGCGTCGAGCTGGCCGCTCTGCAGCTGCTGGCTGAGCACGGGGTGGTCGGCCACCACGGCTTGCATGGCCTGCTGAAACTCTTTGCGCTGGGTGGGCAGGGCCAGGGCTTTCTGGTTGGGGAAGCGCAGCACCGGCACCATGCCCGCGCTGCTGGCAAACTCGAACAGCTCGACCTGCGGGCGGCGCCACGTGCGGCGGCCCAGCACGGTGGTAGGCGGCACCGGCTCTTTGGCTTTGCCGCTCGGCGGAAACTGCACGCTGTGTACCACCGCAAAGGTATCGGTGCCGATAACGGCCTGGCGCAGCTCGCCCAGGCTGTAGCGCTGCTCGCTCTTGCCGGCCTCAGCCTGCAGCACGTTGTTGGTTAGCAGCAGCTTGGCGGGCTGCCAGGTAGCGGCATCGGCCTCGAGCTGGTAGCTGCCTTTGCCTTTGCGCGCAAACTGGGTATCGGCGGTGGCCAGCATGGTTACGTTGACGGCCGTGCGCACCAGGCCCACAATCAGGGCTGCCTGCGCCGAGACGGCTGTTTGAACACCTAGGAAAAGCGCTGCGGCGCACAGGCTGCGCAGGGCCGCGCGGCGGCCGCGCGGGTAAACGTGGGGCATAGAACGAGGAAAAGAAGAAGTGGAGCGAGTTGCGGGCGGCCCTGGGTGCCGGGCGCGGCTAGTGGCTTTCGCAGGGGCAGGGCGTTTTGCCGCCGCGGGCTTTGCGCTTAAACGAAGCGGTTTTTTTCTGCTGCGGCGTCATGCGGGCGCAGCTCGTAAGCAACGGCGTAGCCGTGGCCAGGGTAAGCGCCGAGAGCAGCAGGGTTAAGGTCTTTCTCACCAGTCAATCGGTTTTTAAACAAAGATAACCTTCTTTGTTGGGTGGCTCGGCCACTCTTTGTCCTGCAAGTTGTTTCTGCTTTTTGCCTATGTCCGCTGATTTTGCGCTGCGCGCCAACGTTGTCGATATCCATAACAAAACCACCCGCCCAGGCACCATTCGGGTGGCCGGCGGCCGCATCGAGCGGATTGAGCACGATACCCCCGGCACCGCGCCCGACCCGGCCCTGCCCTATGCCCTGCCCGGCTTCGTGGATGCGCACGTGCACGTAGAAAGCTCCTTGCTGGTGCCCGCCGAGTTTGCCCGCCTGGCGGTGGTGCACGGCACGGTGGCCACCGTGTCCGATCCGCACGAAATTGGCAACGTGCTGGGCGTGGCCGGCGTGGAGTTTATGCTCGATAACGCCCGCCAGTCGCCGTTTCACTTCTGCTTCGGGGCGCCCTCGTGCGTGCCGGCTACCGCGTTCGAAACGGCCGGGGCTGTCATCACCGCCGACGACATCGAAGCGCTGTTTCAGCGGCCCGAAATCGGCTACCTGGCCGAAATGATGAACTGGCCCGGCGTGCTGCACCACGATGCCGACGTGATGCGCAAAATTGCCCTGGCCCAGCAGTACGGCCGCCCCGTAGATGGCCACGCCCCCGGCCTGCGCGGCGACGACGCCCGCCGCTACGCCGCCGCCGGCATGAGCACCGACCACGAGTGCTTTACGGCCGAAGAGGCCTTGGATAAGCTGGCGTGCGGCATGCACATTCTGATTCGGGAAGGTTCGGCGGCCCGCAACTTCGATGCGCTGGTGGATTTGCTGCACGAGCATTCGGCCCGCATCATGTTCTGCTCCGACGACAAGCACCCCGACTCCCTGGTGCTCAACCACATCGACGAGCTGGTGCGCCGCGCCGTGGCCCGCGGCATCGAGGTATGGAAGGTGCTGCAGGCCGCTTGCCTGAACCCCGTGCAGCACTACCGCCTCACCGACCTAGGTCAGCTGCGCGAAGGCGACGCGGCCGACTTTATCGTGGTGGATAACCTGCAGGATTTCCGCGTTCAGCAAACTTACCTGCGCGGCGCGCTGGTGGCCGAACAGGGCCGCGCGCTTTTGCCGCCCGGCCGCAACGGCGCGCCCAACAACTTTGTGGCCCGCCCCGTGCAGCCCGCCGATTTTGCCCTAGGTGCCCCCGATGCCACGGCCGCCGGGGCAGCCCGGGTGCGGGCCATCCGGTGCTACGACGGGCAGCTGATTACCGCCGCCGACCCCGCCAGCGTGCCCGTGCTAGCCGGCCTGCTCGTGCCCGATGTTGCCAACGATGTGCTGAAGCTGACGGTAGTAAACCGCTACCAGCCCGATGCCCGGCCCGCCGTGGCGTTCATCCGCGGGTTTGGCTTGCAGCGCGGCGCCCTGGCCAGCAGCGTCGGCCACGATTCGCACAACATCACGGCCGTGGGCTGCTCCGACGAGGCCCTGGCCCGCGCCGTGAACCTGGTAATCGAGGCCAAAGGCGGCCTGGCTGCCGTGGGCGACAACGGCGAGGAGTTGCTGCTGCCGCTGCCCGTGGCCGGGCTGATGTCGGATGGCGAAGGGTACGCCGTGGCCGAGGCCTATACCGCCGTCGACCAATTGGCCAAGCACCTTGGCAGCCCGCTGCGCGCCCCGTTCATGACGTTGTCGTTCATGGCCCTGCTGGTAATTCCGGCTCTGAAGTTGAGCGACAAAGGTTTGTTCGACGGCGAGAAGTTCGAATTTGTACCCGTGCTGATGTAGCGCTTTGCTGCGCCGCCGCAACAACAGAAAGGCCGCCGGAACAGCTGTTCCGGCGGCCTTTCTGTTGAAAAAACAAAAGCTCGATAAAGCTTAGTTCACCATCTCGAAGCGCTTCTCCAGCAGCATGCGCATCTTCTCTTCGGTGAGCGGCTTGGCCAGGTACTCTACGCCTTCGTACTGCGCCACCCGCGAGGTATCGGCCGAGTGCATGGAGGTGGTTAGCACCGCCATTACGGTTTTTTCGCGCACTTCGGCGGGCAACTGGCTGTACTGGTTCAGGAACTCGAAGCCGTCCATGCCGGGCATTTTCAGGTCCACGAAAACCAGCTCCGGCTTTGCCTCGCCGGCTGCCGCGCCTTTGCCCCAGAGTTGGCTGAAAGCTTGCTCGGCGTTGGTAAACAACAAAATGTTCTCGGCCAGATCGAGCCGCTGCAACAGCCGGTTGTTCAGAAAACTGGTGGTTTCGTTATCATCGATAAGCACCACCTGATTGAGCTTGCGTGACATTGCGTAGGCCTGAAATAGTTGGAACAATAACCGGCCACGCCTTGCAGTCGGGTATGCTAAAGATACTGAAATTAATCGAGCCAGCCTTGCTCGCGCATCCAGTCGTCGTTGTAAATCTTGCCTAGGTAACGCGTGCCGTGGTCGGGCAGCACAATCACCATCGTGTCTTCGGGCTTCAGGTTTTCCTTGGCGTACTCGAGGGCACCGTGCACGGCCGAGCCGCACGACCAACCCACGAACAGGCCTTCTTCCTTGGCCAGGCGGCGCGTCATCACGGCGGCTTCTTTATCGCCTACCTTGATGAACAGGTCGATCAGGTCGAAGTCCACGTTTTTGGGCAGAATGTCTTCGCCGATGCCTTCCGTTTTGTAGGCGTAAATCTCGTTTTCGTCGAAAATGCCCGTTTCCTTGTACTTCTTGAACACCGAGCCGTAGGTATCGAGGCCGATGCTCACGAGGTTGGGGTTCTGCTCTTTCAGGTACTTGGTAGTACCGCACATGGTGCCGCCCGTGCCCACGCCGCAGGCGTAGTGCGTGATTTTGCCCTCGGTTTGGGCCCACAGCTCGGGCCCGGTGGTTTCGTAGTGCGCGGCCGAGTTCGAGAGGTTGTCGTACTGGTTCGGGTAGAACGAGTTCGGGATTTCGGCGTTCAGCTTGCGGGCTACCGAGTAGTACGAGCGGGGGTCGTCGGGGGCCACGTTGGTGGGGCACACGATTACCTCGGCGCCTACGGCCTTCAGGATGTCCTGCTTTTCCTTGCTTTGCTTGTCCGACATCGTGAAGATGCACTTGTAGCCCTTGGCAATGGCGGCCAGCGCCAGGCCCATGCCGGTATTGCCCGAAGTGCCCTCGATGATGGTGCCGCCGGGTTTCAGCAGGCCCGCTTTCTCGGCATCCTCGATCATGCGCAGGGCCATGCGGTCCTTCACCGAGTTGCCCGGGTTGAAGTACTCAACCTTAGCCAGGATGGTACCGGGAATGCCTTCGGTTACTTTATTTAGCTTCACCAAGGGCGTGTTGCCGATGGCTTCAACGATGTTATTTAGGTACATGCGTGGGAGATTGGGAAAGCGCAAAGGTACGGTTTTGCCCTTGCAGCCGAACTATTGACAAGCAGCCCCGGCCATCGGGTTATCGCCTGCCAATCGGTTGCTAACAACGCCGCGCCGCCGTTCGTGCCCGCAGGCTGCAATTAGCGCCTCGCGGCTTTGCCTGGGGCATGCGTTGGGCCAGGGTTGCTCCCCGCCCAACCCACTCCCCTGCCCGTGCCTGCCGCAGCCCGCGCTACCTAGGGGCCGCCGCGCGCCCCGGCGGTCGGTTGCCAGCCTTGCCTCAGCCGCCGAAAAGGCTACCTTTGCGCACGGCTCGCCGTAGGCGGGTTTTTCCACTGATTTATCTTCACTCCATTCCCACATGAGCGTACTGGTCAATAAGGACTCGAAAGTGATTGTGCAGGGTTTCACGGGCTCCGAAGGCTCGTTCCATGCCCAGCAGATGATGGACTACGGCACCAACGTCGTGGGTGGCGTAACGCCCGGCAAAGGCGGCCAAACCCACCTCGGCAAGCCCGTATTCAACACCGTAGCCGACGCCGTACAAGCAACCGGCGCCGACACGACCATCATTTTCGTGCCCCCGGCATTTGCCGCCGACGCCATCATGGAGGCTGCCGACGCTGGCATTAAAGTTATCGTAACCATCACCGAAGGCATCCCGACCAAGGACATGATTGCGGTGAAGGAGTACCTGAAAAACCGCGAGGGCCTGCGCATGATCGGCCCGAACTGCCCCGGCGTAATGACCGCCGGCGAGTGCAAAGTGGGCATCATGCCCGGCTTTATCTTCTCGAAAGGCCGCGTAGGTATCGTGTCGAAATCGGGCACCCTGACCTACGAAGCCGTTGACCAGCTGACCAAAGCCGGCCTGGGCCAAACCACGGCCATCGGCATCGGCGGCGACCCCATCATCGGCACCACCACCAAGGAAGCCGTTGAGCTGCTCATGAACGACCCCGAAACCGAGGGCATCGTAATGATCGGCGAAATCGGCGGCGGCATGGAAGCCGAAGCGGCTCGCTGGATTAAAGAAACCGGCAACAAAAAGCCCGTGGTAGGCTTTATAGCCGGCCAAACCGCACCTCCCGGCCGCCGCATGGGCCACGCTGGTGCCATCGTCGGCGGCGCCGACGACACGGCTGCTGCTAAAATGGCCATCATGCGCGAGTGCGGCATCCACGTAGTAGACTCGCCCGCCGAAATCGGCGAAACGATGCTGCGCGTGCTGCAAGGCGACAAGGTAACGGCGTAATTGCCCTAGGTTCTGAAAACAAAAAGCCCCGGCCTATACAGGTCGGGGCTTTTTGTTTTTGGTCTCAGCCTAGTTGTTTACCTACTCGCAAAAACTTAGTTGTGTCAATAGCTAGCTCCACTAGTAAATCAGAATTCTGGCTGACTAGCTTGCATAGTACCGACCATTGACTCTGATTCCTAAACCAATACTGCTCATCTATCTTCAGAACGGTTTCCAGCAGATTGCCAGGGCCATAGTCTGTTTCAACAGCGACGTCCTGCTCTAGTAGTTCTAAAACCAGCGGCACCAGATAAGGGAGGCTTATTCCTTGCCTGATAAGGAGGCGGAGGTCTTCGGCACGTAGTTGCTCTAAGGGCATTTTGCGTAGCGCAACAACCCTATTAGTTAGATTACTTCCGCAAGACGAAGCGCCCCAAACCTCCTTTTCTAAGTTATCAAGAGACTTATTGCGCCAATTGCGCTCCAGCTTCATAAAAGTGCGTCTGCGAGCTTTAAGAACTTAATCCCCTCGTCCGTCTCCGCCCACGTTGATAATCAGCCCGAGGCTGAACACCGAATTACCAGCCGTGAGGTACTTGCGGTTTTTCAGGCCGAAGTTCCAGCCGCTCATGGTCTGAAACTTGAGCGGGCCGACGAGGCCGATGCGGGTGTAGGTAACAGGCTCGAAGAAAATGTTGTCCTCGCCGGGAATGAGCTGCCCGTTCAGGCGCAGCTCGGGGGTGTTCATGTAGCTCAGGCGCAGGGCGGCCCCGTACCGGAACGGCCACGTGCGACCTAGGAACTCGAACTCCTCGCGGTCTTTCTTGGTGTAGTTCACCTGCGCGAAGTACTTCTCAAGCCGGGCTTCCACGGTTTCTGTTACTTCGCCGGCGCGGGTACGCTCGGTGCGCTTGCCTTTGCCGTAGCCGGCGCCTGCGTACACCTCCAGAATGCGGCTTTTATCAGCCCCGAAGCGGGTGTAGTAGCCCGCGCCCACTTCGCCAAAATCCTGGTCGTAAACTTTGCGCTTGCCGTTGGTGTGCAGAAACGAGCCCGAGGCGATGATGCCCACGTGCTCACCGGCCGCATAGGCGCCTTGGGCCGTAACGTTGGCTTTCCAGTTGGTATGCAAGCCCCCGCTGAACTCGCCCTTTTGCGTGAGCATAGGCGCGGCGGCGGGCGGCGGAAAATAAACAGAGGCACAGCTACTCAGCAGCGGCAGGCCCAACAGCAACAGTCGACGTACGGCCACAGCAAAAGGCATTGGTTTGGGCTAGCACAACGTAGCAAAGGCGGTTTCGTTGTGCAGCAGCGCACAAATTTGGCCAGGGCAAGCGCTGGCCCGGCCTCCGCAAAAGTAAAAGTAAGCCCGGCACTGCCGCCCGGCCCCGGCTTGGCGCTAACTTACGGCCGAGCTGCCACGCAGCTGTGCATTGCTACACCGCCGCTATCCTTCGTATGAACTCGTCGTTTACGCCTGCTTCCGCGGGGCGCTGCCTGCTGGGCGCGCTCGTGTTGCTGCTGGGCTGCCAAAAAGACCCCGTTATTGAAATAAAAGAGGTGCCCGAGCGCCGGAGCTGGACGGAAGTACGCAACCTGCGCGGGCTCGAACGCACCATCCTGAACATGGCCGGCGACGGGCGCCAGCTGTTGCTGCAGCAGCCGTTTTACTTTACCAAGCTGCGCAGCCAGGGGCCCGGCGGCGCCACGGTACACGCCGCGGGCCTGCCCTCCGATGTGGGCGTGCGCCTGGCGCTGGCGCCGGCGTTTTTTGCCTACCCCGCCCACGACTCGCTGCTGGTGGTGGCCACCACGGCGGCCCCGCTCAACCCGGCCGGTTTTGTGCGCCTGCGCCGGCTCGATGCCACGGCCGTGCGCTTTGCCACGCGCTACATCACCCCGTTCAAAACCACGGCCATCAGCAGCGCCAACCAAGTGCTCATTGCCTACGACAACAACGACCCGGCGCGGCCCATTACCTTCGTGCTGGCCACCGTCAGTCCGGCCACCAGCGTGGTGCAGCGGGCGCAGGTGGTGCGCATCCCCGTCGATCGGAGCGCGGGCCTGCCTTACGTGCGCCATTTGGCTGCCCTCGACGATTATTTCGTGGCCGACCTAGGCGACGGCGGCCTCTACCGCATCGGGGCCGACGGGCAGTTCCGGCGGGTGTGGGGCCCCTCGCCGCTTACCGACGCGTTTTACACCTACGGCGGCACGGCCTATGCCCACGCCGAATGGGGGCGCCTGCTTACCTCCGCCGATAAAGGCCTTACCTGGCGGGAATACACCGGCGTGCCGGCCATTTTCGATCAGTCGCGCTTTTACTTTGTGGGCGACAGTCTGGTGGGCAGCCAATTCGACCAGCTGTACACGCTGCACTGGCAAGGGCCGAACTACCGCATCCGCCCCCTGAAGGCCGATGGGCTTGAGCGCGCCAGCGTTACGGGCATGGCCGTGCTGCGCGATTCGGTGTACGTGGCCACCACCACCGGCTTGTTTGCCCGGCCCTTGGCCCAATTCTTCGAGAAGAAGTAACCCCAGCCCTAGGTGCTGGCTCCCTCGTGGCATCGGGGCACCCTAGGTAGCGTGGCCCGGGTTGGCAAGCGGAGCCTGGGTCGCCTGCTCCAACACATGCCCAGCGCGTATTCCTACAATGCTACGGCTTCCGAAAAAAGTAATGCGGCTGCAGCACCAAGCCAACATGGGCCTGCGCCCATTGCCCGTGGCGGCTGCGCTCGGTCTGGTACGGAATGCGGTAGCCCCCGTCGGCAGATTCGGCCTTGCCGGATTGGGGCTGCGCACCACCCAGGCCAACCTGCAGCCGCATAGCCGGCCAGCGCGTACACTGCGCACTGGCCTGCACCGAAAAGCTGTGCCAGTACGTGCGCGGCACGGCATACCCCGTAGGCCCTTGCCCGCTGGCAGCGCCCGAGGGCTGATAGTAAAAAGTGGTTGCCTCGAACTGCGCATAGCGCACCCAGCTCAGGCGGTATGCGGCGCCTAGGTTAAACTGCACGGCTCCTTCGGAAACAGGCACCACAACGGCATAGGCCTGCGCGTAGTAGCGGCTGAAGCGCGCATCCACGCGCCGGTACTCATCGGCCTGCCCACCCGCCATCGAAAAGGATAAGTCGGGCACGAACTCCTGGTAGGCGCTTTCGCCTTGCCCGTAGCCGGCCAGCAGGCCCACGGTGTAAGCCTGCTTTAGCGTGATGTAGCTGCCGAGGCCGGCCTCCCATTGCTGCTGCCGGCGCTCGTTGTTGCGCCTAGGCCTGATTTCGGCGGGCCCAAACAGGCTTTTGCTGGCAGTAGCCGTGAGCAGCAGGTGCGGCACGGGTATGCCGGTGGCCGAGGCGTAAGCCGATTGGTTCTGATCGATGCCCGCTGTTATTTCTGCTTGCCGCGCCTGGGTTACCATCGGCACGGTTGGCTGCAGCGGGTAGTAAACCGATTGGTTGCAGGCGCTTAGCAGAGTCGTAACACCTAGGAAGACTAAAACTGCAGGTAGCGCACGCATCTGTTTCGGGATAGATAACTCGGGGTAATACCGCTCAATATAGGTAGGCCTGACTGGTATAGGTGCCTAATTGGCCCACGGTAGAAAAAGAAACCGCCGCCCGATCTTTCGATCCGGCGGCGGTTTGGTTTAGCAGCGTTTCAGCTCGGCTACTTCGCGTAGGCCACGGCGCGCATCTCGCGGATAACCGTCACCTTAATCTGGCCGGGGTACTGCATTTCCTTCTCGATTTTCTGTGAAATCTCGCTGGAAAGCTCCTGGGCGCGGTCGTCGGTTACGTTGTCGGCATCCACGATTACGCGCAGCTCGCGGCCCGCCTGAATGGCGTAGCACTGGTTCACGCCTTTGAAAGCGTGGGCCGTTTCTTCGAGCTGCTTGAGGCGTTTGATGTAGCTCTCCATCATTTCGCGGCGGGCGCCGGGGCGCGAGCCGCTGATGGCGTCGCAGGCCTGCACGATGGGCGAAATGAGCGCGGTCATCTCGATTTCGTCGTGGTGGGCGCCGATGGCGTTTACCACGTCGGGGTGCTCCTTGTACTTCTTGGCCAGCTCCATGCCCAGGATGGCGTGGGGCAGCTCGGGCTCCTCGGTGCTTACCTTGCCAATGTCGTGCAGCAGGCCGGCGCGCTTAGCGTGCTTCACGTTCAGGCCCAGCTCGGCGGCCATGGTGGCGCACAGGTTGGCTACTTCGCGCGAGTGCTGCAGCAGGTTTTGGCCGTACGACGAGCGGAAGCGCATGCGACCCACCATCTTAATCAGCTCGGGGTGCAAGCCGTGGATGCCGAGGTCGACGATGGTACGCTCGCCGATTTCGACGATTTCCTCCTCGATGTTCTTGCGCGTTTTGGCCACAATCTCCTCGATGCGGGCCGGGTGAATGCGGCCGTCTTTCACGAGCAAGTGCAGCGAGAGGCGGGCAATTTCGCGGCGTACCGGGTCGAAGCCCGAGATGATGATGGCCTCGGGCGTATCGTCAACGATGATTTCGACGCCGGTAGCGGCTTCCAGGGCGCGGATGTTACGGCCTTCGCGGCCGATAATCTTGCCCTTCACGTCGTCCGACTCGATGTTGAAAACCGACACGCAGTTCTCGATGGCGTGCTCGGCAGCGGTGCGCTGAATAGTTTCCAGCACCACCTTTTTGGCATCTTTGGTAGCCGTGAGGCGGGCTTGCGCCACGGTGTCTTTGATGTACGACGAAGCCTGAATCTGGGCCTCGTTCTTCAGCGACTCCACGAGCTGCTCGCGGGCTTCGGCAGCCGTGAGGCCGGCAATGGCCTCCAGCTGGCGCTGCAACTGGTGGCGCTGCTCGTCTACCTCGTCCTGGTCTTGGCGCAGCTGATCCACGAGCTGCTCGTGGGCAGCGCGGCGCTTTTCTTCCTGAGCTTCAAGGCGCTCCTGCTGGCGCTGGGCGTCGTTCTGTACTTTCTCGCGCAGCGTATCGAGCTCTTTTTCCTTGCGCTGCACTTGCTCCAGCTGGCGCTGGGTAGCCTGGGTAAGCTGCTTGATGCTGGCTTCCTGCTGCACCACTACTTCGCGGCGCTGCGAAAGGTCTTGTTCGGCCTCTTGGCGGAGGCGACGCAGCTCCTGCTCAGACTCGTTCCGAATCTGGCGGGCTTTGTCTTTGGCCTGCTGAATGCGCTCTTCGCGCACACGGTTGGCTTTGGCTTCGGCCTCTTGCAAGAGCTCCTGCGCGCGGGCTTGCGCCTGCGCTTCGGCATCTTGCCTAGCCTTGCCAGCCATCTGCCGGCCGATGAAGAAGCCCACAACCAGGGCTACTACGGCTGCCAGCACGATGTATATTATTTCGGGCATGGTATGGTGATGTTGGGGAGGGTGATACAAACACCATAGCCTGCGCAAAGCGTTCTGCCGCAACGGCAGCGAGCGGCCGGGCCGTCTGCCCCAGGCCGTGAGCGGTATTACGTAATCAGTAGTTGGTAGCAAGTAATCGGACGCCCACCAGCGGGGCTAACAGTTATGTCCGATTTCCTAATACCCAATACCTGGTACAGCATACCAAGTACCAGTGCCATCAGGCAAGTACCACCGAGGCCAGCAGCTGATCGAGGCGGGAGAGGCGCTCGGTCAGGGCTGCATCGGTACCGTCCTTTTCCTTCACGGCCTTCATGCGGTCGGCCAGTGTGGTAAGCGCAATCATGGCCAGCAGGTCCTGCTTGTCCTGAATGCCGTATTGCTCCCGAAATTCCTTAATCCGTTCGTTGAGCATGCGCCCGGCTAAGCGTAGGCGCTCCTCTTCCTGCGGCGTTACCCGAAGGGGGTAGTCGCGGTCGGCAATGCGGATTTTGATGGATAGTTCGGTCACAGTCGCGGGTGCTTGGGGTGGGTCGGCTAGGTGGTTACTCCCTCAAATAGGCAAGGCACTTATCTAGTTCGCGGATGTATTCGTTGAGACGTTGTTTTAGCTCGGTTGCGGTAGCCGGTTCGCCAGCTATGGTGTTAGCAAGTTTAACAATATTTTCCTGGTTCTGGTGCTCGCGCAGCTGCTTGTCCCGGTCGCGCAGCTCGGCCTGGAGCTGCTGAATGGTGGTATGGGCATCGGCCAGTTCTTCGCGCACTTGCTGATAGGCAGCCACTAAAGTGGTTACCTGCCGTTCCAATCGGTCGAGTTGGGCAAGCTGCTGCGAGGAGGCCATCGGGTTTGATTTTCGTTATTGGTTTTTCGTTTTTCGGGTGGGTTTTTCAAAGATTTAAATCCAACCTACCCATGCGGGCTTTCGCATCGGGCGAATAACGAGCAACGAATAACGAAAAACCAACGCACTATTTGCGAATTACCGCTCCGGCCTGCTGCTCAAACTGCGTCATGAGCTTTTGCATCACCTGATCGATGGCCTGATCGGTGAGCGTCCGCTCGGGGTCTTGCAGCAGGAAGCTTAGCGAGTACGACTTCTTGCCGGCCCCTAGGTTTTCGCCCTGGTACACGTCGAACACGTTCACCTCGCGCAGCAGCTTCTTTTCGGCTTTGGTGGCAATCTGGCGCAGTTGCTCGAACGTCACGCCTAGGTCGACTACCAGCGACAGGTCGCGGCGGACTTCGGGGAACTTGGGCAGTTCCTGCACCGTGAGGGCCCCGCGGTATTTCTTGGTCAGCCAGGCCCAGTCGAGCTCGGCGTACCACACGGGCTGGCTCACGTCCATCTGCTTCAGCACCTTGGGCGATACGCTGCCTAGGTGCACCACGGGCTGGTTGTGCAGCAGCAGCGTGAGGCCGCCGTTGAGGTACGGGTGCTGCACGGGCTGCTGGCCCGGCTGCGCGTGGCCCAGGCTGCGCAGCACCTGCAGCACGGCGCCGCCTAGGTGGTGGAAGGCAGTTTTGGCATCGGGCTGCTGCCAGCTTTCGGCTTGCACGTTGCCCGTGAGGTAGATACCCAGCGTGGGACGCTCCTTGTAGCTGCCGTCGGGCTGGCGGTGGTAGCTGCGGCCGAACTCGTACAGCTTCAGGTCGCGCTGGCGGCGGTTTACGTTGTGGCGCACAATCTCGAGGCCGGTGTGCAGCAGCGTGGGGCGCATCACGTCGAGGTCTGCCGAGTTGTAGTTGAGCACGCGCACCAGGTTGGCATCGGGCTGCTCCGCGGTTTCGAAGTAGCGCGAGTTGGTGAGCGAGTTCGTCACAATTTCAGAATACCCTTGGCCGCTGAGCAGCTGCGACACGTCGCGGCGGAGCAGCTCGGTATCGGGCTGCGGGAAGCTGGCCAAGTAATCGGCGGCGTTGTGGGTGCGCAGCGGCACGTGGTCGAAGCCGTAGATGCGCAGGATTTCCTCCACCACGTCGGCTTCGCGGGTAACATCCACGCGGTACGGCGGCACCGACAAAATCCACTCGGGTCCGCCCGGCACGTCGTTTTCCTCCACAATCAGGATATCCAGATCGGTGAGAATCTGGCGAATGCGGTCGGGCGCGATGTAGTGGCCGATGAGCTTCTCGACGCGCGGCAGCAGCAGGCGCACCGGCGTGTGCTCAATGTGTTTGGGGTACTCATCTACCACGGGCGAAGCCACGCGGGCACCGGCCACCTCTTGCAGTAGCAGGGCCGCCCGCTTAAGCGCCAGCGGCACCATGTGCGGATCAGTACCGCGCTCAAAACGGAACGACGCGTCGGTTTTGAGTTGGTGGTTTTGAGCGGTTTTACGCGCTACGGCCGGGTTGAAATAGGCGCTTTCGAGGAATACGCGGGTGGTACCCTCGGTAACGCCCGAGCTTTTACCACCGAATACGCCGGCTAGCGCCAGCGCACGGCCTTCGGCATCAGCAATAACCAGGTCTTCGGCTTTCAGTGTGCGCTCAATGCCATCGAGGGTAGCAAACTGCTCGCCAGCGGCGGCGCGGCGCACCCGAATGCCGTTGCCGCCTATTTGGTCGGCATCGAACGCGTGCAGGGGCTGGCCCAGCTCGTGCAGCACGTAGTTGGTTACATCGACGACATTGTTGATGGGCGACAGGCCAATGCTGCGCAGGCGGCGCTGCATCCACTCGGGCGAGGGGCCTACTTGCACGCCTTCGAGCAGCAAGCCGGCGTAGCGCGGGCAAGCGTCGGCGTCTTCAATCTGCACCGAAATGGCCGTGCCGTTGGCCTGCGCCGGCGCGTGGAACTGCGTTACATCGGGCAGCTGCACGGGTTGGCGCAGCAGGGCGCGCAAATCGCGGGCTACGCCGAAGTGCGAGGCGGCATCGGCGCGGTTTGGCGTCAGGCCAATTTCCAGCACGTGGTCGGAGCCCAGGCCGAAGTACTGGGCAGCCGGCGTGCCGTTGGGCAGGTCGGTATCGAGCACCATAATGCCGGCGTGCGACGTGCCCAGACCGATTTCGTCCTCGGCGCAAATCATGCCTTCCGAGGCCGCCCCGCGGATTTTCGACTTCTTGATTTTAAAAGGCTCACCGCTGGTGGGGTGCAGCACGGCACCCTCCAAAGCTACCACCACGCGCTGGCCGGCGGCCACGTTGGGCGCACCGCACACAATGTTGCGCGGCGTAGCGTCGCCCACGTCCACGGTGGTAATGCTGAGCTTATCGGCGTCGGGGTGCTTCTGGCAGGTGAGCACCGTGCCCAGCACTACGCCCTGCAAACCGCCCGGCACGCTTTCCAGCTCCTCCAGGCCCTCAACTTCGAGGCCCGTGCTGGTGAGCAGCGCCGAAATCTCGGCCGGCGTTTTATCGGTGGGAAACAGGGTGCGGAGCCAGTCGAGGGAAATCTTCATAATGGGTCAGTTGGCTGCGGCCTAGGTAGCCCTGGGCCGTTTGGGCTGAAGCAGCAAAGGTAAACGCTGCCGCTCGATGTAGCGCGGCCGCAGCGCGAAGTAGCGCGGACTTTGTAGTCCGCGTCCTGGGATAGTATTCTTAATCGTTGCCGGTAGCGCAGTGTAGCGCGGGCTTTAGCCCGCGTTGGCGTGAACGAGTGGTGCCGCGCGATGCTGACCTGATGCCAGCCGTTCTGGCAAACGCGGGCTAAAGCCCGCGCTACATTCCTAGGTCAGATTTTACTATCCGGGGACGCGGACTACAAAGTCCGCGCCACAGCGCGCTACTGCGTGCTACAGCTCTTTGTAGGTCTTCTCCCCTACCGGCACCTCAATGCCCAGCCAGTTCTCTTTGGGCGGCATGGGGCACGAGGCTACGTTGTCGCCGTAGGCGCAGTACGGGTTGTAGGTGCGGTTGAAATCGAGCACTACCTGCTTGTCGTTTTCGCCGGGCATGTCTACATCGAGGTAACGGCCGGCGCCGTAGGTGGTGCGGCCGTTGGTTTTGTCGGTGAAGGGCACGAACAGCGTGGGGTCGGTTTTGCTGGCGCGCTTGAGCAGCGTGAGGGTTTGGGGTTGGCCGGCAACCTCAAAGGTGGCGCGGGCAAAGCGGGTGTATTTGTCGGCGCCGCCTTCGGTTAGCTGCAGGCTGATGGTGTCGCCTTCGGGCAGGCGCTCGAGCTTGGCCACCAGGCGCCACTCGCGGTTGGGCAGGTAGTAGTGCAAGCTGTCGAACTTCTCGTGCAGCTCCTCGGGCAGCGGCGAGTCGCTGTGGCTGCGGAACTTCTCGTTTTTCTGCTTGCGCTCCTGCTTCAGCTTAAACGCGTATTGGTCGTCGCTGAGTACCAGGTCGGAAAAGATGTACCCGAGCACGATGAGCAAACCGAGACCTAGGAAAATTTTGGGCGCTGAAATTTTAGCCATACCGCAAAGCTAGACCACGGATTGACACGGAGCGGACGGATTGCGCGGATTTTTGGCCGACCCGGCTTCGCACACAGCCGAAACCCCAGGTGCCCCAACGGGCCCTAGGTGCCTGGGGCAAGCGAGGCACCCAGGGCCCGTTGGGTTGGGCTCACAGAATGCCCTCGTCGGCGAAGCTGTAGTAGCCGCGGTCGGTGTAGATGAGGTGGTCGAGCACGGGCAAATCCAGAAACTTGCCGGCCTCCTTGAGTTTTTTCGTCAGGGCGATGTCGGCGGCGGAAGGCTGGCGGTTGCCGCTGGGGTGGTTGTGCACCAGAATAATGCTGCTGGCCAGCTGCTCCAGGGCGTGCTTAAAGATCATCTTGGGGTCGGCCACGGTGCCGGCCACACCCCCGCTGCTAATCTTCTCTTGCCGCATTACCACGTTGGCGCGGTTCAGCAGAATCACCCAGAACTCCTCGTGCGGCAAGTCCTGCAGGCTGGGCCGCACCAGGTTGTAGATGTCGGTGGAGCAGGTAATGGTGGTACGCTCGGCGGCGGCGGTTTCTTTGCGGCGGCGGCCCAGCTCCATGGCTGCCACAATGGTTATGGCTTTGGCCTCGCCAATGCCTTTGTGGCGCATCAGCTCCTTCACCGAAAGGCGGGCCAGCTGGTTTAAATCGTTGCCGGTAGCGGCCAGCACCAGTTTGGCTACATCCACGGCCGAGAGCTTGGCCGTGCCCGAGCCCAGCAAAATGGCCATTAGCTCGGCATCGGAGAGGGCGGCGCGGCCTTTCAGCAGCAGCTTTTCGCGGGGGCGGTCTTCTTCGGCCCAGCTTTTTATGCTGAAGCTGGCCGGGGCCTGGTAGCTGCCCGGCAGGCTTTCGTCTTCTGTCGCGTTGTCAATCGAATCCATACGGCACCACTATTGTTGAAGGGCGGAGTAAAGTAAAATTTCAACTTGTCCGTCTTACGTACAAACGCGCGGCTGCAACCAAACGGCCGCCGCGCAGTTTGTTAGCCTCGATATGTCTCGTCTGTTTTCATCTTTCTTTTTTCTGGCGCTGCTGGTAGTGGCCGAGTGGTACGGCTCGCAGGCCATTCGCACCCTGGTGCAGCATTATTCGCCCAACACCCGGCGCGTGGTTACGGCAGCTTACTGGCTGGTTACCATTGGCCTGTGGGTGGCGGGCGTATGGGCCATGAGCACCCGGCACATGGGCAGCAGCGCCTTCAAATCGTACATCGGCGGCTTGCTACTGGCGTTTGTGGTGGCCAAACTGATTGTACTGCTGTTTTTGCTGCCCGAGGACATCGTGCGCCTGGGCCGCTGGGTAGCGCGGCTGTTTGCCCGCTCCGATGCTGGTGGTGCCGCGGCCACCGGCACGCCCATTACGCGCAGCGAGTTCCTGAGCAAAATGGCTTTGCTGACGGCGGGCATCCCGTTTGTAGCATTGATTTACGGCATGGTGCGCGGCGCTACCGATTACCGCGTGAAGCGCGTAACGCTGCGCTTCCCCAACCTGCCCGCCTCGTTCGACGGCTTTAAAATGGTGCAGATTTCCGACCTGCACACCGGCTCCTTTCAATCGAAAGAGCCGCTGCGCCGGGCCGTAGCGCTGATTAACCAGCAGCAGGCCGACCTGGTAGTAATGACCGGCGACCTGGTAAACAACTTCGCCCACGAGGTGGAGGAGCACATCGACACGCTGGCCGGCATTACCTCGGGCGTGGCCAAGCTCTCGGTGCTTGGCAACCACGACTACTCCGACTACGTGAACTGGGAACCCCTGGGCGGCGCCGAGGCCAAGGCCGCCAACCTGGCCCGCATCAAAGAAAACCACGCCAAAATAGGCTGGCGCCTGCTGCTCGACGAAACCCACCACATTGAGCGCAACGGCGAGCGAATTGCCATTTTGGGCGTGCAGAACTGGGGGCAGCGCGGCTTTGCCAAGTACGGCAACCTGGCCAAAACCCACGCCGCATCGGGCGAAGTGCCGTTTAAAATCCTGCTCTCGCACGACCCCTCGCACTGGGAGGCGCAGGTGCTGGAGTACAACGACATCGACCTGACGCTCTCGGGCCACACCCACGGCATGCAGTTCGGCGTGAACCTGCCGCACCTCAAGTGGAGCCCCGTGCAGTACGTGTACCGGCAGTGGGCGGGCCTGTACGAGCGCGGCAAGCAGCTGCTGTACGTAAACACTGGGCTGGGCTTTATCGGCTACCCCGGCCGGGTGGGTTTTTTGCCCGAAATAACGGTGTTTGAGTTGCGCCGGGCCTAGCCTGCCCGCGCCAAACTCAACGCCCTAGGTAACGCAAGCTGGGCAGCAGCGTATAAGCCGCTGTGCACGGTGCCTTGGCCGCTCCTGCCGGAGCGCACCTAGGCGCTGTGCCTTTCCAAACTCTTGACTTACCCGAATATGAAAAAGACCCTCATGCTATTGGCCTGCGCAGGTGCGCTGACCATGGCCTCGTGTAGCAGCGACAACAACGCCGACTCGGCCGCTACCACCACCGAAACCACCACGACCACCGAAACCTCGGCTACCGGCGACGCTTCGGCCGCCATGGGTGGCTACTCCGACGCCGACTACAACAGCCGCGCCGACCGGATTTCGCAGGACCTGGCTACCAACATGAAGCTCGACGATGCCACCCGCCAGAAGGTGCGCACCGTGTACTACAACCGCTCGAAGCGCCTGGGTGAGCTGCACAACAAGTACGCCACCGACACCACCGGCATGGCCGCCGAAATGAACCGCGTGTACTCCGACACCGACACCGAGCTGAAGGGCATCTTCACGGAGCCCGAGATGTACGCCACCTACGAGTCGAACCGCGACATGTACCTCGAGGACCGCTACATGACCACCGACAACACCTCGATGGCCAGCGGCAGCGACATGAACGCCGAAAACGCTTCGGGTTCGGCTTCGATGTCGGGCTCGACGAAAACCAAAGAAGGCGACGTGAAAGTGAAAATTCAGCGCGACGGCGACGTGAAGATTAAAGACGCTGCCGACAACAAAACCAAGCTCGACGGCGACGACGGCACCCTGAAGCACAAGCCCGAAGAAGGCCAAAAGGTAAAAATGGAATAGCCAGTTGGCTTAATTCCGGATTTCGCAAAAAAGCCTGCACCGTTGCCAACGGTGCAGGCTTTTTTTAACTCATTGGCCCGAGGCTTGAATACATTGCAGGCCGAATGGTTGTTTGCAGCCTTGCATGGAAGTTTCGTTGGTATTCTGTTATCGGTTGATTGCGCGGCGGTGGCTGGGCCTGTTGGTGGCGCTGCTGTGCCTGGGGGGCGCCATGCCGGCGGCTGCCCAAACGCAGGTGCGCGTTACCGGCTCCATCGCCGATAAAGACACCCGCCAAGATATTCCGGGCGCGGCCGTCATCAACCAGCGCACCCGCCGCGGCGTGGTAGCCGATGAGCAAGGCAACTTCAACCTGGTAGCGCAACCCACCGACACGCTTGAGTTTCGGGCCATCGGCTACGCCTCGTACCGCCTGCCCCTAGGTGGCACGGGCCTCTCGCAGCTGATTGTGCAGATAAAGCTGCAGCGCACCAGCGTGCAGCTCACGGGCGTAACCATTCGCGAAGGCCGCCCCGACGATGCCACCATCAACAAAGCCCTGCGCAATATTCGGCGGCCTACGCCCCCGCCCAACGCGGTAAAGCGCGCCCCCCGGCCCAAGCCCCTGTTCCCCGTCGACTCCACGGCACCTAGGGCGCCGGTGCCCACGCTGGCCAGCCCCATCAGCTTTCTCTACGACCAGTTTTCGCGCGAAGGCGAGCAACGCCGCAAGATGGAGGAAATACAGACCCAGAAGCAGTACAACGACGAGCTGGCCCGGCGCCGCGCCTACAACCGCCTGTTCCGCGTGAACAAGGGCTACGAGGTAGACGGCGACTCCACGTACGTGCCTATTTCGGTGCCGCGCACTTTGCCGGCTTTGCCCACGCAACCCATGCAGCCGCCTGCCGGCAGTCTGGCCCCCAAGCGGTAGGCCAATGTAGCGCCGGGTGCCACGCAGCGCACCTTCCGACCTAACCCCACGGGCGGCTGTGGCGTAAGCCTAGGTATGAGAATTGGCTATCCTTGCGTAAACGAGTCGCTGGACTGTACGTCCACCTCTACCTTTCGGCTGGCATCGTACTCCGCCGAGCGGCTGGAGCAGGCGGTGGCCAACAACCTGGCCTGCTTGCAGCGCATTCTGGAGTACAACGTGCAGCACGACCTGCGCTTTTTCCGCATCGGCTCGGGCATTGTGCCGTTCGGCTCGCACCCTGTTAATACCTACCCCTGGCAGCAGCGCTTTGCGGCCGAGTTTCGGGCCATCGGCGACTACATCAAGCAGCACGACATGCGGGTTTCGTTTCACCCCGATCAGTTTGTGGTGCTGAACTCGCCCGACGCCGGCATTGTGGAGCGCAGCGTGGCCGAGCTGGTGTACCAGGGCTCGATGCTCGATTTGATGGGCCTCGACGGCAAAGCCAAGCTGCAGATACACGCCGGCGGCGTGTACGGCGACAAAGAATCGGCGCTGAAACGCTGGATTACCACCTACAAAGAATTGCTGCCCGAAGCCGTGAAGGTGCGCTTGGTGGTCGAAAACGACGACCGCCTCTACAGCCTGCAGGAGTGCCTGCGCCTCTACGACGCGGTGGGCGTGCCGGTGCTGTTCGACAACTTCCACCACGAGTGCCTGAGCAGCGGCGAGCCCATGCCCATGGCCCTGCAGCTGGCCGCCGCCACCTGGCACCCCGAGCAGGATGGCCCCCTGATGATTGATTATAGCTCGCAGGCGCCGGGCGAGCGAAAAGGCAAGCACGTGAACAGCATCGAGGAAGACCTGTTCCGGGCTTTCGTGGATGATCTGCGTGGCATCGACGCCGACATCATGCTCGAAATCAAAGACAAAGAAGCCAGTGCCCACAAGGCCTGCGCCATTTTGCGCGACGTGGGCCGCCTTACGGCACCGCGTACTTCCTCAGCCACTTCGTACTAAGCTATACCCGCAAAACATGCAACTACCCCAATCCGACCAAAACGCCGACCTGCTCGCCGATACCATTCATGCCCTGCAAAGCGGCCTCACGGCCGTGCCCCTGAGCGAAGCCATGACCAACACCGAGGCCTGGCAGCAGCAGTTTTTGCAAAGCGGCCAGCCCGAGCTGCAAAACATTGCCCGCGAAATCGGCAACCTGCAATCCATCCTCAGCAGCGGCCAGCTCGATGGCCCGGCCATTGGCCGCTCCCTGGGTATGTTGGGCGCGCAGGTAACCGAGATTATGCCCAATGCCCCCGAAGAGCGCAAAGTGGGCCTCTCGCAGCTGAGCACCTTGCTGCTGCGCTTGGGCGGTGAGCTGGAAGCCGACAACAACGGGCGCTAATCCTCCGCCAAGCCAGGCCGCTACGCCGCCAACGCACGGCATCTGTTGCACCAAGACCCAAACGCCCAGTAAAGCCAGAACGTCATTCCGAGCGAAGCCGAGGAATCTCGCGTGTTTAAGCCGATAGTAATGTCTATCTGGCGTCAGCACGCGAGATTCCTCGGCTTCGCTCGGAATGACGTTCTTTTTTGGGTTCGTTCGGGTTTCGTTAAATCACTGCGTCGTAGGCCTTGGGGGCAGCTACGGCTACCGGCTCGGCCGCGTCGCCGAAGGCCTGGGCCAGGTCGGCGATGATGTCGGCCGGGTCCTCAACGCCGATGCTCAGGCGTACCATGCCTTCGGTGATGCCCATTTCGCGCTGCAGCTCGGGCGTGATGTCGGAGTGCGTCATGGTGGCGGGGTGCTCGGCCAGGCTTTCGGTGCCGCCCAGGCTCACGGCCAGCTTAATGAGCTGCAGGCGGTTGAGGAAGCGGAACGCCTCGGCCTCGCCGCCGGCAATGTCGAACGAAATCATGGAGCCCGGCGAAAGGCACTGGCGGCGGTAAATGTCCTGCTGGGCGGGATTATCGTCGAGGTGCCCCAGGTAGTAGGTGCGCGTTACCTGCGGGTGCTGCAGCAGCCAATCGGCCACCGTGCGCGCCGATTGGGCGGCGCGCTCCATGCGCAGCTTCAGGGTTTCGAGGCTGCGCATCAGCATCCAGCCGGTATTCGGGTCGCACATGGTGCCCATAAAAGTGCGCATGGCCCGCACTTCCTTCATCAGGGCTTTGGAACCTAGGGCGGCGCCGGCAATCAGATCGGAGTGGCCGCCCAGAAACTTGGTGGCCGAGTACAGCACCAGATCGGCGCCGTGGCGCAGCGGGTGCTGAAACACCGGCCCCAGAAAGGTATTATCGACCACCACGCGGCAAGGGCGCTCGGCAGTGCCCGCCAGCTTGGCCGCGGCCACGCAGGCATCCAGGTCGACGAGGTGGTTGGTGGGGTTGGCGGGCGTCTCCACGTACAGCACGGCCAGCTTTTCACCTAGGGCGGCGGCGCGGGCCTGCAGCTCGGCGGCCGGCAAGGTGGGCGAAAAGCCCTCGGCCGTGATGCCAAAGCGCGGCAGCACGTTTTTCAGGAAGAAATCGGTGCCGCCGTACACGGGCTCGGAGTGCAGCACCACGTCGCCGGGTTTCAGCAGGGCCAGCAGCGAGGTGCTGATGGCGGCCATGCCCGAGGCAAACGAAGCGGCATCCTCGGCGCCGTCCCACAGGGTGAGGCGGTCTTCCAGGATTTCGAGCGAGGGGTTGTTAAGGCGCGAGTAAATCAGGCCCATTTCCTCTTCGGGCGCGGGCTGGCGCAGGCCGTAGGCCAGCTCGAAAAAGGCTTTGCCTTCTTCGGCGTTCTTGAACACGAACGTGGAGGTCTGGAAGATGGGGCACTTAATGGCGCCCTCGCTCCATTCGGGCCGAAAGCCGTAGCTCATCATCAGGCTTTCGGGCTTTAGCGGGCGGCCGTTCAGCTCGGCCTGTTTGCGCAATTCTTTCATGGGTGGGAGGAATGTGGGTGGGAGGCAACGAAGGTAGAAATTTGCCCCGGCCCGCCCTACTCCGCCCTAGGTGGCCGCAAGCCCCCAAACGCAAAGGAGCCCGCACCAGTGGTGCGGGCTCCGGCTGAAACGGCCTTGCGGCGCGGCGCTACATGCGCGAGCCCGAGGTGCTGGAGGTAGAGCGGCTGCGGGTGCTCTTGGTTTTGGTGCGGGTGCCTTTCTGCGAGCTGTTGGCGCGGCCCTGGCCGCGCACCGTGCCGTTGGTAGTGGAGCCCTGGCCCATCGAGCCCGAAGTGGTGCCGCTGGTAGAGCCGCTGGTGGTGCCCATGGTGCCCGAGCCCGAAGTAGAGCCGCTGGTGCTCATGGTGGTGCTGCCGCTGGTGGTACCGGAGGTGGTGCCGTAAGTAGTGCCCGAGGTGGTACCCGACGTAGTGCCGGTAGTACCGCCCGTGGTGCCCGATGTGGTGGTGCCCATGGTAGATGAGCCCGAGGTGCTACCGCTGGTGCTCATGGTAGTGGAGCCGCTGGTAGAGCCCGATGTGCTGCCGCCGGTAGTGCCACCCGAAGTAGTGCCGCCAGCGGTTGTTTGGGCTTGTGCTGCAAAGCCTGCGGCGAACATAGCCGCCAGTACAATTACCTTTTTCATAACGAGGTGCTCTGGTTGGTGATGGTTAGAAACCGGGTGGTTATCCACATACCGGAATGCGCGCTTACGCAGACTTAACCGTGCCGGGTTATTGTTGAGCGAGGCTCCGGCTGCTATTTCCGTGCTTGTGCGGAAGCCCGGCTCCGTACTTATTTCCCTGGGCTAAGTAGCCCACCGCAGCAGCCCCAAGCACCCACGCGCCCGAAACCCGCCTCCGACCAAGCGGCGCTACCGTGCGAAGCATGGTAAGCGAGTAACCGGTTTAGCATCAGCCAGAAAGACGAAAACCAGGTTTGGATCGTCAGACACCTCGCCGGCATAATCCGGCGGCGGAAGCAGGCTGCCGGGGCTAGGTTTAAGTACTCAATCCGAGGCCGGCACCAGCAACCGGCCCTACAGCCCTACCCCCACGCCCATGCGCAACTTCCGCTACTATCTCGCTTTTGCTTTGCTGCTGATGCTTGCCTTCGCGGTGCGCGTGCATGCGGCTCCCGGGCCCGCCGCCCCGGTTGCGCCCGGCCCGGCTTTGCATACCTGATTCTGCCTACGGCCTGTGGCTGCCGCGCCCCACCTGCATGCAGGTGGGGCGCGGGCGTTTAGGGGCCAGCCCTAGGTGCGCGGGGCTGCTGGGGGTGGCGGCACCTAGGGCTCGTCGGGGGCGGAAGCCGCTGTTCGTCCCATTTTCCGGGGCTTTCGTCACTTTTTGTTTCGGGGCCGGCGCAGGCGCCCTAACCTTGCTCCGCGTTCGGGCAACGCCCTGTACCACCTAGGGCACTGGCCCGCCAAACCCACACAACCTCAACTGCCATGAACACTTTTGCAAACTCCTGCCTGGTGGCCGAAAGGGTTTCGGGCGGGCTGCTGTTGGCGGCGGCCCTGGTGCTGGCGGGGCTGGCCCGCGCCCCCACGCCGCCGGCACCACGCACCCCTGCCCCACCCTCGCACACGCCGGTGCACACGCTTCAGTTCAGGCAACCCAGGCTTAGGCCCGATGTGCGGCTGGCCGCCCGTTGGGTGGCCGAGCTGCGGCATCACCACGGCTGCCCGCCCTGCACCATAGCCTGCTTAAGCGCGTCACTTTCCCTACTACTAACCTAACGGCCTGCCCCAAACGCGGCCATTCTTTGCCTGTGAAATACCTCAACGCTTTCTGGCTTCCGGCCTACGCAACCATTACTTCCGAAACCCGCAGCGTCGTCCGCGACGCTGTTATTGGCTTGGTTTTGTGGGCCATGGGCTCGCTGCTGCTGTTTGCCGGCGAAGGCGGCGGCGAGCTGGTGTTGTACTGGAGCTTCCTGTCGCTTTCGGGAGTGCTGCTGTACTCGCTTTTCGGCCACAAAATCATTCCGGTTTGCCTGCACCGCAAGCGGCCGTTTTGGGCCTACGTGCTGCGCGCGGCCCTTACGCTGGTGCTCACGGCCGTGCCCGTTGGCCTGCTGGTGGGCATCGTGCGCAACGACCCCGAAGCCGGCGCGGGCTACGTTGCCTTACACGTGCCTTTTCAGCTGCTGATTACCACCCCGCTGGCGTGGCTGGTGTACCAGCGGCGCACCCGCGGGCAGCGGGCCCTGGAGGGACTGCAGCAGGAGCTCGGGCAGTCCAACGCCTCGCTCGATTTGCTGCGGGCGCAAATCAACCCGCATTTCCTGTTCAACGCCCTCAACACGCTCTACGGCACGGCCTTGCAGGAGCAAAGCGAGCGTACCGCGCAGGGCATTCAGATGCTGGGCGACATGATGCGGTTTATGCTGCACGAAAACCACCAGTCGCGCATTCTGCTGGCGCGCGAAATCGAGTACCTGCGCAACTACATCGAGCTGCAGTCGTTGCGCATTGCGGCCTCGCCCAACATCACCCTCGAAACCAGCATCGAAGAGGTGCCCGAAGCCGCCTGGATTGCGCCCATGCTGCTGATTCCGTTTGTCGAAAACGCCTTTAAGCACGGCATCAGCCTGCAGCGCCGCTCCTGGATTAAAACCACGCTGCATTACGCCAACGGCAAGCTGTATTTTGATGTGTACAACAGCACGCACCCCCGCGCCGAGCCCGAGCAGCTGGCCGCCGAGGAGTCGGGCCTGGGCCTCAGCAACGTGCAGCAGCGCCTGGCGCTGCTGTACCCCAAACGCCACGAGCTGATAATTCGCGAAACCAGCAGCGAGTTTTTCGTGCATCTTACGCTTCAGCTGTAAGCCGCACCCGTACCCCCGTTTCTGCTTCGCATGATTGCCATTGCCATCGACGACGAGCCCATTGCCCTGGAGGTGGTTCGCTCCCTGGCCGCCAAGGTGCCGTTTATCGAGCTGAGGGCGTGCTTCACGAACGCGTTTCAGGGGCTGGAATACTTGCAGCAAGCGCCCGTCGACCTTCTGTTTCTCGACATCAACATGCCCGACATATCGGGCCTGGAGCTGGTGAGCAGCCTGCCCCGCAAGCCCTTGGTCGTCTTCACCACTGCCTACGCCGAGCACGCCGTTACCGGCTTCGAGCTCGATGCGCTGGATTATTTGCTGAAGCCGTTTTCGCTGCCGCGGTTTGTGAAAGCCTGCAACAAAGCCCACGAGCAGCTTCAACTGCGCGGCGGCCAGGCTGCGCCTGCTGCCGCGCCCGCCAAGGACTACCTGTTCGTGAAAACCGGGTACGAGCAGGTGAAGGTGCGATACGACGACATTTTGTACCTCGAAGCCGCGGGCAACTACGTTACGTTTGTGCTGGCGGGCAAAAGCATCCTTACCCGCATGACGATTAACGAGCTGGTTGACTTGCTGCCCGCCCAGCGCTTCGTGCGCGTGCACCGCTCTTTTATCGTGGCCAAAGACCGGATCGACCGCATCGAGCGGCATCAGGTGAGCATCGGCGGTAAGTGGGTGCCCCTAGGTGCGTCGTACCTGCCGCAGCTGCGGGGGTAGCGCGGGGGCCTTCAGCGGCGTCAACAGCCCTAGGTGAGCAGCAGCGCCGCGTAGAGGCAGGCCCGGGCCCGCGACCATAAATCGGTGCGGGTTTCCATCTCGCTCAAAATCAAATCGTGGCAGCTGTGCAGCAAATGCGCTTGTTGCTCCTGCTCCAGGGCCGGCGTACCCTCCTGAATTTGTACCCATTGCGCCAGCAAACACGCGGCCTCGATGGTACGGCCCTCGTGCATGGCTTCTTGCACGAGGGCCGCCGCCTGAAGCCCGGCCATGGCAGAGTTAGAGGCGCTCATCTTGTGGTTTGGTTATGGAAAAGGGCGGGTTGGGTTTCAAATGTGCGACTTTGCGCCGCCAACGGCAAGGAAAATGTTGCCCCGCGTGTGACAACCCACATCCCTGGTTTTTCTGCCCCCAATCCTTACCAAACCCGGCTTAAACGAACGCAACGCGGCTTTAGCAACCAACACAGGTGCTGCATTTCAGCTGATTTGTGACATCAACCGCCGTAGCAACTTCACAATTAAATCCTGCTGCCCTCCTCTGCTGCGGGGCAATACCCGCCTAGGTAAACGCGCAAAGACCCGGAGCACAGGGCACACCGGGTCTTTATGGCAAAAGGGAATTTGAGGCTTATACTGTCGAGCTTGCCGAAATGTTTGCCGGCCAGCCGCTTTTTAGGCAAAAAGTTTTTCAGCCGAAGCCCCGTTGGGCGTAGCACGTGCCCAACGGGGCGCTTGGCCGCAACTATGCCCCTCGGGGGCAGGGCAACGAGCTGGGGCAACCCTGCACTGCCGACCAGCTGCTCGGGTTAGGCCGCGGCCGGGGCCACCGTCACCGTAAAGTCGGCCGTTTGAACGGTGCCGCCGTGTTTGAACTGCAGAAACACCCGGTACCGCCCGGGCTTTTCGAAGCTCGTGTGGAAGCCGACGGCCGGGCCTTGCGTGCTGGATTCCTGCGGGTGTACGTGCAGGTACTGCGAGCCGTCTTCGCTCAGCACCACCATATGACCTAGAGCACCCAGGTAATTATCGAGGTCGGTAACGGGGCGGCCGCCGCGGCTCACGGTCACTATCAGGCCCAACGTTCGACCTACCTGCACGGCCTTATCGAACGACAGCGCCGCCGCGTAACCATCTTTTTGCCAGCGCAGCTGGTCTTTCTCGAATTTCACTGCGGGCCGCGTGGGGCCGCTTACCTGCAACGTCTGCCGGCCAAGTTGGTGGGAGTTGTTTTCGGGCTGGTAATCCTGGTAAAGCAAGTACGTACCGCCGGTTTTGAAGGTAAACGGCACCTCGTAGCGAGCCGACGCCTTAAGTTCGGGGTGTTCGTGGTAGAACTCCGACAAGTCCTTCGACACGATAATCAGGTGCATTTGCTTTTCGTGCACCACCGCCAACGGTACCGGCGTTTGTTCGTTGCCCACCACCTGCGGCCGAAACGACAACGTAACAGACTGGCCCGCAGCGGGCTGTGCAGGCGTAGCCGCGAAGTTCATTCGGTACCTTATGCCATCCGCAGGTCCCTGGTCAGTGCGCTTCAGCGTCATGCCGCATTTGGGGCAGGTGCCGGGTTTTTCGCTGGTTACTTCGGGGTGCATGGGGCACGCATACATGTGGCCGCCGCTGTGCTCGGCTCCGGCTGCAGGTTCGTGGCCTTCGCCGGCGGCATGCTGGTGCCCGGCGGCCGCCGGCGCATTGCCCGATGCGGCGGAATTGTCGGACGAGCAGGAGGTTGTCCAGATGAACGTGAGCAGGGGCAAAATGGGCAACAGAGTACGTTTCATGGGCATGAAGAAATTGCGGAAAATAAACCGGCTTGGGTTCACCCCTACCCGGTTGCCTGGCAACTGCGCCGCTGCCAGCAGCCCACTGCCGCCCGGGCAGCGGCCAATGCGGACTTGCAGCCTGGCAGCCGGTTGTGTTGGCTGTACGGGAATATCCCCGTTGGCAGCTAAGGGCAACTGGGAGTACGCAATAAAGCCTGGTTCAGCCAAGAGCCGCCTCCGAATCAGTAGCCAGAAACCTTTGCCCGAAAACGCTCGGGGAGCATAAGTGCAACTACCGAAGCAGTGTTATGCCCCCAAAACGGGCAAGCGGCGCTGCCACACCGCGGCAAGGCTGGCCTGGGCCCTAAGCACAGCAACAAAAAAACCCGCCCTGCGCCATGCAGAGCGGGTTTTCAGTGGAGCTGCAGGGAGTCGAACCCTGGTCCAGACAAGGAGAGCGTCGAGCTTTCTACGTGTGTATCCGAGCTTGATTTGTTCGAGGTAACCTAGGCGCCCGTCAGGCCTGTGAGTTACCCTTATCTGCTTGAGATTCACCTAGGTGTCGCAGCGCCACCTAGGCTATCCTTATGCTTTCGACACCCCGTGCTCACCCGTGATAAGGCAGACGGATGCGGGATGATGGCTATTGCTTAGTACCTAGACTAGGCAGCCATGGCGTAGCTATACTCGCCAGTTGTTGTTCGGATGATTTGTTGGCGAGAGATTCACCCAACTCTCGACACGCTTACTCGCGACCTGCACGAGCTGTCAATTCCGGTCAGCCCCAATTGTGTAAGAACGACCCACCGTGGCCGGCGGGGCTGCGAAGGTACGCAAGCAGATGAATAACGGACGCGCTGGGCCAAAAGTTTCCGCCCCGGGGCGCTCTGTGCAGCACAGAACGCCCCGGGGCGGATGCAAATGCCGCTTGGCCGCGGGCGCATTAGCTCATGGCCGGAGCGCTGCCGGGCGCACGCAGCAACGAGGCTGGTCGTGCGGGCCACAGGTTGGCGCCGTAGGCCCGGTAAGCCATGTAAAGGGCCATCGGCACCTCAATCAGCAACGCCAGTTTGCGCACCCAGTCGCTGTGCAGCAGCAGGTTGGCCAGCTCGTTTTCGCTGAAGGCGCCGGGCAACGGCATCCGCGCCAGGAAGAAAGCCGCCCACACCACCACGTGGCACGCCAGCACCACCCACAGCGGCCCCCTAGGTACCGAGGCCGGCAAATACCAGAACAAGGCCAGCACCAAGGCGCTTAGCACTACCGAGGGCACCGTGAGCAGCAGCACAGTTTGCTGCGAGCTGGCCATGCTCCAGGCGGCAAAGTCGGTCAGGCTGAGGTACGAGCCCGCCTGAGACCAGCTGCGGTACTCCTGCCACTCCCCTACCAACGCGGCGCCTAGGTAGCACAGCGTCAGCAGCAAGTAGGCCAGCAATAAACGGTAAGACGGGGTAAGGTTTGTTTTCATAAGCTATGGTTTGGGGATGGGGAACAAGAAAAGCACGCTGTTCAGCTTGCAGTTTGCAGAGTATAAATATAGCATTATTTGATAATAATACAAATTAAGATTACCAAAGTAACATATTATTTCTTCAATGCAGCCCGCCCGCCATAGATGTCAGAGGCTTGCTGCCGGGCCCAGGCACGCTTGCATGCGGCGCAAAAAAGCCCGGCGTTTGCGCATCAGCGCAAACGCCGGGCCGGCTGCAGGTCCCCCAACCAAATCAGCCTAAAGCGGGTTTGTTGAACGCTTGCACGCCATTGCCCGCCGGGGCAGCGGCGCCGTGCAGGGCCCGGTGCGCCATGTAAGCAGCCATCGGGGCTTCCACGAAAAGCGTGAGTTTGCGCAGCCAGTCGCTATGGATGAGGTAGTTCATCAGCTCCGGCGAAAACTCGCCCTGGCTAAGCCGCGCCTCCAGCGGAAACTGCACCAGCACCGACGAAGCCCAGGACAAAGCGTGGCACGCGGCTACCACGTACAGCGGCCAGCGCGGTATGGCGGGCGGCAAATCCCAGAACAAGGCCAGCACCACCACCGTCAGGAACAAGGCCGGCACCGTCAGGAACGGCAGGGCATGCTGGCTGGTGGCCACGTGCCAGGCGGCGAAGTCGGCGGCGCTGAGGTACGGCCCTAGGTCGGCCCAGCTCTGGTACTCCACAAATTCATTCATCACGGCCGCCCCCAAGCAGTAGAAGGTCAGCAACAGGTAGAGCAAAAAGAGCCGGTAAGACGGGGTGCTTGTGGTTTTCATGGCGCATTGCGGATGGTGTACCTGGAAAATCAAACCAACGGACCGGGGGCTTGCCGCTAGTACATATACCACTGCGCATGTATAATAGTTTTACTTTCATTTAAAATATTATTACTATCAAATCAGCAGCGCACTCTGCGCCTACTGGTGCTTCCGTAGCCCAGGATTTCGGGGTATCTTTGTGAGACTGGTTATGGAGAATTTCGTTGTTTCGGCCCGTAAGTACCGCCCCGCTACGTTTCGCAGTGTAGTAGGGCAGCAGCACGTAACTACCACGCTGCAAAACGCCATCGTTACCGGCCATTTGGCCCAGGCGTTCCTGTTTTGTGGTCCGCGCGGGGTGGGCAAAACCACCTGCGCCCGCATTCTGGCCAAAACGATTAACTGCACCAACCTCACGCCGGAAGCCGAGGCTTGTAATGAGTGCGACTCGTGCCGCGCCTTCAACCAGAGCGCCTCGTTTAACGTGCACGAGCTCGACGCGGCCTCCAACAACTCCGTGGAGGACATTCGCTCGCTCGTGGAGCAGGTGCGCTACGCCCCGCAGCAGGGCCGCTACAAGGTGTACATCATCGACGAGGTGCACATGCTCTCGAACGCGGCCTTCAACGCTTTCCTGAAAACGCTGGAAGAGCCGCCGGGCTACGCCATCTTTATTCTGGCCACCACCGAGCGCCACAAAATTATCCCCACGATTTTGTCGCGCTGCCAGATCTTCGACTTCAACCGCATCAAGCTCGACGACATTGTTGGGCACCTAGGGTACATTGCCGGCAAAGAGCAGGTAACGGCCGAAGACGACGCGCTACACCTGATTGCCCAAAAAGCCGACGGCGGCCTGCGCGACGCGCTCAGCATCTTCGACCAGATGGTGACCTTTTCGGGCCATCGGCTGAGCTACCGCGCGGTGGTGCAAAACCTGCACGTGCTCGACTACGAGTACTACTTCCGCCTGACCGAAGCCTGCCTGACCCAAAACCTTTCGGGCACCTTGCTGCTGCTGGAGGAAGTGGTGCAGAATGGCTTCGATCTGCACCAGTTTGTGATTGGCGCCGCCGAGCACCTACGCGGCTTGCTCGTGTGCAAGGATCCGCAGACGGTGCAACTGCTGGAGGTATCGGAAGGCCTGCGCCAGCGCTACGCCGATCAGGCCCGCCAGGCCCCGCTCAGCTTCCTGGTAACGGGCCTGAACCTGCTCAGCCAGTGCGACCGGGACTTTAAAGCCGCCAAAAACCAGCGCCTGCACGTGGAGCTGGCCCTGATGAAGCTGGCCTACCTGCGCAACGCCGTGCAGCTCACCCACGATTTGGTAGCGGGCGCGCAGCTGGCTTCGTCGGGCAACGGCGAGGCCAAAAAAAAAATTGATGGCGTAGCTGCCGCGCCGGCACCCGCGCCCGGCGCCAATGGCAACGGGTACGCCCCCAACGGCCACGCGCCCACGCCGGCCCTGCGCGAAGCCGCGGCGCCCGCCTACCCCAAGCCCAACGGCGTAGCAGCCAGCGCCCCGGCCGCCCCCGAGCCCATTGTGCCGGTGCAAAGCGGCGTGGAGGAGTTGCACCCCACGCCCAGCATCGAAACAGAGCAGGAAGAAGCGCCCTCGACGCGCCGGCAGCTGGTGGACACCCTGCCGCACGTAGAAACCGGCCGCCCCAGCGTGGCCGGCCACGAGCCCGGCAGCCGCCCGCTGGTGGCCGAACCGGTAGCCGCGGCCGCGCCCGGCAGTGCCCGCCCCGCCCCCAAGCCCATTGCTATTCCGAAGCTGAACCTGCAGGCCATAAAAGCCCAGGCCACGCAACGCCAGGAAACCGCTACGGCCGTGCTGGAGGAGGAAGCCGCCGCACCCGTTACGGGCAGCATCAACCAGGCCATGCTCCAGCAAGTGTGGCGCGAGCTGGCCGAGGCGCGCAAGCAAATCAGCATGAGCGAGTTCATGACGCTGAACCGGCCCATTCAGGCCGATGCGCAGCACGTAATTCGCCTGCAGCTCGAAAACCCCGTGCAGCTCGATCAGTTCAACGCGTTTAAGCCGGAGTTTCTGGCGGCGTTGCGCCAGCGTACGGGCTACCGTTCGCTCAGCATCCAGACGGAAGTAGCCGAGCAGGTGCAAACCGGCAAACGCCTCTACACCTCCTCGGATAAGTTTGAGTACCTGGCCGAGAAATTCCCGGTGCTGAATGAAATGAAGCAGCGCCTAGGTCTGGACACCGATTTTTAGCGGCGCACCCCAAGCCGTTGCCGACGCCCACGTGTGGCGCCGAGTGGTACTCGGCGCTGGCGCGGCACGCGCCAAGGCGAAACCGCGCCGCGTGGCCCGTAACTGCGCAGTACCGCATGGCCGCTTTGGGCGGCCGCGCCGAGTGCCACTCAGCGCCACACTTTGCAGCCCTAGGTTAAATGCGCCGGCTTCCTTGCTTTCTGAAGCGGGGAAGCCGGTTGTTCTGGCGGCGTTGTTACCTTTGGCCGCTACCAATTTCTTGTTTTTCACCCATCTGCTCCGTGAAAAAACCAATCCTGCTCCTGTTGCCGGCGGCAATGGCGCTGGGCCTGATGCAGTGCCAGCCCAGCAAAACCGCCACTACCGCCTCCCAGCCGCCGCAGGCCGCCGAGGCACCTAGGGCCAAAGAATACAAGTACACCACCGTGGAGGGCGACCCGCTGAAAACGCGCATCTACACCCTCGACAACGGCCTGACGGTGTACCTCTCCGACTACGACGACGCCCCGCGCATCCAAACGTACGTGGCCGTGCGGGCCGGCTCCAAAAACGACCCCGCCGACGCTACCGGCCTGGCGCACTACCTCGAGCACATGGTGTTTAAGGGCACCTCGCGCCTAGGTGCGCAGAACGTGGAAGCCGAACGGCAGGAGCTGCAGAAAATTGAGGGCCTGTACGAGAAGTACCGCGCCACCCGCGATGCCGCCCAGCGCAAGCAGCTGTACCACCAGATCGACTCCATCTCGGGCGTGGCGGCCAAGTACGCCGTGGCCAACGAGTACGATAAGCTGATGGGCGCCATCGGGGCGAAGGGCTCGAACGCCTATACCTCGGTGGAGCAGACGGTGTACCAGGAGGATATTCCGTCGAACCAGGTGGAGAAGTGGGCCTCGGTGCAGGCCGAGCGGTTTGGCGAGCTGGTGCCGCGCCTGTTCCACACCGAGCTGGAGGCCGTGTACGAGGAGAAAAACCGCGGCCTCGACAACGACTTCAACAAGGAGTTCGAGGCCCTGAACGCCTCGCTGTTCCGGAAACACCAGTACGGCACCCAAACCACCATTGGTACGATTGAGCACCTGCAGAACCCGTCCATCACGGAGATTAAGCGGTATTTCGAGAAGTACTACGTGCCGAACAACATGGCCGTGGCCATGAGCGGCGACCTGGATTTCGACCAGACCATCCGCATTGTGGACCAGTACTTTGGCAAGCTGCAGCGCAAGCCCCTGCCCGATTTTGTAGCGGCCCAGGAGGAGCCCATTGCGGCGCCCATCGTTAAGGAAATAAAAGGCCCCAACGCCGAAAACGTGATGCTGGGCTTCCGCTTCCCGGGCACGGCTACCAAGGATGCGCTGGCGCTGCGCATGATCGACAAGATCCTGACCAACGGCCAGGCCGGCCTCATCGACCTGAACCTGAACCAGAAACAGGCCGTGCTGGAAGCCGCCTCGTTTACCGACCTCAACAACGACTACAGCACCCACGTGCTGTACGGCACGCCGCGCCAGGGCCAAACCCTCGACCAGGTGCGCGACCTGCTGCTGGCGCAGTTGGATAAGGTGAAGAAGGGCGACTTTCCGGAGTGGCTGATTCCGGCCATCATCAACAACGAGCAGCTGCAGCGCACCAAAAGCTACGAGAGCAACGAAGCCCGCGCGGGCGCCTTTGTAGCCGCCTTTGTGGCGCGCGAAGACTGGAAGGACTACCTGCAGCAGTTCGAGGATTTCGGCAAAATCACGAAGCAGGACGTGATGCGCGTGGCCAACCAGTACTACGGCCCCGGTTACGCCCTCATTTACAAGCGCACCGGCAAAGACACCAGCACGCCTAAGGTGATTAAGCCGGCCATTACGCCGGTACCCGTAAACCGCGACGCGGCCTCTGACTACTACAAGCAGGTGGTGGGCATGCCTTCGCCCGAGCTGCAGCCGGTGTTCGTCGACTTTAAAAAGGACATTCAGCAAACGGAGCTGAAGCCCGGCCTTCCCCTGTACTACACCCAGAACAAGGAGAACGGCCTGTTCTCGCTGTACTACGTGCTCGACCTAGGCACCAACAACGACCCTAAGCTGGGCCTAGCAGCCGACTACCTGCAGTACCTGGGCACGGGCAAGTACTCGGCTGCGCAGCTGCAGCAGGAGTTTTATAAGCTCGGCTGCTCGTTTGGCGTGCAAAGCGGCGCCGACCGCGTGTTCGTCAGCCTTTCGGGCCTCGACAAAAACCTGGAGCCGGCGCTGCAGCTGTTCGAGCAGCTGCTGAGCAACCCCACGCCCGACGCCGAAGCCCTGAAAAACATGGTGGCCGGCGTGCTGAAAAACCGCCAGGATGCCAAGCTGAACAAAGGCGTGATTCTGCAGCAGGCCATGGTGAACTACGCCAAGTACGGCCCCAACAACCCCTTCACGAACATCGTGAGCGAAAAGGAGCTGAAGGCCCTGAAGCCGCAGGATTTGATCGGCCGCATCAAGCAGCTGCCTACGTATCAGCACCGCGTGCTGTACTATGGCCCGCGCGGCGCTCGGGAGTTGCAAAGCACGTTGGTAGCCCAGCACAAGACGCCCGCCAAGCTCACCCCTACCCCGCCGGTCAAGGAGTTTGCCGAGCAGCCGCTGAAGGACCGCTGCGTGTACTGGACCGACTACAACATGGTGCAGGCCGAAATCCTGTTCCTGAGCAAGCGCGACGCCTACGACCCCAAGCTGGTGCCCACCGTGAGCCTCTACAACGAGTACTTCGGCGGCAACATGGGTAGCATTGTGTTTCAGGAGCTGCGCGAGTCGAAGGCCCTGGCCTACTCGGCCACTTCGCGCTACGCCAACGCCGACAAAGTGGGCCGCTCCAACTACCAGCTCAGCTACATCGGCACCCAGGCCGATAAGCTGCCCGAGGCCATGGCCGGCATGCAAACCCTGCTGAACGACATGCCCATGGCCGAGGCCAACCTCAGCGTGGCCCGCCAGAGCATCCGCAACAGCATTGCTACGGAGCGCATCACCAAGTCGGATATCCTGTTCAGCTACGAGCGGGCCCGCCGCCTGGGCCTCGACTACGACCTGCGCCGCGACATCTACGAGCAGACCCAAAACATGAGCCTCGCCGATCTGAAGAAATTTCAGGAAGCCAAGGTGAAAGACCAGCCGCAAACCATCCTGGTTATCGGCTCGAAAGACCGCCTGAACTTCAAGGAGCTGGCCAAATACGGTGAGGTGAAGCAGCTCACGCTGAAGGAAATCTTCGGCTATTAAGCCGTTGAACAACCCAACTCCCCTCCTCAGATGAGGAGGGGACGCGGCAGCTTTAGCTGACGCTGGGGTGGTTGACAATCGTTGCTGACGTTGTTTAAACCGCAAGCCTCATCCCCTAGCCGTCAGCAACGATTCCGTTCAACGATTGCGGGGCCGCCGAACTTAGGTTCGGCGGCCCCGCTTGCTGTTTACCGGCAGTGGCACCTAGGGCCTGTAGCGCGAAATTCGTTGCCGACCAGCGGTTCTGTGGCGCGCCCGAAGGCGCGTATCCGGCACCGCGCCTTAAGGAGTAGGTATGATGTAGAGCCACCTACGCGCTGTTGGCGCGTAGCCAACTAATTTCCGGGCTGCACCGGGGCGACGGAGGCGCGAGCCGCAGCCGCCGCAATCGTAGCTGACATCCGCGCCGCCGTGGCTCCCCCTCTCCCTTTGGCGAGGGGGCCGGGGGGTGAGGCCCCACAGCTGAGGAGGGGCGTTGAGGCGCATATACGACATTTTTTTCAAACACTTGTTTGGGCCCAATTAATGTCGGTGCTTTGCATCCGCTTTTGGGCTAAATGCACTGGCTGAGCCGGTTCTTCTGCCCGTTTAGATTCTTCACCAAACACCCTTAACCCCGGCGTCATTTACTGACCACGTAACATATGGCAGACCAGAAGATTACCATCAAGAACGGCAAACTTAACGTTCCTGACCGCCCCACCATCCCGTTCATCGAAGGCGACGGTACCGGTCCGGACATCTGGGCTGCCTCGGTGCGCGTATTCGACGCCGCCGTTGAGAAAGCCTACGGCGGACAGCGTAAGATCGAGTGGAAAGAGGTGCTGGCCGGCGAAAAGTCGTTCAAGCAACTCAACAACTGGCTGCCCAACGAAACCCTCGACGCTTTCCGCGAATACCTCGTGGGCATCAAAGGCCCCCTCACCACGCCCGTAGGCGGCGGCATTCGCTCGCTGAACGTGGCCCTGCGCCAGGAGCTCGACCTGTACGCCTGCGTGCGCCCGGTGCGCTGGTTCCAGGGTGTGCCTTCGCCCGTGAAGCACCCCGAGCTGACCGACATGGTCATCTTCCGCGAAAACACCGAGGACATCTACGCCGGCATCGAGTACATGAACGGCACGCCGCAGGCCCAGAAAATGCTGGAATTCCTGCAGGACGAGATGGGCGTGAAGAAAATCCGCTTCCCCGAGTCGTCGTCGTTCGGCATTAAGCCGGTTTCGAAAGAGGGCACCGAGCGCCTCGTGCGCGCCGCCATCGAGTACGCCATCAGCCACAACAAGCCCTCGGTAACACTGGTGCACAAGGGCAACATCATGAAGTTCACCGAGGGTGCCTTCAAGACGTGGGGCTACGAGCTGGCCGAGCGCGAGTTCGGCGACAAGGTGTTTACCTGGGCGCAATACGACAAGCTGGCTGCCAAGCACGGCACCGAAGCGGCCAACACCCACATGAAAAACGAGGAGGCTGCCGGCAAGATTATCATCAAAGACAGCATCGCCGACGCCTTCCTGCAGCAAATCCTGCTCCGCCCCTCGGAGTACTCGGTAGTAGCTACCCTGAACCTGAACGGCGACTACATTTCCGACGCCCTGGCGGCTATCGTAGGCGGCATCGGCATTGCGCCGGGCGCCAACATCAACTACGTAACCGGCCACGCCATTTTCGAAGCTACCCACGGCACCGCGCCCAAGTACGCCGGCCTCGACAAGGTGAACCCCGGCTCGGTAATCCTGTCGGGTGCGCTGATGCTGGAGCACATGGGCTGGCAGGAAGCCGCCGACCTGATCTACAAGGGCCTGGAAGCTTCCATCGCCGCCAAGCGCGTAACCTACGACTTCGAACGCCTGATGGAGGGTGCTACCCTGCTGAAGTGCTCGGAGTTCGGCGAGGAGATTGTGAAGAACATGTAATCCTGCTGGCCCTAGGTCAGAAACGCAAAAACCCGCGTCGGCAGCAGCTGGCGCGGGTTTTTGCGTTTTGTTTCGGCACAACCTCAGCCCCGCAGAACAGGGTTCCGGTCAGGCCGGTGGCCGGTGCCCCCGGGGCGGCCCCGGGCCGTGCCCACCTAGGGATGCTTTTGATAGGCGAGCAACTGCGCGTTTTAAGGCTGGGGTTCTGGCTTGGTGCGCTCCTGCCGCGTTGCTTACTGATCTTCAATCACATCGAAGGCCAACTGCTCGGTGGGAACGGCGCTGGCTTCCGTGGAACCGCGCAGCACAAGGCTATACGCTTTGCCTGGCTCCAGCGCAGCGCCTTGCACGAACAAGGGCGTTTGGGGGCTGGTTGCGCGCATCACGTTCAGGCGGTACGTGCGTGCATCAACGGCCTGGTAGGCAGTTACGGCTCCCCAGCCTACTTCGGAGTAAAGCGCGGTGTTGCTTTGCTGATCCTCGATGCGCACGGGCGTGGCCTGCGAAGCCGTGTTGACAACCCGGATGTGCGCTTTGCCGGCCACGGGCGCGGGCAAGGCAGCTTCCTCCACCACCAGCGCGGTGTGGTGCAAGCTGCCGGTGCTGCGCGTAAACAACGAGTAGCGCTTGCTCTCGGCAATGGGCAAAGCGCTGAACTGCACCCACTGCGTGCCGCTACCCGATGCCGTGGGCAGCATAATCTGCACGAAATGCTCGCCGGCCGCTACCGGTTGGTAGGGAGTGGCTTTGCCGGTGGCCGCGCCGGGCCCCACGGCTTTGCCGCCCACGTACAGCTGAATTTCGCCCGTAATCGGCTGGCTGGCGGTGAGGTTGTTGACGATGCGCACCTGACCTTGGGGCGCGGGTTTAGGCGCAGGAGCCTCCGATTTATCGGCGGAGCAGGCTTGGCCCAACAGGGCAGCGGCGCTGAGAGCAGCTAGATAAAGTAAACGTGTGTTCATAACGAGTAAAGGGATAGGATGAAGCAGGGCTTTTGGCTTGTTGGCAGGCAAGGCAAGCACCGGGCCAGAGCCACCGCTGCCCACCACTTAGCAACCCATTCTCAGCCCAAAGCACCTGACTTAGAGCCAATAATAATTTATCGGCTATATATAATAAACAGTCGAAGCACGCCTAAGAGCAGCTCTTGAGGGCCTGCCGCACATCGGCACCTAGGCTGCCTGGCGCGTGGCAGGTGGCGCAGGTACCGAAGCACCTGCGACGGGCGGCAGCCAGCACAGTTATCCCGACCGCCCTACCGTATTCTGCCGTAGAACTACCGCATGGCGTCGCGGCGCCCGGCAGCGGCGTATACCCGCACCAGACCTTATCACCACAACCTTTCACCTACACCCATGAAGAAGACACTTCTCCTTGCGCTGGCCGCCGCTGCGTTCAGCTTTGCCTCGTGCACGCACAACGAAAACTCGGCTGAGCAGCGCACCGTGCAAGACAACACCGACGGCACGGCCGAGGGCGCCCAGCCCGCCCCCGGCACCACCGCCGACCAATCGGGCGACGGCCCGGCCAGCATCGAGGGCACCGACCAAACCACTACCAACAACGGCTCCTCTATTTACGGCGGGCCTACGTCGCGGGCATCTACGCCGGGCGGCGCTACCTCAACCACGGGCCGTACGGCCACTACCACCAGCGGCTCGGCTACCTCGGGCAGCACCGCCGCCGGCAGCGCAACCGGCACGGGCAGCGGCACTACCGCGGGCACCACTACGGCCGGTAGCGGCGCGGCTACCACTGCTCAGTAAGCCTGCGGCTATCTGCATCAAGCAAGCACAAAACCGCAACCGCCAGGCGGCTTCCCAGCGAAGCGCCTCGGCGGTTGCGGTTTTGCGTTTTTCAGGAAATGCCTACTGCCCGGCACCGGCTTGCAGCACGCGCGCCGTAACCAGCAATTGCCCTAGGTGCCGCATGGTATGCTCGGCCGCGTGCACCAGCAGGCCCAGCACCGTGGAGGGCAGCTGCGCCCGCCCCACCCCGCGCGCCTCGGCGAGGGTGGCGGGGTTGGTGGCCCGCAGCTGTGCCAAAGCGCGCTCTACTTGTTGGCTGAAAGCTTGCAATAGCTCGGCAGTGCTGGCGGTGGTTTGGCCGGGTTTGCCTTCGGCACCCAGGTAAGCAAGCTGGGCGGGGCTAAGCTGCTCGGCGCGGGCGTAAGTCAGCAGGCGGTCGAGCACGCCCGCGAGGTGCTGCAAATGAAAGCCTACGGAAGCCACGCCAGCGGGCCGCTGCCACAGCAGCGCATCGGGGAAGCGGTGCAGCTCGGCTTCGAGCTCTTCGCGGGCTTGCAGCAGAGCATGCGCCACGGGCTGCAGTAAGGCCGGCATATCGGGCAGGGGGCCGCGCAGCCATACTTCGGGCTGGGTGGCAGCGGGGTTGTTCATGGGGGCGTAACCGGTAAGTACCGCGGTTGTTACCGCCCTGCCGGCGCTAAAGTTGCCCTGGGTGCCGCGCAAAAAAAAGCACCCAAACTGAGTGCCCCTTTCCGTGTCTAACCAAACCAGGTTATGTGGCGCAAAACTCGGGCAGGCATTCTGAAGCAAACATGAAGATGCCCGCCCCGTTGGGCTTTCGGGTACGGGGGCCGGCGCTGTATTTTTGTGGTTATGCCCCAAGTCTCTTCGCGTGGCGTGGCCATGCCCATGTCGCCTTACCGCAAGCTCACGCCCTACGCCGATGCCGCCAAAGCCCGCGGCACCCGGGTGTACCACCTCAACATCGGCCAACCCGATATCGAAACACCCCCGGCGGTAATGGCCGCGGTGCAGCAGGCCAACATTCGGGTGCTGGAGTACAGCCACGGCGCGGGCAACCTGAGCTACCGCCAAAAGCTGGCGCAGTACTACCAGCGGGTAGGTATTGAGGTGTCGGCCGCAGAAATCATCGTAACGGCGGGCGGCTCGGAGGCTATTCTATTTGCCTTTCTGAGCTGCCTGAACCCCGGCGACGAGCTGATTGTACCGGAGCCCTATTACGGCGCTTACACCGCGTTTGCTATTGCGGCCGGCGTGCACATTGTGCCCGTTACGGCGCACATCGAAACGGGCTTTGCCCTGCCGCCAATTGCCGAGCTGGAGGCCCGCATTACCGAGCGCACCAAAGCGGTGCTGCTCTGCAACCCCAACAACCCTACAGGCTACGTGTACACGCGCCGCGAGCTAGAGCAACTGCTGGCGCTGTGCGAACGGCACCACCTGTTTTTGCTTTCCGACGAGGCGTACCGCGAGTTTTGCTACGATGCCCCCTACGTAAGCGCCCTGCACCTAGGGCCACCTGCCGACGAGCACGTGGTGCTGCTCGATACCATTTCGAAGCGCTACAGCGCCTGCGGTGCGCGCATTGGTGCGTTGGTAACCAAAAACAAGGCGGTGTACGATGCAGCTTTCAAGTTTGCGCAGATGCGCGTGAGCCCGCCCGGCCTAGCACAACTGTTGGGCGAAGCCGCCGCCGAACTGCCCGATACCTACTTCGACCACACCAAAGCCGAGTATCAAACCCGCCGCGACCGGATGGTGCAGCGCCTGCAAGCCATTCCCGGCGTGCAGTGCCCCGTGCCGGGCGGCGCGTTCTATGTAATGCCCAGCCTACCCGTCGACGATGCGGAGCGCTTTGCCAAGTGGCTGCTCGAGGAATTCGAGTACGAGGGCCAAACCGTCATGATTTCGCCCGCTACAGGCTTCTACGCCACACCGGGCGCCGGCCGGCAAGAGGTGCGCTTGGCCTACGTGCTGAACTTAGAAGCCATTGATGCCGCCATGGATTGCCTCGCCCACGCGCTGCAGGTGTACCCCGGCCGGCAGCTGTAAATACCAACCTAGGGCCGCAAAGTATGGCGGGCTTATGCGCCCAAAGCCCATCCATACGTTGTAACTTCGGCTACTACCCTACTTACCGCTTTCTCATGCGTCCGGCTTCTTACGCTTTCCTATTGCCGTTGGGCATGGGCCTGTTGCTCAGCAGCGCCACCCCGCCCGCTTCTTCTTCGCGTTACCAGCTAACCATGCGCCTCAATGGCGGGGTCATCGTCACCGATTCTATCGGTTCGCGCTTCACGGCCTCTACCGGGGCGGGTAAGGTACTCACGCTTTCCATCGTGCGGGCCGATTTTCCGGATGACGTGGGCCTCTCCATTCTCGTAGATGAGTTTAAGCCGCAGCCGGGCGTGTACCGGTTCAAGGAAATACTGAGCGGACACGTACGCGAAGCCTATTACCGCGCCAACGACGTAACCGCCGAATCGAAAGCCTGCGGCGTAAACGACGGCGAAGTGCGCATTACGGCCGTGGACACCAAGGCGCACACCCTTACCGGCACCTACCGCGCCGTGCTGTGCCAAACCAACGCCAGCCGGGCCAATGCCAAGCGCCTGACGCTGGAAGGCAGCTTCCATTTTCCGTACGAAGTGCGTTAGGTGTGTTCTGGACCTGCCAAAAGCAAAACGAGCGGCCTCCTACCTAGGGAGCCGCTCGTTTTGCTTTAACTAATCAGGGGCTACAGCGTAGCCAAATCGATTACGAAGCGGTACTTCACGTCGCCTTTCAACATGCGTTCGTAGGCTTCGTTGATGTAGTCGATCGGGATGACCTCCACATCGGACGTGATGTTGTGACGGGCGCAGAAGTCGAGCATTTCCTGCGTTTCCTCGATGCCGCCGATTAGCGAGCCGGCAATGCGGCGGCGCTTGGCAATCAGGTTGAAAGCATGCAGCTGCGGCGCTTCGGGCGGTACGCCCAGCAAAATCATGGTGCCGTCGCGGCGGAGCAGGTTCACGTACATGCCCATATCGAGCGGTGCCGATACGGTATTGATGATGAAGTCGAAGTAGTTCGACACGCTCTTGAGCGCGGCTTGGTCCTTGGTCACCACAAACTTGTGGGCACCTAGGGCTTCGGCATCGGCTTGCTTGCCCGGCGAGGTGCTGAGCACCGTTACCTCGGCCCCCATGGCAACTGCCAGCTTCACGGCCATGTGGCCCAGGCCGCCTAGGCCCATTACGGCCACGCGGTGGCCTTGGCCCACTTTCCACTGGCGCAGCGGCGAGTAGGTGGTGATGCCGGCGCACAGCAGCGGCGCTACGCCTTCGAGCGGCAGCGAGTCGGGCACGCGCAGAGTGAAGGCCTCATCCACCACAATCAGCTTGGAGTAGCCACCGTAGGTGGGCGCGCCGTTGCTTAGCTCGCGGCCGTTGTAGGTGCCCACAAAGCCCACTTCGCAGTACTGCTCGAGGCCCTCTTTGCAGCTGGGGCAGGTGCGGCACGAATCGACCATGCAGCCCACGCCGGCTAGGTCGCCGGGCTTAAACTGGCGCACGTGCTCCCCTACTTTGGTTACGCGGCCCACAATTTCGTGGCCGGGCACCATCGGGAAGATGGAGCCGCCCCACTCGTCGCGGACTTGGTGCAAATCGGAGTGGCACACACCGCAGTACAGAATTTCGATCTGCACGTCGTGGGGGCCCACTTCGCGGCGCTCAAAATCAAACGGTGCGAGCGGAATGTTGGCCGCCGGCGCTGCGTAGGCTTTCGTTGGTTGCATTGCTTGGAATAAGAAGTTGATCGGGGTCTGCCAAAAGTCAGCCACAAAGGAAACTGAAGACGGTAACTTCGCGGCTTGGGTTATTGTTGGCCTTGATATGCAGAACTCCGGTTTGTTTTCTTCTACCCTAGGTCGCCTGCGCGTGGTGGGCTTCCTGGAGGGTTTGTCGTTTTTGGTACTGTTGGGCATTGCCATGCCGCTGAAGTACATCATGGGTCAGCCCGAAGCAGTGCGGCACGTAGGCATGGCGCACGGCGTGCTATTCGTGCTGTATGTGCTGCTGCTGATTATGGCCACCATCGAGCACAGCTGGTCGGTGCGCAAAGCCGCGCTGGGCTTTGTGGCCTCGCTGGTGCCGTTCGGCACGTTTTGGGCAGATAAGCGGCTGTTTCGGGAGTAGTCGGTTTGTGTCTCTGCCTTCTCTAGTTCTTCTTTGAAGTGCTAAATCAGCCGCTTTCTTGCTCGTAGCAAGCGGCTGGTTTTTGCGCATTCGGGTACGTCACCTCGATTCTAGACCCATAGCTACTGTGCCGAAAACTTCCGTTGAAGCCGAATTCGACTTTCTGGTTTCCAAAGTGATTTGGCCGCACTTCAAAGCGCGCAGTTATCGTAAGGCTGGCAATAACTTCCGCTGCCTGCATGTAGATGAATCGGGCAAGATTCTGAGTTTTCAGAAGAGCAGATTCTACGACAAACAGCACATACATTTTACGTTGAACGCCGGCATGTACTTACCTGAAGTAGATGAGTTTAGAACGTCAAATACGTTCACAGAGCCGGATTGCTTTATTCGTAAACGTATTGGCTTTTTAAAGCCCGAGCGTCACGACCTGTGGTATGACATACTTCCGACTACCAATACGGCCGAACTCCACAAGGCAGTAGAAGACGATGTAGTAAGCTACATCCTACCCTTTTTAAACCAAGCCCAAAGCCGGTCAGACATGCTCCAGCTGATAATAGACCAGCCCCAGCTTGTGCATGCCCCAACGGCCATCAGAGTGTTTCATGCCAATGGCTACCTGGCCGAAGCCCAAGCGCGGTTGCAACAAGAGTTGGCTGCCGGAACCCAATGGGACCGTAGGTGGTACAAAGATCTGGCCGCTGAATTGGGTTTGCAGGAAAACTAGCCTGACTGACCAGCACCGCCTTGCCGCAACTGCGCCACTACCTGTTCGCGCATGCGCCGCATCGACTCGCGGGCGAACTTGCGCTGCAGCATGCGCCCGAACAGCTTGAAGCCGATGCGGTAGAAAAAATTCTGAATGCGGTCGGGCTGCGAGTAGGCTTTCACCTGAAACCGCACGCGGCCGGTGCGCAGCTGCTTGTGCACGGTAAAGGTGATTTCGCCCTTCTCGAAGTGGCCCTCGAGGGTGCGGTAGTTGTAGCCCCACACCTGCTCGGGGCCATCGTCGGGCGAGGGGGTGCGCTGCTCGTCGATTACGCCGCCGATGCGCACGCCAAACCAGAACGTGAAGCCCAGGAACCGGCCGCGCAGCAGCATTACGCGCTCGGCCAACGGCTGCTCCGGCACGAAGATGCCCGTAATCAGATCGGGCGGCGGAAAGGAGTAGTTCAGCAGCACTTGCTTGGCCGCCTCAAAGCTGCCGCCGGCTACGGGTGGGCCGGGCGGCTCGGCGGGCAAGTCGGTGCCGTAATCATCGAGCTGCCAGCCGGTTTCGGAGGTATACTCGTGTACGCGCTCCAGGTCGTAGTTTACTTTGGCTTTGCCGTAGGCCTCCAGTTGGTTGCGGTATTGGTGCCAGGCGGGTGCCGCGGCGGGGTTAGCTGCGCTCATGGTGCTCCTTACGCTTTTCGGCACCGTCGTGCTCGGTGGTATCTACCTGCACCGGACCCAGGGCTTCGCCGCCGCTTTCTTCGGCTACGCGTTGGCAAAACGTAACCCAGGTTTGCTCCTGCACCTGCTTGCCCACGCCCAGGGTGCCGTAGGCAAAGGCCACCAGCCCGTCGCGGGCCCGGGCTTTGGAGTGAATCTCGAAGCGCAGCACACCGGGCTGGTTGGGCAGCTGGCGCAGCGAAAACCGGATGTGCCCGGCTTCGGGGTGACCTTCCAGAGTAAGCAACTCGAAGTGCTGCTTGGCTACTTCCGTTACGCGGACCGAGCCGTTCCAGGGGCCGATGATTTTGATGTGGAACTCGTCGCCCACGTGCAGGCCGTGCTTTTCGCCTTTCTCCTTATGAAACTCGGCCAGCAGGCCCGGCGAGTACCGCTCGATGTTGCACTGAATGTCGTGCATCAGGGCTTCGGCAGGCTGTTTGGGATGTGCTATATCGATGTAGTAGCGCCGCTCGGTAAAAGGGCCGGCGCCCTGGTCGGGGGTTTGCGGGTTTTGGGACATGATGCAGCACCTGCCCGAGGAAGGAACACGGCGGGCGCTACCCTCAAAACGACACCAACAGGCCAGAGGTTAGCTTGCGGAGGCGCGTGCCTGCGCCAGCGCGGCGGCTACATCGGCATCGGTGGTTTCGCTGAAGTCGCGGTAATACTGGCCCACGGCGTAAAAATCGGGCGGCGCAAGCAGGCACACCACCGCATCAACCCGTGTTTCTATCAGCCGCAGCGCCTCCGGCGACGATACGGGCACCGCAACCACTATGCGGGCGGGCCGCTGCGCCTGCACCAACTCGATGGTAGCCAGCACGGTATGGCCCGTGGCTACGCCGTCGTCGGTGATAACTACTGTGCGGCCTTGCAGCGGCGTGGCGGGGTGGTTGCCCACAAATTGCAGCCGCCGCTCGCGCAGCTGTGCCTGCAAGCGGGGTATTTGCTCGGCTAAGTACTCGGGCGGCAGCGCCAGGCCGGGCGTGAGCACGTAGCCGGTTTCGCTTACGGCCCCTACGGCGTACTCGGGGTTGCCGGGGTGGCCGATTTTCTTGGTTAAGGCCAGCTCGAGCGGCCACCCCAGCGCCTGCGCTACCACGGCCCCAACGGGCACGCCGCCGCGGGGTATAGCCAGCACTACGCCCGGCGGCCGCAGCCCTAGGTGCTGTAGCTGTTGGGCCAGGAGGCAGGCCGCTTCCAGTCGATTTTCAAACTGAGAAATCATGGCCCTGCAAAGCTTGTGCGCTGTTGTTTAGCGCAGGTGATGCATGCACCAATCCACGGCCAGGTCGGCTACTTCTTCGAGCGTTCCGGGCTCCTCAAACAAGTGCCCGGCGCCTTGCACCACGCGCATCTGGCATGGGCCACCTAGGGCATCCATGGCCTGCTCGTTCAGGCCGATTACGGGCCAATCCTGCCCGCCCACAATCAGTAGCGACGGCGCCGAAACCCGGTGCAGCGCGGGCAACACCAAATCGGGGCGGCCGCCGCGCGAGATTACCGCGTGCACCTGCGCGCCGAGCTCGGCGGCGGCGCGCATAGCCGAGGCGGCGCCGGTGCTGGCCCCAAAAAAGCCGAGGCGCAAATCGTGCAGGCGCTGCTCGCGGCGCACCCAGCTGGTAGCACCCAGCAGGCGGCGCGTTAGCAAATCAATATCGAAACGGGCCTCGAAGTGCTGGTCTTCTTCGGGCGTGAGCAGGTCGAAAAGCAAGGTGGCAAAACCCGCCCGTTGCAGGCACTGGGCCACAAAGCGGTTGCGCGAGCTAAGCCGGCTGCTGCCGCTGCCGTGCGAGAACACCACGATGCCCGAAGCATTGGTGGGTACCGTCAGGTCGCCCAACAGGGTGGCTTGCGGCAGCTCCAGCCGTACCGCCGTGGTGGTCGGCGTAACTACTGATGAATTCATGCGTGCAGAGAGAAGGTGCTTTCCTTTACGCAGCTAGTGGCAAAAGGTGCATGGCCCTAGGTGCTGGTGCCTGCCGGGTGGCCCAGCTACTCAACACCAGGGGTTTACTTGCAAGCTGCATACATTGGCAGCGGGTGGCTGTGGCACACCGTTACTTTTTGGTTATTTTTCTTCGGCAAAGCTCCTGCACCCGTGCCCACCTACACCTCCTTCGATACCAATGCCACCATCAATGGCGAGAGCGTGCGCTCCTTGCTGGCCGGGCTGCGCTTGGCCAACCAAGGCCCCGAGCTGCTTGCCCGCCACGGCATTGCCGAAAACCCCGAGCCGGGCAAGTGGTACTCCATGCAGGCCTGGCTGGATGTGCTGGCCGATGTAGAAGCCGAATTCGGGCCCGAAACGCTTTACAGCATCGGCCTGCAAGTCGTCGACCACAGCCAGTTTCCGGCTTCGCTGCACACGTTGTCGCAGGCTATGCGCGGGCTCGACCTGACGTATCGCACCAATGTGCACGGCCAGAACATGGGCTACTACCACGTGGTGCGCGAAACCGACCACGAGCTGGTGCTGCATTGCCGCACGCCCAACCCTGTGCCCTTCGACCTAGGCATTATCACGGGCCTGGCCCGGCGCTTTAAGCCCGCCGATGCCGTGCGCGTAAAGGTTGAGGTAGAGCCCGAACGGCCCGTGCCCACCGATCCGCACCTCACGGCCTTCAGCATTCGGTGGTAACCCGGCAACTCCGTCGGCACAGCAGGGTCTTTGCCACTCCATTTTCATTACAATTCCCCTACATGCGTATTCGCTTTGTTAAGCCGCTACTCGGCGGCTTGTTTGCCCTGGCCCTAGGTAGCCCGGCGCCGGTTGCGGCCCAAACGGCCTCGGCGCCCAACCGTTTCGTGGCCGATTCGCTTGATCGGTACATCCAGCGCGGTATGCGCCAGTGGCAAATTCCGGGTTTGGCGGTGGTGGTGGTGAAGGACGGGCAAGTAGTAGTCAGCAAAGGCTACGGCGTGCGCGACGTGGTCAAGAAAGAGCCGATTGATGACAAAACGCTGTTTCTGATTGCCTCGAACAGCAAGCTGTTTACGGGCACGGCCCTGGCCAACCTCGAGCAGCAAAAGAAACTTTCGCTCAACGACCCGGCCACCAAGTACCTGCCCGGCTTTCAGCTCTACGACCCCGTAAGCACGCAGCTTACCACCGTGCGCGATTTGCTGGGCCACCACCTCGGCACCAAAACCTTCCAGGGCGACTTCGCTTTCTGGGATTCCAACTTTTCGCGCGAGGAGATTATCGAGCGCATGCGCACGCTGAAGCCGGTGTACCAGTTTCGGCAGGACTACGGCTACTGCAACGCCGGTTTTCTGGCCGCGGGCGAGATTATTCCGCGCGTAACGGGCGGCACCACCTGGGAGAATTACGTGGAGCAAACCATGCTGAAGCCCTTGGGCATGGGCAACACGTACATGCTCACGGCGGGCTTCGAGAAGCGCCCCAACATTGCCCTGCCCTACTCCAACGCCTACGGGCCGCTGGCCGTGCTGCCCATCGACCAGATCGACAACCTAGGGCCGGCCGGCAGCATGGTATCGAGCGTGAGCGACCTGGGCAAGTGGCTGCAGTGCCAGCTCGATAGCGGCAAGTACCAAGGCCAGCAGGTGCTGCCGTGGGCCGCCGTGCGCCGCACCCGCGACCCCAACACACTGATTTCCACGCGCAAATCCAGTTTCTTGCCCGAGCACTTCCGCACCTACGGCCTAGGTGTGTTTGCGGCCGATTACAACGGGCGGCAGGTGTACTGGCACACGGGCGGCGCCACCGGCTATGTCAGCAACACGTGCTTTGTGCCCGAGGAGCGCCTGGGAATTGCCGTGCTCACCAATCAGGATAACCAGAGCTTCTTCGAGGCCCTGCGCTACCAGCTGCTCGATGCGTACCTAGGCATGCCGTACGTCGACCGCAGCCGCCAGCTCTGGAACCGCAGCCAGCCTGCCCGCGACGAAACCCGCCAGCAAATTGCCCAGCTCAGCGCCCGCGTAGCCAAGAAAAACAAGCCCGCCGTGGCGCTGAAAACCTACGCCGGCCAGTACACGCACCCGGTTTACGGCCCCATCAGCATCGAGGCCAAGGGCAAGCAGCTGATTATCCGCTTCAGCCGCCACCCCGAGCTGCGCGCCACCCTCGACTACATGGACGGGCAGGAGTTCCGGGCCACGTACTCCAACCTCACCTACGGCATTTACCCGGCCACGTTCGTGGTGGATAACGGGCAGGTAAAATCGGTGGAGCTGCGCGTAAACGACGGCATCGACCAGGACCCGTACGTTTTCACGAAGGGGTAATTCGGGAATTTATATCTACCGCTCTGTGCTCAAGGATTTCGCACTAACAATTTAGGCGCTAAATCCTTTGGTTCAAAATCATTCATACGGCACCAAGTCAAAATTTTTACGTATACAATTTAAAAACTATAACACTCCTTTCATAATCAAATCAAACGAAACTTAAAAAGTTATGAAATACTTAATATTAGCCGCCTTATATATCTTATATGTTGGCGTTTTTTCAAGTTGCATCAAAAACACACCGCAAGATTTAAATAAAGTACTATTAAATGGGAAGAATCAACAATACTGGGATTTGATTATGACTCAGTCAAACTTCTCTGGCATTGATATTAAATTACGTAGAAAGGACAATACGCCGGTTTTTAGCTGGCTGATTAAAGAAAATGGAAATCTCACTCATATATACAACTATGATACAATCAATTCCACAAACTACAATAATATTACCGATGTTATGCTCAATCCCGACAATTGGAAAATAATAGGTGATACGCTAATCCTCGGAAGCTACGAAGAAAACAACACACATAAATTTAATGACAGCTTAGTCAGCCTAGGAAATAAACCACCTATTTACAATATAAATAAATACAGAGAAAAGTATTACGTAAATAAAATAAACGATAGCATGATTGCACTTTCTATCAAAAAAATAACCTATCATTAACTAAAATATATATTTTAAGTCGCCACCAAAACAAAATTATAAAATAAGTCCAAATATTAGTTTTTAAGCTAATTATTAAAAACAACAAAAGCTCCTACTTCCAAAGAGAGCGTACTACTGTGTAGACAACAATACGTGGGTTTGCGTTTCTACAAACTCTATACCCCGTTCAAGTAGGAATCATTACGCCTCCGGATTACCCGGCCATAACTTGTGCAGCCATCGTATAGCCGGGCACCAACCGCTCCGCTTATGGCCTACTACCGCCCCTATCACCCGCCCGCCGACCTTGCTTTGGTACGCCAACTCACGCAGCAGCAAAACGAAATGCGCGAGCGGCAGCGCATCGAGCCGCTGATTGCACCACCCAAGCTTATTGCCGGGCTCGATTCCTCCTTCCCGACCGAAGACACGATTTTGTCGGTGATTGTGGTGCTCACGTACCCGGGGCTGGAGCTGGTGGAAAAGGTGTACAACTACGGGCCGGTTGACATGCCCTACGTGCCAGGCTTCTTGTCCTTCCGCGAAGCGCCCAACCTCATTCATGCCTTTGCCAAGCTACAGCACCAGCCCGATGTGCTGATGGTAGATGGCCACGGCTACGCCCACCCGCGCCGCATGGGCATCGGAGCCCACATTGGTATCCTGCTCGATAAGCCCAGCCTGGGCGTGGCCAAGCAGGTACTTACCGGCCAGTACCACGACCCCGCGCCCGAGAAAGGCAACGTGACCCCGCTCACCGACAAGAAGACCGGCGAGCTGATTGGCGAAGTAGTGCGCATGAAAGACCGCGTGCAACCCGTGTTCGTGTCGCCGGGCCACCGCCTGGACCAGGCCACGGCCACCGCGCTGGCCTTGGGTTGCGCAGGCGGCTACAAGCTGCCCGAGCCCACGCGCCTGGCCGATTTGTGGGCTGCCAAGTTCAAAAGCGAAGTGCTTTAAGCGCCACACCGGCACCCAAGCCCTGGCGCTAACTCAGGCCTCGGCCAACGCCTGTTGCAGCGCCCGCAACGATACCCCGGCTTCGGGCGGCAATTGCAGCAGCCGGGCTACGGCCGCGTACACCGGCTGCGGCCCGGTGGCAGCGTTCAGCACGCCGCGGTCGAGGGGTTGCTGCTGCGATTTGCTGAGTTTGCGGCCATCGGTATCGGTCAGCAGCGGGTGGTGTAAAAACTGAACTCGGGTAGCGTTGAAGGCGGCCGTTTCGGGTAGTTGCTGAGCCAACCACAGTTGGGCGGCGGTGCTGGGCAGTAAGTCCTGGCCGCGCACAATGAGCGTGGTACCCAGGCGCAAGTCATCAGCAACAGAAGCCAGCTGGTAAGCCACTACTGCGTCCTTTTTGCGCAGTACAAAGTCGGGCATGGCGGCGCCTAGGTCGAGGCGGGTGGTGCCTTGCCAGCCATCGGCAAAGCTGACGGTGGTGCCGAGCGGTACCTGCGCCCGCCACGCTACGCCGGGCTCGTCGAGGCCGGCGGGCACTTCGAGGCCGTTGGTGCGCGAGCGGGTGCTGGCGTGCAGCAAACCGGGCACCAGGCGCAGGCGGCGCAGCAGGTAGTTGTACTCGGGCTGATGCAGTAGCTGCGAGTAATGGCGCAGGAAGTCGTCAGGGCCAGCGGGGCCGTGGTCGTAGTCGATACCCAGCCACTCGATGGTGCGGAAGATGCTCTCGAGGTACGGCCGGCGCAGGCGGTTGCGGTCGAGGTCGTCGATGCGCAGGTACAGGGTGCCGCCGGCGCGGCGCACGAGCAGCCACGTCAGCACGAAGTTTACGGCGTTGCCCAGGTGCAAATAGCCGCTGGGCGTGGGCGCTAGGCGCGACACCACCGGTCCCGCTCCCGCAGCGCCAGGTGCTCCAACAAAAGGCAAAGCCACACTCATGCCCCGAACTTACGCAGCGCTACTCTTCGGCCGTATTTTTCAGCTTACCCAGTAGGCTATAGGCGCCCGTGGTTACCACCTGGGTTTCGGCCGTAACGGTGGCCGGCAGCACCACTGGCACGGTGCCGTTTTCGACGGCCCCGGCCCGGCGCACCTCTACCATGCGGTAGCGCGCCTCAGCAGCGTTCGGCTGCACGAAGATGTAACTGCGGCCTTCGTAATCGACCACCGCGGCCTCGGGCAACGTGGGCGTAGTGGCCGATGGCTTGCCGGCTTCGGTTTGGATGGCGGCGCGCACAAACATGCCCGGCAGCAAAGCGGGGTTGTCTTCCTCGTCGGGGTGGGCGTGCACGCTCACGGTTCGCGCTTCGGGGTCGACGGCGCGGCTTACCAGCGTGATGCGCGCGGTGTGCTCGGTACCAGCCGAGTCGGACGCAAGCGTAAAGCGCAGCGGCTGGCCCATTTTCACCCTAGGCGCGTCTTTCTCAAACACCGTCAGCTCCACGTGCAGGTGCGTGGGGTCGACGAGTTCGGCTACGGGGTCGGTGGAGGTTACGGTTTGCCCGGTGGTGGCGCGCACATGGCGTACAAACCCGCTGATGGGAGCCCGCAGCTCGGCCGTAGTAGCCATAGCGCCGCTGGCCCGCACCGGCAAACCCGCCAGGCGCAGCCGCGCAGCCAAAGCATCGCGCTGGGCCTGCAGGCTGCGGTATTCGGCTTGGGCGCGCTGGTAATTTTTGGCCGGGGCTACTTCTTCCTGCACCAGCTGGCGCTGGCGCTCCATTTCGGTGCGTGCGTACTCGAGTTGGCTCAGCACCTGGCGGTAATCCTGCTGCACCTGAATAAACTCGGGGTTGCGTACCACGGCTACGGCCTCGCCCTTGCGCACGTGGGCGCCCGGCAGCAGCGGCAGCCGCTCGATGTAACCACCTAGGGGCGCACTCAGCACCACTAAGCTTTGCGGCGGAGCCTCCAACGAGCCGTTTACGCGCAGCACGCCCGCCGCCGATTGGTAGCTGACGCGGCCGGTGCGCACTCCCGCTACGCGTAACTCATCGGCGCTGAGATGCACCTCGTTTTCGGCGGTTGGTGTGGTGGCTTCGGTGGCGGCTTGCTCCTGCGGCTGCTCGGCCGGCGCGGAGTTGCAGGCACCTAGGGCTGCCAGCAGGATGTATCGGAAGTATGAAGTTGAGCGGTGAAGCATGGAAAGCTGATGAAATGCGGTTGTGGGCGATGTAGCCTGCTGTAGCGCGGACTTTGGCTACGCCGACCTTCGGTTGTAGTCCGCGTCCGCAGATAGTAACTTCTAATTAGGCGCCACTATTTGAGAAATGTATCCGGGGACGCGGACTACAACTGAAGGTCGGCGTAGCCAAAGTCCGCGCTACGGCGCGACGTCCTCAATCGGTACGGCCTAGCAGATACTCCAACTCGAGCACCGTTTGGTTGTAAGCTAGTATGGCATCGAGGTAATCGGCACGCAGGCGTTGGGCGCGTTCGGCGTGCAGCAGGTATTCGGCAAAGTCCATCTCACCAGCGCGCCAGCCCTTACCGGCCAGCCGCAAAATGAGCGTGGCCTGCGGCAAGCCCGTTTGCTGGTAGAAGGCCATGCGCTGCTGCTGCTCGCGCAAGCGTGCCAGCAAAGATGCTTGGCTGGCAGCTACCTCGGCCACGCGGCGACGGTAAGCCTCCTGCGCTGCCAGCTGCTGCAGCCGGGCGGCTTCTTCGCGGGCTTTGTAGGGGCGCGTCCAGAGGGGCACATTCAGGCTGAGCTGCGCCGCCTGAAAGCGGTTGCCGGGGCCGTAGAAACGCTCGGCGCCTTTGTACAAAATGCTGCCACGCAACGACTGGTTGAGGTACGTGAGGCCCAGCTCGGCGCGGCGGCTGCGGCGCTGCACCAAGGCTTCGGCCTGGCGTTCGGCAGCTTGCCGGTTCAGCAGGCGTGCCGTGGGGTCGGCGGGGTTGGTGGTGTCGGCCGTGGCTTGCAACGAATCACCTAGGAGGGTAACCACTTCAGTGGGCAGCGGCAAAGGCTGCAGCAGGCTATCGGCAGGCACGGGCAGGCTGGGCCACTGCAGCAAGGCTTGCAGCTGACGGCGGGCCGCGAGGTAATCGGTGCGGGTGCGGGCGGTGGCCAGCTGGGTTTCGCCCTGCTGCACCAAGGCCGTGGCGGGTTCAATGCGGGCTGCCTCGCCGGTTTTAAACCGCAGCTCGGCCGCCCGCCGGAAAGCACGGCTCAAGCTATCCTGGCTGCGCAGCAACACCAGCCGATGCCGGGCATGAACGGCTTGCTGGTAGGTGTTACGCACCTGCCGGCGCAGCTCGGCGCGGCGTACATCCAGCTCTGTTTCAGCTACGGCTACCTGGGCCGCTGCCAGGCCCATCAGGGCGCGGTACTGACCTAGGGCGGGCAGCGGCTGCGCAATGGAAAACTGGTTATCCATGTACGGCGAGTTGAATTGCCCGTAGCCCGCTTGCACCGTAGTGCGGGGCAGCTCCCACACCGCGCCGCGCACCGCCGTGCGGGCCGACAGCTGATAGCTGGCCGCGCGCACGTCGCCGCTCCTACCTAGGGCAGCTTGTACCGCGCCGGCTGCGGTAAGCGGCGCCGGAGCTGCGCGGCGGTCGGCAGCGGGTGTTTGGGCCGAAGCCGCAGCGGGCAGCAACAGCACCAGCCCCGCTCCTACCGCGGCTACCGCTTTCGACTTAGGAGCGCGCCCCAGCAGGTTGCGCCAAAAACCGCCTTCGGCTTCGCTGAGGTAGTACAGCACCGGCAGCACCAGCAGCGTAAGCAGCGTGGCTGATACCAGCCCGCCGATTACCACCGTAGCCAGGGGCCGTTGCACCTCGGCACCGGCAGTACCGGCCAAGGCCATCGGTAAGAAACCTAGGGAGGCTACGGTGGCCGTCATCAGCACGGGGCGCAGGCGCTCTTCGGTGCCGCGCAGTACCCGTTCGCGCACATCGCGCACGCCAAAATCGCGCAGCGTGTTAAACGCGCTCAGCAGCACAATACCGTTGAGCACCGCCACCCCAAACAGCGCAATAAAGCCCACGCCCGCCGAGATGCTGAACGGCAAGCCGCGCAGCCACAAGGCCGCCACGCCGCCCACCGCCGCCAGCGGAATGGCCGTGAAGATGAGTACCGCCTGCTTCAGCGAGCCGAACGTGAGGTACAGCAAGCCAAAAATCATCAGCAGCGCCACCGGCACCGCAATGCCCAGCCGCTCGTTGGCCTGGCGCAGGTTCTCGAACTGCCCGCCGTAGGTTACGTTGTAGCCGGGGCTCAGCTTCACTTTGCTTTGCACCAGCGCCTGCACCTCCTCCACCACGCGCTGCACGTCGCGGCCGCGCACGTTGAAGCCCACCGTAATGCGGCGCTGCGCGTTGTCGCGCTGAATCTGGCTGGGGCCAACCTGGTAATCAACCTTGGCTACTTGCTCGAGGGGTACTTGCCCGCCGGCGGGTAGCGGCACGTTAAGGGCACGCACCTGGTTGATGTCGTGGCGGTACTGATCGGCGAGGCGCACCACCAGGTCGAAGCGCCGGTCGCCCTCGAACACCTGGCCAGCGCCGGCGCCGGCAAAGGCCGCGGCAATGCTCTGGTTTAGGTCATCCACGCTCAGGCCAAACTGCGCCAGCCGTTCGCGGTCGGGGCGCACCACAATCTGGGCCAGGCCGGTGGCCTGCTCCACGTAAAGGTCGGCCGCGCCGGGTACTTGCTTCACGAGGCTGCCTACCTGGCGGGCGTAGCCGGCCAGCTGGTCGAGGTCTTCGCCGTAAATCTTCACCACCACATCTTGCCGCGCACCGCTGATCAGCTCGTTAAAGCGCATTTGAATAGGCTGCTGAAACCCGAACGTAACGCCGGGCAGCACGCGCAGGGCGCGGGCCATTTTGGCGGCCAAATCCTCGCGGTTGTCAGCCGACGACCACTCCTTGCGGTCCTTCAGCACCACAATCAGGTCGCAGGCCTCGAGCGGCATCGGGTCGATGGGGATTTCCGAGGAGCCGATTTTGGCCACCACTTCTTTTACCTCTGGGAACTGCTGCTTGAGCAAATCCGAAGCTTGTTGGGCTTGCTGGATGGTGTAATCGAGCGACGAGCCGGGCAGCACGCGGGTTTCCACCGCAAAGTCGCCCTCCTCCAACGTCGGGATGAACTCGCCACCTAGGGTACCGAGCAACACCACAGCCCCAACAAGCAGCGCCACGGCAGCGCCCAAAACCAGCTGCGGCACGGCCAGTACGCGCTTCACCAGGGCCCGGTAGCGCGCCCCCAGCTTAGCCAGCACCTTATCCGACCAACCGCCGTGCACGCCCTTGCGCAGCAGCAGCGCCGACATCACCGGCACGTACGTCAGCGACAGGATGAAAGCACCTAGGATTGCGAAGGCTACCGTTTCGGCCATGGGCCGGAACATCTTGCCCTCGATGCCGGTGAGGGCCAGAATGGGCAAGTACACCATCAGGATGATAAACTGCCCAAACGAGGCCGACTGCTGAATGCGCGAGGAAGCGTCGTACACTTCTTCGTCCATTTCCTGGGGCGAGAGGTCGTCGTTGGTAAGGGGCAACTCGCCGCTGCCGTGGGCCTGCCCAAAGCGCAAGCTGAGCCGGTGCATGGTGGCTTCCACGATGATAACCGCGCCGTCTACGATCAGCCCGAAATCGATAGCACCTAGGCTCATGAGGTTGCCCGATACGCCGAACACGTGCATCATGCCGATGGCAAACAGCATGGCCAGCGGAATAACCGAGGCCACCAGCAAGCCAGCCCGTAGGTTGCCCAGGAACAACACCAGCACGAAAATCACAATCAGGGCGCCTTCAGCCAGGTTTTTAGCCACCGTACTGATGGCCTGATCAACAAGCTTGGTGCGGTCGAGGAAGGGTGTAATTTCGAGGCCGGCGGGCAAGGTTTTCTCGATGGCGGCCATTTTGGTTTTCACGGCCGCCACCACTTCCGAGGAGTTGGCGCCGCGCAGCATCAGCACCAGGCCGCCCACGGTTTCGCCGTGGTGGTTGCGCGTCATGGCGCCGAAGCGCGGGGCGGCACCGGCCCGCACATCGGCCACGTCGCGAATGAGGATGGGCCCGCGGCCGGCGGTGGCGGGGCGCACCACGGCGCGGCCAATATCAGCCGCCGATTGCGCCAAGCCCTCGGTGCGGATAAACCACGCCTGCGGGCCGCGCACGAGGTAACCACCGCCGGCGTTGCCGTTGTTGCGGCTCAGGGCCTGCTGCAAATCGGCCACGGTAAGCCCCAGGCTGCGCAGCCGCGCCGGCTCCACGGCAACTTCGTACTGGCGCATGTAGCCCCCGAACGACGACACATCGGCCACGCCGGGCGTACCCAGCAATTGCCGGCGCACTACCCAGTCTTGCAGGGTGCGCAGCTCGGATAGCGAATACTTCTGCTCGAAGCCCGGCTTGGTGCGGAGGGTGTACTGGTATATCTCGCCCAGGCCGGTGGTGGGCGGCCCCATGTCGGGCTGCCCCAGGCCGGGCGGTATCTGCGCTTCGGCCGCGCGTAATCGTTCGGCCACTTGCTGCCGCGCCCAGTAGTTGTCGATGGCGTCGCCGAACACAATGGTGACGACCGAGAGGCCCGCGCGCGAAAACGAACGCACCTCTTCCCGCCCCGGAATGGTGGCCACGCTTTGCTCGACGGGGAAAGTTACCAGGCGCTCCACATCGGCCGCGCTCAGCGAGGGCGACACCGTGTACACGATAACCTGGTTGTTGGTGATATCGGGCACGGCATCGATGGGCAGATGCCGCAGTGCGTAGAGGCCCCACACCAACAGGGCTACTACTCCAACGCCTACCCCCAGCTTGTGCCGGAGGCTTAGCGCAATAAGCTTATTGAACATGAAAGAGGCGTTGCCGCCAAGGGCAACTTTCATGTGGAGGCTGGCTGTACTGCAGCGGGCCGCCGGTGCGCCCTAGGTGCACCGCGCTGCCTCGCCCAAGCCAGGGCCGCTAACCTACGCCCGGCTTGCCACGGGGGCAGCTACCGAGCGCGGGGGCTGAAAGTAGGTGCGCGAAACGCCCCGCGGAGCCGAAACCACGTACTCGCCGCCGTATTGCTGCGCCTCTGGGAACTCCAGCGGCTGAGGCAGCACCAAGCGCAGCAGGGGCGGCATAGCCAGCGCGGCGGCCTGGTGCAGGCAGGTGTGCAGGGGCAGCGACTCGTGGTCTTGCTGACGCTGCTGGTTGTGCAGGCCGGCGTAGTGGTCGTACAGAAAGCGCATGATGGGGCTGCCCGCGTGCTGCTGCTGGTAATGATCAACCAATTGCGGAATCTTCAGCAACTCGAGTGCATTGCCAGCGGGCACAAGGCTCACGGCAAACAAGTGCCAGCTCAACAGCGCTATGATCAACCGCTTCGTCATTCCGGGTGTAAAGATAGGAAGTAGCCCTGTAGCGCGGACTTTGTAGTCCGCGTCCCCGGATAGTAAAATCATTCGTTGCGTGTAGCGTGGGCTTGGCTACGCCTTCCTGCGGTTCAGCCTGCGTTTGCCAGCACGAATGGTTGTCCGCGGTATCGCCTCAGTGATTTCGTTCACGCCAACGCGGGCTGAACCGCAGGAAGGCGTAGCCAAGCCCACGCTACACCGCGCTACACCGCGCTACTCCGGGTCGGCCACTTTCACCACGGCCTTGCCGGTATTTTGGCCGCTGAACAGCCCCAGGAACGCCTGCGGAATTTGCTCGAAGCCTTCGGTTACGGTTTCCTCAAACTTCAGCTTGCCTTGCTGGTACCATTCTGTAAGTGCCTTCACGCCCTCAGGCCAGCGTGGCAGGTAGTCGCTCACGATAAAGCCTTTGAGCAGGGCACTGGTCTTGAGCAGCTTGGGCTCGGGCCGGGGGCCGGTGGGCTCCTCGGTGGCGTTGTACATCGAAATTTGGCCGCACAGGGCGATGCGCGCGTGCTTGTTCAGCAAGTTGTACACGGCATCGGTAATGGCGCCGCCCACGTTGTCGAAGTAGCAGTCGATGCCGTTTGGGCAGGCAGCACCTAGGGCCTGCGCTATGTTGCCGGCGGTTTTGTAGTTGATGGCCTCGTCGAAGCCCAATTCGTTTTTCAGGTAAGCTACCTTTTCGTCGGAGCCGGCGGTGCCCACTACCCGCGCGCCCTGGATTTTGGCCAATTGCCCCACCACCATGCCCACCGCCCCGGCCGCGCCCGATACCACCACGGTTTCGCCGGGCTTGGGCTGGCAGATATCGAGCAAACCGAAGTACGCGGTCAGCCCCGTCATGCCCAGCAGCCCTAGGTAGTAGCTGATGGGCGCGGCATCGGCAGGCACTGGCTGCAGCCCCCGGCCGCCCGAAAGCTGGTACTCGCTCCAGGCCAGGTTGCCCACTACCAACGTGCCAACCGGCAGCTGCGCCACCCGGCTTTCTACCACCTGCGCCACCACGCCGCCGCCGATGGGCTGCCCCACCTCAAACGGCGGCACATACGACTTGGCGTCGCTCATGCGGCCGCGCATGTAGGGGTCGACTGACACGTACAGGGTTTTCAGCAGCACTTGGCCATCGGCGGGCGCGGCTACCTCACTGGTTTCGTAGCGGAACGTTTCGGGCGTGGGCTTGCCCTGGGGACGGTGGTCGAGGATGATGGTGCGAGCAGTCATGATGAAAGAATAAGGAGGAATGAGGAAGGACGACGCAAGTACTACGCAATCCGGGGGCGGCGGTGGCAAGCAGCGCCGCCTGCCCGTGCCGGCCCGTTGTGGGCGCACCTAGGCGCCGCTGGGGCCGCCTATTCGTCCTTCCTCATTCCTCCTTAATCCTTAGTTCGTGGTGGTGTGTAGGTTCACCTCGATGTTGCCGCGGGTAGCACGCGAGTAGGGGCAAATCTGGTGCGCCTGAGCTACCAGCTCTTCGGCCTGGGCCTGCTCCACGCCGGGGATGTTCACGTGCAGATCGGCTGCAATGCCAAAGCCGCCGTCTTCGGCCTTGCCGAAGTGCACGAAGCTCTCGATGGTTACGCCTTGCAGGGCCACTTTGGCCTGGCGGGCGGCCACACCCAGGGCACCCTCGAAGCAGGCGGCGTAGCCAGCGGCAAACAGCTGCTCGGGGTTGGTGGCGCCTTCTTTGCCCGCGCCGCCCATGGCTTTGGGCGTGCTGAGCTCGAGGTTCAGGGCGTTGTCCTGGCTGCTTACCTGGCCGTTGCGGCCGCCTTTTACGTGGGCTTGCGCCGTGTACACTTTCTCGATTTTCATCGCAAACTAAAGGAATGAAGCCTTCGCGGGGTTACGAAAGCTGGGTTAACAAACGGTTGAGCTGCGTGCGCAGCTGGTTAAACTCATCGGGGCTGAGCTGCAGCTTGGCCAACAGGGCTTCGGGGATGCACTCGGCGCGGTGTTGCAGCTGCTGGCCGGCCGGCGCCAAGGCAATAATCACGGAGCGTTCGTCGCGGGGGTCGCGGCGGCGGCTTACCAATTGGCGCTGCTCCATGCGCTTGAGCAGGGGCGTGAGGGTGCCTGAGTCGAGCAGCAGCTTCTCGCCTAAGGCCTTCACTGTCAGCTCCTGGTGCTCCCAGAGCAGCAGCAGCACCAAATACTGCGGGTAGGTCAGGTCGAGCTCTTGCAGCAGCGGCTGGTAGGCCTTCGTGAACAACCGCGACACGGCATAGAGCGGAAAGCACAGCTGGTTGTCCAGCTTCAGCAGCTCGCTTGGGGTGGGCTTAGCCGATTCGCTCATGTGGTTGCCTCGCTATAGTTGACTGACGCCGCAACATTACATTGTGCACAATTAAATAGCAAGCAATATTTTCTGCATATCTGGCTATCAGCACCAATAGTTTTCCGGCGGCTACAATTATTGTTGCCGCCAGCTAAACCATCGCGGGGGGTTGGCATCGAAGCATCTACATTAGCTACTTACTATGTTTGCATGTCTACGCCTGGGGATGCTTCTCCTGCTGTTCGCAGGGGCTTTGCCACTTGCAGCCCAAAATGCGCTCTACTTTCCGCCCAACTCCGGTACCACCTGGGCCACCACTTCGCCGCAAAGCCTGGGCTGGTGCCAGCCGCAGCTCGATACCTTGCTGAACTACCTGGCCAGCAAGCGCACCAAGTCGTTTATCGTGCTGAAGGACGGCCGCATGGTGGTGGAGCAGTACTACGGCACCTACACCCGCGACTCGGTGTGGTACTGGGCCTCGGCGGGCAAGTCGCTTACGGCCGCGCTCGTGGGCATCGCGCAGCAGGATGGCCTGCTCAGCCTCGCCGATAGCACCTCCCGGCACCTGGGGCGGGGCTGGTCGGGGGCGCCGGCGGCCAAGGAGCGGCTCATTACGGTGCGGCATCAGCTGAGCATGACCACCGGCCTCGACGATACCCCGCCCCCACCCTGCGACAACGAAAGCACCGCGCCCGGCTGCCTGCGCTACCTCGCCGACGCGGGCACGCGCTGGGCCTACCACACGGGCCCTTACCGCCTGCTGCTCGATGTGATTGCCCGGGCCAGCGGCCTCAGCATCAACCAGTACACCAACCAACGCCTGGCCGCGCGCATTGGCATGAGCGGCGCGTGGGTCAACGGCGTGTACTACAGCCGCGCCCGCGACATGGCCCGCTTTGGCCTGCTGATGCTGAACCGCGGCACCTGGGAACAAACACCTATCCTGACCGACGCCACTTACTACCAGGCCATGACCACGCCCGCGCAGCCGCACAACCGCGCCTACGGCTACTTGTGGTGGCTCAACGGGCAGGCGTCCTATATGCTGCCCACCTCGCAGCTGGTGTTCAGCGGCCCGATGGTGCCCACCGCCCCGGCCGACATGATTGCCGCCCTAGGTAAAAACGACCAGAAGATTTACGTGGTGCCGAGCCTGGGGCTGGTGGTGGTGCGCCAAGGCCAATCGGCCGGGGCCTCCAAGCTGGCCGTATCGTCGTTTGATGCAGAGCTGTGGCGGCGCCTGATGGCAGCCATGCAGTGCCGCCCGCTGGCGGTGCGCGCCGACGCCGCCCCTGCCGGCATAACCGCTTACCCGCAGCCGGCGGCCGAGCAGCTCTTGGTAACGCTGCCATCCGCCCTAGGTACCTGCACCCTGCACCTGACCAATGCCCTGGGCCAGGAGGTGCACGCGCAGCTAGGCCACGGGCCGGTGGCGGCGCTCGATCTGAAGCGGCTGGCCCACGGCGTGTATTTTCTGCAGGTGCGCAGCCCGGCGGGGCAGCTATTGGCTTCGCGCCGCATCGTGCACTAAACCGTAAATAGCACTTTAGGGGTAGTTTTGGCCTTTTCGGGCGCGCGTCTACGTGCTAGCCACATCGGAGGTTGCGCAAAAAACCCGTGCCGACACGGATTGCGGCGCCCCCTAGTTGGCAGCTTACTTTGCAAGCACCAAACCGATGTATTGCTATCCACTCGCTCACTTAAACCGCTACCGAAACTAAGCGCCCCATACCTTACTTACCGGCCGGGCGCTGCCGGAATTACGCCAACTTGTGATGAATCACAGTGCCGTACAAGCCCCTCCGCTACCACGGAGGGGCTTATCGTTTTTGGGCCCTTTGGTGGTTGGCCTCCCGGCAAACATTTGTCCGGGCGCCCGGGTAGTATCTGGCAAATTGTCGTCCGGTTTATCTATTCAGCTTTGTTATGGCCCGTTCCCGCCGCATTTGGTTGCCTTTGTTAGCCGCAGTGCTCATGTTGGCCACGGGCGCCGTGTTGGTGGGCTGTTCGTTGTCGGCACCGCGCTACCGGGGCCCGCGCTCCGAGCACTTCAACGGCAAGGAGTTCGTCAATCAGCCGCCCGTAGAGGAAAAGGGCTTTGGCGGGGTGCTGAAATGGCTGCTCAACCGCGACAAGGACGCGTGGCCCGAGCAGCCCAACGCCTTTGTGGGCCCGCCCCCGGCGCGGCAGGTAGCCGCCGGCGAAGTCCGCCTCACGTTCGTGGGCCACGGCACGTTTTTGCTGCAGGTCGACGGGCTGAACATTCTTACCGACCCCATCTGGAGCGAGCGGTGCAGCCCCTTTAGCTGGATTGGCCCCAAGCGCATGCGCCCGCCCGGCCTGCGTTTCGAGGAGCTGCCGCGCATCGATGCCGTCGTCATCAGCCACAACCACTACGACCACCTCGACCTGCCCACGCTGCAGCGCCTCGCCGAGCGCGATAAGCCGCTGATGCTGGTGCCCCTAGGTGTAAAGAAGCTGCTCGACCAGGAGGGCATTGCCAACGCCGCCGAGCTGGATTGGTGGCAGCAGCACGACCTAGGCAAAACGGTGCAGGCCGTGTGCGTACCCGCGCAGCACTTTTCGGGCCGTGGCCTCTCCGACCGCAACGCCACGTTGTGGGCCGGCTGGGTGCTGCGCACCCAGGCCGGCAAGCTCTACTACGCCGGCGACACGGGCTACGGCCCTTTTCTGCAGGAAATTGCCCGCCGCGAGGGCCCCATCCGGCTGGCCATCCTGCCCGTTGGTGCCTACAAGCCGCAGTGGTTTATGGAGCCCATTCATATGTCGCCGGCCCAGGCCGTGCAGGCCCACCGCGACCTAGGCGCCGCCCAAAGCGTGGCCACTCACTTCGGCACCTTTCAGATGGCCGACGACGGCCTGACCGAACCCGTAACCGATTTGCGACAGGCCCTGAAAGCGCAACAAGTGCCCGATTCGGCGTTTGCGGTGCCGCGCGAGGGCGTGGCCTGGCGCCTGCCCTAGGTGAGGCCGCCCAATTTTGGACCGGGCACTTGCAACCATCGGGCGGTTTGCCGGCTCTTGCCTAAGCCCGTGGCTTGGTTTCAGCCGAGTACGGGCTTACGGGCCAACGCTTTACCACATGCGCCAACTTTACGCCACGCTCCTTGCCGCGGGCTTGCTCCTAGGCCTTCCGGGGTGCTTTATCGATATCGACGAACGCCCCGCGCTGCCGCCCTACCGCCCGCTCCTGATGGCGCGGGCCACGCTGGAGCAGTCGGTGGCCCTGGTGCCGGCCCGGCCCATGCGCAACACCGGCAAAATTTACCTCAAGGGCAGCTACGTGTTCATCAACGAGCGGTACGAAGGCATCCATATCATCGACAACCACGACCCGGCCAAGCCCCGCAACGCGGGCTTTTTGCGCATTCCGGGCAACATCGACGTGGCCATGCGCGGCTCCTTGCTGTACGCCGACAACGCGGTGGATTTGGTTATCGTCGACCTGGCCGACCCCACCGCTGCGCGCGTGGTGGGCCGCACCCGCAACGCGTTTCCGGAGCTGGCCCCGCCCGAGCCGGCCAGCATCGAGCCCGAGTACCGCCCCGAAAACCGCCCCACCGACGCCATTGTGGTAGGCTGGCAAAAAGTAAATCCGTAGCCCCATGAAGCTCACATACTTTTCGGGCCTTAGCGGCCTAGGTGTTTTGCTGCTTGGTCTGCTGCTGGGGCTGGGTGGCTGCGCCGCCGATGCGGCGGATAGCGGTCCGCGCGGCGCCGATGTAGGCCAGGGCGGCTCGATGGCGCGCTTTGCCATCATGGGCAACACGCTCTATACCATCGACGAGCACAGCCTGCGCGTGTTCGACCTCAGCAACCCCGCCAACGCCTCGGCCGTGCGCGTCACCAACCTGGGCGTGGGCATCGAAACCATCTTCCCGAAGGAACCTTACCTGTTCATCGGTACGCAACAGGGCATGTTCATCTTCGATGCCAGCAACCCGCAAAACCCCAGGCAGCTCAGCTACTTTCAGCACGTGGTGAGCTGCGACCCGGTGGTGGTGCAGGGGCGCTACGCCTACCTTACGCTGCGGCAGGGCCGGGCGTGCGGCGGCGGGGTAAACCAGCTGCAGGTCGTGGATCTGCAAAACCTGCAGCAGCCGCGCCTGGCCCAGATTTACCCCATGACCAAGCCCTACGGCCTGGGTGCCGACTCGACGCAGCTGTACGTGTGCGACGACGGCCTGAAGGTGTTTGACCTGCGCCGCGCGCCCACGCTCACGCAGCGCGAGCACCACCGCATCGAGGCGTTCGATGTGATTCCGAACCAGGATATGCTGCTGGTCGTCGGGGCCGATGGGCTGTACCAATACCGGCGCGGCAACAACACGCTCACGCAGCTCAGCATGCTGCCCGTTGCCCGCCCCTGATGCTGCTGCCGCCCCTGCCTCCTCGCCCTGTTGCCGGCCGCTGCGCCCTAGGCGCCCTGTGGCTGCTGATGAGCTTGCCGGCCGCGGGCCAGGCGCCGCAGGCACCTGCGCGCCCCCGCACAGCGCTGCTGAAGCTGAACGCGTTTCAGCCGCTGGCCCGCAGCTACCAGCTGGAGCTCGAAAAGCAGCTGCCCGGCCACCCCAAGCACAGCCTCGGCCTTACGCCGCAGCTGTACCACGGGCGCGTAACCCAGCTCACCTCCGACCAAGAAACCCAGCCCGACGAACGCCTGCGCGGCTGGGGCCTGGAGCTGCTGCACCGCGCCTACCTCGTCCCGAACACCGATGCCGCCATGGCCGGCTTTTACGTTGCCTACGGCCCGCAGTACCAGCGGCTCGAAATGCAGTTTAAAGCCAACGGCTGGCAGCAGCTCCTCGCCAACGACGGCCTTACCTACTACCAGTACGGCCCCATCGACTACACGGAAACCATTCGGCGCTACGGGGCCACGGCCGTGCTGGGCTACCAGAGCCCCCTCGACCTAGGGCGCGTGTACTTGGATTTTTACCTGGGCATCGGGTACCGCAACACCCAATTCAGCTCGGCCTTTCCGGAAAGCCGCTACCGCACCGGCCTGCTCGACTACGCTTACCAGGGCTTTTACCTGCCCGCCGGATTTAAAATAGGCTTTGCGCTATAAATAAAATTCTTCCCGTGCCGGGCCGCGCTGGCAGGGCCGCCATTCCGGCAGCGCACCTAGGGCCAAACCCGAACCGCGCCCGCAGCGCGGCCACACGCCGCCGCACAATTATCCGAATGGTGCTTTTCTCATATTGAACGGCTGCTAATCGTAGCTAAAAGGCTCGCTCCTGGCAATTTAACAAACTATAATTCATGCTTTTGCCGAGTGGTTGTTGGCAAAACTGCGAGTTTGGATAGTATCTTCGTAGCTAATACGCCGCCTTAGCTGCACCAATTGCTACATGAAACACTTTTTACTCGCAGGCTTTTTGAGTTTGGCAGCCGTTGCACAGGCTCAAAACGTTGCGTATCAGACGCCGCCCCGGGCCATTGCCGATATCGTTGAGGCGCCCGTAACGCCCCGCATCAGCCTATCGTCCGACGGTAAGTGGATGGCCATGCTGGCCGTGCAGGATATGCCCTCGATTGCCGACCTCTCGCAGCCCGAGCTGCGCCTGGCCGGCCTGCGCATCAACCCGCGCACCAACGGCCCCAGCCGCATCAGCTACTCCACCGGCCTGATGCTGCGCCGCCTCGAAGACGGCAAGGACATGGGCGTGCTGAACCTGCCCACCCAGGCCCGCATCAGCGACGTAAGCTGGTCGCCCGACAACAGCAAGCTCGCGTTTTGCCACACCACCGGCAGCGGTGCCGAAGGCCGCATCGAGCTGTGGGTGGTTGACGTAAACACCTTCGCGGCCCGCCGCGTACCCGGCATCACGCTCAACGCCACGCTGGGCACACCCTACGAGTGGGTTTCCGATAACCAAACCCTCATCGTACGCGCGCTGGTGGCCGGCCGCGGCGCAGCGCCCAGCGCTACCGCCGCCCCTACCGGCCCCGCCGTGCAGGAAAACAACGGCAAGGCCGCCGGTGCCCGCACCTACCAGGACTTGCTCCGCAACCCTACCGATGAGCGCCTGTTCGAGCACTACGCTACCTCGCAAATGGTGCGCGTAACGCTCGAGGGCAAGCTGCAACCCATCAGCCAGCCCGGCCTTATTCAGTCGGCGGTGCCTTCGCCCAACGGCAAGTACATTCTGGTAAAAACCCGCCACCGGCCCTACTCCTACAACCTGCCCATCAGCAGCTTTCCGCTGAAAGTGGAGGTGTACGACCTGGCCACCGGCGACCCGGTTAAAATGCTTGCCGACCTGCCCCTGGCCGACAACGTGCCCACGGCTTTTGATGCGGTGCCCACCGGCCAGCGCGGCCACGGCTGGCGCGCCGATGTGCCCGCCACCCTGTACTGGGCCGAAGCCCAGGACGGCGGCAACCCCAAAACCGAAGCCGCCATTCGCGACAAGGTATTTACCCTGCCCGCGCCTTTTACCGGCCAGGCCGAAGAATTTGCCGCCCTGCCCCTGCGCTACGACGGCGTAACCTGGGGCAACAACTCGGTGGCGCTGGTATACGGCAGCCGCTGGGCCGACCGCAAGGAAATTACCTGGCGCGTGACGCCGGGCGCCCTGCCCTCGCTGGCCGTGCTGTACGAGCGTTCGTCGCAGGATAAGTACACCGACCCCGGCACCGCCTACACCAAGCGCAACGCGCAGGGCCAGCCGGTGCTGCTTACCGATGTCGCCAACAAAACCATCTACTTTACCGGCCTGGGTGCCTCGCCCGAGGGCGACCGTCCGTTTGTAGACGAGTTTGACCTGGCCACCAAGAAAACCACCCGCTGGTGGCGTTCGGAGGCTCCTTACTACGAGGTGCCGCTGGCCATTCTCGACCCCGAAAAGCGCCGCATCGTTACCCGCCGCGAAGCCGTCGACCAAGCGCCCAACTACTACGTGCGCGATACCCGCGGCGGCAAGCTCACGGCTCTTACCAAGTTTCCGAACCCCTACGCGGCTTTCGGTGGCTCCTTTAAAAAGCAGGTGCTCCGCTACAAGCGCGCCGATGGCGTGGAGCTGACCGCCAACCTGTACCTGCCCCTCAACTACAAACCCACCGACGGCCCGCTGCCCACGCTGATGGAAGCCTACCCGGTGGAGTTCAAGGACAAGAAGAACGCCGGCCAGGTGTCGGGGTCGCCGTACACCTTCACGCGCATCGGCTACGGTTCGCCCATCTTCTGGGTAACCCAAGGGTACGCCGTGCTGCAGGGTGCCAGCATTCCGATTGTGGGCGAGGGCGACAAACAGCCCAACGACACGTACATCGAGCAGCTGGTTAGCAGCGCCAAGGCTGCCATCGACGAAGGCAAGCGCATGGGCGTGGTCGATCCGAACCGCGTGGCCGTAATGGGCCACTCGTACGGCGCTTTCATGACGGCCAACCTGCTGGCGCACTCCAACCTGTTCCGGGCGGGTATTGCGCGCAGCGGCGCCTACAACCGCACCCTCACGCCGTTCGGCTTCCAGGGCGAGGAACGCACGTTCTGGCAGGCTCCGGAGGTGTACAACGCGATGTCGCCGTTCAACTACGCCAACAAGATTAAGACGCCGATTTTGCTGATCCACGGCGAGCTGGACAACAACTCGGGTACGTTCCCCATTCAGAGCGAGCGTTTTTACTCGGCCCTGAAAGGCCACGGCGCTACCACGCGCTACGTCGTGCTGCCCTTTGAGTCGCACGGCTACGCCGCCCGCGAAAACATCATGCACATGCTGTGGGAGATGAACGCGTGGCTCGACAAGTACGTGAAGAACCCCACCACCGCGGCGGCTAACTAATACCCCGCGCTGCCACCGGAAACACAAACGCCCGACCTTGCAGGTCGGGCGTTTGTGTTTTACGCAGTTTGGCAAGGCGGTATGCGCTTTGGGGGCCTAAGCCGATGCCGCAACCACCATGGCCGCCCGCGGCACCAGAGCGGCGGTTTTGGCGTATGAAAATTGCCTTCTCAGCTGAGCGCTGGCGCAAATGCCGATGCACTGATATTGAGCGTCGTATGATCGGCCCGACCCAGTTTGCCAAGTGCTGTTTCTTTCATTGTTACCACCTCTGCCATGCCTAGCATCAGCGGGCGTATTGCCACCGACCCTTACGTGACGGACCTTACCTCCGACAGCGGCCACGCACTGCTCTCGGACGAGCCCTTGGCGCAGGGAGGGCAGAACATGGGCCTGACACCGGCCGAGTTGCTGGCTTCGTCGCTGAGCGCCTGCACGTGTATCACCCTGCGCATGTACGCCGACCGCAAAGGCTGGCCACTTGAGCAGGCGCTGACTACGGTAGGCTTTGAGCGGGGCCCCGACCACGTGGTGCACCGCCTCACGCGCCGGGTGCAGCTGCTGGGTAATCTTTCCGACCAGCAGCGCCAACGGTTGCTGCAGGTGGCCAACGCCTGCCCCGTGCACAAGGCCCTGGCGGGTGGCATCGAGATTGATACGACGCTGACCTAGGAGCTGCCTAGGTGCGCTCCGCCCATTGGGCGGCAGGGAGTGGGCCTCAAGCAAATTCCTCTTCGGGCTGCAGCTCGTGGGCCAGGCGCTCCACCTGGTCGGGCTTGCCGAATACGTACAGCGTATCGTGGCCGTGGATGACGGTATCGGGGCACATATCATTGAGCATATGCCCGTTGCGCCGGATAGCCAGCAGGTTTACGCCGTAATGCTGGCGCATTTCCGATTCGGACAGGGTTTTGCCCACCAGCGCGGCCTGGTCGGGCACGGGCACGGTGGCCAGCTCCAGGCCGGCCAGCCCCACGTGCATGCCCGACCACTCCAGATCGGTAAGCGAGCGGCTGCGCACGATGTTGCCGCCGCGCAATTGCCGGATCAGGGCATCAATCTCGTGCAGGGGCACCAGGTAGCGGGCCAGCACGCGCGCCAGTATCTCGATGGAAGTTTCCATCTCTTCGGCAATTACCTCGGTAGCCCCCAGCTGGTACAGCTCTTTGCGCTCGTATAGGTACAGGCTACGCACGATAATGCAGGCTTCGGGGTTGAGGCGCCGCACGGCGGCCACCACGCGCAGGCTGCCGGCCGGGTCGGATATGGCAATTACTACCACCCGGGCGCGCTGAATGTGCGCGTGTTCGAGCACGTGGGCGTGGGTAGCGTCGCCAAACAAAATCGGCTCGCCGCGCTTCAGCTGCCGGTGCACGGTGTCGGCGTCGGTGTCGATGATGACGTAGGGAATGTGGGCGTGCTTGGCGGCGCGCACCAGGTTGCGGCCGTTCAGCCCGTAGCCGATGACCACTAGGTGGTTTTCGAGCACGTTTTCACCTAGGGAGGTAGTGGGCTCGGCCTCGGTGGGCTCGGGGTGCAGGTAATCCTTCACCACTTCGGGCAAGGGCATACGCATCATGCGCGATACCACGGGCTCGGCAACCAGCATTACCACCGGCGTGAGGCACATGGTAAGGATGGAAATAGCCAAAAACAGCTGGTAGCTTTCGTGGCTGATGAGCCCTGCCTCCAGGCCTGCCAACGACAGAATAAACGAAAACTCGCCTACCTGGCACAGTGCCAAGCCGGCCAGCAGCACCGCGCGCACCGGCACGCGCAAAAAAGCCGCTGCCGCGGGCGTGAGCAGCACCTTCAGCGACATGACGCCCACCGTAAGCACCAGAATACGCAGGGGATGCTCGAGCAGCACGTGCACATCGAACAGCATGCCGATGGACACGAAGAAGAAGCTGGCAAATATCTCGCGGAAGGGCATCACGTTGCTTACGGCCTCGTAGCTGTACTCCGACTCCGAAATGATAAGCCCGGCCAGAAAAGCGCCCAGCGCCATCGATAATCCGGCCTCGGCGGTAAGCCAGGCCACCCCGATGCAGGTGCCGATAATGGTGAGCAGAAACAGCTCGCGGCTGCGCGTGCGGGCCACCAGCAGCAAAAGCCGGGGCATCAGAAACTTGGCCCCCACCACCACCAGCAGCAGCACGCCCAGCATTTTGGCCAGCATGATGCTAAGCGTAAGCCAGGGGCTGCCCGTAATCTGGCCGCTCAGCAAGGGCACCAGCAGCATCATGGGCACCACAATCAGGTCCTGAAAAATCAGGATGGCCAGCACCACCTGCCCGTGCACCGAATCTACCTGCAGCTGATCCTGCAGCAGCTTCAGCACAATGGCCGTGCTGCTCAGGGCAATCAGAAAACCCCAGAACACGGCCGTGGCCGGCGGGCTGCCCATGCCGCGGGCCAGCACGTACACGGCCGCGATGGTAAGCCCCACCTGCAGGGCGCCGCCCAAAAACACGGCGCGCTTCATGCGGCTGAGGCTGTGCAACGAAAACTCGAGCCCGATGATGAACATGAGCAGCATCACGCCAAGCTCGGCCAACTGATTGACCTTGGCCGGTGCCTGCACCAGCGCCAGCGCATACGGCCCCGCTACCATGCCCGTAACGAGGTAGCCAATGATGGAAGGCAGCTTGATGCGGTTGAAGAGCAGGATTACGCCCACTGAAAGCAGCAGGATAACCAGCAAATCGGAAAGCATAGGAACGTGCATACGCGCAGGTGCTGGCCAACGCCAACGACTGGTTAATGGCCGCGCCGCATTACCTGGCGCAGCTCCATCAAGTCCAGCAAGAGAGTACTCACGACCCACCAGTGGGTCTCTTCCCGCTTTTACCCGAGGCCAGGATGCCTGGGTTCCTCCTTCACGCAATAAGCCCCAAAATACAACTTCACGCAGCCCGACACCAGCTCGGCAAGCGCCCGAGGGCATCACATGAAGATGTGATACCATTGGCGCATGGCCTGCAAGCCGCACAACTTTTCCGGGCACCGGCGGTATACAGGGCCACTTATCCCGGTTACTTTTTTCGTTGCCCGGGTACTGCAATGTTCGCTCACATAAACAAAACAGGCCAGCTGCTGCGCAGCTGGCCTGTTTTGTTGTACCTAGGTGCATGCCTCCGGAAACCGTTAGGGGCACGGGGTACCTAGGCGTGCGACGCCAACAAGGCCTGCAGGTGCCGGGCATCGGCAATGGCCGAGGCGTCGATGTCGTTGTTGAAGTACAGATACGCCTGCTCCACCTGCGGGGCAGCGGCAACCCCGGCCTGCACGCGCTGCAGAAACGCCGGGCTGTAGGGCGACTGATACAGCCGCGGCACCCCATGAAAGCGGTAGTACAGCACCGGCCCGGTAGCCACCACGGCATCGGGCAGCTCGGGGTGGCTTTGGCCGCAAAAGCTCACGCCGCGCTCGGCCAGGGCCGCGTACACCTGCGGCTGCCACCAGCTGGGGTGCCGAAACTCGAGCACGTTCTGGAAGGCCGGATCGAGGTAATCGAGAATGCGTTGCAGGCGCTCCGCGGTGTAGGCCGCCCTGGGTGGCAGCTGAAACAGCACCGGGCCCAGCTTCTCCTGCAAGCCTTGCTGCGCGGTGCCGTAAAAATCGAGCAGCAGCTCGCCCACCCCGTTGAACTGCTTGTAGTGGGTAATCAGGCGCGGGGCTTTCACGGCAAACACAAACGCGGGTGGGCTGATCTGGTACCAGTTCTGCAGAAACGAAAGCTGCGGAAAACGGTAGAAGGTCACGTTCAGCTCGAGCGTAGCAAAGTGCGCGGCGTAGTACTCGAACCAGCGGCGCATGGGCAGCTTTTCGGGGTAAAACAGGCCGCGCCAGTGGCGGTAGTGGTAGCCGGAGCAGCCAATGTGGTAGGTAGGCATAAGGGTAGCGGAAGGCGGTGCATGGGCTGTACGTAAGGGCCCGGTGCGGGTAGCCGCAGCCCTAGGTGCCGCGCGGGCCATAACCCACGGCAGCCAATGTGAGTAAGCTCCTCTGCGGGCCGCCCCTCGGCGGCTTGCGTAGCCACACCCTAACCTGCCGCCTGCTCCAATGGAAACTCCCCGCGTATTCTCTGCCAACACTGAAGCTGAACTCTGGCGCCAGGTTGCCGCCGACATGGCCCGCGAGCCCGACTTGCTCGAGTATTCGGCCCAGCTGAACCTAGGCGGCTACCAGCTTTTGCTCGATATCGACATCGACCTGGGCGGCGGCTTTGAGGGCGGCTACGAGTTTACGACCCTCACGGCCCCGGTGCCCGAGCATGTGGCGCTGCGCTTTGTGCTGCACGAGCAGGACTTGTTGCACGAGCTGGGCAAGCTGCTGGGCATGGAAGACGTGGAGCTGGGCGTGCCGGACATCGACGACGCCTTCATCATCCGCACCAACGACCCGGCCGCGCTGCAAACCCTGTTTGCCTACCCCGATATCCACGACACGCTCCTGAAGTACCACGAGTGCCGCCTTTCGCTCGGCCCCTCCGCCACCGATGGCGACGCTCCGCTGCAGCTCACGTTCAGCAAGGATGCCGGCGTGCTGGAGCCCGCGCAGCTGCAAGAAATCGGCCACATGCTGTTTTACCTACTGCGCCAGATTGCCCCGCTGCCCACCGCTGCCCCTACCCTGTAGGCCGGCACCGCACACCTAGGGCTGGCCGGCCGGCGCAGCCTGCAGCAATTGCTGCATTTGCCGGGCGTTCAGGGCGCCCACGCCGCCAATGCCGTTGTTGAAAAACAGGTACACCTCTTTGGCCTGTTTGGCCGCCCGCACCTCTGCGGCAATGCGCTGCAGAAAGGCCTCGTCGTAGGCCGATTTGTAAAGCTCGGGCACGCCGTGAAAGCGGTAGTACAACAAGGGCGTGTTGGCCACCACCTCGTCGGGCAGCGGCTGCGGGTGGCTTTGGCCGCAAAAGCTGATGTTGCGGCGCGCCAGCTCCCGAAACACCTCGCCGCTCCACCACGAGGGGTGCCGAAACTCGAGCACGTTCCGGAAAGCCGGATCGAGGCTATCGAAGATGCGCTGCAGCAGCTCGTCGGAATAGGCGGCTTTGGGGGGCAGCTGAAACAGCACCGGCCCCAGCTTCTCTTGCAAGCCCTCTTGCACCGTGCCGTAGAAGTCGGCCAAGATGGGCTGTGCCTCCGGCCCAAACTTTTTGTAGTGCGTTACGGCCCGCGGCGCCTTCACGGCAAAGCGGTAGTGCGCGGGGCTGCGGTGGTACCAGCCCTCAAACGCCTCGGGCTCAGGCATGCGGTAAAAGGTCACGTTCAGCTCGAGCGTATCGAACTGGGTGCAGTAGTACTCAAACCACTTGCGGGGCGGCACCTCCGCGGGGTAAAACACGCCCTTCCAGTCGCGAAACGAAAAGCCGGAGCAACCAATGTGATAAGTAGCAGCCATACCAAACCAATGGTGGAGCTACCCTCTACGCATTCGGCGCGCCGGCGGGCACCCAGGGCCACCAGGCACGCTGCCCCAGGTAGTGCCAGTGCCCCGGCTACAACGCACGCGCACCCCCTGGTACCCACACCAAACCGGTACGGACCCATGATTGCTTAACCCGGTATGCACAGTGCGGCCTTGCGCAGCCCACACCCGAGCAGCGGCGCCGCCACCTACTACCCGTGCAAAGCACCCCAGGTGCCTAGTGATTGGGAATCAGCCCTACCAGGTGCAGCACCCAGCCGAGCAGGTAAAAGCCGAAGATCATCAGGATGTAAGCCCACCAAGGCAGTCCTCTACGCATGCCGGCGTAGCCTTGGTATCTTCTCGGTTTAGCTTCCATGGCTTTACGTGGCATTAGTGCGCCACCTCTTCAATATACTATATTTTATCGTCAATTATCAATACGTATTACTTGCGCATTTGAAGCCGATCGGGTCATAGTTTCTGGCGACCGTGCACCCACCTAGGGCAGCTTTGCGGAGGCGGCTCGTACCCGTGCCTCAAATTTTTCGGCATGGCTTATCAGCTTACTTATCTTGGCCCAGCTTGCCCGGCAGCCCCGCTTGCGTGCGGCGGCTTTTCGTTCGGCTTACTCCTTCCCGCATTTCCATGTTCCCTGCTTTTCGTTCGGCTACGGCCACGCTCCTAAGTGCGGCGTTGCTTACCGGGGCGTGCCACCGCGCTCCGCTTGCGCCGCCTGCTGCTGGTGCCACCGCTGCCGCCACCGCCGTACCGCCCGCGGCCACGTACCAGGTCATCAACCTGATGCCGGCCTTCGAGGAGTTCTGGCAAAAGGCGCGCACGCAGGACGAAGCCACGCAGGTAAAGCTGTTTCAGCAGCTGCTGGCCGACCGCTACCCCGAGGTGTACAACAACAGCGTGCTGGGCGGCCCCGCCGACAAAACCTTTGCTGACGTGCTGCCCATGCGCTATGCCAAGGTGCAAAGCATGGTGCTGCCCAAAATGGACCTGGTGCTGCGCCTGAGCAAGCAAATCGGCCAGGATTTGCCCCGCTACGAGGCCAGTTTCCGCAAAACCTTTCCCGACCTCGACTACCGCGGCCGCCTCTATTTTATGTACTCCCTAGGTGGTTTCGATGGGGGCACGCGCACCATCGGGGGCCAGCAGGCGCTGCTGTTCGGGCTGGATATGATTGCCTACGTGTACGGGCACGAGGCCGACCCCGCGCCCTTTTTCCACCACGAGTTTTTCCATGTGTACCACAGCCAGTTCTTCGAGCGCAACGAGTCGGTGGCCTCGGCGCTGTGGCGCGAAGGCCTGGCTACCTACGTGGCCCACGCCCTCAACCCCTCGGCCAACGGCGTCAACCTGTTTGGCCTGCCCCTCAACACGCCCGCCCGCACCCAGGCCGATTTGCCGCGCTACGCCCGCGAGCTGCGCGCCGCCCTCGATTCGGAAAAGCGCGAGGACTACGCCCGCTACTTCCTGGGCGGCATGGATGCGCAGGCTGCCACCCCCGCCCGCTCGGGCTACTACCTAGGCTACCTGGTGGCCGAGAAACTCGCCAAGCGTCACTCGCTGCCGGAGCTGGCCCACGCCAACCTAGCCCAGCTCCGGCCCGAAATTGAGCAAGCCCTGCTCGAGCTCGAAACCACGCCAGCTCCTAAACCATAACCCGCCGGGGCGGCTGGCGCCAGTAAGCCCGCTCGCCGGGCTACTCCGCTGCATCTGGCTTTGTGTGCAGCAGCACCCACGCCCGCGTAGCTTGCGCTTCGGCGCACCGACTATGGCGGGGGCTGCATTTCCCACCGCCTGCGCCGCTTGCGGATGGGTTTGCGCTAACGTGGCTTGAGTGGAGGTAAAACCTCTACCCTATCGGCGGTTACCAGCTACGAGCTTGCGCCAATAGAGGGGTATCATTTTAGTATCTGTGGTATTCTATCTGCTGAACTGTGGTCATTTGAGAAAATGACTTTATGGGCACGCTACTCCAAAAACATACTCCTTCATCATGTCCCAATTTTGAAGGAACAGCCTCGCTAACCAGAAAGCAGAGACAGAAGTGGCAATCTTTACTAAGCTTCTTTTGCTCATGGGCTTGAAAAATTGAAGTCAGCTGAGGTAATTCCATGGGCAGTATAACTCCAGCCTTGTGGCTCATTTCAGCTAATGAGTCAAGTGCCGCCAAAGCTCCGTGTTGAAACGATGATACACACAGACACCAGCAATCAACTTGGCAGCCAGAAAGCGCTGACAGGCTAGAGCAATCGATGAATGTACCGTATGCAAAATCGCTTTCTGTTGGCCTGAAAACTTTAAAATAGTTTGATCCCCATAAGAACCGCAACCACTACAGCTGAGCACACCAAAAAGCCAACGGCCACCCCATTAAAAATTTCCTTGGGATTAATTTTTTTCCGTTTCATTGTACTTAAATGTCCGCTTGAATAACACGTAATAACTATTGCGGGATACTACTCCCGCAATAGTTATTACGTGCTAGATTTATTTTTTAGCCATCTTCATACCTCCTGCTAAAACTGTAAATGCTGCAGCGCAGGCCGTGAAACCAATGCCCACACCTTTTATAATAAGAGGAATAGCAATAGGCGCCAATCCGCCCTCGGTATGCCGCAGGTCCTCATCATCCAGCGTGCGCAAGGAAAAATAAATTTCGGCTTGATCTAAATTTTGTGCTTGAATGGTTTTTTTATTTTAAGATTTATTATTTAATTATGCCATCTTTTTTAGCTGTGATGTAAATACCTCCAGCCACAAGTGCGCAACACGCCTGGATTCCCCAACATACGCCAATCGCGACAGCAGGTAAAAAGCCACCATCTATGTGCTGCAATTATTCGGCTTCTATCATGGCTACGTCCGAACTCTCGACTTTTTTAAGCAATGATTCCATTGTTTAAAATGGCTAAAAAATGAAAGAATGGGTTTGTATCAGTGAGTATGTCGCGACACTTACTTTCGGATACATCACAAATAACCAAGATAGTATTACTATCGACAACAGTAGTATAATATCATTTTCTTTGATGGTAGCTCATTGGGGCTGAATCCAGTTTAACAGACTATAGGAGCATGGTCGTACTGCGGCGCCTCGGGCTGCGTAAGAATGGGTTGGCGTGCAACGGCACGGAAGGTGGCCACCATCGGAATCTAGTGTCAGCCTACCTAGGCCATAACACTCAAATCATGCCTTGTATGGTAACGGCTGTAACGATCAGGTAGACCGCATATCTACCCCGGTGTCTTATCAGGAGGACCAGAATAGTATTGCAACCTTAACTAAATAAGCCATTATGTCTGATATTCTTCATTAAAGCACATGGCATTCCGACAAAAAGTCCTGTTTCTACCATTAGCCCACCATTTGCTAAGACCGTATCAGCTTAACTAGAGCACCTGAAACAGACTTAGCACTATGAACTTTAACAACTTCACTATCAAGGCCCAGGAGGCCGTGCAGAAGGCTACCGAAATTGCCGGTGGCAATCAGCAGCAGGCCATCGAAACGGGCCACCTCCTGAAAGGGCTCTTTCAGGTGGATGAAAACGTGACCGGGTTCCTGGCCAAGAAGCTCGGCGTGAATCTGAATATCCTCGCCCCGCGCCTCGATGCCATTGTAAATGGCTACCCCAAGGTGAGCGGTGGTGCGCCGTACCTCGCCAACGATGCCGCCGCGGCCCTGCAGCGCGCCAACGGCTTCCTGAAGGAGTTCGACGACGAATACGTGTCGGTAGAGCACCTGCTGCTGGGCTTGCTCGGCGGCCGCGACAGCGTGGCTACGCTGCTCAAAGACACGGGCTTCAACGAGAAAGACCTGAAAGCCGCCATCAAAGAGCTGCGGGGCGGCCGCAAAGTAACCAGCCAGTCGGCCGAAGACCAGTACCAAAGCCTGAACCGCTACGCCCGCAACCTGAACGAGCAGGTACGCTCGGGCAAGATGGACCCGGTAATTGGCCGCGACGAGGAAATCCGCCGCGTGCTGCAAATCCTGTCGCGCCGCACCAAGAACAACCCCGTGCTCCTGGGTGAGCCGGGCGTGGGTAAAACCGCCATTGTGGAGGGCCTGGCCCAGCGCATCGTGGCCGGCGACGTGCCCGAGAACCTGAAGGACAAGACCATCATGTCGCTCGACATGGGCTTGCTCATTGCCGGTGCCAAGTACAAGGGCGAGTTTGAGGAGCGCCTCAAGTCCGTCATCAAAGAAGTAACCGACTCCGAAGGCCAGATCATCCTGTTCATCGACGAGATGCACACGCTGATTGGCGCCGGCGCGGGCGGTGAAGGCGCCATGGATGCTGCCAACCTGCTTAAGCCAGCCTTGGCCCGCGGCGAGCTGCACTCCATTGGCGCTACCACGCTCAAGGAGTACCAGAAGTACATCGAGAAGGACAAGGCGCTGGAGCGCCGCTTCCAGGCCGTGATGGTGGACGAGCCCTCGGTGGAGGACGCCATCAGCATCATGCGCGGTATTAAGGAGAAGTACGAGCTGCACCACGGCGTGCGCATCACCGACGATGCCGTGATTGCCGCCGTGGAGCTGTCGAGCCGCTACATCACCGACCGTTTCCTGCCCGACAAAGCCATCGACCTGATGGACGAGGCCGCCGCCAAGCTCCGTATCGAGCTGAACTCCATGCCCGTGGAGCTCGACGAGGTGCAGCGCCGCATTATGCAGCTGGAGATTGAGCGCGAAGCCATCCGGCGCGAAGACAACAAGGACCGCGAGGCCGTGCTGAACAAGGAACTGGCCGAGCTCAGCTCGAAGCGCGACGACCTGAAAGCCCGTTGGGAATCGGAGAAAAACGTGCTCAACGACATCCAGACGGCCAAAGAGCAGATTGAGCGTTTTAAGCTGGAAGCCGAGCAGGCCGAGCGCCAGGGTGACTACGGTCGCGTGGCCGAGCTGCGCTACGGCAAGATTCAGGAAGCCGAAGCCAAGCTGAAAACCCTGCAGGAGCAAGCCAACCAGCAAAAAGACGGCGGCTCGATGCTGCAGGAGGTGGTTACTTCGGAAGACATTGCCGAAGTAGTAGCCAAGTGGACGGGCATTCCGGTAAGCAAAATGCTGCAGTCGGACCGCGAGAAGTTGCTCAACCTCGAAGCCGAGTTGGGCAAGCGCGTAGCCGGCCAGAGCGAAGCCATTGCGGCCATCTCGGATGCGGTGCGCCGCTCGCGGGCCGGTTTGCAGGACCCCAAGCGCCCCATCGGCTCGTTCATCTTCCTGGGTACCACCGGCGTGGGTAAAACGGAGCTGGCCAAGGCCCTGGCCGAGTACTTGTTCAACGACGAAAACGCCATGGTGCGCATCGATATGAGCGAGTACCAGGAGCGCCACGCCGTGTCGCGCCTGATTGGTGCGCCTCCCGGCTACGTGGGCTACGACGAGGGTGGTCAGCTTACCGAAGCCGTGCGCCGCAAGCCGTACTCGGTAATCCTGCTCGACGAGATTGAGAAGGCCCACCCCGACGTGTTCAACATCCTGCTGCAGGTGCTCGACGATGGCCGCCTCACCGACAACAAGGGTCGGGTGGCGAACTTCAAGAACACCATCATCATCATGACCTCGAACACGGGCGCCGACATCATTCAGAAGAACTTTAAAGAGCTGAATGAATACAACCACGACGAGGTGGTAGACCGTACCCGCGACGAAGTGGTGGAGCGCCTGAAGCAGCACATGCGCCCCGAGTTCCTGAACCGCATCGACGAGATTGTGATGTTCCAGCCGCTCAAGCGCCGCGAGATTCGCAAGATTGTCGACATCCAGTTCAAGCAGATTCAGCACCGCCTCGAAGAAGCCGGCATCCGCCTGGAAGCCACCGACGAGGTGCTCGACTACCTAGGCGAACAAGGCTTCGACCCGCAGTTTGGCGCCCGCCCGCTCAAGCGCGTGCTGCAGCGGCAGATCCTGAACGAGCTGTCGAAGGAAATTCTCTCGGGCAAGGTGTCGAAGGACGCCGTGGTGGAAGCCGTGCTCGACGGCGGCCACATCCGTTTCGAGAACGTGAACGTGCAGATTCCGGGCATGTAAGCACAGCTCTGCCGTAGCGCACTGTAGCGCGGACTTCAGTCTGCCGCCCACAGATAGTAACCTAAACACCCCGCCAGTGCTTGCTACTGGCGGGGTGTTTTGCTTTTACAGCACCAGTACAAGAAGCTCGTTCCTAAAATTTTTTATCCCCGATACAACGCAAGCGGGCCTATGGCGGTCAGGCATATAAAACCATTGAGATTCTTACGCCCTCTATCCCCACCGTTGTTTGCCTATGAAATCTGTGCTACGCCTCTGCCTACCGGCTTTGCTGCTGTACCACCTAGGGGCTCTGCAGCCGCTACAAGCACAAAGCCCTGTTGCCGATTACACGTTTGGCGGCACAGCCACGGAGGGGTGCGCGGGCGCCTTGCTAACGGCCGATGGCAACCTGCTCCTCGGTGGCTTCACGCAATCGGGCGTGGGTGGCGATGTAAGCCAACCCGAACGCGGCACACCAGCCATAAACAACAACGATTACTGGCTGCTGAAGACGGATTTGCAAGGCCGCAAGCTGTGGGACAAACGTTACGGTGCCTCCGGCGACGACCGACTGGTAAAGCTGCTGGCTACCCCCGATGGCGGTTTTTTGCTCTGCGGCTGGTCGAACTCGGGGGCTGAGCTCGACAAGACGGAACCCTCCCGCGGTGGCACCGACTATTGGGTGGTGAAAGTAGACGCGCAAGGCAACAAGCTGTGGGATAAACGCTTTGGCACCTCTGGCAACGATATGCTTACCGGCGCTGCCGTTGCGGCCGATGGTAGCTGCCTGTTGGTAGGCCAATCCAGCAACGACACCAACCCCGCCCCCGATGCCGACCGCACCGAGGCGCTGCAGGGCCGCAGCGACGTTTGGATGGTGAAGCTCGACGCCAACGGCAACAAGTTGTGGGATAAACGCCTGGGCGGTGCCGCCGACGACTACGCTTACGGTGTGGTTTCCCTAGGTACTGACTTTGCAATTGCCGCGCTGCCCTTTTTCCCCGCTGGGAGCACCACGCTTGGCGGCGACGTATCGGGCAATACCAAAGGCGAATACGATTACTGGGTTGCGAGGATTGATGCCCAGGGCAACAAGGTATGGGACCGTTTGTATGGCGGCAGCGGCAACGAAACGGCATGGGCGCTGTTGGCCACTCCCGATGGCGGCCTGCTGGTGTCGGGCAACTCCAGCTCGCCTGTAAGCGGCGACAAAAGTACCGCCGACAACAACAAAGAATGCTGGGTAATCAAGCTCGACGCGCAAGGCAACAAGCAGTGGGACAGGGTGTACGGCACCACCCTGATGGAGCGCATCACCACGCTGCAGCTAAACCCGCGCGGCGGCTACCTGCTCGGGGGCTGGACGGGCCGATTGTCGCCGGCCGGAGATGCCGACGATGTGCCCTTTAACTACTGGTTGGTTGATGTGGATGCGAATGGTACGCAACGCTCGGAGAAATCCTTTGGCGGCGCGGCCAACGAGTACATAACAGATGTTGTGCCCTTACCCGGCAACAGCCTGATACTAGCCGGCACTTCGCAATCCGGCATCAGCGGCGACAAAACCAGCGCTGGCCGCGGCGGCAGCGACATTTGGCTGTTGAAGCTAACGGCCAACCCGCTCAGCGGGCTGGTTTCTGCCCCGGTTGAGAAATCGGCCGCATTGTACCCCAACCCGGCAGCGTCCTCCGCTACCCTGCGCCTGGCTGGCCTCAGCGGCCAGGCCGATGCCCGCGTGGAGCTGATTAGCTCCTTGGGCAAAGTGCTGCAATCGTACCAGGTGCCAGTAAACCACGGCGCAATCAGCCAGCAGCTCCAGCTTTCGGGTTTGCCCAGGGGTGTGTACTATGTGCGGGTTCAAACCCCGCAAGGCCGGCTTACCGAGCGCCTCCTGGTAGAATAGCGCAACCGCACCAAAAAAAGACCGCGGGCACCTAGGCATACAGTGCCTTGGTGCCCGCGGGCCTATGTGCTTTGGGGCAGCCGTTGGCTTTACACCAGCTCCTGTTTTACAGCCAGCATGCGCTTAGGCGCGCGCGGCGGCTTTCTCCAGGCGCTCGTTCAGGGCCATGCCGATGCCGGTTTCCGGGAAGCGTTCGGCCAGCAGGTGCTGCAGGCCGAGGCCATCGAGGTGGTGCAGGGCGGCGTAGAGGCCGTGGGCGGCTTCGGCGAGGTTGCCGCGGCCGGGGCTGAGCACCACTTGCTGCTCGGGGGGCAAGCCGGGCAGCGGGTCGCGGAAGGTGAGTGCGCCGGTGCTGCCGGCCTCAAAAGCCGGCGCGGCACCTAGGCCGGGGCCAAAAAGCTGCAGCGGCGTGTGGGGCGAGTAGTGGTAGGGCAGCAAGCCGGGGCTGGCCACGCGCTGCGCCTTTTCGGCGGCGGTGCGCAGGCGCGCCGTGGGCACCACCTGCTGCAGCGCTTCCAGCGAAATAGCGCCGGGGCGGTACACCACCGGCTCGCCAGCTGGCCCAAAGCCTACCACGGTGCTTTCGATGCCGGCCTGGCAGGCGCCGCCATCGAGCACGTACGGGATTTTGCCGCCCAGCTGCCGCAGCACGTGCTCGGGCAAGGTAGGGCTGATGTAGCCGAAGGGGTTGGCCGAGGGCGCCGCCAGCGGAAAATCGAGCTGGTGCAGCAACTCCTGCACCAGCGGGTGCGCCGGGATGCGCACGGCCACATCGGGCAAGCCGGCCGTTACGGTATCGGGCACTACGGCAGGCTCGCGCGGGAGCAGCAGCGTAAGCGGGCCGGGGCTGAAGGCAGCCAGTAGCGTGTGGGCCGCGGCAGGCACGGCCTCGGGGCGCACGTAGCCGCCTAGGTGCTCGGGGCTGGCAAAGTGCAGGATGAGCGGGTTGCTGAGCGGGCGGCCCTTCACCGCAAAAATGCGCTGCAGGCTGTCTTCGCGCAGGCCGTGGCCGGCCAGGCCGTACACGGTTTCCGTGGGTATGGCTACCAATTCGCCGGCCCGCAGCAAGGCGGCAGCGCGCGCGACATCGGTCCCTAATAGTGTCTCCATAACATAGCACGCCGCAGCATCGGTGCGTAACGCGGGGCGAAGGTAGCGGCGCGGCCGGTTATCGGCTGCTACCGCCGCGAACTGCGCCCGCACCTAGGCAAACAGCGCGGCAGCGCTAGCGGTTGCGCCGCTCGCGCTTGGCGCGCCATTTGGCGGCTTTGGCAAAATGGCGCGGGCGCAGTTCGCGGCGGTAGCGCTCGGGCAAGGGCTGGCCGGCGTCGTAGTTTATCTGCAATTGCTGCAACGTGCCCAGGTTGTAGGTACTGTTGCGCACTAGCAGGTAGGCCAGGCCGCCGCCCATCAGCAGCACGCCGGCCGCCACGGCCCCGCCCGAGGGCGCGGTTTCAACCCAGCTGCCGGAGTACACGTCGTACTCGCGCTGCTTCGTCGACATCAGGGCCACGCCTGGCATCGCCAGCGTGAGGGGCAGGTGGCCGCCGCGGCGCTTCATCGTGAACATGGCCGACAACGCCTCCAGCGTATCGGTGCGCGAGTAGGCGGCGGGGCCGGGCGCAGCCGCGGGCGCGGCCGGCGCCTGGGCAAAGCCCGTAGCGGCCAACCCGCTCAGGGCCAGCGTGCAGAGTAACTGTTTGAGCATGCAGCTGATTTCGAATGCGGATTCAGAAAAAAGATAGCCCTAGGTCGGGGGTGCCCGGCCGCCACCCGGGCACCCCCGACCTAGGGCGCCGGGCTACTGCGCCCGGAAGTACTCGGGCCGCAGGCGCCGCCGGATGTGCGCCGGCAGCGGCTTGCCCTGCTGGTATTGCTTGATGTAGAACTCTTCTTTTTTGCTGCCAAAGCGCGCGAGCTTGCCAATGCCCACGGCCAAAAAAGGAGCAGCCAGCACGCCCGAAGCCGCTACGCCATCGGCGCCGCTGCTGGCCAGCACCCCGCGCAGCAGCACCAGCGAGCCTACCGCCGTGAACACCGTACCGCCGTTGCGGCGCTTCCGAAACAGGGTTTGCACGGCCTGCACCGAGTCGTTTTTGGCTGCTACCTGCGGCGCGGCGGCCTGGGCGGCCTCAATGGGCGGGGTGGGTTTTTCGGGCAGCGAGGGAGTGGTTTGGGCCGATGCTCCGGCTGCCGAAAGCACCAACAACCCAGCCGCTAATATTTGCTTGCGCGTCTGAATCCTAGGAGAAATGATTTGTGCAAGATAACGCCCGGCACCTCAACAGTAGTACAGATTTGCGCCGGGCGTATAGCTTTGCCGCATGTCCGTTTTCCAGACTTACCTGCAGCTGGGCTTCTACCACATCTTCAACCTGCAGGCCTACGACCACCTCGTGTTCTTGCTGGCGCTGTGCGCCCCCTACGTGCTCGGCGACTGGCGCCGCGTAGTGGCCCTGGTTACCAGCTTCACCATTGGCCACTCCATCACGCTGGCTTTGGCTACCCTAGGTGTTATTGCGTTCGATGCAGCCATCATCGAGGCGCTCATTCCCGTTACCATCCTGCTTACCTGCCTGGCCAACCTGCTGCGGGTAGGCCGCCTCGAGCCGCGCCGCAACGATACCCGCCGCGCCGAGCCCGTTGTGCTAACCTTGCCCAACTTGCTGGCAGCCGTGTTCGGGCTGATTCACGGCCTAGGCTTTTCAAACTACCTGCGCGAGCTGCTGGGCCAGAACAGCCGCCCCGTGCTCGAGCTGTTTGCCTTTAACCTAGGCGTGGAGCTGGGCCAGCTGCTGATTGTGCTCATCATTCTGCTCGTTGGGTTTGTGGTGCTGCGCGGCTTCGGGGCCACCCGCCGCGACTGGGTACTGGTGGTAAGCGGTGCCGCCGCGGGCATAGCTACCGTACTGCTGCTTGGGCAGTTAACCGGTGCCTAGCCGATAGATTTATCACCTAACCGGCAACTTTTTTCATCCTGCTGGTTTTTCAGCACTGCTCACGCAGCCGTTGCACTGCCCCGGTGTTATTGCCGATCAGCAATAGTAACTTTCGGGGTTAGCTGAGTTTTAGCCACTGCAAGCTACCTTACAAGTCCATTCTGCCTCACTCACCATCCATGCGTTTTCGCCTACTATTAGCCGCGGGAGTTGCGCTGGCTTTGGCCGCACCGGCCGTTGCGCAGCAAACCCACTCCGGCACCGACAAATTTGCCCAGCTCGGCACCGAGCTGCCCACGCCCAACACCTACCGCACGGCATCGGGTGCGCCGGGCAAGGATTACTGGCAGCAGCGCGCCGACTACAACATTAAGGTAACGCTCAACGACGAGAACCAGAGCATCACCGGCACCGAGGATATTACCTACACCAACCTCTCGCCCGATAAGCTCTCGTACCTCTGGCTGCAGCTCGACGCGAACATTTACCATCCGCAGTCGATGACGGCCCTGACGCAGACCGCCGAGCTGCGCGACCGGATGTCGTTTCAGGCCATGGAGTACCTGCAGCGCACCGGCTTCGATGGCTCGTTCAAAATCGACGACATTCGGTTGAAAGGTGCCGGCAAGCAGTTGCCCCACACCATCAACTACACCATGATGCGGGTGGATTTGCCGCAGCCGCTGGCGCCTAAGCAGTCGGTAACTTTCACGGTGAAGTGGCACTACACCGTAAACGACCAGAAAGCCACCGGTGGCCGCTCGGGCTACGAGTTTTTCCCCGAGGATAAGAATTACCTCTACGAGATTGCGCAGTTCTACCCGCGCATGGCCGTGTACGACGACGTGAACGGCTGGCAGCACAAGCAGTTCCTGGGCGGCGGCGAGTTTACCCTGCCTTTCGGCGACTACCGCGTGAGCATCACGGCCCCCGCCGACCACGTGGTGGGCGCTACCGGCGTGCTGCAAAATCCCGATCAGGTGCTCACCGCTACCCAGCGCAAGCGCCTGGAGCGCGCCAAAACGGCCAAAAGCCCCGTAGTGATTGTGGAGCAGCCCGAGGCCGTAAAGGCCGAGCAAGGCCGCGCCAAAGCCACCAAAACCTGGGTGTACGCCGCCAAAAACGTGCGCGACTTTGCCTGGGCTTCGTCGCGTAAGTTTATCTGGGATGCCATGGGCCTGAACATCGAGGGCAAGCCCGTAATGGCCATGTCGTACTACCCCAAGGAGGCCAACCCGCTGTGGGGCAAGTACTCTACCGAATCGGTGGCGCACACCTTGCGCGTGTACTCGCGCATGACGGTGCCCTACCAGTACCCCGTAGCCATTTCGGTGCACGGCCCCATCGGCGGCATGGAGTACCCCATGCTATGCTTCAACGGCTACCGCCCCGAGAAAGACGGCACCTACTCGGCCAACACCAAGTACGGCCTGATTTCGGTAGTTATCCACGAGGTGGGTCACAACTTCTTCCCGATGATTGTGAACTCGGATGAGCGCCAGTGGACGTGGATGGACGAAGGCCTGAACACCTTCATGCAGTACCTCACCGAGCAGGAATGGGAGCGTGGCTACCCCTCGCGCCGCGGCGAGCCGAGCCAGATTGTGCCCTACATGAGCATGGCCCAAAACCTGCAGAACCCGATCATGACGAACTCAGAATCGGTATTGCAGCTGGGCAACAACGCCTACGGCAAACCCGCCACGGCCCTGAACATTCTGCGCGAAACGGTAATGGGCCGCGACCTGTTCGACTTCGCTTTCAAGACCTACGCTAAGCGCTGGGCCTACAAGCACCCCAGCCCGGCCGACTTCTTCCGGACCATGGAAGACGCTTCGGGCGTTGACCTCGACTGGTTCTGGCGCGGCTGGTTCTACGGCACCGAGCACACCGACATTAGCATCGAGGGCGTGCAGTGGTACAAAGCCGATTCGAAGAACCCCGAAATTGAAAATGCCCGCCGCCGCGAGGAGCTGAACGCCGCTCCGCAGAGCCTCTCGCAGCAGCGCAGCCTGCAGGACATCAAGAAGACGCTCGTTGACGACAAGCCCGAGCTGAAGGACTTCTACAACAGCTTCGACGCGCTGGCCGTAACCGACGCCGACAAGGCTCGCTACCAGAAGTACGTTTCGGGGCTGAACCCCGAGCAGCAGCAAATCCTGAGCAAGGGCCTCAACTTCTACCAGGTAAACCTGAAGAACCTAGGGGGCCTGGTAATGCCGGTCATCATTCAGATGACCTACAACGACGGCACCCAAGAGATTGTGAACATCCCGGCCGAAATCTGGCGCAAGAACAACGCCGAGGTAACCAAGGTGTTCATCACCGAGAAGCCGGTGGCCTCGTTCACCCTCGACCCGCTCGGCCAAACGGCCGACACCGACCTGTCGAACAACGGTTTCCCGCGTAAGCTGGCTCCCTCGCGCTTCGAGCTGTTCCAGCAGCAGCAACAAGCCCAGCCGAACCCCATGCAGCAGCGCAACGTGTCGTCGCAGCAGCCGCAGCAAGGCGGTGGCACCACGGGCGGCGGTACTCGCTAATCCTGCTTTCGTTTAGCTTTGAACAGCCGGGCCGTTTGGTCCGGCTGTTTTTGTTGGGTCATGGATTATAGCGTTGTCGAGTCTGTTGCTGCAAAAGAGGTACTTGAGCAAAGACTTGATCTTACTCGCCAGTATCTCGCGAACCACCGTGTTTGCCTCGAGCATGGAAAACCGCTGGTAGCTCATGTGCAATTCAAACACGACCAGGTATTCAGTAGAGCTGTAGTATACTTTTCTCTCGAGGATCAACGCTTCTTTTTAGCTGTGGTAGTAGAGCAAACCACAAATGCAGAAGTCAGCTGGGTTTATATAGAAGCTGGGTCCTTGGTTTACCTAAGCATCAGCAATTCAGGAGCTGATGTAGAAGACCTTCCCTTTACGCCAACTAAGATTACCAAACACGGCTTTGAGTACGCAGTAAATGCGAACGAGCCTGGTGACGTGAGCGAGAAGGTAGAAATCCTTGTACAGTCGCTCATTCCGTTTAGCAGGCAAATCACTGAACTTTCCAAGCGTACCACTATCTGCTTACATGTGGCTTATTATGGTTATGCGCATAGCATGTCGGGCCTGCACTTGTCGGCAAAAGTTATTGGTTTGCTAAGTGAAATGAATATTGCCGTCGACCTCGACTTGTACGCCGACGGTAATGCACTGCCTGATTAATGCGACTTCAAGCTTGGCGTTTACGTGTATCTTACCCCTTCACAACCTTCAAACACCATGGGCCTCCTCGACGCAATACTCGGCAACGCTTCGGAAAGCGACATTCAGGAAACGCAACAAGAACTTGCCCGCATTCTGGCTGCCAATGAGCGCGTGGAAAAAGCCTACGCCATCATCCGCGACCAAATCATCTTCACCAACAAGCGCCTGATTTTGGTGGACAAGCAAGGCATGACGGGCAAGAAGAAGGAGTTCCTGAGCGTGCCCTACCGCAGCATCGAGCGGTTTTCGATGGAAACCACCGGCCACTTCGACCTCGATGCCGAGCTCAAAATCTGGATACGCGGGCAGGCCGAGCCCATCAGCAAAAACTTCCGCAACGACCAGAACATCCACGACATCAGCCGCGCCTTGGCCGAGTACGCACTCTAGGTTGCCTAGGTCTTTTTTGCACAGGCAGCCAACCTTACCTAGGGTAGCTGCCTCTTATGAGCAGCAGTCCACTCCTGCTCCGTTATCTATGAACCTACGAGTACCTTCCGTTTGGCTCGGGTTGGCAGCCAGCTTTCTGCTTGTTAGCTGCGGCAACGCCGATGATGACCCGCAACCCTGCACCGCGGCTACCGTGCTAGGCGCGCATTGCGGCTCGCCCAGCGGCAACTACGGCTACGTGCTGGAAGTACCCGCCGATTACCCTTCCTCCGTTTCCTGGACCAACCCAGCCACCGGCACCAACTACAAGCACGTGGTAACGGCGCTTAACCTACCCGCCGAGCTGCAGCACCCCGGGCACAAAGTCTACTTTCAGGCGCACCCAGCTACCAACGCCGAGCTAGCTGCCCTAGGTGCCCGCACGGCCGACTGCCCGGCACCGCCCCTGCTGATTACGCTGGAGGGCGTAAGCACCACCCCCTGCCAGTAACTCCGCTGCCACGCGCATGTAAAACCACAGGCCCCGTTGCTCAGCTGAGCAGCGGGGCCTGTGGTTTTAGCGCCCTAGGTGCTAGGCAGCCGGCTTTTGAATGGCAGGCGGCGTGGGGTTGTACTGCGGCGTAGCCACCTGGTGCTCGGCCGTGCGCTTGCCTTTGTCGTCCTTCATGTCGCGGCGGTTGAAGGGGCGAATGATGAGGCGCAGGGCCTGATCGGAGGCGAAGTAGCTGAAGGCCCAGTCGACAAAAGCCACCACTTTGTTGCGGAAGCCGACGAGCGTCATCAGGTGCACAAACAGCCACGTGAGCCAGCCCAGGAAGCCACGGAAGTGCACGTCCTTGGGCAAATCGACTACGGCTTTGTTGCGCGCCACAATGGCCATTACGCCTTTGTTGAAGTACTTGAACGGCACGGGCTGCTCGCGGCGCATCAGGCGGCGGAAGTTCTCGGCCAGGTGCTCGGCCTGCTGCTGCGCCACGGGGGCCAGCATGGGCATACCCTTGGGCATGTCTTCGGTTACCATGTTGGCCACGTCGCCGATGGCAAACACGTTGTCGAAGCCTTCTACCAGGTTCCACTGATTAACGGTGACCCGCTTGTTGCGCGTAACCACCTGCTCGGGCAAGCCGGGCAGGGCGGCGCCGTTCACGCCGGCGGCCCAGATCAGGTTTTCCGTCGGGATGTAATCGGTTTCGGTGTAGTAGGCACGGCAGTCTTCGTAGCGCTTGATGCCGGTGTTCAGGCGCACATCCACGCCCAGCTCCTGCAAGTAGCGCAAGGCCTCCTGCTGCGATTTTTGCGACATCGGACCTAGGAGCGCCGGGCCGGCCTCCACCAGAATGATGTTCATCTCCTTCAGGTCGAGCTCGGGGTAATCTTTGGGCAGCACCGTGCGGCGCATTTCGGCCAGCGAGCCGCTGATTTCGACGCCCGTAGGACCGCCGCCTACCACCACAATGTTCATGAGGGCCTGCCGCTGGGCAGGGTCCTCTTTGAGCAGGGCTTTTTCGAAGTTCTGGAAGATGTAGCTGCGCAGGTTCAGGGCATTCGGTATGCTCTTGATCTGCATGGCATTGCGCTCGATGCTCTCGATGCCGAAGAAGTTGGTGAGCGAACCGGTAGCCAGCACCAGGTAGTCGTAGCTGATGTCGCCAATGTTGGTATGTACCAAATTGCTAGCGGTATCAACGCGCTCCACATCGGCCATGCGGTAGAAGAAGTTCTTCTGCCCCGCAAAGATCTTGCGGATGGGGTAGGCAATGCTATCGGCCTCGAGGGCACCCGTGGCTACCTGGTAGAGCAGCGGCTGAAAATTATGATAGTTATGGCGGTCGATTACGACCACCTGCACCGGGTCGTGTTTGAGCGACTGAGCGAGGCGCATTCCGCCAAAGCCGCAGCCGATGATAACAACACGTGGGTGGTTCGATTTCGGAAGGTTCGTATCCATGGCAAACCGGGATGATAACGCGCCAAGGTAAGCGCGCCACGGCACAATTTGGCCGTTTCTGAGCTTTACCGGAAAAGCGGGTTTTCGGTTGCCTCACCCCCGGCCCCCCTCCGAGGAAGAGGGGAGCCACGGCGGCGCGAAAGTCAGCAACATCAGCGACGATTGCGGCGGTTGCGGCTTGCGCCTCCGCCCGCGTGTAGCGCGGAACGGATTTCCGCACTACAAGCCCTAGGTACCGGAAACGCAGCGGGGCCGCCGAACTCAGGTTCGGCGGCCCCGCAATCGTTGCTGACGGCTGGCTCTCCTTCTGCGCGATGGTGCGCCTAGAGCGAAGTAAGGGCCGAAAAGCGAGGCTAATCCTTCTTCTTAAACTCGCCGTTTTTAATCTGATTAATCAGTTGCAGCCAGCTGAACGGGTTGAGCAGCGGGTTGTTGGTGTAGGGGTTGGGAGCCGTGCCCATGCGCCGCTGCTGATCGAGCTGCTGCATTTGCATGGTTTGGCGGTAATTGGCCATGCTGGTTACGGGCGCGTTCTGGAAGATGCGGCGCAGTATGTCCTCGTTCAGGTTTTCGGCGGTGCGGCTGCCGCGCTCTTTGGGCAGCTTCAGGGCCAGGAAAGCGCGCTTGAAATCCTTTTCGGTCACGTACGGAAACACGCGCACCTCGGGCAGCACGGTGGCGTCTTCCTTCAGCTGCACAATCACGGAGTAGCTCTGCCGCGGGTAATCGGGCGGTATGACCACGTACTGGTTGCGGTAGCCCAGGGAGCGAATCACGATGCTGTCGCCGGCCAGCACGGGTATCGAAAAATAGCCGTAGGCGTTGGTGGCCGTACCGCGGCCGGCTTTGGGCACAAACACCGTAGCGCCGGGCACACCCAGCAGCGAGTCGCCGGTGGCTACGATGCCGGTAAACTGCACTACCTGCCGGTGCCCTTGTGCTTGCGCATGGCGGGGCAGCGTAAAGGCAGCTACCAGCACGAGCAGCAAGCACACTAGCAGATGATTGAATCGGGCAATGGTGGGCATGAGGGCAATTTGCAGATAAACAAAGATACGGCTCTTTCGCGGGGCGTGGGGCGACGCAGACTTACCTTTGAGGGGCAGGCCAACCGCCACTATAACCCCCACGCTTGGCAAAAGATGCGTCTCAAACACTTTTCCGTTGCATTCGGGCTTAGCTTATATAAAGCCATGGGCGACGAATCGCGGGTGCGCATCCTGCATTTGCTCTGGCGCAACCAGGAAATGTGCATTTCCGACCTCGAGCAAGTGCTTGATTTCACCCAAACAAAAACCTCCAGGCAATTATCCTACCTGAAAAATGCGGGCTTGGTGAATTTTCGGCGGCTCGACAATTGGATATTCTACTTCATCAAAGACGAAGTAGTGGACCTGCTGCAGCAGCAGCTCAGCTACATGGAGCGCGACCCGCAACTGGTGAAAGACCAGAAGACCTACGACACGCTTTGGTCAAATCGGGAGTTGGCTGCGTATAAGCTGCAAAACCGTTACTGGACGGGCGCCTCGCGCACCTAGGCTGTGGGGCGCACCAACGAGCACCGCAACGGACTATGCCGCCCCATGAAATACCAGCATCACCTCTTCGTTTGCACCAACCAAAAAAGCGGCGTCGGCTCCGACGTGGCCAAGGCTATCAAGAAGGAGCTTAAAAAGCAGGACCTCAAAAGCCTGTTGGTAGAGGGCCAAAAGCGTAAAAACCGGGTGCAAACCGTGGGCTGCCTCGATGTGTGCAAACAGTGCAAAAAGGGCAACGGCGCAGCTTTGGTGGTGTACCCCGAGGGCGTGTGGTACGGCAACGTGCACCCACGCGATGCCGCCGATATTGTGCACCAGCACCTGGGCGAAGGACAGGCCGTGGGCCGGCTCCTCATCGAAAAATAACCGCCTAGGTCGCATTCATTTCTTTTGGAGCATTGTTCTTTGCTCATTCATCAGTTGCCGCTTCTCGTGAAATCTTACCGCCATTTATTCTTCGACCTTGATCATACGCTGTGGGATTTTGAGCGCAACGCCGATGAAACCCTACGCCACCTCTACGAGCAGCACAACCTAGGGCGCTTTGGCAACTTCACGGTCGAGGAGTTCATCAGCCGCTACAGCGAGGTAAACCACGGCCTGTGGCGCCTCTACCAAGCCAATAAGATTTCGCAGCAGCAGCTGCGCAGCGTGCGGTTTGTGCGCACGTTGGCCAAGTTCGACGTGCCCGAAGAAGCGGTGCCTGCTACCATCAGCAGCGACTTTACCGACCTGCTGCCGCAGAAATCGGCCGTGTTTCCGTACTGCTACGAGGTGCTTGACTACCTGCGCGGCCGCGGTTACGAGCTGCACCTCATCACCAACGGCTTCCGGGATGTGCAGTACGTTAAGCTGGCCTCCTCCAATCTCACCGATTACTTCCAGGAAATCGTCACCTCGGAGTGCAGCGGCTGCCTTAAGCCCGACCGCCGCATTTTCGAGCACGCTTTGGAGCGCAGCGGCGCCAAAGCGCCCGAGTCGCTGATGGTTGGCGACAACCTGGAGTGCGACGTCCTGGGTGCCTACAACGCCGGCATCGATCAGGTGTACTTTAACCCCGAGAAGCGGCGCCACTCGGCCGAGGTGACGTACGAAATCAGCTGCCTGAGCGAGCTGAAAGCAATTTTGTAGCGCCGTTCCCTAAGCTGTCATTGCGAGGACGAAGGCCGAAGCAATCGGTCCTGGGCAGGGTACAACCTTTCACCTAGCACCAAGCGAAAACGACCTAGGCGAGCAGCCCGCAGCAGCGCGGCCGTTGTCTACGCTGACCTGCGGTTGTGCGTCCTCCGGTAGCATTCCTGATCGTTGGGCGTAATAAATGCTAGTATCTGCGGAGGCCTGCGACTACCGCAAGAAGACGCAGCGAAAACCCGCCCTAGGTGCATTTCGCTTAGTGCTGGGTGAAAGGTCGTGCCCAGTCCAGGACCGATTGCTTCGCTATGCTCGCAATGACAGCCGGTGCTACCGCTTCTGCCTATTCGTTCTACCTTTGCCCGCACATTCCAGACACCCCATCGCCAACAGATATTCCCACGCTATGGCCAACGGCTTTTTCAACGTACCTGCTCCCAAAAACGAACCTGTAAAAGGCTACGCTCCCGGCTCGCCCGAGCGCGCCGAGCTGCAAGCCATGCTAAAGGCGCTCAAGAAGCAGGAGCGCGATATTCCGATGTACATTGGCGGCCAGGAAGTGCGCACGGGCAACACCCAGCGCATTGCCCCGCCCCACGATCATCAGCACACCCTAGGTCATTTTCACGCCGGCACGGCCGAGCACGTGCAGCAGGCCATTGACGCGGCCCTGGCTGCCCGCCCCATGTGGGCCGAGCTGCCCTGGCAAGAGCGCGCTGCCATCTTCCTGAAAGCCGCTGAGCTGCTGGCTGGCCCCTACCGCGCCCGCCTGAACGCCGCCACCATGCTGGGCCAGAGCAAGAACGCGTTCCAGGCTGAAATCGACTCGGCTTGCGAGCTGATCGACTTCTTCCGGTTCAACGTGCACTTCATGCAGCAGATTTACCAGCAGCAGCCCGAGTCGGCGCCTGGTATGTGGAACCGCCTGGAGCACCGCCCGCTCGAAGGCTTCCTGTTCGCCCTCACGCCGTTCAACTTTACCTCGATTGCCGGCAACCTGCCCACGGCCCCGGCCATGATGGGCAACGTGGTGGTGTGGAAGCCCGCCAACACGCAGATTTACTCGGCGCAGGTGCTGATGGAGCTGTTCCAGGAAGCGGGCGTTCCGGCCGGCGTTATCAACCTGGTGTATGTCGATGGCCCCACGGCTGGCGACGTCATCTTCAACCACCGCGACTTCGCCGGCATCCACTTCACCGGCTCGACGGGTGTTTTCAACAACATCTGGAAAACCATCGGGCAGAACGTGGGCAAGTACCGCTCGTACCCCCGCGTGGTGGGCGAAACCGGCGGCAAAGACTTTATCATTGCCCACGAGTCGGCGCACCCGCGCCAGGTAGCTACGGCCATTACCCGCGGCGCTTTCGAGTTCCAAGGCCAGAAGTGCTCGGCGGCTTCGCGCGCTTACATCCCCAGCAACATGTGGGATGAAGTGCGTGGCTACGTTATCGAAGATCTGAAGTCGCTCAAGATGGGCGACGTGCAGGACTTCTCGAACTTCATCAACGCCGTTATCGACGAGAAATCGTTCGATAAGCTGGCCAAGTACATCGACAACGCCAAGCAGGACGAAGGCGTCGAAATCATTGCCGGCGGCAACTACGACAAGTCAAAGGGCTACTTCATCGAGCCCACCATCATCGTAGCCAAAGACCCGATGTACGTGACGATGTGCGACGAGCTGTTTGGCCCCGTGCTGACGCTGCACGTGTACGATTCGCAGCAGTTCGAAAAGGCATTGAAACTGGTAGATAACACCTCGCCCTACGCCCTCACCGGCGCCATCTTCGCCCAAGACCGCTACGCCATCGACTTGGCTACGCGCAAGCTGGTGCACGCGGCCGGCAACTTCTACATCAACGACAAACCCACCGGCGCCGTGGTCGGCCAGCAGCCCTTCGGCGGCGCCCGCGCCTCCGGCACCAACGACAAAGCCGGTTCTATCCTGAACCTGCTGCGCTGGGTGTCGCCGCGCACCATCAAGGAGACCTTCGTGCCACCCGTTGATTACCGCTACCCGTTCCTGGGTGTCGACAACCACGAAGACCTGAACGTTACCGGCAAAGGAGGTTTTTAATCCTCTTTAGGCAGGCAAAAAAGCCGTTCTGCGACAAACAGGGCGGCTTTTTTGTTTACTGGCATTGGAGGTTAAGTTGCGTTTTTAATTTTAGAACAATTCTAAGCTAAAGGCGCCAAAGATCAACTCTGCAGCTCATCGGCATCTATGGTCTTTGATTCGTTGTAACCCCCCGGTTTTCATCCTACCTTTGCCCCCCAATGCCATTTCCTCAACAGCAACTACCTGTTTCCATGCTGTTAGCTACCACTGCTGCGTACCAACCGGCCGATTACGTGCCGATTCTGATTCAACTAGGCCTCGCACTGGCCTTTGTGGCGTTTTCGATGATTGCCTCGCACCTCATCGGGCCCAAGCGTCATTCCAAAGTGAAGGATGCCTCCTTCGAGTGCGGCATCGAGTCGGTGGGCAACGCCCGTACGCCTATCTCGGTGAAATACTTCCTGACGGCTATCCTCTTCGTGCTCTTCGACGTGGAAGTCATCTTCATGTACCCGTGGGCAGTCAACTTCCGCGAGCTGGGCCTTGCCGGCTTCGTCACGATGCTGCTGTTCATGACATTGCTGCTTGCCGGCTTCTTCTACATCATCAAGAAGGGCATTCTCAAGTGGCAGCAGTAAGCCGTGCCTAGGTAAACCTTTGTATCCGGGCTGGTGTTCGGATGATGAGGTTGCCGCCACAGCTTACACCTAATCAGACTTTTCGCCATGAGTGATAACCGTGTTCCTGAAATTAAGACGGTAGCCGCCCCCGATGGCATCGAGGGCGCCGGCTTTTTTGCTACCTCGCTCGAGAAAGTAGTGGGCATCGCCCGCGCCAACTCGTTGTGGCCCCTACCCTTTGCTACCTCGTGCTGCGGCATCGAGTTCATGGCAACCATGGGCTCGCACTACGATATTTCGCGCTTCGGCTCGGAACGTCCGTCGTTCTCGCCGCGCCAGGCCGACCTGCTGATGGTAATGGGCACCATTGCCAAGAAGATGGCCCCCATCGTGAAGCAAGTGTACGAGCAAATGGCCGAGCCCCGCTGGGTACTGGCCATGGGCGCCTGCGCTTCGTCGGGCGGTATTTTCGACAGCTACTCGGTGCTGCAAGGTATCGACCGCATCATTCCGGTTGACGTGTACGTGCCCGGCTGCCCGCCCCGCCCCGAGCAGGTGCTGGAAGGCCTGATGCGCGTGCAGGAACTGGCCAAAAACGAGTCGCTCCGCCGCCGCAACTCGCCGGAGTACCAGGCCCTGCTGGCGTCTTACAACATTAAGTAGCTAGGAGCTGGGAGCCAGGAGTTAGCATGGTCGTTCATCCCGCCAGTTCTGCTCCTAGCTCCTAGCTTCTAACTCCTAGCTTCTCAGAGAATGAACCAACTCAATACCTCGCCGGCCGCCCAGCAAAAAGCTGCCGACTACGTTAAGGCCCACGCTGCCATCAGCAACGAGCAAATCTTGGCTCGCCTGCAGGAGCTTTTTGGCGCCGACACGTTCTCGGATGTGGAAGAGCCCTATGGCATGCTTACCGCTACGGTATCGCGCGAACGGATTCACGAAATCATCGACGTGCTGCACGGCGAGGAGCAGCTGCAGCTCAACTTCCTGACGACCATGTGCGGCATGCACTGGCCCGACAAAGTTGGCCAGGAGCTTGGCGTGGTGTACCAGCTGCACAGCTTGGTGAATAACATCCGGCTACGCTTAAAAATTTTCTTCCCCATTCAGGACCCGGTGGTACCCACCCTCACGGATGTGTACGCCACTGCCAACTGGATGGAGCGCGAAGCCTACGATTTCTACGGCATCATCTTCACGGGCCACCCCAATCTTATCCGCATTCTGAATGTGGAGGACATGGACTACCACCCGCTGCGCAAGGAGTACCCGCTCGAAGACGGCACCCGCGAAGACAAAACCGACCTTTTCTTCGGCCGATAAGCCGAGGAGTAGCGAGTACTTTGTACTGGGTATTAAGGCGGTGCTGCGGCCCGCTTCTTACTCACCACGACCTACTCAATACTCAGTACTTTATACTCAGTACTAAGTAAATGGCAACGAACGACGCACTCGAAGCGACCCGTCCCATACATCACGAAGCTGCCCAACAGCAGCGCGGCGTGATGGTCCAGAAAACCGAAGACTTCGGCCAGGACCTTACCACGCTGAACCTAGGCCCCACGCACCCGGCCACGCACGGCATCTTCCAGAACATCCTGCAAATGGATGGCGAGAAGATCGTGTCGGGCGTGCCGACGATTGGCTATATCCACCGGGCATTCGAAAAGATTGCCGAGCGGCGCCCCTTCTATCAGATTACGCCGCTGACGGACCGGATGAACTATTGCTCCAGCCCCATCAACAACATGGGCTGGCACATGACGGTGGAAAAGCTGCTGGGCATTGAGGTGCCTAAGCGCGCCCAGTACATGCGCGTAATCATGATGGAGCTGGCGCGTATCGCCGACCACCTCATTTGCAACGGCATCTTGGGCGTAGATACCGGTGCATTCTCGGGCTTCCTCTACCTGTTCGAGGAGCGCGAAAAGATTTACGAAATCTACGAGGAGGTGTGCGGCTCGCGCCTCACTACCAACATGGGCCGCGTGGGCGGCATGGAGCGCGACTTCTCGGAAGTGGCCATCCTGAAGCTGCGCAAGTGGATGAAGGAGTTCCCGACCGTAATGAAGGAATTCCAGAACCTGTTCGACCGCAACCGCATCTTCATGGACCGCACCATCAACGTGGGTCCGATTTCGGCGGAGCGTGCTCTGAACTACGGCTTCACCGGCCCGAACCTGCGTGCGGCCGGCGTCGATTACGACGTGCGGGTGATGAACCCCTACTCGTCGTACGAAGACTTCGAGTTCGAAATTCCGGTGGGCACCAACGGCGACACCTACGACCGTTACCTCATCCGTAACGAGGAAATCTGGCAGAGCTACCGCATCATCGAGCAGGCGTTGGCCAAGCTCCCCGATGGCCCCTACCACGCCGATGCGCCGCATTACTACCTGCCGCCCAAAACGGAGGTGTACCGCAACATGGAGGCCCTGATTTACCACTTCAAGATCATCATGGGCGAAATCGACGCTCCGGTGGGTGAAGTGTATCACTCCGTGGAAGGCGGCAACGGCGAACTGGGCTTTTACCTGGTGTCGGACGGTGGGCGCACCCCGTACCGCCTGCACTTCCGCCGGCCCTGCTACATCTACTACCAGGCTTACCCCGAAATGGTGGTAGGCTCGACTCTCTCCGACGCCATTATTACCCTGAGCTCCATGAACGTCATTGCTGGCGAACTGGACGCTTAATCTGCCCGAAACCGATGCACCTCACCGAGCAGGAAATCCAGAAAATCAGGGAGTTCTTCCGCACTCAGCCCGTGCGCAAGGCTTACCTGTTTGGCTCGTATGCCCGCGGTGAGGCCGACGAAAAAAGCGACGTAGATTTGCTGGTCGAAATCGACTACGACCGGCTGGTAAGTGCCCTCGACGTGTTCTTGTGGCACGAGTATCTGGCCGAAATCCTAGGTAAGAAAGTAGATGTGGTAACGGGTGCCAAGCCTGGCAGCCGTTTCCGCAATAACATCGCGTCCGATCTGCATCCTATCTATGAGCAAGCTGCCTAACGATAGACTCCGTCTGGAGCATATGCTGGCAGCCGCTGAACAGGCCCTAGGGGCTTACGAGGCGTTGCCCGGACACCGGCTGCCCGATGGTGACTACCGCTTTTTCGCTTTTGTGAAGCTGGTAGAGATTATCGGCGAAGCGGCCAGCAAGCTTACCCCGGAGCTGCGTCAGCGGCATCCGGGCATCGAGTGGAAGCGCATCATCGGTATGCGTCATATTTTGGTTCACGACTACGACAATATCGACGAGGCGCTGCTGTGGCGCGTCGTTCAGCAGGAACTGCCCACGTTACGCAGGCACCTGCAAGAAATACTAGCCACGTCTGCGGCATGAATACTCCCGAAACAACTGCTCAGAAACCGCAATTTTCCCCGGCCGCCCAGGCTGAAATTGCTCGTCTGCTGACTCATTACCCCGCCGAACGCAAAAAGTCGGCCCTGCTGCCGCTGCTGCACATTGCGCAGGCCGAGTTTGGCGGCTGGGTAAGCCCCGAGGTACAAGACCTAGTGGCCGAAACCCTAGGTCTGAAGCCCATCGAGGTTTACGAGGTTTCCTCGTTTTACACGATGTTCAACCTGAAGCCGGTAGGCAAGCACGTGCTGGAAATTTGTCGCACGGGCCCCTGCATGCTGCGCGGCTCCGACGAGCTGACGGCCAACCTGGAGCGCATCACCGGCGCCAAAGTCGGTGAAACCTCGCCCGATGGCCTGTTCACCCTGAAAGAAGTGGAATGCCTGGCCGCTTGTGGCACTGCCCCCATCGTGCAGGTGCGCGAGAAGTACTACGAGCAGCTCGATACGCCCGAAGCCGTTGACGCCATGCTCAACGAGTTACGCAACATGGTGCACCGCCCCCTGCTCCCGTGGGAGCAAACCGGCCTGCAGCACACGCAACAATAACCCTCCGAAGCAACTACCGTCATGGGCCGCAAGCTACTGACCGAATATATTAACGTCCCGGGCATCGACACCTTCGAGGTATACCGCCAACACGGCGGCTACCGCTCGGTGGAGAAGGCGCTGAAGACGATGACGCCCGACGAGGTGGTGGAAGAAGTGAAGAAGTCGGGCCTGCGTGGCCGCGGCGGCGCTGGCTTCCCCACGGGCATGAAGTGGAGCTTCCTGGCTAAGCCAGAAGGGGTTCCGCGCCACTTGGTGTGCAACGCCGACGAATCGGAGCCCGGTACCTTTAAGGACCGCCACCTGATGTCGCGCCTGCCGCACTTGCTCATCGAGGGCATGATTACGAGCTCGTACGCCCTAGGTGCGAACACCTCGTACATCTACATTCGCGGCGAGCTGTTGTACGTGCTGCGCATTCTGGAGAAAGCCATTGCCGAGGCCTACGCCAACGGCTTCCTAGGTAAGAACATCCTAGGCTCGGGCTACGACCTCGACTTGCACGTGCACCCCGGCGGCGGCGCCTACATCTGCGGCGAAGAAACCGCTTTGCTCGAGTCGCTGGAAGGCAAGCGTGGCAACCCGCGCAACAAGCCGCCATTCCCGGCTGTGCAGGGCCTCTACGCCCGCCCCACGGTGGTAAACAACGTGGAGTCGATTGCGGCCGTGGTGCCCATCATCAACGATGGTGGCGACGAGTACGCCAAGCTGGGCGTTGGCAAGAGCACCGGCACCAAGCTGATTTCGGCTTGTGGCCACTTGAACAAGCCGGGCATCTACGAAATTGAGCTCGGCGTGCCCGTGGAGGAATTTATCTACTCCGACGAGTACTGCGGCGGCATCTGGAAAGGGCGTGACCTAAAGGCTGTAGTGGCCGGCGGCTCGTCGGTGCCGATTCTGCCCAAAGAGCTGATTCTGAAGACTGCAGCCGGTGAAAACCGTCTGATGACTTATGAGTCGCTTTCGGACGGTGGTTTCGTAACGGGCACCATGCTCGGCTCGGGTGGCTTCATTGCCATGGACGAGACGACCTGCATCGTGCGCAACACCTGGAACTTTTCGCGCTTCTACCACCACGAGTCGTGCGGGCAATGCTCGCCGTGCCGCGAGGGTACGGGCTGGCTGGAAAAGGTGCTGCACCGCCTCGAGCACGGCCACGGCAACATGCACGACATCGACCTGATCGTGAGCGTGGCTAAGCAGATCGAGGGCAATACCATTTGCCCCCTAGGTGAAGCTGCGGCTTGGCCGGTTGCAGCAGCAGTGCGCCACTTCCGCCACGAGTTCGAGTGGCACGTGACGCACCGCGAAGAGGCTGCTCGCCCCGGCGCCGTGTACCCCGGCAAAGCCGTACTGGTTTAACTTTCCTTTTGAACTGACTTTTCGCTCCCTACCTAGGGAGTTCTGAAAATGGCTAAAATAACCTTCGACGGCATCGAGATAGAAGTACCAGACGGTACCACTATCATGAATGCAGCCCGCAAAATCGGGGGCGACATTGTGCCGCCGGCTATGTGCTACTACACCCCGCTGAAAGGCACGGGCGGCAAATGCCGCGCCTGCCTGGTGAAGGTGACGGCCGGCTCGGCCAAGGACCCGCGCCCCATGCCCAAGCTGGTGCCTTCGTGCATCACGACGGTGCAAGACGGCATGGTGGTGGAAAACACCACCAACCAGCAGGTGCTCGACGTGCGCAAGGGCATTGTGGAAATGCTGCTGATTAACCACCCGCTCGATTGCCCCGTGTGCGACCAGGCCGGTGAGTGCGACCTGCAGAACTTTGCCTTTGAGCACGGCATGGCCACCACCCGCTACGAGGAGGAGCGCCGCACGTTCGAGAAAATCGACATCGGCCCTTACATCCAGCTGCACATGACGCGTTGCATCCTGTGCTACCGCTGTGTGTACACGGCCGATCAGCTGACCGAGCAGCGCGTGCACGGTGTCCTGGGACGGGGCGACGCGGCCGAAATCGGCACGTACATCGACAACATCATCGACCAGGAGTTCTCCGGCAACGTGATTGACGTGTGCCCGGTAGGCGCCCTGACCGACAAGACCTTCCGCTTCAAGCAGCGTGTGTGGTTTACCAAGCCGGTGAATGCCCACCGCAACTGCGAAAACCCGAAGTGCTCGGGCAACGTGGTGCTGTGGTACAAAGGCAAAGACGTACTGCGCGTAACCGCTCGCAAAGACGAGTACGGCGAGGTGAAGGAGTGGATTTGCAACACCTGCCGCTTCGAGAAGAAAGAAACCAGCGACTGGACGATTGAGGGCCCGACCCACATCGACCGTTCGTCGGTTATCTCGGCCAACCACTACGAGCTGCCGGTGGTGAACCCGCAAGTCATTGCCGACATGCCGGAAAGCACTATTCGTGACCTGGAACAGAACCCGCCTCTGAAATTAGGCAGATAAGTAGTTGTCAGTTGTCCGTTGCGAGTTGTCAGGCCTAGGTCTGATGAATGCGCAACGGACTGACAACAGACAACTTGCAACGGACAACTACATGGAAATTCCACTGCTGGCCTGGCAAGGCCTCGTAATTCTGGCGGTATTCGGCATTACGCTGCTGATTGCTACTTACTCTACCTACGCTGAGCGCGTGGTAGCGGCTTTCTTGCAAGACCGCGTAGGCCCCGACCGTGCTGGCCCCTACGGCTTGCTGCAGCCGCTGGCCGATGCCGTGAAGCTGTTCACGAAGGAGGAGTTCTTCCCGAGCGGCGCCAATCGTTGGCTGTTCGTGTTCGGCCCCTGCCTGGCTATGACCACGGCCCTGATGGCCTCGGCCGTTATTCCGTTTGGCAACACGCTGATCTTCGGCAACGGTACCGAAATCCGCTTGCAGGCCATTGAAGTGAACATCGGGATGCTGTACGTGTTCGGCGTGGTGTCGCTGGGTGTCTACGGCATCATGATTGGCGGCTGGGCCTCCAACAACAAGTTTTCGCTCCTAGGTGCTGTTCGTGCGGCTGCGCAAGCAGTTAGCTACGAGCTGGCCATGGGCATGGCCCTGATTGCCCTGCTGATGGTAACCGGTACGCTGAGCCTGCGCGAAATTGCGCTGCAGCAGTACAACGGCCTCTGGAACATTGTGTACCAGCCGCTCGGCTTTATCATCTTTATCGTGTGCGCCTTCGCCGAAACCAACCGCACGCCCTTCGACTTGCCGGAGTGCGAAACCGAGCTGGTAGGTGGTTACCACACCGAGTACTCCTCGATGAAGATGGGCCTGTACCTGTTTGCCGAGTACATCAACGTGTTTGTGGCTTCGGCCGTGATGAGCACTTTGTACTTCGGTGGTTTTAGCTTCCCCGGTGAGCACCTGCTCTACGACGTACTGCTGAAATCGCAGGGCGAGTTGTTCGCGCACAACACGGTTACCATCTTGGGCACCGTTACGCTGTTTGCGAAGATTTTCTTCTTCATCTTCTTCTTCATGTGGGTGCGCTGGACGCTGCCGCGCTTCCGCTACGACCAACTAATGCGCCTGGGCTGGACCATGCTGTTCCCCATTGCCATCCTGAACATTCTGCTGACCGGCGCTTTTATCCTGCTGAAGCCTTACCTCTTCGGCTAGCGCAGTAGTACGCCACCCGGCGCGCTACTTACCGATCAACTGCTACTGTCGATCAACATGCAACTGACCAATAGAAGAAAACACATCGAGAAGAAGCAGATGACGCTGATGGAGCGGGCCTACCTGCCTGCTGTTACCAAAGGCATGCTCATCACGCTCAAGCACTTCTTCTCGAAGAAGGCTACCATCCGTTACCCGGAGGAGCAGCGCCCCTTCTCGCCTACATTCCGCGGCTTGCACGTGCTTAAGCGCGACGAACAAGGCCGTGAGCGTTGCACTGCCTGCGGTTTGTGCGCTGTAGCCTGCCCGGCCGAAGCCATTACGATGGTAGCCGGCGAGCGGAAAAAAGGCGAAGAAAACCTGTACCGCGAGGAGAAGTACGCCGTCAGCTACGAAATCAACATGCTGCGCTGCATCTTCTGCGGCCTGTGCGAAGAGGCGTGCCCCAAAGCCGCCATTTACCTGCAGGCCGATAAGATGGCGCCGCCCCGCTTCGAGCGCGATGAGTTCATTTACGGCAAAGACCGCCTCGTGGAGCCCGTCGATCCGAATGCGCGCAGCAAGCGTGGCATTCAGCTCACGCCCGAGCAAGCCGAAGCCCTGGCCCGCCGCATGGCCGGCATCGAAGCCTAACAACCGCAGCCTGCCGCGCTAAGCCAAGCCGTCTTAGGTCAGCTTGGCTTGGTGGGGCATTTCATTTACCAAGTACCGAAGCCCGAGCTCCTCTCCCCCATGGGTACCTCCTTATTCTACTTCCTGACGTTTGTGGCGCTGCTGTCGGCCCTAGGTGTGGTGTTTGCCAAGAACCCCATTCACTCGGTGCTGTTCCTGATCCTGACGTTCTTCGCCATTTCGGGTCATTACCTCCTGTTGAACGCGCAGTTTCTGGCAGCCGTCAACATCATCGTGTACGCCGGTGCCATCATGGTACTGTTCCTGTTCGTGGTGATGTTCCTGAACCTCAACGCCGAAACGGAACCGAATAAGCCCGCGCTTGCCAAGATTACGGCTGCCATTGCCGGGGGCTTGCTGCTGTTCGTGCTTACTGCCGCGCTACGCAACGTAAATCCCGCTGGCGCCGACCTCGCCACCTTCGATTCGCAAATTGGCATGGTAAATCGCCTAGGTCTAGTGCTGTATCAGCAATACCTGCTGCCTTTTGAGTTGGCCTCGGTGCTGTTTCTAGTAGCTATGGTAGGCTCGGTAATGCTCGGCAAACGAGAGACTGGAGAGCGGAACTTCTAGAAATGAGCAAGCAAACATTGGTTCAGCCGCTGCCGAAGACACTCTTAGTCTTTGGGGCGGCTGCGTCGCTTTTAGCAGGTTGTGTCAGCCATGATAAGGAGAAGGGTTGGAACGCTGATTCCTTCATGTATAACGCCGAGCGTAATGACTTAGCGATGCTGGAGGCTCAACGAAAAAGCCGCGCTACCCTTGCGGAATTTATTACAGCGCTGAACAGCCAAGATTCGGCTAACTACAACTTCGCCGTGAAGTATGGCTTCGTTGACGGTAGCGAGAGGGAATACATGTGGATAGGTGATTTAACCGTGGAAGGTGACTCGCTTTATGGGAAAGTCGACAACGAGCCCGAATACATCCACAGCGTTGTAAGCGGCCAGCGCGTAAGCATTCACAAAGACTCTATCGCTGACTGGAACTACATCCGGAACAATAGGTTGATCGGCGGCTACTCAATCAAAGTAATCAGGGACCGGATGACGCCAGCAGAAAGAGTTGAGTTCGATAAATCGGTTGTTTGGAAATTTGACTAAAAACGGCAGCGGCGCCTGAAGATTCAGGCGCCGCTGCCGTTTTTAGTCAGCCTGTGCAGTTTGGCTAGGCCGAACTTCCGGCGCGGCCATTCGGGCCCAACCAGCGCTACAACGGCTCATTTTCTGGCGGAATTTCTCCCGCTCCGCCTCCGTCATGCCCTGCATGCGGGCTTCCATGTTCTGGCGCCAATGCGCTTGGGCGCGGGCTTTCCAGCCGCCGGCTGGGCCACCTCGGAAGCCGCCAAATAAGATTTTGCTCAGTACTAGCAGACCCAGGGCCTGAGCGAACGAGATAAAGGGTAGGCCAAATATGGCCGGCATCAGCCAGTTCCAGAGCGCCATTACGGCCAAGCTGGCCAACGACACGAACACGGCCACAAAGAGCAGAAAGCGTAGGCCGCGGAGCAGCCAAAAATTGCGGTTCATATCGGGGAGAGAGTTAGTCGAGAAACAAATCGGTGTAGAGCGCCTGCAGCTTGGTGCGCAGCTGCTGCACCGCGTAGTGCTTGCGCGAAATGAGGGTTTTCAGCGGCACGCCGGTTTCTTCCGACATCTGCCGGAAGGTTTTGCCGTCAAACTCGTGCCACACAAACACTTGGCGCTGGGGGGGCGGCAGCTCACCTAGGGCATCCAGAATGGCCTCCATGATGGTTTCGCGCGCCATGGCGGTTTCGGTGGAGTCGTCGGGCGCGGGCAGCACATCGGCGAGCAGCAAGGGCTCGTCGGAATCGGACGCAGCATGGTAGCCGGCTGCTTCTTCGAGCGAGGCGGGCTTGGGTCGGCGGTAGCGGTCGATGATTTTGTTGCGCGCCACCCGGAACAGCCACGCAGCCATTTGCTCTACCGGCTTCACCAGGCGGTAGCTCTGCACGAGTTCGTAGAAAACGTCCTGCAGCACGTCCTCGGCGTCGGCCTCGTCGGGGATGCGGCGGCGGATAAACGCGAGCAGCTTGCCGCGTTGCTCCCGCACGGCCTCTTGCACCCGGTCGTTTTGCTCGGTCATGGCCGCCGCGGTGGGTAGTATGGTCAGTGCCTGTTCCATTCTGATGGGGAAGACGCAGGCAGCGGAAAAATACTTTATCCGGAATAGAAAATTTGCCAGCCTGAACAGCGGTTTGCGCCTTACCGACACCCAGTGTAGCGCTGAGTGGTACTCGGCGCTGGCGCGGCACGCGCCCATGCGGAGCCACGCCGCTAGGGTCGGGGCCGCGCGGCCGCACGGTCATCTTTGCCGACCGCGCCGAGTACCACTCAGCGCTACACCCGGGCATTGGCAACGCACAAACTACTCCGGCCGTGGCTTTGCCGATCAAGTACTTTTCCGCGGGAGTTTTCCAATTTTCAGGATACCTTTGCCCGCTAATTCTGCCTACCGCTGAGGTAGAGCTTTTTTCTGCCGCTACCCCGTCCTGAATGGAACAGACGATACCGGAAGTCATCCGCACGATTCCGCTTCAGCACTACATATTTTTCGCCGCCGCCCTGTTCTCAATTGGGGTGCTGGGCGTGCTGAGCCGGCGTAATGCAATCATTATTTTCATGTGCGTGGAGTTGATGCTCAACGCCGTCAACGTACTGCTGGCCGCTTTTTCGGCCTACCGCGCCGACCCCAACGGGCAAGTATTTGTGTTTTTCATCATGGCCGTAGCCGCTGCCGAAGTAGCAGTGGGCCTGGGCATCATCGTGATGATTTACCGCAACATTCAGAACACCGACGTCAACCTGCTCGACCGGCTTAAATGGTGAATGAGCGGAGGAGTAAGGAGTAAGACGAGCACTTGCCTCGCCTACCGCTCTACTCATCTGCTCATTCAGTCATCTACTCATCTGACTTATGGCTGAACAAGCGCCCCTCGCCGTCTTTGCCGGCTCGCCGCTGCTCTACATTCTCATTCCGCTGCTGCCGTTTCTGGGTTTCCTGATCAACGGCTTGCTCAACCGCCGGCTTTCGGGCACGGTTGCAGGGCTTATCGGCAGCGCCACCGTTCTGGGCTCGTTCCTGATTTCGGTGTACCTGTTCACCACGTTCCAATACCCCTACGTGGTGCACTTGTTCGACTGGATTTCGGTCGGCTCGCTGAGTATCCCCTTTGCGTACCAAATCGACCAGCTCAGCCTGATTATGCTGCTGCTGGTTACGGGCGTGGGTTTCCTGATCCACGTGTACAGCATCGGGTACATGCACCACGATGAGAACGTGGGCAAGTTCTTCGCCTTCCTCAACCTCTTCGTGTTCTCGATGCTGGTGCTGGTAATGGGCGCCAACTTCGTAATTCTGTTTATCGGCTGGGAGGGCGTGGGCCTCTGCTCCTACCTGCTGATCGGCTTCTGGAACAAGAACACCAACTACAACAACGCCGCCAAGAAGGCCTTCATCATCAACCGTATCGGCGACCTAGGCTTCCTGCTGGGCATCTTCCTGATCTACTTCACCTTCGATTCGGTGCAGTACGGCGAGGTGTTCCAGAAGGCTTCGCAGATGCAGGTTGGCGCTGGCGTAGTTACGGCCATTACCCTGCTGCTTTTCGTGGGTGCCATGGGTAAGTCGGCACAGCTGCCGCTCTATACCTGGCTACCCGACGCCATGGCTGGCCCCACGCCGGTTTCGGCGCTTATCCACGCCGCCACCATGGTAACGGCCGGTATTTACATGGTGCTGCGCTCCAACGTGCTCTACACCCTGTCGCCCGACACGCTGGAAGTTGTGGCCTGGGTTGGTGCTATCACCGCCCTGTTTGCCGCCACCATCGGCGTGGCCCAAAACGACATCAAGAAGGTACTGGCGTACTCCACCGTTTCGCAGCTGGGCTACATGTTCCTGGCGCTGGGCGTAATGGGCTACAGCTCGTCGTTGTTCCACGTGCTCACGCACGCTTTCTTCAAGGCGCTGATGTTCCTAGGTGCCGGTTCGGTAATTCACGCCATGAGCAACGAGCAGGACATCCGCCGCATGGGCGGCCTGCGCAAAGCCCTGCCAATTACCTTCCTCACGTTCCTGATCGGCTGCCTGGCTATTTCGGGTATCCCGCCGTTCTCGGGCTTCTTCTCGAAAGATGAAATCCTGGCCCACGCCTACGAGCACAACAAAGTGCTGTGGGGCATTGGCCTGCTGACGGCGTTCCTGACGGCGTTTTATATGTTCCGCCTGCTGTTCCTCACCTTCTTCGGCGAGTTCCGCGGCACCGAGGAGCAGAAGCACCACCTGCACGAGTCGCCGGCCAGCATGACGCTGCCGCTGATTATCCTGGCCATTCTGGCCGCCGTGGGTGGCTTCATGAACGCGCCGTTGTTCCTGGGCCGTGGCTACTTGGCCGATTTCCTGGCGCCGCTGTTCAACTACTCGCGCCAGCTGAACCCCGAAGCTTTCGGGGCTGAAATCGACCACGCCACCGAGTACATGCTCATTGGCTTCTCGGTAGCTGCTGGCGTGTTGGGCATTCTGCTGGCCTACGTGCTGTACGTAGCCCGCCGCACCCGCCCGGCCGAAGAAAACCAGCCACGCGGCTTCTTCGAGAACTTGGTATACAACAAATACTACGTCGACGAGCTGTACAACGCCCTGTTCGTGCGCCCCTCCATGTTCCTCTCGCGCGGCCTACACGACGGCGTGGAGAAGCGCGTGGTGGATGGTGCCGTGAATGGCCTAGGTCGCACGGTAATGGGCGGCTCGCAGCTGCTGCGCAACCTGCAAACCGGCCGCGTCGAAACCTACCTGCTGCTGATGGTAATTGGCATTGTGGTGGTGCTGGCCCTGAATTTCATCCGACTGTAATCCATAGGCGGGCTACTCCGCATCCCCCGAAGTTCGCGTTATGCAAACTGCCCTTCTGCTTATTGTTCTCCTTTGGCCGGTAGCGGCTGCACTACTGCTGCACTTTGTGCGCGGTGGCGCTGCCCGTGCTTTGGCCTTTGGTGCTTCGTTGGTTGAGCTGGCTCTGGTCGTTTACATGACGGTCACGTTTCAGGTCAACTCCCAAACCCAGTTCGAAATCAACTACCCGTGGTTGGCTTCGGCAGGCATCAACTTCCATATCGGCGTTGATGGACTGAGCCTGTTGCTGGTGTTGCTCACGGCGTTTCTGGTGCCGCTGATTCTGCTGGCCTCGTTCCGCCACGACTACGACAACCCCTCGGTGTTCTACGCCCTGGTGCTGTTCATGCAAACCGGCCTGATCGGGGTGTTTGTGGCTCTGGATGCCTTCGTGTTCTACTTCTTCTGGGAAGTGGCCTTGATTCCGATTTACTTCCTCGCCGGCGTGTGGGGCGGCGAGCGGCGCGTGCAGGTTACGCTCAAGTTCTTCATCTACACCGTAGTAGGCTCGCTGCTGATGCTGGCCGGCTTCGTGTACTTGTACTACATGACGGGTGTTAACGGCGCGGTGCGCAGCTCCGACCTGGCCGCTTTCTACAACCTGCGCCTCTCGGCTGCCGAGCAATCGTGGGTGTTCCTGCTGGTGTTCTCGGCCTTCGCCGTGAAGATGCCCATCTTCCCGCTGCACTCGTGGCAGCCCGATACCTACGAGCAAAGCCCCACACCGGCCACCATGCTGCTGTCGGGCATTATGCTGAAAATGGGCATTTACGGCACCATGCGCTGGGTACTGCCCGTCGTGCCCCTAGGGGTTAGCCAGTGGAGCTGGCTGGTGATGATTCTGGCGGTAATCGGCATCATCTACGGTGCGCTTATCGCCATCCGTCAGCGCGACATGAAGCGCCTGATTGCCTTCTCGTCGCTTTCGCACGTGGGCCTGATGATTGCCGGCATGTTCTCGCTCACGGCCGTGGGCCTGCAGGGCACTGCGGTGCAAATGCTGGCGCACGGCGTGAACGTGGTCGGCATGTTTTTCATCGCCGATATCATCGAGCGCCGCACCGGCACTCGCCAGATTCCGGAGTTGGGCGGCCTCACGCGGGCTACCCCGCTGCTGTCGGTTACCTTCCTCGTTATTCTGCTCGGTACGGTTGCCCTGCCGCTCACCAACGGTTTCGTAGGCGAGTTTCTGCTGCTGATGGGCGTATACCAGTACAACCCCTGGCTGGGTGCCGTAGCTGGCCTCACCATCATCTTCGGGGCGGTGTACCTGCTGCGCATGTTCCAGCGCGTGATGCTCGGCCCCGACTCGTCGTTTTCGAGCGTTATCCGCGACCTAACCGGCGCTGAGCTGGCTGTGCTCGTGCCGCTTATCCTGATGGTGTTCTGGATCGGCTTGTTCCCCGGCACCTTCCTGCACATTTCGGAGCCCGCCGTGAACAAGCTGCTGGTGCTGATCAACCGCTAAGCCACCCGACTCATGCTCTCGATTATTCTGCTTTCTGTTACCGGGCTGGCCAACCTGTTCCTAGGTTTCCTGCGCTCCAACCGGGTGCTGCTGCCGGCTGTGCTGCTGGTGCTGGCGGTGGTATTTGCCGTAAACCTTTCGGGCGTTGACTCCACCGGGGCGCTGTCGTCCTGGAACGACTCGCCTTACTTCAACGGCATGCTCATCTTCGACCGTTACGCGCAAGTGTTTACGGCCGTGGTAGTACTCTCGACGCTGCTTTTGCTACCGTTTTCGCAGCAGTACGTGCGCGAAGGCAACCCTAACCTGGCCGAGTACTACAGCCTGATGCTGTTTTCGCTGGTGGGCGCCATCATGATGGTGAGCTACAACCACTTGCTCATCCTCTTCCTGGGCATTGAAACGCTCAGCATTGCCATGTACGTGCTGGCCGGCTCCGACAAGAGCAACCTGCGCTCCAACGAAGCGGCCCTTAAGTACTTCCTGATGGGCTCGTTTGCCACGGGCATTCTGCTCTTCGGCATGGCTTTGCTTTACGGGGCTACGGGCACTTTTGCGCTGGATCAGCTGGGTGTGGCCGCTCGTGCGCTGCCCACCGCCGATCCGGCCCTGGCGCCTATGCTGTACATCGGTATCCTGCTGATGCTGATTGGCATTGGGTTTAAAATTTCAGCGGCTCCTTTCCACTTCTGGACGCCCGACGTGTACGAGGGTGCGCCTACCATCTTCACGGGCTTTATGAGCACCGTGGTGAAGACGGCCGGCATCGCGGGTTTCTTTAAACTACTACTCGTGGCCTTCGGCGACAACACCATGAGCATGTGGCTGCCCACGCTCACGGCCATGCTGGTGCTCACGCTGCTGATTGGCAACGTTGGTGCGGTGGCCCAAACCAGCGCCAAGCGTATGCTGGCGTACTCCAGCATTTCGCATGCCGGCTACCTGCTGCTGGCCCTGGTGGCGCTGCGCAGCAACGCTCTGTCGGCCAATGCCATCTTCTTTTACTCGCTGGCTTACTCGGTGGCTACGGTTGCAGCTTTCGCGGTGCTTAAGCTGGTACACGACCAGCGCGGCCGCGACGACTACGAGGGCCTGAACGGCTTGGCGCGCACCAACCCGCTACTGGCCTTCGCCATGACGGTTGCCATGCTGTCGTTAGCCGGTATTCCGCTCACGGGCGGCTTTTTCGGCAAGTTCTACCTGTTTGCGGCCGCCGCGCAGGAAGGCTACATCGGCCTGGTAATTTTTGCGGTGGTGATGTCGGCTATCGGCATCTACTACTACCTGCGCCCCATTATTGCCATGTACATGCGCCCGGCCCCCGAAGGCGCCGATGCAGCGGTGCCGGTTACCTTCTTTCAATCGGCGGTGCTGGTGCTGCTGGTAGCCATTACGGTGCTGCTCGGCGTAGCGCCCGGCATTTTGGAGAACGTTCTTAACGGCTAACGCACCGTTTTGCCAGCGTCAACAATGAAAAGGCAGCCTTTGCGGGCTGCCTTTTCTTATGCCTTTCAGCCCCAGGTTATTTCTGCGTGACGCGGATGCTGATGCGCCGGTTAAGCGCCCGGCCCACCGGGGTTTCGTTGCTGGCCACGGGGTACTTCTGGCCATAGCCCTTGGCCTCGATGCGGTTGGCGGGCACGCCTAGGTCGATGAGGGCAGCCATGGCTACGGTGGCCCGCTCTTCGCTCAGCCGCAGGTTTTGCAAAAAGGTACCCGTGGTATCGGTGTAGCCGCCAATCTTCACGCGGGAGCGAGGGAAGCTCTTCAGAATATCGGCCACGTTGCGCAGCTGCGCCATCGACTCGTCGGTGAGCGAGGCCTTGCGGGCATCGAAGTACACGCGGTCGAAGTTAATCCAGCCTTTGGTGCGGTTAACGGAATCGACCTGCACGTTGGCATCGACCAAAAAGCGGTACAGCCGGTTTTCGGTGGAGTTGGCGCCCACGGTGTAGGTGGTGCCGCCCGCCAGGGTTAGCTGCACCGGCTGGCCCGTGTCGTAGATGTAGTTTTCGGAAGCGGCATCGTAGCGGCCGCTTGCCGTAGTCGGGACTTCGTTGTCGGCCACCAGGTTTGCGGCCGAGCGAGCGGGCCTTGCCTCCTGGGCGGCTGGCTCGTCGGTGGCACCTAGGCCCGCCGTGTAAGCGTTGGCCGGCGGAAGGCTGGCAAGCGGTGCCGTGCGGTTTTGCCCCAGAAAAAAGCCGGTGAGCACGGCCAGCAGCACCAACAACGCCGGCCACAACCATTGCCGCTGCGGAATACCCTCGTGGGCCGCTACGGGCTCGTGCACGGGCGGCAGGGGGCGCCTGGGTTCGGGTGCGGTTTGGGTGGCGAGGCTGCTTTCCTTGTCGGCGATAAGCAAACCCGATACGCTGTTGCGCTGGGCATGCAGCCAGCGGCCCAGGGCCGGCGCATCGAGCGGCTGCCGGGTAGCGTACTCGCCCAACACCCCCAGCATCACGGGGGCCACAATACCCAGCAAGCGCTCCACGGCCGCGTGCCGAATGCCGGTTTCGTGCGCTATTTCGCCTACGCGCCGGTGGTTGTTTTCGGTTAGCAACGAGCGGATCAGTTGCTGCCCCCGGTGCGCGGGGCTGCTTTCGTTTTCGGCGGCCAGCACATCGGTCTGCACATCGGCCCGGTGGGCATCGTGGGCCATCGTCCAGATTACCTCGCTGCCACCCACTTGTTCCGCGAGCTTGATCAGGCTGCTCAGTACCAACGGAATTACTTTGGGTAAAGCTTTTCGAACGCCTGTTTCGCTTTCTCCCACCACTGTGCTCACCTGGCTAACGGCGGGTGCCGTGAAACAGGCCAAGACTTCCTCCAACACATTCTGCGACATGACCTAGGGGATAAGGGTTACACCATGAATAATAATACAATAATTTATCAACATATTAACATAGTTATCCACACTGTTTTGCCCTCGCACCAAATGAAAAAAGGCAGCCTTGCGGCTGCCTTTTGCAGGTTTCCAATCGACGTTCAGCTTACGCCAACCGCAGCACCGCCATTTCGGGCTGATCGGCGTACACCACGGCCGCGTCGTCGAAGGGGTCGTCGCCGCGGAACTTCATCAGCACGCGGGCGGTGGTAATGATGTCCTTCTGGCAGTACTTCACGATGCGGGGCAAATCGCGCTCCTCGTAGTACACGCGGGCCACGTCGGCCCCGTTGATGTCGTCTTTGGGCGTTGGAATGCCGAACATGGCCGCCAGCAGCGCCAAGGAGGTAAACGATTTCCGGTCGCCGAACTTCCAGAGCTCCATCGTATCGAGGTGGTTTACCTCCCAGGGCTTTTTGCCGGCAATGTCGAGCTGGGGGGGCAGCGCCACGCCGTTGATCATCATGCGGCGCGAGAGGTACGGAAAATCGAACTCCTTGCCGTTGTGGGCGCACAGCATGTGGCCGGGCTTACGGCTGAGCACCTCGGCAAACTCGCGCAGCAAGGTGGCTTCGTCGTCGGCGGCAAAGCTTTTCACCCGGAAGCGCAGCTGCTCCTGCTTGTCGTGGTAAAAGCAACCTAGGGAAATGCACACCACCCGGCCAAACTCGGCGTAAATCCCGGCCTGCGAAAACAAGGCGGCGGCCGAAAGCCGGTCGGGCATGGGCTCGATTTCCTCGGCGCCCCAGCTGGGGTACCCTTGCTGGCGGCGCAGGCTTTGGGCTTTGTGCTCCCAGAGGTGGCGCAGCATGTCGTCGAGCTCGTCGTGGCAACCTACGCAGGGCACGGTTTCAATGTCGAGCACGAAAACGTCGGTGAGCTTGAGGTTGCGGAGTAGCTGCATGGGGCACGGTGGAACAGGGGCGCGGTAACGAAGATAGCCCGCCGCCGCGCTAACTATCAAACGTGCGCAACCATAAAATTGGCTGGGCAAGCCACAAAAAAGCCCGCCCGGCTGGTGTTTCAACCAACCGGGCGGGGGTATGTTTTGCTCACTTCCGGGGCACAGCTGCCGAGCTGCAGGAGGTGTGTCGGGGCTAGGCGGCGGTACCGCGCTAAGCCAGTGCCGGGCGGCCGGTGAGGCACAAGCCCAGCAAAGAAATCAGCAGCTGCCGTCGGGATTTCGCTGACATTGGGGTCGGTCGAAAAAGTGAGCTAACAAACTGACTGCGAGAGTCTGATTGTGTAAAGGTCAATAACCCCGCGGGGAGCTGCAATCACATGATGATGTGATACGATGTGAGGCCACCCTCCCCCACAGCGGGCGGCGGCAACCACCCGCCGCACCTAGGGCCCGGCCTAGGTGAGGCCCTGGCGCAAGGCCTTGCTCACGGCCTCCGTCATGGAGCGCACGTGCAGCTTTTCGTAAATTTTCTTGATGTGCGAGCGAACCGTATCGAGTGAAATGCCGCGGTCGTGGGCAATCATTTTGTAGCTGTAGCCCTCCACCAGCAGCCCCAGAATTTCCTGCTCGCGGGCGCTTAGGTTGGCCGGCGAGTCTTCTTGCTGACGCGGGGCGGTGGGCTTCGGGAACAGGCGCAGCACCTGGCGGGCAATGGCCGGCGTCATGGGGGCGCCGCCGGCGCGCACCTCGCCAATGGCGTCGAGCAGCTTGGCCGGGGGTGTTTTCTTCAGCAAGTAGCCATCGGCACCGGCGCACACGGCCTGAAACACCCGGTCGTTGTCTTCGAACACCGTCAGCATCACCACGCTCACTTTCGGCTGCGAAGCCTTGATGCGCTTGAGTCCTTCGATCCCGTTGATGCCGGGCATGTCGATGTCCATCAGCACCACATCGGGCTTCAGGCGCGGTATGTCGGTTTCTACCTGCTGGCAGTTACCTAGGGCCCCTACCAGCTCCAGGCCAGGCGTGCCCCCTAGCAGGTGGCTGAGGCTAAGGCGCAGGTCGGGGTTGTCTTCGTAAATGAGTACGCGGGTAGAAGCTTCCATATGCTTAACGGTGGTGGATACAAGAGCAAACCAGATGCTGCAAGGTAGCCAAAGCCCCGACGCGCCGCCTCGCATAATGATGTGAGAAAGTGAACACAATGTAGCGGTGTAACGCGGGCTTCAGCCCTCGTTGGCGTGAACGATTGGTGCCGCGCCGTTTAACCTTGGAGTCGGCCGTTCTGGCCAACGCGGGCTAAAGCCCACCCTACACCGCGCTACCGCCCTAGGTCAGAAACAGATATTACTATCCGTGGACGCAGACTACAAAGTCCGCGCTACAACCGCGCTACCGCATCGGCACGCGCAGCTCCAGCTTGGTACCCTGGCCGGGGGCCGTATCAATCTGCAAGCTGGCCCGGATGGCAGCGGCGCGGCTGCGCATGTTGGTCATGCCGTTGCCGCCGCCCTGCGCGGGCGCGTTGGGGTCGAAGCCCACGCCGTTGTCCTCCACGCGCAGCACCAGGTGGCGGTTTTCGTAGTCGAGCTTGATCGTGGCAAATTCGGCTTTGGAGTACTTGGCGAGGTTGTTTACGGCCTCCTTAAACAGCAGAAAAAACTCGCGGCGCGCCCGCATGGGCAGGCGGTGCTCGGTAACCTCGGGCGCTACTTTAAACACAAAGTCGATGCCGCGCGCCTCGAGCACATCGGAGGCAAAGGAGCGCATGCGCGAGGTAACCGACTCCATGCTGTCGTGGGCGGGGTTGATGGCCCACACGATGTCATCCATCGAATCGAGCATGCGCCGCGACGATTCGCCGATTTGCTCGAGCAGCTGCGACGACTGCTCCACGCTGCCCCGCTGCTGGTGCGTGCGGGCCAACTGGCTCAGGATGCTGATGGACGAGAGCGTGGAGCCCATATCATCGTGCAGGTCGCGGGCAATGTTGTGGCGCACCCGCTCCAGGGCCAGCAGCTGACTTACGCGCACCCGGTAGGCCAGAAACAACAAGCCGAACACAAACCAGCTGGCCAGAATGCGGAACCACCACGTTTGGTACCACGGCGGCTCTACCACCAGGCGCAGGGCGGTGCCGGTCGGGTTCCATACCCCATCGTTGTTGGCGGCGCGCACCCGAAAGGTGTAGGTGCCAGGGTCGAGGTTGGTGTAGGTGGCCTGGTGCTGGTTGCCCGCGTCGATCCAGTTCTCGTCGAAGTTCTCCAGCTTGTACATGAAGCGGTGCTTATCGGGCAAGCGGTAGTTGAGGGCCGCAAACTCGATGGAGAACAGGTAGTCGCGTGGGGTCAGGCGGATTTCGCGGCTTTCGGTAATGCTGGTATCCAGCTCGGCCGGTTGGTTGAACTTGCGAAACCGGGTAAGCACCACCGGCGGCGGCACCGGGTTGTGGCGCACCGCGGTGGGGTAAAAGGCCACTACCCCGTTGGGCCCGCCAAACAGCAGGCGGCCATCGGTGGTGCGCAGGTAGGCGCCGGCGTTGTGCTCGTCTTGCGGCAAACCGTCGCGCATGTCATAGGTCCGGAACTTGCCGGTGCTCGGCATAAACTGCGCAATGCCTTTGTTGGTGGCCATCCAGAGGGCGCCGCGGCCATCGGCCGACATGCCGTAGATGACGTTGTTGGGCAGCCCCTGCCGCTCGCGGTACGTCACGAAGCGGCCCTTCTCGGCGTCAACTAGGCAGGTGAGCCCGCCGCCTTCGGTACCGAGCCACAGCCGGCCCTGCTCATCCTCGAGCATGCAGCGCACAAAGTTGTTGCTAAGGCTGTGCGGATCGGTTTGGTTGGCCCGGAAGGTGCGGCAGTGGCCCGTGCGCGGATCAAACAAGCTTAGCCCGCCGCCGCCCACGCCCACCCACATGCGCCCGCGCTTATCCTGAAATACGCAGCGCACAAAGTTGCTGCTGAGGCTGCGCGGGTCGCGGGGGTTGTGCCGGTACACGGCGCTGCGCCCGCTGACGGGGTCGAAGAGGTTGAGGCCGCCTTCGGTACCTATCCACAAGCGGCCCTGCCTGTCCTGATAAATGCAGCGGATAAAGTCGTCGGAGAGGCTGGTAGGGTCGGCGGGGTTGTGGCGAAAGCGCCGGAAACGGCCCGTAGCCGGATCGAGGCAGGCCAGCCCCTGGCTTTGGGTACCTATCCAGAGGCGGCCGTCGCGGTCGGGCAGCAGCGCCCGAATAAAGTCTTCGGGCAGGCTTTCGGGGTCGTTTTCGTTGTGCCGGTACGTGGTGATGCGGCCCGTGAGGGGTTCGAGCCGATGCAGACCTAGGGCTTCGGAGCCAAACCACAGATTGCGGCGCGCATCTTCGGCAATGGCCCAAACCGACCCCGTTACGCGGTGCGGAATGGGCTGCGCGAAGGCGTTGGGTCGTGGGTCGAAGCTGGAAAGCCCGTACTCCGTACCCACCCAAAACAAGCCCGAGCGGTCCTCGAACAGGCTATGCACTTTGTCGGTGGGCAGCCCGCGCGGGGCGTTTGGCTGGTGGTGCCACACCTGAAAGGCACCTGTGCGGGCGGTGTAGCGGCATAGGCCGGCCGAGGTGCCCACCCACAAACGCTGCTGGCTATCTACCAGCAAGTTGCGGATGTCATCGGTAGGCAAGCTACCCTCCTTGCCGGGCTCGTGCTGGTAGTGCACCTGGCGGTTGTTGCTGAGCCCTAGGTAGTACAAACCCATATGCTCGGTGGCAACCCACAGGCCGTTGTCTTGGGTAGGTTCCAGGTCCTTAATGGCGTCGCCGTGTTGCCAGTTGGGCAGCGGCACCAGCGCGCCGGTGCGCTCGTCGGCGTAGCTGATGCGGCCCTCGCCGGTGCCTACCCACACACGCCCGTCGGTGCTTTGGGTGATGCTGCGGATGGAGTTGCCGCGCACGCTGCCGCTTACGCCGGGCCCGTGCTTAAACAACCGAAACTTGCCCGTAGCGGGGTTCAGCAAGTGCAAACCGCCCTCGGTGCCGGCCCAAATGCGGCCTTGGCCGTCGGCGTACACGGCGCGCACAAAGTTGTCGGCCAGGGTGCCGGGGCCGCCGGTTTCGTAGATGCGAAAACGCTCGGTTAGCGGGTCGAAGCAGGCCAGGCCGCCCCCGCCGGTGCCCACCCACATGCCGCCTTTGCTATCGGCGGCCAGGGCCAGCACAAAGTTGCTGCCGAGGCTGCCGCGCACCTGCGGGTCGCTGCGAAACACCCGGAAGGAAGCGCCATCGTAGCGATTGAGGCCATCTTGGGTGGCCAGCCACAGAAAACCGCGCTGGTCCTGGGCTATGGCGTACACGTTGTTTTCCGACAGCCCGTTTTGTGAGGTGAGGGTTCGGAACGTGAGATTTTGGGCCAGCCCCCACGAGCTGGCAAGCAACCAGCAGCACGCCGCCAGCAAAACATACAGCCTAGGTAGCTGCGGAAACCCAAAACGCGCCATTTACTGCAAGTAAGCGGGCGCACCGCAGCTTGCCAAACGTGCTGCTACCTAGACGCCGCCTAACCCTGGTGGGTGCCTAGGTATGCTCCACCGCTTTTGCTATCTTACTCTATAGCATTACTTCTGTTCCTCACCGCCATGAGCCCGCTCCATCGCATCCACCATAAAGCCAAGCCGGCCTTTCTGTTTCTTGTGGTGCTGCTTGTGGTGCTGGGCAGCAGCATCGTCGAGAAACGCCTGATGCACAATGCCACTACCTCGGCAGCTTCGTTGTACAACGACCGACTGCTACCCGCCACGGGCCTGTTTCAGCTCAACGACCTGATGTATGCCAAGCAGCAGTTGCTGGCCAGCTACCTAGGGCACCCCACCGCGGAGCAGCAGCGCTACGCCACCATGCAGCTGGCGGGCCGCAACGTGCAGATTGATTCGTTGGTGAGCCGCTACGAGCAAACCTACCTGGTAGTCGAGGAAAACCGCGTACTCCAGGAGTTCAAACGCAATTTGCACCGCTACAACGCCCACGAAAAACACTTGCTTGCGGCCGCCAACAGCCCATCGGCAGCCGATGTGCAGCAGCTCGCCCGCGAGTTCGACACCATTCACACCGAACTAACCAAGCTGAGCCAGATTCAGCTGCAGGTAGGCCAGGAGCTATCAAAGAGCTCGGCTACAACCGAGAGCAACGCCACCCTGCTCAGCAACCTGCAGATTGCCATTTTGATTGTTTTTGCCTTGGCAATTCAGCAAGTATTGCTGCTTGATCGGCACCCGCTGGTACCTAGGGACCTTAAGAACTTTCGGCTGAATTAAGACGCTGGCCTTATGGCATTCAAAGAGCAGCGCCTAATGCTTCAGGCGCTGCTCTTTGAATGGTATGAGGTTTTAGGTTTGAGAGTCCATAGCTTAGCTAGCGGCTTCCCGATACTGCTGCTGCAAGTGCTTCAATCTCTTTCCGCTGATAGCTAGTTCGCTGATCTGCCATTTGATAAACGGAAGCTCAGTGCTGGGCTGGGAATAATGCAGGCTAACGGCATCATGCCAAAGGGCTACGTTCAGCTGTACCTCTTGCCAGCTTAACCAGCCAGTTAAAGGCGACCAGATGCCGGCCTTGCTCAACTTAAGTGCCGGCAAGGGCGCTTTGCTCCTTTTGTACCATCGCCAGACTTCGTACCCCGTAGCGGCAATGGTGAATCCCCAAATGAACAACAACTGGGGGTTGCGCATCAAATCATGCCCGCAGTTCACGCACACGGCCAAGAACCGGAAAGCATTGTAGACACATAGCAGCATAAACACCACTGCCAGCAGTAGCAGAGGCGTAGGCTTGCGCGTGTAGCGCACCTCTGTTACTGCTGGCAGTGGCGAATCAGGCATTAACGAGAGCTACTTCGCCGCTTCCACTTTCGACTCAATGCTGAGCTCCTTAAGCTGCGCGCCCGAAATCTCCGAGGGCGAGTCAATCATCACATCGCGGCCAGAGTTGTTTTTTGGGAAGGCAATGAAGTCGCGGATCGAGTCGGCGCCGCCGAACATGGAGCACAGGCGGTCGAAGCCGAAGGCGATGCCGCCGTGGGGCGGAGCGCCGTACTCGAAGGCATCGAGCAGGAAGCCGAACTGCGCCTTGGCTTCCTCGTCGGAGAAACCCAGGAGCTTGAACATGCTGGCCTGCACGGCACGGTCGTGGATACGGATGGAGCCGCCGCCGATTTCAGTGCCGTTAATCACCAGGTCGTAGGCGTTGGCGCGCACCTGGCCGGGGTTGCTTTCGAGCAGCGGAATGTCCTCGGGCTTGGGCGAGGTGAAGGGGTGGTGCATGGCGTAGTAGCGGCCATCCTCTTCGTTGAACTCGAGCAGCGGGAAATCGACCACCCACAGCGGGCGGAAGTCCTCTTTGTTGCGCAGACCTAGGCGCTGGCCCATTTCGAGGCGCAGCTCGTTCAGGGCCTTGCGGGTTTTGTCGGCGGGGCCGGCCAAAATCAGCAGCAAGTCACCGGGGTTGGCGTTGAAGGCGGCTTTCCACTGCTGCAGCACTTCCTGCGAGTAGAACTTATCAACCGACGATTTCACGTTGCCGTCGGCTTCTACGCGGGCGTACACCAGGCCGGTGGCGCCTACCTGCGGGCGCTTCACGAAATCAGTCAGCTCGTCGAGCTGCTTGCGGGTGAAAGTAGCGCAGGTGGCGGCGTTGATGCCCACTACCAGCTCGGCGCTGTCGAACACCGGGAAGCCGTGGCCTTTTACCACGTCGTTCAGCTCCACGAACTGCATGGCAAAGCGCGTGTCGGGCTTGTCGGAGCCGTAGAGGCGCATGGCGTCGGCGTAGGTCATGCGCGGGAACTCGCCCGGGTCGAAGCCTTTTACCTCCACAAACATCTGGCGCGTCATGCCCTCGAAGGTCTGCAGTATGTCTTCCTGCGTCACGAAGGCCATTTCGCAGTCAATCTGCGTGAACTCGGGCTGGCGGTCGGCGCGCAGGTCTTCGTCGCGGAAGCACTTCACGATCTGGAAGTACCGATCGAAGCCCGACACCATCAGCAGCTGCTTAAACGTTTGGGGCGACTGCGGCAGGGCGTAGAACTGGCCGGGGTTCATGCGCGAGGGCACCACAAAATCGCGGGCACCTTCGGGCGTGCTCTTGATGAGCACCGGGGTTTCTACTTCCAGGAAGCCTTGGTTATCCAGGTACCGGCGCACCGACTGGGCCAGGCGGTGGCGCAGCTCGAGGTTGCGGCGCACGGGGTTGCGGCGCAAATCGAGGTAGCGGTACTTCATGCGCAGGTCGTCGCCGCCGTCGGTTTCGTCTTCGATGAGGAAGGGCGGCAGCTTGGCGGGGTTGAGCACCTGCAGCGTTTCGGGGCGAATCTCGATGTCGCCGGTGGGCAGGTTGGGGTTCTTGTTGTAGCGCTCGGCTACGCGGCCCGTAATGCTCACTACAAACTCGCGGCCTAGGTCGCGGGCTTGTTCGCGCAGCTCTTCGGCCTCAACGCCTTGCTCAAATACTACCTGAGTAAGGCCGTAACGGTCGCGCAAATCCAGGTAAAGCACGGCGCCTTTGTCGCGGGTGCGCTGCACCCAGCCGCACAGTGTAACGGTTTGGCCAACATTCTCTAGGCGGAGTTCACCGCAGGTATTCGTTCGAAGCATAAGCTCAGAGGTAGGCCCGCCCACGGGGCAGGCAGCCGGACAACTATATCGGAGGCGGCAAAGATAGGCAAGCCACGCACCCGATAGGTACGTAGAACGAGCTTCGTTAATTTTGGCCCGGATTCTGCAAAGGGCGCCTCAGCTACTTCTCAACTCCGGACTTTCTACTCTTACCACCGATATGAAACGCTTTGCGCTGACGCTCGTCGCTGCTACCCTATTGGCCTTGCCCGCCGCCCACGCCCAAACCAAGGTGAAGACGAAAACCAAGTCGGAAACCACGGGCACCGAAATCAAGACCAAATCGGAAGCCGAGCCGGTAGTGCTCGATGGCGCCGTTAAGCGCGTGGAAACGCTTTCGGGCATCGACATTTTCCCGAAGCCGAACTCCAACTCGGTGCTGCTCAGCTTTACGCAGCAGTTCACCAAGCCCGGCACGCTTACCGTTACCGACTACAAAAACCAGCCGGTATACACGCAGCCCCTCGACCCGGCCACCCACACCGGCGCCCCCGTCGACCTAGGCCGCATTCCGGCCGGCACCTACCTGGTAGAGGCCAAAATCGACAACTACCTGTACTGGAAGAAGGTGCGCATCAAGTACCCCTCGGCGCCCGTTGCCACTAAGAAGAAGCGCGGCCGCCGCTAAGGCTTAATAAAGCGCGTCATGCTGAGCGCAGTCGAAGCATTTCTACTGATAGTAATCTACTATTCGACGAAGCGGTAGAGATGCTTCGACTGCGCTCAGCATGACGCGCTTTATTGAAACTAAAAGCCTCCGGTACCCTAGGTGCCGGGGGCTTTTCGTTGCCCCATGAGCAAGGCCGCAGGCTGGGCAAATGAATTGGCACGAAATTCTGTTGGGCGTAGCTGCGTTACTTTGCCGACGATGCATAACTCAATGACGACCTCGCGAAATATCCTCCACCCCGCCCTGTGGCTGCTGCCGCTGCTCCTGCTGCTGGTAGCTTTTGTAGCCCCCAAGCTGAAGAAAGTACAGGTAGCCAAAAACCTGACCGTTGGCGTGCCGGAAGACTTTCAGCCCCTGCCCGACGATGCTATTGCCTCGAAGTACCCGGCCGCCCGCAAGCCGCTGGCCGTGTTCAGCAACCCCGCCGGCCGCGTCGATTTCAGCATTGCCAACAAGCAAACCACCTTTACCGACCGCGACTACGCCCTCTTGCTGAAGGTGTACGAATCGAACCTGAAGCGCACCTACACCAAGGTCGATTTCATCAGCAAGGACATTCGGACCGTGAACAAGCGCGATTTTGTGGTGCTGGAGTTTGTCTCGACGCTGACCGATAACCGCCGCGGCCGCGAGATGATGGCCCCGCTGAAACGCTACCAGCTGATGCAGTACGCCATTTCGGGCGACCAGCTGTACGTGTTCCACTTCAACAGCCCCATTGAGGAGCAGAAGCAGTACCAGCCTGTGGCCCAGGCCGTGATGCAGAGCATTGCGCTGAAATAAATTTGCTGCCCTGCCGGCCTGATTAGGCAACGAAGGCGGCCGAATACGCATCTTGCGCCCGTTGGGTTTTACCCAACGGGCTTTTTTTATGCTCGCGCTTGTAATGCGCACGGCCTAACGCCGATATATTATCCACAATCCACTCTTGCTTTCCACACCCTAACCCTCATACTCGCATGGAACTGGTCATCGAACACCTTTCCAAAACGTACCCCAACGGCACCAAAGCGCTCAACGATGTGTCGCTGCGCATCGAGCCGGGCATGTTTGGCTTGCTTGGCCCCAACGGCGCGGGCAAGTCGTCGCTGATGCGCACGATTTCGACCCTGCAGGAGGCCGATTCGGGCTCTATCCGCCTAGGTGACATTGACGTGCTGAACCAGCCAGAGCGCGTGCGCCAGGTACTTGGCTATTTGCCGCAGGAGTTTGGGGTGTACCCGAAAGTAACCGCCGCCGAGCTGCTCGAGCACTTTGCCGTGCTCAAGGGCATCAGCAACAAAAGCGAGCGGCGCCAAGTGGTTGATGCCTTGCTGCACCAAACCAACCTCTACAACGTGCGCAACAAAAACCTGGGCGGCTACTCGGGCGGCATGAAGCAGCGCTTCGGCATTGCGCAGGCGCTACTGGGCAACCCTAGGTTGATTATTGTGGACGAGCCCACGGCCGGCCTCGACCCTACCGAGCGCAACCGCTTTCATAACCTGCTGGCCGAAATCGGCGAAGACCGCATCGTGATCCTGAGCACGCACATCGTGTCCGATGTGTCGGATTTGTGCCGCCAGTTTGCCATTATCAACAAAGGCCAGGTGCTGTACACCGGCGACCCGCTGCAGGCCATCGAGGAAATGCGCGGGCAAATCTGGCGCCGCCTCATCCGCAAAGAGGAGCTCAGCAGCTACCAGGAGCAGTTCTCGGTGATTTCGTCGCGCTTGTTTGCCGGCCAAACCATTATTCACGTGCACAGCGTGGCGCAGCCCGGCAACGGCTTCGAGGGCGTAGAGCCCACGCTCGAAGACGTGTACTTCGCGCGCATTCATGCGGCCGAGCAAGTAGCCGCCAAACCGGTAGTAGCCTAAGCGTTCCGTTCATCGTCAACTTCTACTTCACACTCGACTATGTTCGGAGAGATATTCCGGTTTGAGTTACGCTACCGCCTGAAAAGGCCGGCCACGTACATCTATTTCGGCCTGATGTTCCTGATGGCTTTCCTGCTGATGCTGGCCCTAGGTGGGCTGTTCGGCGGGGGCATTGTGGTGGGCGACGCCGCCGGCGGCAAGGTGCTGGCCAACTCGCCGTACCAGATCAACTGGCTGCTCACGGCCATCAGCATGTTTGGCGTGTTCGTTACGTCGGCCATTATGGGCACGCCCGTGTTCCGCGACTTCGAGCACCGCACGCATTCGCTCTATTACACGGCGCCCATCAGCAAGCTAGGCTACCTAGGTGGCCGCTTTCTGGGCTCGTTTGTGGTGCTGCTGTTGGTGTTTGCCGGTGCGGGCCTAGGTGCCTGGCTGGCCACGTACTGGCCCGGCCTCGATGAGGCCAAGATCGGTCCGAACCACGCGGCCGCTTACCTGCAGCCTTACCTCACCATCATCATCCCGAACCTGCTGTTCACGGGGGCCATCTTCTTTACCGGGGCCACCCTCACGCGCTCGGCTTTGGCGGTGTACCTAGGCGGCATCGGCTTCTTTGTGCTGTACTCCATCAGCCAAACCCTGCAGCAGGACATTGATAACGACACGCTGCAAAACCTGCTCGACCCGATGGGCGGCGGCGCCGTGTACCTCACGCAACGCTACTGGACGGTAGCCGAGCGCAACGCCATGCTGCTGCCCTGGAGCGACTACCTGGTGCAAAACCGCTTGCTCTGGATGGCCATTTCGCTGCTCATGCTGGCGGCTTGCTACTTCGTATTTCGCTTCTCGTTTGCCAACGCTTCGGCTTCGGGCCCGCGCCCCAAAGCGGGTGCCCTAGGTGTAGCCGATGCCCCCAAGGGCCTGCAGCTGCCGCGCATTACGCCGCGCTTTACCGCGGGTCTGGCCTGGGCGCAGTTCGGGCGCTTGCTGCGGCTCGAGTTCCTGAGCACGGTGCGCAGCGTGTACTTTATGGGTATTGCCGGCGCGGGGGTGCTGTTCCTGGTTATTGCCGGCATGCAAGTGGGCCAGATGTTCGGCACCAACACCTACCCCGTTACGCCGGTGGTGGTGCAGGTGCTGGGCGGCTCGTTCTCGTTGTTCATGCTCATCATCATCACGTTCTACTCGGGCGAGCTGGTGTGGCGCGAGCGTGATTCGCAGATTCACCAGATCTACGACGCCATGCCCATGCCGGGCTGGGTGCCTTTCTCGGCCAAGCTCGGGGCGCTCATGCTTATTCAGGTAGTGCTGCTGGTGGTAGTGCTGGTGTGCGGCGTAACGCTGCAAACCTTCAAAGGCTACTTCAACTACGAAATTGATGTGTACCTGAAGGAGCTGTTCGGCTTCCAGCTGCTCGACTTCTGGATTATGTGCGTGCTGGCCATGCTGGTGCAGGTGCTGTGTAACAACAAGTACATGGGCCATTTCATCATGATCCTGTACTACGCCTTCAACCTCTTCAAAGGGCAGTTGGGCCTCGAGCACAACCTGTACTCCTTCAACTCCGACCCCGGCGTGCGCTACTCGGCCATGAACGGCTACGGGCATTTTGTGTGGCCGTACTTCGCCTTTAAGCTGTACTGGGGGGCATTTGCAGTGCTGCTGGCCTTGGCCTCGTCGCTGCTGTGGCCGCGCGGTACCGAAACGCGTTTTTCGTGGCGGTGGGCACAGGCGCGCTCCTCCATGTCGCCGGCTTTGCGCGGGGTGGCTGGTGTGGCCCTGCTGGTGTTTGCGGGCATGGGCGGCTACATCTTCTACAACACCAACGTGCTGAACGAGTACCGCACCTCCGACGAAACCGAGGAGCTGCAGGCGCAGTACGAGCGGGAGTTTAAGCGCTTCGAGAAGCGCCCGCAGCCGCGCATCACGGCCGTCAACATCGAGGCCGACATTTACCCGGCCGAGCGCGATGTGCACTTCAAAGGCACGTACTGGCTGCTCAACCGCGAAAAGGTAGCTATTGATTCGGTGCAGCTGCTCCACGAGTCCGATGCCGAAGTGAAGCGCCTGGAGCTGGCTCGCCCCGCCAAGGAAGTGCTCAACAAAAAACTGGGCGAGGTGGTGTATCGCATTGTGCGCCTGCAGCAACCCCTGCAGCCCGGCGACTCGGTGCAGCTGCACTTCGACATGGCCTACACCAACCCGGGCTTCCGCAACCGCGGCTCCAACACCAGCATGGTGTACAACGGCACCTTCGTAGGCACGCAGCTATTGCCCCACATTGGTTACCAAGATGGCCTGGAGCTAGGCGACGACGACCTGCGCAAAGACCAAGGCCTGCAGCCCAAGCCGCGCATGGCTTCGGTGCACGACTCGGCGGCGCGCATGAACACCTACATCAGCAACGAGGCCGACTGGATTCGGTTTGAAACGACCGTCAGCACCTCGCCCGATCAGATTGCCATTGCCCCGGGCTACCTGCAGAAAGAATGGACCAAGGACGGCCGCCGCTACTTCCATTACAAAATGGATGCGCCCATCCTCAACTTCTACTCCTTCCTGTCGGCGCGCTATGCCGTGTACAAGGACAAGTGGAAGGACATTCCGATTGAGATTTACTACCAGCCCGGCCACGAGTACAACCTGAAGCGCATGGTGAAGGGCGTGCAGAAGGGCTTGGAGTACTACACCGCCAACTTCGGCCCGTACCAGCACCGGCAAGTGCGTATTCTGGAGTTTCCGGGGTACAGCTCGTTTGCGCAAGCCTTCCCGAACACCATTCCGTTCTCCGAGAGCATTGGTTTCGTGGCCCACGTCGACTCGACCGACCCCAAGGACATCGACTACCCGCTCTACGTAACCGCCCACGAGGTGGCGCACCAGTGGTTTGCCCACCAGATTATTGGCGGCAACGTGCAGGGCGGCACGCTGATGTCGGAAACGCTAAGCCAGTACAGCGCCCTTATGGTGATGAAGCACATCTACGGCGAGGAAAAAATGAAGAAGTTCTTGAAGTACGAGCTGAACTCGTACCTCACGGGCCGCACCACCGAGCGTAAGAAGGAAGTACCGCTGTATTTGGTCGAAAACCAGCCCTACATCCACTACCGCAAAGGCTCGGTGGTGATGTACGCGCTGCAGGACTACCTAGGCGAGAAAGCCGTAAACGCCGCCATCAAGGAATACCGCGACAAAGTAGCTTACCAACGCGCGCCGTATACCACTTCGGTAGAGTTCCTGGGGTACATCCGTAAGCACACGCCCGACTCGCTGCAGTACCTGGTTACCGACCTGTTCGAGCGCATCACGCTGTACGAGAACAAGGTTGATTCGGCCTCGTACCGCAAGCTGCCAAATGGCCAGTACAAGGTGCAGTTCACCGTGAACACCAAGAAGCTGTACGCCGACTCGCTGGGCAACGAAACGCCCGACCTGAAAGCGCGCGACTTTATTGATGTGGGCGTAATTACCCGCAAAAAGGGCAAAGACGGCAAGTACCAGGATGTGCCCATGCTGCTCGAAAAGCGCCGTCTGGTGCCGGGCCTCAACCGCCTGGAGTTTACGGTGCCGCAGAAACCCGACCGCGTCGGCATCGACCCCTTCAACAAGCTCATCGACCGCAACCCCGACGACAACGTGAAGGCGCCCGAGGAGAAGAAAGCCTAGGTGTACTTTTCGTGGTTTCAGAAAAAGGCCCCTGCTGGTACCAGCGGGGGCCTTTTTGTTTGGCGGCAGCCCGTGGAGCTACGGAATGCCAGCCCAGTGCAGCACCGCGCGGCCCGTGAGGCTTATCAGCAAACAGCCGCCCAGCATCAGCAGCAAGCCGGGCACCAGCAGGTCGGCGGGCTTCAGGCCACCTTGGCTGTAGGCCATGGCGTTGGGCGGTGTGCTGATGACGAAGGGCACGCCCATGGACGCCGCCAGCGCCACCAGAATAGCCGTGGAAGGTTCGGGGTAAATGGCCTGCCCCAGCGGAATAAGCATAACCACGGCGGCAGTGTTGCTCATGAGGGCCGAAAGCAATGCGCTGATAATGCACAACCCGAACAAGCCCACCGCGGGCGGCATTTGCTGCCAATTCACCTGGGCCGATAACGTCCGGACTACGCCCGATTGCTCCAGCAGCCGCCCCAGCATCAGCCCGCCGGCAATCAGCATCAGGGTGCTCCAATCCAGCTCGCGCAGGGTTTCGGGGGTGATAAGCCGGATGGCAAACAGCACGGCCGCGCTACCCAGGGCCACCACGCCCGCCGCCACGCCGTGCCACGGCTCGGTTAGCCAGAGCACCACCGTGAGCAGCAGCACCGCCAGCAAGTGGCGGCGGCGCGCATCGGGCGGCAGCGGCTCGGCGGGGGTGACCGGCACGGCCGTGTTGCTACCCCCTAGGTGAAAACGCCACACCACCAGCGCCAGAGCGGCCGCCAGCAAACCCAGAGTAAGCGGTAGAGCAAACAGCATCCAGGCGCCAAACGACACCGGCACCCCGCGGGCGGCGGTTTCGGCCAGGGCCAGGCCGTTGGGGCCGCTCCCGATGGGTGTGGCCATGCCGCCGAAATCGGCGCCAAACGCCACGCCCAGCAGCAAAGCGCGCCGCAGCGCGGCATTGGGCGGCAATTGCTGCAGCAGGGGCTGTAGGCTGGCAAGCACCAGCGCCGAGGCCGCAATGTTCGAAAGCCACATCGAGAGCACGGCCGTGAGCACGCTGGTGAGCAGCAGCAGGCGCAAGCCCGAGCCACCGGCCAGCCGGGTGGTTTGCTGAATGAGGGCGCGGTCGAGGGCGTGGGCGCGGGTGGCGGCACTCAGCACAAAGCCCCCGAAAAACAGCGCCAGCACGGGGTCGGCACCCCAGCCGAGCACTTGGCCCAGGCCGTATTCGGCGGGGTTGTGGCGGCCCAGCCCGGCCGGCACCAGCACCGCCAGCAGCAACGCCGGTACAAAGGGCGGCACCGCCTCGCTCAGCCACAGGGCCAGGCACACGCCGGCCAGCACCAGCGCGGCGCCTTCGGCAAACGTGCTCACCCAGGGCAGCAGAGCACCTATTACCAGGGCGGCTAAGGCACCAATCAGCAGCAAGCGTTTCAGCAACGACGACATCGGCCGTCAAGGTAGCGGCTGCCTGGATTTTTTCGCACACCGCTACCTTTGCCAGCCATGCGAGTGCTACCCCACGACGAACGCCTCATGCGCCAAGCCCTGCGCGAAGCCGAGCTGGCTTTTGCCCAAGGCGAAATTCCGATTGGCGCGGTAGTAGCGCACAACGGCACCGGCCAAATCATCGGGCGCGGGCACAACCAAACCGAGCAGCTGCGCGACGTAACCGCCCACGCCGAGATGCTGGCCCTTACCGCCGCCGCCAACTACCTAGGCAACAAGTACCTGCACGATTGCACGCTGTACGTAACCGTGGAGCCCTGCGTGATGTGCGCCGGCGCCACGGCCTGGGCGCAGGTGCCGCGCGTGGTGTACGGCACCCCCGAGCCCAAGGTGGGCTACTCGCGCCACGGCCAGCTGCTGCACCCTAGGTGCCAGGTGCTTACGGGCGTACTGGCCGACGAATGCGCGACTTTAATGCAGCGCTTCTTTGCCGACAAACGGAAATAGCTACTTTTGGCCGCCTCCGTACCAGTACGTAACCCGTAGCTGCTTTCGGCGGTTAATCACCCCAGAAACTCACCCTATACCATACCCCAAACCTCACAACGCTATGGCTTTCGAACTGCCCCAGCTTCCATACGCCTACGATGCCCTGGAACCCCACATCGATGCGCGCACGATGGAAATCCACCACACCAAGCACCACCAGGCCTACGTTACCAACCTGAATAACGCTATCCAGGGCACTGAAATGGAAAATCAGTCGCTCGAGGAAATCCTGCATAACATCGCCAAGGCTCCGGCTGCCGTGCGCAACAACGGCGGCGGCCACTGGAACCACGACCTGTTCTGGAAAATCCTGTCGCCGAACGGCGGCGGCGAGCCCACCGGCCCCATTGCCGAGGCCATTCAGAAGACTTTCGGCGGCTACGACAAGTTTAAGGAGGAGTTCACCAAAGCCGCCACCACGCGCTTCGGCTCGGGCTGGGCATGGCTGTGCAAAATGAACGACGGCAACCTGCAAATCTGCTCTACCCCGAACCAGGACAACCCGCTGATGCCCGACTCGGGCTGCAAAGGCATTCCGGTGCTGGGCCTCGATGTGTGGGAGCACGCCTACTACCTCAACTACCAGAACCGCCGCCCCGATTACATCCAGGCGTTCTACAACGTGATTAACTGGGACGAAGTGAACCGCCGCCTGCAGGAGGCCACCCCCATGTAATGCACCTTGGCGTTGCCAGCCACATGGCTGGTTTACCCCAACAAAAAGCCCCGTACGGTGTCGTACGGGGCTTTTTGTTGGCGCCTAGGGCAAGGCACTCTAAAAACCTGCCACGGCAGAAAACTTGTATCTTTATGGACTTAATCATTCCCTACCCTCTCCCAACTGCACTCGCATGAGTACTAAGCTGCGTCTTATTATCCTCAGCTTTCTACAGTTCTTTATCTGGGGCTCGTGGCTGATCACCATCGGGGCATATTGGTTTCAAACCAAACAATGGTCGGGGGCCCAGTTCGGCGCCATCTTCTCGACCATGGGCATCGCGTCCATCTTCATGCCCTCGCTTATGGGCATTGTGGCCGATAAGTACGTGAATGCCGAGAAGCTCTACGGCGCGCTGCACATACTGGGCGGCGCGGTGCTATGCACGGTGCCGTTGGTAACCGACCCCGGCCTGATGTTTTGGGTGATGCTGCTGAACATGATCTTCTACATGCCCACGCTGGCCTTGTCCATTGCGGTGTCGTACTCGGTGCTGAAGAAGGAAGGGCTCGACGTGGTGAAGGATTACCCGCCCATCCGGGTGTGGGGCACCATCGGCTTTATTGCCGCCATGTGGACGGTGAGCCTGCTGGGCCTCGAGAAATCGGCCAGCCAGTTTTACGTAGCGGCCGGCGCGGCCATTTTGCTGGGCTTGTACTCGTTTACGCTGCCGGCCTGCCCGCCCACCGCCAAAGACACCCCCAGCCGCTCGCTCGTGGATGTGCTGGGCCTGAAGTCGTTTGCCTTGCTGCGCGACACCAAGATGCTCACCTTCTTCATCTTTTCGCTGCTACTTGGTGCGGCCCTGCAGCTCACCAATGCCTACGGCGATACCTTCCTGCACGATTTCGACAAAGTACCCGAGTACCAGGACACGTTTGCCGTGAAGTACCCGGCCATGATCATGTCCATCTCGCAGATTTCCGAGACGCTGTTCATCCTGGCCATTCCCTTTTTCCTGCGCCGTTTCGGCATCAAGCAGGTAATGCTGTTCAGCATGATTGCCTGGGTACTGCGCTTCGGCTTGCTGGCCTACGGCACGCCCGATAGCCCCGGCATTTGGCTGATTATCCTGTCGTGCATCGTGTACGGCATGGCCTTCGACTTCTTCAACATCTCCGGTTCGCTGTTCGTCGAAACGCAAACGGCGCCCAGCATCCGCGCCAGCGCGCAGGGCTTGTTCATGATGATGACCAACGGCTTTGGCGCCGTGCTGGGCTCCTCGGTGAGCGGCATCGTGATTGAGAAGTACTTCACCTACGCCGACCAGAGCAAAGACTGGCCCGGCATCTGGACGGCTTTTGCCCTGTACGCCCTGGTAATTGCGGTGCTGTTCCTGTTCCTGTTCAAGCACAAGCACAACCCGCAGGAAGTGCGCGACGCCGACACCCACGCCGCCGAGCCGGTGCTGTCGGCCTAGGTATCCGCACCCCGCTACCAGCAAGGCACCGCGCCGCCCGTCGTTCCGGAGTTTCCGGCGGCGGGCGGCGCGGTGTTTTTTGCGGCTGGCCACGGCATGGCTGGCCCCTCCGTGCTCTTTTCGGTGCGGGCACCTAGGGGCTAGGCTGCACAATGGGGGCTTGTAGCTGAGCAAATCCTAGCTTGCACTTAATCAATCGACTGACACCTAAACGCAAGCTCGGCAATACAAAACAGGTATAAAACTGGCATAAAAACAGTATATGCAAAAGGCCGCCCTGCACGTTGCAGAGCGGCCTTTTGCGCAAATAACGCTTAAGCGAGCTTAGAAACGCTCGTCGGCGCCGAAGAAGAAGCTGCCTTCGATTTCAGCGTTTTCGTCGGAGTCAGAGCCGTGCACGGCGTTGGCTTCGATGCTCTTCGCGTACTTCTTGCGGATGGTGCCTTCGGCAGCCTGGGCGGGGTTGGTAGCACCAATCAGCTCGCGGAAAGCCGTTACAGCGTTGTCCTGCTCCAGGATAGCCGCCACAATGGGGCCCGACGACATGTACTTCACGAGGTCGTTGTAGAACGGACGCTCCTTGTGTACTTCGTAGAACTTGCCGGCACGCTCGGGGGTGAGCAGCACTTTCTTCAGCGCTACGATGCGGAAGCCGCCTTTCTCGATGTCGGCGAGGATGGCACCCGTGTGGCCGTCTTGAACAGCGTCGGGCTTAATCATGGTGAAGGTGCGGTTCGTTGCCATGGGCTCGGGGAGTTAAATGAGGGACCAGCACCTAGGGTGCGCGGTCGGTTACAGAAACAAAAGAATTGCGGGCGCAAAAGTAGGAGTTAATGCGAAGACGTGGTGTAGCCCGGCCGCAGTAACAGCAGCAAAGGTGGCCGGCGGGTGGCGCAGCACGGCCGGATGCGGCATTAATTTCGGCTCCTGGGCTCCTCTCGGCCCCGTCCGGGCTGCTCCTTATTTGGGCACGCCTACCCCCGCCCTGGGGCACCTGGGGCACTTTTGGCCGAAGGCGCAGCGTGCTTCGGGCACCCCAACGAACCGAAAGACCGGGGCCGAATGTTGCAGGCCAGAACAACTTTGCGAATCATTCCCGAAATTTGCCCCTTGCACGGCCTGTAAGGGCCGCAAAGTCAGTCACCTATCAGCCGACAATGCACGAAGTCACGGCGCTGAAGGAGCTCCTGCGGGAGCCGCGGCACATCTTTATTACCACCCACCACAAACCCGACGCCGATGCCCTCGGCTCGTCGCTGGGCCTGGCGGGGTACCTTAAGAAGAAAGGCCACCACGTAACGGTGGTTACGCCTTCCGACTACCCCGATTTTCTGGCCTGGATGCCCGGCAACGACGAGGTAGTGGTGTTTGAACCCGGCCGCAACGACCGGCAAGTGCAGGAAATCGTGGGCACGGCCGACGTTATTTTCTGCCTCGACTTCTCCTCCTTGGGCCGCATCAACGAGCTGGGCCAGTACGTGCGCAACGCCCCGGGCAAAAAGGTGCTCGTCGACCACCACGAAAAGCCCGAGCAGTTCGCCGACATGGCTTTTTCGTTTCCGACGGCCGCGGCCACGGCCGAGCTGATTTTTGAGCTGATCCGCGACCTGGGCGACCAGTCGCTCATCGACCCTTCCATCGGCGAGTGCCTGTACGCGGGCATTATGACGGATACCGGCTCGTTCCGCCACCCCAGCACCTCGCGCAATGTGCACCTGATCATTGCCGAGCTGCTCGATGCGGGCATCAACCTGTCGGCCGTACACCGCCGCATCTACGATTCGCACTCCGAGGAGCGCCTGCGCTTTCTGGGCTTCGTGCTGAAGGACAAGCTCACGGTACTGCGCGAGTACAACACGGCCTACATTGCCATTACGGCCGACGAGCTAAAGCAGTACCACTCCAAAACCGGCGACACCGAGGGCCTCGTCAACTTCGCGCTCAGCATCGAGGGCATTGTGTTCGCGGCCATTCTCATCGACCGCGTGCAGGCCGTCAAAATCTCGTTCCGCTCGGTGGGCGACTTCTCGGTAAGCGAGTTTTCGCGCCGGCACTTCAACGGCGGCGGCCACCACAACGCCGCCGGCGGCATCAGCCACGAGCCGCTCGACGCCACCGTGAAGAAGTTCCTCGATCTGTTGCCCGGGTATCAGGCTCAGCTGGTAACCGCACCGCTCGCTGCCGCTGCCCCGCAGCAGTAATTTGCCCCTAGGCGGGCACATGGCGCTCAGCACCTAGGTATCCTTACCTTTAGCCGCACTTTCTCTCTTTTTCTACTTCATGCTCCGCAACTCCCTCCTTTTGTGGCCGGCCGCTCTGCTGGTTGGCGCCCTAGGCCTGAACGGCTGTAACTCTGCCGGCGGCAACTTTGCCAAAACCAAATCGGGTATCGAATACAAAGTGTTCGACAAGAGCGGCAAGGCCCGCGACATCAAGCCCGAAACCGCGGAAGCTGATTACAAAAAGCGCCTGGGCCAGATTATTGCCCTGCACGTAGAGTACCGCACCGCCAAGGACTCGGTGTTGTTTCAGTCGCGCAAGCAGCAAATGGGCTTTCCGGTGCGCGTGCCCCTGCAAGACGTAGCCCGCAAAGGCGGCCTCGAAGAGGCTATTTCGCTGCTGCAAGCCGGCGACTCGGCCGTGTTCCGCTTCAACGCCGACACGCTGTCGATGAAAACCACCGGCCAGCCGGCGCCGCCCCAAATCAAGAAGCACGGCAACACCATGACGCTGTTCGTGAAGGTGGCTGCTATTGAGGACCAGGCTACGGCTATGGCCAACCAGCAGAAAGACCAGCAAGCTGCCATGGCCCAGATGCAGAAGCACGCCGAGCAGCAGAAGCCCGTGGATGAGAAGACTATTCAGGAGTACGTGCAGAAGAACAACCTGAAAGCCCAGAAAACCGCCTCGGGCCTGCACTACGTGGTTACGCAGCCTGGCACCGGCGCCAAGCCCACCCAGGGCCAGCTGGTATCGGTAAACTACCGCGGCACCTTGCTCAACGGCAAAGAGTTCGACTCGTCGGCGAAGGGCAACGGCGGCAAGCCGATTGAGTTCCCGATTGGCGTGGGCGCCGTAATTCCGGGCTGGGACGAAGGCATTGCCCTGCTGAACAAAGGCACCAAAGCTACCCTGCTGATTCCGTCGGGCCTGGCTTACGGCCAACGCGGCGCCGGCAACGACATCCCCGCCGATGCCGTGCTGCGCTTCGACGTGGAGCTGGTAGACGTGAAAGCCGCGCCGGCGCCGCAACCCGGCATGGGAATGATGCCCGGCGGTGGTGCTCCGGCTGGCCGTTAATTCGCTAAATTGATGCAACCCGCCGGCGGGCGGCCGGCTCTTGTAGCTGGTCGCCCGCTGTCATTTTCAAACTTATGCGCACTGCTTCAACCTCCATCTTTGCCCGCCTCGCTTTGTGGGCTCTGCTGCCCCTCCTGCTGGCCCTAGGTGCCTGCGACAACAAAACCGATTTCCAGAAGGACATCGAGAAGAAGATTGAGGCCCAAAAGCCCATCGACGACGCTACCATTCAGGACTACCTGAAGAAAAACAACATCACCGATTACACCCGCACCAACTCGGGCCTGTACATCGTGTGGCGCAAGAAAATTGGGTCAGGCGTGCGCCCCGTGCGCGGCAAGGAAGTCAGGGCGCGTTACATTGGCCGTTTCATCAGCAACGGGTTGCGGTTTGACTCATCCATCGACAACGGCTCTCCTGATGGCGCCACAAACTTTGTGGTGGGGCAGGTAATCGAAGGCTGGAACGAAGCCCTGACCGAGCACATGTACAAAGGCGAAGATGTACTCCTGCTGATTCCGTCGCACCTAGCGTACGGCTACACAGGCAACCTCCCTAGCATTCAACCTTACACGCCCATCATGTTCGAATTGGAATTGCTCGACGTTAAGCAATAGTCCGTGCTCCGTACTGCCTTTCTGCTGGCCTTGCTGGCCGGGTTGCCAACCCTAGGTGTTGCGGCGGCCCGCCCCGAAGCCGACACCCTGCGCACGCCGAACGGCGTGCGCTACGTGCTGCGCCAACCCGGGCAAGGCAAGCCAGCCGGGCCCACGGCCGCCGTGCGCGTCAACTACACGGGCTTTCTGCCTAACGGGCGGTTTTTCGATTCGTCGGCTACCGATGGGCGGCCCATTCGGGTGAAACTCGGCAAGCACGAGGTAATCCAGGGCTGGGAAGAGCTGCTGCCGCTGCTGCCCGAGGGCGCCCGCGTGTGGGCGCGCATCCCGGCCGGGCTGGCCTACGGAGCCAAAGGAGCCCGCGACCCCGACGACGACAGCAAGTACCGCGTGCCGCCCAATACCGATTTGGTGTTCGAGCTCGAAATTGTGCGCATCAACTAACCAACCGGCCGAAACCCTAAACCCTAGGTGTTTCGGCCGGTTGGTTTTTGCACGAACCCGTTGTGGGCCCTAGGTGCCGCGCAACCGGGTTTGAAAAAGCACCCCGCGGCGGTGTAACTTCGGACTTCGAACCTGCCGCTTTCTTACCCCGAGTATGTTTATTGAACCCCGTGTCGGCAATGGCCGCGGATTGCCCCGCCGGGGCTGGATAGAAGTAATTGTGGGCTCGATGTTCTCGGGCAAAACCGAGGAGCTGATCCGGCGCCTCAACCGCGCCAAAATTGCGCGCCAGCACGTCGAAATCTTCAAGCCCGGGCTGGATACGCGCTACCACGCCGAGGACGTGGTGTCGCACAACGCCAACAGCATCCGCTCCACGCCCGTTACCTTCCCCAACGAAATGCTGCTGCCCGCCTCCTCGTGCGACGTGGTGGGCATCGACGAAGCCCAGTTTTTCGACGACTCGCTGGTGGAGGTGTGCAACCAGCTGGCCGACCACGGCGTGCGCGTCATCGTGGCCGGGCTCGACATGGACTACCTCGGCAAGCCTTTCGGGCCCATGCCCGCGCTGCTGGCCGTGGCCGAGTACGTAACCAAGGTGCACGCCGTGTGCGTGCGCTGCGGCGACATTGCCTCGTACTCGTTTCGCAAAATAGCCTCGGCCGAGCAGGTGCTGCTGGGCGAAACCGACTCGTACGAAGCACGTTGCCGCCACTGCTTTCTGGAGGGCCAGCACGGCAAATCGGAGGCGCTGCCTGCCGCCGCTGCCGGGCACCTCAAGCCCTAACCGCCACCTAGGCGGCGCTAGGTGCGCCCGCCTGCTTTTGCCCCGCTGAGATGACACACGCGCTCCGTTTGCTATTGCTGCTGATTGGGCTGGCCTGCGCGGCGGGGCAGGCCGCCGCGCAGCGTACCGCGGCCTACGGCGACTGGCAGCTGCACCTGCCCACCAACCGCAGCCTTATGCTGGCCGATGCCGGCAAGCGCGTGTTTGTGGTGGCGCAGGATGCCTTCTACGCCTTCGATAAAGAAACCAACAGCCTGCAGCTGCTCTCGCGCCGCGACGGGCTTACCGACGTGGGCGTTAGCGCCGTGGCCTACGACTCGCTCACGCAGCAAGTAGTAGTGGCCTACCGCAGCGGCACCGTGGATGTGCTCGATGCCACGGGCCGGCTGCTTACGTCGTATGCCGATATCCGGCGCAAGGCCATTTCGGGCAGCAAGGAAATTTACAGCATTGGGTTTGCGCGCCGCCTGGCTTACCTAAGCACCAGCTTTGGCATTGTAGTGCTCGATTTGCAGCGCCGCGAAATCCGCGACACCTACGCCAACATCGCGCCGCGCGGGGCCGTGCCGCAGGTATACGCCACCGCCGTGCTCAACGACTCGCTGTACGCCGCCACCAGCGCGGGCCTGCTGCGCGGGCGCCTGGGCACCAACCTCCTCGATTTCAACAACTGGCGCGGCTACCCGGGCTTTGGGCCGCGCCCCGGCAACCCCTACCGTAACGTGGTTGCGCACCAGGGCAAAGTGTTTGCCGGCATCAACAACGACAACCTGTACCGCGCGGTGGGGGCTGGCCTGGTAAGTCTGGGCTTTGGCGCCGCCGATTTTCGCTCGTTGCGCTCATCGGGGGCGGGGCTGCTGGTGGCCGAGCCTACGATCGTAAACGTGCTCAATACCCGCACCAACAGCCGTTACCAGCTCAAGGCTACCGCCTTTGCGGATATCCGCGATGCCGTGCGGGCCGTGAGCGGCCCGGTGTACGTAGCCGATTTCCGGAACGGGTTGGTGCGCATCGATGCCAACGGGCAAAACGCGCAGAGCTTCGTCAGCAACGCGCCGCCCACCACCGCAGCTTTCAACATCCTTACCGATGGGGCCACGCGCACGGTTACGGTGTTTACGGGCGGCTACCAGGAAAACTACCTGCAGTTTGGGTCGCGCAACGGCTTTTACCAGTACGATGCCGACGGCCGCTGGACCAGCTTCAACGCCCAAACCCTGCCGGCCAACCAATACCCCAACCTGCTCGACCTAAGCCGCGGCACCCGCACGCCCGATGGCACCCTGTACGTGGCCAGCTACGGGCAAGGCTTGCTGCAATGGAAAGGTCCCGGCGAGTTTCGGGTGTTTGGCCTGGGCAACAGCCCTTTGCGCTCGGGCATCACCGACCCACAAGACCCTAACCTGCCTTTGTTCGTGCGCGTTACCGACGTGGCCACCGACCCCGACGGCAATGTGTGGGTAGTAAACCGCTGGGGGCGCAACGACGTCCAGGGCGTAACCAACTTCCCGGGCTTGTTCAAGTTTACGCCGGCCACCAACACCTGGCAGGCCGCGCAGGCGTTTCCCGGGTCGGGCAACCTGGAGCGGCTGGTGTTCGACGACCTAGGGCACGCCTGGGTAAGTCGCGACCGGCGCAGCTCGCCTGGCCTGGTGGCCTACGACCCTGAAACCGGCCGCCATCGCAGCATTGCCATTGCCAGCTACAACCTCCCCGCCGTAAACGTGCACGACCTGGCCAAAGACCGCAACGGCGACATTTGGGCCGCTACCGATGCCGGCGTGGCCGTGTACAGCAACCCCGGGCAGGTGTTCGACGCCGATGCGCCCGACTTTGCGCGGCCCGTAGTGCGGCGGGGTGAAGGCCGCGGCAACGAACTGCTGTACGCCGAGGTGGTAAAAGCCATTGCCGTGGATGGGGCCAACCGCAAGTGGTTTGGTACCGACAACGGCCTGTGGCTGTTCAGCCCCGACGGCGACGAGGGCCTGCTGCACTTCACCACCGACAACAGCCCGCTGCCCTCCAACCGCATTGTAGATGTAGCAGTCGACGATTACACGGGCGAGGTGTGGGTAGCCACCGACGGCGGCCTGGTTAGCTACCGCGGCTCGGCCACCGTTACCGAAGGCAAAGTGGAATGCGCGAAGGTGTTTCCTAACCCGGTGCGCGCCGATTTCAGCGGGCAAGTGGGCATATCGGGCCTGGCCAACAACGCCGAGGTAAAGATTACCGACATTACGGGTACGCTGGTGTACCAAACCCGCGCCACCGGCGGCACCGTGGTCTGGAACCTGACTGACTACAACGGCCGGCGCGTACAATCGGGCGTGTACCTGGTGCTTACGGCCGATGCGCATGGCAAAAACGGTTGTATTTCGAAGGTGGCCGTGCTTTCGAAGTGAGTAAGGAAAGAATGATAAAGGACGAATGGTTGTTCTGTTTCTTCCTGCTTCTTCCTTCTTGATTCTTCCTCTAGCAGCATGCTGATCAAAACCCGGGGCATCGTCCTGAACTACCTGAAGTACCGCGAAACCAGCATTATTGCGCGCATCTACACCGAAGAGCGCGGCGTGCAGTCGTACATCGTGAACGGGGTGCGCAAAGCCAAGCCGCCGGGGCGCATCGCGCTGTTTCAGCCTTTCACCCTGCTCGACATGGTGGCCTACGTGTCGCCGCGCGGCGGCCTCACGCGCCTGTCGGAGTACCGCTGCGTGCGCCCGTTCCGCAGCATCCCGTACGACATGCGCAAGAGCAGCGTCGTGCTGTTTTTGTCGGAAGTAGCGGGCCGCACCCTGCGCGAGGAAGAAGAAAACCCTGCGCTGTTCGATTTCCTGTTCAGCGCCATCGTGGCCTTCGACGAGCAGGAAACCGGTTTCGAGAACTTCCCGCTGCTGTTTCTGCTGAACCTGGCTGGCTACCTAGGGTTCGGGCCCGAGTCGGGGCAGCAGATTACCGAGCAGGTGGCTTTCGCCTCCGATATCAACCAATCGGCCACGGCCCGCAGCACCGTACTGCGCTTTCAGGAGTTCGAGCACTTCTACGACGAGCTGCTGCACCAACCCGAAAGCGCCACCATCCCGAACGGCCGCGTGCGCCGCGACTTGCTCAACATTTTGCTGCGCTACTACCAACTCCACATCGAAGGCCTCGGCGACGTTCGCTCCCTCGATGTGCTATCGGAGGTACTGGCCGAACTGTAGCACGAAGTGGCGCGGACTCTGCAGTCCGCGTCTCCGGATAGTAAAATCAAGCCCACTGGCGCGAATTTGCACAAGTTACTGGCCGCACTGGCCACACTGGCGCGAGTCTTAGCGCTTTAGCGCGCGACTCGTGCCGCAGCATGGAGGGGAGTCTCCAGACTCCCGTGCCGTGAACGATCCGGCCTAGGTGCCGGTAGCCTCTGAAATGTCAGGCATCTCTCGAAAGCAAGCCGTTCCCTAGGTGCCGCGCAACGCCCGGGAGTCTGGAGACTCCCCTCCATGCTCGGGCACGAGTCGCGCGCTGCGGGCTAAGACTCGCGCCAGTGGACCAGTGGACCGTCCCAGGGGCCCAGGTTGCTTGCGTCAGCGCACAATTAGGTTCCGAATAAAGCTACCCTACTCTCCCAGGTACTGCACGTGCGGCAGCTTGGTAGCTTCGGGCACCCGCCCCACTACCTCGCCTTGCGGCAGCTGCGCCTGGCAGGTGAGGCGGGCCGTGGCGGCCAGCCGGCCTGTGTTCAGGTAACGTAGCTCGTGCATGGTGGGCGGCGCCAGGTTTTCGGCGCCGCTTACCAGCTCGATGCGGCAAGTCGTGCACCGCCCTTTGCCGCCGCAGGCGTGCATCCAGTCGTGGCCGGCTTCGTGCAGGGCGCGCAACAACGTCTGGCCGCTGCTTACGTTGATAGGTCCGCCGGGCAGGTTTTGCACGGTTAGTGTAGGCATTTTGGCTAACTTGCCTACTTGAAGCAGGCTTTTTTTGAGGATGCAAGATACGTATAGCAACGACCAGCTACTGGCCTACGGCCGCCGGCTGGCGGCCCGCCTCTGCGACCAGTACTTTGCCACACAACCCGTTGGCACCACCCTAGATGGCCCGGCCGTGCTGCGCCTGGCTCCCATTCGGCAGCTGAACCTGTACGTGGTGCAACAACTGCTGGCCCAGTGGACGCAAGAAATGGCCCGCCTGCGCAGCCCGTATTTCGACTACGAAGACGCTGCCGTACGCCAGGCCCTAACCCAGTTAATGAACCTGCTCTCGCGCCGTATAAAGCTTACGCGCGCCACCTACGAGCCGCTGCTGGCCCAGGCCGCAGCCGATACCCTCCGCACCGCCCTCGATCCGGCCGCCATCTTCGAAAGCAAGCTGCTGCCCGCCGAGCAGGCCGCCGTTGCGCCCGCGCAACTGCGCGACGCGCTCCGTTATGTGGAGGTCAATAAATCACTGTACCAGGAGTTTATCGAGAGCTTGCCGGCCGAGTTGCCGCAGGAGCGCGACGCACTGCTCACCCGTTTCCGGGTGTACTGCGACGCGCGCTACCAGGAAGTAAAAACGCTGAGTGGCCTGCTGGCCGAACTGAGTCCTTTGCTGCCCATTACGGCGAGCGAGCTACGGCCGGCGCAGCCTGCCGCTCCGCAGCCGCTGCCCGAGCCGCCCTCCGCCGTGGCTGCGCCTGTTGCCCCGGTCGTTTCGGTTGATGCCGGCCCTGCTAGCGAGCCGACTGCCGAGCGGGAAGAGGCCGCACCTACGCCCGTTTCGTCGCCGGAGCCGGTGCGCACTGCCGAGCCCACGCCTGCCTCCGAGGTTCCGGCCTACGATGCGGTTGCGGCCCAGCCCACGCCCGAGGCGGCAACTTCGGCTCGGCCCAAGCCCTTGGCCGAAACGGTATCGCCCATCAACACCCTCAACGATAAGCTGGCCAGCAACCGCCCGGTAGCCCTAGGTGAGAAACTGGGCGTGAAAGCCAACGGCAACAGCATTGCCGAGGCCCAGCCGAAAATAGACTCGCTACGCGGGGCCATTTCCATTAACCAGCGCTTCAGCTTCATCAACGAGCTATTCAACGGCGAGAACATGGAATACCATGCCGCCATCGAACACCTCGACTCCCTGCCTTCGGCCGATGCCGCCCGCACGTACGTAACCGACGAGCTGGCGCAACGCTACCAGTGGGTGCGCAAGGAAGAGCACGTAACCAAGCTGCTGCGCCTGATCGAGCGCAAATTTGCTTAGCAGCGCCCTAGGTGCTTCTAGGGCTTCGCGGCCCAGGGGCACCAGCATACAGCCCGATGCGGGCGGTAGCCGAGGCCACCGCCCGCATCGGGCTGTTTATTTTTAGGGGCCCTGGTGGTACCTAGGGTTGCGGGTTAGCGCACCAAATCCTGTTTGCGGTAGGCATCAATGGCCAGCAAGATGAACAGCAGGATGGTGAAGGACCACAGCGAGGAACCGCCGTAGCTGAAGTACGGCAGCGGAATACCCACCACGGGCGCCAGGCCAATGGTCATGCCGATGTTCACGCAGAAGTGGAAGAAGATGATGCTGGCCACGCAGTAACCGTACGTGCGTCCGAACACCGATTTCTGTCGCTCGGCCACGTAAATAATGCGCGCCAGCAGCGTCATGAAGAGCACGATGGTGAGCATGGTGCCAAACCAGCCCCACTCCTCGCCTACCGTGCAGAAAATGAAGTCGGTGCTTTGCTCGGGCACAAAGTCGAAGCGGGTTTGGGTGCCTTCGAGGTAGCCTTTGCCCAGCAGGCCGCCCGAGCCGATAGCAATTTTCGACTGCGTCACGTTCCAGCCAAAGCCCAGCGGGTCGGCCGAGGGGTTGATGAGCACCTCGATGCGCTTGCGCTGGTGCGGCTGCAACACGCTGTTGTAAAAGAAGTCGACGCCGAACACCATGCCTACCACCACGGCATACGTGGACAGCGCCAGCGGCAGGTGATGGCGGAAAATGCGGGTGTTGAACACGAACACCAGCGCCAGAATAACCGTGAACACCCCCACCAGCCACAGCTTGGGCACCAACAGCGACAGAATGAGCACCACCGCTGCGGCGGCCAGAATCAGCAGAATCAGCGGCGACATACCCTCGCGGAAGTACGCCAGCAAAAAGGCCCCGAACACCAGCGCTTGGCCGGTTTCGTTGGAGGCGATGATGAGCGCCGGGGGCAGCAGCGTAAGCCCCACCAGCACCATTTGCTGCCGAAAGTTTTGCTGCCGCAGGTTGATGCCCGCCATAAACCGCGACACGGCCAGGGCCGTGGTGAACTTGGCAAACTCGGCGGGCTGCAGGCGTACGGGACCCAGCTCCAGCCAGGAGCGCGAGCCGGCAATGGGGCGCGCAATTACCAGCGTAACCAGCAGCAGCGCAATCATGCCGCCGTAGAGCACGTAGGCAAAGGTGTCGTAGGCTTTGTGGTCGATTACGATGAGCACCACAATCAGCACCACGGCCGCGCCAATCCACACCAACTGCTTAAACCAGTTGAAGGCCATCAGCCCGCTCCAATCCGAAGTAAATACCCGCGAAAAGGGTACCTCGGGCGAGTACGAGGCCGCGTACACGTTGAGCAACCCAACGCCTACCATCAGGATGTAAAGCAACAGCGTTACCCAATCGATGCTGCGGCTGTAGCGAACCTGGTTCAAATCAATTAAAAATTAGGAATTAAAAATTAAAAATTATTGGGCGAATTTTCCGGACGGCGCGTAGCCAGCAGGATTGACGCCAATAATTTTTTCAGTTCCTCGGCGTCTGTCAGCAGCGACTCGGCCAAACGGGTATCGATTAAGCACGCATCGCGCAGCAACCGGATCCAATAATGGGTTTCGCGAGCTTCTTTGTAGCCAATACTGCATTTCGCCACGAAATCCTTGCGCGAAAAACCGCCTACGGCTTCTTCTATATTAGCCCCGATAGAAGTACCGCTGCGCAGCACCTGCTCAGCCAATGCCATAGGCTTCTTTTCGGATTTTAAATGCAGGTATAGGCGTACAATTCGCAACGAATAAGCGTAGCTTTTATCGAGCACAACGTTACCGCCCTTCATCCTATTTTTTAATTTTTAATTCTCAATTTTTAATTGACTCAGTGTTTCGTGATGAAGCGGTGCGCCGGGCCGGGTAGCCACTGCTCCCAACGGTTGCGCCACGGCGCCACCTTACCGCGCAGGTACTTTTCTATCATCAGCCCGGCCAGCGGCGCGGCCGAGGAGCCGCCGAAACCGGCGTTTTCGATGAAAACTGAAATAGCAATCTGGGGGTCTTCGGCGGGGGCAAACGCGGCAAAGGTGGCGTGGTCGTCGCCGTGAGGGTTTTGCACGGTGCCGGTTTTGCCGGCTACCCAAATGCCGGCATCCGAGAGGTTGGCGTTGATGCCGGTACCGCCGCGCTGGTTTACTACGGCCAGCATCCCCGGAATAATCGACTCGAAATGCTGCGGCGCTACTGTGGTGTAGTGTTTTTGGGTAAACTGCGGCAGCGGTCCGCCACCGCCGATGCGGCGCACAAAGTGCGGCGGGTAGTACCACCCGCGGTTGGCGAAAATGGCCATCAGGTTGGCCATTTGCAGCGGGGTAATACCAATTTCGCCCTGCCCGATGCTAAGCGAGTACACGGTTTTATAACTCCAGCGGTTTTGCCCGTAGCGCTTGTCGTAAAAATTGGGCGACGGAATGAGGCCCATCCGCTCGCCCGGAATGTCGACGCCTAGGTGCTGCGCCAGCCCAAACGACGTGACATGCTTGCGCCACTCGGCCAGGCCCAATGCGGCATCTTTGAACTTGTTGGTAGAACGCCCGCGCCGCACCGTGGCAAACATTACTTGGTAGAAGTAAGGGTTGCAGCTGTTCTTGATGGCAATGGTAGAGTTGGCAGGGTACTCGTGGCGGTGGGTGCAACGCACCAGCCGCTGATTGCACGGGAAGCCGGTTTGCGGCGTAACGACTCCCTCTTGCAAGGCAATGGCTTCGTTTACCAGCTTAAACACCGAGCCCGGCGGGTACGTGGCCGCCAGCGGGCGGTTGAACAGTGGGCGCGACTCGTCGCGCAGCAGCTCCATGTAGCGGTTGCCCAGCCCCTTGCCCGTCAGGCGGGCGGGCTCGAACGCCGGCGCCGACACAAAGGCCAGTATCTCGCCGGTTTTGGGGTCGATTGCCACGACGGAGCCGCGCTTGCCCTGCATCAGAAACTCGCCGTACTTCTGCAGCTCCGCGTCGATGCTCAGGTGCAAATCCTGCCCGGCTACGGATAGCGTATCAAACTCCCCGTCGCGGAAGGCGCCTTTTTCCACGCCGCGCACGTTCACCATGCGGTACTGCACGCCGCGGCGGCCCATCAGCTCCTTTTCATAGAACGATTCCAAACCGCTGATGCCCAAAAAGTCGCCGGGCATGTACTTGGCGTACTTGGGCTTTTCGAGCATCAGGGGCGAAATCGGCCCCACGTACCCTAGGGCGTGCGCCATGTTCTCGGTGCGGTAGGCGCGGGCCATGCGCGCCTTGATGCTGAAGCCCGGAAAATCGACGAGGTTATCCTGAATAGCGGCTAACTCGGGCGTCGAGAGGTTTTGCACCAGCGGCGAGGCCTTAGACCGCGAGTAGATTTTGGCGGCTTTCAGGCCTTCGCGCAACTCCTCGATGGGCATTTGCAACAGTTGGCAGAAGCGCGCCGAATCGAGGTTTTTTACCTCGCGCGGAATCACCAGCAGGTCGTACACGGGGGTGTTGTGCACCAGCAATTGCCCGTTCCGGTCGTAGATCATGCCCCGATAGGGCGTTTGCACGATGCGCTGCAACGTGTTTTTATCGGCCGCCAGCTTGTAGCTGCCGTCGAGCACCTGAATGTGGAAGAGCCGCACCGCAAACACCAACGCCACTGCCAGGAATATTCCCTGCACGACAAATTTGCGGCCTTCTAAGTATTGCAAGTTGCGTTACGATCTGAAAGTGAGGTGACTGCCCTAGGTGCAATCAGCCTACAAAGATAAGAGGTTAGGTATGAGCTGTTAGCCATTAGCTGCTGGCTGTTAGCTGAGAACTCCGGGTTGCCTACGTGCCAGTTGCGACGAAAGACGCTGGCAACTAAAAGCTAACAACTAATAGCTGCCAGCTAATAGCTGAAAACTACCTGCGGCGCTTGGCCGGGAAAAACAGTAGCTGCACGATGAGCATGGTAATACCCGTGAACAGCGTACTGGCCAGCACTTTCAGCAGGGTAAGCCCAACGGCACTAAAGCTGCCCAGCTCCAGGAAGAAGAAAGCGAAGTGATGAATGCTCACCAGCAGCACGAGGTACACCAAAAACCACTGCCAGCCCATTTGGTGGATGTTCACGGAGTCCTGGGCATCGTAGCCGTCGCGCGGGGTGAGCAGCTTCAGCACCCACGGGCGCAGGTAACCTAGCAGCACGGCCGCGGCGGCGTGCACCCCACCCGTGTCGTAAAACAAATCCATGGTGAAGCCCGTCAGGAAGCTCAGCACCAGCAGCAGCACAATGGGCGTGGCAATGGGCAGGAACAGCAGAAAGCCTAGGTAGAACAGGCACCAGCCCACGTTGAACAGCGACAACCGGCTGATCAGGAGCACGTGCACGCCGGCATAAATAGCGAAGCGCAGCAGTTGCAGCAGTATTTGCCCTACGTTGCCCATCAGGGTTGGCCTCCTTCCTCGCCCGCGGCGGGCGTACGCAACCCCGAACGGGTTTCCAGCGTGTCGCGCTCGGCGGCGCGCGGCTGCGGGCCTACCACGTACACGTAGGTTAGTTTGGAGAAATCGACGGCCAGCTTCACGCGCACCGTCCAGAAGTTTTTGTCGGGCTCTTTGGTAAACGAATCGACCGTGCCCACCATCACGCCTTCCGGAAACACAGCGTTGTAGCCCGAGGTAACCACCGTGTCGCCACGCACAAGCTTATTCTGGCGCGGAATGTAGTCGAGTAGCGCGTGGGTGGGGTCTTCGCCCAGCCACTTAATCGTGCCAAAAGTACCGTCGCGCCGCAACTTAGCCGACAGGTTGGTTTTGGAGTGCAGCACCGAGGTTACGGTGGCGTAATGCGCACTCACCTGCCGCACGCGGCCCACTACCCCGCCCGCCGTAAGCACGCCCATGCCGGGCTGCACGCCCTGGCTGCTGCCCGCATTCAGCGTCAGGTAGTTATCAACGCGCCGTAAGGTTTGGTTAATTACGCGCGCCGGAATAAGCGGGTAATCGGATGAGCGCGTGAGCACCGCCTGCATACCCAGCATAAGCGTATCGGGGCGCAGGCGGGTACCGGTGGTATCGCCGGGCACCCCCAGGCTGTCGGGCAAGCGGCCGGCAATATCGGAGCGGTAGAGTTGTTGCCGCAGCTGCGCGTTTTCGATTACCAGGGCCTTGTTCACCTCAACCAGCCGGAAGTAGTCGTACACCTGCGTACGGAATTCCAACACGCGCCCCACGTAGGCATTGGAGGAGTTGAAGAAGGCCGCGCGCTGGTAAGCGCTGTTGCGAATGAGCATAATCAAGCTCACGATTTCCAATAACGCAAACACCAGGATGCCCCGGTAGCGAAAAAGGAAAGCGAGCAGATTTCTCATGTTGAATTAAAAATTAAAAATTAAGAATTAAGAAATATTGGCGTTTCCGGTTTGCGAAATACCCCGAAGGGCGACGCAGCCGGACGGCCAATTTTTAATTCTTAATTCTTAATTTTTAATTCTTTTGACCTAAGTCAAAAGCACACTGCGGAAGCCTTGGATGTTCTTGATGGCGGCACCGGTACCGCGCACCACGGCACGCAGCGGGTCCTCGGCCACGTGAATGGGCAGCTTGGTTTTAGCGGCCAGGCGCTTATCGAGGCCGCGAAGCAGGGCGCCGCCACCCGTCAGGTGAATGCCGTTGTCGTAGATATCGGCCGAGAGTTCAGGCGGAGCAATTTCGAGGGCCTTCAGGGTGGCCTCTTCGATTTTAGCTACCGACTTATCCAGGGCAATGGCAATTTCGGCAGAGGTAACCTTGATAACCTTCGGAATGCCGGTCATCAGGTCGCGGCCACGCACTTCAAAGTCGGGCGGCGTTACCTCCAGCTCGGTGAGGGCAGCGCCTACCTCGATCTTGATTTTTTCGGCCGAACGCTCGCCAATGAGCAGGTTGTGCTGGCGGCGCATGTAGTCCAGAATGTCCTGGTTGAACACGTCGCCGGCCGTTTTAATCGACTGGTCGCACACGATACCCGAAAGGGCGATTACCGCAATTTCGGTAGTGCCGCCCCCGATGTCGATGATCATCGACCCCACGGGCTGCTCCACGTCGATACCAATACCAATGGCGGCGGCCATGGGCTCCTGAATCATCCACACTTCCTTGGCACCGGCATGCTCGGCCGAGTCGCGCACGGCGCGCTTCTCTACCTCGGTAATGCCCGACGGGATGCAGATAACCATGCGGTGCGAGGGCTGAAACAGGCGCGTTTTCGCATCAATCATGCGAATCATGCCCTTGATCATCTCCTCGGCGGCGTGGAAGTCGGCAATTACGCCATCCTTCAGCGGACGAATGGTTTTGATGTTGTCGTGGGTCTTTTCGTGCATTTGCTGCGCTTGCCGGCCCACGGCAATTACTTTATTGGTCGTACGGTCCTTGGCGATGATGCTCGGCTCGTCAACCACAATTTTGTCGTTGTGGATGATGAGCGTATTGGCCGTGCCCAGGTCAATGGCGATGTCGCTGGTGAGGAAGTTGAAAAATCCCATTGAGTAGCGGCAATTGAAGGAGAAGGCGCGTGTTGCGCGCTTGCAAAAAGGTGGGCAAAGGTAAGCACTCTTCGGCGAAGCCCAACCCCTTTGCGCCGGATGGGGCATGCTAATTGGGCCCCTAAACGTAAAAGACCCGGCTGATATTCCCCAGCCGGGTCTTTTTTTAGCTAAGTACTTAAGCGCTTAGTGCTTAAAATGGCGCACGCCGGTGAGCACCATGCCCATGCCCAGGCGGTTGCAGGCGTCGATGCTGTCCTGATCCTTAATAGAGCCGCCGGGCTGCACCACGGCCTTAATGCCAGCCGCGCCGGCAATCTCAACACAGTCGGGGAAGGGGAAAAACGCGTCCGAGGCCATGACGGCGCCCTGCAGATCGAAGCCGAACGAACGGGCTTTCTCAATGGCCTGCTTGAGGGCATCGACGCGCGAGGTTTGGCCCACGCCCGAAGCCAACAACTGACCGGCTTTGGCCAATACAATGGTGTTGCTCTTGGTGTGTTTGCACACTTTCAGGGCAAACTCCAGGGCTTCTACCTCCTCAGCAGTAGGCACGGTTTCGGTTACCGTCCGGAACTCGTTGCGGCCTTCTACCACGCGGTCGAAGTCTTGCTCGATGATGCCGTTGAGCAGGGTTTTCACTTGCTTTTGCGGGAAAGTCACCGGCTTCTGACGCAGCAGAATCCGGTTCTTTTTGCTTTGCAGCGTGGGCAGGGCATCGGCAGCGAAGCCGGGCGCAATCAGCACCTCGAAGAACAGTTTGTTTAGCTCCTCGGCGGTGGCCGCATCTACTTCCCGGTTCACGATGATAACGCCGCCGAAAGCCGAAATCGGGTCGCAGGCCAGCGCATTCAGGTAGGCTTGGTGCAGCGTGTCGGCTTGCGCGATGCCGCAAGCGTTGGTGTGCTTCAGGATGGCGCAAGCGGGTTTGCCTTCCCGAAACTCCTGCATCAGCAGCACGGCGGCATCCACGTCCACGAGGTTGTTGTAGCTCAGCTGCTTGCCGTGCAGCTGCTCGAACAGCGCCCCTAGGTCGCCGTAGAACGTGCCCTGCTGGTGGGGGTTCTCGCCGTAGCGCAGCGGCGTGGCCGGGCTCTGGCTGATCTTCAGGGTGCTGCCAGCCAGCTTGGTACCTAGGGCCAGGTAGTTGAAGATTTCGGTGTCGTAGTGCGAGGTTTGGTTGAAAGCCGCGGCGGCGTAGTGGCGGCGCTGCTCCAGCGAGGTACCGCCGTTCTGGGTTTCGAGCAGCTCGGTTACGGCCTGGTACTGTTCGCGCGAGCTTACTACCAGCACGTCGCGGTAGTTTTTGGCCGCGGCGCGCAGCAGCGAAATGCCACCAATGTCGATTTTCTCAATAACATCGGCCTCGGCAGCACCGCTGGCCACGGTTTCCTCAAATGGGTACAAGTCGACGATTACCAGATCGATAGGCGGAATCTGGTGCTGCTCGGCTTCCTGCAGGTCGGCAGCCTCGTGGCGGCGGTGCAAAATGCCGCCGAACACCTTGGGGTGCAGGGTTTTTACGCGTCCGCCAAACACTTCCGGAAAGCCCGTAAGCGACTCGACGGCGGTTACCTCGGCCCCCAACCCTTCGATAAACTTGAGCGTGCCGCCCGTAGAGTACAGCTTTACGCCGTGCTGGTGCAGCAGGCGCACCAAGGGCTCGAGCCGGTCTTTGTAGTACACAGATACGAGGGCAGCGCGGATGGGCAACAGCTGCGCATCGGCAACCGACTCGGGGGTGGTGAGCGACGGCACGGTAGACATAGTAAGCAGGCAAATTGGGGTGAAACGCGGGGCGAAGGTAGCCCCTGCCGCCGGCACCCTCAACCCAGCTGCGTTACCGAATTGTTATCTGCTGACCTAGGTGGGCAGGTGTCCTGTGCTCGGATGCACTGCAGGCAAAGCCTGCACCCGCGGCGTGATATGCCCTAAAATGCTTCGTTGAAAGCGAAGTACAGCCCGCTCGATTGGCCCGAACCCACAGCGTAATCGATGCGGATGGCCAGCCGATCTTTGCGGTTGACGGCGATGCGCAGGCCGGCCCCGGCGGCTACGTTGAAATCGTTGAGGCGAAACTGGCCGAGCTGATCGTGCACCTGCCCTGCCGCCCCGAACACCACGCCACCTAGGCGCCAGAATAGCTTCTGGCGCAGTTCAAGCTGAGCAGCCACCATTTGCCGGTCGCGGAAACGGCCTTCGTAAATACCGCGCATCATTCGCTCGCCGCCTAGGTTGGCCAACTCCCGAAACGGCACCCGGCCCGAATGAAACTGCCCCAGCACCTGCCCGGCCACAATGGTGTTGGTAGAGCCGCGGAGCAGCGGCCGAAAATGCCGCGCATCCACCGCCAAACGCGTGAAACCGTAGTCGCTGCCCAGGTAGCGGCCCATGAAAAGCGACGTAGCCTCGAGGTAGCTGCCGCGCCAGGCGCTGAGAATGTTGTCGCGGTTGTCGTACAGAAACGTGGGGCCCACGCCCGAGGTAACGGTGGTTTGCCGCTCGCGGGCGTCGCGCTCGAGCAGCAGGTTGGGGCGCGTGGCATCGTCGGTAAGCGGGTCGTCGATGCGGATGTGGTGCAGATCGGTAAGGCGGTAGCTCAGGCCGGCAAACACATGAGGGCGCAGGTTTTTGAGCACGCGCTGCGTTACGATTACGACTTTGTAGGAAATGTCGCTTTTCTCGGCTTTGCGGGTATCGTTGCCGATGCCGTAGTAATAAATCGGCAGGTTGAAGTAGAACGCCTCGCCGTTCAAGGCCCACTTTTCGCCGGCCGTGAAAATGGTGTAGGTAAGCGAAGCACTCGACTGCTTTTTTTGGGTGTAGTACCCCAGCAAGCGCGCCGTGGAGCTGCGCGTGGCCGTATCGGTGCCGAAGCGCCACACCGGCAGCACCGCCGCGCCGTAGGCAAGGCCGGTTTCGGGTTGCGAAAACACGATGGGCAAGGCAGCCACTTTCACGCGGCGCTCCTTGCGCGGAGCAGTTGCCGCGGGCGCCGGGGCTGGCTCGTCGGCGGCGGGTGGCGGCAGGGTCTGGGCTTCGGACGTGTGGGCGGCAACCTGCAGCACCCCAAGCGCAAGCAGAAATAAACGGCTACGCATCAATACAAAATAGCAGCCGCCCAACCCGGGCGGCTGCTAAATGTACACGAATAATGCTATGAAAAGATGAGCTTGCCCGGCGCCGCTTTTCGTCTCGGCTGCCTAGGTCAGAAAGCTTCGTTCACGCCGAAGTACAGGCCGCTGTTGCCGCCCGTACCCACGCCGTAGTCGAAGCGCACATTGATACGGTCGCGGCGGTTGAACTGGAAGCGGATACCGGCCCCGCCGGCCACGTTGAAGCGGCCGAAACCGAAATCGTTGACGTGCGGCGCTACCTGGCCCACCCCCGCAAAAACGGCCCCGTTGATGCGCCAGAACAGGTGCTGGCGAATTTCGGTTTGCGCTGCTATCAGTTGCCGGTCGCGGAAACGGCCTTCGTAAATGCCGCGCAGCAAGCTAATGCCGCCTAGGTTGGCCAGCTCCCGAAACGGCACGGAGCCGTTGTGGAACTGCCCGAGCACCTGCGAGGCCCAGATGGTGTTGGTGGTACCGAACAGCGGCTGGTAGTGGCGGGCATCGAGCAGGTAGCGCGTGAAGTTGTAGTCGCTGCCCAGGCCCTTGGCGTTAAACAGGGCCTGCAGCTCCAGGTAATTACCCGTGAAGGAGCTCAGGATATTGTCGCGGCTATCGTGAATGATGGTGGGACCCAGGCCCGAAATGCGGGTGGGCTGCCGCTCGCGCTCCTCGAGACCCAGCAGCAGATTGGGCGTGTCGCCGTCGTTCACGGTAGGCTTATCGGCCCGAATGCTGCGCATATCGGTGAAACGGTAGGTGGCGCCGCCAAACCAAAAGGGCCGGAAGCGCTTCAGGCCGCGCTGCTGCACAATCAGCAGCTTGTACGAAATCTCGCTTTCGTCGCGCAGCTTGGTGTCGTTGCCGATGCCGTAGAAGAAGATGGGGTAATCGAAAAACAGGATGTCGCCCATGATGAGGTAGCGCTCCTGCCGCGTGAAGATGGTGTGCGAAAGCTGCAGGTTGAGCTGCTTTTTTTGCGAGTACCACCCCCCGATGCGCCCGTTGGATTTGCGCACCGTGGTATCGCGGCCGTGCCGCCAGGTGGGCAAAAACGTAGCGCCGACCGCAAAGCCCGTTTCGGGCTCGTAGAACACCACGGGCGCCGGAATAAAGCTGGGCTTATCGCGCGGGTCTTTGGGCGGTTGCGCGGCGGGCAATGGCTGTTGCGTGGTGGTGGGGGGCGCCGCAGTGGCAGCGGTGGAGTCGGGGGTTTGGGCACGGGCCGACGAAACGGCCGCAAGGCACAAGCCAGACACGAGGCAAAGCCGGAATAACATGGAGTAGGCACGAATGGGCCGCAGGTAGCAACGCGGTGCGTTACCGCTTGGCTAACCGCAACGAGTGGGCAACGATGCGCTAACGGCCCTCTGCCCCTTGCGGTTGCCCCGCACCTAGGCGTGCTAACGGCCGAGCACCAGCATGGAGAGTACGCCAGCCAGCATCGTGAGCTTGCAGAGCAAGCTCAACTGGGCAAAATGCCGTTTCCGGTCGGCCCGCAGCAGTTGCCAGGCCATCATCAGCATGGGTCCCAGCACGGCGCCGAGCAGCCACAGCCCCAGGCGCCAATAGCCGGTGGCAAACCCCTCCACGGCGGCGGCCGTTACCAGCCAGCCAAGGCTGGCCAGAAACAAGCCGGCCACCCACTTGCTGCGGGCTACGCCAATCATGAGGGGCAGGGTGCGGCAATCGTGGGCCGCATCGCCGCGCATGTCTTCAATATCCTTGATGATTTCGCGCACCACCGTGAGCAGAAAAGCCGCCAGCGCGTAGGCCCACACGGCAGTGCTGCCGGTACGCTGCAACAGTTCGGGCAAGAGCACCAGCGCGGCCGTAAGCAACCCAATGCTCAGGTTGCCCACCAGCGGCAGGCGCTTAAACCGCGCCGAGTAGCCCCACAGCAGCAGCGCGGCGCCCAGGGTTACGGCCCCCACCACGCGGCTGAGCACACCCGCCACCAGTACTCCCTCAAACGATAGGATTAGATGCGCCATCATGGCGGCGCGGCGGCCTACGCTGTGGCCCACCACCAACTGCCCGGGGCGGTTAATGGCGTCGATCTTGATGTCGTAGTAATCGTTGATGATGTAGCCCCCGGCCGCTACGCACAGCGTGGCCAGCAGCAGCAGCAGAAACCGCTCGCTGAGGAGGGCCTGCAAGGGCTGCTGCGGAAACAGCAAGCACGTTTGCGTCAGCGTCAGGCACAAGGCCATAATCAGCAAGTTAGGCAACCGCACCAACCGCCCTAGGTGGCGCCAGCGGGCAGCCACGCCCTGAGGCAACGAGGCACTGACGGGAACAGGCATAACAACGAAAAGCAAGAAGGTGCAGCACAGGGCCACCCCCGCGCTGCAAAGCTAGGCGCCCACACCCACCTTCGCCGCCTATGGCATAAAAAAGACCCTCACACGCGTGGCGGGAGGGTCTTTGATGGGGGTAACGCGAAAACGCGTAATCGTAACCTATACCTTCTTCACGTTAACTGCGTTGATACCCTTTCGGCCTTCGCGGGTGTCGAACTCCACGCGGTCGTGCTGCTGAATCTGCAGCCCGTTCAGGCCAGTGATGTGCACGAAGAAATCTTCCTTGGTGGCATCTTCCGTAATGAAGCCGTAGCCCTTCGACTCATTAAAGAATTTGACGGTTCCTGTTTTCATTGGTACGCGAAAAGGGAAAAGGTGAATAATGTTCCGGTAAATGTACCGGAATATCTCACACTTGCAACCCCTGTATCAAAGTCGGCTAATGTTAAGGAATTGTAAACGCAGGGGCTACCATTTGCCCTGCGCTTTCATCACCGTTTCGATTAGCTCGCGCGCAGCACCGTGGCCCCCAGGCAGTTTGGCAACGTACTGGCTGATTTCGACTACATCGGCGGCGGCGTCGGCGGGGCAGGCAGCCAGGTGGCAGCGGCGCATTACCTCCAGGTCGGGCACGTCGTCGCCCATGTACACTACGCGGGCCGGATCGAGGCCGCACGCGCCGAACACTTGTAGCTTGTCGTCGACGCCCAGGTAAATTTCCGTTACGTCGAGCGACTCCAGGCGCTTGCGCACGCCCTCCTCCTGCCGCCCCGAAATGATAACCACCCGGTAGCCGCGGCGCAGCGCGTGCCGAATGGCAAACCCGTCGCGGATGTGAAAGCTGCGCACCTGCTCGCCCGTGCTCAGGGCCAGCAAGGTACCGTCGGTCAGCACCCCGTCAACATCGAATACAAAAGCCTCAACGGCCGAAAAATCTAGCATGGCAAGCACCGCATTGGGCCCCGTAAGCAGCAAGTGACCGGCAACGCCTGCTACCGGTCACTTGCTGCTGCTGATGGATGAGCTGGTTTCTCTTATTTCTGGTTGTCGCGCCACTCGTACACCCACTTGGCCTGAATTTGCTCCAAATGGCCTTCGTTAGCTTGCTCGCGGGTGCCCTCGAAGTTGGGCAGGCTCAGAATCCACTCGAGTAAATCGGTGAAACGGATGCGGTAGATCTTGGCCTCCGTGAAGTCGTCGCCGAACTTCTCGTACAACGCCATGGCAATATCCTCGTGGTCTTGCCACTGCATGGGCGGCTCAAAATGAGTCATAAGGGGGGTTGTCAGTTGCGGTTTTCGGTTGCCGATGCGCATTGTCGAGCTTACTTGACACCGCACACCTGGCAACGAATAACTTAAGATTAATGACCTAGGAAATCTTGCGGCGGAACCTCGATAACGAGGTTTTCGCTGGTGGTTTGTACCACACATTGGCAAGCCAGGCGCGAGTTGATGCGCGGGTTTACCGCACGGTCGATGAAGTCTTCTTCCTTGTCGCTGATTTCGGGCAGTTCGTCGCCCCCCTGGAGCACGTACACGTGGCAGGTGCTGCAACCGCACACGCCGCCGCAGTTGTGCTGCAGCTGAATGCCGTTGTTGAGCGCCACATCGAGCACCGACTCGCCCTCAGCGGCCACGTGGGTTTGCTCGGGCTGCCCGTCCGAAAACTTGAAGGTGATATTGACGGCTTTCACTGAATCCTGTGCTGTTACAAATGCGGCCGCGAAGGTACGCACGCCTTTCCATAAAGCCTGAACCCGCTCAGATGTTTACGTTTGCGGGCGCGTTTCGGCCGCCTCCTGAATGCTGGCCGTAAGCTGCTGGTATACGAGTTGCCACGTGGGGTGGGCACCTAGGGCGCGGGTGTGCAGCGCGATGGTGGAAGCATCGTGCCGGATGGCCGGCCCGGTTTGCACCGTAAAGGGCGGGTTCGTCAGGGCCTTGTCCACGGTTTCGCGTATCAGCGGAGCAAGCATATCGGCGGGCAACCGGGCCTCGGCAAGCAACGCATCGGCAATGCCCAGCAGGTGATTGGTGAAGTTGCAGGCAAAAACGGCCGCTACGTGCAATTGCTGCCGCGCCGGAGTGGGCACGCGCAACACCCGTTGGCTTACCGATTGCGCCACGGCTTCGAGCACCGCAAAATCCGCCTCACTGGTAGCTTCCAGACACAAAGGCACCGTGGCCCAATCAAGCACCCGGCCCGGGCTGAAGGTTTGAAGCGGGTAGAATACCCCACCGCGCACTTGCGGCCCGGCGCCAAATACACCTAGGGGCAACGCGCCGGACGTATGGGCCAGCAGCGCGCCGGCTGGCCATTTGGCAGCCAGCAGCACGGCTTTCACGGCATCGTCGGGCACGGCCAGCAGGTACAGGTCGGCGGCTACGGCCGAGAAGTCGGGATTGGCGCCGTGCATGGGCGTGGCCCCGGTTTTATGGGCCAATAGCTGAGCCGACGATTCGCTGCGGCTCCATACAACCGCTACCTGATGGCCCGCCCGCACCAAGGCTGGTGCTAAATGCGTGGCTACGCGCCCGGCTCCCACAAATGCTATTCGAAAGGAATAATTCAAAGTATTTTGCAGTTAGCGGCGGCTTTTGAATTAAAGTTTTGCACTTTGAGAACTGAAATTTTAGGAGCTTGGCAAAGCTCTTTCACGAACTTCTTCCCGACCGTATTACACACCCTTACTCTCTTCCATGTTTTTTCCAACCAACATCGCCCGCACCAACGGGTGGCGCGAACTGGCGCTACTAAGCCTGTTAAGCATTGCTGGCGTTGCGGCTCAAGCTCAAGGACTGAATTATACGGCTCCTTTAGCACAAAACGTAACCGGCACCTATGCCGACCTAGGTAACAGCGGCACGGCCATACCTACTGCCAACACCGATGACGACAACTCGGCGCCCCAGGAAATCGGTTTTCCTTTCAGCTACGCCGGGCAGTCCTTCACCCAGTTTGTACTGAACACCAACGGCTTTATTAAGCTAGGCAACACCCCTCCTTCTGCGGCCAACCTATTTAACTTCTTTACCACCAACGCGGCCGATGTAAACATCATCTCGGTAGCGGGTGGCATTGATTTGCAGGGTGCTACCGACCAAACAGCCACGCCCACCGAGTACCGGGTGTTTACCACCGGTGCGGCCGGCAACCGGGTATGCACCATTCAGTACAAAAACGTGGCCGATAAAGCCACAGTTTCGGGCACTACCACCATTCCGGGGCAGTTCAGCGCCATGCAGTGCCAGATTAAGCTGTACGAGGCCACCGGCAACATTGAGCTGATTTACGGCACGTGGACGTCGAGCGGGGTTGCGGCGCCCTCGGGCCAGCCATTCCTCATCGGTCTGAAAGCTGCCACTAACGCCGGTAGCCTGCTTGCTTCGAAAACCAGCAGCGCCAACCCCTGGAGCACCACCACCTTCGTGAGCGTTACCAACTCGCTGGTGCCGCACTTTGTGCGCAACGTGGCGCCCCCAAACGCGGGCCGTACCTACCGCTTCCGCCCGGCGCCGCCGAATGATGTAGAGGTGCAAGCCATTTACGCGCTTGGCAAGCTACCGCGCGGCTTGGCCACGCCCCACACCCCGCAGGTGGTGGTGCGCAACGTGGGCAGCGCAGCTCAAACCAACGTACCCGTTACGCTGAACATCACCGGCGCCACGACTTACAGCAACACGCTGCAAATTGCCTCGTTGCCCGTTAATGGCAGCGTTACGCTCTCGTTCCCGGCCTACACGCCGACATCGCTGGGCAACAGCACCCTCACGGCCACCGTGCCCAACGATGACCAGTCCGGTAACAACACCAAAACCTTTAACCAAACCGTAACCGATAACGTCTTTGGCGCGGCCGACATCAACGGCGCCGCCAGCGGCAGCGTGGGCCTGAATACCGTGGTCACCGCCACTGCACCCAACCCCCGGGCCGCGCTGCTCAACAAGTATAACACGAACTCCGCCCGGGCTGTTACGGCTGTTCGCGTTTACCTGGAGGATGCCAACACAATTGGCCGCACGGTTTACGGTGTTATTCTAGGCTCCAATGGGGCTATTCTGGGCCGTACGCCTGATTACGTCGCTACGGCCAACGACATTGCCAGCTTGAAGACGTTTGCCCTGACGACTCCGGTTACTATTTCGTCCGGCGATTTTTACGTGGGCCTAGTGCAGGGCTCGGTGCCCACGGGTGGCACCGCCTATTTCCCGATTGGTACCACCGCGGAGGTTCCTACGCGCCCCGGCACGTTTTTCTTCACTACCGGCTTTGACCCGGCTGTAACCACGCCTCTTACTCTGGTTGATGCTGCCAGCTCAAACCTAGGGGCTTTTATCATCGAGGCGGTGGTGAATACCACCACCGGGGTTTCCAAGGCACTCGACCGCTCTGTTAGCGTGTACCCCAACCCCAGCAGCGGTAGCTTCTCGCTGGATGTGCGCGGCGCCAATGCCAAGGAGGGCTTGCAAGTAGAGGTCCTAAATTCCCTAGGTCAGCGCGTGTACAGCAGCCCGGTCCGCGACAACTTCGAGAATAAGCTCGAACTATCGCACTTAGCCGCAGGTATTTATACCCTGAAAGTGACGAAGGGCAGCGAGTATATGGTGCGCAACATCTCCATTCGCCACTAAGATCTGCTACTTAAATTGCGCTAAAGCAAAAAGCCCGTTGGCCACTTGGCCAACGGGCTTTTTGCTTTAGCGCTTTCGTTATGCAGTTAGTACCTGCTTTTTGCTGGTCTTAACGGCCACAGGCGCCGGCTTGGGCTGGCGCCCACGCTGGTACACGGCTATGGCAAAACCCAAGCCCATGAGCAGGGTGCCGCTCCAGAGCAGGTTGATAAAGGGCTTCTCCATCGCCTTCAGGATAACGTAATCCTTTTGGGTGGTGCTCACGCCGAAGGTAAACTTGCCCTTCTGCGGGTCGATGTTGTCGAAGGTGATGCGCAGGCCTAGGTCCTCCACTTCGTCGGGCACGCGGCCAACCATGCCGTTGCGCACCACAAACACCGGGTGAACGTGGTATTGGCGCCCTTTCTCGCCGTACACAATAATGTCGCCCTGCACGGCAATGTCGTCCTTGCCCAAGCCCAGACCAGCGGTGTTATGTGCCGGCTCGGCACTCTTGAACACGGCAAAGTAGTCGTTCAGGAACAGGGTATCGTTCATCGAAACCACAAACTCCTTGGCCTCGCTCCAGTCCTTCTCTTTCGTCGGATCGGGCACTGACGACACGTGCGAGTAGATGTCGTGGTCCCAGAACAGCTTGATATCGGGCGAAGCCAGCAAGCCGCCCATTTCCTCATTCACCTGCGCCCGCGGGAACAGCACGAACTCCTTGCCCGACTCCTGGTGCTTGTACACCACGCGGTAGTACGTGTCCTCGGGGCGGATTTCCAGCGTGTCGCCGGCTTTGTAATAGGTTTTGTCGCCTACTTTAATCTCGCCGCGCGCTACCGCCTTGTATTCGTCGTTCAGCACCGGGAACAGTAACTCCTTGTTCACGTACTCGGGCACGCTGGGCACATCAAAGTACTGGCCGGTGTACGTAAGCTCGTAGGGGCCCATCTTGGTGACGTCGTTGCGCCACAGGAGCACGTTGTCGCGGTTGATTTCCTCGGGCATTTCGCGCGAGTAAAGCAGGCCCGAGGTGTTTTTGGAAATGATGTTGGAATAGCCCGCCGAAGCCAGGATACCCAACAGCATCAGCGCAATGCCGATGTGCGAGACTGCCCCACCCGACAGGCGCACCTTGCGGCGCACCAGCTGCAGCAGCATGCTTAGGTTGGCCAGCACCCCAAACAAGCCCGTGGTGAGCAGTGCAATGTAGGGCAGCGACATCTGGTGGCCGTTCTGGCGCACCAGCAGGATTACCAGCGCAGCGCCCAGCAGCGTGAGCATGGCCGGGATGGTAAACGTATTGGTGACGCTTTCCTTATCGTTTTTCTGCCACCACATCAGCTGCGCAATGCCCGAAAGCACGGCCACGCCTACGCCCATCCACAGTTGAATTTTGGTGTAGTGGGCAATCTGATCGGCCGGCAAGGCCAAGTTAGACTTGACGCCGAAAAAGCCAACAAAGGCGTTGTATACCGGAATGCTGGTGGTAACCAGTACCTGGAAAGCACCTAGGCACAGCACCGTAGCTCCGATGAACACCCACAGTTCGGGGTTGTACATCGTCAGCTCCTTTTCCGATACCGGAATCTGCTTCCAACGCCATACCAGCATGCCGATGCTTAGTACCACGAAGGCAGCCAGGTACACGATTAGCTGGCCCGAAAGGCCTAGGTCGGTGAAGGAGTGCACGGAGGCATTGCCCAGCACACCGCTGCGCGTGAGGAAGGTAGCATAAAGTACCAGCAGGAAAGTGGCAACCACCAAGGCGAAGGCCGTGCGCAGGCCGGTGCGGCCGCGCTGCCACAGCACCAAGGCGTGCAAACCAGCTACCAGCACCAGCCACGGGATGTACACGGCGTTTTCGACGGGGTCCCAGTTCCAGTACCCGCCGAAGTTCAGGGTTTCGTAGGCCCAGTAGGCGCCCATCATGATGCCGATGCCGAGCACACCGCCGCCCCACAGGCTCCAGCGGATGGCGGGCTGTACCCACTTCGTCAGTTCCCCCTTCCAGAGGCCGGCAATGGCGTAGGCAAACGGCACCAGCGTAAGGGCAAAGCCCAGAAACAGCGTGGGCGGGTGAATCACCATCCAGTAGTTCTGCAGCAGCGCGTTCAGGCCTTTGCCGTCTTGCGGTACCCAATCGGGGTTGAGCTTATACACTGGCAAATCGGGCATAAACTCGCGCATCAGAATAAACGGCGACGAGCCAACTTTGAGCGAACCGAGCGTAACGCCCAGAATCATCGACGTGAGGAACAGCTGAACGCCCGCAAACACGGCCATTACCGGGGCCTCCCACTGCCGCGCGCCGCGTATCAGGAAGGCACCTAGGAACACGTGCCAGAAAATCCAGAGCAAAAACGAGCCCTCCTGCCCTTCCCAGAAGCAGGAAATCATGTAGTACACCGGCAGGTGGTTGCTGGAGTGCGACCAAGCGTAGTAGTACTCGTAGCGGTGGCCGTAGATGATGGCAAACAGCGTTACGATTACGCTGATTACCGCCAAGCTGTGCGCCGCAAAGCCGGCACGCCCAAGCTTAAGCCAAGCCGGATCGGCCTCGCCCAGCGCCCGGCCCCGCGCTGCCATGTAATACCCTAACGCCGACACTACCGCCGCCACGAAGGCCACGATAACGCTTAAATGTCCCCAGTCGCCGATGCTCATGCTTCGCTAAATTCTAAATTCTGAATGTTGAATTCTGAATTGGTGGTGCTGAATTCCGGAACCTGATCGGGGCTGGGTAATTCAGAATTTAACATTCAGAATTCATAATTGGCCGGACCTACAGCCCGGCCGTAGCGCCTTTCACCTCGTTCTCCACATACTTCGAAGGGCACTTCAACAGGATTTTATCGGCCACAAACACATTGTTGCGCATGTTGCCGGTAATTACCACCTGCTCCGATTTTTCAAAGTCCTGCGGCTTGGGGTTGAAGTAAACCACCTGCTGGTGCACCCGGTTTGTATCGACCAGCACAAACGTGAAGTAGTTCGGGTCGAGCGTAGGGTTGTACTGCATGCCCACGATATTCTTGTTGCCATCGTGCGGCAGGCGGCCCACCACGTGCACCTTACGCAGGTCGCCGTCGGCAGCCAGTTCTTTTGCTTCTTTGAACGACACGTACACGCTGGCGTCGCCGGCGGTTGCCATCACGATGCCGATGGCCAGGGCAATAACCACGAGGGCTAATAAATGTGTTTTTTTCATGGTGCTTACCTAGAAAAGCAGCCGGGAAATTGGACCAACTGCTCGGCAGCCAGCCCACGTTGAACAACCGCGAAGGGCGGAAAAAATCCGCGCCATCGAAATGATTTTTATCAATCGCGCAGCTCGCGCTCCAGGCGGCCCACCTTTCGGTCGATGGACACGAGGTAGAGCAGCAAGCCCAGCAAAATCACCAGCACCACGGCTACCACCACGTAGATTTTTCCATCCTGGCGGAGTTGGTCGGCCATTTCGGGCGAGGCGGATTGCTGCGCCAGCGCAGGTAGCAACGGCAGCAGCACGGCCGCCAGCGCCAACAGGGCGCGGCGACCTAGGCGATTAAGCCAATTGTTTTTCATAGAGCTTGTGTTTAACGAAGGTCAGCCGGGCCGACACGTTCGTAATCCAGACGCCGAGGAGCGTCCAGCCAATCACGGCCGGATAAAACACCAGGCGCATGTTGTTGTCGAGGTCGTACTGGTTGAAGCCTGGGTTGCCGCCGGCGCCGGGGTGCAAGGAGTCGGTGAGGCGTGGCAGAATAAACAGCAGCGGAATGGCTGCGCAGAAAGCGAAGATGTTGTAGACGGCCGAAATGCGGGCGCGCTGCTGCTCATCGACAATGGAAGAACGCAGTACTAAGTATGCGCCGTAGATGAGTACGGCCACCGCTGCGCCGTTCAGGCGCGGGTCGGCCGTCCACCAGGTGCCCCAGGTAAAACGAGCCCACACACTGCCGGTAGCCAGGCCCAGCACGGCCAGCACGGTACCGGTGCGGGCAGTTTGGTAAGCCCACACATCGAGCCTATCGGAGGGTTTGCGCAGGTATAGCACCGAGTACACCACCGAGGCAAACAAGATGATGGTCATGCCGAACCACATCGGCACGTGGAAGTAGAGGTTCCGGATGGTTTCGTTGAGGATAGCCAGCCGGGGCACAGTGCCCAGCAAGCCCATCACGACCGAGTAAATCAGAAGCGCCACCGTCAGAACTTTCCACCAGGCTTTTTTCATGTTCAGTATGAAGTATGTAGTACTGAGTATCAAAACAGCAACGAGCTGTTGCAACGGGCAGGCGGTTAGGTAAACTACTCAGTGCCCGGTACTCACTACCATGTCACGTTCGCCACAAAAACGGGTAGAGCAAATAAGAAACCGCCACCACCAGCAAGCTCAGGCCCATCAGCATGTATAGGGGCTGCGGCGAGGCATCGAGCCCGTCGAGCGCATTTTTGGCGGCCTTGATAAGCTGCAGCAGAATGGGGATAACCACCGGAAAGCCGAGCACCGGCATCAGGGTGTTGCTGTTGGCCGCTTTGGCCGCGATGCCCGAAATGAGGGTGAGCGAGGTGGCAAAGCCCACGGCACCTAGGGCTACTACCAGCGTGAAGCGGGGTACATCCTGCACCGGATTACCAAGCACCAGGGCATACGCCCCAAACGCTACCAGCCCCAAGCCCAGCAGCAGCAAGGTGTTGTAGGCTATTTTGGCCAAAATCACGGCTTCGGGCCGGGCCAGCGTGTAGTAGTACAGCAACCGCCCCCGGCTTTCCTGCAAAAAGCTCTTGGCCACGCCGTTGATGGCCGTGAACAGCAAAATAATCCAAAGCAGGGCATTCCAGGCCGGAGCGGGCAGCTGCCCACCGCGCACGAAGCTCAGGTAGCACACGTATACCGTGCTGCCCACATATAGCAACATGCCATTAAGGGCTGAACGCTGCCGCCATTCCAGGCGGAAGTCCTTCTGCATCAGGTACCAAATCTCGCGTAACAGCTGCACGGCCGGTCGGTGGGTAAGCGAAAGTGCAAAGATACAACCCAACGCGCGGAAAGGGGTTGGGCTAGCCCGAATATGTGAATACCTCGGCGGTGTAGGCGGCCCCAAAATCGCGATGCGCAATGCCCCTCACCCCATTGTGCTATGCAGTTTGGACCGGTGCCGGCTGGCTGCCGCGCTTGTTCGGTTGCTGCGTCACCTAGGCAATAAACAACAGCGCCCGGCTACCAAGGTTGCCGGGCGCTGCCATCAGATGTACTTCGGTGAGCTTAGAAATCGTAGCCGAGCGTGAAGTAGAACTTCGGACCGTTTTCCTGGCCGTTTTCGCGGCCCCAGGCCACATCGAGCTTGCCATAGAAGCCCAACAGCGTGGTGCGGGCCCCGGCGCCGTAGCCTACCAGGAAGGGGTTCTGGAAATTGGTCACGGTACCCGAGAAGGCGTTGTCGTTGCCGGCGTAGGGGCGCGTGTTGAAGGAGTTGTTGACGTTGAAGGGGTTGGAGCCCCGGTAAGCCGTACCGGCATCCACGAAGCCCGTTAGCTGCAGATTGCGGAAAAAACCGGAGTAGATGGGCCGGCGGGAGAAGTACTGAATAATCGGTACGCGCAGCTCCGAGTTGAACAGCACGTATTTGGGCCCCGAGCGCGTGTTGTAGTTGAAGCCGCGCAGGTTGGTTACGTACTGCTGGTAGAAGAAATCGGTGGGCGAGGCATCAATCTGCGGACGCACCTCGCGGAAGTCATCGGTGCGGGCGTTCAGCCAGTTATCCATACCACCCAGGCGGAACTGCTTGGGCGAGCTGCCGAAGAACTGCCCATACGAGGCGCGGTTGGCCCAGATAATCTGGCGGTGCACCTTCTGGTAGTGGCGCAAATCCACGTACACTTTGCCGAAGTCACCGTCGGCGTCGTTCAGCTCGCGGAGCTTCATCACGCCGACTTTCATGCGCGAGCCCTCCAGCATGTTTACGCCGGTGGCCACGGAGTTATCGAACACCAGCTCGCCGCTGCCGCCGTAGTAGTGCTCGCGCCGGTCGCCGCGCGAGATGTCGTCGAGGTACGAGATGGTACTGGCTACGTAGCGCAGGTTGGCCCGCACGCTCAGGTTGTGCGTGAGCGGGTACGATACGCCGGGCGTTACCTCGTAGCGGCCCATGCGCACCTGGGCGCCGGTTTCTTCCAGCTGTACGTAGTTGCTTTGTTTCTGAAAGCCGATGCTCCAATCGTAGCGGTGCTTCAGGTTGGTGTACTCGGCAAACAGGTTGCTGGTGCGCAAATCGGTAAGGGCAAAAATGCCCGCCCGAATGCGGTGGTCCTCAAACAAATCCGACATCGAGGCCTGCCCTACCAAACCAATGCCCAGCAGCGGATCGGCATAAATCGTCGATACCACGTTGTCGAGGCTGAAGCGGGTGTCGTAGCGCACGGGGCCCTGCAGGCCTAGGTCGGGAGCGGTGGGCACGGGCTGTTGGGCCACCGGCGCATTGGTGCGGCGGCGCAGCTGCGGCGTGTCTTCTTCGAACTGGTAGTCGCTTACGTCCACCGCCTGGTTGCGGGCGGGGGCTGCGGGCTGTGCGTTGGTACCCGAATCAGCAGGCTGAGCCGATTGCTGCGGCTGGGCTTGAGGGCGCGGCCGCGCTGCCGCCGCCGAGCGGTCCTCCAAGATTTCCTGACGGGCCGTTTTGCTCAGCTTCAGGCTTTGCGGCAGCTCGTACTTGGGGTACGCGTACACAAAGTCCCTGGCGCGGTCGGCGGCTACAAACCCTAGGGCCCCGCTGTTGGGGTTGTAATCGAAGCTTTTGAGGTTGTTGAGGAAGCTTGTAACCGGCGTACGCTCGCGGGTAGTCAGGTTGTAGCGGTACACCCCGCGCACGCCGCTCTCCTCGCTCAGGTACAGCAGTTCCGTGGCCGACAGCACCCTAGGTCGGGTTTCGTTGGAGATGGTGGCCACCAACGCTTCAATCGGCTGCGCCCCACCATCGAGGCGGTAGCGGAACAAATCGTAGTTGTTGACGACGGCCGCGAACGAGCCTTTGGCCGTGCCGGCCGAGTCGAGCCAGCGGTTCGAGCTGAACACGAGCGAGTTGCCATCGGGCATAAACACCGGGTGCACGTCGTCGAACACGTCGTTGGTGAGGCGCTCGGGCTGGCGGCTGCCGGCGCGTAGCAGGTACAAATCGGCTTGGCCGTTGCGGGTGGCCCCAAACGCCAGCGCCTTGCCATCGGGCGAGTACGCCATGCTGTGCACCTGCGAGTACGGGTTGAACACCGACGAGCCTTTGTCGCCGAAAGGCAACGCTTCCTTCAGGCGCGCAAACACGCCGAATGCGCCGCCGTCGGCCGAGCGTAGCCGCAACGACATCAGCCCGCGCACTTCTTCGGCAATAGCCAATTGGCTGTTGTTGCGCCACGCCAGCACCGGCGCGCGGCGGTCTACTTCCTGATCGGGCGTGCGGTAGCCGCCGGAGTACACCACGCGGCGGCCCGAGCCATCGGCATCCGACACGATGACGCGGTAGTGCCCGCGGTCATTTTCGGTGTAAGCCAGCAGCTTGCCGTTGGGGCTGATAACCGGCTCGTTGAAACTCAGGTTGCGCTTGTTGCGGTGCATCACCTGGCGCTGCTCGTCGGGCAGGGCGTAGGCCGTTTCGGGCTGGGCGTTCAGCTGGCGGTAGTAGCCCAGCCAGTCGCGCAAAAACTGCCGGTACGGCACGTTCAGCGACGAGCTGATGCCCGTTTCCACGTCGCGCGTAATGCGCGTCAGGTTCAGGATGTTCTGAACGCTGGTGTAGCCGTAGCGCTCGGCAATGTAGTTCCACACGCTTTGGCCCGCCAGCTCGGGGTTGCGCACGAAAAACTGCGCGGCTTTATCCTTGTCGACCTTCTGCGTCATATCGCGCATGTAGTCGTCCATCTCCACGCTCCAGCCCTCGGCGGCGTAGGCCGAGGCGCCCGACACAAACCAATCGGGCAGCTGCAGCAGGTAGCTGCTCTGGATTACCTCCTTCAGCGAGCCGCCGTACATCATGTCGTTCAGCAACACCTTGGTAATCTGGTAGCTCAGGTCGCGCTTAAACAACGTTTGCTGGCCCTGGAAAGCGAGCTGCACCTTGGTCATGCGCAGCAAGGCGGTTTCGCCGCCGGTCTGGTACTTGTCGGCGTTCAGGCCCACGTTGCTCTGGCGCAGGTCGCCCACCGAGTTGTACAGCATCAGGGTGGTTTTGGAGTAGGGGTAGTACCCGATGAGCGCCGTAATGCGCTGCAACTCCTGCTCGGCGTACTCGGCCGCCCGGCGCGCCATGGCTTCGCCCCCGCCGTAGTAGTACACGTTGAAATTGGCCGTACTCAGCAGTTGCCATTCAAACTGCTTGTACTGAATGCGGGTACGGCCAAAGCTTTCCTGCGCCGTTTGGGCCTCTGCCGCTCCGGCCGGAGCCAACAGCGCCAGCACCAAAGCCGGCAGGCCTACTCCCCAACGCAGGCGGGGCGACAGATTGGACAGGTGCATCATAGAAGCCGCGTATAGGCTGAAGGAGAGGTAACTCAGGCGGGCGACGCCGTTGCCGAAGCAGCAGCAGTATACAACGCCTGATAACGTAGAATATTGACTTCTGGCCAAAGCTCTTTTTCAGATTCTATGGCATCGGCTAGCACCTGCGCCAGGCGCGGCGCCAGCAGCACGCCTTTCGAGCCCAGGCCATTAAAAACTGCCAGCGCCGGATGCGCCGGGTGCGTGCCCAACAGGGGTTTACGGTCGCGCACCGTGGGGCGCACGCCCACCCGCTGCCCCACCACGGCGAAGGGTACCGTGGTCAGGTCGTGCAGGCGCTGGGCAAGCTCGGCCCGGGCCTCAGCCGTGGGCTGCAGCCCGAAGGGCGGCCAGCGGTACGTGGCCCCTACCCGCACCTGCCCGTTGCCTAGCGGCACCACGTAGGCCCCGCGGTTAAGCACGTAGCCAGTGGGCAGCTCGGGCGCTTCCACATCGAGCACTTCGCCTTGATTGGGCGTAACGGGCAACCAGCCAAACCACGGGTTGCGCACCACCGCGGCGCCCTCGCAGAACACCACGTGGCGGGCCCGCAACGCGCGGCCGTAGCTAATGCCCAGCTCGTCGGCAACAAGCAGCTCCGGCACAAAAGTTTCGGTTCGGAGCCAGCCTTGTTCGCGCCCTTGGGCACCCAGGGCATCGAGCAGGGCCGTGGTATCAACCCAGCCGCCGTGCTTTAGTTGCAGGCCCCCAAACGGGTGCTGCAGGCCGGGCACCGCGGGCAGACCTAGGGCCGGGTCGGCTACGTAGTCGCCCCAGGGCTGGTCGGCCGAGCGGCCCAGCACGTCGTTCTGCTCGCGCACCGACGAAAACAGCTTCAGAATGGGCATTTCGAAGAAAAACCGGCGCCCAAACTCGGCCTCCAGCGCTTGGTAAAACGCCTGCGCAGCGGGCAATAAATCATCGATGCGCCAGGCCAGGGCAAACCGCTTGCCGGCTACGGGGTTGATGAGCCCGGCCGCCACGCGCGTGGCCGAGTCGGGCTGGTGCTCATCCAGTACTACTACGCGCCGGCCACGGCGGCGCAGCTCCCACGCCAGGGTGGCGCCGGCTATACCGTGGCCCACAATCAGGTAATCGGCTTGCTCTTGCATTCCTAGCAAAATACGCACTTTCCGTTGCTGATTGCGTAACTTACCCTCCCTTTGTATGCCGCTCACCTAGGGCTGGCCTTTCCCTGATTGCATGATTGTTTCGGGCTTTACGTTCAACGCCTTCTCCGAAAGCACTTACCTGCTGCACGATGCCTCCGGCGCCTGCGCCATCGTCGACCCCGGCTGCTACGACCGCGCCGAACAGCAGCAACTCCGCCAATTTATCCTCGACCAAGGCCTGCGGGTAGCGCTGCTGCTGAACACGCACTGCCACATCGACCACGTATTTGGCAACCAGTTTGTGCTCGACACCTGGCCCGGCACGCCCTTCCTCATCCACGAGGCCGATTTGGCCACCCTGCGTGCCGTGCCCACCTACGCCCCGGTGTACGGCTTTCCGCACTACCGCCCCGCCGAGCCCACGGGTTTCCTGCAGCCCGGCGAGCCGCTGACGTTTGGCGAAACCGAGCTGGAGGTGCGCTTTGCCCCGGGCCACGCCCCCGGCCACGTGGTGTTCTACCACGCCCCCAGCAAAGTGGTAATCGGCGGCGACGTGCTGTTCCAGAGCAGCATCGGCCGCACCGATTTGCCCGGCGGCGACTTCGATACGCTGATCCGCAGCATTCGGGAGCAGCTGTTCAGCTTGCCCGACGACGTAACGGTGTACCCCGGCCACGGCCCCGCCACCATCATTGGCGTAGAGCGCCGCACCAATCCTTTCCTGCGCTAGGCTCTAGGCTGATTATGGCAATCAAGAAACATATCCCGAACGCCCTTACCTGCGTCAATCTGCTGTGCGGTTGCGTGGCCCTGAGCATCATCCTAGGTACCAATACCCGTGATTTCGCGCAGGCAGCCGACTGGCAGCAACTAATGCCCGCAGCCGTGCTCATCGGCATTGCCGCCATTGCCGACTTTTTCGACGGCTTGGTGGCGCGGGCGCTGCGGGTGTCCTCCCCCATCGGCAAGGACCTCGACTCGCTGGCCGATATGGTTTCGTTTGGCGTGGTACCGGGCGCGTTTCTGTTCAAGCTGCTGCAAAACGCCGCGCCAGCTGATAACTCGTCGTTGGCTTACCTGGCTTTTACCGTCAGCATTTTCTCGGCCTTGCGCCTGGCCAAGTTCAACAACGACACGCGCCAGTCCGACTCGTTTATTGGCCTGCCCACGCCGGCGTGCACCATTTTGGTTACCTCGCTGCCGGTTATCCTACTCCACGACCAGTTTGGCGTGAGCGGCATAATCCTCAACCCGTGGGTGCTGGTGGCACTTACGCTTGTGCTTTCGGGTTTGCTGGTTGCCGAGTTGCCGTTGTTTGCTCTTAAATTCAAGAACCTAACCTGGCAAGACAATTCGCTGCGTTTCGTGTTCTTGATTGCGACGGTGGCCCTGCTGGTGCTCCTTCAGGCCTCGGCGGTACCGCTTATCATTTTGCTTTACGTGCTGCTTTCGGTGCTGCGTCCGTCGTACGGCTAACGCGCACAATATTTTGGGCAGGAGCCAGTTCTGCTGCAACTAGCTGGCTAGCCTGGCTCCCGCTTACCACACCTAGGCCGCGCCGCTTGGCGCTGCCCCGCTTCCATTAGCCGCTCTGTCGTTCATGCGCTTTTTTACCTCGCTTCTCATCCTGGCAATTGTGGGTTGGTCGTGGGCCGCGCAGGCGCAGGCTCCGGCTCAGCAGGTACAGCTAACGTGGCGCGGGCAAGCGGTGGCTTTTCCGCAAGGCGGCCAGGGCATACGGGTGCCTACGTTTACCACGGCCGTTTTCGAAACGGGCCAACGCGTGCCCAGCGTGCACCTGCGCCTAAATGGCTACGTTGCGGAAGTGCAGCTGCAGGCCACGCAGTACGCGCCCTTTACGGCGCCCGAAGCGGCGGCTTTTGCCGGCGCCAGCGTGGGCGCCGCGCCGCAGGTGCAACTGCGCTACGGCACCGAAAACCGCCAGCCCGTTACGCTGGCCTCATTGGTGCCGCTGCGCCGCAACCCCCAAACCGGGCAGCTCGAAAAGCTGGTTTCGTTTGAGTACACTTACCGCACCGGCAGCAGCCCGGTGCAGGCGCGCACCAACCGCACCTACGCCCCCAACTCGGTGCTGCGCCAGGGCGAGTGGTTTAAAATTGGCGTTACCAACACGAGCCTGGGCAACGGCAACGTGTTCAAGCTCGATAAAGCGTTTCTGCGCAACCTGGGGCTGCCCGTCCAATCGCTCGACCCTAGGCGGCTGCAGCTCTACGGCCACAGCCTGGGCATGTTGCCGCAGGCCAACAGCGCCCCCCGCCCCGACGACCTGGAGGAAAACGCCATCTACTTTGCCGACAACGGCGGCAACAACGCCGCCTTCGACGACGACGAGTACTTTCTGTTTTACTCGCCCGGCCCGCACACCTGGGAGCTAAATGGCGGCCGCTTCCGGCATCGGCTCAACCTCTACACCGATACGGCTTATTATTTCCTGACCGTTGGCAGCACCTTGGGCAAGCGTGTGGCCCCGGCTCCGGCCGTAACGGGCATCGCCACCGCCGAAATCCGCGAGTACACCGACCACTTTTTCTACGAGCGCGACCTGCTCAACCTGCTGAAATCGGGCCGGCAGTGGTTGGGCGAAACCTTCAGCGGCAACGCCGGGCTGCAAAAAGAATTTACGTTTGCGGGCATCACCGATCTGGTGGTTGGCAGCCCGTTGCTCGTCACCTCGTCGGCAGCGGCTACTGCATTGCCGCCCGGCGGCACCACCTCGTTCAGCCTCGCGCTCAACGGTACCGCCCTAGGTACCCAGCTGATCCGCAACCAGAGCTGCAACCCCGGCACGGCTTTTTGCTACGAGGAAGCCGCCAACACCGAGCTCAGCACCCACACCGCCAATGCCCCGGCCGGCCCCGATCTGCGCATCCGGCTCACGTACGCAGGTACGCCCTCCGACCTATCGGCCACCGGCTACCTCGACTACCTGGAGGTGCAGGCGCGCCGCCAGCTACGCCTCGGCAACACGCCGCTGCTGTTTCGCTCGCTCGAAAATGTGTCGGGTAGTGCGCTAAGCGCCTTTGTGCTGCAAAACGCGGGCAACGCTTTGGTATGGGACGTAACCGAACCGCGCACGCCACAGGCCGTTGCGCAAACTGCTGGCCGCTTTTTGGCCCGCTCCAACCAAGTGCGCGAGTACGTGGCCTTCGCGCCCAACGCCAGCTTTGATACCCCTAGGGCTTTCGGACGCGTGGCCAACCAAAACCTGCACGCCATCGGGGCGGGCGCTCCGGTTGATCTGGCCATCGTTACACACCCGTTGTTTGTGGCCGAAGCCGAACGCCTCGCCGCTCACCGCCGCACGCACGACGGCCTGCGCACGGCCGTGGTCACCACCAATCAGATATACAACGAGTTCAGCTCGGGCGGGCAGGACATTACCGCCATTCGCGACTTCGTGAAGATGCTTTATGACCGCCGCGGCGGCGCGCCGGGCCTCTACGTGTTGCTGCTGGGCGATGCCTCGTACGATTACAAAGCCGACCCCGGCAACGCCGCCAATCAGCTGCCGGCGTGGTGGAAGGATCGGCAGGTGAAAGACGCCGACAACCAGAACCTGGTGCCTACCTACGAGGCCATCGAGTCGTTTGCCAAGGTGGCGCCCCGCTTCAACGGGCAAGGCGTTTCGTACTGTTCCGACGATTACTACGCTTACCTCGACGACAACGAGGGCGCCTGGCCCGAAGACGGCTCGGCCGGCGCGCAGGTGATGGATGCCGCTGTGGGCCGTTTGCCGGTACGTTTCGGCAGCAGGCAGGCCAACCCCGCGGCCATGGCTGCCGAAGTGGTGCGCAAGCTGATTGAGTACGATCTGGCACCCGCCCAGGGTAAGTGGCGCAACCGCCTCACGTTTGTGGCCGACGACGGCGACAACAACCAGCACCTGGACAACTCCGAGGATACCGCCAACCCACTGGTGAGCACCCAACCCGGCTTTCAGGTAAACAAGGTGTACCTTGATATGTACCCGCAGGTTAGCACTGCCAGTGGGCAGCGCTCGCCCAACGCAACGGCTGCCCTGGATGCTGCCATCGAGCAAGGCTCGCTGCTGGTGAGCTACGCGGGCCACGGCGGCCCCACGGCCTGGGCCGACGAAAAGCTTATTACCGATGCCTCGGTGCAGCAGCTGCAAAACCGGCAGCGGCTCACGTTCATGTTTACGGGCACCTGCGATTTTGCCCAGTACGACGACCCCGGCTTCACTTCGGCCGGTGAGCAGCTGCTTACCGATACACCCAACGGCGCCATTGGTCTGCTCACCACCACGCGCCTGGTGTATGCCTCAAACAACCAGGCGTTGGCCAATGCCTTTTACCGTCATTTGTTTCAGCGAAATGCTGCCACGGGCCGCTGGCCGCGCCTAGGTGACGCGGTCGTGTTCGGCAAAAACAACGACTTCGAGGACGTTTACAACCGCAACTTCTCGCTGCTCGGCGACCCATCGATGCGGCTGGCCATGCCCGATTTGGTAGCCCGTACGGCTCGACTAAGCGATGCTAACGACCCAACTCGCACGCCCCTCGATACAGTGCGGGCATTGCAGCGCGTGCGCCTCGAAGGCGAGGTGGTAAATCCCGTAGGCAATGCTTTGCAAAGCGACTTCAACGGCAAGGTGCAGGTAACAGTGTACGAAAAAGCCGACTCGGTTCGTACCCTGGGCAATGAAAACCTTCCCAAAGTCGTTGTGGTGCAGCGCAACGTGATGTACGACGGGCAGGCTACCGTGCGCAACGGGCGTTTCTTCGTGCAGTTTGTGGTGCCCAAGGATATCAACTACCGCTTCGGGCTGGGCAAAATCAGCTTATACGCCGCCGACTCGACGCGCAATGTGGATGCCCACGGCGCTAACCCGCGCATTGTGGTGGGCGGCGCTGCCAAGGCTGGCCTCACCGATACCATTCCGCCTACCATTCGGTTGGCCATGGATACCGAGTCGTTTGCTTTCGGGGGGCTTACCCGCCCCAATACCACTTTGCTGGCCACACTAACCGATTCCAGCGGCATCAACACGGCCGGCACCGGTATCGGCCACGAGCTTACCGCCACGCTCGACAACGACCCCGCCAAGGTGACGGTGCTGAACGAGTACTACACCGCCGATTTGAACAAGTTTACCAGCGGGCGGGTACGCTACTTATTCAAGAACTTAACCCCGGGCCCGCACGTGCTGCGCGTCAAAGCCTGGGACAACTTCAATAACTCCGGCGAGCGGGAAATCGAGTTTATCGTAGCGCGCGACGAAAAATTAGCGCTCAGCCATATTATTAATTACCCCAATCCGTTTGCTACGCATACCGCCTTTCACTTCGACCACAACCGCCCCGGCGAAGACCTGGATGTACAAGTGCAGATTTTCACCGTTTCCGGCAAACTCGTACGTACCCTCTCCGCGTATGTGCCCGCAAGCGAGTCGCACGTAAAAACCATCACCTGGAATGGCCGCGACGAGTACAACGACCAACTGGCGCGCGGCGTGTACGTGTACCGCCTGAGCGTACGCACCTCGCGCGATGCGCCGGTGAGCAAATACGAGAAGCTGGTTCTTCTTAATTAAGCTGCTGACTGCTTTTTTTTACCTTCCGCCTTTCCGAACCCTTTTCTCTGCATATGCCCTCTTCGAAGTCGACGGCCATGCGCTTGCTGCTGCCAGCCTTGCTGGGCACAGCCGGCGCTGCGCAGGCCCAACAAAAAACCAACACCATCACCACGGCCGTACCGTTCATCACCATCAGCCCCGATGCGCGCTCCGCTGCCCTAGGTGATGCGGGGGCTGCCATTTCGCCTGATGCCAACGCCCCCTTCCACAACGCGGGCAAGCTGGGCTTTTTGCGGAACCCATACGGTGCTTCGGCCTCGTACTCGCCGTGGCTGCGCAACGTAACCGACGACATGAGCATTTCGGCGCTGTCGGGGTACAAGAAGCTCGGCCAACGCTCGGCCCTGGCCGCCTCGCTCACGTACTTCGACCTAGGCTCCATCGACTTTCGCAGCAGCACCAACCAGCCCGAAGGTACCTTCAACCCGAAGGAATATTCGGTTAGCCTCACCTACGGGCAAAAGCTCAGCGAGTACCTAGGCGTAGGCGTGACCACGCGCTACATCCGCTCGAACCTCACCGGCAGCCAAATTGCCGATAGCCGCCCTGGCAACGCGTTTGCCGTCGACCTAGGCGTGTATTACAACCGCGACGTATCCATCGGGGCCGGTGACTACAACCTGGCCTTCGGCGCCGCAGTGTCGAATATCGGCAACAAGATTACCTACACGCGGGCCGATCAGGCTGATTTTCTGCCGACCAACCTGAAGCTGGGCACGGCCATTACGCGCGAGTTGGACGCCTTCAACAAGATTACCCTGACCGTGGACGCCAACAAGCTGCTGGTGCCTACTCCGTATTACATCGACGGGGTTGATTCGTCGGACCCAGCCGTGGTGGCCGAGAACGACCGCATTGCCCGTAAGTCGATTGTGAGTGGCATCCTGGGTTCGTTCAGCGATGCGCCCGGCGGGGCCAGCGAGGAGTTCAAGGAAATCAACCTCTCGGCCGGTGCCGAGTATTGGTACAACGACTTGTTGGCCGCGCGCGTAGGCTATTTCTATGAAAACCCGCTGAAAGGCGACCGGCAGTACCTCTGCCTGGGCTTGGGTCTGCGCTATCAGGTATTCGGTGTAGATGCCGCTTACCTAGTGCCGAACTCCCGCGCCAATCCACTGGCCAACACCATTCGGGTTTCGCTCCATTTCAACTTTGGTAACGCAAGCGACAACGCCTCGTCCGGCGATTCGCCCTCAAACTAAGTGTCGATGCTGAATCGTCAACTCGCTCCTCCGACCCGGCCAATTGGCCGGGTCGATTTGCCTAAGGCCACCGTTACGCAGCTGCCAAACGGGGCTCGTTTACACGTACTACCCCACAATGCCCAGCCAGTAGTGCGCTTGCAGGTTGTGCTGCCAGCCGGCCGCTGGTACGATCCTACGCCCGGAGTGTCGCTGCTGACAGCGCGCACACTGCTCGATGGGACCCACTCGCGCACCGCACGCCAAATTGCTGACGAAGTAGCTTTTTACGGGGCTTCCCTGGAATGCGAGCAAGGTTTCGATAGAGCGACACTGACGCTCTATTGCTTGTCCCGTCACTTAGAGAAGTTGCTTCCTTTGGTGCAAGATGTGTTGATTAACGCCAGCTTTCCCGACAGCGACGTTGAACAGCTTAAGCTTCGCACTATTCAAAATATTCGAGTAGAACGACAGAAGACTAGCTATCTGGCTTCGGAACGGTTTTCTCAGAACCTATTCGGCCCAAAGCACCCGTACGGCAGGGTGTTCAACGAAGACTCCTTCCGGACACTTTCCCCAGATGATGCCCGCAGTTTTCATCACGAAGCATACAATCTGGGCAAAGCTGAGCTGTTTCTGTGCGGCGATGTGAATGAAAGCCACATCAATATCTTGCAAGAACTGCTAGGTACATCTGGCAAACCTAGCGCAAACGGAGCCATCGTGGAGTTCACAAACGACTTCACACCTATCCCGGCCGACTACGTAGCTATAGAAGGCAGTTTGCAAGCTTCGCTGCGCCTAGGTCGTGCATGGCCTACTCCTTCCCATGCGGATACTCACAAACTACAATTCCTTGTGAAAGTCCTGGGAGGCTACTTCGGCTCACGCTTGATGAAGAACATCAGGGAGGACAAAGGCTTTACATACGGCATTTATGCTAGCATCAATCATCGTGAGCACGGCAGCAATCTAATTATTGCCTCTGATGTGAACGCACAAAACGCCGAAGCTGCGATTCAGGAAATACATCATGAAATGCGCACGCTTCAAGAAGAAGCGATACCGGAAGAAGAACTTGAAACAGTTCGCAGCTACATCTTAGGTAAGTTCCTGAACGAGCTTGGAACAATATTCGAGCAAGCGGACAAATACAAAACCCGCGTCTTACTCGGCCTGCATTCAGACTTCCATGCACAGTTCATAGCAGAGGTAAGTGCAGTGACGGCCGATGAGCTGCGCGCGCTGGCGCAGGGCTATCTGGCCCCGGCGGGGCTGGCGCAAGCGGTGGCGGGCCCAACGGCGCGGTAGCCAGTCTTCGGTGCCCGGCCTGGGGCGTTTCTCCCTGCCGGGCACCGAAGCCCAGCCGGCAGCAGGCTCAGTTACCCGCCCGGGCCCAGAAACCGGTCCGTCACTGCGCCCGCACCGGGCGCGCGGGCATGCGGGCGGGCAAGCCGTACACGCGCCTTCCCCCCGCGCAGACCGGCTTCGTGCCGTTGCCCAGGCGGCTCGGGCCCACGCACGGCTTCCGCAGCCGGCATGCTCCCCACCGGACCGGTGGGGAGCATGCCGGCTTGGCCCGAGGCGACCGGCCCACCGGCTCCGGCAAGGCTGTGGCCCGCCGGGGCGGCCGGGGGCGCCAGCGTGTATCAACCGGTAGGAATAAGCAGCCCTTGCGTCTGCGCGTCCCCGGCGGCTGAAGCCCCGGGGTGGCAGGTCGCGCGGGCCCGCGTTTCGCCCGCAACGCGGACTGCCCCCCGCGGCGGTTCCTGGGGGAGGAACCCGCGGGGGGCAGCGCGAACAGACAAGGGTTGGCGGCGACCGACTCTCCCGCCGGCGAAGGCAGTACCATGGGCGCTCCGGGGCTTAACGACTCTGTTCGGAATGGGAAGAGGTGAACACCCGGGCTAAAGCCACCATTGTCGTGAGCGGACATCCCGGCCCGGTGGGGGCGGCGGGAGCCGTGAACTTGTGACGCACGGCCAGCAAACGCAGAAGGGGAAAACACGAGGCACTGGTTCGGAAGCGTTCGGTTCATTAGTACCGCTCGGCTGGCCGTTTCCGGCTTAAGACCTGCGGCCTATCGACGTGGTGATCTGCCACGGACCTTATACAACGGAATGCTCATCTTCAGGTGAGTTTCGCACTTAGATGCTTTCAGCGCTTATCTCGACCCAGCGTAGCTACCCAGCGCTGCACCTGGCGGCACAACTGGTACACCAGCGGCTGGTCCAACCCGGTCCTCTCGTACTAAGGTCAGGTCCTGTCAACATTCCAACGCCCGCCACAGATAGGGACCGAACTGTCTCACGACGTTCTGAACCCAGCTCGCGTGCCACTTTAATCGGCGAACAGCCGAACCCTTGGGACCTTCTCCAGCCCCAGGACGTGACGAGCCGACATCGAGGTGCCAAACCTCCCCGTCGATATGAGCTCTTGGGGGAGATCAGCCTGTTATCCCCGGCGTACCTTTTATCCTTTGAGCGATGGCCCTTCCATGCGGAACCACCGGATCACTATATCCGTCTTTCGACCCTGCTCGGCGTGTCGGCCTCACAGTCAAGCCCGCTTCTGCTATTGCGCTCTGCATCCGGTTACCAAGCGGATTGAGCGGACCTTTGAAAGCCTCCGATACACTTTTGGAGGCGACCACCCCAGTCAAACTACCCACCAGACACTGTTTCCCCTTCCTGGAGATTAGGCCCCAAGCAACGCAAGGGTGGTATTTCAACGTCGGCTCCCCGAGGGCTGGCGCCCCCGGCTCAACGCCTCCCACCTATGCTACACATGCGGTGCCCAGGGTCAATGTCAAGCTGTAGTAAAGGTGCACGGGGTCTTTCCGTCCCGTGGCGGGTACTCGGCATCTTCACCGAGACTACAATTTCACCGAGCTCACGGCTGAGACAGCGCCCAGATCGTTACACCATTCGTGCAGGTCGGAACTTACCCGACAAGGAATTTCGCTACCTTAGGACCGTTATAGTTACGGCCGCCGTTTACCGGGGCTTCGATTCAGACCGTCGCTTGCGCTAAGTCCCCCTCTTAACCTTCCGGCACCGGGCAGGTGTCAGGCCTTATACTTCCTCTTGCGAGTTCGCAAAGCCATGTGTTTTTGTTAAACAGTCGCCTGGGCCTTTTCACTGCGGCTTCTCCTATTGCTAGGAGGAAGCGTCCCTTCTCCCGAAGTTACAGGACCATTTTGCCGAGTTCCTTGGCCGTGATTCACTCGAGCGCCTCAGGATGCTCTCCTTGACTACCTGTGTCGGTTTGCGGTACGGGTTGTCCAGCGGTAAACGCTTAGCGGGTTTTCTTGGGAGTCTGATTAGGGCAACTATGGCCGCGCCCCGAGGGGCTTGGCCTACTATCACGTTTCGGCAAAACCGGCGTACTTCACTACCGGTCCTATACCTACGCGCTTCAACGGGCACTTCCGTCCGCCCGCGTGCCTTTCACTTCTCCGTCACCGCATCACTCCACTGAACAAGTGCTGGAATATCAACCAGCTGGCCATCGGTCATCGCCTGTCGGCTTAGCCTTAGGTCCCGACTAACCCTGCTCCGATTAGCGTTGAGCAGGAAACCTTAGTCTATCGGCGTGGGGGTTTCGCACCCCCATTATCGTTACTCATGCCTACATTTGCTTTTCCAGCCGCTCCACCACGCCTCCCGGTCGTGGCTTCGCCGCTGCTGGAATGCTCCCCTACCACTCTACCATAAGTAGAATCCATCGCTTCGGTACCGGACTTGATGCCCGCGTATTATCGATGCCCTGTCGCTCGACCAGTGAGCTGTTACGCACTCTTTAAATGAATGGCTGCTTCCAAGCCAACATCCTGGCTGTCAAGGCAACTGGACCTCCTTTGTTCAACTTAGCCCGGATTTAGGGACCTTAGCGGATGGTCTGGGTTCTTTCCCTCTCGGCCTGGGACCTTAGCACCCCAGGCCTCACTGCCGTGTATATCACCGTGGCATTCGGAGTTCGTCTGGATTCGGTAGGCTGTGACACCCCCTAGTCCAATCGGTAGCTCTACCTCCAGGTGACTCGACCACGACGCTGTACCTCAATACATTTCGGGGAGTACGAGCTATTTCTCAGTTTGATTGGCCTTTCACCCCTACCCACAGGTCATCCAAATCCTTTTCAACGGAAACTGGTTCGGGCCTCCAGTTGGTGTTACCCAACCTTCACCCTGCCCATGGGTAGATCACAAAGTTTCGCGTCTGCCCCCCCTGACTCTGCGCCCTGTTCAGACTCGCTTTCGCTGCGGCTCCGCGTCTCCAGACGCTTAACCTCGCCAGGGAGGAGCAACTCGTAGGCTCATTATGCAAAAGGCACGCCGTCACTGCACCTAGCAGCTCCGACCGCTTGTAAGCGCACGGTTTCAGGTTCTTTTCACTCCCCTATCCGGGGTTCTTTTCACCTTTCCCTCACGGTACTGGTTCACTATCGGTCTCTCGGGAGTATGTAGCCTTGCCGGATGGTGCCGGCGGATTCAGACGGGGCGTCTCCAACCCCGCCTTACTCAGGATCCCGCTAGGGCCTTTTACAATGTCGTCTACCGGACTCTCACCGTCTCTGGTACAGTTTCCCACCTGTTTCGACTACCGTAAAAAGGTCCCACGCCGCGGTCCTACAACCCCGGGCTGGCCGTAACCAACCCGGTTTGGGCTCGTCCCCGTTCGCTCGCCACTACTGGGGGAATCATTGTTATTTTCTGTTCCTGCGGGTACTTAGATGTTTCAGTTCCCCGCGTTCGCCTCCGTCCTTGCGGATTCGGATACTTGGTCTTCAACCAAGTGGGTTGCCCCATTCGGAAATCTCGGGATCAACCGGTATGTGCCCGTCCCCCAAGCTTATCGCAGCTTATCACGTCCTTCGTCGCCTCCGAGAGCCTAGGCATCCCCCGTGCGCCCTTCGTTACTTCCGTAAGTAACGGTCGTTCCCGAGTAAGCAGGGAACTGTCGTTTGCTCGTGTGATGCGCAACCACGCCAGGTGGTTGGGCTTATCTTCTATGTTTGCTAGCCGTTACGTCAAAGAACGTATGACGGACCTGCTGTCCATCACGGAGGCAGGTGGGCCGAAGCCCAACCGCCTAGGTAAGAGTGGAGAATAACGGATTCGAACCGTTGACCCCCTGCGTGCAAGGCAGGTGCTCTAGCCAGCTGAGCTAATCCCCCGTCGTACAAGTCGCCGCGGCCGGACGCCGAAGCGAGTGGGCCTGCGTGGACTCGAACCACGGACCTCGACATTATCAGTGTCGCGCTCTAACCACCTGAGCTACAAGCCCGGGCCTTCAGTTGCCGCCCGCAGGCCGCAGTGAATCCTCGTTACTCAACTAAATTATTTGAGCGAGTGCGAAAACAACAAGCGTCAGCTTGACGAACCACAATCCGGTCAGCGTAACAAAAGTGCTCCAGAAAGGAGGTGATCCAGCCGCACCTTCCGGTACGGCTACCTTGTTACGACTTAGCCCCAGTTACCTGTTCTACCCTAACCGGCTTCTGTGACGAGCACCGGCTTCAGGTCTACCAGACTTCCATGGCTTGACGGGCGGTGTGTACAAGGCCCGGGAACGTATTCACCGCGTCGTTGCTGATACGCGATTACTAGTGATTCCAGCTTCACGCAGTCGAGTTGCAGACTGCGATCCGAACTGAGAACGGCTTTTCGAGATTGGCTCCGCATCGCTGCGTGGCAACCCGCTGTACCGCCCATTGTAGCACGTGTGTAGCCCTAGGCGTAAGGGCCATGATGACCTGACGTCGTCCCCGCCTTCCTCGCTGCTTGCGCAGGCAGTCTGTCTAGAGTCCCCGCCTTGACGCGCTGGCAACTAAACATAGGGGTTGCGCTCGTTGCGGGACTTAACCCAACACCTCACGGCACGAGCTGACGACGGCCATGCAGCACCTTGCTTTGTGTCCCGAAGGAAAGGCCCATCTCTGGGCCGGTCACGCGCATTCTAGCCTAGGTAAGGTTCCTCGCGTATCATCGAATTAAACCACATGCTCCACCACTTGTGCGGGCCCCCGTCAATTCCTTTGAGTTTCACCGTTGCCGGCGTACTCCCCAGGTGGGATACTTAACGCTTTCGCTAAGCCGCGGACCGTCATATTGCCCACAGCGAGTATCCATCGTTTACGGCGTGGACTACCAGGGTATCTAATCCTGTTTGCTCCCCACGCTTTCGTGCCTCAGCGTCAGTACCAGCCTAGTCAGCTGCCTACGCAATCGGGGTTCTGGATGGTATCTATGCATTTCACCGCTACACCATCCATTCCGCCAACCTCGTCTGGACTCAAGCCCGGCAGTATCCATGGCAGTTCCCTCGTTGAGCGAGGGGCTTTCACCACGGACTTACCGGGCCGCCTACGCACCCTTTAAACCCAATAAATCCGGACAACGCTCGCACCCTCCGTATTACCGCGGCTGCTGGCACGGAGTTAGCCGGTGCTTATTCAACCGGTACCGTCGATTCCCCTCGCAAGGGTTTTTTCTTCCCGGTCAAAAGCCGTTTACAACCCAGAAGGCCTTCATCCGGCACGCGGCATGGCTGGGTCAGCGTTTCCGCCATTGCCCAATATTCCCTACTGCTGCCTCCCGTAGGAGTCTGGCCCGTATCTCAGTGCCAGTGTGGGGGATCGGCCTCTCAGCTCCCCTAGCCATCGTCGCCTTGGTGGGCCCTTACCCCGCCAACTAGCTAATGGCACGCAGGCTCATCTACTTCCGAAATTCTTTAACCCCTGCGCGATGCCGCGCCGTGGTCTTATGCGGTATTAATCCACCTTTCGGCGGGCTATCCCCCAGAAGTAGGCAGATTGCCTACGCGTTACGCACCCGTGCGCCACTCGGGGCATCGCTGCCCCGCGTTCGACTTGCATGTATTAGGCCTGCCGCTAGCGTTCATCCTGAGCCAGGATCAAACTCTCCATTGTAAAAGTTTGTGTGCCGCGCCGAAGCGCAGCGTTGTGTCCTAGCAATCTTTTGTCGTTGCCCTTCCACAAGAGAAGGGCGGCTGACAGGATCGGTTTGTTCGTTTCGCTTGTCTTCGCCCCTTGCCCGCGCCTCGCGGCGCCGCAAGCGGCTACTACCTTGTCGTTTTCAACACTCTCTCAAAGAACGTGCGAACACCGGTCGTGTTCGTGGCGAAGCGCTGCTCGCTTCGGTTGTTTGCGTTTGGGGTGGCAAAGGTACGAAGCGCGGTTCGTCGTTTGCAAGCCCCCGGGCAACTTTTTTTTTTCGCCGCCCCGTTTGCCTCTTTTGCGGCTGCCCGTTCGCGTTTCGAACCGGGCTGCAAAGGTAGCAAACCACGTTGCCACTTTGCAAGTTCCAAGCCCCTCTTTTTTCGGCCTGCCGATTCTGATTTTGAACCGGGCTGCAAAGGTAGCAACCCCAGATCAACAAAAACAAGCGCTTCGAAAAATTTCCTAAACCTGATAAGCAGGCAGGAATCAGAAGAAACTCAGTCACTACAAGCAAGCCTGTTCAGCTTGCTTTCCCTACCGCGTTTCGGATTGGGAGTGCAAAAGTGGGGGTTTGATTTGGCTTACGCAAACGTTAGTAGAAGATTTTTTCATCACTTGTTTTCAGTCAGTACTTTGTGGCCTGAATGAGTGCAGGTTGCGCTTTGCCACCCTCTATCACTCAGTGTTACTCTTTGCCTTGTTGAAGGGGTAAGCATGAGGATACTCTGCTTCAAACCTATAGATGGCTTGCCCCAGCGCCTGCAGAAAAGGCAGACCGATGGACTTGTATTCATATGAGCCATCGTTTAGGACACCATCCTTGTTGACGTATAAAACTGCGCTCAAGATGAATTCAACACCCGTCCGTTGGTCGGCAAAGTAGGCGCAGTCGGCTAGGTAGCCGTACGACATGCCTACTATATTATAGATGCGCAGTCCTGGCTGTGGCTTGGAATGCCGTTGGCGCCCGTAGTACAGGTACTTTTTGTAAGCTGGAAAGTATTCGGGAGAGGCAAAGCGCTGAAAGCCCGATTCGGCTGGAGTGCTGCCTAGATAGGTGCGCAGAAATGCGTAGTCGGCGCTGGTTAAAGCAAAAGCAGGATTGGCGCTGCTAGTATTGGGGAAGAGCGTTTGCCGCAACAGTTCGTCAACAATTCGCAAGGGCAAGTAATTGCCGGTGGTGAAATCGTATGGTTGAGGAACAAACTTTCCTGCGCTGTAATACCCGCGGCCCTTTACAAAGCGCCCCAGAGGTGGCCTTGGTGCTGTTGGATTGCACGTGGCTGGCTGATGGTAGATTTTACTGCCGGCCACGGTATAAAAAGTAACGGGATTGGTGCAGCGGTTGGCGGCTGTATCGCAAGGGGCAAACCTTCGGGTGATGCGTACTTCTGGATAGCCAGCTTTGGCGAGCCGTTGATGAATGTATTGCTGGCCCAGAAACTCGTACAACCTATTATATGCTTGGTTGTCGCTTACCAGCAACATCCGCTTTATGTAGTTACCCAGGCTGGCGACTTTATTACTATCGGTTGAGGTGATAAACGGTACGGCTGTTTGGCAACGGCCCGCCACCCCGGTGGCCATTATGCTCTGACGGGTTAAGGCTGGTACCTGTTGGCGCAAAATGTTCAGCTTTTCGAGCGCAAGAAGCGCCACAGGCAGCTTAACAAGGCTAGCCGGATTGAAGTAGGCCTTGTCGTTGAGCCGGTAGGTGTACTGCTGGAAGCTCGGCTGCCCATTGGCGGAGCGCTGGATGCGTGTGTAAATGACCTGCAGTTCGTGCTCCTCTGCATTATTTACGACTGGCATAAGCGCCGGCGTACTCCGCAGCAAACTATCCAAGAGGTTTGCAGGAGGAGTGGCCGTTTGCTTGTTCCGAGGTTTTAACTGCGAAACAGACGAAATGTACACACTACTCAACACCACTATCCCAAACAATGTGCAGCATCTCAACATAGCATCAACCTAATACCTATTTATGCTATCGAAATAAGTTTGTACTCTGGTGTGCTAGGCACTGGGCACATGCTTTCGTTTGGCAAGCAGGAGGTTAGAGTCGTTGACGCGCCAGTTGTAGCCGGTGCCGAAAGGGAGCGGGCGGGGTTTCTGCACCGAATCCTGGTAGGCTGCGGTAAGAGCAGGCTGGTAGTACATGGCGAACATTGGTATTGGCTTGCGGTAAGTGCCATAATGTATGAAGCGCCAATTGCCGCGCGGGAAATACTTCATGGCAATGCCCGAATCATCTTGGAGAATGAACTGGCTACGCTCCAAAATAAGGTTGCGCACTTTGCTGAAGTACGGCTTGTGCATCAGATAAGTAGCCGATTTTACATAGGTGGTAAGCGGCCCCAGATTTCGCACATAGCGCAGGATAGCGCCGTTGATTTTGCCCCAGCTTCCAGTCGCTTAAGTCGGCCGAGAAGTAGTAAACTTTCTTCTCCTGACCATCCGAAGCACGCAGTTTGATGAGCACACCCGGAATCAGCTTACTGGCAGCGGCTGCGCTAACCGAATCGGGCGGCAACGCCTCGCCGGTGCGGCTGAGGTGCAGGTACTGCACATCCGTAACCAAATGATTGGTGCGAGCGGCAAAGAGCATGATCAGAGGCAAGGCGCCGTCAAGCTCCAGCGACTTCAGGTCGACGGCCATGCTGTTGGTACGAAAGAAGCTAAAGCTTAAGACCGACCAAAGCGAGGTTTTGATGGCATGATAGAGCTTGGGACTCTGGAGCGACGCCTGGCCCGGCACCGAGCCTACTGGCTCCAGGCCCACCAGCACATACGCCTGGCTGCCCGGAAACATGGTAGCCGCATTCAGAAAATCGGGGCCGCTGAACGGGTAAAACACCACCGAGCTCTGCTGTTGCACGCTGTCAAGCTCTTGTTTGGCCCACGCTTGAATTTTGGTGGTGCGGCTGGCGTGGTACTTGGCCCAGTTGGCATCGGCATCGGCAGCAAAGCTTTGCCATTCGGGCTTGGCGGTTAGAGCACGCAGGCCTGAGCTACGCTTTACCGGCAGGCCCCCTAGGTAAGAGGCAACATCGTGCGTATCGGAGGTGTCGGTGGGAGTTGCTGCGACTACCGGCCGGGCGCCAGTGGGCCTTTCCGCTGTATCAGATACGGCCGCGGTGTTGGCAACGGCTGGTACCGGTTGGGTTTGCTTGGCTACTGATGAATTACGCTGCTCGGAGCAGGCCGACGCAGAGGCAATAACAACCGGCAACAACCACCGGCACAAAGAGAAACGCATTACCTGAACAAAGGCTGATTTGCCGGAAAGTTACAAAACCTCGGCGGGGATGATAGGCACCTCATTGCCTCAGGAAGCTGCACCCGGCTGAACGACCTAGGGCCTTGCTCCAGTAACAGGCTTACCCCCCTCCCCTGCTGCTCTTTTATCGCTGGCACCTAGGGCGGAGATGACAGCATAGATAACCAAGCCAATAAGCACGGTGCCCAAGCCTAATATCGATTCGGGGGTTTGGTCGCGCAGCAGGAAAACCAGCGTCCAGGCATTGAGGGCCAGAAACAGAAGCGGCGTGAACGGATACCCCCACGTACGGTACGGGCGTGGCAGCTCGGGCTGGCGCCAGCGCAGCACGAAGAGCCCCAGCACGGTGAGAAAAGTAAATAGGTTGAGCACGAAGCCAGCGTACACCAATACCGCCTCGAAAGTACCCGACACGATAAATACCAGGGTAAGCAGGGTCTGAAACAATGTGGCGCGCACCGGCAGGCCGCGCCGGCTGCGGCGAGCCAGCCACCGTAGGGCCGGCAGGTCTTCGCCCATGGTTTGGACGATGCGCGGCCCCGCAAAAATCATGGAGCTGACCGTGGACACCAACAGCAAGGCCACCAGCAAACCCATCAGCTGGCCTACTGCTACGCCAAAAATCTGATTGGCCGACAAAAAGCCTATTTCCACCTGCCCGGCCAGCACACCAATGAGGGTGGTGCGCAGAAACACGTAGTTCAGCAACACATACAGCAGCGCCACCACACTCGTGCCAATAAGCAGGATGCGCGGCAACCGGCGCTGTGGCTGCTCTACCTCGCCAGCCATGTACACGGCCGCATTCCAGCCCGAGTAGGCGTACGACACATAAATGAGCGAAACGGCAAAGGAAGGCTGCAGCATTTGCCGGCCGGCTTCGGCCGTTGGCGCGAAAGAAAACGGTTGCGCCTCGGCCAGCAACCCGGCTCCGATGAAGAAAATCAGCAAACCGACCTTCAGCACCGTAACTACCACCTGAAAGCGGCTGCCTACTTGCCCGCTGATGAGATGCACCACGGTGATGCCCGCCACCACGGCCACCGAAAGCAAATTGGCATGCGCCCCCGGCCATACGCTGGCCGTGTACCTACCTAGGGCAATGGCAGCCAAAGCTGTGGGGGCCGCAAACCCAACGGTGGCCGAAATCCAGCCCGACAAAAACCCCACGCTGGGGTGGTAAATGCGCGAAAGGTAGTGGTACTCGCCGCCCGACCGGGGCAGCGCCGCGGCCAGCTCGCCGTAGCACAAGGCTCCGCACAGGGCGATTATGCCGCCCACAACCCACAGCATCAGCAAGGCAAAACCGCTGGTGGTGCCCAATACCTGGTAGCCTAAGCTCGTGAATACCCCCGTGCCTACCATGTTGGCCACCACAATGGCAATGCCGGTGTAGAAGCCGATCCGGTATACAGGTTTGCTCAGGGTGGGCTGACTCATGCGGCGAATTACTTAATAAACGGCATACGAAACGCCATGCCGAGCGGTGCCAAGCACGGGCGCAGCCAACTTGCTACTCCCAAACGGTGCTTGCACTACGCTCAGCATGGCGCGCTGAGTTGCCCACGGGGGCTGCAATATCCGGTACCTAGGCCTTCGGGCGCTTGTAGAGCGGCACCGTGCTGCACGGCTCGCCATACATAATGCTGCTGGCCACCGGCAGCAGCTTTTGCATAATGGCCACGTAGGCGTATGTAGGCACGGGGTCGTTGCCGCAGCCCTTTACCACCACCTTGGCGTCGCGGTAGTCTTCGGGATTTAAGGCGGCAATGGCTTCGCAGAAGAGTTCCTGCTCCAAGGCCTCCAGGTTACCGAACACGTAGCGATGCGCGTGGCCCTGCAGCTTGCTGGCCAGCAGCATATAGGCCCACGTGGGCACAATGGCATCGGCCGAGCAGACGATGGCTACGTTCTTGCCGTCGTACTGGTTCCAGTCGTGCGTTTTGAGGAAGTCGCGGAAGTCCTTTTCGCGCAGGATCAGGCCGTGAAACAGGTTATCCTTGATGTCGTACACGACCCGCTCGCCGGGGTGCTTCAGCTCTTCGAGGTTGAAGCTGACCAAGGCGCTTTGCGCGACGCGGTTGATGATTTCGTCCATGGAAGGAGTATTCAGTCGTTGGTACTGAGGAGTGGAATGCGGTTCGGCCGCAAGGCCATACGCTCCCTATGCAATACACTTTACAAAACGGCTTTGTTCGGGGTAGTGGTGTACACTTCCTTGAGGTAGAAAGGCTCGTAGTATGCCACGTCTTTAAACTCCTGCCGCGCGTAGGCGGCTTCGGCCAATTGCGCCACCGCTATGGCCGACGGATGCACGTCAAACAGAAACTCAGCGTTGGGGTTGTCGGCTACCAACGGCTGAAACTTAGCCGCGCCGCTCCCGAAGAACACCACCGGCCCTAGGTCGAGCTCCGCGGCCCAGCTGTCGGCAGCCAGTATCACGGGTGCCGGCGCTTGCAACTCCTGGCCCTCGGCGGTGTAGAGCGCGGCGTATACTTCCATGCGGCGGGCATCGAGCAAGGGGCAGAAGCGGTAACGCCCGGCCCTAGGTACCTGCTGGGCCACCTGGTGCGCCAGGGCCGGCAACGTGCCCACGGCTACCAACGGCAAACCCAGGGCGTAGCACAATCCTTTGGCAGCGGCCGCACCGATGCGCAAACCTGTGTACGAGCCGGGTCCATCGGACACGGCCACCGCCGAAACCTGCTCGAGCGTGACGCCCGCATTGCTGAGCAGTTGCTCGATAAGCACGGTAAGGTGCGACGAGTGCGACTTTTCGAGCCGCAACTCAGTAGCAGCCAGCAAGGCGCCGCCCTGCGTCAGCGCTACCGAGCAGACGGGTGAGGAAGTTTCAAGAGCGAGTATGAGAGGCATCAACGGCAAAATTACGTCGGCTGGTCGCCAATTTCTACCAACGGCTCGCCGCCAGCAATTCCAACGCCGCTGGCAATGTGGCTAGCAGTACCTGTTGCAGCCGCTCGTTAGCCGTGTTGCCGCACGTAATCCAGATAATTTGCGGCGGTGGCCCATACCGTTCCAGCAAACGCAGGAAGTCAGCGTCTTTGGATACCACCACTGCATTGGCAGTTCGGGCCGCCCGGAATATTTCCTCGTCTTTGGCGTCGCGCAGGCCTATATCGCGCAATGCCGAGGCGTTTAATCCGAACTTCCACCGCAACCAAACAGCCAGTAACGGCGAAAGCTGCGCATCCAACCAAAGCGTCATGCCGCCAGCGAGGGATGATCGAGCCGCTGCGCAGCGTATTGCAGCGCCGCCTGAATATCGAGTGGCTCCAGGTCGGGCATTTCTGCCAGCACCTGCTCAGCACTCAAGCCAGCCGCTAAAAGATTCAGCACGTCGGCTACGCGGATGCGCATGCCACGGATGCAAGGCCGACCACCGCATTGCTGCGGGTCGGAGGTAATGCGCTGACGAAGGGAATCCATACCGAATAAATTAGCTGAACGACTTTGTTTGGGGTGGTTTACGTGCCAACGAAGCTTAATTGGTGACTTGCTTTAGCAGTGGCATGCACTTGTCAGCAGCACTCTTGGCCTTCTTGTAGTACACCAAAGCTAATCCTTCACCGCTGCCTTTCATCTGTTTGCAATGCATGTTTGCTGGATTGAAACTGTGAAGGCGCCAAACCAACAAAAAAGCAGGCTCAGTATTGAGCCTGCTTTCGATGGCAAAGGTAAGCTAAACCCTACTGCTTGCTGGGTGTGCCGGCGCTCTTCATGGCGCTGGCCGCTTTGCCGCCCGGTTTCAGCAGCGTGGCGTAGCGAGGCTGGTCGTTGAGTAATTGCACGGCAGCCAGAATGTTGGGGTCGTCGTTGAAGGTGGCCTCAATCTGTCCCTTCTGGAAGTAGTAGCGCGACACGATTTCCTGCTCCAGTATCTCCCTGATTTCGGGCTTGAAGCGCGTAAGGTCGTTGGCCTTGTTGGTGGTTACCTTCTTCCGAATGGCTTCCAGCTCGGCTTTTACGTCTTCGTAGTGTTTCTCCTCCTTGGTTTGGGCCGTGAGGCTGGCCAGCGCTTTTTCGGCCGGCGTGGAGTAGCTGATATCTTTGGCCTGCACCCACTGCATAAACTTTTGGTACTCCGCGTCGGAGAGCTTGAAGTCGCGGGCCGGCGGAATGCTCGGGTGCTCGGCGCGGTAGCGGGTGGCGTAATCGAAGAGGTAGTTTTTCTGGAGCAGCACGCGCGTGATGTCGGCTACTTCCTTGTCCTTCACTTCCACATCGGGGGCTACGCCGCCGCCGTCGTACACCACGCGGCCCGCGCGGGTTTTGAAGGCCGTGCGCAACGAGTCGGGCACTTTGCCTAGGGTGCCGTCGTCGGCGCGGTGCGAGTAGTCGATTTCCTGAATGCAGCGGCCGCTCGGAATGTAGTATTTGGCCGTCGTCACCTTCAGCTGCGAGTTGTACGAGAGCGGGCGCGTGGCCTGCACCAGCCCTTTGCCAAACGTACGCTCGCCCACCACTACGGCGCGGTCATAGTCCTGCATCACGCCCGTTACGATTTCGGAAGCCGAAGCCGAACGCCCGGAGGTGATAAAAGCCATCGGGATTTGCGTGTCGAGCGGTGCGTCAAGGGCTTTGTACGTCTTGTTCCACTCGGTCACTTTGCCTTTGGTGCTCACGATGTCGAGGCCCTTATCTACGAACAGGTTCGAGATATTAACCGCCTCGTTGAGCAGCCCGCCAGGGTTATCACGCAAATCAAAAACGATCTTTTTCGCTCCCTGCTCCTTCAGCTTGGTAACGGCGTTGCGCACTTCGCGCGAGGCATCAACCGTAAAGCCCGACAGCTGCAGATAGCCGATGTCGTTGGTAATCATGCCGAAGTACGGCACGTTATCCACCTGAATCTTATCGCGGGTGATGTTGACTTCGATGGGCTGCTCCTGGCCGTAGCGCGTCACCATCAGCTTTACGGTGGAGTTGGCCTGGCCCTTCAGCAGCTTGCTGATATCGGAGTTGTTCTTTTTCTCAACGGATACACCGTTGATCGACAGAATCTCGTCGCCGGGCAGCAAGCCCGCTTTTTGAGCCGGGAATCCTTCGTAAGCAGTTTGCACCACGGTTTTGCCGCTGCGCTTCACCACTATTGCCCCAATGCCGCCGTACTGGCCGGTGGTCATAGTGCGGAAGTCCTCGATGTCGTCTTCGGGGATGTAGTTCGTGTACGGGTCGAGCGACTTCAGCATCGCATCGATACCCGTTTTCACGAGCTTCGAAGGCGGCACCTCGTCCACGTAGTAGGTATTTACTTCCTTGAAAAGGGTGGCGAAGATGTCGAGGTTCTTCGCTATTTCGAAATACCGTTCGCTGTCGGTGGCCGAAGTAAGGGAGAATACCAGGGCGGCACCAGCAGCGAGACCTAGGGTAGTTTTGCGGACGTTCATAGAGGGCAGCAGCTGTAGAACACAGACACTTATACCGCCGGAGGAGTTGCGTTGTTGGGCACAGATCCAGCCTCGGTGGCGCGTAACAAACGCTCCAGTCCTGAAATTAATTTATTCTCGACGACGGCGAAAGGCTTTTTTTCCTTGCCCGTGTAGATAAGTGCCAGCTGGCCCACGCGGTGGCCACCGGTAGTTTCGGTAAGCAGGTGCTTGTTGAGGCGGTAGGCCTCGCGCAGCAGGCGCTTGAGGTAATTGCGGTCGACGGCCCGCTTGAAGGTGCGCTTCGACACGCTGATAAGCACCTGGGGCGGCGCAGTGGTAGGCTCGGCCAAAGGCAGCCACACCATGCGCAGGGGGTATAAACCAAAAGAAGAACCCTGGCCGAAAAGCTCATCGATGAGCTTTTTACGGCACAAGTGTTCTTCTTTCGAAAACGTGTAAGCGCGCGCGCCCGGCATGAAAACTCGGGGCACGGCCAAACAAGCTATACGCTAGCCGGCCAGCCGTGCGACGGGGCTATTAGCGCTTGTGTTTGTGCTCGTCCGATACGGTGAGCTTTTTGCGACCTTTCTTACGGCGGGCGGCGAGTACGCGGCGGCCGTTAGCAGATTCCATGCGCAGACGGAAGCCGTGCTTGTTACGGCGCTTGCGCTGAGAAGGCTGAAACGTTCTTTTCATGACGGGGCACGGTTATGTAAGGCCGGCAAAGGTAAGGAGTTATATTCTAAAAGGCAATCATAAATCTAAGCCGCTGCGAGAAAGTTCTATTTCGGGCAACTCGCAGCGGGTAGGCTGTCGTTTTCCGCCGTAGCTTTGCTATGCACTTAGGTGCATTCCGTGCCATGATTCAGTACCACGTTTCGTTTGCCAATCCGCTCACGTTCTACCTGCAAGTGCAGATGCAACTCGCAGTGCCCGCCCACGAGGCGGCACCGCTGGAGCTGCAATTGCCGGCTTGGCGACCAGGGCGTTACGAAATTCAGAACTTTGGCCAGAAGCTTCAGCGCGTAGAGGCATTCGACGCGGCTACTACCGAGCCGCTGCCCTTGCGTAAGCTCACCAAAGACCGGTGGCAGGTGGGCAACGCCGCCGGCCGCACGGTGCGCGTGCAGTACAATTTTTACGCCCACCAAATGGATGCGGGCGGCTCGTGGCTCGACGAGTCGCAGCTGTACCTGAACGGCATTCAGTGCTTTATGTACGCCGAGGGCCGCCGCTCCGAGCCGTGCCAGCTCACGCTTGCCCTGCCCCAAGGCTGGCAAATTGCTTGCGGCCTGAAGCAAGTAGCCCCGAATGTGCTCGAAGCAGCCTCGTTCGATGTGCTGGTCGATTCGCCGCTGATAGCCTCTCCTACCCTGCAGCATGCCCGGTACGATGCCGGCGGGCTGCCCTTCCACGTATGGGTGCAGGGCAACGAGGCCCGGCCCGACTGGGAGGTAATCGTGCGCGACTTCAAAGCGTTCAGCGAAGAGCAGTTGCGGCTGTTTGGCTCGTTTCCGGCCGAGGAATATCATTTCCTCAACGAAATTCTGCCCTACAAGCACTACCACGGCGTTGAGCACCTCAACTCCACGGTGATTACCCTAGGTCCGGCGGAGCTGCTGATGACCGAGGACCTGTACAAGGAGTTTCTGGGCGTGAGCTGCCACGAGTTGTTTCATGCCTGGAACATCAAGAGCATCCGGCCCGCCGAGATGATGCCCTACGACTACACCCGCGAAAACTACTTCCGGACGTGTTTCGTGGCCGAGGGCGTTACCACGTACTACGGCGAGTATTTGCTGGCCCGCGCCAACGTGCGCACGGCCCGGCAGTATTTCGAGGAGCTGAACACGGTACTGCGCAAGCACTACGACGACCACGGCCGCGAAAACCTCTCGGTGGCCGATGCCTCGATGGACTTGTGGCTGGATGGCTACAAGCCGGGCATTCCGGACCGCAAAGTATCGGTGTACCACAAGGGCGCGCTGGTGGCGTTGCTGCTCGATTTGCACATCCGGTGCCTGCACAACCACCAGCGCAGCCTCGACGACGTGATGCGCCGCTTGTGGCAGGAGTTCGGCCAAACCGGCATTGGTTACACCGAAGAGGACTACCAGCGCGTGGTAAACGAGGTAGCCGGCCAGGATATGCGCTGGTACTTCGAGCAGCACATTTACGGCACGGCCGACCTGGAGGAACCCCTCGATGATGCCTTGCGCTTTGTAGGTTGCTGCCTGATGGTGCAGCTGAACGGCTCGGCAGCCGAAGGCCGGTTTGGTTTCCGGACAGTGCAAAAAAACGACCGCACCGAGGTAACCGACATCCACCCGAACTCGCCCGCCAGCCGGGGCCTCACCGTTGATGACCAAATAATTGCCGTGAATGGCCGCCGGGTAAGCGGTAACTTGCAAAGCCTGCTCAGCACCAACCAGCCTAGGTACGAGTTGGCGGTGTTTCGGCAAGAGCGCCTGCTAACCGTGGTGCTGGAGCCCTCCACCGGCCAGCTGTTTTGGCCCCGCATCACGGTAGCTAAGCTTGCCGAGGCTACCGCCGCGCAGCAACAGAGTTTCAGCCAGTGGCTAAACCAAGCCTTTTAGTCGTTTCGCCACTTCGTAGCCGTATGTACTCGCTTCGTCCGCTGCCGGCCTTGCTGGGCCTGAGCCTGCTGACCTCCTGTACGCTGCGCATGCAGCCGGCGGAGCGCGCCAAACCGGGCGTAATGGGCTCGTCGCCGTATCCGCCGCCTACGCCCGGCCCGGCGGGCAGCATTAAGCGCCCGGTACCGCCGCCGGTATACCGCTTGGGCCATCTCGATACGCTGGTGCTGGGCCACCGGGTGCTGCGCCTGTACCCTGCCGCGCGCGAGGTGTACGAAAAACTGCCCGTGCAGCCCTGGCTGGTGAGCGGCTCAGCGGCCGAGGGCGACGAGTTCGACCCGGAAGCGGAAGAACGGCGCCGCCTGCGCAAAGCCGGAGCCGATGTGAAGCGCCTAGGTCGGGTGCTGGCGCTGCGCGGCCGCAGCGGCAAGGAAGTACGCCTGGTAAGCAACCCCACCGAAGACTACGAAACCAGCGTGGTGTACGAGTACGTGGCCACGCTCCCCGGCATTAAGCAATGGCTGGTGGCCGTGCGCCTGTACGAAGGCGGCTATTACCTGCTCGTCGATCAGCAGACCGGCCGGCAAACGGTGGTGTGGAGCCCGCCCTCCGTGGCACCCGACGGACTGCATTTCGTGTGCGGCTCCTCCGATGTGCTGGCCCGCTACGAGCCCAGCGGCCTGCAGGTGTGGAGCATGACGAGCGGCCGCCCGCGCCTGCTTTGGGAGCGGCAAACCGAATGGGGCGTGAGCCAGCCCAAGTGGCTGGATAACCACAGCATCCTCTTCGAGCAGGACTTTATCCACAACGGCGACGTGGATACCCGCGTGATGCGCCTGAAGCTCGTGAACTAACACCGGCGCCCCAGGTGACAGAGGCAGCCCGCCAACCGAAAAAAACAAACAAAAAGCCCCACCAATTGCTTGGCGGGGCTTTTCAATTGACCTAGGTCAACTTAGTCGGCTTTGCGGCCGGGGCCTTTCTGGTTGCTGTCAACCGACATGGGCCAGTTGCCTTGCGGATTGCTGCGCGGCTTGTTGGAGGCGTTCGAGCGAATTTCGTCCTGATTGCCGCCGGCTGCGTTGTTGCGAATCTGGTTGCCTTCCTCCGAAATCGGGTTGCGGCTTACGTTCTGCACCTGGGTGCCGCCGCTGTTCGAGGTAGGGATTTGGCTGTTCTTCAGGTTGTTTTCCGAATTGGAGTTCGGAATCATCTCCTGGTTCTTGTTGTGGTTATGTTTGCTTTTGCTCTGTGACATGGCGGGAGGTCGTTATGGGGAAACAACTAATTGCTTTTACCCCTACTTCCGCCGCCGGGTTGCCTTAAGCCAGCACTTCTTCTACACGCACCAGGTCGGAGAACTGCTTTTCGCGCTCCTGAATTTCCTCCGGCGTGAGGTTGAGCAAGCGCTCCGTACCGAATTTCTCCACGCAGAACGAAGCCATAGCCGAACCGTGAATCACGGCGCGCTTCAGGTTTTCGAACGAGCAGTCGTCGGTAGCGGCAATGTGGCCGATGAAGCCACCCGCGAAGGTGTCGCCGGCACCGGTCGGGTCGAACACTTCTTCGAGCGGCAGCGCCGGGCAGAAGAACACCTGCTTTTTGTGGAAGAGCAACGCGCCATGCTCGCCCTTTTTGATGATGAGGAACTTCGGACCTAGGGCCAGAATCTTGCGGGCCGCTTTCACGAGCGAGTACTCACCCGACAGCTGGCGCGCTTCTTCATCGTTGATGCTCAGCACGTCCACCATCTGAATGGTTTCGAGCAGGTCATCCATGGCCGTATCCATCCAGAAGTTCATCGTATCCATCACGATGAGCTTGGGGCGGTTTACGAGGCGCTGAATCACGAGGCGCTGAATCTGAGGCGTGAGGTTGCCCAGCATCAGGTACTTGCAGTCCTGGTAAGCGTCCGGAATAATCGGGTCGAACGTAGCCAGCACGTTGAGCTCGGTAGCGAGCGTATCGCGCGAGTTCAGGTCGTTGGCGTATTTGCCGGCCCAGAAGAACGACTTCTCGCCTTGCTTGATCTGCAGGCCTTCGGTGTCCACACCGTGCTGCTGCAGCATGGCAATGTCGCTTTGCTGGAAGTCGTCGCCTACTACCGAAACGATCTTAACAGGCTTGACAGAGTAGGAAGCGGCCAGTGAGGCAAACGTGGCAGCGCCACCCACGATTTTGTCGGTTTTGCCGAAGGGCGTTTCGATAGCGTCGAAGGCTACCGTGCCGATTACGACCAGGCTCATACGCAGTTGAATTCTGGAGTTGATATGGATGTGAAGTTGCGGAGTAAAACCGCAAAGGCAATAAAAAAGTCCCCGGAGCTTAAGTTCCGGGGACCTAGTGGGGTAAGTAATGGGGCTCGAACCCACGACCTTCGGAATCACAATCCGACGCTCTAACCAGCTGAGCTATACCTACCGTGTTTGTTTGGATGGCAAAAGTAGAGCAAGAGGGAGTTTGAGGCAAGTGTTAACTCAACTTTTTTTCTCCACAAACCGCTCGCCACAGCTATTTGCCTGAGCCTCCCGCTACTTCGGCGTACCTTTGCGGTTGCCCATTGCAGCTACGTCATGACCGAACCTACCCCCGAACAAGCCGCCGCTCCCCTGTCGTTTGAAGATTTCAAACTAAATAAGCAGCTGCTCACGGCCGTGGCCGAAGCTGGTTTTGAGCGCCCCACGCCCGTGCAGCAACAGGCCATTCCGCTGCTGCTCGCCGGCCACGACCTGCTGGGCGTGGCCCAAACCGGCACCGGCAAAACCGCCGCTTTCGGCCTGCCCTTGCTCATGAAGGTGAAGTATGCCCAGGGCACGCACCCCCGGGCCTTGGTGCTGGCCCCCACGCGCGAGCTGATTCTGCAGCTCGAAAGCCACCTGCGCAAGCTGGCCGCCTACACCGATTTGCGCATTGTGGCCGTGTACGGCGGCGTGGGCGTGAAAACGCACTCCGAGGCCGTGCGCAGCGGCGTGGATATTTTGCTGGCCACGCCGGGCCGCCTGATGGAGCTGTACTCCAAAGGCGACTTAGTGCTGAAGGAGCTGAAAACCCTGGTGCTCGACGAGGCCGACAAGATGATGGACATGGGCTTTATGCCCCAGATTCGCCGCTTGCTCGAAATTATTCCGCGGAAGCGCCAGAACATGCTGTTCTCGGCCACCATGCCGCCCAAGGTGGAGGAGCTGAGCGCCGAGTTTCTGGAGTTTCCGGTGAAAATTGAGGTGACGCCTTCGGCCGCGCCCGCCTCCACGGTGCAGCAAACGCTGTATGAGGTGCCCAATTTTCTCACTAAGATTCACTTGCTCGAGCACTTGGTGGCCGATACGGAGGTATTCAACCGCGTCATCATTTTTGCCCGCTCCAAGGAAACCGCCGACAACGTGTTCCACTTTCTGCACCGCAAGATCGAGGGCGAATCGCGGGTAATTCACGGCAACAAAGGCCAAAACACGCGCCTGAACTCCATGGATGCCTTCCGCGAGGGCGGCGTGCGTTTTCTGGTGGCTACTGATGTAGCGGCGCGCGGCATTGATATTCCGGAGGTCAGCCACGTTATCAACTTCGATGTGCCGGTGGTGTACGACGACTACGTGCACCGCATTGGCCGCACGGGCCGGGCCGAGCGCACGGGCGCCGCCGTTACGTTTGCTACGCCGGCCGAAATGCCGCACGTGCAGCGCATCGAGGAGCTGATGCGCCAACCCATTCCGCAGCAGCCCCTGCCGGCCGAGGTAAGCATTGCCGAAACGCCTTTTGAAGAAGCGCAGCGCATGGCGCGCGAGCTGGATACCCTGCGCCGCAAAGCCGACCCGGAGTACAAAGGCGCCTTCCATGAAAAACAGGAATGGCTGAAAACCGGCGTTACCATCGACAAGCGCACCGGCAAAACCTACGATGGCCCGCAACGCAGCAAAAAGGGCAGCAAAATAAACCCATCGAAAGGCCGGGCCTCCTCGCCTACCGCCAAAGCCAGCAAAGCCGCGGCCGCTAAAAACCGGCAGGCGCGCCGCAAGTAGCACCCACAAACGTAGCCGAAGCTCCGCTCAGCCAAAAGCCCGAGCGGAGCTTCGGCATTTGCGGGCCCTAGGTGGCCGATGGGCCTACCACTTAAGGAGGCGAAGCGAAGGCAGCGTGAGGCCCTTGGCGCTGAGCCGCACCATGTACGTGCCCTGGCGCAGCTGATGCACCGATAAGTTGTGGGCCACGCCACCGGTTAGCTCCCATGCGGTGATAACGCGGCCCGACAAATCGACTACCTCTGCGGTGCACGCAGCGGGCGGCAAACTGCGCAAATCGAGCGTTACGGCACCTTGGGTAAAAGTCGGGAACAAGCCCACGGCAAAGTTGCCAGAGCCCGCAACCACGCGTACCTGGCTGAGGCTGCTGGTGCCGTCATCGTCGATTTGGCGGAGGCGGTAGTACAGCGGCCTAGGTAGGTGGGCGGCAGCGGCATCGGTGAAGGCGTAGTTGATGGGGCTGCTGCTCGTGCCGCGCCCGGCCACGGTGCCAATGCGTTCGAACGTGCGCCCATCCAAAGCCCGCTCCACCTCAAATCGGTCGTTCTGCTTTTCGGAAGCGGTGCGCCATTCGGTGCGCACTACCCCGCCGGCCTGGGCACGGGCTTCAAAAGCAACCAGCTCCACAGGTAACGGGTCGGGGTCGCGCAGCTGCACGGCGTAATCCTCGGTGGCGCCGTAAGCGGCCCAATCGCAGGGCTCGTCGAGGGGGCCGCCGCTGATGTAGCGGGTGCGTACGCGCATGCGGCTAGTGCCGGGTGTTAGCTGCTTGGGCAGGGTAAACGTGGTTTGCTGCTGTTGCTGCCCGTCGGTGCCTCGGAAAACCTGCTCGCCGGCGTCGGTAAAGTCGCCGTTGCGGTTCAAATCAATCCAGATGGCCGTGTACTGGGGGTAGTATTGGTTGCTGGCGTTCACGAATAGCTTCAGCTGCGCGCTGTACGCGCGTCCGCCTACCATAATAAAGTCCTGCCCGGCCGTAAAATCGAGGTAGCTGCCACAGCCCGCCACCGACGGGCGCGTCAGCAGCACCTTCTCGCCCTCGCTTACCTGAAAAGCCGACAGGTACACCGGCAAATCGGGCAGGCAGTTGCTGTTGGCGTACTCGGGGCGGCAATACGTTACATCCGACGTTACGGAAGCGCGGTTGCTGTACTCATCGACGGAGTTGATGGGCTTGACGCGGTAGTACACCGTTTGCTGGGCCGGCGGCGAGGCATCGACGAACGTAACGCCGGCCGGCCCGGTGGCCCCGATGGTAACGTAGTCGCCGTTCATTGATAAGCCGCGCTCGATGAAGTAACCTACCTCGTTGTCGGCCTGGTCGTTCCAGTCGAGTTTCACGCCGCTTCGGCCCAGGTTGTTTGCGCTCAGGCCGGTGGGTGATTTCACGCGCTCGGTGCTGCACCCTAGGTTGTTGAGGTAGGCCGTGCGGTAGGCATCCATGCGGGCCAGTTGCCCGGGCGTGAACACGTTGCCGCAGCCCCAATACGCCATGCTGTTGCGCATGGCCGGGGCATATGCGGCCCCGTTGGCATCGGTAATGGTGCCGGTGTAGCCGCACTCGTGCTGGGTAGCGCCGCTGCGCTCGTACGGGTCGGCGGGCGTGTCGCACACCAGGTCGCCGGTGGTTTGGCAATTGGTGCGGGCTACCAGCTCGCGCTGGTTTACATCGGCGTGGTTGCTGTTGAAGAACGTGTGCGGTAAACCCAGCACGTGGCCCAACTCGTGCTGCACCAGGTTATGGTCGCCGAGCATGCCGTTGGTGAGCAGCACGCGTTGGCCAATGGCATACCCGCCGGCGCTGCCAAAACCGCCGACGTTGATGTTTTTGGTGCTGTAAATGTTGATGACGCCGCTTTGGTCGTAGGCAGCGCCCAACGCACTATCGTCGGTGTGGTAGTCGAAATCGTAGTACTGGTCGCTGTTGATGTAGCGCACTTGCCCGCAGGCGTAGAACTGCACATTGGCGTTGCGGAAGCGGAAGTTGGTTTCGGCCAAAGCGCGCAGGAGTACTACCACATCGGCTCCGCCGCTGCCATCGGAGCGGCGAATGATGTTGAGCCGCACCGGCAAATTAGTAACCGCGCCGCTGGGCCGCGCCACCACGGGGCTCAGGGAAAGCTGCAGCAAGCGCACCTGCTCGGCCGCACTAGGTGGTGGCGTAGCGCACGGCAACAACGACTGAGCCTGTGCAGGCGCTGCACTCAAGGTTGCACCTGTTACCAAAGCCAACAAACCGGGTACAAGTCCTCTCATGGGTCAAATCATTTGGGCAATCACCTAGGGCGCAACCGATTAAGACGCATGACAGAGCTCTGCTGCAGGCAATAACTATCCGTGCTGCCCGCGGCAACCGCGAGCAAGGCGTGGGCAGCCCGAAAAAGGAGGCACGGGCGCTGGGCAAATAGCGCCAGCCTACCAAGGGTTATGGCACGAGCAAGTCTCTGTCAGGCATTCGCTTATACTCTACACACGAGCCCGTTGCCAATGCTTCATCAGCACAACAGCACCTAGGGCTCAGCACGACAGACGATGGCTCCTGGCGAGAACCACGTACCAGCCTATTGGTGGAAAGCCGGCCGGACCAAGCAGCAGAACCAAAAAGCTCGACTGCCTTTATTATGACTTAAATAACAATAAATTATACATAATCAACAAACAAAAAGTACGCATTTGTTAAGGGCTCCATCCGTTATGCCCCAAAAGCAATGCGGCCCAATGCGCAATTGCATTGGGCCGCAGCTGATGGCAAAGTGAGCAAGCTCAGCGGTGGAAAATGGGCAAATGGCTGAACTTGATGGTAAGAAACGTGAAGGCAGCCCCCCAGAACATGGCGCTCCAGAGCATGTGCAGCAAGATATGCCGGCGCTTTACGCCCAGCAGCGTGGCAATAACGGTTCCGCCGATGGGCGTAAAGAGCACCGGCGTCAGGAAAGCAATGCCGCCGATGCCGAAGCGCCGAAACACGCGCACGATTTGCCGGGCCCTAGGTGTAAATACCGGCTTGTGGCGCAGGCGGCGGCGGCGCTGCAAGTGGGCCACAAACACCCGCCCCAGGCCCGAAAACACCAGCACGCTCGTCATCATGCCGGCTACGGTGAGCACCCAGGTGGGTACAAACGACAGCCCCGCGGCGGCACCGGCCAGAGGCCCACCGAAGAATTTAACCATGCTCAGCAGGAAAACGGACGCGTATTTGACGGCGTGCGGCATCACGGGCGTTCAGACGTTGATCGTTCTAAGCAAAGCAAGATACTTACCCGGGTAGCTTAGGCGGCAAAAATACGGTTGTACGGCAACTCAAACCGGCTGGCAGCCGCCTTACAGCTTGCTGCCGTAAGCCAGGTCGCCGGCGTCGCCCAGGCCCGGAACAATATACGCATGTTCGTTCAGGTGGTCGTCGAGGGCGGCCAGCCAGATGTTGGCTTCCGGCACTTCCTCCAGCACGTGCTTGACGCCCTCGGGCGAAGCAATTACGGCCGCGATGTGTACCTGCCGCGGCTGCCCGAAGCGCAGCATAGCCCGGTACGTAAGCGCCAACGATTTGCCGGTGGCCAGCATGGGGTCGGCCAGGATGAGCACGCGCCCGTTGAGGTCGGGGGCCGAGAGGTAGTCGACCTGCACCTCTACCCGCGAGGTGGCCTCGATGCGGTACGCGGCCACAAAGGCACTGGGCGACTGATCGAAGTAATTGAGAAAGCCCTGGTGGAAAGGCAACCCCGCGCGCAACACCGTGGCCAGCACCGGAAAATCCGACAGCAGCTGCCCGCTCGACTCGGCCAAAGGCGTTTGCACCGTTTTCTCGGTGTAGCTCAGCTGCGAGCTGATGCGGTACGCGATGATTTCGCCGAGGCGCTGCAGGTTGCGCCGGAATCGCAGCGAATCGCGTTGCACCTGCACATCGCGCAGCTCGGCCAAAAAGTGGTTGGCAATGCTCGGCTCAGAGGTCACGATGTGCACTCGGCCGCTTTGGGTCAGCGCATCCAGGTCAGGTACCACGGGCGGGTAGTTTGGGTGATAGAACAATACGGCACGGGCCGCGCCCCGAAATTCGCAAAAAAGCGAGCAATACTGGGTATGGTGCCGCCCTCAAAATCGAGCACGAGGTTGGGCGTGCCCGCATGGCGGGCAATAACGTAATCGAGCAACAGCATGGGCGCGTGCTGCTTTTTGCCCGCTGCCGAGGCCGCCGCAAACAAATACGTAATGCGGCCGCGGCTGTGCACAAACAAAGCCCCGGCCAGCAGCTCGCCGGTGCCGGGCTGCCGCACCTCCAGTAGCTGGGCCTGGCTACCTAGGGCTTCGACCAGCCGCTGCAACCGCGCAAAATGACCTTTGCGCAAGCGAGTTTGGCTATCGGGCTTGTAGCTGCGAAACAAGGTAATGGTTGGCGCCAACGAGGCACCCGGCACAATTTGCAGCGGCACGGCCCGCTCGCGGTGCTGCCGCAGGCGCCGCCGGAACTCGGGCGTGTAGTGCAGCAGCAGGCTGTGGTAATCGGCGGCAAGCCCTAGGTGGTACGTGGTGCGCTCGGCCATGCACCAGCCGGGCGGGAAGCGGCCGGGCGGCGGGTTGTGGGTATTGAGCTGCAGGTGCAAACGCACAAAGCGGTTGGCCAGCAAAGCCAGGTACTCCTCGGGGTGGCGGTGCTGGCTGGCCGCGGTGGTAAGCAAACCCAGCTGCTGCGTAAAAGGCGGCTGCAAGCTTTCGGCTCCCCACCAGCGGCGGCGCACCGGCACCGGAAAAACCGAAGCGTAGCCGCCGCCGGGCAGGGTCTCCACCACTGCTGCCCAGGTGGGGCCGTTGGTGGCATCGAGCCACAGGGCCTGGGCATACGGCACGCATTGCTCGGCTTGGGCTACGCAAGCCTGCCAGGCAGCCAAATCAAGCTCAGAGTATTGGAGGTAGCAAAGCGGCACAGCACAAAGGTAGCGGCTACCAAGCCCCCTTGCACCTAGGGCCGTAGCAGCAAGCGCATTGCCTTTTCTGAACGCAAAAAGCCGCCCCACGCGGGGCGGCTTTGGCAAAATCGGGCAGCAGCAGGCTTGCTTTAGTGGTCAGAGCCAACTTTCTCAGCTAGCTGATCAGCTCGCGAATTAGCCGGCAGGTTGCGCCTTGCCAATCCAGCCGCTGCCTAGGTGCTTAGGCGGCAACCTCAGCCGCTTGCTTGATAAGCTGTACGTTGGCAAACAGCTTTACCTCGTCGCCCACCACAATTGCACCGGCTTCGGTTACGGCGCTCCAGGTCAGGCCAAACTCTTTGCGGCTGATTTTACCCGTCAGCTCGAAACCGGCTTTGTGGTTGCCGTAGAAATCGGTGGCCGAACCGCCGTACTCCACGTCCAGCTCCACGGGGCGCGTTTCGCCCTTGATGGTGAGGTTGCCCAGTAGCTTGTACCGGTCGTCGGACAGTTTGCGGAGCGAAGTCGATTCGAACGTAAGCTGCGGATGGTTTTCGGCGTCGAAGAAATCGGCCGACTTCAGGTGCTGGTCGCGTTGCTCCTGGTTGGTATCGATGCTGGCGATGCTGGCGGCAAAACGCACTTTGCCCGTTCCGAAGTTGTCGTCCTGGGTTTCTACTTCGCCCTCAAATTGCTTGAATGAGCCCGTGACGGTAGAAATAACCAAGTGCTTGATTTTGAACTGAATTTCGGAGTGCGTGGGGTCGAGCACCCATTTGGTAGCAGCCATGGCAGAACAGTTGTTTGGGGCCGGAGCAGCCGGCCGGTGTTGCGTTGTTTGTTGATGCAAATATCAAAACTATGTACGTACATTTGTTTCAACTAACCTACAGGTAACCGGTTACTCCTAGGTTATCCATCATCAAACACCGCCGCCATGCCCACCGCCAAACCCTGCACCGACTACCTGCTGCCCCTGCGCGATGCGATGGACGTGCTGGGCGGCAAGTGGAAAATCCCGGTTATCATGCTGCTCTCGCTGCGCGAACGGCGCTTCAAGGAAATTCAGCGCGAATTGGGCGTAGCAGCCAAGGTGCTATCGAAAGAGCTGAAAGACCTGGAAAGCCACGAGCTGGTGCGGCGCAAGGTGTTTGATACCGTGCCCCTGGCCGTTGAGTACTCGCTTACCGACTACGGCCGCACGCTGGAGAAACTAATCGGCGAAATCCGCGACTGGGGCCTGCACCACCGCGAGCGGATACTCGAGCGCACCTAGGGCACGCACAGCTATATTTGGCCGACTATCCTTTTGCTCCATGCTGCAGATTTCCGGCCGCCACACTCCTAAACTGCTGGCGGTGCTTGCCGGCGTGGTATATGCCCTGGCCTTTCGGCTCGTATTCAACACGGGGCCCTTCGAGCGGTATGGCGGCCTGCTGATGGTGTCGTTTCTGGTAGCGGTGCCGTATGGTTTGGGCATGCTTACGGCGCATTACACCCCGCCCGGACGCGGTAGTGCCTGGCGCTACGTTTTTGCGCCCTGGATAGCCACCACGCTCTTTCTGGTTACGGCGTTTATCGCGCACCTGGAGGGCGCTATCTGCCTGATCATCATTCTGCCGCTGTTCTTCTTTGTTTCGTGGCTGGGTGCGCGGCTTTATGGCTGGCTCGAAAAGCGCCGCAACAACAAGCCCGACGATTACGTGCTGGTTTCGGCCGTGGCGCTGCTACCCCTGGTGGTGGCTTTGGCCGAAAGCCGTTTCGCCACCCCCGACAGCCTGAGGCGCGTGCAAAACGTGGTAGAAATAGCCGCCGCGCCCGCCGCGGTGTGGCCGCACATCGTGCGGGTGCCGCCCATCAGCGCCGCCGACCTAGGGCCCAGCCTCATCGACGACATCGGCTTTCCGCGCCCCGTAGAGGCTACCCTGACCCACGAAGGCATTGGCGGCGTGCGCCGCGCCACTTTTGAGCGCGGGGTGGAGTTCATCGAAACCGTGGATGAATGGGTGCCTTTGCAAAAGCTCTCCTTCAGCATCGAGCCCAACACGGCTACCATTCCGCCCACCACCTTTGATGAGCACGTGATTGTGGGCGGCCGCTTTTTTGACGTGTTGCGCGGCACCTACGAGTTGCAGCCGCTGCCCAACGGCCATACCAGGTTAGTACTCTACAGTCAGCAACGACTCAGCACCAACCTCAACCCCTACGCCGGGCTCTGGACGGATTACGTGATGAGCGAAATTCAGCGCCGCATTTTGCAAGTCGTAAAGCGACGCTGCGAGGCTCCACGGCGGCTCACTGCCCTGCAGCCCTAAAAATGACACCAACAAAAAAGCGCCAGCCGAAGCTGGCGCTTTTGTAAGAATAGCTTGCGCATGGGGGGTTACCGCAGCAGTTGCTGCGTTGCGGCAGCGGCCACTTTGTCCTGCATCTGGCGCACAGCCTGGGCAATGCCGGCTGCATCGTAGCCGCACTCCTTGTACAGCTCGTCCTGCGAGCCGTGCTCCACTACAAGGTCCGGAATACCTAGGCGCTTCACGGGTACGGCGTAACCGTGGTCGGCCATAAACTCCAGCACCGCCGAACCGAAGCCGCCCTGCAGGCAGCCATCTTCTACGGTTACAACAGCCTTGTACCGGCGCAAAACCTGGTGCAGCAATTCCTCGTCGAGCGGCTTGCAGAAGCGCATGTCGTAGTGGCCGGTGTCGAGGCCTTCGGCCAGAAGCTGCTGGGTGGCTTTTACAGCGTAGTTACCGATGTGCCCGATGCTTAGGATGGCCACATCGCCGGCGCCTTGGCGCACGGTACGGCCCGTGCCCACGGCAAGGCGCTGCAAGGGCTTGCGCCACTCCGGCATCACGCCCTCGCCGCGCGGGTAGCGGATGGTAAACGGCCCGGCGTTTTCGGGCAGCGTGGCGGTGTACATCAGGTTGCGCAGCTCCTCCTCGTTCATGGGCGAGGCCACCACCATGTTGGGCACGCAGCGCATGTAGGCCAGGTCGTAGGCGCCGTGGTGCGTGGCGCCATCGGCGCCGGCAAAACCAGCGCGGTCGAGGCAGAATACCACGTGCAGGTTCTGCAGGGCTACGTCGTGCACCACCTGGTCGTAGGCGCGCTGCATAAACGACGAGTAGATGTTGCAGAACGGCACCAGGCCCTGCGTGGCCAAACCGGCCGAAAACGTAACGGCGTGCTGCTCGGCAATGCCCACGTCGAAAGCGCGGTCGGGCATGGCCTTCATCATGATGTTGAGCGAGCAGCCCGAGGGCATGGCGGGCGTAACGCCCATTACCTTGGGGTTTTGCTCGGCCAGCTCCACCATGGTATGGCCAAATACATCCTGGTACTTGGGCGGCTGAGGCTTATCGGGCACCTTCTTGTAAATCTCGCCGGTAATCTTGTCGAACAAGCCCGGGGCGTGCCACAGCGTCTGGTCTTTTTCGGCCAGGGCGTAGCCTTTGCCCTTCACCGTTACGCAGTGCAGCAGCTTGGGGCCCGGAATGCTCTTCAGGTCGTTCAGCAGGGTAGCCAGATGCTGCACATCGTGGCCATCGACGGGGCCGAAGTAGCGGAACTTCAGCGCCTCAAACAGGTTGCTCTGCTTCAGCAAAGTAGCCTTCATGGCCGACTCCACCTTGCTAGCAATCTGCTGCGGGTTAGGCCCGAACTTCGAAAGCTTCCCCAACACGTTCCACAGCTCGTCGCGCACGCGGTTGTAGGTGCGCGAGGTGGTAATGTCAGTCAGGTATTCTTTGAGCGCGCCCACGTTGGGGTCGATGCTCATGCAGTTATCATTGAGGATAACCAGCAGGTTGGTATTCGTGACGCCGGCGTGGTTCAGGGCCTCGAAAGCCATGCCCGCCGTCATGGCGCCGTCGCCGATTACGGCTATGTGCTGCCGGTCGAACTCCTTCTTGTAGTCAGAAGCCACGGCCATACCCAGGGCCGCGCCGATGCTGGTGGAGCTGTGCCCCACGCCAAAGGCATCGTACTCGCTTTCGGAGCGTTTCGGAAAGCCCGACAGCCCGCCGTACTTACGGTTGGTATGAAACTGCGCGCGGCGCCCCGTCAGAATTTTGTGGCCGTACGCCTGGTGCCCCACGTCCCACACCAACTGGTCGTACGGGGTGTTGAACACGTAGTGCAGCGCCACGGTAAGCTCTACCACACCTAGGGAAGCCCCGAAGTGCCCGCCGTAGATCGAGACCGAATCGATGATAAACTGCCGTAGTTCTTGGCTTAGCTGAACCAGCTGGTCTTCGCGCAACTCTTTAAGGTCGGCAGGCGAGTTGATAGCCGCCAGCAGGGGTCCGGGTTCGACAATCATTGGTTTCGGTTACGGCAACGAGTGGGATGGTAGCGGCTAACCACCGTAGTGGCCAGTTTGTTGCGGCCACCCGTTAAGGTAGGCCGACATTAGCCGGCAAAGTTACGACATTTTCAGCCTGGCGGTTCGTAGCTTAACGTGCTGCCGCGGGGCCGGGGTTCCGGTTGAGGTGCATTGTACCTACATGCTTTGTGTTCCGGCTTTGCCCTCACCGGGGTTAGAATAATTTTAACGACCCCGCCTAGGTCAACTACGTATTTTTGCCTGACCACTACCCGCCTACTTGCATGACCACTCCCCAGCAGGACCGCCAGCTGCTCGAAAAATTATCGCCTTCGCGGATGCTGCTGCCGGTTGCTATTGGCCTCGGGGTAGTGGGCTTTATGTTCTGGCGCAGCTACCGCCCCGGCGACCTGGCCCCCCTGGCCGACGCCCGCCCGTTGTGGCTGCTGGTGGTGCTGGCCGTGCTATTTGTGCGCGATGTAGGCTATATGTACCGCATCCGGCATATTTCGGAGCGGCAGCTGTCGTGGCGGCAGAGCATCGATGTGATTATGATTTGGGAGCTGGCTTCGTGCGTGCTTCCATCGGCCGTGGGCGGTACCACGGTGGCTACGTTTATCATCAACAAAGAGGGCGTGCCCTTAGGTAAGTCGCTGGCCTACGTGATGGCAACAGCCATGCTCGATAACTTGTACTTTGTGGTGGTGGTGCCCTTTGTGCTGCTCCTGGCCGGCGACAGTCTTTACCCCACCGAGGTGCTCGAAAGCGGCTTTATTACCACGCTCAAAGTCGCGTTTTGGCTAAGCTACGTACTCACGTTTCTGTACTCCGGCCTGATGGCGTGGGCGCTACTTATCAACCCCCACGTGGTAAAGCGCCTGATTATGCGCCTGTTTTCGGTACGCGGGCTGCGCCGCTGGCGCCGCCGCGCCTGGCAGCACGGCACCGAGCTGGTGTGGGCCTCGGCGCAGCTGCGCGGCAACGGCTGGGCTTACTGGAGCCGCGCGGCCCTCTCCACGGCATTCGTCTGGACGGCCCGCTACCTCGTTATCGGCTGCCTGATTGCGGCTTTTGTGCCGGTAAGCTGGGCTACGTTTGGCGTCATCTTCGCCCGCAACCTGGTGTACAAAGTAGTGCTGCTGGTGGCTATTACGCCGGGCGGCGCGGGCTTTGCCGAGGGTGCCTTCCCGTTCTTCTTCCGCAGCTTCGCCGGCTCGGCAACCATGACGAATTTCATCCTGCTGCTCTACCGCATTGCTACCTATTACCTGTACCTCGTGCTGGGCTCCATCTTCCTGCCGCGCTGGGTCGGCCGGGTGTTTGGCAAAAAGGTGGCACACGAGGTCATGGCTTCCTGATTGGCAACCAATACCTAGGCAACAAACAATAAGCCCCGCGGCGTAACTGCCGCGGGGCTTATTGTTTTATCAGCAAGTGAGGCTGTTGAGCTATTACTCAGCTTCTAGCTGCAGCTCAGCCCCGTCGGCGCTGCGCAGCGTCAGGCGGTCGTCGGTAAGCGTTGCCACATCGAAGGTATTGGCCACGTTTCCGTTGTCGGGCGTCATGGTAATCTTCTTGTTGGCCTGATCGAAGGTGTACTTGCCGTTGATCGACTGCGTGGGCGAGGTCATGACGTACTGGCCATTGCCGAAGAAGCGGATTTCCTCCTGCTTTTGCTCGGAGGTCTGCTTCACTTTGTCGCCGGTAGCGTCTTCTTCGCGGCGGGTTTTCCACACTTTGCTATCGGTGCCGTAGAGCATGTTTTGCCCTTCTACCTTGCCTTCTTTGCTGCCGCAGGCATACATAACGAGGGTCATCAGCAGCAGGAGCGTGCCTAGGTAGTGGAGCGGTGTGTTAAATGCGCGTGTCATAAATGGGTGTCTGGAATGGGGATGGAACAGGGTTCGGCAACTGCGGCGCGGCCGAGTTGGCAAGCGCTGCGCCGTTACTTACGCACCCCCGCTGCAAAGGGTTAAGCGCGCAACTATCTGCTACCTAGCCCGTACACTTTAGCCGAGCCAATGGGTTGCTACCCAGCACCTGTTGCTCGCATCCGCACCCACTTACAAAGACCACACAACCATGGGACTGTTCGATTTCCTCAGCGATAAGGGCGAGAAAAAGCCCGTACAACCTACCCAACCCCAAAAGCCGGCCGGCGGCGCTACCGATTTCTTCGGCAACCAAGCGCAACCGCAGGCAGCCCAACCCGCCGCCGCCCAAGGCGAAACCTACACCGTAGTAAGCGGCGACTCGCTTTCGAAGATTGCCAAAAAGCACTACGGCGACGCCTCCAAGTGGCACCAGATTTACGATGCTAATAAGTCGACGATTGGCAGCAACCCCGACCATATTGAGGTAGGCCAGGTGCTGAAACTGCCCAAGATGTAGGCCTTATTTCTGCTTGATATTGCAACGCCTAGGTCCGACCCCTAGGCGTTTTTTTGTGTAAAATCACTGCCACACCTTATTAATAATCATCTTATAACCAATATTTTACTTCGAACCAAAGCGCAATTGGTTACATCTGACTTCTCGTCCTGAAAAAACTTTTCGCCAGATTTGCGTTTAATGCAACCGGTACTACCTTTGTGCCAGCCCGGCTTACGGCCCGGCGTTTTTTGAAGCATGGTTTATTCCGAAGCGGCGAGAGAACAGGCTCGATGACCCGCTGGCAACCACCAGCAACGCACAAGCTGGCAGGTGCCAAGTCCTGCCCCTACGAGGGGACAAATAAATAGCGTGCTATGGATACCTACCCGCACCCCTACAACACTCCTTCGCAGTTCCGCGCTACCGCGGCGCCCGCTACAACTATGCTTGTAGCCGCTCGCCCCGCTACCGCGACGATGATGCAGCCGCAGGCTATGCGCGCTGCCGAAACGGCGTGTTGTTGCTGTTGTTGGTAGTTGGCCCCGCGGGCGCTTAAAGCCTGCCCCTACCCTTCCCATTTCACATTCTGGCCGCCCGGCTTTTCGGCGGCATGTGGCTTCGCTGCACCCTAGGGTTTCACTTGGGCTGCTGCGGGCCACCACTTCGGCGCACGCGGCTTTGGGCTTGCTGTGGCCGGTTTCCCGCATCGATTTCGCAATCCACAACCCTCTTTCTCAGCATTATCATGTCTCAGCAGAACCTGCACTTCGAAACCCTGCAACTCCACGCCGGCCAGCAACCCGACCCCACCACGGGCGCCCGCGCAGTGCCGCTGTTTCAAACTACATCCTACGTATTCAAGAATGCTGAGCACGGCGCTAACCTGTTTGCGCTAAAGGAGTTCGGCAACATTTACACCCGCCTGATGAACCCTACCACCGACGTGTTTGAGCAGCGCGTGGCGGCGCTCGAAGGCGGCGTGGCAGCGCTGGCAACGGCCTCCGGCCAGGCGGCGCAGTTTATTGCCCTGAACAACATCCTGCAGGCCGGCGACAACTTCGTGTCGACTTCGTTTCTGTACGGGGGCACGTACAATCAATTCAAGGTGGCGTTCAAGCGCCTGGGTATTGAGGTGCGCTTTGCCGACGGCGACAACCCCGAGAGCTTCGAGCGGCTGATCGACGAGAACACCAAGGCGCTGTACCTCGAAACCATCGGCAACCCGGGCTTCAACATTCCGGATTTTGAAGCCATTGCGGCCATTGCCAACAAGCACGACATTCCGCTGATTGTGGATAACACCTTCGGCGCGGGTGGTTACCTGTTCCGCCCCCTGGAGCACGGCGCGCACATTGTAGTAGAATCGGCTACGAAATGGATTGGCGGCCACGGCACCTCCATCGGCGGCGTAATCGTGGATGGCGGCAAGTACGACTTCGGCAACGGCAAATTTCCGCAGTTTACCGAGCCAAGCGAAGGCTACCACGGCCTGGTATTCAATGATGTGTTCGGCAAAAACGGCCCCTTCGGCAACATTGCTTTCATCATCCGGGCCCGGGTAGAAGGCCTGCGCGACTTCGGCCCCTCGCAGAGCCCCTTCAACGCCTGGCAGCTGCTTATCGGCCTCGAAACGCTGAGCCTGCGCGTAGACCGCACCGTGGAAAACGCCCAGAAAATTGCCGAGTGGCTGGAGCAGCACCCGCAGGTAGAGGCCGTGAACTACCCCGGCCTCAAGAGCAGCCCCTACCACCAGCTGGCCACCAAATACCTGAAGCGCGGCTTCGGCGGTGTGCTCACCTTCGCTATTAAAGGCTCGAAGGAAACGGCCACGCAGTTTATCGACAACCTGCAGCTCATCAGCCACCTGGCCAACGTGGGCGACGCCAAAACGCTCATCATTCAGCCTTCGGCCACCACGCACCAGCAGCTTTCCGACGAGGAGCAGCGCGCCGCTGGCGTAACGCCCACGCTGCTGCGCCTGTCGCTGGGCCTGGAGCACATCGACGACATCAAGGCCGATTTGCAGCGCGCTTTTGACGCAGTGCAGAACGCGGCGCCGCTGAGCAACACCGAGGATAACGCTATCCTACTCGAACAACAAGCCGAGCACCCCGCCACGCTGGAAGTATAAAGGGAGGGAAAACTGAGGAAGCCCGCTTCTGCCATGGGGCAGGGCTTCCCTTCCAGCATTGGCACCTAGGCGAAGCGCTTCGGGAGAAAGTGCTTCGCCGCCGCTTCGGCTCCTTTGCTTTCCGGCCCCTTCTTCTGCTCGAGGGGGCCGGGAGCAAAGCATTTCTGACCGCTGCAGCCGCGGGCTGCGGTGTTTTACCACTCCTTTCAGCCTTACCCGAAAGGACCCCGCTATGAGCGAACAACAAACGCTAACCTTGGCCCAACCGCTGCCGCTGGAGTGCGGCGGCGAGCTGGCCGGCGTACAAATTGCCTACCACACTTACGGCACCCTGAGCCCCGCGCGCGACAACGTATTGTGGGTGTGCCACGCCCTCACGGCCAACGCCGATGTGCCGAGCTGGTGGCCCGGCCTGGTGGGCCCCGGCCACTACTACGACCCGGCCGAGTGGTTTATCGTGTGCGCCAACGTGCTGGGCTCGTGCTACGGCACCACGGGCCCTACCTCGCCGGTGCCGCCGCTGGGCCGGCCGCTGTACCAGGCTTTTCCGCGCCTTACGGTGCGCGACCTGGTTGCCGCCCACGAGCAACTGCGCCAGCACCTAGGGCTGGCGAAAATTCATACCGTTATCGGCGGCTCGCTGGGTGGGCAGCAGGCGTTGGAGTGGGCCATTGCGCAACCCAAACTGTTCGAACACCTGGTGCTGCTGGCTACCAACGCGCGGCACTCGCCCTGGGGCATTGCCTTTAATGAGGCGCAGCGGCTGGCCATTCAGGCCGATTGTACCTACCAGGGCGGCGGACCCGAGGGCGGCGTGGCCGGGTTGCGGGCGGCCCGGGCCGTGGCCCTGCTCAGCTACCGCAGCTACGATGCCTACGGCCGCACCCAGGCCGAGCCCGACGAGGACGCCCTACCGGCTTTTCACCGGGCCAGCTCCTATCAGCAGTATCAGGGCGACAAGCTCACGGCGCGCTTCAACGCCTACAGCTACGTTACGCTGTCGCACATCATGGATTCGCACAACGTGGGGCGCGGGCGCGGTGGGCTGGAGGCCGCGCTGCGGCAGGTGCAGGCCCGCACGCTGGTGCTGGGCATTTCGTCGGATGTGCTGTTTCCGCCGGCCGAGCAGCAGTTTATTGCCCGCCACGTACCCGGCGCCATGTACGCCGAAATGGATTCGCCCTACGGCCACGACGGTTTCCTGATCGAAACCGCGCAAATCACGCATTTTCTCGAACGATTCTATGTCCAAACCTTCGTCCACTAACCCCCGCACCCGCATTGGGCTGATTGGTTTCGGCTGCGTTGGGCAAGGGCTGTTCGACATTCTGGAGCGCCACCCCGAGGCCGGTTTTGCGGTAGCGCGCATCGCCGTGAAGAACCCCACCAAGCTGCGCCCGCTGCCGGCCAGCCGCTTCGAGTTTCAGGCCGAGGCGCTGCTGCACGACGCGGAGCTCGATATTCTGGTTGAAGTTATCGACGATGCGGCCGAGGCTTTCCGATTGGTGAGCGAAGCGCTGCGCCTAGGTCGGCGGGTGGTTACGGCCAATAAGGCCATGGTGGCCCGGCACCTGCCCGAGCTGCTGCAGCTGCAGCGCCAGTTTGGCGGCACGCTGCTCTACGAAGCCGCCGTATGCGGCAGCATTCCGGTCGTTCGCACCCTCGACAGCTACTTCGGCCAGGAGCCGCTGCGCTCGGTAAGCGGCATCTTCAACGGCTCCTCCAACTACGTGCTCACGCGCATGACGGAAGGCGGCTCCGACTACGCCGAAGCTTTGGCCGAAGCCCAGGCGCAAGGTTTTGCCGAAACCGACCCCACGCTCGATATGGCCGCTTTCGACCCTAGGTCGAAAGCGGTGATACTGGCCGCCCACGCCTACGGCCTGCTGCTGAACCCTGACGACGTACTGAACCTGGGCATCGAGAACATTTCGTTGGCCGACATTCGCTACGCCGCCGAGCGCGGGCAGAAGATTAAGGTAGTAGCCAGCCTGCAGCCCTTGCCCGGCGGTGGCGCTACCGTGTTCGTAACGCCGCAGCTGGTTTCGGCCGATTCGCCGCTGTACGCCGTGGAGCGCGAGTTCAACGGCGTGGTGGTGGAGGCTGAGTTTGCCGGCCAGCACTTTTTGCGCGGCCGCGGCGCCGGCGGCCACCCCACCGGCTCGGCCGTGCTAGCCGACCTGGTAGCCCTGCGCAACGACTTCCGCTATCAGTATGATAAGCTTAGCGACACAGCAGGTGCTGCAGAAACACCTGATTTGGAGCTGGAAGTATACCTACGCAACGCTCCCGAAGAGCTGCAGAAAATCCTAGGTATTGCTAAGGAATCAGGCGAGACCATTACGGCTGCTCCAGCTTCGGAGGGCACCCTAGGTTATATCAGCCTGAATAAGCTGCACAAGCACCGCGACGCGCTACGGGCCGCCGGCACTTTCGTGGCCCGAACAGGCAGAACCCGGCAAGCCGTTGCTCAGCCAAGGCAATTAGCTAGCGAGCTTCTCGCTGAGTAATTGAACGGGCCGCCCACCTAGGTGGCCCGTTTTGTTTTACTGCAAAATGATGGTGAGGCCCTGCAGCCCTTCACCGCTGAGGTAATAAGTACCCTCGGGCAAATTGCCGCGGGGAATCAGCATGCGCGGCTTGTCCCACATAAAGCGCCGTACCACGCGGCCTCTTGCGTCAATCAGCTCCACTTGCCGCGGCCTGAATGGCTGCTGGCCCGTTGCTTCCAATACAATAAGCTGCTGCGCCGGCACAGGATATATCTGCAGTTCGCCTGCCAGAATATTGCTCCGCGCCGCGCTCAGCACTGTACCGGGTTGCCGCAGCAACGGCCGCAAAAACGCCCGCACCGTTTGGTACGTGGTATCGAAGTACGCGACGCTGCTCGGGCTGCTGCCGTTGTAGGGCACGTGCGGGGCGTTGCGCAAGGTGCGCAGCACGTTCGGAATACCCAGGGCATCGGCGCGGGGCTTGATGGCGCCGCTGCCGAACAGCCGCGGCGAGGCTGCGTAGTTCCAGGCTTTTCCCACCCCGTAGGGCACTACGCCATCGGCGGTGCCGTGCACGCTGCACAGGGGCACGTTGCCGGGCTCCAGCCAGCTCAGGCTACCTAGGGCGCCGCACAGGTTGACGACGCCCGCCACCCGGCTGCTGTAGCCCGGGTTGCCGCTGTTGCCCTCGAGGCCGCCCAGCTGGTTGAGGTTGATATACGACGGTACTTCGGCAGGCTTATCGAGGTAGCCGACCTGCAAAGCCATAAACCCGCCGGCCGATGAGCCGGCGGCAAAAATGTAGCCGGGGTGCACGCGGTACTGGCGCACGGTGGCGGCATCGCGCCGGAAAAACCGGATGGCGGCCCGCATGTCCTGCGTGGCGCGCAAGGCAGCCTGGCCCACGTTCAGGCTATCGAGTGGGAAGAAGCCGGTGCGGTAATCGATGCTGGCGGCTACGTAGCCCAGCTGCGCCAGGCGCGTGCAGATGGCCGCCATAAAGGCATCGTCGCGGTTGCCGGTAAGAAAAGCGCCCTCGTGCGCAAACACAATGAGCGGGCGCCGCCGCACAGTGTCGTTGGTGGGCTCGTAGAGGTCGAGGCGCAGCGTTTGGGTGGTGCCACTGAGGTTGGGCGCCGCGCCGTACTCCACGCCGCGCGTAACGGTTACCTGCTGAAAGCGGGGCTGCCAGTAGCGGCCACCGGTGGTGTCAATCTGCGCGAAAGCAGGGCAGCAGCTCAGCAGTAGCGTAACCCAGATAAGCAGTAGCTGTTTCATGGCAAACAACGTGAGCATTAGCGTACGGCAATAAGCAGCGTCGGTAGTATAGTACCGCATTCTTCGGCGTAGGTTTGCGGCTCAGCTTCACTTGCCATGCCTACTACGCCTCCTGCGCTGCGCCCCCACGACCGGGTAGCCATTGTGTGCCCCGCCCGCAAAGTTTCGCGCGATGAACTCGCGGCCGCCATTGCCGTGCTCGAAAGCTGGAACCTGGAGGTAGTGCTGGGCGAAACCGTGGCCGCTGAGCACCACCAGTTTGCCGGCTCCGACGAAGTACGCATCCGCGACTTCCAGCGCCAGCTCGACGACCCCAGCATCCGGGCTATTTTGTGCGCCCGCGGCGGCTACGGCACCCCGCGCATCATCGACCATATCGATTTTTCGCGCTTTGCCGAGCAACCCAAGTGGATTGCCGGCTTTTCCGACATCACTACCCTCAACTGCCACCTGCTGGCCCTAGGTCACGAGAGCATCCACGGCGTGATGCCGCTGCTTTTCAACCAGCCCGGTGGCGAGCTGGCCCTCGAAAGCCTGCGCCGTGCTTTGTTTGGTGAGCCGGTGAGCTACGCTGCCCCCACGCACGCGCTTAACCGCCTAGGTACTGCCGAAGGCGAGCTGATCGGTGGCAACCTGAGTTTGCTGCAAACCCTGAGCGGCACGCCCTCCGACTGCCCCACCGCCGGCCGCATTCTGTTTTTGGAGGACATCGACGAGTACCTCTACAACGTCGACCGCATGCTGGTGCACCTCGACCGCTCGGGCAAGCTCCGCGACTTAGCCGGCTTGGTAGTTGGCCACTTCACCAACCCGCAGGACAACGCCATTCCGTTCGGCCAAACCAGCTACGAAATCATCGACAGCTACGCCCGCAAGTACCGGTTTCCGGTGGCCTATAACTTCCCCGTAGGCCACGAGCCCGAGAACATGGCCCTGATTTGCGGCCGCCGCGCCCGGCTGGTGGTTACCGAAGACGGCACGCGGCTGGAGTACGTGCAGTAGCCCGGTGCCACTGCCTGGCTAGTGCGTACTACCTAGGGGCTGCAAAAACTGCAAAACGGTTTCGTTGAACAGGGCAGCGTCTTCGCGCGGTGCGTAGTGCGTTAGCTTAGGCAGGATAACCACCTTCGCGCCGGGTATGCTGCTGCCAATGAGGCGAGTATGCGGCTCCAGAATAATATCCTTTTCGCCGGCCAGCACCAGCGTAGGCGCCTGCACCTGGGCCAGCTGCCCGGGCTTGAGGCGCGGGTAGCGCAGCAGCAAATTGGCCAACCGATGCGCCCGCCGGAACTGCGCCCTGAAAGGGTACAACACCGTGCTCAGCAGCTGCATCTGCCGCACCTCACGCAGCATTTTGGCGTCAACGGCGGTGCGGTCGGCAAACAGGTTGCCGCCCATCATCACCAGGCTTTTAACCCGGTTTGGGTAGCGCAGGGCCATGCTCAGCCCGGTGTTGGCGCCGTCGCTCCAGCCTACAACGTGCGCGGCCGGCAGGCGCAGGGTATCAAGCAGGGCTTGCATATCATCGCCAAAAAGGTCGTAGGTGTAGCGGGCCGGCCCGTTGCCCGATTGCCCGTGGCCGCGCGTATCAACGGCAATAACCCGGTAGTGGGCCGCCAGCGCGGCAATTTGCTCGCTAAACGACACGATGGACTCGCCGTTGCCGTGCAACAACAGCAGCGGCTCGCCCTGGCCGTAGGTTTCGTAGTACAGCTTCACGCCATTGGCGGTGGCAAAGCGGCCCGCCTGCCGGTTGCGCCCGTAGGGCACTACCCCGCGCCCTTGCACCTGGTACACGTGCTGGCCGGGCGCGGTTTCGAGCACAGCGCCCGAAAAACCCTGCACCTCCCGGAACTGGTGCCAGCCGCGCGGCACGGCGTCCGGTGCTATTTCACCAGATTCCTCAAACCCCGGGTTTTTCAGCGGCACGGGCACCCATTCGTTGGGCTTCTGCTCTATTTCCAGCGCAAAATCATCGAACCGGAAGGTGCCGTTTCGGTTGTAAACCACCACTACGCCCAAGCTGTCGGCCTTCTTGCTGATGCGGCCCGTAACCGTGTAGGTCTGCCATTCGCGGTTGCGCAAGGCCTTTTGATCGTACCTGAACACCCCGAGCAGCCGCTTGCTTTTCGCGGCGGTTGTCATGGCCAGCAGCCGAACGGTAGCGCCGCCCGATTGGGTGGTATCCAGCCACACTTGTGCCCTCAGCCGGAACGCTTTGCCCGCATAAGGCTTAGCATCGAGGCGCTGATCGAAAGAATTGGCTGTGCCAACAACCGCTTTGTTCTGGGCTTGGGCGACCCCTAGGTGCATGCAGCCCCACGCGAAACAGGCAAGTAAAAGGTGCTTCAAAACAATATTTTAGCAGGTGAATATTTATGCCAAATAACGACAACGCCCCGGCAACTTACGCTGCCGGGGCGGAGGTGAGGGCAACCTGACCTAGGGTTACTCCTGGTACAACGTCGTCAGCACGGTTTGGCCCACGGCTTTCAGCGTGTTGCGGTCGATGATGCTCATGTTGTCCTGCGTGGTGTGGTGGTACGGCGGGAAGTACTCCTCGCCAAACGGCACATGGTCGATGATGTCAATGGTACGCACGCCGGCCTGGTTCGTGAACACGTGGTCGTCGGTGATGCCGGGCGAGTCCTGGGCAATGAAGTAGTCGGAATAACCTAGGCGGTTGGCTACGTTCCAGACTTTGCCGATAACCTCGTTGGCGTTCTGGCGCGAAATCTCCTCGCGCGAGAAACGGGCACCCTTCGCCCCTACCATATCGAGCAGAATGCCATACTCGGCTTTGTAGTTGGCGGGCACCTTGTTTTTGGCCCAGTACTGCGAGCCCAGGCACCAGCTTTCGAGGCCTTGCGCGGCCAGCTTGTTTTCTTTGTTGCCTTGGGTGGAGGTGTCGTGGCCGTAGTCTTCGGCATCGAACAGAATGATATCCACGCCTACCGTGGGCTGCAAGGAATCGGGCTGCGCAGCTAGTTGCCGAGCAATTTCCATGGCCACCGCCACGCCCGAGGCCCCGTCGTTGGCGCCGTCGAAGGGGGCATTGGGCGTTTGCTTGTCCTTATCGGCGAAGGGGCGGGTATCCCAGTGAGCAAACAGCGCCACCCGCCGCGCCGCCGTGGGGTTGAAGCGGGCAATGATGTTGCGGCTGCGCAGCATCACGCCATCGAAAGCCATGGTGGTGAAAGGCTGCTCCAGCACTTGCAGGCCCATTTTTTTGAACTCGCTGACAATCCAGTCGCCGGCTTGGGTGTGGGCTTTGGAGTTGGGCACCCGCGGCCCGAAGCTTACCTGCTTGGCCGTGTACTGGTAGGCCGAATCGGCGCTGAATACCGGGGCCTTGCGCAGCGGCGGCTCGGCAGTGGTTTCGGTTTCGCTGGCGGCCGGCTTTTTATCGGGGCACGCCGTGAGCAGCACCGTAGCAGCAAGCAGAGCAGCAGGGCGCCACAACAGGCGCAAGGGGTTCCACATCATGAGAAAGCAAAACAAATCATCAGAGGTAACAAAGAACGTCATGCTGAGCGTGGCCGAAGCATCTCTACCGCTTCGTCGGATAGTGGTTTCTATCCGGCGTCAGCACGCGAGATGCTTCGGCTACGCTCAGCATGACGTTCTAAAACTAAGCGCAAACCAACTTATTCTTCGTAGGCCCAATCAACGCCGGCTTTGGTGTCCTTCACCAGAATGCCCTGCTCCTTGAGCGCGGCCCGAATGACATCGACCTTAGCGTAGTCTTTGGCGGCTTTGGCCTCCTGGTAGAACTGCAGCGTGAGACCCAACAGCTCCTCGGCGTTGGCGCGGGGCTCGTCGCGCAGGCCCAGGATGTCCTGCACCAGCGTCCGGAACGCCTGCACGGCCTCGCCCAACGCCGCCTCGCCTACCTGCGCCAGCGTGGCCGGCTGGTTGTAGAAGCCGTTGAACTTACGCAGCAGGTTGAACAGCGAAGCAATGCAGCGGGCCGTGTTCAGGTCGTCGTTCAGGCCTAGGTAGCAATCGGCCACCAGCTTGCGCAGCTCGGCATCGGCCGTTGAGGTGTCGGCGGCGCGCTCGGTGCCTTCGGGCAGTTGCAGCCGCTCGATCTGGCGCAGGCCGTTCATCAGCTTGCGGTAACCTTTGCGGGCCGCCTGCAGGCCTTCGTCACTGATATCAACGGTGCTGCGGTAATGCGCTTGCAGCAGGAAGAAGCGCACCACCATGGGCGAGTACGCCTGCGAAAGCAATGCGTGCTGGCCGCCAAACAGCTCCGAAATGGTGATGAAGTTGCCGAAAGACTTGCTCATCTTCTGGCCGTTCACCGTAATCATGTTGTTGTGCAGCCACACGCGGGCCTCGTCGGTGTGCGAGTGGCTGGCCTGGCTTTGCGCGATTTCGCACTCGTGGTGCGGAAACATCAAATCCAAGCCGCCGCCGTGGATATCCGACACCTGCCCTAGGTACTTCCGGCTCATGGCCGAACACTCGAGGTGCCAGCCGGGGAAGCCTTCGCCCCACGGCGAGGACCAGCGCATGAGGTGGCGTTCGTCGGCGCGCTTCCAGAGGGCAAAATCCAGCGGCGAGCGTTTTTCGTCCTGGCCGGCGAGGTTGTCGCGCGAGCCGGAGAGCAGCTCCTCGGGCACGCGGCCCGACAGTTTGCCGTAGTTGTTGCCGGCGCTGTTGTACTTGGGCACATCGAAGTACACCGAGCCGTTGGCTTCGTAAGCAAAGCCGTTGCTGATGATTTCTTCGATCAGCTGAATCTGCTCGATGATGTGGCCCGTGGCCAGCGGCTCGATATCGGGCGGCAAGCAACCTAGGGCCTCCATGTGGCGGCGGTAGCGGTTGGCGTAGTCCTGCGCTACCTGCATGGGCTCGAGCTGCTGGGCGCGGGCCCGCTTGCTGATTTTGTCCTCGCCCTCGTCGGCGTCGCCTTCGAGGTGGCCTACGTCGGTGATGTTGCGCACGTAGCGCACGGTGTACCCCAGGTGACGCAGGTAGCGCGTCAGCACATCAAACACCACTGGGCCGCGGGCGTTGCCCACGTGCGCCTCCGAGTACACCGTGGGCCCGCACAAGTACACGCCCACAAAGGGCGAGTGCAGCGGTACAAACGGTTCTTTGCGGCGCGTGAGCGTGTTGTGGAGCGACAGTGGGTGTTGCATGGGGCAAAGGTAGTGAGATGGATGCGTGGATGAGTAAATGAGTAGATGAGCGGATGGAACAGCGTTTCTGCCCATCCATTCATTTACTCATCCACTAATCCGCTCATCGTAATCGGTACGTGGCCTCCAGCGGAAAGTGGTCGGAGTACGGAATATCGCGGCGCACCTCGCAGCTTAGCACTTGCCATTGCGGGCTGGCAAACTGGTTATCGATGCGCACGAAAGGCAGCTTGCCGTTGTAGCTGGCGCCAAAGCCCAGGCCCGCGGTAGCCCAGGCATTTTGCATGTTATCGGCCAGTTGGTCGTAGGTGTAGCTGTAGGGCAAGTCGTTCAGGTCGCCGCAGAGCAGCACGGGGTAGCGGCTGGCCTCGATGCGGCGCACCAGCGTATCAACCTGCACGCTGCGCTTTACCATGCCCCGCTTCAGGCGCCGCAGCAAGCTGGCGCCCTTGGCCTTTAGCCCGGCTTTGCTCGAGTAGCTATCCACGATGTCCTGCTCGTCCATGCTCATGCTTTGCAGATGGGCGTTGAACACGCGCACGGTGTCGCCCTGGGGCAAGCGCAAATCGGCCCACATGGCATGGTTTTGCGAAAGTTTGCCGAAGCTGATAACCCCGCGCCGCACAATGGGAAAACGCGAAAAAATGGCCATGCCAAACTTGGCGCCGATGCTGTTGGTGAGCGTGGTAGAAACAAAACTCTCGCGGCCGCTGAGCTTGCCAATTTTGCGCTCGGTGTTGAACACCACACCATCGGCCGTGGGTCGGGGCTCGGTGTAAAACTCCTGCAGGCACAGCACGTCGGCCGGGTGCTCGGCCAGCCACTTAATCATGCTCTTGGAGGATTGCAGGTTGGGGTCGCGCAGCTGCGGGTACACATTAAATATGCGCACGTTGGAGCTGAGCAGGCGCACCGTAGCCGGCGCTGCGGCATTGTTGCCAAAAGGGTGCAGGGCCACGCCGCGCATCAGGTGCGGCCAGGTAAGCACCAACACGGCCAGCGGCAGCAGGGCCACGGGCCAGCGCCGCATCAGCCAATACCCCAGCATGGCGGCGTTGAGCGCCAAAGCCCCCGGCAACGACAAGGCCACAAAAGCTGCAGGCCAAAACAACCTAGGCGGCACCTGGGTGCATCCTATGGCTACCAACAGCCACGCAATAACCAGTAAAGTGAATTTGAAAGCTAATGAACGACGCACCGGTACCAACCAAGCTTGGAGCCGCAAACCTACAATGCAATTCGGCGCCCGCCACATCTATAAGTGATATGCACAATAAGGCCGCCCGTTCGTCGTACCTTCATGTCGATATTTTAGTTGCCTCTCTATGCTTCTTTCTACGCTTTACCGGGCCAGTTTAGCCTTGGGCTTTCTGCTGCTGCCTGTTGCTATGCTAGCCTCTGCGCCGCCCGAGCGCAGCCTGGAGTTTATCGAAAACAAAGGCCAGTGGGATGCCCGCGCCCGGTACGCGGCACCGCTGCCCGCAGGCGGCCGCATGTTTGTGGAGCCGGGCGGGCTTACCTACTCGCTCTTCGACCCCAAAGCCTTTGCCCACGCCCACAACACCGAGGCAGGCAAACGCGCCGATATGGCTCCGCAAAAGATTAAAGCCCACGCTTACCGCATGCGCTTTGTCGACGGCCGCAAGAATACCAAGCTCGAGCCCATCGAGGCCACCAAAGAGGTACGCAACTACCTGCTGGGTGCCGACGCGAAAAACTGGGCCAGCAACGTGGGCAGCTACCGCGAGCTGCGCTACCGCGGCTTGTGGCCGGGCATCGATGCGCACCTGTACGAAAACAAGCAGGGCCTGTTCGAGTACGACTTCGAGCTGCAGCCCAAAGCCAACCCCGACGCTATTAGGCTGCGCTACGAGGGGGCCGATGCCGTTCGGCTGCGGGCCGACGGCGCGCTGGAAATAACCACCTCGGTGGGCGCGGTGACGGAGCTGGCGCCTAGGGCCTGGCAGCCGGGTCCGGGCGGGGAGCGGCAGCCGGTGGCCTGCCGCTACACCTTGCGCGGCGCCGACGTAAGCTTTGCTTTGGGCCGCTACGACCGCGCACGCCCCTTGGTGATTGACCCCACCGTGGTCTTCTCCACCTTCACCGGCGCCACGGCCGACAACTGGGGCTTCACGGCCACCTACGACCCGCAAGGCAACATGTACTCCGGCGGCATCGCCGACAATTCGGGCTATCCGGTTTCGCAGGGGGCTTACGATACCAGCTTTGGCGGCGTATGGGATATGGCCATCATCAAGTACAACACCGCCACCACGGGTGCTGCCTCGCGCGTGTGGGCCACCTACCTAGGCGGCAGCGCCATGGAGGCCCCGCACAGCATGGTGGTAAACAGCCGCGGCGAGCTGATCGTATTTGGCTCTACTTCGTCGAGCAATTACCCCACCACCAGCAGTGCCTACGACCGCAGCTTTGCCGGCGGACGGAGCCTCACGGCCAACGGACTATCTTATTCGAACGGGGTGGATATCGTGGTGACGCGCCTGAATGCCACTGGCTCGGCTTTGCTGGGCTCTACGTACGTAGGTGGCACCAGCAACGATGGCGTGCTCGAGTCCATTACGCTGGCCAACAACTACGGCGACCAGTTTCGGGGCGACGTAATAGTTGATGCCAACGACAACGTTTACTTCGCTTCGAGCACCAGCAGCAGCTCCACCAGCATCGGCTCCAACAACTTCCCGGTGGTGCGTGGGTTTCGCAGCACCTACCAGGGCGGCACCTCCGATGCCGTGGTGTGCAAGCTCGCCCCCGACCTCTCTTCCCTGATCTGGAGCACTTTCCTGGGCGGCGCCAACAACGATGCCGCTTACTCCATTCAGCTGAATGCAGCCGGTGAGGTGTACGTGGCGGGCGGCACCGACAGCGACAACCTCGGCAACACCGCCGGGGCCTACTTTGCTACGCGCCGGGGCGGCATCGATGGGTTTATAGCCCGCATCGGTACCACTGCCGATCAGCCAACCCTGATTCGCACCACTTACCTAGGCACCAGCTCCTACGATCAGACCTACTTTATCCAGGTTGATGACCGGGGCGGCGTGTACGCACTGGGGCAAACGCGCGGCACGGTGCCCGTAACCGCGGGCGTGTACAGCAACGCCAACGGCAAACAGTTTATCCAGAAACTTTCGCCTGATCTGTCGGATCTGCTCATCAGCACCACTTTCGGCTCGGGCCGCTCGGCGCCCGACCTCTCCCCCACGGCCTTCCTCGTAGACCAGTGCGAGCGGATTTACGTGTGCGGCTGGGGCGGCACCAACAACGTGGGCAACGGCAACGTGATGGGCCTGGTAACCACCGCCAACGCCATGCAGCGCACCACCGATGGCAACGACTTCTACCTGATTCAGCTGGCGCCCTACGCCACGGCCGTTGAGTACGCCACGTATTTCGGGGGTACCGGCCCGGGCGGCGAACACGTCGACGGCGGCACTTCGCGCTTCGACCGCCGCGGCTTTGTGTACCAGGCGGTTTGCGGCGGCTGCCGGGGCAGCTCGTCGTTTCCGTTTCCGCCGGGTGCCGGCTCGTATTCTACGGCCAACAACTCCAGCAACTGCAACAACGCGGCTTTCAAAATCGACTTCGGCATTAACGCCGCCGTGGCCGGCCCGAACCAGAACATTTGCATTGATGCCGCGCCATTGCGCCTAGGTGGTCAGCCCTCGGGCGGCACGTGGTCGGGCGTGGGGGTAACGGGTTCGGTGGCGGGCGGCTTCACGTTTACGCCCACGGTGGCCCAGGCCGGCACGCATCGGCTTACGTACTCGGTGGCCAGCACCGGCACCTGCGTAACCACCAGCACGCTCGACATGACGGTGGTACCGATCAGCACCATCAACTTTACGCCGGTGGGGGCAGCTTGCCTCAACGGCAACACGGTGCAGCTTACTGCCACGCCGGCTGGGGGCACGTTTTCGGGCCCTGGGGTGTCGGGCAGCACGTTTTCGCCGGCAACGGCCGGCACGGGCACCCATACCATTACCTATACCCTGCCGGCTCCGCTGTGCGGCAGCACCACCCAACGCGTGGTGGTAAGCCCCACCCCGCAAGTAGCAGCCGGCCCCGATACGGCCTTGTGCAGCTTCCAGCGCGCACCGTACATGCTGAAGGGCGCCTCGCCCGCCGGTGGCACCTGGAGCGGCCAGGGTTGCACGCCGCAAGGCCTGTTTACGCCGCCCGCCGGGGTGTATGGCCCCATTCTGCTCACGTACAGCTACACCAGCACCGATGGCTGCACCCAAACGGCGCAGCGCCGCGTGATGCTGGTACCCGAAAACCGCACCAACGTGCCCCTGCAGCTGCCGAGCTGCCCGCTTACGCCGCGCCGCAGCGAAGGCATGCCGGCCTACACCGGGTTGGCGCCTTTTACGCACGTGTTCAACCACGATATGCTGTTTGCCAGCCGCTACAGCTGGGATTTTGGCGACGGCACCACCAGCACGGAGCAGTTCCCGACGCACACCTACGAGAAACCCGGCACGTACGAAATCGGGTTCACGGCTTACTACAATGGCAACTGCGAGGCCAAAACCGTGTTTGCGCCGGTGTATGTAGGCACTCCGTTCATCCCGAACATCATCACGCCCAACGCCGACGGCCAAAACGATGTGTTTGAGCAGCGCCTGAGCTGCCTGCCCGTTACGCTGAAAGTGTTTTCGCGCTGGGGCAAAGAGGTGTACAGCACTGCCAACTACCAAAATAACTGGAACGGCGGCACCCTGCCCGACGGGGTATATTACTACCACGTAATGGACACCGAAGGCCGCAAAGCCAAGGGTTGGGTAGAAATCCGGCGTTAGCCGCTGGGCTCCGGGCCCGCAGTTACCGCGCAGGCGGCAGGTACACTACCTGCCGCCTGTTTTGCTTTTGGCACCTAGGGCAGCGGCCAAGAGCGCTGCCCTAGGTGCCCTGGCCCGTGCCTTACCGGCCGGCCTCGCTCCGCACCCCTGAAATAGCATCAGCATCAAACCCGACAGATTTCTTCCGCCTAAGCCCGTAGCTGTGTGTAGCTTTGTCCGATTATATACCAAGTTTTAGTTCGGGCACCGGGCTGCTGAAGTGCTTTGGGCTGAGCTGCTTTCTTCAATTATCCAATGTCTTCTTCGGCCTGGCACCGAAGCCTTGTGGCTTGTTGGCTTTTCCTATTGATTGCTGCCGCAGCAGGAAGCCCCCTTTTGGCCGCGCCCGCCCCGGCGCAGCACATCGAGTTTATTCCGAATAAGGGGCAATGGCCGCAACCGGTGCACTACATGGCGCCGCTGGTGCATGGCCGCCTATTTTTAGAAGCCACGGGCTGGACGTACGCCCTAGCTGAGCCCATCGACCCACACACCAAATCGGCCACCTCGGGGCAGGCGCAACTGCGGGCCCACGCCGTGCGCATGGAGTTTGTGGGTGCCCGCCCCGAAACGCAGCTGCAACCCGCCACGCTCACCGGCGAAGTGCGCAACTACCTGCTGGGTGCCGACCCGAAAAACTGGGCCAGCAACGTGGGCAGCTACCGCGAGCTGCGCTACCTGGGCGTGTGGCCGGGCATCGACGTGCGCCTGTACGAAAACAAGCAGGGCCTGTTCGAGTACGACTTCGAGCTGGCGCCCGGCGCCGATGCCTCGCTGATTCGGCAGCGCTATACCGGCGCCGAGCAGCTTAGCCTGGGCGAAGGCGGCACCCTCCAGATCCGGACTTCCCTAGGTACGATTACCGAGCTGGCGCCTAGGGCCTGGCAACTGGGGCCGGGCGGGGAGCGGCGGCCCGTCAGCTGCCGCTACACCTTGCGCGGCACCGACGTAAGCTTTGCTTTGGGCCGCTACGACCGCGCACGCCCTTTGGTGATTGACCCCACCGTCGTCTTCTCCACCTTCACCGGCGCCACGGCCGACAACTGGGGCTTCACGGCCACCTACGACCCGCAAGGCAACATGTACTCCGGCGGCATCGCGTTTGGCCTGGGGTACCCCGTAACGGCCGGCGCCTACAGCACCACCTTCAGCGGCAACATCGACATTGCCATCATCAAGTACAACACGGCCACCACGGGCCCGGCCTCGCGCGTGTGGGCCACCTACCTAGGCGGCAGCAGCTCCGATTATCCGCAGAGCCTGGTGGTGAACAGCCGCGGCGAGCTGGTAATCCTGAGCACCACCGGCTCGGCCAATTACCCCACCACGCCCGATGCCTTCGACCGCACTTTTGCCGGCGGCCCCTCCGTCAGCCCCTACGGCTTCAACGACCCGCTTTACACCATCGCGCAAGGCACCGATCTGGCCATAACCAGCCTGAGTGCTTCCGGCTCGGCCTTGGTAGGCTCTACTTACCTGGGCGGCACCAGCGTTGAGGGCCTGAACATGCGCACGGGCATGGTGGCGGAGCTGATGCGCAACTACGGCGACCAGTTTCGGGGCGACGTGCTGGTAGATGCCAACGACAATATCTACATCGCTTCCAACAGCTCCTCGCCCGATTTCCCTACCCGCAACAACTTTCAAGCGGCGCGCGGCGCCGGGCTCGATGCCGTGGTGTGCAAGCTCACGCCGAGCCTCAACAACCTGTTGTGGAGCAGCTACCTAGGCGGCGGCAACCCCGATGCGGCGTACTCGCTGCAGCTCGATGCGGCAGGGCGGCTGTACGTGTGCGGCGGCACCACCAGCGTCAACTTTCCGACCACGCCGGGGGCGCTGCAAACCACCCACCGCGGCGATGTTGACGGCTTTGTGGTGCGCATCAGCGCCGACGGCAGCAAAATGGAGCGCTCGACCCTGCTTGGCACGGCGCAGTACGATCAGACTTACTTCGTGCAGCTGGATACCAACGGCGACGTGTACCTGCTCGGGCAAAGCCTAGGTCAGTACCCCGTTACAGCCGGTAGGTACGCCAACGCCAACGGCCGCCAGTTTATTCATAAGCTGAACGCCGACCTTACCACCACCAGCTTTTCGACAGTGTTTGGCGCGGGCCGCCCTACCATCGACATTTCGCCCACCGCGTTTCTGGTCGATCAGTGCAACCGCATTTACGTTAGCGGCTGGGGCGGCAGCACCAACGCGAGCCAGGGCAACGGCTACACCACCAACCTGCCCACCACGCCCACGGCGGTGCAGCCCACCACCGATGGCAGCGACTTTTACCTGATGCAGCTGGCCGAGGGCGCCACGCACCTGGAGTACGCCACTTTCTTCGGCGGCTCCAGTTCCGACCACGTCGACGGCGGCACCTCGCGCTTCGACCGCCGGGGGTTTGTTTACCATGCCGTGTGTGCTTGCGGTGGCGGCAATGCCACCTTCCCGATTCCGCCCGGCGCCGGCACCTACAGCACCCGCAACGGCTACTCCAACTGCAACAACGCCGCCTTTAAGTTCGACTTTGAGCCGCAACGCGCCGTAGTTGGCCCCGACATGACGGTGTGCCTCTCGGCCGGCGCTATTCCATTGGTTGGTTCGCCGGCGGGCGGTATCTGGTCGGGGCCGGGCGTAAGCGGCTCGGTTGCCACGGGGTACGTGTTCAATCCTACGGCCGTGGGCCTGGGCCAAAGCACGCTCACGTACAAAGTGGTCAACAACTTCTGCCAAAGCCAAACCACCCAGAACGTTACGGTGGTGCCTACGCCCACCGCTACCTTCCAGCCGCTGCCGTTCAACGAGTTCTGCGTCAACTCGCCCGCTGTATCGCTCGCGGCTTTGCCGGCAGGTGGTACGTTTTCGGGGCCGGGCGTATCGGGCAGCACGTTTTCGCCGGCAACGGCAGGGCCGGGCACCCACACCATTACTTATAAGTATACCGTAACGGGCTGTTCCGTTACGGCTACCCAGCAGGTAAGCGTACTAACCGCCAACGCCGGCCCCGATTTCAACCTGTGCCTACCGGCTGCCCCGGTGCGCCTAGGTGGCTCGCCCGCCGGGGGCACCTGGGCAGGGCAATACGTTACCGGTTCGGCGGCTACGGGCTACTTTTTTGCGCCGCCCGCTACCCTTACCGGCAACGTGGCGCTTACCTACACCATTGCCACCGCCAGCGGCTGCACCAGCAGCAGCACCTTGCAGGCCAGCGTATTTGCCGCGGCCGTGGTAGCAGCGCCCGCCCAAACCAATTTCTGCGCCACCGACAACACCCCGCTCAAGCTGCCCAACGCCGCCTACTGGAGCGGGCGCGGCGTGCAAGGCCCGTCGTTTCAGGGCTTCACCTTCAACCCGGCCGTAGCCGGCCCCGGGCAACACACGCTCACGTACGTAACCTACAACGGCCCCTGCGAAACCCGCGGCAGCGTCACGATGTCGGTAGGCAACCCGCCCGCCATTGCCTTGCCGCCCGATACGCTGCTGTGCCCGGGCTCCGTGCAGGCCTTCCGCCTGCGCGGCCTGCCCCTAGGTGGTACGTGGTCGGGGCAGCATGTAACAGCCGCCGGGGTATTCACGCCCCCGGCGGGTTTTGCGGGCTCCGTAGCTCTTACCTACACGGTTAATAATGGCGGCTGCATCAGCAGTGCCACGCGCCGTGTGGGCGTGGCCCCCATGCCAGCTTTTGGGCCTAGGTGGCAAGCCACCAATTGCCCCACCGACCGCCAGGCTCCGCTGCAGGTCCAGTTTCGCGGGGTTGATGTAGCCGATGTGCAGTGGGACTTCGGCGACGGCAGCACCGCCACCGGCCTAAATCCGGCACACATTTACGCCCAGCCTGGCCGCTACCAGCCGAAGGTAGTGATGTACTATAACAGCCGCCTCTGCCGCACCGAGCTTCAGCTTGCTCCCATCGAGGTGCTCGAAACCAAACCCATCCCAAACATCATCACGCCCAACGCCGACGACAAGAACGACGTGTTTGAGGTATCGGCCGGCTGCCCACCTGGCTTGCAGGTGTTTTCGCGCTGGGGCCAGAAAGTGTACGACGATGCCGCTTACCGCAACAACTGGGGCGGTGGCAACCAGCCAGCGGGCACCTACTATTACCTGTTGCGCTACGTTGATGGGCGCACGGTGAAAGGCTGGCTCGAAATTCAGCGTTGACGGAGCTCCTTGCGTTTCGGCTTCGGAAGTTGTATATTTGCAGTAGTTAATCGTAATCAGAGGAGGGGACGCGTAGTCCCCTCTTTCTTTTACTACCCTTTTCCATGAGCTTCGAACGCACCCGCATACAGCAAATGCTGGAGGCCAGCCTGCCCGGCCCCGAGTACTTTGTGGTAGGCCTGACGGTGAGCGACACGGCTGTCCGTCCGAAAATCACGGCTACCATCGACGGCGACCAAGGTATCGGCATCGATGAGCTTGGCTCCATCACGCGTCGTCTTACCCGCCAGATCGACGAAGCTTACGGCGAAGATGCTGCCTACTCATTGGAAGTCACTTCGCCCGGCGCCGATCAGCCCTTGGTGAGCCCGCGCCAGTATGCCCGCCACACCGGCCGCACGCTTAGCCTGAAAATGACCGACGGCACCGAAAAAACCGGCACCCTGGAAGAAGCCACCGCCGAAGGCGTTGTGGTGAGCGAGGTGGTAAAGGAAAAGAACAAGAAAAAGACTCTTGAGCCTGCGCTGGTACCGTTTGCGGACATTCAGGAGGCAAAAGTCGTCATCTCATTTAAGTAAATTACCGACTGGTTTACTGTTGCACAGATAGTTAGCATCTTGCCTGGGTATCAGGCACCTGCTCGCTGCCGGCAACAGTACGGCATTCAAACACCACCCATATGAACACGCTCAACCTCATCGAGTCGTTCTCGGAGTTTGCCAAGTTCAAGAACATCGACCGTCCTACCATGATGAGCATCCTCGAAGAGGTGTTCCGGACGATGATTCGTAAGAAGTACAACGACGACTCCAACTTCGACGTCATCATCAACCCCGACAACGGCGACTTAGAAATTTGGCGTAACCGCGAAATCGTGGACGACGAATCCGAGGACATCTGGGACCACGACAAAATTCCGCTGTCGGAAGCCCAGAAGATCGAGCCGGACTTTGAGGTAGGCGAAGAAGTATCGGAACAGGTGAAGCTGGAAGAGTTTGGCCGCCGTGCCGTGCTTATGGCCCGCCAAACGCTGATTCAGCGCATCAAAGACCTGGAGCGCGACAACCTGTACCAGAAGTACAAGGACATGGTTGGCGAAATCATCGCCGGCGAAGTGTACCAGGTATGGGGCCGCGAAACGCTGGTGCTTGATCAGGAAGAAAACGAGCTAAGCCTGCCCAAAACGGAGCAAATCCCCAAGGACCGCTACCGCAAGGGCGACACCATTCGGGCGGTGGTGCACCGCGTCGATGTCATCAACGGTGCTCCCAAGATTATCCTGTCGCGTGCGGCCCCGGCTTTCCTGGAGCGCCTCATGGAGCAGGAAGTGCCCGAAATCTTCGATGGCCTGATTACCATCAAGAACATCGTGCGCGAACCCGGCGAGCGTGCCAAAGTAGCCGTTGAAAGCTACGACGACCGCATCGACCCGGTAGGCGCCTGCGTGGGCATGAAAGGCTCGCGTATTCACGCCGTGGTGCGCGAACTCGAAAACGAGAACATCGACATTATCAACTACACCGACAACCTCGAGCTGTACATTCAGCGTGCGTTGTCGCCGGCCAAAATTTCATCGATGAAAATCAATGAACAAACCGGCCGTGTTTCGGTGTTCTTGAAACCAGACCAAGTGTCGCTGGCAATCGGCCGGGGCGGTGCCAACATCAAACTGGCCTCCCGCCTTGTGGGCATGGAAATCGACGTGTTCCGCGAAGCCGACTCTTACGAAGAGGATATTGCGCTGGAGGAATTCAGCGACGAGATTGACCAGTGGATTATCGATGAGTTGAAGAAAATCGGCCTCGACACGGGCCGTGCCGTATTGGCTGTGAACAAAGCCGATATCGTACGCCGTACCGAACTGGAAGAGGAGAACGTAGAAGACGTTTTCCGCGTCATCCAGGCCGAATTCGACGGCGAGGACGAAGCTGCCGAGCCTGCTGAGGGCGAAGCAGCAGAACCCAACGCGTAACCGGCGGACCGGCCTCCAACGTAGGCGACCGACACCCGCTTCGGATATCATCGGCGGAAAGCCTGTCCGTACTGGCAGGTTTTCCGCCGTTTGGCAATAATTAAATCGTACTTTTGCAACAAACTACGAGTATCGCACGCGACCAAAGAATGGCGGAAGCAGCAAGCAAACGACTGAAACAAGCGGCCACGGACCTGAACGTCGGGACCCACACGATTGTGGATTTTCTCGCGACGAAGGGAATTTCTGTTGAAAATAAACCCACCACCAAGCTGTCGGCCGATCAGGTTGCACTGCTGAACAAAGAGTTTGCGTCGTCGGCTCAGGATAAAGCCGAGGCTACCAAACGAAGCCAGTCGCTGCGTCATACTGAGCTTGAGCAAGCCTCCCAAGCCAAGGAAGCTGCCAAGGTGGTAACGACCCCAAAGCCAGCCGAACCGGCTGCCCCGGCTCCGCAACCGGCTGCCGCTCCGGCAGCAGAAGCTAAGCCCGCAGCTCCGGCCCCGCAGCCCGCTCCCGCTCCTAGCGCGGACAACGGCCGCCCCGTACCCGGCCTTAAGGTGTTGGGTAAAATCGAACTCGATGCGAAAGGGCGTCCGGTACCGCCAAAGCCTGCGCAACCTGCTCCAGTGCCAGCCCCGGCTGCGGCCCCTGCAGCTACTACTGTTCAGCCCGCTCCGGCACCTGCGCCCGCACCGGCTCCCAAGCCTGCACCGGCACCGCAACCCGCACCTGTAGCACAGCAGCCAGTTGCGCCTAAGTCTGCGCCAGCCCCTGCCGCCACGCCGGCACCGGTAGCTGCGCCCCAGGCTGCAGCGTCGGCACCGGCTTCTGCTCCAGCAGCCCCGGCTCAGCCTGTTGCTCCGGCGCCAGCGCCAGCAGCTCCGGTTGCCGAAGCTAAGCCTGCTGCGCCGGTAGCGGCTGCCCCCGCTCCTACCCCGGCTCCGGCCGAGCCAACTCCTGAGCAAGGCACTATCATCGCTCGCGCCGATCAGCTGAAAGGCCTGACGGTGCTAGGCAAGATTGAGTTGCCCACCGACGCTTCGCGTCGTGGTGGTGGCAACCGTGGTGCCCGCCCGGTAGCCTCTTCGGATGTGCGCAAGGCAGGCATTGGCGATAAGAAAAAGCGCCAGCGTATTACTACGCCCGGTGGACAGCAGCAAGGCCCCGGCCAGGGCGGCAATCAGCAACAAGGCGGCAACCGCCCCGGCGGTACCGGCAACGACCGCCCGACGCGTCCGGCCAATCAGGGCAACCGCCCGGGTGGGCCCGGCGGCCGCGACAACCGCGGTGGCAACCCCAACCGTCCGGCTCCTGCTGTATCGCCCGAACAGAGCGACAAGCAGATTCAGGACCAGATCAAGGCTACGCTGGCTCGTTTGAGCGGTGGCCGTGGTGGCAATCAGCAAAACCGCGCTAAGTACCGCCGCGATAAACGCGCTGGTATTGCCGAAGCGCAAGAGCTGGCCCGTCAGCAAAGCGAGCTGGCCTCGAAGACGCTGAAGTTGACCGAGTTCATCTCGGCCAATGATTTGGCTTCGCTGATGAACGCCTCGGTGAACGACGTTATCAAGGTTTGCTTGAACATGGGCATGTTCGTGTCCATCAACCAGCGCCTCGATGCCGAAGCCATTACGGTTATTGCCGATGAGTTTGGCTACGATGTAGAATTCCTGTCGGCTGAAGACGAGCAGGATGTGGCCATCGTTGACGAAGACGATCCGGAAGCACTGCAGGATCGTGCTCCGATTGTGACCATCATGGGTCACGTCGACCACGGTAAAACCTCGCTGCTCGACTACATCCGCAATGCGCAGGTAGCCAAAGGCGAAGCCGGTGGTATCACGCAGCACATCGGTGCTTACGAAGTAACCACCGACTCGGGCCGCAAAATCACCTTCCTCGATACCCCTGGTCACGAAGCGTTTACCGCTATGCGTGCCCGCGGTGCCAAGGTAACCGACATTGCCATCATCGTGGTGGCTGCCGACGACTCGGTGATGCCGCAGACGAAGGAAGCCATTAACCACGCGCAAGCTGCCGGTGTACCCATCGTGATTGCGCTGAACAAGATTGATAAGCCGGGTGCAAACCCCGACAAAGTCCGCGAGGAACTGTCGGCCATCAACATTCTGGTTGAAGAATGGGGTGGTAAGTACCAGTCGCAGGAGGTATCGGCCAAAACCGGTGCTGGCATCAGCGACCTACTCGAGAAGGTTCTGCTGGAAGCCGAACTGCTTGAGCTGAAGGCCAACCCCGACCGTCGGGCTGTGGGCTCGGTTATCGAAGCTTCGCTCGACAAAGGCCGTGGCTACGTAACCACCATTCTGGTGCAAACGGGTACACTGAACGTAGGCGACATCGTGTTGGCTGGTCCGCACTATGGCCGCGTGAAGGCTATGACCGACCACCGCGGCAAGAAGATGAAATCGGCTGGTCCTTCGACTCCGGTTCAGCTCCTGGGTTTGCAGGGCGCGCCGCAAGCCGGCGACAAGGTTGTGGCAATGGAAACGGAGCGCGAAGCCCGCGAAATTGCTACCCAGCGCCTGCAGCTGCAGCGCGAGCAGTCGATGCGCACGAAAAAGCACATTACGCTCGACGAGATTGGCCGTCGTTTGGCTATCGGTTCGTTCAAAGAGCTCAACATCATTGTTAAGGGCGACGTGGACGGCTCGGTGGAAGCACTGTCGGACTCGCTGCTGAAGCTCTCGACCGGCGAAGTGGCCGTAAACATCCTCTCGAAGGGTGTAGGCGCCATTTCCGAATCGGACGTATTGCTGGCCTCGGCTTCGGATGCTATCATCATCGGTTTCCAGGTGCGCCCGTCGCTGGGTGCCCGCAAACTGGCCGAGCAGGAGCAAATTGACATCCGTCTCTACTCGATCATCTACAACGCCATCAACGAGGTGAAGGATGCGATGGAAGGCATGCTGGCCCCGACGGTGCAGGAGGTGACGGTAGCTACGGTGGAGGTACGCCAGGTGTTCAACATCACGAAAGTGGGTACGATTGCCGGCTGTATGGTTACCGACGGCACCATCGCGCGCAACACCAAAGTGCGTGTGGTACGCGACGGCATCGTGCAGCACACCGGAGCAATCCTGGCCCTCAAGCGCTTCAAGGACGATGCGTCGGAAGTGCGCCAAGGCTACGAATGCGGTATCTCGATCAAAAACTTCGATGACCTACGCGAAGGCGACATTATCGAAGGCTTCGAGGAGAAAGAAGTTAAGCGTACGCTGTAAGCCAACGGCTTACTACCATACCGAAGACCCCAGCCCGCAACGGCTGGGGTTTTTTGTTGCGGTACAGGCAACGCCTTCGCGCTTATATGACTCTATGTGCCCGGTGTGTTGTATCTTATGAGTGCGCCACCCACACTTGCTTAGCAAATGAAATACCTGTTACTCGGCGTATACCTGTGCTTATCGACAACCTGGGCCGCTGCGGCACCTAGGCCCGGTGTATTGGTGGTGGAAGACACCGCGCGAGTGTACCAGCTGCGCACGCAAGGCTCTGTACTGGCCACGAGCCAGCCCTTGAGCCTCGCTCAGGTACGCTCGGCCAGCTGGCACAACCGGTTTGCGCCAGCTACCCAGGCTGCCGGGGCGCCAACCGCAACTGAGCTGTGGTGGCGCTTTAACATTACTTCCGTGGCTCATCCGGCGACGCACTGGGTGCTGAGCACGAACACGGAGTACATGGACGGGCTGGATGTGTACGTGGTGCCGGCCAATGGGCAAGTGCAGCATCAGCGCATGAGCACGGCCTTGCCGCACAAGCAAACCCATGCCCTGCGTACGCGCTACTTTAACCTAGGGCTGAGTTTGCCACCTGGGCAAGTTGTAACGGTGTACCTCAGAGCTCCGGCTCAACAAGTAGTGTACCCCACCCTGGCGGAGCAGGCGCATTTACTACAGCAATACCGCGAAGCCGACTGGGCAATGGGCCCTTATTTCGGCATTTTGCTGGCGCTGCTGGCCTACAACCTGCTCCTGTATGTGTCCGTCCGCGACAGAAGCTATTTGCTGTACGTGCTCTACGTAGGCTTTTTTGCCGCGCTGCAGTTTGATATGACGGGTTATTGGCGGCAAGTGTGGCCCAACAACTGGTCGGGTTTTGCCCTGGATATGCGTCAGAACCTGGTGCTGGCCTGCACCATCTTCTTCGGCACGCTCACGGCTCGGGCTTTTCTGGATTCGTGGCGCCTGTTGCCGCGCTTTGATAAAGTTCTGAAGCTTACGTTGCTGGTGGCATGGCTGCCTTTGGCCAGCGGCTTCTTCGCCAACCCCAACCACGCAATTTGGTGGCAAGCCCTGCCCGCCCTCTGGACGTGCGTAGTGCTTTTGGCGGCTGGGGTGCTGGTGTTGCGCACCGGCTACCGCCCAGCCAGGTACTACATGGCTGGCTGGACGCTCCTGCTCGTGGCGGTGGCCAATTTTTACCTAGGGCTGCTGGGCATTACGCCCCGTACCGGATTTTGGGCCGCGCACGGCGTGCACGTAGCCTCTGCCTTGGAGATGTTGCTGCTGTCGTTTGGCTTTGCCGACCGCATCAACCTGGCCAAGCACGACAAAGAATTGGCGCAGGAGGCGGCCATGCATGCGCTGCAGCAAAAAGAAGCGGCCCAAAGCCAAGCACTGGCCGCCCTACGCGAAACCCAACGTGCGCAGGAAGTAGCGCTGGTATTATCGCGCGAAAAGGAGGAATTGCAGGAGCGCACCAACCACGAGTTGGCCGAACGTGCGGCGGAGCTGCAACATGCTTACCAAGAGCTGCACGAAAGCATCCGCACGTCGCACCACTTGCAGGAGCTTGATGAACTCAAAACCAAGTTCTTCACCAATATTTCGCACGAGCTGCGCACACCGCTTACCCTTATCATCAGCCCGCTGGAGCAACTACTCAGCGAGGCACAACAACACCCCCGGCTGCCCGCTCCGCCCGAGTACGCGCTGATGCTGCGCAACGCCCGCCGGCTGCTGCAGCTCATCAATCAGTTGCTCGATATTGCTCGGCTGGAAGCAGGCCAGATGCACCTAGGCGCCGCGCCCGCCGACATGGTGCGCACGGTACGAACAGGGGTATCGTCGTTCGAGTCGTTGGCGGTGTCGCATGGAGTGGCCTTGCGTTTCGAAACAGAACTGGAAAGCCTGGAAGTGTACCTCGATGCCGACCAGTTCGACAAAATCCTGTACAACTTGCTTGGTAACGCATTCAAGTTTACGCCCGCCGGTGGCGAGGTACTCGTGAGCGTGGGCCAGCAAGCCGGGCGGGCAGTGCTGCGCGTGCAGGATACCGGCGTGGGCATACCCGCCGAGCACGTACCGCTTATCTTCGACCGGTTTCATCAGGTTGATGACACCCACACCCGCCGGCACGAAGGCTCGGGCATTGGGCTGGCACTGGTAAAAGAATTGGTAGCCCTCCACCACGGCAACATTCGCGTGCTGAGCGCCCTAGGTGAGGGAACCACCTTTGTGGTGGAGCTGCCGCTGGGCAAGGCCCACTTGCAGCCCAACGAGCTACGCGCCGCAGCCGCTGCATCTGCCACCGGTTTGGCCGCGCCCCTCCCCGATTTTATCGACCAACCCGATACCAACTTGCCGGTGGCGCCTGCCGATGCGCGCCCGTTGGTGCTGGTGGTAGAAGACAACCCCGAAGTACGCGACTACATCCGTACGTGCCTGGCCGCCGAGTTTAGGGTGCGTACGGCCAACGACGGTGCTCACGGACTGGCCTTGCTGAAGGACCTTGAGCCGGACTTGGTTGTTTCCGATCTGATGATGCCGCAGCTGGATGGGCTTGAGCTATGCCGGCGCCTGCGCGCAGACGAGCACACTTCCCATATTCCGGTGATACTGCTCACGGCCCGGGCGGGCGACGAAGCTCGCCTGACCAGCTTTGGCCTGGGTGCCGATGAGTACCTGACGAAACCTTTTCATCCGGAGGAGCTGCGCGTGCGCATTCATAACCTGGTGCAGCAGCGCCGGCTGTTGCGGCAGCGCTTTGGCCGCGAGGTTACGCTGCAGCCGCGCGACATCAGCATCACCTCAGCCGACGAAACGTTCCTCAACCGTGCCATGGGCGTGGTGGAACAACACATGGCCGATACCGGGTTCAGCGTAGAGCGGTTTGCCGACGAAATGGCCATGAGCCGTGTGCAGCTGCACCGCAAGCTGAAAGCCCTTACCGACCAATCCACCTCGGAGTTTGTGCGCACGGTTCGGTTGCGCCGGGCGGCGGTGCTGCTGCAGGCCCACGCCGGCAACGTGGCCGAAGTGGCGGAGGCGGTGGGGTTTGCCAACCTTTCCTACTTCAGCAAATGCTTCCGCGAGCTGTACCAACAGTCGCCATCGGAATACGCGGCGCAGGCAATTACCACCACCTGACGTGGTTGCCTTGCGCACGTTTTGCAACTTCTGTTGAGTTTACCCAGGGCTTTAGTATAAATACAAAATATTGATTATTAACTACTTACATACAATGAAACATATGCAACAGCATTTGAAACATGGGTATTAGCAGTCTGGCAGCCTGAGCCCCCACATTTGTGCCGTCGAAAGCAAAGGGCCAGCTCACCACGCACAACGGCTGCTTTGCTTCGGGCACCAGCTGCCTACCTAGGCGCTGGCCCAGTTATCCCTATCATTTTTTCTCACCGTTATGCTTGCTTTGGAGAGGTTGTTGGCCGCTGATGTAGTGTTACGCTTTAGTAGCCGCTTAGGAAGTTGGTTGGGTGATTTCGACGAAGTGGGAATTGCGCCGGGGGGCTCGCCCGAACACCGCGGCAGTACCGAGCAGCTCGACCGGAAAATGGCCATTATGTGCTACCTATCGGTGTTTGGCTGGTTGGTAGCTTACCGGGCTTCGCGGCACGAACGCGGCCCGCTGGCAACCTTTCATTTGCGCCAGATGACGCTGCTCCTGCTGCTTAGCGTGGGCATACTCGGGGCCCAAATCGTAGTACTGCCATTCTTCGGCTGGAGCAGCCTGGTGGTTGCGGGCGGCGGCCTTGCGCTTACGCTCCTCATGCGCATGCTCGGCGTAATGGCTGCCATGAGCGGCTTGCAGGAGCCGTTGCCCTTTATCGGCCGCTTCGCCTACCGCTTGCTGCCGGGCTTTTAGCCGGCCGCACCTAGGGTTTGCCTCACATAAACAGGTGCCTTGGTTGCTCGCGCTTCGCGTAGCCAACTACTTCAATTTCGGTGTGCGCCCCGCCTCTAGGCCAATTGGCCTGGGGGCGGGGCGCATTTGCTAAGGCAAGCCCTGGGTTTTATCAGCGCGTGTTACGGATGTGCTCACATCATCATGCTATTGCCGCCGGGTAGGGCCACACGGTAGCTTTGTCGCAGACGGATGGCCGCTTTGGCCGCCGCGCTCCTGGCTCGTTTCTCACACCGTTCTAACCCCATAACCCTATGAAAACGCTTGGCATCTCTACCCTTATTGCTGTATCGGCACTGGTAACCAACACGGCCGTGGGCCAAACGCGGCCTGCCAGCAAACCAGCTGCTACGGCCAGCAAATCAGTAGCGGCCAAGCCGGCTACTACCGCCAAAGCCGCGCCGGCGGCCACCAAAGCCACCGCGGCCAAACCGGCCGCAGTGGCCCCCGCCACCGAGCCAGCCGCGCAAGCCGCGCCCGAAACGGCCGCTAAGCCAGCTGCCGCTACTACCATAAGCCAGGCGGCCACCGCGCACGAGTTTGGCAAGGGCAGCATGGCCGCCAACCTGGGCGTTGGGTTTGGCCTGGGCTACGGCTACTCGCTGTTTTCGGGTATTCGCTCTACCCCGGCCCTGAGCCTGTCGGTTGAGCGCGGCATCATCGACAACCTAGGGCCGGGCGTGATTGGCGTGGGCGGCATGATCGGCTACAAAGCCTACTCCTGGAAGTCGGGCGACTACAAGGGCTCGTGGAAGAACTTCCTGGTCTCGGCCCGCGGCGCCTACCACTACAACGTATTCGATGTGCCGAAGCTGGATACCTACGCCGGCATCAGCCTTGGCGTGCGCGTCGAGTCGTATTCCGATAACTACCTCGACCGCGAATACACCCGCCAGTACGGCGGTAGCTACGTCACGTCGGGCTTCTTCGTAGGCGGCCGCTACATGTTCAGCGACAACCTGGGGGCCTTTGGCGAAGCCGGCTACGATATGTCGTACCTGAAGCTCGGACTAACGGCCCGATTCTGATCGGCCCCCACATCCGCCCTTCCACCTCCCGCTGCCCCCCCCGCCATGAACGCTCCGCGCACCTTTGCCGGCAATGCCTTGCTGCTCGCGCTGCTCGTGAGCTGCGGCCAGGGGCATCAAAGCCAAGCCCCTCCCGAAGCAGCTGCCGAGCACCCCACGGAGCAACTCGAGCAACAGTTGGTTGATGCCGAGCTGCGGTACCAGGAGCGGGCTTCGCGCGGCGATACGCTCTCGATGCGCCACCAGGAGCTGCAACGGTTTCTGCCGCTGGAGGTGGCCGGGTTTGTGCGCGAAGGCGAGCCGCAGGGCGCATCGGTGAACATGGGCAGCGTGCGCTACTCTACCTGCGAGCAGCGCTACCGCAAGGGCAACCAGCAGCTGAAAGTGCAACTCGTGGACTACAACGGCGCCAATGCCCTGTACGCCGGCGCCACGGCCCTGATGGGCCTTGGCTCGCAGGAGAGCGACGAGCAGCTGATGCAAAGCTGCGACCTGGGCCTGCCGGGGGTGCGCGGGTACGAAACCCTGCAAAAACAAGAGCACCGGGCGGCCGTGGCCCTAGGTGTCGGCGACCGGTTTTTCGTGTCGGTCGAGTCGACGCAGCAACCCGATACCAAGCTGGTAAAGGAAGTTGCGCGCCAGCTCAACCTCACCCGCTTAGCCAGCCTTTAGGCACCGGCCTGTGTGCCGGGCCGCGCTGCCACCTAGGGCCGGCATTCTACTTCCTCATCCATTTCGCAACTACTCGCCATGAAATCGTTTCTGCTCATTCTGGGTACGCTGCTGCTGTACCCGGCGCTGTCGCAAGCCCAATACGGCATTCTGGAGCGGGCCGTGCAGCGCGCCGCCGAACGCAAGATCGAAGCCGCCGTGGAGCGCAAAATCACCGAGCGTACCGGCGACTATTATACCCAGCTGCTCGAAAACGGCCGCATCGTATCGCACACCATTCAGTTTGAAGAAGGCTCGGCCACGCTCCTGCCCGATTCGCAGCCTTTTGTGAAAGGCCTGGCCGATATGCTGCGCCGCGACGCCGCCATCCGCGTGCGCATCGAGGCCCATACGCTGCTCGGCGGCGATGCGGCGGCCAACCAAAAACTCTCGCAGCGCCGCGCCGACGCCGTGCGCGCTGCTTTGGTAGCACTCGGCATCGATGGCACCCGCCTGGCCGCCAAAGGCCTGGGGGCCTCGCAGCCCCTCTACTCCGAACCCGACGACGAGTACGCTCCGCTCAACCAGCGCGTGGAACTCGTGAAGCTGTAACCCATGGCAGCGGTACCCAACATAGTACTCCGTCGGTGCGCGGGCTTGCTGCTGGCGGCGCTGCTCGGCTATGGCCTGGCACTTGGCTAAAGTATCCCGGCTCCTTCCCGTTCCTTCTCTCAACCCAGGCTTTACTTGGTTGCCCCGGCAACACCCGTCAATTCTTCTGCGACTCAGAGGCGAACGGTGGCTCTGAAACGACACGAAGAAGCAAAAAGCCCCGGAGCGCTGCGCCGGGGCTTTTTCTTTACTAAGTGCTGCTTGTTACTTGAAGAACAGGAAGCCCTTTTTGGGGTGCTTATGCTTCAGCGGCTTGCCTTTGGGGTCGATGCCCGGCGCCGGGCGCGTTTGGCCGCGCTTTTGTGGGCGCACACCCACGCGCTTGTCTTTAAACTTGCGCACCGTAAAGGCGCCCGAAGACCGATCGTACTGCCGCGCCGACGACGAGCCGCGCGTGAGGCTGCTGTTGCCCACGCCCGAGCGCGCCTCCAGCACTTCCATTTGCTGGTCGCGCTTCACATCGTCAGCGTTCATGCTCATGCGCTGCTGCATGCGCGCAATATCCTGAGTCGAGGCCTTCCGCTTTTTCGGAGCCTCGCGGCGGGGCCCGTTGCCCGTGAAGGGGGTAGCCGAAGTTTGCGCCTGCGCGGCAGGGGTGGCCAGCATACCAGCGGCCAGCAGGGCAGCGGCGGCAATGTATTTTTTCATGTCAGCAGAAACGAGAAGTTGGCAGCTACGCCGGGCCAACGGGCCCCTAGGCAAGTTAGTTCAAAATGCCCCACGCCGGCTTGGGCGGGCACAATAAACGCGTTGCAGTACGTAGCCAATGCAAGTAACGCCGTTCTGGCAAAAACAATGCCTCACCGGCCCAGCCAACCAAAAGCCGGTGCCGGGCCTGCGCATTGGCAGCTGCCCCGGCACCGGCTACCTTGGTGCACCTAGGCCCAACCGCGTGTGCTAGGCACGTGCCCGGAGCGCGTCGCGGATTTCGGCCAGCAGAATTGCCTCTTTCGTGGGTGCAGGCTCCGAAACCACGGCCACCGGGGCGGGCTTCTTGAAACGGTTGGCCAGCTTCACCACCCAAAAGATGACAAAGGCAATGACCAGGAAGTAAATAAGGGCATTGATGAAGTTGCCGTAGTTGAGCGTGGCGGCTTTGGCGGCCTGCGCTGCCTCCAGGGTTTCGTAGTGGTTGCCGTCGAGCGACACGAACATCTGCTTGAAATCGATGCCGCGCGTGAACAGGCTCAGCACCGGCATGATGATGTCGTCGGTAAGCGACGTCACGATACGGCCGAACGAAGCGCCGATGATTACACCAACGGCGAGGTCGAGCACATTGCCCTTCGAGATGAACTCTTTGAACTCGGAAACGAAACCCATAGTGATGTGGAGTAGAAGTGTTTGGGATTGATGCGGTTGGGTGTAAGTATAGGAGAAATCGAATTACCTCCTAGGGGTGCAGCGAGCATAACAAAGGTGCAGCGCGGTGCCAGCTGTTGTGCTTGCCTGTTGGCCGGGGCACCGATTTGCTTTCCGAACCGGGGCTGCTCCTTTCTTGATGCCCCAAAGCCGAGGTGCGCATTGTCTCTATCTTTGCCGGCACGCTTCGCAAACCACCCTACTAGCCTCATGCTTCCAGAACTCGAAAACCTTGCGCTCGACCGCACCGACGACGGCATTCTGACCATCACGCTCAACCGCCCCAGCAAACTCAACGCCCTGAACGCGGCCACCATCGAGGAAATCGGCCAAGCCATTCAGTTTGCCCTCGACGAGCCCTCCGTGCGCGGCGTAATCCTGACCGGCGCCGGCGAAAAGGCGTTTGTAGCCGGGGCCGACATTGCCGAGCTTTCGGCCCTGAGCGAGCCGCTGGCCCGCCGCACGGCCGAGCGCGGGCAAGAGGTGTTTTGCACCATCGAGGAAAGCAACAAGCCCGTAATTGCGGCCGTCAACGGCTTTGCCCTAGGTGGCGGTTGCGAGTTGGCCATGGCCTGCCACATTCGGGTCGCCTCCGACAATGCCCGCTTCGGCCAGCCCGAAGTAAACCTAGGGCTGATTCCGGGCTACGGCGGCACGCAGCGCCTTACCCAACTGGTAGGCAAAGCCAAGGCCTTGGAACTAATGATGACGGCTGACCAAGTGAAAGCCGACGAGGCCCTGCGCCTGGGTTTGGTAAACCACGTGGTGCCGCAGGCCGAGCTGCTGGGCTTCTGCCGCCAGCTGCTGGGCCGCATCCTCACCAAAGCCCCGCTGGCCGTGGGCCAGGTAATCGACTGCGTGAATGCGTACTTCGAGCCCGAGCGCCACGGCTACCAAACCGAGGTAAACGCCTTTGCCCGCTGCTTTGCCTCCGAAGACTTCAAAGAAGGCACCCAGGCTTTCCTGGAAAAGCGCCCGGCAGCGTTCCGGGGCGAGTAAATCAATTAAAAATGAAGAATTAAAAATTAAACGTGAGCACAGGCAGGCACCCAGTCTAGGCCAAGCGGTCAGCCGGGCGCTCTGCTGATTCTTCATTTTTAATTTTTAATTTTTAATTCCTCCCCGTGAGCGGACTAGCAAAACGGCTGGCCAGCCAAACTGCCATCTACGGCATCAGCAGCATTGTGGGGCGCGTGCTCAACTTCTTGCTGACGCCGCTTTACACCGGGCGCTTTGCGCCCGCGGCATTCGGCATTATTACCGGGCTGTTCGCTTACATGTCGTTCCTGAACGTAGTATTCACCTACGGCATGGAAACGACGTACCTGCGTTTTGCCAACCGACCAGGCACCGACCGCCGCGACTTATACGACCGGGTGCTCACGCTGCTCCTGTTGAGCAGCGTTGTACTAACGGCCCTGCTGATAGCACTGGCTCCCACGTTGATGCGTCTGCTCGGCATTCCGCCGGGCAGCGAACGGTACGCCGTGTGGCTGGCCCTGATTCTGGGTCTCGATGCCGTGGCGGCCATTCCGTTTGCGCGGCTGCGCCTGGAAAACAAGGCCGTAAAGTTTGCCTCCATCCGGATGGCCAACATCTTGCTGAACGTAGGGCTGAACCTGTTCTTTCTGGTCCTCTGCCCCGATGTGCTGGCCGGCAAGTACCTAACGGGGCTTGCGCCGCTGCTGCGCCCCCTCTACGACCCCAACATTGGCGTGGGCTACGTGTTCCTGTCCAACTTAGCGGCCAGTGCCTTTACGCTGCTGCTGCTGGGCCGCGAGCTGCTCGATTTCCGGCCGCGCCTGGGGGTTACGTACCTAGGGCCGCTGTGGCGCTACGCCTACCCGATCATGCTGATGGGCTTGGCCGGCATGGTCAACGAAACACTCGACCGCGTTCTGCTGGCGCGCTGGTTGCCCGAGGGCTTCTATCCGGGGCGCAGCAGCCTGGCGGCTGTGGGCATTTACGGAGCATGTTACAAGCTTGCTATTCTGATGAGCCTGGTCATTCAGGCTTTCAAGTACGCCGCCGAGCCGTTTTTCTTTGCCCAAAGCGAGGACAAAAACTCGCCCCGCACCTTTGCGCTGGTGCTGAAATGGTTTACCATCAGCTGCACCATTCTTTTCGTGGCAGTAAGCGTCAACATCGATTTGATTGCCCCGCGGTTTCTTACCAGCCCCGAGTACCTGGAGGGCTTGCCTGTGGTGCCGGTGCTGCTGATGGCCAACCTGTTTCTGGGCGTATACTACAACCTGTCGGTGTGGTTTAAGCTCACCGATAAAACCTACTTCGGCACCTACATCAGCTTTGGTGGCGCTATCCTGACCATTGCGCTAAACTTTGCGCTTATTCCGCTGCTGGGCTACATGGGCTCGGCCATTGCTACCCTGGTGTGCTATGCTACTATGGCCTTGGTTTGTTGGTGGCTGGGCGAGCGGCACTTTCCGGTTCCTTATCCAATGAGCCGGCTCCTGCTGTGGCTGCTGGTGGCCGTGGCCGTGGTGGCCGGTAGCTGGGCCCTGCCCCCATTAGGGGTTTGGACAACCCATGTAGTACACTTTCTGATTACGCTCGCTTTTGTGGCCACGGTGTGGCTGGTGGAGCGGCCCGAGCGGGCATTCCGCCGCCCGCAGGTTAAAGCGGTATAAGCCCTATTCTTCCTTCTTTCGTTCTCTTCGCATGCAAGTTGCCGTCATCAACCGTTCGCACCACCCGTTGCCCGCTTACCAAACCGAGCACTCGGCCGGGCTCGATGTGCGCGCCAACCTTACCGAGCCGGTTACCCTAGGTCCGCTGCAACGGGCGCTGATACCGACGGGCCTGTACCTCGAAATTCCGGCCGGCTACGAGGCGCAGGTGCGCCCTCGCAGCGGCCTGGCCTACAAGCACGGCATTGGCCTGGTAAACAGCCCGGGCACCATCGATGCCGATTACCGCGGCGAAGTGAAGGTGCTGCTGGTAAACCTGTCGAACGAAGCTTTTGTAGTAAACGACGGCGAACGTATTGCCCAGCTGGTATTTGCACGCTACGAAGCCATTGAGTGGCAAGAGGTAACCGAGCTGAGCGAAACCGTACGCGGCGCAGGCGGCTACGGCAGCACGGGTACTAAATAGCCGCAGAGTTTCGTTGGGTAGGATGATAAAATATTCGCCTAACGCTAGATATTACTTTGCCAAGAGCGAATTTTACACAGCGTTTCGTAGCAACTTACGTACACGCCACCTGAACTAAATATTGACAACGCACCCCTTATGAAAATCATCGTCCCGATGGCCGGCATGGGCAAGCGCATGCGCCCGCACACGCTCACCGTTCCCAAGCCGTTGATTCCTATTGCTGGTAAACCTATCGTTCAGCGCCTCGTCGAGGACATTGCCAAGGTTGTAGGCCAACAGGTTACGGAGGTTGCGTTTATCGTGGGCCGTTTCGGCGAAGAAGTAGAAAAGAGCCTCGTGCAGATTGCCGAATCGGTAGGTGCCAAAGGCTCTATTCATTACCAGGATGAGCCCCTAGGTACTGCCCACGCCATTTTGTGCGCGCAGTCGGCCCTGAGCGGCCCCGTGGTAGTGGCCTTTGCCGATACCCTCTTCAAAGCCGATTTCACGCTCGACACTTCCGCCGACGGCACCATTTGGGTGCAGCGCGTGGAAGACCCGCGCCCCTTCGGCGTGGTAAAGCTCAACGAGCAAGGCCACATCACCGAACTGATCGAGAAGCCTCAGGAGTTTGTGTCGGACCTAGCCATTATCGGCATTTACTACTTCCGCGACGGCGAGTACCTGAAGCGCGAGCTGCAGTACCTGATCGATAACGACATCAAGGATAAAGGTGAGTACCAGCTCACCAACGCCCTCGAAAACATGAAAAACCAAGGCGCGGTGTTCATCCCCGGCCGCGTGACGGAGTGGCTCGACTGCGGCAACAAGGACGCGACCGTGTTCACCAACCAGCGCTACCTCGAGTACCTGCACGAAGCCGGCGAAGACACGGTGGCCAAATCCGCCAAGCTCACCAATACCGTACTCATTCCGCCGGTATACATCGGCGAGAACGTGGTGCTCGAGCACAGCATTATCGGCCCGCACGTATCGGTGGGCGATGGTTCGACGGTGCGCCACTCGGTAGTGGTCAACAGCATCGTGCAGAAGTCGGCGGCCGTGCAAAACGCCAACATCACCAACTCCATGATCGGCAGCTTTGCCACGCTCACCGGCACCCCCGCCGACCTAAGCGTAGGCGATTACAACGCCCTGAAACTGTAGCGACAGCCGGGTGGTTTCGGGGTAAATGCCGTATCTTTTCCTAGGTTCGGCTTGCCCCGAAACCACCTGTTTTTACGTTTTCTGCTGCCGCAGCTTTTGCCATGATTCGCTCCGCTTCCCTCCTGCTTCTTGTGTTAGGCCTGCTCATGGCCGAGCCCGGCTATGCCCAGCAGAAGCGCGCGGCCGGCAAGGCGGGCACCGAAAAACCGCGCAAGCTTACGCGCCGCGAAAAAAAGGAAATGCAGCGCCAGGCAGCCCTCGAAGCGGCCAAAGCCCAGCAGCAAAGCCAGCTTACCGAGAAAGACCGCGAAATGAGCGCGGCCTACTTCGTGGACGGCGTGAAGTACATGCTGCTGGAGGATTACCCCAAGGCCCAGGAGCGGCTGCTGAAGGCGTACCAGATCGACCCGAACAACGCGGCCATCAACTACAAGATTGCCGAAAACAACCTGCTGATCGGCAACCTTAAGGACGCCGCCAACTTTGCACAGGCCGCTTTGCGCCTCGACGCGAAGAACCCGTACTACTACCTGATTCTGGCCCAGATTTACGCTACCCAGAAGCAGTACGACCAGGCCGCGCAGGTATACACGCGCCTGATTCAGGACGTGCCGGAGTCGAAGTCCTACCTGTTCAACCTGGCCGACTTGTATTTGGCGCAGGGCAAGCTCAACGAGGCGTTAACCACCTTCGATCAGGCCGAAAAGGAGTTTGGTACGCTCGACGAGGTGTCGTTTAAAAAGCAGCAGATCTACCTCAAGCAAAACAATCTCGACAAGGCCCTGAAAGAAGGCGAAGCCCTGATTTCGGCCAACCCCGAGGACATCCGCTACGTGCTGGCGCAAGCCGAAATGTACGCGGCCAACAACCGCCTGCCCGATGCTATTCGGGTAGCCAACCAGGCCCTGCGCAAGGACCCCGACAACCCGCAGGCGCACATGATTCTGGCCGATGCGTACCGCCAGCAGGGCAACCAGGCCGAATCGGAAAAGCAGATCAAGCAGGCCTTCCAGAGCCCGGCCCTAGGTATCGATCAGAAGGTACGCATCCTGGTCGACTACCTGAAGCAGCTGCCGAACCCGGCCGTGCAACAAACCGCGCTGGAGCTGGCCGACATCACTACGCGCGTACACCCCAAAGAGGCCAAAGCCTACTCGGTGGCCGGCGATGTGCAATTGCTGTCGGAGAAAAAAGCCCTGGCGCGCGACAACTACCTGCGGGCCCTGCGCCTCGATAACTCGCACTTCAAAATCTGGCAGCAGGTGGTGCTGATTGATGCCGAGCTAACGCAAACCGACTCGTTGCTGCGGCACACCAACCAAGCGCTGGAGCTGTTCCCGAACCAGGCGGTGTTCTGGTTTTACAACGGCGTGGGGCACATGTTTGCCAAGCAGCCGCAAAAGGCCGTAAAGGCGCTGGAGCAGGGCAAAAAACTAACGACAGACAACCCCGAGCTGGCTGCGCAGTTTGATACGCAGCTGGGCGACGCTTACCACGAGCTGAAGGAGTACGACAAGTCGGATGCAGCCTACGAGGCAGCGCTTACCTTCGATGCCAACAACGCGCAGGCCCTGAACAACTACAGCTACTTCCTGTCGTTGCGCGGCAAGGACTTACCTAGGGCCAAAGAGCTTGCGGGCAAGCTGGTTAAGCTTTTCCCCGAAAACGACACTTACCTCGACACCTACGCGTGGGTGTTGTACAAATCCAAAGACTACGCCGGCGCGCGCCAATACCTCGAAAAAGCCATCAAAACCTCGAAAGATGGCACTGTATTGGAGCACTACGGCGATGTGCTGTATCAACTAGGCGATACGGCGGCGGCCGTGGAGCGGTGGCAGCAGGCTAAAAAGGCCGGTGGCACCTCCGCCCTCATCGACCGCAAGATCAAAGACCGAAAACTGTATGAATAGAAGCTGGCCGCTACTGCTGGCCTTGGCCGGAAGCCTTGCCCTGGGTGCTTGTCAGCGCCGCGCCGTTCCTACCAAATCTACCGCCGCTACGCGGCCGCAGGCACCCGAAGTGCGTGCCCGCAACCTCGAGTTCACGTACCTGGCGGCCAAAGGCAAAGCGCAGATCAACGCCAACGGCGAGCAATACACGGCCAACCTGAACGTGCGCATGCGCAAGGACAGCGTTATCTGGGTATCGGCTTCGTGGCTGGGTATTGAGGGCGTTCGTGCCCGCATCACCCCCGATTCGGTGCAGGTAATGAACAAGCTGGAAAAGACGTATTACGCCGGCAACTTCGACTACCTGAGCCGCCAGTTTAACGTGCCCGTAACGTTTGCGCAGCTGCAGGCCCTGCTTGCCGGCGATTATTTGCCCGCCGCCATCCAAACCCCGCTCACGGCTACCGAAGAGGGCCCCGTGCAAAAGGTAAGCTACCAGCAAGCCGGCTTGCTGGTGGAGCAGCTGATTGAGCTAAACCGCGCCCGGCTGCAAAAGCTTACCGTGCAGGATAGCGGCACCCAAAGCTCTTTGGATGTAACTTACGCCGACTTTCAGCCGCTCGAGCCGGGTGGCCAGCTGTTTGCGCGTGGCGTTATGCTGCAGGCGCAGCAGCCGGGGCGCTCGGCCGCCACCGTGATGATTAATTACCGCAACGTGGACCTCGACAAAGAACGGCTTTCCTTCCCCTTCTCCGTACCGGCCGAGTATGGGCGTAAAAATCGTAAGTAGCCGTTGGCAAGCCTGGCTGCTGGGCGGAGCACTGCTGCTTGCGCTAACCACAGCCCCGGCTCAGCAACGCCGATCGGCGCGCCGCGAGCCGCCCAAAACCAAGGCCCAGCTGGAGCGCGAGCGGCGCAATAACCTGCGCCGCATACAGGAAGCAAGCCGCATTCTGGAGCAAACCAAGCAACAAAAGCAAAGCACCCTAGGTCAGCTGAACGCCCTGAAGGAAAAGATTACCGTGCAGCAGCAGGTAATCAAATCCACTTCCTCGGAGCTGCGTTACATTGATACCGGCGTAAAGCAAACCACCACCAACGTACAGCTTACCAAGGCCGAGCTCGACCGCCTGAAAGCCGAGTACGCCCAGCTGATTTACGCGTCGGCCAAAACGGCCAACTCGTACAACCGGCTTATGTTTCTGTTCGCCGCCGACTCGTTCAACGAGTTTATGCGGCGTTTGCACTACGTACGGCAGTATGCGGAGGCCCGCCGGCAGCAGGTAAGCGGCATTTTGCGCACCCAGCAAGAGCTAAGCCAGCAGCTAACCAGCCTTACCGAAAAGCGCCAGCTAAAAAGCTCGCTGCTGACCACGCAGCTCAGCGAACGGCGCAGCCTGCAAACCATGCGCGTGCAGCAAGACCAGGTAGTGCAGCAGCTAAGCCAAAAAGAGCAACAACTGCAGAAAGAGCTGGCGCAGCGGCAACAAGCTGTTCGCAAGCTCGATAACCTGATTGCCCAGCGCGTACGCGAGGAAATTGCCCGCGCCGCACGGGCTGCCGCTGCCCGAGCCGCCGCCAAAGCCGCCGCCGCCAAAGCCGCTGCCGAACGCGCCGAGCGAACCGACGCCACCGCCGCCGAACGCACCACGGCCCGCCGCGAAGCCGCCGAAGCCGCCGAGGCTGCCGATGCCGCGGCCAATACCTCTACCAGCCGCGTTACGCTCACGCCCGAAACGGCGGAGCTGTCGTCGTCGTTTGCCGAAAACCGCGGGCGCCTGCTGTGGCCGGTGGCCCGGGGCTTTATCTCGCAGCCGTTTGGGCGGCACCCGCACCCCGTGCTGAAAAACGTAACGGTAGATAACCGGGGCGTTGACATCCAGACCGGCGCGGGCGAGTCGGTGCGGGCCATTTTCGACGGCAAAGTGCTGACCGTAGCCAACATTGCCGGCATGAACAACGTGGTAATGGTGCAGCACGGCGAGTACTTCACGGTGTACGCCAAGCTGCGCTCGGTTAACGTTTCCGAAGGCCAGCAGGTAAAGATGCGTCAGCCGATAGGCACGGTTTCGACCAACGCCGACGGCACCACCGAACTGCAGTTTCAGGTTTGGAAGAACAGCACCAACCTGAACCCCGAGCAGTGGCTGGGTCGCAAATAGTGTTGCTACACCAAAGCCGACAATTTGCCGCTGCCCGGAAATAAAAAAACACCGTACAGCGTACGGTGCCTTTCTGAGCTATGAAAACAAACTTAGCTATCAGTTAATCCCTCCTTGGCAAGCCCGAAGGCTCGTCGCCAAAAGATTAATCCCCCGATAACAGCCGAAAGATACAGCACCTAGGGTATTCCTTGAGTACTATTTTCGGCGAATGGACTAAAATTCTTTTTAAACCACCAAAATTTCTTAGCCGGGGTACGCTACACCAAATTCAAGCGGCTCATCAGGTCCTGTTTGTAGGAGTTACCGATGGGTACCGACGAGGCGCGCCCCCCGTCTACCACCAGCGAATCGCCGTCGATGGTCACGATGCGGTCGAGGCGCACGATGTACTTGCGGTGCACGCGCACGAAGTCGCGCGAGGACAGGCGCGTGAGCATGTCCTTCATGGTGGTGTACACGGTGTAGCGTTCGTTGCCTACGTAAATATTTACATAATCACCTAGGGCCTCCACGTACGAAATATCCGTGGCGCACACGCGCACAAGTTTGTGGTCTTGCTTCACAAACAACTCCGTGCGGCCGTTGGAGTACAGCGAAGCGGCCGTATCGTTGGCCATGCGCAGCAAGCCCTCCAGCTTAGCGCGCTCCTGCTCCAGTTGCAAGCGGGCCCGGCGAAGCTCCAAGTGCGAAACCACCTCGCGGGCCAGCGTTTTCAGCGCGTCGCGTTGCTCATCCGTGAGGTGCCGCGGCTGGGTATCGATGGCGCACAGGGCACCTAGGGGCTGCCCCGTGGGTGCAACCAGCGGAGCACCGGCGTAAAAGCGAATATTTGGGTCGCTGGTTACCAGCGGATTGTTGCGGAACAGTGGGTCGTCGGCGGCATTCTCTACCTCGTATACCCCATCCGACACCATGGCGTACTGGCAAAAGGAGTACGCACGGGGCGTTTCGCTCACGCCCAGGCCGAAGCTCGACTTAAACCACTGCCGGTCGCTATCGATCAACGACACCAGCGAAATCGGCGTGCCGCATATGTAAGCCGCAAGGCGCGTCAAGGCATCAAAGTCTTCTTCGGGCGAGGTATCCAGAATTCGGTACGCCCGCAACGCCTCAAGACGGTCTTCTTCACCGAACATGTTTGCCACTCCGGGGATAATCATGGGCGGGGAAAGGGTTTGAACATTCATGGCTGGGGTCGGATAAGCGGCGGCAGTGTCTTCGCCCTATGGGCAGAATAAGCCCACTAAGTACCTACGAACAAATGCAATTTGGCGGTTTCCCTCGCCAAACATTTCTTTTCACTCGCTGAACCTCGCCTCTGCCCGGGCAAAAATGCAAAGCAACATACGTTCTGCTGCTCATTCTTCATTTCGGAATGTGGTACGCAAGAATCGGGTTTGGAAATTATAGGGTACCTTTACAATCCGTTTGGCAGGCCTGGCCGTAAGCCTAACTATCATTCACTTTCCACTCCGGAAACCATGCTAGCTTCTCTTTTTCTGTTTGTCGGTGGCCTCGGCACTACCGAGGTTCTGCTGATAGTTGTTGCGTTAGTTCTGTTGTTTGGGGCTAAGCGCATTCCGGAATTGTTCCGGGGTATGGGTCAGGGCATTCGCGAGTTCAAGGATGCTTCGAAGGAGCAAAAGCCCGAATACCGCGACACCAACCCGACGAGCCCGCGAGACCCGCAGCAGCCGAGCCGCTAATCTGTTACCGCGATGAGCACCTCTGTGTTTCTTTTCCTGCCCGATGTTGGCGGCGGCGAAATGCTGGTCATTCTGCTTTTCATCCTGATCTTCTTCGGCGCCAACAAAATTCCGGAGCTGGCGCGTGGCCTGGGCAAGGGCATCCGCGAGTTCAAGGACGCCTCGCGCGAGATTCGCAGCGAAATTGAAAACGCCGGCACCCAGCCCGCCGGCTACCAGCAGCCTACGCCCCAGCCGCAACCATACCAGCAGGCGCCGCCTGCCCCGGTAGCCTACCAGTCGTCGGGCCTCGATCAGCCGCAAGGCGGCCCCGTTCCGGCGCCGGAGCAACCCACCGTAACCCCGGCCGGTTTGCCCCACCCCCCCTCCGATCAGCATCCTACCACTTGATCTAAGCCAAGCTCCCTTGAGACGCTTTAACTCCCTAACGGAAGTTCGTAACGAGCTGGCGGCCGGTAACATCACCTGCCGCCAGCTCGTGGAGTATTATCTGGATAACATCGGCCGCAAAGCCCACCTCAACGCTTTTCTGGAAGTGTGGGCCGACGAAGCCCGCGCCCAGGCCGACGCCGTTGACGCCAAACTAGCGGCCGGCACGGCCGGCAAGCTGGCCGGCATGGTTATCGGCCTGAAAGACGTGCTGGCCTACCAGGGCCACACGCTGCAATCCAGCTCCCACATTCTCGATGGTTTCAAGTCGCTGTTTACCGGCACGGCCGTGCAGCGCCTGCTCGACGAAGACGCCATCCTCATCGGCCGCCAGAACTGCGACGAGTTTGCCATGGGCGCTTCCAACGAAACCTCGTACTTCGGGCCGGCCCGCAACGAACTCGACCCCGAGCGTGTGCCCGGCGGCTCGTCGGGGGGCTCGGCGGTAGCTGTGCAGGCCGATATGTGCCTGGCCTCTATCGGCTCCGACACGGGCGGCTCCGTGCGCCAACCGGCCGCTTTCTGTGGTGTGGTGGGCCTGAAGCCTACTTACTCGCGTATTTCGCGCTACGGGCTGATTGCCTACGCCTCGTCGTTCGACCAGGTCGGGCCCATCACGCGCTCCGTCGACGATGCCGCTTTGCTGCTGGAGGTAATGGCCGGCCCCGATGAGTTCGACTCGACCGTAAGCCAGCAGCCCGTGCCCAGCTACAGCCAACTGCTCGAGCCGCAGGCCCACTACCGCATCGGTTATATCCGCGACACGCTGGAGCGCCCGGGCCTGTCGCCCGACATTAAGCAAGCTACAGAGAACGTAATCGAGCAACTGCGCGGCCAAGGCCACGTGGTGGAAGCCGTCGACTTCCCGTACCTCGATTACATGGTGCCCACGTACTACATCCTCACCACGGCCGAAGCCAGCTCGAACCTAGGGCGCTACGACGGGGTAAAGTACGGCTACCGGGCTCCTGATGCTACCGACCTGGCCTCGCTGTACAAGAAATCGCGCAGCCAGGGTTTCGGCAAAGAAGTGCAGCGCCGCATCCTGCTGGGCACCTTTGTGCTGTCGGCCAACTACTACGACGCTTACTACACCAAAGCCCAGCGCGTGCGTCGCCTGATTAAGGAGCAAACCGACGAGCTGCTGCGCCAGTACGACTTCCTGATTTTGCCGACTTCGCCCACCACGGCGTTCCGCATCGGCGAAAACACGAAAGATCCGCTGGCAATGTATTTAGCTGATATATTTACTGTTCAGGCTTCGCTGGCTGGCGTGCCCGCTATTTCGCTGCCCATCGGCAACGACCAAGCCGGGCTGCCCATTGGCATGCAGGTGATGAGCGGCGCTTTCCGCGAAGCTGAGATGCTGGCCTTTGCCAAGCACCTGACCGAAAGTGTTGTTGCCTCTGCTGTAGCTCCGTAGTTGCATGAAAAGAACGTTCCGCGCCTCTGCCCTGCTGTTGTTGGCTGCTGCCTTTGCTCGCCCGGTTGCGGGCCAAACGCAGGTGCCACCCATAGCTCCGCCGGAGGCCGGAACGGATTTCGACTCGACGCAGGTACAGCTGGAGCTGGCGCCCGATTCGCTGGTGGCTGAGCCTGTGCTGAGCCCCGAAAAGCTGGCCTGGATGCAAACCCCGCCCGCCATGCGCGATTTGGTGGGCGACCGGCTCAGCTGCATCGACTCCGACATGCCGCTGGTGTTCAACAACGTGGTGATGTCGCACGTCACGTTCTTCACCCAGCGCAACCGCACCTACATGCAGCGGGTACTGGAGCGCGAGAACCTCTACTTCCCGCTTTTCGAGAAGTACCTGGCCAAGTACAACCTGCCGCAGGATTTGAAGTACCTGGCCGTGGTGGAATCGGCCCTGATCCCGACGGCCAAATCGCGCGTGGGCGCTACTGGCCTGTGGCAGTTTATGGGCCCTACCGCCGGTGATTTGCGCCTGCGCCGTGACGATTGGGTTGACGAGCGTATGGACCCCGAAAAGGCCACCGAAGCCGCTTGCAAACACCTGCGCTTCTTGTACGGCATGCTCCACGACTGGGAGTTGGTACTGGCTGCCTATAACTGGGGCCCGGGCAACGTACAGCGCGTAATGCGCCGTACCGGCAAGCGCAATTACTGGGACCTGCACCCGCACATGCCGCAGGAAACGCGCAACTACGTGCCTAGCTTCACGGCCATTTTGTACGCCATGAAGTACGCGCAGCAGCACAACCTGCACGCCCCCGACCTGCGCTACCAGTACGCGCAGCCCATGGATACGCTGCAAATCGGCGGCCGTGCCTTCGATGTAGCGCGCCTCGGCCAGGCCGCCGGCCTCGACTCGGTGGCCCTGCTGCGCATGAACCCTGAGCTGCGCAAAACCTACCTGCCCGAGGGCTACCGGCCCTACGCCGTTAAGTTTCCGGCTTCGGCCAGGCCGTTGCTGCAACAGGTCGACCGCGCCACGCTGTTTGGCTACTGCCTGCCGCAGGCAACCCTGCCGCAGCCCATTGCGGCCTTGCCACCCAGGCTGCAAGGTATTGAGCCATTCCCCTCGGCACTGGCTGCCAACAGCAACAACGCGCCAAAGAACACCAAGCGCGAAGTAGGCGCAGTTGCCGAGGCGCCGCGCACGCGCCGTAAGGTGCACACCGTGCGTAAAGGCCAAACCCTAGGTGAGCTGGCCGAATGGTACGGCGTAAGCACTGCTCAACTCCGGCGTTGGAACCACCTGCCCAAAGGCAAAGCCCTGCGCCCCAAACAGCAAATTGTGGTGTTTGTGCCCGCGCAAGAAACCAACACCACGGCCACGGCGGTGGCCGTTACGCGCAAGCCCACCGCACCTGCGGTTGCTGCCGCGCCCCGCACACCCAGCGAAATGGGCGTGAAAGTAACCAAGCGCCCGGTCGCCACCTCGGAGTCTTCCGAACCCGCTACGGCGGCAGTAGCCGAGCCGGCAAGTGCGCCCGTTGCAGCAGCTGCGCCTCGCACGCAACCGCCCCGTTCGGCGCGTGCAGTGGCGGCAGAAACTACGGCCGCTGAGCCCGAGGCCGTGGTTGCGCAGGCTCAGGCTCACATTGAAGCTGCCACCGAATACGTGGTGCGGAAAGGCGACTACCTGAACAAGGTGGCACGCGAGCGTGGCCTAACGGTAACGCAGCTGATGGAGTGGAACAACCTGCAATCGGCAGCGGTAGCGCCCGGCCAGAAGCTGCGCCTCACCCAACCCGCCGACAGCGAAACCACTGCGCCCGTAACCCCGGCCGCTAAAGCAGCTACAGTAGCCCACCTCCCTGCCAAGGCTACAAAGCAGCGCCAGCACCTAGGGGCCGCGCAGCAGCGGGTGCACATCGTGCAGCCCGGCGATACGCTGTTTAACATCTCGCGCCGCTACCAGGGCCTTACGGTGGAGCAGCTGCGCAAGCTCAACAACCTCAAATCCGACGAGGTGAAACCCGGCCAAAAGCTGATTGTGGCCAGCTAGACCAAACTTGCGGCATTCATTTACTTAATTTTGTCGCAACTTGCTTTCGGGCGCTGCCTTTAGCAGGCGGCGCCTTTTCGTTTTCGCTCAAACCGGTTTATGCTGAAAATAAATAAGGAAGACGCGCTTCACTACCACGAGCAAAACCCCGCGGGGAAGATCGAGGTGGTACCTACCAAGCCCGTCAGCACGCAGCTCGACTTAGCCCTGGCTTACTCGCCGGGCGTAGCCGAGCCCTGCAAAGAAATTGCTGCTAACCCCGACGACGTTTACAAGTACACCGCCAAAGGCAACCTCGTGGCCGTTATCAGCAACGGCACGGCGGTGCTGGGCCTGGGCAACATTGGCGCGGCGGCCTCCAAACCCGTGATGGAGGGCAAGGGCGTACTATTCAAGAAGTTTGCCGGCATCGACTGCTTCGACATTGAGATTGACGCCACCGACCCCGACGAGTTTATTCGCATCGTGAAGGCCCTGGAGCCTACGTTCGGCGGCATCAACCTCGAGGACATTAAGGCGCCGGAGTGCTTCCGCATCGAAACGGAGCTGCGCCAGCTGATGAACATTCCGCTGATGCACGACGACCAGCACGGCACGGCCATTATTTCGGCGGCGGCGCTGCTGAGCGGCCTGGAGCTGGTGGGCAAAAAAATCGGCGAAATTAAGGTAGTGGTGAGCGGTGCCGGCGCGGCGGCCATCAGCTGCCTGCGCCTGTACCTGGAGCTGGGCCTGAAGCGCGAAAACGTGGTGGTGTTCGACAAGGACGGCGTCATTAACCCGCAGCGCACCAACCTGGCCGAGCTGCAGATGCAGTTTGCCACCGAGCGCCCCATCAGCACCCTGGCTGAGGCCATGGAAGGCGCTGACTTCTTCCTGGGTCTGTCGGCGGCCAACGTGCTGGCCCCGGAGCTGCTGCTGAAGATGGCGAAAGACCCGATTGTGTTTGCGCTGGCCAACCCCGACCCGGAAATTGCCTACGAGGTAGCCATGGCCACCCGCGAGGACATTATTATGGCTACGGGCCGCTCCGACCACCCCAACCAGGTAAACAACGTACTCGGCTTCCCCTACATTTTCCGCGGGGCCCTCGACGTACGCGCTACCGAAATCAACGAGGCCATGAAGCTGGCCGCCGTGCGCGCCCTCACGGAGCTGGCCAAGGAGCCGGTGCCCGAGATGGTGAACAAGGCCTACGGCGACAACACCCTCAGCTTTGGCCGCACGTACCTGATTCCGAAGCCGCTCGACCCGCGCCTGATTACTACCATTTCGCCGGCCGTGGCTAAGGCGGCTATGGAAAGCGGCGTGGCCCGGCGCATCATCACCGACTGGCACGGCTACGAGGACGAGCTTCGCTCGCGCCTGGGCGTCAACCAGAAGCTGATGAACCGCATTACCTCGCGGGCCCGCGCCACGCCCAAACGCGTGGTGTACCCCGAGGCCGACAACTACAAAATTCTGAAGGCGGCCCAAATCGTGCACGACGAGGGCATTGCCACGCCGATTTTGCTGGGCAACCGCGCCAAAATCGAGCAGATTGCCCGCGAAAACTCGCTCGACCTCGAGGGTTGCGAAATCATCGACATCCTGGAAGACGAGGCCAAGCGCCACGAGTACGCCGAAATCCTGTTCCGGAAGCGCCAGCGCAAAGGCATGACGCTGTACGAAGGCAAGCGTCTGTTGCGCGAGCGGAACTACTACGGCGCCCTGATGCTCGACAACGGCGAGGCCGATGCCTATATCACCGGCCTCACCAAGGACTACGGCAAGAGCATTTTGCCCGCGCTGCAGATCATCGGCGTGGAAGACGGCGTGCAGCGCGCGGCGGGCATGTACATCATTCTGCACAAAAAAGGCCCGTTCTTCTTCTCCGATACTACCGTCAACATCGACCCTACGGCCGAGGAGCTGGTGGATATTATCGGCCTGACGGCCCGGGCGGTGCGCTTTTTCGACACGGAGCCGCGCATTGCCGTGCTCAGCTACACCAACTTTGGCTCGAACGTAGGCCCGCTGCCCGACAAAATGCGCCGCGCCACCGAAATGGCCAAGCGCCGCTTCCTCGATTTGATTCTGGACGGCGAGATGCAGGCCAACACGGCCCTGAACCCGCAGCTGCTGCGCGAGCATTACCCGTTTTCGGAGCTGGCCGAAAAAGGCGCCAACACGCTCATTTTCCCCGGCCTTACCTCGGGCAACATCGCCTACAAAGTGCTGCAGGAGATTGGCGGCGCCGAGGTAATTGGCCCGGTGCTGATGGGCATGCGCAAGCCGGTGCACATTCTGCAGCTCGGCGCCTCGGTGCGCGACATCGTGAACATGACAGCCATTGCCGTGGTGGACGCGCAGACGTACAATCACCCGCTGTAGGACTGGCTCTAGCGCCACCAAAGAACTTCCTAGGTCGTGTGGACACATAAGCTACAGGGGCGTCATGCTGAGCGAAGTCGAAGCATCTCTACCGCTGACGGCCGGTAGTAACTTCTATCTGACGAAGCGGGAGAGATGCTTCGACAAGCTCAGCATGACGGGCTGCGGTATACTTTGCTTTTAGTGTCCACACAGCCCTAGGTCGCCCAGAGCCTCACCGGCTCTGGGCGTTTTTTTTATGCCGCCCCCCCCAGGGCATCGGCAACCCTGCCCCTAGGTGCCGGCGCCTCCGGCACCGCGCGGCACCTAGGCGAATTGTTTGGCCGGTTTTACTGTTGACCTGAGACCCGAACGCCGCCGCGCGGCCGCGTTCGGAATGTCGGCTTAACTTAGCCCGAGTTACCTGTCATCACACCGCTGCCTACATGATTGCCTACCTCGACGGTAAGATTGTCTACAAAGACCCTACGCAAGTCATCATCGACGTTCAGGGCGTCGGATACGAAGTAAAGATTTCGCTGGCTACCTATTCCAAGCTGCCGGCCGAGGGCGAGAAAATCAACCTCTTCACCTACCACCACATCAAGGAAGACGCGCAGGCGCTCTACGGTTTCCTCGATCCGAACGAGAAAGCGCTGTTCATGCACCTGATTTCGGTGTCGGGCATTGGGCCGGGCACGGGCATCGTGATTGTGTCGTCGATGTCGGTGGGCGAAATCCGCCAGGCCATTATTCAGGAAGACGTGCGCTCGATTCAGGCCATCAAGGGCGTGGGGCCAAAAACGGCGCAGCGCATCGTGCTCGATTTGCGGGACCGGCTCCGCAAAGACGAACTATTGGCCAAAGCCGGCGTAGAAACCGTGCCTTTGGCGAAGCAACACAATACCAACCGCTCCGAAGCGTTAGCCGCACTGGTTACCCTGGGCTTTGCGCGGGCGGCTGCCGAGAAAACGCTCGACCAGATTCAGCAACGACACGGCAACGACCTGAGCGTGGAGGATTTAATTAAATTTGCTCTTAAGTCGAATTAGTTTTCCCTGGGCCTTCGGGCCCTTTTGTTTCGCCTTTGCTTGACACCTGGTACTAAGAAGTACGTTGCCGCTTTTTCCTCTGTTGCCGTAGCCTTCCTGCTGACCTGGTGGTCGCAGGCTGGGCCGGCGCGGAATCGCACGTTCGAGTTTTCGCAACTGTGGAGCTGGTTGCGGGTGCAGCCGCACGGGCCTTTGCTCGCCGGCCTGCCCGACACCACGCGCCCCGCCGCGGCCGACACCGCACGCTACCGCAGCAGCCGGCGCCCCAAAGTGGCCCCGCGCGACCGGCAGGGCAACTTCCTGACGGAACGGCGCCGCTCGCCCCTGGTGCTGCCCTTGCCCGACAACGTGAAGCCCCAGGTTACGGTGAGCGACTCGCTCGACTACGTGGACGTGGAGGAAAACATCGGTACCGACCTCGACTACCGCGACCCGGCCCGGTTATCGTTCCGGGAGTTTGAGCGCCTGCAGCAGCAGCAAGCCATTCGTAATTACTTCCGGACCAAATCGGAGGGCGGCGTGGCCGGCGAGGCGGGCAATGCCACGGCGGCCAAGCGCCTGATTCCGAAAATTGCGCTGGCTCCGGGCCTAGGTCGCATTTTCGGCGGCGAGTTCATCGACATCCGGCCCAACGGCGCGGCCACCATTTCCCTAGGTTGGCGCCAGAACTTCAACGACAACCCGGCCCTGACGCTGCGCCAGCGCCGCAACGGCGACTTCAACTTTCAGCAAAACTTCAATCTGAACCTCACGGGCCAGATTGGCGACAAGCTGCGCCTGCTGTTCAACTACGACACGCGCGCGGCGTTCGACTTCGAAAACCAGATTAAGGCCGACTTTACGGGCTACGACACCGACATCATCCGCAAAGTGGAGATGGGTAACGTGTCGTTGCCGCTGAACAACTCGTTGGTGCAAGGCGGGCAAAACATGTTCGGCATCAAAACGCAGCTGCAGTTTGGCAAGTTGAGCGTAACGGGCGTGGCAGCCCAGCTGCGCGGCACCGCCGACGAGGTACGAGTGCAAAACGGCGCCCAAAGCCGCAATTTCGAAATCAAAGCCTCGCAGTACGAGGCCAACCGGCACTTCTTCCTGTCGCACTTCTTCCGCGAGCGGTACGATGCCGTGCTGCGCAACCTGCCCACGGTGCAAAGCGGCGTCGAAATACGGCGCCTGGAGGTATACATCACCAACGACAACCGCACCACCGAAACGTTGCGCAACGTGGTGGCCCTGCAAGACGTGGCCGAGCCGCGCCGCCTTTACCGCGGCAACCTGGCTAAGCCCGGCCGCGAGCTTGCCCCGGCTGGTAACGACGTAAACCAGGTGCTAGAGCTGGCCCGCCGCGGCCCGCGCGATGTGCAGCAGATTGATGGGTACCTGCAAAGCCAGAACCTGACCAAAACCGTTGATTACGAGCTGGTACGTGCCCGAAAGCTCGATCCGCGCGAGTACACCTTCAACTCGCAGCTCGGCTACCTTTCGCTGAACACGCCGCTGCTGCCCGAGCAGGTGCTGGCTATTTCGTGCGAATACCTGTTTAACGGCCGTGCCTACCAGATCGGCGAAACGGTGACCGAGTACGGCAACGTGCCCGACACAGGCGTCATCTTCTTGAAGCTGCTGCGCGCTACCAACCCCGGCGTGGGCCTGGCCGACGCCGCGCAGAACCCCCAGAACGACCGCCTGCAAACGGGCAACCTGCCGGTGTTCGACTTGATGATGAAGAACATTTACGCGCTGAACGCCTCGCAGCTCAGCCGCGACCAGTTCCGCCTCGACATCATCTATAAAGACGACCTGACCGGCCTCGATTTGTTGTCGCTGAAGGAGGGCGCGCGCATCCAGAACGTGCCGTTAACGCAGGTTTTCAACCTCGACAACCTCAACCCCAACAACGACCGCCCCGCCGACGGCAACTTCGACTTTTTGCCGGGCCTGACCATCGACCCGGAACAGGGCCGCGTGATTTTCCCGGTGATTGAGCCGTTTGGCTCGTACCTGCAAACGCAGTTCAATCCCGGCGAGGAGGCCCTGGTGCGGCAGTACGTGTACCCCGAGCTGTACACGCAGGTGCAGAGCGACGCGCAGCAGCGGCAGGAGAAGGACAAGTTTTTCCTGAAGGGCCGCTACGCCGCCACCTCGAGCGACGAAATTACCCTGCCTGGCATCCGGATTCCGGAGGGCTCGGTGCGGGTGTACTCGGGCTCGACGCTGCTGCAGGAGGGCACCGATTACCAGGTATTCTACGATCAGGCGAAGGTTAAAATCCTGAACCCGAGCTACCTGAACTCGGCCAACGAGCTGCGCGTGCAGTTTGAGCGCGACGCCGTGGTGCAGGTGCTGCCGCGCAAGCTGGTGGGCGCCCGCCTCGACTACAAGGTATCCGACGACCTGAACTTTGGCGGCACGGTGCTGCACCTGCTCGAAAACCAGGCCCCCGGCATCAACCGAGTGAACCTGGGCGAAGAGCCCGGCAACAACACGATTTACGGCCTCGACGTGAACCTGCGCCGCGAATCGCGGGTGCTCACGAAGTACCTCGATGCGCTGCCCTTCGTGAGCACCAAGGCGCCGTCGTCGGTGGCCTTTAGCGGCGAGTTTGCGCAGTTTGTGCCGGGACAGTCGAAGCTGGGCCGCGGCGAAGACGGCGCTTCGTACCTCGACGACTTCGAAAACGCCCGCACGCCCTTTACCCTAGGTGGTCTGAACTCGACCAGCACCTGGCGGCTGGCTTCCACGCCGCTGCCTCTGGGTGGTGCCTTGCCCGGCCTGCAGTACAGCTACCGCCGCGCCAAGCTGGCCTGGTATACCATCGACCAGACGTACTTTACCAACGGCCGCTCCAAGCCGGGTAACATCGGCGTGGAGGATCTGAAGAACCACTACTCGCGTGGCGTGCCGCGCTCGGAGGTGTTCCCCAACCGCGACAACGGCGCCCTAGGTAACACCTACGAAAACACCTTCGACCTGGCTTATTACCCCACCGAGCGCGGGCAGTACAACTACTCGCCGCGGGTGTCGGCCGATGGCCGCTTCCTGACCTCGAACCCGCAGAGCCACTACGGCGGCATTTCGCGCGAAATCACCTTCGATACCGACTTCGACAACGCCAACGTGGAGTACCTGGAGTTCTGGCTGATGGACCCGTTCATCAAAAACCAGAGCGGCAAGAACTACAACACCATCGACGACTCGGACCCCAGCACGCCGAGCGGCCCGAACACCTCGGGCGGCGAGTTGTACTTCAACCTGGGCTCGGTGTCGGAAGACCTGTTGAAGGACGGCGTGTACGAGTTTGAGAACGGCCTGCCCGATACCAACGACCAAACCAACGTGCAGCGCACGGACTGGGGCCGCGCTACGCGTTTGCAGTTCCTGACCGACGCCTTTTCGACCGCCCCCGGCGGCCGCGAGCGGCAGGACATTGGCCTCGACGGCCTGACGCAAACCGAGGAGCAGCAGTTTTTCGCCAGCATTCCGGGCTACGGCTCTTTTGCCGATGCCTCGGCCGACAACTTCCGCCACCACCTCGACGGCTCCTTCGATCAGGCCGACGTGAAAATCCTAGGTCGCTACAAGGATTTTAACGGCATGGAGGGCAACTCGCGCGCCGACGGCACGCAGAGCTCCACCGCCTACCCCGACAAGGAAGATCTGAACCGCGACAACGTCATCACCGACACGGAGCGCTACTACGAGTACCGCGTGCCGCTGCGCCCCGATCAGCTGCGCGTGGGCGAAAACTTCATCGTGGATCAGGTTACCCGCCCCGTCAACGGCGACCAGGTAACGTGGTACCAGTTCCGCATTCCCATCCGGCAGTACTCGGGCATTCAGGGCGCCAACGCCGAGTTTGGCTTTAAGTCGATTCGCTTTATCCGGATGTACCTCACGGGCTGGCAGCAGCCCACGGTGCTGCGCTTCGTGCAGATGCAGTTTGTAGCCAACCAATGGCGCCGCTACCTAGGCGTGATTGCGCAGCCCAACAGCGGGCAGCCCATCAACGTAACGAACGATGCCGACGCCTTCGCCATTTCGACGGTGAGCGTGGAGGAGAACGGTGCTACCAGCGGCCAGAGCGACGCCATTCCCTACGTAACGCCGCCCGGCATTCAGCGCGACCGGGAGTACGGCTCGAGCACCGTAAACCGCCAGCAAAACGAGCAGTCGTTGCGCCTGTGCGTAGAGGGCCTGAAGGACGGCTACGCCAAAGCCGCCTACAAAAACGTGAACCTCGACCTGCTCCGCTACAAGCGCCTGAAGCTGTTTTTGCACGCCGAGAGCGAAAACCGCAACCTGCAGGACGGCCAAACCCAGGGCTTCGTACGCTTCGGCACCGACTACAGCCAGAACTACTATCAGTACACGCTGCCGCTGGAGGTTACCCGCCCCGGCGCCACCACTCCTGACCAAATCTGGCCGGTAGCCAACCGCATCGACGTAGCTCTGCAGGACTTCATCGACGTGAAGGCCGAGCGCAACCAGGCCCGCGCCAGCTTCCTGGTGCCCTACTCCAAGACGCTGCCCAACGGCGCCGTGATTACCGTGCTGGGCAACCCCGATCTGAGCGCCCTGCAAGGCCTTATGATTGGCGTGCAGAACCCCTCCGACAACGGCCAGGGCCCCGACCAGTCGCTGTGCCTCTGGGCCGACGAGCTGCGCGTGCTGAACTTCGACCAGAACCCCGGCTGGGCAGCTACGGCGCGCTTCAACACGCGCCTGGCCGATGTGGCCAACATTACCGCCACCGGCAGCTTTACCTCGGTGGGCTTCGGGGCCCTGCAAGACCGCCCCTCGCAACGCTCGCTCGACAACATTGCCCGCGGCGACGTGAATGCTGCAGTGGCGGTGGATAAGTTCCTGCCTGAAAAGCTGGGCCTGCGGGTGCCGGTGCTGCTACAGGCGGGCCACGAAAGTCGCTCGCCCAAGTACGACCCCCTCGACCCCGACACGCCGCTGGAGCAGTCGTTGCAGAAGTTCGACTCGGAGCAAGACCGCGCCGCCTACCGCCGCGAGGTAACCGACCAAACGCGCAGCCGCTCCATCAGCCTGCTGAACGTGCGGAAGGAACGCCTGAACCCCGACAAGAAGGTGCGGCCCTACGATGTGGAAAACCTGGCCGTAAGCTACTCGCTTACCGAGCGCCTGCACACCGACATCCGGACCGACCGCGACTTTACCCGTACCTACACCGGCGCGCTGGCCTACACCTACCAGCCCACGCCCAAGTCGTACGCGCCGCTGAGCTCGGTACAAGCGCTTAACTCGCCGTACCTGAAGTTTTTGCAGGAGCTGAACTTCACGCCCCTGCCCTCGCGCTTTGCCTTCCGCGCCGACCTAGACCGCCGCTACAACGAGCGTTTCCTGCAGCGCACGCTGGTGCCGGGCGAGGTGCCCACGCCCGACGGCATCCCGGGCGTGTTCCAGAAAAGCTTCTTCATCAACCGCATTTACGACCTGAAGTGGGACCTGACGAAAAGCCTGATCCTGGACTACACCGCCACCAACCGCAGCAGCGTCGACGAAGGCGTGGGCCGCGCCATCGGCGACTCGCCAGAGGCCCAGCGCAACCAGGATTTGCTGCGCCGCAACCTGCAGCGCGGCGGCCGCACCACCAACTTCAACCAAACCATTGCGCTTACCTACCGCCTGCCGCTCGATAAGTTTCCGCTGACCGACTGGCTTTCGGCCGACACCCGCTATGCCGCCAACTACTCGTGGCAAGCGGCCTCTACGGCCCTGCGGGCCCCGCTTGGTGGCCTGAACGATACCACGACGCAGAAGGTCGATATCGGCAACACTATTCAGAACAACCAGGACATCAGTGTCAACGGCCGCATCGATCTGGTGAAGCTCTATAACAAGGTTCGGTTCCTGAACATCATCAACAACGCCCCGGCCCCAACGGCGCAGCGCCGCCAGCCCGGCTCGGAGATTGACCGCCTGCGCCGCGGCAACGCCCCCGATGCCCAAACGCCCGAGGCGGCCGACTCGGCCAAGGGCCCCGAGCTGCGCGCCCTGAAAGCCGTGCTACGCTCGTTGATGACGGCCCGTTCGCTGAACTTTACCTACACCCGCACCTCGGGCACGCTGCTACCGGGTTACCTACCGGGCACCCGCTTCTTCGGCCTGAACAGTGACTTCTCGGCGCCGGGCGTGCCGTTTATTCTAGGTCAGCAGTATGAGCTGAACGACCTGTACAACCGGGCCAACTCGCGCGGCTGGTACACGCAGCGCAGCGACCTGCTGAACACGCCGCTAAGCTCGTTGAAGACGGAAAACCTGAACGCCCGCACGGCCCTGGAACCGTTCCGCGACTTCAACATCCAGTTGGATATTCGTCGGCAGCGGGTTGAAAACAACGAGGTATTCTACCGCTTGGCTGTCGACGAAGTCAACCTGCAGCCTTTCATCGACCCGAACACCGGCAAGTTTGAGCTGGCGCCACGCCTGCCGCTGGGCTCGGGCACGTTCAGCACGTCGTTCTTCGCGCTGAACACCTTGTTTGGCGACGTAAACCGGCAGAATGCGTCGAAGTCGTTTAACCGCTTTGTGAGCAACCGCCAGCCGGTGCGCGAAAGCCTGCAATCGGAAAATCCTAACGGCGGCTATTACGGCTACAACTCGCAGGAAGTACTGATTCCGGCCTTCTTGGATGCGTATCGCGGCCGCTCGTCGGAGGGGCACAAGGCCAAGGCTTTTAATCCGTTTGGCCAGTTACCGCTGCCCAACTGGCGCATCGACTACAACGGCTTGGCCAACCTGCCCTTCGTGCAGCAATACCTGCGCTCGGTGTCGATTACGCACCAGTACTCCTCGGAATACCAGATTTTGGGCTACACTACCTCCACCCTCTACGACGCTAAGCCTGAGGCAGGGGAATTCTCGAAGCAGGTAAACCAGGACCGCCTGTACGTGCCCTACTACGTGGTGAATCAGGTAACCATTACCGAGCGTCTTGCTCCGCTGGTGGGCATCAACTTCCAGACCCTGGAGAAAGTAAACGGCCGCGTGGATTACGGCCTGGAGCGTAACCTCTTCCTGAACACCACCAACGCCCAGGTAACCGAGCTGCGCAACAAAACGCTGACCATCGGCCTGGGTTACACCACCAACCGCTTCCGGATTCCGTTCCGCATCGGGGGCGAGCAGCGCATCCTGCGCAACGAGCTCAACGCGCGCCTCGACCTTTCCATCCGCGACAACGTGACGTTCCAGCGCAGCGTGGTGGATGTGGCCCCGCCCGACCCCACTACCGGCGACCCCGGCCCGGTGGGCCGGCCCGAGCAGCAGGTTACCAACGGCAACCGCCAGTTTCAGCTGCGCCCCACCATCGATTACGTCGTGAATCAGCGCCTGAACCTGCAATTTTTTTTCACGCGCAACGTGTCGCAGCCGAAGGTGGTAAGCAACTCCTACAAGAACGCCGCCACCGAAGGCGGCATTCAGCTGCGATACAGCTTGTCGCAATAAGCCCGCCGCAGGGCAACCAACAACCGGGCCCGGTACGCCGTATGTGCGTGCCGGGCCCGCTGCTTTTTATGCCGCACCTAGGCTGCGCACAATGCGGCTAAAGCTTACCTTTGGCCGCGGCTAAGCCGCAACTCCCTTTCTACATTTCCGTTTTGCCTGACATGAACCTGCCCAGCACCCTGAAGTACACCAAAGAGCACGAGTGGATCCGCGTTGAAGGTGATGTTGCCTACGTGGGCATCACCGATTTTGCCCAGAAAGAGCTGGGTGACATCGTGTACGTGGACATCGACACCGTTGACAAGGAAGTAAGCAAAGACGAAGTATTTGGCACGGTTGAAGCCGTTAAAACGGTATCCGACCTGTTCAGCCCGCTTTCGGGCACGGTGCTGGAAGTAAACGCCAAACTGGGCGACGCTCCCGAGACGGTAAACGCCGACCCCTACGGCGACGGCTGGATGATCAAAATGTCGATCAGCAACCCCGCCGAAATTGACGAGCTGCTGACCGCCGAAGCCTACGGCGACCTGGTAGGCGCTTAACAACCCTACGGCCTAAGCCATGACCCAACCGCCTACCGCCCCCCCGTTGGCCGGAAGCCGGGTCTGGCTGCTGCTATCCGCAGCCTGGACGGCCTTTATGCTCTGGGGCACGCTGAGTCCGCTGAACCGGCTGCCGCCGCTGCCCCACTGGGAGCTGTTGTCGTTTGATACTGCCGCGCACGCCGGCATGTTCGTGGTTACGGCCGTACTCTACATCCTTACAGCCCGTCGGCAACGGCTCTTCCCGAGTTTGCGCCGGCGGGCTTTTTGGTGGGTGCTGGCAGTGTGCCTCCTCCTGGGTGCCTTCATCGAGCTGGTGCAAACCTTCATGGACCTAGGCCGCCTAGGCGAATGGACGGACATGATCAGCGACGGCCTGGGTGCCGTGGGTGGGTTGCTGCTGATGTGGCTTATCCGCCGGTGGTGGGATGTTCCTGCATCCGCTCCGGCCGCCAAAGCCCGCACCCATGCCTAGGTGCCGCAGCCTCTGCTACCTAGGGGCAGCTTTGCTGCTTGGGCTGGTGCCCAAAGGGGCCGCTTCGGCTCAGGATATGCAGCGGGTGCGCCAAACGGTAGCGTACCTGGCCAGCCCAAAGCTGCACGGGCGCGGCTACGTACGGCACGGCGAGCGTAAGGCGGCCCAGTACATCAGGCGCCGTTTTGCGGCGCTTAAGCTGCAGCCGCTTGCCCCCGATTACTTTCAGCCGTTTCAGCTGCCGGTAAACACCTTTCCGGGCAAACTACAGCTTACGGTGGGCAAGCGCGCACTCCGCTCCGGCGAGGACTTTATTGCCGAGCCTGCTTCGGGCTCGGGTAAACTGCGCGGCCCAGTTGCGTACCTCGATACGCTGATCTTCACCAACGAGCAGGCTGGTTACCGCTTCTTAGCCGACTCCCTACGGGGCCGCATCCTGGTTCTGCGGCAGCGCGACGCTGAACGCATCCGTACGCTGCCCGCTGCTTTCGAACGGCACCTTGCCTCGGCAGCTGCCCGCATCGTGCTAGTGCCGGATAAGCTCACGGCTTCGGTAAGCGGGCAGCAGGCGCCGCAAATACGCCTGCAGGTATTGGCCGCTCATTGGCCGAAGCAAGCTGCAGCAGGTACGATGGTTTCGCTGGATGTGGCAGCCAAACTGCAGCCAGCCTATGCCACGCAGAATGTGGTTGGTATGGTGCGCGGCAGTGCGCAGCCCGATTCGTTTTTGGTAGTATCCGCTCATTACGACCACTTGGGGCGCATGGGCAAGCGGGCCTACTTCCCGGGCGCCAACGACAACGCCAGCGGTACGGCCATGCTGCTGGAGCTTGCTGCCTACTACACCGAGCACCGACCTAGGTACTCGGTGGCCTTCCTGGCGTTTGGGGCCGAGGAGGCAGGCCTTGTGGGCTCGCGCTACTTTGTGCAACAGCCTTTGGTGCCGCTTAGCCGCATTCGCTTTCTGCTGAACCTCGACCTGGAGGGCACGGGCCAGGCCGGCGCTACCGTAGTAAACGCCCGGCTGCACGAGCCCGAGTACCAAACCTTGGTGCGCCTCAACCAGCAAGGCAACCACCTGCCCGCTTTAGCACCTAGGGGCCCCGCCGCCAACTCCGACCATTACCCCTTCTCCGAAGCCGGCGTGCCGGCCTTCTTCGTGTATCTGCGCGGCACGCCCACGCACTACCACGATGTGCACGACCGTGCCGAAACACTTCCCTTGAGCGGTTTTGCGGGCTTGTTTAAGCTTGCCACAACATTTCTGAATCAGCTGCAGCAGCAGCGGTAGCCCAACGCGAGATTTTCCATCAGCACCTAATGGTTGGCCCAAAAATCAAGCCCGCCGTGGCGCATGGCCGGGCGGGGCTGGTGCAGTGCCTGCAACGGATCAACCTGGTATAAAACAATCATCCCAGAATCATCCGAGGTGGAACGGACAATTCTGGGATGTATAAAACAGTGGCGTTATGCCAGGCTGTTTAGCTGTTGCTGCGCAGTGAGCCCATTACCTGCTTGGCTACCGATTCCCACTCCGGCTTCTGGCGGTCGGGGCAAGAGAAGGTGCACATCAGCAGACGGCCTTCCACGTCGGTGAAGAAAATCAGGTTGTAAACCTGGTGGCCCAGCTCGGGCTTCATCATTTCAATGAAACCAACTTTGCGGCCGTTGATTTCGCGCACACCATCGGCGAAGAACGTAGCATCGGAGTACTGCTTCTTGTACGTCTTCATGAAGTTGGCCGCGTACATGTCAACCATGTCCTGGTCGGCCGTGTTGTCGGTGTACGAGAAGGAGAGGCTAGCGTGCGAGGTGTTGGTGTAGATAACACTAGGACGGCTCTGCGCTTTGGCGTAGAGGAAATCCATCTGCTGCTCGCTCATCACCTCGAAGCCTTTCGGGATGAGAATTTCAACACGCTCGCTCAGAACGCGCTTTTTGATGAGCTCCACTTCAGCGAAGGGCCGGGCGGCCATGAGCAGCACTGCAAGGCAGAGCAACGGGGCGAGTAGAACTTTTTTCATCATCTAAAGCGAAAAAAAGTGGAAATCTTTCTAGGTAAACTACCTAACGAGGCGAAGGCAGTCTGTTTGGATAACACAATTTAGGAAGAAACACGCACAACGCAAGAACTTCCTACAAAAATAATTTTGTGCAAGTGGCTGCTGTCATGCTTGCGCTACAAAATTAGGGCTTAAAAAGCTGTAAACCCACATTCTGCAAAATTTTCCTTTTACTGTTGAGCTTGATTTAAGCTACTTACGCATCCAAACATTGATTGGTTTAAATCTATGGAAAAGATCCTAAAATATCAGGTAAGTTGAGCCTAACGCCCGTTAGGACTTATAGGATATTGTTAAGTTGCTCTTTTATTTTTTCAAGCTCCTCCTTCATTCCAACCACCAAATGCTGGATGGTGGAATCGTTGGCTTTGGAGCCGATGGTGTTGATTTCGCGGCCGATTTCCTGCGAAATGAAGATCAGTTTTTTGCCGCTGTGCTCGGGCAGGTGCACCGTTTCGGTGAAGTAATGCAAATGGCTGATCAGGCGCACTTTCTCTTCGGCTATATCCAGCTTCTCTATATAGTATAGCAGCTCCTGCTCGAAGCGGCTGGGATTAAACTGGTCGTTTTGCATCAGCTCGCCCAGGCCCTCGTGCATGCGGCGCCGCACGTTTTCGAGGCGAGTGGGGTCGTGGCGCTCCACATCCGATAACAGAATGCGAATGCGGTCGATGTAGCTCAGGATTTCGGTGGTGAGGGCCTGCCCTTCGGTGCGGCGGAACTCCAGTACCCGGTCGAGGGCATGCTGCACCAGCGGCTGCAGGTCGTCCCACGATAAAGCCAGTTCTTCTTCCGACGGCGCGGCGGCTTCGGCGGGCGTTTGCACCACGCCGGGCATGCGCAAAGCCAGCTCCAGCAAATTGCTTGAGCCATCGCCCAACTCCTGGGCTACGCTTTGCAGCTCCTGATAGGCAGCCATTAAAGCCTCACGGTTTAGGGTAGCACGCGAGCGGGCTGCGGCTGGCCGGGTAATATCGATGCTGACGTTGACCTTGCCGCGCACGAGTTGGCGGCTGACGAGGTTGCGTAGCTCCAACTCGTAGGCTGCAATGGAGCGCGGGGTGCGCAAACCCAGGTCGAGGCCTTTGGAGTTGAGCGACTTGATTTCAATTGTAACGGTGTATTGCTCGGTTTCGTGATGAGCAACCCCGTAGCCAGTCATGGACAGGAGCATAGCAGGAACGCAGTAGAGGAAGGCGCAAAAGTAAGAGCTCCTAGCAGATCTTCAGCAGGTTGCACCTAGGGCGTAACGCAAGGGTAACCGTGGCGTCATGGTAGCATAACCGCGGCGTCATACTGGCGTAACAGGCCCAAAATAGCTTTGCGTCGCAAACCAGCAGACTGCTATGCGCCGCTCATTTCTACTCTTTCTGCTGCTGATCGTCAGCAGCTTAACCTTTGCCCAGCAAGGCTCAATCGTCGGCAAAGTACTCGACAAAAAAACCGGCGAGGCGGTGATTGGCGCTACCGTAGTAGTAACCGGCACCACCCAGGCAGCCCCGGTAGGTGTCGATGGTCAGTACGAACTGAAACTCGCTCCTGGCACCTACAACATCCTGATGACGAACATCGGCTACAAGCCCATGAACTTCGCGGGGATTGAAGTGAAAGCCGGTGAGAAAACCACCCTAAACGGCACCCTGGAGGAGAACGTGCAGGCTCTGCAGGAGGTAACCATCACGGGCCAGAAACAAACCGGCACCGAGGTGGCTCTGATTCAGGACCTGAAGAAAAGCGAGGTGGTGGTAAGCGGCATGTCGAACGACCAAATCGTGAAGACGCTGGACCGCGACGCCGCCGAGGTAGTGAAGCGCATACCGGGCGTTACTATCCAGAACAACAACTTCGTGGTGATTCGGGGTTTGGCCGAACGCTACAACACCGTAATGCTGAACGACGCCCTGACGCCTTCGGCCGAAACCGATACGCGCGCCTTCAGCTTTGATATTCTGCCTTCGTCGGTGATGGACCGCGTGCTGGTGTTTAAGTCGGGTGCGCCGGAGCTGCCGGGCGAGTTTGGCGGCGGCGTAGTAAAGGTGTACACCAAGAACTCGGTGCTCGACAACGGCACCACGTTCTCGCTGTCGTCGTCGTACCGAAGCGGCACTACGTTCAACAACTTCTCGACAACGCAAGGCAGCAGCACCGATTGGCTGGGCTTTGATGGTGGCCGCCGCCAGCTGCCTTCGGGCACGCCGGGCATGGTGCAGCAAGGCAAAGTGAGCAACGATGAGCTGAATGCCCTAGGCCAGCGCCTGCGCAACGACTGGGTGGCCCGCCGCACGCAAGCCTCGCCCGATGTGCGCGCCTCCCTGGGTTTGCTGCGCAAGTTTGAGCTGGGCAGCGCCCACCTGAGCAACGTTACCTCGGTGTCGTACAGCCTCACGCGCGAGCAATACAACGTGGAGCGCGCCGACTACGAAGACCAGAAAGACGAGAACGGCAACTACAAAGCCAAGTACCGCTACAACGATTTGCAGTCGAACACCAACGTGCGCCTGGGTGTCATTCATAACTGGCAGCTGCGCCTGAACGACCGTCACCGCATCGAGTTCCGCAACTTTCTGAACCAGTTTGGCCAGGATCAGGTGGTGGCCCGCACCGGCACCTCGCTGGAGCGCCGCCTCGATAAGCGCGACTTTGCCTTGCACTACACCAGCCGCAGCATTTACTCGGGCCAGCTGCAGGGCACCCACGACCTAGGGCCGCAAACCACCGTTACCTGGCTGGGCGGCTACAACTACGTGCAGCGCGACGAGCCCGACTTCCGCCGCTACCGTTCGCAGCGCGATGCGGGCACCAACGACCGGTTCCTGATTCAGATTCCGCCGGGCGGCAACCCCTACGACGCGAGCCGCTTCTACTCGAACCTGACCGAAAACACCCTGGCCGGCAGCGGCCAGCTGGAGCGCCGCTGGGCCGGCCGCGACACCACCAAAGCCAACGAATACAAGCTGCGCGTAGGTTTTTACGCCGAGCAGAAGGACCGCTCGTTCGGTGCGCGCTACTTCTCCTACAAGATTGGCAACGAGGACAACTTCCGTTACGAAATCCTCGAGCAGCCCATCGAAACCATCTTCAGCCCCGAAAACATCAACGCCCGTACGGGCCTGGTGCTTGATGAAGGCACGAACCAGGACGACAGCTACCGCGGCGACAACCGCCTGCTGGCTTCGTACGTGAGCTTGGTGGCGCCCATTTCCGACCGCTTTAATGTATCGGGCGGGGTGCGTGTGGAGAACAACGTGCGCGCCGTGCGGGTACCCGGCAACCCCAGCAAAAACGCCGACTACAACCGCACGGTGGTGCTGCCTTCGTTCAACGCTACCTACAACTTCAACCTTCGCTCGCTCTTGCGCGTGGCCGGCAGCACCTCGGTAAACCGCCCCGAGTTCCGCGAAATGGCCAGCTTCCAGTACTTCGACTTTGCCAACAACTGGCTGGTGGTGGGCCAACCCTCGCTGCGCGAAGGCACGATTTACAACGGCGACCTGCGCTACGAGTTCTACCCCTCGCGCTCCGAAATGATTTCGGTGGGTGCTTTCTACAAGCACTTCGACCGCCCCATCGAGAGCGTGATTGAGCAGAACGCCGGCGACCTGCTGAAGGTATCGTACCGCAACGCCGACGGCAACGCTTACGACTACGGCCTGGAAGTGGAGGTGCGCAAGTCGCTCATCGACCTGGCTGCCTCGCCGGTGCTGCAGCGCCTCTCGTTTGTGCTGAACGCCTCGTGGATTCGCAGCCAAGTACGCATCAGCGACGCTACCCAAATCCAGCGCCGCCCGCTGCAGGGCCAATCGCCCTACGTGGTGAACCTAGGTGCCTTTTACCAGGACGACGACCACGGCCTGCAGATGTCGGCGCAGTACAACATCATCGGCCGCCGCATTGCCTTCGTGGGCAACGTAGATAACGGCAGCATTTACGAGATGCCGCGCAACGTGCTCGACCTGACCGTGACCAAAACCGTAGCCAAGCGCCTCGACCTGCGGGCTGGCCTGCAAGACGTGCTGAACCAGCCCACGCGCCTGGTGCGCGACCTCGACCGCAACCAGCAGATTGGCGGCCAGGACCAGGATTTCTCGCGCTTCCGCCGCGGCTCTTACTACACCCTAGGTCTGATCTGGCGCCTGTAAACGAAAAGGTAACTGCCCGCTAACGATATGATAACGCCTGCCGTGCCCCGGTAGGCGTTGTCGTTCCGGACCTTCGCAGCGTCAATCAGCCACTGCTTTCGTGCTATGAAAAAGCTTCTACTTCCCGTACTGTTTGCTGCTTCTTTGCTGGTCGCTGCCGCGCCGGCTGCGCTGGCCCAAACGGCCGCTCCGGTGGTGCAGGTATCGGGCGTAATCAGCGCCAACACCACCTGGACGAACAACAACGTGTACGTGCTGAATAACTTCGTGTACGTGGCGCCGGGCGCTACGCTCACCATTCAGCCGGGTACTATTATTAAAGGCGACAAGGCCTCGAAGGGCACGTTGGTGGTAAAGCGCGGCGCCCGCCTGGTGGCCGACGGCACCCGCCAGCAGCCCATCGTATTCACCTCGGCCGAGCCGGCTGGGCAGCGGGCCCGCGGCGACTGGGGCGGCATTGTAATTGCCGGCTCGGCGCCCATCAACCTGCCCGGCGACCCTACCATTGAGGCTACGCCTGAGTCGAACTTCGGCGGCACCAACCCTGCCGACAACTCCGGTGTGCTACGCTTCGTGCGCATCGAGTTTCCGGGTATTGCCTTTGCTCCCGACACCGAAATCAACGGCCTGACCCTAGGGGGCGTGGGTTCGGGCACCGTGCTCGACCACATTCAGATTTCGTACTCCGGCGACGACGCTTTTGAGTGGTTTGGCGGCACCGTGAATGCCAAGCACCTGGTGGCCTTCCGCACCCTCGACGACAACTGGGATACCGACAACGGCTACGCGGGCAAGGTGCAGTTTGCGTTTTCGCTGCGCGACCCGAACATCGGTGACCAATCGGGCTCGAACGGTTTCGAGTCGGACAACGACCGGAACGGTACCACCGCCTCGCCCAAAACCGCGGCTGTATTCTCGAACGTGACCGACGTGATTAACCGTACGACTACCCTGAACGCCAACGTAAAAAGCGCGATGCACATCCGCCGCAACTCGGCGCTGTCGGTGTTCAACTCGGTATTTACGGGCTACCGCACGGGCTTGCTGATTGATGGTACTGCCTCGGAAGGCAACGCTACCAACGGCGAGCTGCAAGTGGCCAACACGGTGCTGGCCGGCCTGCCCACCAACTTTGCTACGGCCTCTGGCAGCAGCTACGATGTGGCCGCTTTCTACAACCAGGGCGCCCGTAGCAATACGCTCTACGCCAACGAGTCGGACGTACAGTTCCAGTCGGGCTCGTACACGCTTACCAACCCGCAGGTGCTGCCCGCCGCGGCCTCGCCGCTGCAAAACGGCGCTGCCTTCGCCGATGCCAAGCTGGCCGACACGTTCTTCGAGCGGGTATCGTACCGCGGCGCTTTCGGCTCCACCGACTGGACGCAGGGCTGGACCAACTGGGACCCGCAGAACACGCCTTACCTCGCCGGTATTGTAGCCAGCAACAAAAAGACCTCCGACCAGGTGCAGCGCCTGGGCGTGTACCCCAACCCCGCCACTGCCGCCGCCAAACTGGCCTTTGAGCTGCGCCGCGCCAGCACCGCCACCGTGCGCGTGCTCGACCTGACCGGCCGCGAAGTAGCCGTGGTAAGCGAAGGCCGCAAGCTGCAGGCTGGCCCGCAGGAAGTAACCCTGCCCAGCAGCCTGAAAGCCGGCGTGTACCTGGCTACGGTGCAAACCGAAGAAACCAGCGCTGCAGTCCGCTTCGTGGTGGCGCAATAGCCTCCGCCGATTACCTTACTTATCATTACCCCTGATACTCGGCCCGCCTCCGCCAACGCGGGGGCGGGCCGAATTTCGTTTTGCCCACGCCGGCTTACGCTGCCAAAGCCGTAGCTTGCCACTTGGCACCTAGGCGTGCCGTGCCTCGTTTGCGCCCCCATGACGTCGTCGCCGTTGCCCCGCGTGCTTATGCTCCCTAAGTGGTACCCCAACCGGTACGACGACCAGGACGGCGACTTTGTGGCGCGGCACGTGGCCGCCATTGCCCCGCACGCCAACGCCGTAGTGCTTTTTGCAGGCGTAGCGCGCGGCCCATTACCTAAGCTGATAGAGTACGCCCCCGAGTGGGAAGCCGCCGTGCCTACGCTGCGCTACTACTACCGCGCCGCGCCAACCGGCTGGCCATTGCTCGATAAACCGCTGAAGCTGCTGCTGTATTTCGTGTGTGTGTGGCGCGGCTACCGGCAGGCGGTGCGGCATTGGGGCGCCAAACCGCACCTCGTGCACGTGCACGTGTTGTTGCGCACGGGCCTGTTTGCCTGGTGGCTGCGAGTGTGGCAAGGCATTCCGTACCTTGTCACCGAGCACTGGACGTTGTATTTACCTCCGCGTTCGGCCAGCATCGGCCCGGTGCGCCGGTGGCTTACGCGCTTGGTGGTGCAGCAAGCGGCCGCGCTGCACACCGTATCCGAAGGGCTGCGCGAGGCCATGCGCCACCTAGGGTTCCGCAACCCGCACTCGGCCGTAATAGCCAACGTGGTTGACACCGAGCTGTTCCGGCCTTCACCAACCAAACCCGCACTGGCGCCGCTGCTGGTGGTGTCGGCGTTTCACGATGCCCTGAAGAACATATCGGGCATACTGCGCGTGGTGGCGGGGCTGCAAAGCGAATTGCCCCACCTGCGCCTGCGCATTGCCGGCTACGGCCCCGATGCTCAAGCCCTGCAAAACCTGGCCGCCGACCTAGGGCTGCTGGCTACTGGCCGGGTGCAGTTTCTGGGCAAGCTCCCCCACCCCGCCGTGGCCCACGAAATGCAGCAAGCCGCGGCACTGCTTTCTTTCAGCCGGGCCGAAACATTTGGTTGCGTGTTGCTCGAAGCACGGGCCTGCGGCTGCCCGGTGGTGGCTACGCGGGTGGGCGGCGTGCCCGAGCTGTTTCAGCCCGAAGGCCGCTTTGGCTTGCTGATTGCCCCCGACGACGAAGCCGCCTTAGGTGCCGCCATCAAGTCTGTGTACCACCAACGCCTGCAACTACAGGCCGAAGTGCTCCGTGCCGATGCCGTGGAGCGGTGCAGCCCGGCTAAAGTGGGTCGGCAGTTTGCGGCGCTTAACCAAAGCATCCTCGGCCGATGAGCTTGCGGCGCATCCTGTTCACCTTTGGCACCCGCCTGGGCGCGGCTTTGCTGAACTTTGGCCTGGTGTGGCTCACGGCCCGCTGGCTGGGCGCTGAGGGCCGCGGGCAGGTTAGCCTGTTCACCATCGACCGCACGCTGCTGCTGCTGTTTGCCGGCTTGGTGGGTGGCTCGTCGCTGATTTACCTGGCACCTAGGCGCAACCTGTGGCACCTGCTGCTGCCCGCCTACGCCTGGTCGGCACTGATTGGCCTGCTGGGCACGGCAGCCGTGTGGTGGTGGCGGCGGCCAAGCCCTGGGTATTCGGCTTACTTGTTGGTGGCTACTTTAGTTGAAGGCTTCGTGCTGGTGCACTTGCAGCTGCTGCTGGGCCGCCGGCAAGAGCGGCTCTACAACCTCGTTATTCTGCTGCAGAGTGCCGGTATAGCGCTGGGGCTAACTGCCGCTTTTTTTATGCTGCAATGGCGCAGCGCCACGGCCTACTACGCCGCCCATGTGCTTACCTACGCTGCCATTTGGGCACTTACCGCCCGAATGCTGCAGCAACAGCCCGACCGGCCCGCGGGGCATGGCAAACGCTGGCGCTTTGTAGCGCGCGAGCTGGCCCGGCACAGCCGCGGCGCGCATTTCTCCAACATTGTGGGGTTTGCCAACTACCGCCTGGGGTTCTACTTCGTGGCGGCCTGGGTGGGCACGGGCGCCGTGGGCGTACTCTCGGTGGGCGTGGCGCTGGCCGAAGCCGTGTGGCTGATTCCGCGCAGCATTTCGCAGGTGCAGTACGTCGATACTGTTTACCGCACCAACCATGCCGCGCCTGTTCAGGCCACCGTTCGGGCGGTGCGGTTAGCGGTGGTGCTGAGCGCCCTGGCCGTGCTGGCGCTGGCCTTGGTACCCGCTCAATGGTTGGCTGCCGTGTTCGGCCGCGACTTCGCGGGCGCCCAACGCGTTATTTGGGCGCTGGCCCTAGGGGTTGTGGCGTTCAGCATGCACATGCAGCTGAGCGCCTTTTTCGCCGGCACGGCCCAATACCGCACCAACAACCTGGCGGCCGTGCTGGGGTTGGGCCTCACATTGGTGAGCTGTTTCGCCTTCGTTCCGCAGTACGGCGCGGCGGGTGCCGCCTGGGCGGCCACGGTTTCGTACCTAGGCTCCACGGTGTGGCTGGCCTGGCAATTTGTGCGTGCGGCAGGCATCGGCCCCGCCGAGCTGCTGCCCCGCCCCGCCGATGTGGCCTTGCTGCTGCAACGGGTGCGCCACTAGCTGATGGGCACTTTCCGCAGCATGGCCTCGATCAAATCCTGGGTGCGTACGCCGTCGGCTTCGGCTTCGTAAGTGAGCATGATGCGGTGGTTGAGCACGTCGGCCGCTACGTCTTTGATGTCCTCGGGCAACACGTAGTCGCGCTCATCAAAGAAGGCCACGGTGCGCGCCGCGCGGTGCAGGGCAATGCTGGCCCGGGGGCTTACGCCGTACTGCACGTATTGGGCAAATTCGCCTAGGTCGTACTCGGCCGGTTTGCGCGTGGCAAACACCAGCTCGATGATGTACTTCTCCAGCGTATCCGAAATCTGTACCTGGTTGATCAGCCCCCGAATGCCAAAAATATCCTCCTTGGTGAGCACGGCCTGCACGTCGCTGCTGTAGCTGAGGTTGGCCATGCGGCGCATCACTTCCAGCTCCTCGGCCTTCTTCAGGTAGTCCACAAACACCTTCATCATAAAGCGGTCGACCTGCGCCTCAGGCAAGGGGTACGTGCCTTCCTGCTCCACTGGGTTTTGCGTAGCCAGCACCAGAAAAGGCAAATCGAGCGGATACGTGGTTTCGCCGATGGTTACCTGCTTTTCCTGCATGGCCTCGAGCAGGGCGCTTTGCACCTTGGCAGGCGAGCGGTTTACCTCGTCGGCCAGCACCAGGTTGGCGAAGATGGGACCCTTCTTCACCTCAAACTCCGACTGCGTCTGGTTGTAAATCATGGTGCCCACCAAATCCGAAGGCAGCAGATCAGGCGTGAACTGTACCCGCTGAAAGTGCAGGTGCAGCACCTGCGCCAGCGTGCTGATGGTGAGCGTTTTGGCCAGGCCCGGCACCCCTTCGAGCAAGATATGTCCGCCGGTAAACAGGCCGATCAGCAGCCGGTTGAGCATGTACTGCTGCCCCACCACCACTTTGCCTACTTCGGTAAATACCTGCCGGATCTTCTGCTGGTAGTGCTGGGTGAGGTCGGCGGGCGAGGAAAGGTTTTCGGACATGAAAATGCAGCTGAGCGATAGGTTAAAAGTACGATGCGGTGGCTAAGCCCCCAGTGCCCAACGCAAATATGGCTCGAAACCATTGCCCCCGTGCTATTTCAGCGCGCGCAGCCTTTTGCTGACCAACGAGGCAAGCCCCGTACTTTTGCTTTATGCACGATCGTACTCCCAACCACCGGGCGCTCCTGCGCTTTGCGCTTTCGGCCGGGGCGCTTTACCTGCTGTGGTACGTCGGCTACGAGCTGTGGCTGAGGCCCGCCGGTAAGCTCGACGAGGCGTTGTCGCTCAACCTGGCCTCGGTAAGCGCGGCGGTGCTGCGGGCGGTAAGCGTGCCCGCGGCGGCCGCCGGCCGCATGGTGCTGGTGGCGGGCAAACCGGCCGTGTGGGTCGGCGACCCCTGCAATGGCCAGGTGCTGTACGCGTTGTTTGTGGGCTTTATCCTGGCTTTTCCGGGGGGCAGCTGGCGGCGCAAGCTGCCGTTTATGGCCCTTGGTATACTGGCCATTTACGGGCTCAACATTGTGCGGGTAGGAGCCCTTACGCTCAACCATTTGTATTCGCGCGGCACCGTCGATTTCAACCACCACTACACCTTCACGTTTGTGGTGTACGGCTGCATTTTCCTGCTCTGGATGCTCTGGGTACGCCGTTTTGCCTCGCCGCAGGTGCCCAGCCATGCGTAACCCTGCGGCCCTAGGTGCCCTGCCAAGGCTGCTGCGCGTGGGGCTGGCGCTGGTGTTGGCGGCGGTGCTTTTTTGGGCCGGCACCCACGATGCCGTGGCCATAACGGCCTTGGCCAGGTTCTGGGCCTCGGCAGCCGAAACCCTAGGTCTGCAGAGCGGGTTCTGGCGCGAGCAGCCAAACCCGGCGTACGCATTGCCGGGCTTTACCAGCCTGCCGGCCAAGTTTACGTACGGTGCAGGCTACAGCTTCACTTGTTTGCTGCTGCTGCTGGTACTCACGCCGGCGCGCACCTGGCGGGTTGGCGCGGGCATCTACGGCGGGTTGTTTTTGCTGAGCATCGTGCTGGTGCTGGTGGGCAAGGCGGCAGGCAGCACCAGCCCGGCCTTCGCCCTGGGGCGCCCCATTATCGACCTCACGCTAAACCCGCTGCCCGTTATCGTGCTAACCCCGCTCATGCACTGGCTGTACCCCGCTGGCAGGCAACGCGCCTAGGTACCGCGGCGGGCATTGGTGCCGGGCAGCCGCACGGGCCTGCCTTCGGGTACAAAACACCGGGCAGCATCCGACGTAGTTACGGGCAAGGTGCTTATTTTAGCAATTCTTCTGTTTCTCCACTGCCGCTTTGCCGATGCCCAACCCGTCTACTCGTCTTCGTTGCCTGATCATCGACGATAACGAAATCAACCGCCTCACCCTCGAGCACTTTGTCGAAATGACGGAGTCGCTGGAGCTGGTTGCTTCGTTGCCCGATGCGGTGCAGGCCCTCAACCTGCTGCGGGCAGGCGCGCAAGTTGATTTGTTGTTGCTCGACATCGAAATGCCCCAGCTCAGCGGCCTCGATCTGGTACGCGTGCTGCCCGAGCCGCAACCCCAGGTGATACTCGTAACCAGCCACGCCAACTTCGCCGTCGATGCGTTTGAGCTGCAGGTACTCGATTACCTGGTGAAGCCCGTGGAGTACAGCCGCTTCAGCAAAGCCATCAACCGCGCCGTGGAGCAGCAGCAAACGGCCGCCGCGGCCGCCGCCACGCCCTCGAACGTAGAAGCCAACGACTCGACGCTGTTCGTAAAAACGAACAACAAGCTGCTGCGCCTCGACTTCAACGACGTGCTGTTTATCGAGGCCATGTCGACGTACTCGGTGCTGGTTACGCCCAAGCAAAAGCACATCGTGTACATCACCCTGAAGGCGCTGGAAGAGCGGCTACCCTTCTCGCACTTTATGCGCGTGCACCGCTCCTACATGGTGAATATGCAGCGCGTGGAGTCGGTGCAGGACAACATGCTGCAGCTGGGCAACCACGAGGTGCCCGTCGGCAAATCCTACCAGGAGGAGTTCTACGAGCGGCTACGCAGCCTTTAACCTGATGAAACAAAACAGCCGGGGCGGGCCGAAGTGTAATTCGGCCCGCCCCGGCTGTTTCGCACCCATTACCACCTAGGCGGCGGGTAGCTCGGCGGGCAGTTCGCTCAGCACCCGCGCTACCACGGCTACCAAATGCTGCACGGCATCGTGGTAGGTTTTCTGATCGTGGGCGCTGAGCAGCGTGGTGTGGCGCGCGGCTTCGAGCAGGCGCACGGCCTCGTCGACCTGCTGCACGCCCAACGACGACAACGACGGCTTGATGTGGTGCACCAGCCCGGCCACGGCCACCCAGTCGGCAGCCGCAGCGGCAGCTTCAATCTGAGCCACGCTCCCGGGCATGTTTTCCAGAAACGACTGAATGATGCGGTGCACGAAGGTCTCCTTGCCGCGCGCCATCTCGCGGAGGCGCGTGAGGTCGTAGCTGCGTTGGGGGCGCTTAACCAGCGTCTCCAGCTTCTGATACAGCTCGGCTTCGTCGAAGGGTTTGGCCAGCGTATCGTTCATGCCGGCCGCCAGGTACCGCTCGTTATCCGAGCGGAAGGCGTTGGCCGTAAGCGCCAGCACCGGCACCTGGGCCTTGGCGGCGTCGGCATTGGCCCTGATGGCCGCCGTGGCCTCCATGCCGTTCATGCCGGGCATCTGAATGTCCATCAGCACCGCGTCGTAGCGGTTTTGCTCGAACAACGCCAGCGCCTCAAACCCGTCGGCGGCTTCGTCAACCACCACGTTCCACTCTTCCAGCAGCATGCGCGCAATGTTGCGGTTGATTTCGTTGTCCTCCACCAGCAGCACCCGCTTGCCTGCTAAAGCCGTGGTTGCGGCTGGCGCGGCCGGCTCGGCAACCGGCGGCGTAACCATGCGGGTTTTGGGCAGCGTTACCGTAAACGCAAACGTGCTGCCGCGCCCCATTTCGCTTTCTACGCGCATGGTGCCGCCCAGCTGCTCCACCAGCGCCCGGCTGATGCTCAGACCTAGGCCCGTGCCGCCGAAGTTGCGGGTGGTATCGGCATAGGCCTGGGTAAAGTCCTCAAAAATGCGCTCCAGGCGGTCGGGCGGAATGCCAGGGCCGGTGTCGCTCACGCTGAACTCGACGGTAAGGGTTTCGTCGGTTTCCGTGAGCAGGCGCCCCGCCACCGACACGCTCCCGCGCTGCGTAAACTTTACCGCGTTGGCCACCAAGTTGATCAGAATCTGGTTGAGGCGGTGCGGGTCGCCGATAACCCAAGGGTACGGGCAGGTAAGCCTGAGCGGCTGCGCCAGAAACGTGAGGCCTTTCTGAGCCGCTTGCAGCGCCAGGCCCTGCACGGCCCCGCCCATCGAGTCGCAGAGGTTAAAGGGCGTTTGCTCGAACTCCATCTTGCCCGAGGTGATTTTCGCCATGTCGAGCACGTCGTTTACCAACGCCAGCAAGTGCTGCCCCGATTTGCGAATCACGTTCAGCTGCTCGGTTTGCTGAGCGTCCAGCTGGGTTTTGGCCAGCAGGTTGGCGTAGCCCAGCACTCCGTTCAGGGGGGTACGTATTTCGTGGCTCATATTGGCCAGGAAGTTCTCGCGGGCGCGCGCCGCAGCATGGGCGGCTTCCGTGGCGCGCTTCAGGTCGGTAATGTCGGTGCTTACGCCCAAAACCTGCACACTGCCGTCGGGGCGCAGCAGCGGGCGCTTTATGGTCTGAAACCAGCGTACCTCGCCCGAGGGCAAGGTAAACGAGTCTTCGCGCATCAGCTCTTCGCCGGTTTGCAGCACGTACTGGTCGGCAGCGGCGTAGTGCGCCTGCTCCTGCGCCTGCACCGTGGTGGGGTCCTGGGTAAGCGCCAGCCGATCCTGCGAGCTTTCGGTGAGTTGGCGCATGGCCCGGTTGCTGAACTGCACGTTGCCGTCGGCGCTGCGCACGTAAATCAGGCTCGGAGAGGTGTCGAGCACCTGTTGCACAAAAGCCTGCTGCTCGCGGAGCTCGGCCTCGCTCAGGCGCAATTTTTCCTCGGCTACCCGCTGCTCGGTAGTGTCGCTCCCGTATCCGATCATCATCTGCAGCTGCCCGCTGTGGTCGTACACGGGCTGGTAGTGCCGCTGGGCATACTCCAGTTGCCCGTTGGGCTTCACCAGCTGCTCCTCAAAGGCCACCCGCTCGCCGGTGGCTTTGGCCTGCTCGAATAGCTGCCAGCGGCTCGCCGCTACCTGCTCGGGGCGGCCGCGGTAAGCGCAGTAATCGAAATCGGTTTTGCCTATTATCCAGCGGCGCACCTCCGGGTTTTTGATAGCCCCGGGGTTGGCAAACATGTAGCGATGCTCAGCGTCGAGCACGGCTACATCGGCAGGCAAATGCCTGAGGATCGACTCGTAAAACTCGCGCTGCTGCGCCAGTTGCAGCTCGGCCTCGCGCTGGGCGGTATTGTCGAGCCCAAAGCCCAGCATCATGTAGAACGCGCCATCGGGGTGCGCAATGGCCTTGAAAAACCGGTTGTGAAAGGTGCGGCCGTTTTCGGTCGGGGTCTGGTCTTCCCACACCACCACTTCGCGCTCGGCCACGGCTCTATCGAACATGCGGTGCCGGTGCTCGGCCAGCTCGATGGGGTAGCCAAACTGCTCGCAGTATTCCTTTACCGTTCGGCCAATCAGCCATTGCCGGGCTTCGGCGCTGGGCACGGCCTGCGGGTTGGCGTAAATGTAGCGCCGGTCAGCATCCAGCGTCACTACCTCCACGGGCAGCTCGTCGAGGATATTGCTGTAAAAACGCTGCTCCTGCGCCAATTGCTGCTCGGCGCGGCGGCGCTCGGTTACATCAATAAAATAGAGGTTTACGTAGCCCTCCGGCTGCACCGGCGAGCCGTGCAGCGTGTATTGCCGACCTAGGGCCTCTACCTCCTGCTGCACGAGTTGCTGTTCCCGAAGCACCTCCCGCGTCATTTCGCGCAGGCGTCCACTCACGTAGCGCTTTTCGTCGATAGTAAGCGAGTTCCAGAGCTTCCAGCCGGCCGGGTTGCTGTACAGAAACTGCCCGGCGGCGTCTACTTGCAGAATGGGGTTCGGGTTTTGATCGGGTATCCGTGCTCGTAGCTCCAATTCACGAATGCGGGCTTGGGCAAGCGTCAACGCCTCCTGCAAATCGGTATCCGGTTTTCGTACTGAATCTGTTTGGTTATCGGAGGAGTTCATCTCTGCGGTGCAGGCGTAGGATTGGCAAAGCGCAAGCAACACGTAATAAGAGCAATTTGCTCCGATGCTTGCCGAACGCGTGTAATTGCTCTGCAAACAGCAGCTTTTTCTCGCTGAATGCATTAAACGGTGTCTGGCACCATCATTATGAATTCGCTACTACGTAGCTCCTTACCGGACACAGTAGGATTCGACGGGTATTCTGGCAAATAAAAAAGCCCGTTGGCCTATGACCAACGGGCTTAATTGTACCAGAGACGGGAATCGAACCCGTACTTCCTTGCGGAAAAGGGATTTTAAGTCCCTCGTGTCTACCAGTTCCACCACTCCGGCAAGTGCAGCGAACCTGCACAAAAGTAAAAAAGGACGCTGCCTGTGCGCAACGTCCTTTTTTGAGCGGGAGACGAGGTTCGAACTCGCGACCTCGACCTTGGCAAGGTCGCGCTCTACCAACTGAGCTACTCTCGCTTGAGGTCAACCGCCGTAGTGGCGTTTGATGATGCAAAGGTACAACAAGACTTTTCTTGTTGTCAAGAGCGAAGCAAAAAATCTATACAGATAGGCTTGCTCTCCATTAAAACAAAAAAGAGGAGGCTACCGAAGCAACATCCTCTTTTGAGCGGGAGACGAGGTTCGAACTCGCGACCTCGACCTTGGCAAGGTCGCGCTCTACCAACTGAGCTACTCTCGCTTGAGGTCAACCGCCGTAGTGGCGTTTTGATGATGCAAAGGTAAAGCGTGATTTCAGGAAGTCAAGCGTTGAAGCCTAAAAAATCAGAGCAAAAGCCTTTTATCCCTCATTATGAGGCACTTTTTTTTACTAATACCCCAAGGCGAGCCTGCGCTTAGGAAGGAGCAAAGCCAGTATAAACAGGTTCTTAAAAGCCAACAATTAGCGCATCGAGCAGCAAAAGCAAAGCCCGTCGGGTGCTACCAGAGCAGGCCTTACTGTTTCATCACCTGGCTTGCTTTGGCACTCAACGGTTGAGCACCAACTTCAGCTCGTTTAGCTTCAGCAACGCTTCAATGGGCGTGAGCGTGTTCACATCGAGGTGCTGCAACAGCTCGCGCACGCGCTCGAGAGCCGGGTCGGCGGGCTCGAACATGCTGAGCTGCAGCGTGGGCCTAGGTGCAGTAGCCACCGCGGCCGAAGGGCGGGCCTGGGGCTGGCGCACGGCGTGCCCATTTAGGGCCACGGTTACCTCGGCCTCCACGGGCGCTAGCTCATCGGCGGGCTCGTCGGTGGCAACCTGGGCGCGCTCCTGCTCCAGGTGGTGCATGATTTCGTTGGCGCGCAGCACTACGGCGGGCGGCATGCCGGCCATGCGGGCCACGTGAATACCGAAGGAGTGCTCGGAGCCGCCCTCCTGCAGCTTGCGCAGGAACAGGATGCGGCCGTCGGCCTCTTTCACGGCCACGTTGTAGTTGCGCACCCGCTCGCACTGCTCGGCCAGCTGGTTGAGCTCGTGGTAGTGGGTGGCAAACAACGTTTTGCCGCGGGCTTTGGGATGGTTGTGCAGGTGCTCCACAATGGCCCAGGCAATGCTGATGCCGTCGTAGGTGCTGGTGCCGCGGCCAATTTCGTCCATCAGCACCAGAGAACGGTCGGAGAGATTGTTCAGGATGGAGGCTGTTTCGGTCATCTCCACCATAAAGGTGCTCTCCCCTTTCGAGAGGTTGTCCGAAGCGCCTACGCGGGTAAACACCTTGTCGATGACGCCCACGTGCGCGGCGGTGGCGGGCACGAAGGAGCCAATTTGGGCCAGCAGCACGATAAGCGCGGTCTGGCGCAGCAAGGCCGATTTACCGGCCATATTGGGGCCGGTAATCACGATGATTTGCTGCTCGTCGCGGTCGAGCCGGATGTCGTTGGGGATGTACTGCTCGCCGGGGGGCAGCTGCCGCTCGATAACCGGGTGGCGGCCCTGGCGGATGTCGAGCACGGCCGAATCGTCGACGACGGGGCGCACGTAGCGGTGCTGCCGGGCCGTGGCGGCAAACGAACCTAGGCAATCGAGCACGGCCACGGTGCGGGCGTTCTGCTGAATTTGGGTGATGTACTCGCCCGCCGTCAGCACCAGCTCGTCGTAAATGCGCTGCTCAATCACGAACAGGCGCTCCTCGGCGTGCAAAATCTTCTCCTCGTAGGTTTTCAGCTCCTCGGTGATGTAGCGCTCGGCATTTACCAGGGTCTGCTTCCGAATCCAGGACGAGGGCACCTTGTCTTTGTGGGCATTGGTCACCTCGAGGTAGTAGCCAAACACTTTGTTGTAAGCCACTTTCAGCGAGCCGATGCCGGTGTTGCGCTGCTCGCGCTGCTGCAGCTGCAGCAGGTAATCTTTGCCGGTGTAGGCAATGGCGCGCAGCTCGTCGAGCTCTTTGTCGACGCCGTCCTGAATGATGTTGCCTTGGTTGGTGAGCACCGGGCCATCGGGCCGCAGCTTGGCCTGAATCTCGCTGCGCAGCCCGTCGCAGGGGTTTAGCTGGTCGGAGAGCTTTTGCAGGGCGCGCACGCCGCTGGCTTGCAGCAGCTCGCGCACCGGACCTAGGGCCTCCAAAGCGCGGCTCAGCTGCAGCAGCTCGCGGGGGTTCACGCGGCGTACGGCCACCTTGGAAATCAGGCGCTCCAGGTCGTTTATCTGGCGCAGCTGGTCGCGGATGGCCTCGAGCAGCTCAGGCTGCTCGTGCAGGGTCTGCACGGTATCAAGGCGGCGCTGAATTTGGGCCGGCTCTTTCAGCGGCAGCACCACCCACTTGCGCAGCAGGCGGGCGCCCATCGGAGTCAGCGTCTGATCGAGCACCTCGATGAGGGGCACGCCCCCTAGGTGCTGGGCCGAAAGCAGCTCGAGGTTGCGCACCGTAAAGCGGTCGAGCCACACGTATTTGTCCTCCTCCAGGCGCCCGATGCCGTTGATGTGCCCGATGTCGGTGTGCTTGGTTTCGGCCAGGTAGTGCATGATGCAGCCGGCGGCCACAATGCCTTCCTGCAGCGTATCGATGCCGTAGCCCTTGAGCGAGGTGGTGCGGAAATGGCGCGTCAGCGAATCGTGGGCGTAGTCGAACCCGAAAACCCACTCGTCGAGGGCGTAGGTGCAGAGGTCGGGCCCGAAGTTCGTTTCGAAGTGCTGGCGCTGGTTTTTGCAGTGCAGCACCTCGGCCGGCGCAAAATTCTGCAGCAGCTTGCCTAGGTAAGCGGCATCGCCCTGAGCCACCAGGAACTCGCCGGTGCTGATGTCGAGGAAGGCGATGCCGGCCTGGTTGCTTTTGCCGAAGTGCACGGCCGCCAGGTAGTTGTTGGCGCGGCGCTCCAGCACGTTGTCGTGCAGGCTTACGCCGGGCGTTACGAGCTCGGTAATGCCGCGCTTCACGAGGCCTTTGGCCTGCTTGGGGTCTTCGAGCTGGTCGCAGATGGCCACGCGCTGCCCGGCCCGCACGAGCTTGGGCAGGTAGGTATCGATGGCGTGGTGCGGGAAGCCGGCCAGAGCAACTTCCGAAGAAGTGCCCGCGCCGCGCTTGGTAAGCGTGATATCCAGAATGCGGGCGCTGGTAACCGCGTCCTCGCCAAAGGTTTCGTAGAAGTCGCCTACGCGGAAGAGCAGCAGCGCGCCGGGGTGCTGCTGCTTCAGGGCGTAGTATTGCTTCATCAGGGGCGTATCGACCACGGGGGCCGGTGCGCCGGGGGCAGGTTTACGCATACGTGCGCGTCTATCGTCGGGTAAAAGCCACGTTGTGGCGCCAGCTCAGGGTGGGGTTTGCAATCGTTCGGCGCGGAGCAGCACGGGCCCATTCGGGGCGCAAGCTTTAGCTTGCACCTTCGTCTGAACACTGCCGCCGGGCAGTATCGTTCTAACTGCTACGCAAGCCTTCGTTTCACCCCTTACATGCGCAAACTAACCATTCACGAACTGAATCGGCTCACGGTCGAGGATTTCAAAAATACGGAGAAATTCCCGCTCTGCGTGGTGCTCGACAACGTTCGTAGCCTGCACAACGTGGGCGCCGCGTTCCGCACCTGCGACGCCTTTGCCGTGAGCAAACTGTGGCTTGGCGGCATTACCGGCCAGCCCCCGCACCGCGAGATTACCAAAACCGCCCTAGGCTCGACGGAGTCGGTGCCGTGGGAGCATGCGCCCGACGTGCCCGCTTTGGTGGAGCGCCTGCGCCAGGAAGGCTGGCAGGTGGTGGCCGTGGAGCAAACCACCGGCTCGGTGCCGCTGCCGCAGTTTCAGCCAGCACCTGATAAACCGCTGGCCCTGGTGTTCGGCAATGAGGTGTTCGGGGTTGATGATGAGGTGCTGAAACACTGCGACGCGGCGGTGGAAATACCCCAATTCGGCACCAAACACTCGCTTAATGTATCGGTAACGGTAGGCGTGCTGGTGTGGGATGTGCTTTCGAAATGGGGCCTGACTGTTTCAAGCTGATAAGTCTTCAAATAAAGCGTTTCAAAAGACTTAGATTTTGAACATTTACTCGTGTTTATTGCTACTTATCCGTATTTTTAACGGGCACTAACCGCACTGTCAGCGGCTTTAACCTACTGCTCCATTTCCTTTTTGCATGACAAACACTTTTACGCATTACGGACGTGTGTTTACGCTCGCGGCCTTTCTGGCCTTGCCTACTTTAGGCTTGGCTCAGCAGCAAACCCAAGCCAAGACCTCGGCTGTTAACCGCGGGCTTGAGTACCTTAACTCCCGTCGGGCCAAACTTGGATTGACCGAAGCTGATCTGCGCAATCCGGCCGTTCCATCGGAATACACCGACGCTGATAACGGAGCTACCCATTTGTACCTGCGCCAACGTCATCAAGGCGTGGAAATTTACGGGGCTGTTATTGAGGTGCACTTCGACCGCAGCGGCAAGGTTGTCGCCTCGCACAACGCATTTGTTTCTGATGCAGCATCGCACGCCAAAGCAGCCACCGCCGGGCTTTCGCCCGAGCAGGCAGTAGCAGCCGCTGCACGTGCGCTGCAAATGCCAGCTCCGCAGGGTTTGCGCGTTGTAAAAGAAGGATCGGCCACCGAAGGCATGATGTTTTCGGAGGGCGGTATTTCGCTGGAGAAAATTCCGGTTAAGCTGATGTACTTCCGCCAGCCCAGCGGCGAGCTGGTGCTGACTTGGAACGTAACCCTGTACCCGCTCGACGCCCAGCACTACTGGGATGCGCGCATCGATGCTACTACCGGCCAACTCATTGACCGCACCGATTTTGTGGTGCGCGAAGAAGCCTCGTTTGCGGCGCTGGCCCAACAGCGCAATGCGCTTTCGGCAGCTACGCCTGCGCAGTTTGGCGCGGCCGATACACAAACCCCGCCGGTGGGCCAGCGCACCAGCGCTACCAACAGCTACAACGTGTGGCCGCTTACCGTGGAGAGCCCGCTGCATGGAAACCGCCAAGTGGTCACCAACCCAGCCAATGCCGTGGCCTCGCCCTTTGGCTGGCACGACACCAATGGCCAGGCCGGCGCCGAGTACACCATCACGCGTGGCAACAACGTGCACGCCTACGAAGACCGCGGTAACCGCAACGTGGGCGCTACCACCAACAACTACACGGCCGGCTACTCGCCCGATGGCGGCGCCCAACTGGTGTTCGATTTCCCGGTGCAGAACCGCGTGGCGGCCAACGTGAACCAGGACGCAGCTATTACCAACTTGTTCTACTGGAACAACTTGGTGCACGACGTGATGGACCGACACGGCTTCACCGAAGCAGCACGCAACTTCCAGGCATTTAACTACTCGGGCTCGGGCCGCGGCAACGATTTTGTGCAGGCCGAAGCCCTGGATGGCAACGGCATCAACAACGCCAACATGGCCACGCCGGGCGAGGGCTTTCAGCCGCGCATGCAGATGTACCTGTGGGACTCGGGCGAGCGTAGCATCGTGGCCACGCCAGCCAGCGGCGCGCCCATCACCATCGATAACTTTTCGGGCACCACTTTCGGCCGCCGCCTAAGCCAGTTTGGCCCCGGTGTAAGCGGCAAGCTGGTGTACGCTGGCGACGGCTGCGCCGACCCGCTGCCCAACGCCGCGAACGTGAAGGACAACGTGGCCTTTATCAAGCGCGGCAACTGCAACTTCGTACCCAAAATTCAGCGGGCCGTGGCCGCCGGTGCCCGCATGGTTATCGTGATGGATACCGTGGCGAACGGCCCGCTGCTAACGTTTGGCGGCACCGCCCCCGACACTAACAACATCCGCATTCCAACGCTGTTCATTTCGCGCACCAACGGCGAGAAACTGATTAGCGCCCTGCGCGCCGGCGAGGTAAACGTAAGCGCCTCGGCCTTCGACCGCGACGGCAGCTTCGACAACGGCATCATTGCCCACGAGTACGGCCACGGCATCAGCAACCGCCTTACCGGCGTAGGTGCAGGCTGCCTCAGCAACGCCGAGCAAATGGGTGAGGGCTGGAGCGACTTCTTCGGCCTCTGGATGACGACCAAGCCCGGCGACAAAGGCGACACGCCCCGCGGCATCGGCACCTTTGCCGACGGCCAGCCCGCAAACGGTATAGGCATCCGCAACCGGCCCTACACCACCAACATGGCCGTAAACGAGCTTACCTACGCCAACGTAGGCACGCCGAATTACAACGCCGCGCACAGCATAGGCACCGTTTGGTGCACCGCGCTGTGGGATTTGAACTGGGCACTGATTGAGAAGTACGGCTACAACAGCGACCTGTACGCCGCTACCGGCGGCAACAACATTGCCCTGAAGCTTGTAATCGACGGCATGAAGTATCAGGGTTGCTCGCCGGGCTTTATCTCGGGCCGCGACGGCATTCTGAAAGCCGACTCGGTAAACAACAAAGCCGCCAACGCTGCCCTGATCTGGCGCGTATTTGCCCGTCGTGGCATGGGTGCCGACGCCTCGCAGGGCTCGAGCAACAATACAACCGACGGCAAAGCCGGCTTTACACTGCCCGCCGCCGTTCTCTCGAACCGCCCGAAGTTCTCGACCGATGACCTGGCTGTGTTCCCCAACCCGGCCAACCACGAGGTTACCGTACGCATGATGGCCGCCAGCCAGCAGCCGGTAGCCGTTGAGTTGCTCAACCACCTAGGCCAGGTGGTGCAGCGCAGCACCGAAGCGGCTTCGTTGCTGCAGCGCGAAGGCGTGAAGCTGAGCACAGCCAACCTGCCCGCGGGCATGTACGTCATTCGCCTGACGGGCTCCAACGGCACGGCTACGCATAAGTTGGTGGTACGCCACTAATAGCCACCGCAAATTGTTACCCAAACGCCCGGCCCTAGGTCGGGCGTTTGTTGTTTAAGGAAGGCACCCCATTTTTTATGTCTGATACTGTTTCGTTCGACGCGGCCTTGGCTGCCTTGCGCCCCACCATCGATGCCGACCTAGGGCCCGCCCCGGCCACCTCGGCCGACGACGTGCTGCACCGCGCCCTGCGGCCTATTCTGAAGCTGCACAACCAACGCCTGCTGCAGCTGGTGGCCGATTACGCCCGCGACTACCGCCTGCCCCTAGGTACCGCCGCCCCTGCCGATTGCGAACGGCTGCTGGATGAGCTGCTGCGCCGCAACGCGCGCTTGCAGCACACCCTCACGGGCATGGTAACCGGCCTGTTTACCGCCCCCGAATACGCCTTTTATCGCCGGCACCGCCCCGAAATAAACCGCCGGCTATTGGAGTTGGCCCGTCAGCGCGTATTATCGCAAGCAGCCGCTGTCGTACAATTGGTTACCGAGCCCGAGTAGCCTTACTTTCGCTGCCCGCGCGTGACAACTTATTACCAAGTACTGGAGCTTACCGAGCAGGCCACCGCCCACGATATCAGGCGGGCGTACCTGCGGCTGGTGCGCCTTACTCACCCCGACCGCACCCCCGACCCGGTGGCCCACCAGCGGTACCTGCTTGTAAACGACGCGTACGATACGCTGCGGCACCCGGCTACCCGCGCCCGCTACGATGCGCAACTGGCGGCGCTGCGCAACCCGTTGCTGGCCTCCGCACCCCCGCCTGCCTATGCCGAGCCTTTCCCGGGCAATGCGTACCAGGTGCTGCGCGTGCCCTACTCCGCTACTGCTGCCCACATCCATCAGGCTTACCAACGGTTGCGCGCTGTGCTGCAGGCCAACACCGTCGATCCGGCTTTGCGCCAATACCTGCAGCAGGTAGAGCACGCCTATGCTACCCTGAACGACCCGCGCCTCCGCCCTTCCCACGATGCCCGCGTGAAAGGCCAGCGCCCGGCGCGGGGGCCCGATCCGCTAGCGGAGCAGTACGTCAGGTATGCGCCGCTGGCCCGGCGGCTGTGTTGGGCGGCCCTGGTTTTCTTCGGGTTGCTGCTGGTAGATATGAGTTGGACCCTGCGGTTTGCCCCCGATCCGGTGGCGTCCGTTGAGTACCACATAGGCAGCCGGCGCGGCAGCCCGTCGTATTACTGGGTAAAAACATCCCACGCCGCCTTTCGCAGCGCCTGGAACTACCAGGTAGGCGAGCCGCTTGAGGTTCGCCGCAGTGCGCTGTTTCGGCAGGTACGCGCCTACCGCTCCGCTACCGATGCCGCGGCACCGCTGATTGACTACTCCTCGGAGCTGATGTACGGCGCGTTGTTTTTCTTTCCGTTGGTGATGGCGGCGTCCGCAGGTTTCGGCGCCTGGCCCGGCAGCTCGCCCAAGCGCACCGTCGATAACGCCATTGTGGTAGCCCTGCTGGCGATTATTGTGCTCTACCTGATGGTTAGCTACTAAACCAAGCCGCCCGCTCGAGCAACAGCTGGAGCGGGCGGCCAAGGCGGTTAGGCAAGCTGAAATTCTTAGTCGTAGCGCGAGTCGCGCAGGTGCACGGGCTCGGTTTGCTTGCGCAGGCGCATGTTCAGCAGCTCCACCACCAACGAGAAGAACATGGCGAAGTAGATGTAGCCTTTCTCGATTTCCTTGTGGAAGGCTTCCATCACCAGCATCACCCCGATCATGATCAGGAACGAGAGGGCCAGCATCTTGATGGTCGGGTTGCGGTTCACGAAGTTGGCAACCAGGCCCGAGAAGGCCAGCATCACGCCCATCGACAGAATAACGGCCAGAATCATAATCATCACGTTGTCAACCAAGCCCACGGCCGTGAGAATGGAGTCGAACGAAAACACGATATCGATGATGATGATTTGCAGGATGATGCGGCCCATGGTGCTGTAAGCGGGCGTGCCCCCCTCGTGCTCCTCCTCGCCTTGCAGCTTCGTGTGGATTTCGGTGGTGCTCTTGCCGATCAGGAACAAACCACCCAGGAAAAGGATGATGTCGCGGCCGGTTACGCCGAAGTCGCTCTCCACCCACGGCAGGTTCACGTGGAACAGCGGCTCTTTCAGGCCCACAATCCAGGAAATGCTGAGCAGCAGCGCGATGCGGAACAACAAAGCCAGCATCAGGCCAATGGTGCGGCCGCGCTGGTGCTGCTCGGGCGGCAGGCGGTTGACGATGATGGAAATGAAGATGATGTTGTCGATACCCAGCACGATTTCCATGAACGTGAGGGTAAGCAGGCTAACCCAGGTTTGGGGGTCAGAGAAGACGGATAAATCGAACATAGGCAGGGAGAAGAGTCGGAGCGGTGGCGGGCAGTCGTAAGTTTGTGGTCTTTCGGCTAACCTCTAACGACACGCAAACGGATGAGTCTGGATCAGGGAATGATGGTGTGGCAAATCGTGACGGCGGGCCTGTTTGCCGGGCTGGTGTGGCTGCTGGTGCGCTGGTTTCGGCGCATCAACCCGCCGCGTTAGCTTTTCATGTTCACGAACTGCAGCGGCTGGCCAATGGTGGCGGCGTTGCCGCGCAGCAAAGCAATTACGGCCTGCAGATCGTCGATTTTCTTGGCCGTTACGCGCAGCTGGTCGCCTTGGATCTGGGCTTCCACCTTCAGCTTCGAGTCTTTGATGAGCTTCTGAATTTTGCGGCTCAGGTCTTTGTCGATGCCGGCGCGCACCGGCAGCTTTTTCTTGACCAAAGCCCCCGAGGCTTCCTCGTCGGCCGAAAAATCGAGGCTGGTGGGGTCGATGCTCTGCTTGACCATGCGCCCCATGAGGATGTCTTCGAGCGACTTGATCTTCATGGAGTTTTCCGACGACAGCGTGATTACGTTGTTTTGTTTGTCCAGCTCGATGCCGCCTTTGGTGTCGCGGAAGTCGTAGCGCGTCAGCAACTCTTTTTTGGCGTTGTTGACGGCGTTTTCGAGCGTTTGCGGGTCTATTTTGCTGACGATATCGAACGAGGCCATGCTTGGAGTTGGGCAGTTTGGTGAAGGCAATGATTGGCGCCGCAAGCAGCCGCGCCAGCCGCCAAAGGTTGGCGAATTTGCCTAAACGCCCAAATGCCGCCAAAGGCTGCGTTCGGGGCTACTTTTCCGGCGGCCGACTTTCGGGCGGTTCGCAACGCCCTAGGTACTCCTGTGTTCTTGGGCCGCGGGCAGCTGCCAAGTCGGCTCCCGACCTAGGCAACGCCCCTGGGTTTCGCGAACTTTACCGCTAAACCTCCGCCCTTAAGCACGCGCCATGCTACTCGCCCCTGCCCTGAAAGCCGCCCTTGCGCAAACGCACGCCCGCATTCAACCTTACGTGCACAACACGCCGGTGCTTACCTCGCATTTGCTCGATGAGCTGGCCGGCGCTACGCTGTACTTTAAGTGCGAGAACTTTCAGCGGATGGGGGCTTTTAAGATGCGCGGCGCCGTGAATGCCATTATGCAGCTTTCGGCCGAGGAGCAGCAGCGCGGCGTGGTTACGCATTCGTCGGGCAATTTTGCGCAGGCCCTGGCGCTGGCGGCCCAAAGCCTGGGCGTGGCGGCCTACATCGTGATGCCCAACAACGCTCCGCGCGTGAAAAAGGAGGCCGTGCTGGCCTACGGCGGGCAAGTGGTGGAGTGTGCCCCTACCCTTGCGGCGCGCGAGCAAGCGGCGCAGCAAATTGTGGCGGAGCGCGGCGCTACGTTCATCCACCCGTCCAACGACCTCAACGTTATCCTGGGCCAGGGCACTGCTGCTGTCGAATTATTGAGCACGCAGCCCGCTCTCGATTACATCTTCACGCCCGTGGGAGGCGGCGGGCTGGTGGCCGGCACCATTCTGGCAGCGCAGCATTTTGGCCGCAATTGCCGCGTGGTAGCCGGCGAGCCAGCCACCATGGACGATGCCTACCGCTCGTGGCAATCGGGCACGATTGAGGGCAACGCCGCCGGCGACACCATTGCCGACGGCCTGAAAACCCAGCTCGGCGACATCAACTTCCCCATCATCCGGCAAGGCATTGAAGCCATTGTGCTGGTGAGCGAAGACGAGATTGTGGCGGCTATGCGGCTGCTTTGGGAGCGGCTGAAGATTGTGGTGGAGGCCTCGAGCGCCGTGGCCCTGGCCGCCCTGCTGAAAGACAAGACGCGGTACGCCGGCAAGCAAATCGGCATCATTCTGTCGGGTGGCAACGTCGATCTGAGCAAGCTGCCTTTTTAGGACGATTATGTAGCGCTGAGCGGTGCTGGCGCGCTACGCGCCAAGGCGGGATTGCGCCCGTTTAGCCCATACTGCGCGGTCCCGTATGGTCGTCTTCGCCGACTGCGCCGAGTACCGCGCAGCGCTACATGGGTTGCCCGCTCAAAACCGCTCTTTGCCGCGGAGCAAATCGCAGTATAGGCGGAAGTCGCCGCGCAAGGAGAGCAGCGGGTAGCGGAAGGTAGCCGGGCGGTTGTGCTCCACAAAAAAAATGCCCTACCCAGGCAAAGCCATAGGCCAGCACCACGCCCAACAGCAGCAGCCACGGGCGCAGCAACACCACGGCCGCCACCGCCATCAGCAAAAACAACGACGTGCCGATGAAGTGCAGCACGCGCGTGCCGCGCTGCCGGTGCTCGCGCAGGTAGTGGGGGTAAAACTCGGCAAAGGTGGGTTGGGCGGGCAATTCGGCCATGGCGGTTAGGGGCTTCCTTTCTGAGGAAAGAAACCTAACTTTTCAGCCATTCCCAAGCTCTCCCTTTACCGCTATGGCCGACCTACCCGACGTGAACACCCTCGTGGCTCTTTACGATCAGATAAACAACTACGGCCGCACCAACGGCATGAAGCTGACGGTGCACCGGCCGGGCCACGTTACCTACACCATGCGCGTGCGCGAGGAACATTTGTCGTCGCCGGGTACGGCGCACGGCGGCATTGTGGCCGGCCTGATGGATGCCGTGCTGGGTGCGGCAGCCCTCACGCAAGCCTTTACCGAGCAGGAGTTTGTGTCCACGGTCGAGTTCAAGATCAACTACCTGCAGCCCGTGCACCTAGGCGACGAGCTGGTGGCCCACGCCGAGGTAGAGCACCACGGCAAAAGCCTGGTGGTAGTAAACGGCCGCATCGAGTGCCCGCTGCGCGAGGCCCTGGTGGCCCTGGGCCTGGGCACCTTCAACCGCTACCCCGCCACCAAGCGCGATTTTGTGCGCTCTGTGGCCAGTAAGCTGGGTTTAGGCGATGATGACAGGTGACAGGTGACAGGTGACAGGTGACAGGTGACAGGACGGTACTGCTGCCCTTGGCGCCGGGTTACGCCATAACGTTGTCATTCCGAGCGCAGCGAGGAATCTGAGTATGCCTTGATGTGGACTTGCCAGCTTCCTCGCTGCGCTCGGAATCACAAACGACGTGTTACCTGTCACCTCATCACCTGTTACCTACCCCCCAAACGCAGCGCCGCCGGACGCGGTGGCCCCAGGGGGGCAACCGGTCCGGCGGCGCTACACTACCGGGCAAGTGGGGTTAATCAGCCTACAGGCTTTCCGATTCGGCCGTTTCGTGCTGGTAGTCGCTTTCAGCGGGGGCTTCTACCTTGCGCACGTTGCGGGCGCAGTCTTCGTTGCGGTGGTTGCGGCCCACCGTAAACTCAACCCAATCGCCTTCGTGCAGCTCGTTGAAGTCCTGGCCTTCGGCCATGTCGGCGTAGGAGAAGAACAAGTTGTTGGGCGGCATCACCACAAAGCCGTAGCCGTTCTTCAGGTTCTTGATGGTGCTGACACCAATAGAACCCTCGGGGCCGGCCGCAGTGGGCTGGTACGTGGTAGCAGCGGGGCGCGGCGGCGTAGCCACGTTGGGGTAAGCCGAGGGCTCGGGCTGATTCACGAACAGGTTGTCGACGATTTCGCCACCGCGGCCGTCGATTACCTCGTTCATGGCCACGGCGTAGTTTACCGTTTCGAGCAGCAGCTGCGAGGGGCGGGTTACGCGGCTTTCGCCTTTGAAGTCGGTGTACTTGAAATCCCAGCTCAGCAGCATCACGCGGGTACCCAGCGTGTTCAGCTTCTTGATCAGGGGCACGTAGTCCGAGTCGCCGGCGATGAGCACTACCACGTCGAGGTGCTTGTGCAGGGCCAGGTCGAAGGCTTCGAGGGCCAGCCACACGTCAACACCTTTCTCTTGCAGGCGGCCGTCGCGGGTTTTCAGGGGCATGTAGTGCGTTTGCACCGACATGTTCATCAGGATATCGTCGAGCAGACGGTCGTGGAACAGGCGGTCCTTATCGCGGGCTTCGGTAGCCGACAAGCGGCCACGGAAGAAGTGGGGCTCGGTGATTTGGCACAGACGCACGTCGGCGTCTTCATCCTCGGCTACTTGGTGCCGAATGAAATCGTGCAGGCCTTCCAGGCTAATCCGGGCTTTACGGTCGTGCTGGAAGTAGTAGTAATCACTGATCTTAAGGAAATAGTTGCCGTCGTAGAAGACGCCGATCCGGATCAGCGGGCTATTGATCTGGTTCATGATTACAGGAGGTGTGCGAGAGGGTAAGAGGAGGGAGCAGGGGTTCCGGGCCCGGTAGCCGGAAGTGACCAAAGGTACAAAAGCATAGTTAATTTCCGATGTATTAGATGTGCAAGATGTTCAGCGGTATAGCTATTTTTCTCCTAAAAATTGTGCTATAAAGAAGAACGTGTCCACAGCGCTTTCAGTAGTAGAAACACACTATGAGGAGAAACGTTGCAGGCCGCAGCAAATATGAAAGTGCCTAGGTGGCAGCATAGTTGCGAAGGCCGGCGAGGTGCCTGTTCGGGCACTGCAATGTTACAAAACCTAGGCCATAGACAAACACCGTGACACAATTAATCCCCTCGGAGGTCGTTGCTTAGGATTTTGCCGCCAGCTAATTGACCTAGGGCTATGCAAAGCTGAGCCGCTGCCACCACAGCAAGGCCACCAGCAAACCATAACCGGCACATATCCCAAGTTCTATCATATTTCCAAGGGTTGAGCCGGTTGAGATAAGCGGAAGTTTTAGCGCCTTATCAGAAAGCGGCAGCAGGTACCGTACGCCCGATTTGGTGAGCGTATCGGCCAGCAGGTGCGACATGTAGCCCGCGCCGGCGTAGGCCGTTACGCCGTGCCACCCTAGGTCGCGGTTGGCGAGGTAGCCGATGTAGGTCCAGAGCGCGGCCGCCCAGATGGTGTGCGTCCAGGAGCGGTGCGAGGTAAACGGGGCCGTGGCCACAAACGCGCCGAGCAAGCTCAGCCACAGATATTGCCAGTAGAGCCCGGCCAGCACCGCCCCTACCCCCGTGAACAGCAACGCCAGCTTGCGCGCCGACTGGTTTTGCATGGCCATGCCGATCAGAAACATCGACAAAGCCGCCGTGAAGCCCATGCGCCGCTCCGGTCCTTCGGGCAGGTTGAAATGCGTGAACACCGCCAGCAGCACGCCCGCCGCGGCAAAGGCCCAGCGCACGTAGTTTTGGGCGAAACCCAGGCGCTTGCTCAGGCGCGAGCCGGGGTGGTCGAGGTCGGGGGCCAGGGCCGAAAAGCCCGCCAGCGCCACGCCGGGCAGCGACAGGCGCACATCGGGCACTACGGCCGCAATGCCGGCGCCGGTAATCAGGCCAATAGCTAAATGTGAAGATCCGCGCACGAGTGATTGAGCTGCTAAGTGGATGTACAAAAGTACGCCACCAGCCCGCAGAAAGGCCGAAATCATTGGCCTAAACGGACTTTACGATATCTGAACCAGCTTATATTCTGGATTGGCCGCTGGCTTTTGACTTGCTACCCGGGCGCCCGTTGGCAGCTACGGCCGCCCGTCGGAAACTTTCGGTGCGCCTAGGTGGTATTCCCTACCGTGTGCCCGGCCGAAGCTCCATTCGGCCGGGCTTCTACCTTTGCCGCCGCTCCAAGCCGATACCCCGTGCAAGCTTCCGAATTCCTCCGCCTCTACTCGCTCGATACCGACATTCAGGCCCTGGCCATGCGCCTTGCGCCTGCCACCGGCGCCGCTGCGCTGCGCTTTCATTTGCGCGGCCTGGTAGGCAGCCAGGATGCCACGGTAGCCGCCGCCCTGCACCTCGACCGCCCCGACGAGCACCTCGTATTTGTGCTGCACGACCGCGACGAGGCCGCGTTCTTCGCCTCCGACCTGCAGCACCTTGTGGGCGAGCGGGAGGAGGTGCTCATTTTCCCGAGCTCTTACAAGCGCTCCTACGCGCTCGACGAAACCGAAAACGCCAACGTGCTGATGCGCGCCGAGGTGCTGAACCGCCTCAGCGGCAAGGCTGGCAAGGCTTCACCCCCCGGCCCCCTCTCCGCGGGAGAGGGGGTGCGTTCTAAGGGCAAGGACATTAAGCAGGAAAACAAGCCCACGTTAGGCTCCCCCTCTCCCGCGGAGAGGGGGCCGGCCCCGGAGGGGTCCCGTGAGGCCCCTCCGAAAGGTGCCCTCATCGTAACGTACCCCGAGGCGCTGAGCGAGAAGGTAATCAACCGCCAGAGCCTGGTGCAGAACACCTTTTCGGCCAAGGTGGGCGAGCGGCTCGATGTGAACTTCCTGGGCGAGCTGCTGGCCGAATACGACTTCGAGCGCACCGACTTTGTGTACGAAGCCGGCCAGTACGCCGTGCGCGGTGGCATCGTCGACGTGTTCAGCTACGCCAACGAGCTGCCCTACCGCATCGAGCTGTTCGGCGACGAGATTGACTCGATTCGCACGTTCAATCCGGAGTCGCAGCTGTCGGTGGAGCGCAAGGAGTTCATCAGCATTGTGCCGAACGTGCAGACGAAGTTGCTGACGGAAAAGCGCGAGTCGTTTCTGGAGTTTTTGCCGGCCAATTCGGCTATTTGGGCCAAGGACGTGCGCCAGCTGCTCGACGTAGTTGGCGAGCAGTTCGACCGGGCCGAGCAGAACTTCAAGCAGCTGATGGAGGAAGCCGGCGGGCAGCAGATCGTGTCGTCGCCGGAGGCTTTGTTTGAGACCACCAAGGCGCTGAAGAAAAGCCTGGAGCGCTTTCCGGTACTGGAGTTCGGCAAGCGCTTTTACTACAAAGAGGCCGAGCAGGTGCAGTTCACGAGCAAGCCGCAGCCCTCGTTCAATAAGGACTTCAACCGCCTCGTCAAGAACCTGCACGAAAACCAGGGGCGCGATTTGGTGAACATCATTGCCGCCGACTCGATGCGGCAGATTGACCGGCTGCGCACCATCTTCGACGAGCTCGACCACGACGTGCGCTTTCAGCACCTGGCCCTAGGTCTGCGCGAAGGGTTTGTGGACGAGGACCGTAAGCTGGTAGTGTATACCGACCACCAGCTGTTTGAGCGCTACTACCGCGCCCAGGAGAAGCGCAAGTTCTCTAAAAAGAAGGCCCTGACACTGAAGGAGCTGCGCAACCTGAGCCCCGGCGACTACGTGGTGCATCAGGACCACGGCATTGCCCGCTTCGTGGGCCTTACGCAGGTAGAGATTCACGGCCATGTGCAGGAGGCCATCCGGCTGGTGTACCGCGACGACGACGTGCTGACGGTGAGCATCCACGCGCTGCACAAAATTGCCAAGTACTCGGGGGCCGAGGGCACGCCGCCCACCATGAGCAAGCTGGGCTCGCCGGAGTGGGAAAACAAGAAAAAGGCCGTTAAGAAGAAGGTTAAGGACATTGCCGCCGACCTCATCCGGCTGTACGCCAAGCGCAAAACCGCGCCGGGCTACGCCTTCAGCAAAGACGGCTTTTTGCAGGCCGAGCTGGAGTCGTCGTTTATCTACGAAGACACGCCCGACCAGGCCAAGTCGACGGAGGACGTGAAAAACGACATGGAGCAGCCGCACCCCATGGACCGCCTCGTGTGCGGCGACGTGGGCTTCGGCAAAACCGAGGTAGCCATTCGGGCGGCCTTCAAGGCCGTGTGCGACGGCAAGCAGGTGGCCGTGCTGGTGCCCACCACCATTCTGGCCATGCAGCACTTCAAAACCTTCCGCGACCGACTGGCCGAATTCCCCGTGACGGTGGACTACATCAACCGCTTCAAAACCACCAAGCAGGTAAAGGAAACCCTAGGTAAGGTGGCCGAGGGCAAAACGGATATCCTCATCGGCACGCACCGCCTCACCAACAAGGACATTCAGTTCAAGGACCTAGGGCTGCTCATCATCGATGAGGAGCAGAAGTTCGGGGTGAAAACCAAGGACAAGCTGAAGGAGCTAAAAGTGAACGTGGACACCCTCACGCTCACGGCCACGCCCATTCCGCGCACCTTGCACTTCTCGCTCATGGGTGCCCGCGACCTGTCGGTTATCAGCACGCCGCCGCCCAACCGCCAGCCGGTGCAAACCGAGCTGGCCGTGTTCGACGAGCACCTGGTGCGCGATGCCATAGCTCGCGAGCTGAAGCGCGGCGGGCAGGTGTTTTATGTGCACAACCGCGTGAAGGACATTACCGAGCAGGCGGCCATGATTCAGCGCCTGGTGCCCGATGCCCGCATTACCTACATACACGGGCAAATGGAGGGCGAAGACCTGGAAAAGCGCATGATGAAGTTTGTGGAGGGCGAGTACGACGTGCTCGTGTCGACGAACCTCATCGAATCGGGCCTCGATATTCCGAACGCCAACACCATCATCATCAACCGGGCGCACATGCACGGCCTCTCCGACCTGCACCAGATGCGCGGGCGCGTGGGCCGCTCCAACAAAAAAGCCTACTGCTACCTGCTTACGCCGCCGGTGGCCGGCCTGCCCTCCGACGCCCGCAAGCGCCTGAGCACCCTCGAGGAGTTTTCCGACCTAGGGGCCGGCTTTAACGTGGCCATGCGCGACCTCGACATTCGCGGCGCCGGCAACCTGCTGGGCGGCGAGCAGTCGGGCTTTATTAACGACTTGGGCTACGAAACCTACCACCAGATTCTCGACGAGGCCGTGCAGGAGCTGAAGGAAACCGAGTTCCGCGACCTGTTTTTGGGCGACACCACCGGCCGCCTCAAAGAAGCCGCCGATTTTGCCCGCCCCAAGGAGTGCAACATCGAAACCGACCTGCAAATCCTCATCCCCGATACCTACGTGAGCAACGTATCGGAGCGCCTGCGGCTGTACTCGAAGCTCGACCGCGCCAAGGAGCCCGAGGAGCTGCGCCGCCTGCTGGTGAGCATGGAAGACCGCTTCGGCCCGCTGCCGCCCGAGGTAGAGCAGCTGGCCGACATTGTGCGCCTGCGCTGGCAGGGCTCGCGCGTGGGCTTCGAGAAGATATCCTTGAAGAAAGGCACCCTGAAAGGCTACCTGCGCGCCGGCGAAGGCTCGGAGGCGTACTTCCAGGGCGAGCAGTTCGGGCAGATACTGAACTACGTGCAGACGCACCCCCGTTCCTCGCGCATGAAGGAGCGCAAAGACCAGCTCATCATCAGCATCGACGACGTGCGCGACGTGCTGCACGCCCGCGAGATTATGAACGAGCTAAGCGCGGAGTCGATGCCGCCGGTGGTAGCTGCCGCTACGGTGTCGGATGACGAGGACGACGTGTAGACGACTGTAATGATGCCGCCCCGCTGAGGCCTTTAAGGAGGCTTCGGCGGGGCGGTATAAGTACGCTAGCGCTGCTAAAAAAACTGTTATTCCTCTTCTACAATACTGGAGCGAAGTTTCTTGCCTAACTCAACTAGGTTCAAGGCAGGAACTATAATGGTTGAATACCCTGAAAGCGCAGTAACAGCAGCTATGTATGAGCGAACGAATGGAAAAAGCATCGCCGGCGCATTGCCTACAAAGTAGTTAGTTAGGCTGCTCGCTTCTATATCTTGATCAAAAACAAAGTTACCTACCTGATAAACTTTAGCCTCAAAGCTTCCTGACTCATCGAAGACTCTCACCTGGAGATGCAACTGAAAAACACGATCCAAGCGTCGCACTACACCATTGGCTTCCGTAGTTACTTTAAAGCTTCCGGTATACTCTTCGGCTTGCTTGAATAAGCTTTCTTTAATCTGTACCCCTTGCAGCGAAAATTTTGCTGGCGTTTGTTCCATACGAGTAGTCTAGGCTGCAATACTAACGAATCATCTACAAAAAAAAACTCCTCTCGTTCGGAGAGGAGCAGGGTTTGTGGTTGTTGAAGTTTAATCTCTGGTGGCTTCACTTCATAGAAGAGAGTTAATCCAAGGACCTCCGACAACGTCGGCCCTTCGAGGCCGAGTGACTTAACCTCTGCCCAGTCTGTAGCCAGCTTGGTTACTGAAGTGCTGCGGAGATAATCTCGCAACATATCAGCCGGGGTCATGACGATACGCATGATCTTTATTTGTTAGGAGGGTGTGCTTCCGTAACAGACATCCTATACGGATGGTTCGGGGTATACGATACGGAAGGATTGCAAAAAACGGGCGTTTTTTTCGAATAAACAAATTTGTATCCGAGGATGCAAGTCTGTTGTCTCTCTCCGACCTTCTACATAACGACGCCTACGCGGCGATGGGTTGTCTTGTGACTTAACTGAATCATAGGGAAATATGCCTGGGTGTGTACTCGCTTCAAGTTTACGAAGAAGCGTAATGACTTCAGCTAATGGAGGCTCCTGCATCCCCCTTAATGAAGGATGATCTTCTTGTAATATGTGACTTAATTCTTGGATCATCTCTTGATGCTCTCGGTCACCTACTAAATCGAGCATATTAGGAAGCGTTAGCTCAGCTCGGCCAATCAGATACTTTCCTCCATAAACATCTTCTCCCCAATCTTTAGCACGCTGTAAATCTTTCTCCCAGAAATAAAAACCATGTGATAACCAAGCATTCTTCCGAGCACACTTAAACGGCGCGCTACGTTTGACATAATCGATATTTCCCCTATCCTCAACAGTGTGGAACCCATGAGTGATATGCATAAAATCTACTTCTCTGCTGCAAAGCTATAGTCCAAAACGGTTAGCAAGTTAAAAGCTTCCCATTGTAGTTTATCGTTTCATTCGACTTTCTCTGTTAATACAAGTCGTACTCTTCTGGCTAGCGTGATCTTGAAACTCATGTCTAGCTGGAAAGGATGTGCCTTCCTGTCGCCCAACAGAAATAAGCTCCTACTTACTTCCTAGCTTCCCCATAAATCTCAGTCGCTTCAACGCAACGCTTGGCATCCGCCCCAATGGCTCCCGCGCTTGGCGTAAGGCCTCCCAGCTGCTGCGGCCGCAAGCCCGCCTTACATTATTCAGTCGTTTTCAGGATACAGCGTCAGGCAGTGATTTTCTCATCTGGCGCGAGCTTGTAGCCCGTGCCTTATTTAGCCGAAGGCTGCGCCTCCCTGCTGCGAAGCGGCAAAGCGGTTCCACAATGACTCTGCCACATCAACGCACAACTCTCCGACCGATTGGCCAGCGCGTTGTTCGTTACTACGGTTGTTTCAAGACCTTCCAATCACCCACTCAACTCCGCCCGGGCTTGGCTGCGAGTACCTGCTCCAGCATGGCGGGCGTGATGAACGGGTGGCTGTGGTGCACGATGATGCGGTGGTAGCTCAGGCGCTGCGCTTGCAGGTAGCGCTGAAAAGGCACCGGGCAGATTACCAAACACCCATTAGGAGAAAGTGCACTGCTACTAATTCAACGCCTTGCTGATTCATTCTGCCTCGGTTTTGCTTAGACTGCGCCACTTGCCGAACGGCACCATCCCGACACAACCAAGACAATGAAAAAAGTAACCGGCATTGGCGGCATCTTCTTCAAGTGCCAAGACCCCGCCCAAGTGCGCGAGTGGTACAAAACGCACCTAGGGCTCGACACCAACCCGTACGGGGCCAGCTTTGCGTGGCGTGATGATGCCGACCCCGCGAAACAAGGCTCGACACAATGGAGCCCCTTCGCCGAAACGAGCTCCTACTTCGAGCCCTCGGCCAAGGAGTTCATGATAAACTACCGCGTCGAGAACCTGGAGGCCTTGGTAGCGCAGCTCCGCACCCAGGGCGTAATCATCCTCGACGAAATAGAGGCTTCGGAGTACGGCAAGTTCGTGCACATCCTCGACCCCGAAGGCAACAAGCTTGAGCTATGGGAGCCCGCCGATGAGCAAGCCGAGTAGGCAAGGCGCACCCTAGGTCAATATCGGTGCGAAGATGTGCCGGGGGCCAGCGCCGGCAGGGTGGCAAGGCAGCTGGAGCGCCAAATAACGTGCCCGGCACGCAAGCCCTACCCAGGAATGCCCCCAACGGCAAGGCCCGCCTTGGTCGGGCGGGCCTTGCCGTTGCGACGACCTAGCGAATAGAAAAGCTTACCGGCACCTCTAACTCCGCTGCAACTGGCTGCCCGGCAACCTGCGCCGGAAACCAGCCATCGGTAATCATCTGAATTACGCGCAGCGACTCTTCGTCGCAGCCGGCTCCGATGCCTTTGGCCACCCGGAAGCCGGATGCCTTGCCGTCAGCATCAACCGTGAAGGCCACGCGCACCTCGCCCTGGATGTTGTTGCGCAGCGCCTGGGCAGGGTACCGGATGTTCATGCCGATGGTTCGGAAAACGGCATCCCATCCGCCGATGTAAGTGGGCTTGCTATCAAGCGTTGCGCCGGCGCCCAGGGATTTGGCGGTTACTTTCTCGGCCCAGGGGTTGGGCTTATCAAGCAACAATTGCCGCGTAGTGTAGTCGAAACGCTGCACCAGCTCGCCTTGGTAATCGTAGGCCTGCCACTCCCCTACTTTCTGGTTGTTGCGGTACGCGCCGCGGGCGCGCACTTTGCTGCCGCCCCAGTGGTACTCCGTCCAGAGGCTGTCGCGCACGCCGTTGCGGTAGTAGCCCCGCTCGGCCAGCTGCCCTGATTGCCCCTCGTAGCGGGCGTAAGGCCCGTGCTTCACCGTGGGGTCGGTTTTCAGGGCGCTGTATTGCTCTTTGGTGTTGCCCCGGTGCTCGGTTACTTTCTTGGTCTGCTGACCATAGCTCGTTACGGAAAGGCTTATGAGTCCTAAGCTGAGGAGGTATTTCATTCGGTGGTAGCGTGTATATCGCACAAACATAAGCACCGAGCATCAGCGGTGTGGGGCAACCTCGTCATTATCCTTTTGGGCGGTTGGGCCGTTGGCTTTTCTACTGCTCTGGTAGCAGGCAGTACAACCCCATCAAACCAGCCCGATAAAATATGGATCAGCCCATTTCGCGCCGCCAGCACGCCATCCCGGAGTTCACCATGATTCCCTCTATCGCCGCCGCGCCGGCCGCGTTCGGTTTCACTAACGACAAAACCGCCTCTACGCTGTGCTACGTGCTGAGCGGCACGGCCCTGCTCTCGGCTTTGTTTACCCGCGCCGAATGGGGCGCCGTGAAGGTGATACCCTATAAAACCCACCTTGCTATTGATGCCGTGAGCGGCATTACGGCCCTGGCGGCGCCGTGGCTGTTTGGCTTTGCCAAGAACACCCGCGCCCGCAACGCGTTCCTGGCCATGGGCACCATTGCCAGCATCGTAACGGCGTTGTCGCGGCCCGAGGAAATGCCCAAGTACCGCACGCGCTAGGCTGTGCGGCCTGTGCTTTGGCCGCCCCGGTAGCGCGGACTTTAGTCCGCGTTTGCCAGAACGATTGGCACCAGGTACAATACCACAACGGCTCGGGGCAGGTGCTCCGAGCCGTTGTTGGTTTTACTACCTAGGGGCTGCCAACTTACGTCCGTGCCACTGAGGCGCCGCTCGTTCTAGCAAACGCGAACTGAACTAAAGTCGGCGTAGCCAAGTCCGCGCTGCACGCGGGCGAAGCGGTAGAGATGCTTCGGCGGGGCTCAGCATGACGTTCATAGCGGGTGCGGTGCCGTTGCTACTTGCCTTTTTGCTCGCGGCGCTGCTTGTTTTCGGCTTTGATGCGGGCTTTTACGCCATCGGCTACGCCGCGGCCATCGGCTTCGGGTTGGTGCAGGGAGCCGGCGTTGGCTGGGGCGGGCGGCGCGGTTTTTATTTGGTAGCGGTGCGCAATGTTGGCCGATAGCCGCTCGGTGAAGTGCGGCAGAATGCGGTGCGAAGTAACGGCGCCGCGGGCTTTCCAGCCTACCGGCAGCTCTTGCCGGGGCCGCACCGAGGAGCGCACCATGGCGTTTACCACTTTGCTGGGCGGGTCCATGGCGGCCATGCGGGGCGTGCCGCCGCTGTAGTTGGCGGCGTGCGTCCAGAAGGGGGTATCCACGGCCCACGGCTCAATGGTAACCACCTCAATGTTCTTGAAGCCGCTCAGGCGCAGCTCCTGGTTTAGGGCCTGGTCGAAGTTTTTAATGGCGCCCTTGGTGGAGGCGTACACGGCGTGGTAAGCCAGGGGCACGTGGCTTTCGACGGAGCCTAGGTTCATGAGCACACCCGTGCCCTGCTTCTTGAAGATTTGCATGGCGGCGTGGCTGCCGTACACAATGCCTTTCAGGTTCACGTCGATCATGCGGGAGTAATCGGCAATGGGTATTTCCCAGAAGCGGCCAATGCCGCCCACGCCGGCGTCGTTTACCCATACATCCACGCGGCCAAACTGCTGCATGGCGGCATCGGCGAGGCGTTGCACCTGGTCGGGCTGGCTGATATCGGTGGTTACTACCAAGGCCTGGCCGCCGCCGGCGCGCACTTTGGTGGCTACTTCTTCGAGTAGCTCGGTGCGGCGCGCGGCCAGCACCACGTTGGCTTTCATGGCGCCGAGCTGCTCGGCCATGCCGCGGCCAAAACCGCTCGAGGCGCCTACAATCACGTAGGTTTTGCCTTGTACTTTCTTCTGCACGGCCGCACCGGGCTTGGAGGTGGCGCAGCTGCTGAGCACCCCAATTAGCAGCACGAGCAGCACCAGGTTAATGGATACTGGTAGGCGTTTGTGTTTCATAGCAAGTGGTAGTGGATTGGGCACGGTGTGGCACTTCGGCCTACGGTGGGGCGCGGGGGCTAGATATGCTTCAGGTTGGAGTGTAGCGCGGGCTTTAGCCCGCGTTTGCGTGAACGAGCGGCTCTGCAGTAGCGCGGACTTTGGCTACGCCGACCTACGGTTGTAGTCCGCGTCCCTGGATAGTAAAATCAATCGTTGCCCTAGGTGCTACCGAGAAGAATACTATCCGGGGACGCGGACTACAAAGTCCGCGCTACACTGTTCAGCATGACGTTCTGGTGTTGAATCAACCACCCCTAGCCCCTCCTCATCTGAGGAGGGGAACTAGCACCTAGCTTTAGCTTCGGTTTGCTTCTTTTGAGCGGCGCTATATCCTTTTGGGCCGGAGTTGGTTTAATAGCCCAATGTGCCATGCGGCGGCGGGCTGAACTGCCGCTGTTCTACTTTATACAACTCCGATGAAAGCGTTTATCCTTGCTGAGCCTACCGGCTCGGCCGGCTTGCAGCTAACCGAGCAGCCCACTCCTACCCTAGGTGCCGATGATGTGCTGGTGCAGGTGCAGGCCATCAGCTTGAACCCCGTAGACGTGAAAACCTGCCAGGGCAAAGCTTTGTACGGCAGCCTGAAAGAGCAAAGCCCCGTGATGCCCGGCTGGGACATTGCCGGCATCGTGCGCGAAGTGGGCAGCAACGTAACCACCCTACAACCCGGCGACGAAGTGCTGGGCATGGTAAACTTCCCCGGGCACGGCCGCGCCTACGCCGAGCTGGTTGCCGCGCCGGCCGCCCACCTGGTGCGCAAGCCCGCCAACATTTCGATGGCCGAGGCCGCGGCGGGTACGCTGGCGGCCCTTACAGCTTGGCAAGCGCTGGTAAACAATGCCAACCTGCAAGCCGGCCAGCGCGTGCTCGTGCATGCGGCCGGGGGCGGCGTGGGCCACTACGCCGTGCAGCTGGCCAAGCACCTAGGCGCCCACGTGGTGGCTACGGCTTCGGCCGCTAAGCGCGACTTTGTGCAAAGCCTAGGTGCCGATGAGATTGTGGACTACCAGCAGCAAGCCTTTGAGCAGGCCGTAGCTCCCGTGGATGTGGTGCTCGACTGCCTCGCCGGCGACACCCAGCTCCGCTCCCTAGAGGTGCTGAAGCCCGGCGGTACGCTGGTGAGCATCCTGGGCCTTACGCCCGATACGCCGCAGCGCGCCGAGCAGCGCGGCGTTACGGCCAAGGGCATGCTGGTGAACTCCAACGAGCCGGGCATGCAGCAAGTAGCCGAGTTGCTGGGCAGCGGCGCGCTCCGCTCGCACGTGTCGCACACGTTTGCCTTCGAGCAATTGCCACAAGCCCTGGACGAAGTAGCCACCGGCCGCACCCAAGGCAAAGTGGTGGTTACGCTGTAAACACACGCTTTTACGCTGCACAGCCCGCTGCTACCCTCCTTTGTGCGTGGCAGCGGGCTGTGCATTTGTTTGTGCGGCTATATTTGGCCCGATGGATAGCCCACAAAACACCCGATTGCAATTGCATATAGCCTCAGCGTGTTTGCTGGTGGCCGAACTACTACCCGGTTTGCAAAAGCTATGGTTTGTGGCCGAAAGCGGCCGAGTAGGTCGCAGCAGCGGCTTGTTGCTGCTGTTGTTGGTGGGGCTGTTTGCGTACCGAAAACCTGGGCTGCAACGCCTGGCCTTGCAGTTGCTGGTGGTATGGCAGGTGTTGGCCCTGCTAATGGCTGGCTGTGTGCTGCTGGACAACTTTCGCAACGGCGGGCCTTTGCTGGGCTTTTCTATAACCGGTGGCCTCCGCCTTGCGGCTCTGGGTTTGCTACTTGCTGCCAAGCGTGGCCTGCAGCCAAGCACGCAGCCGGCGCAGCAGTTGTAGGCGGAGCAATAAGTGCGGTGCCCGAAGGTGCCATCCGAACGTAATTAGTAGCTGAGCCGTATGACACAGCTCGCTATTAACCCCAACCGCTATGAAACTTGCTTTTGTATTTGCCGCCGCATTGCTGCTGAGCGCCACCGCTGCCTCGGCCCAAACCTCGTCGCAAGGGACGCCTACCGTAAACGGCACCACCAGCCCGCAATCGGCGCCGCCCGCGCAAGCACCCGGGTCGCTGGGTACGCTGCCGGCCCAAAACACCCAACCCGCTGCCGACCGCGAAACTACCACTGCTGCCTCGGCCCAAGGCCAGACCAGCGGCAGCAATAAGGAAATGAAGAAGGCGCGCAAGAAGCAAAAGCAGAAAGCCGCTTCCACTACCTCGGGTAGCTCTTACTAACCGCCCCCACGATTCAGGAACAGGGCCGCCCTGCCACGTGCAGGGCGGCCCTGTGTTTTTTACCTAGGGCCTGCACATCAACTCACATCATCATGTGAAACCAGCTGATTAGCAGCTACTCTACATTTGCCAACACGCTCGCCTACACCGTTGCTTATGAGACTGCTGCTACTCGTTTGCTGCCTGCTGCCCACCCTGCTGCTGGCCCAGCACCGCCTCGATTACGCCGTGCACTACTCACCCAACCTAGGCTCCGAGGGGTTGCGGGTGCAGCTGAGCGTGCGCACGCCCAAGGCCACCGATTCTACTTATTTCCACTTCGCCAACGAGGTGTGGGGCGAGAAGGATCTGCTGCGGTGCATTGGCGGGTTTGCGGGCGAAAACGCGCTGTACCGCTTTCGGGTGGTGCCCGATAGCAACCGCATTGTGGTGTACCACCCGCGCACCCGCTTGGTGAGCTTCTCGTACCGCGTAAAGCAGGATGCAGCCGAGTACCCGCGCGATGCCTTCAACCGGCCTCGCGTGACGGACACGTACTTCCACGTGCTGGGCGAGTCGTTGTTTGCCACGCCCGAGTTCATCACCAACACGCCCACCGAGCCCGACATTACGGCTACCATTCGCTGGGTGGGTTTTCCGAAGGGCTACGTGCTGCACAACACGTTTGCCTCGCAGGTGGCGCAGCAAACCTTTCGGGGCAAGCTCTGGACGCAGTTTTTCCGCTCGCTGTACGTGGGCGGCGACTACCGCCTGCAGCAGTTTAGCTACCGCAACCGCCCGGTGTACCTGGCCATCCGCGGGCAGTGGCACCACTACGACGATGCCCGCGTGCTCAGCAACATGCAGAAGGTGCTCAGCACCCAGCGCGAGTTCTGGAACGATGCCGGCCCGGCCATGTACACCGTGTTTCTGAGCCCCACCATCAGCACCGCCGACACCACCTGGCACGGGCAGAGCATGCGGGGCGAGAGCATGTACCAGGGCTTCAAGCTGCAGTCGTCGAACAACCCGTTCAACAACTGGGATTTGCTCGGCTATATGTTCAACCACGAAATGATGCACGACTGGCTGGGCGGGCAAATTGGCGCTGCGCACGAGGAGCTGAACTACTGGTTTACGGAGGGCTTCACCGATTACTACGCCTACAAAAACCGCCTGCGCAACGGCTCCCTTTCGCTCGACGACTGGCTGAAGAGCTTCAACAGCCGCGTCATCAAGTCGCTCTATAACAACCCCGAGCGCAACCAGCCCAACTACGTGCTCAAAGACAACTTCTGGAAGTCGCGCAGCTTCGAAACGCTGCCCTACCGCCGCGGGGCGCTGTTTGCCTTCTGGCTCGATAACCAGATACTGAAGAAATCGAAGTACACCCGCTCGCTCGACGACCTGATGCGCGACATGCTGCAAGCCTGCCGCCAGCCGGGCCAGAAGTTTACCGACGAGCGGTTCCTGGCCATGGTGCAGGATTACCTACACGAAGACATCAGCGCGTTTTTTCAGAAGCACATTTTAGTAGGCGCCGATTTGCCCCTCGCTACCGCCGATTTGATCGAAGGCTTTGCGGTGGAAACCGTGCAGGGCATGCCGGTACTGAAAACCACCGGCGCTAGCAATGCCGTGCGCGAGCGGTACCTCAACAACAAGCCCGCCGCTAAATCGGTAGCGCAAAAGTAAGCCTTTCGCAGTGGGATTTTAACGCTGCTTTTGGGGCAGCCTAGCAAAGTTGCAGCACGATTTTGCGGCGAAGCTCGGGCGGTGTATTGTTGCAACATGGGCACTGTTAAACGCTGATTTATACCGCATGCACCTACCTCTACCCTGCCGTCTTTCAGCCCTAGGTTTACTGCCGCTTGCGCTGCTTGTGCAGGCCCAAACTCCGGCCGCCTACAAAGTCGGCGACGCAGTCCAGATTCAGTGGAAAAGCTCGTGGTACCCAGGCAGGGTTCTGGAGGCGAAAAACGGCTCCTACAAAATTCACTACGATGGCTACGCCGCCAGCTGGGATGAATGGGTTGCTCCAGCCCGCCTGAAAGCAGCGTCGGCTGCCGCACCGGTTCCCAAACCTACACCTGCAGTGCCCTCGGCGAAGCCACTGCCCGCCACCAAAACTTCGGCGGCCGGCAAGGATGGTCCGCCAGTAGGCAAGTACTTATGCTACACCACCGCAGCCAACATGCTGGTGGGCAGCATGTGGATAATGCCCGGCGGCCAATACAAAATACTAGAGGCCGGGCCCGTAGGCACCTACCGTTTCGATGCCCGTACGCGCGAGCTTACCTGGGCTAGCGGCTCGAACCTGCGCCTAAAGCGCCGTGGCTGGTATGCTGGCCCTACCGATAAAGACGACATACGCAGCGAAAGCAACCAAAACCGGCACACCATTCTGTACCTGGAGGAAGGCGCCACCGGCTCGCCCTACGACAACCAGCGCGAAGGCGAAACCAACTTCATTCGCTGCTACTGCCAAGATCAGTAACCTACCTAGGCGCAACTACCGGATCTATGATTTAGCCTTCACCTGCAACACCTCCACTGTTATGTTCAAAGCGCTGCACTCCGATGGCATTACGCTGCACCTCATCAACGAGGACAACCTGACGGAGGTGTTCAGCCTGTTCCAGGGCCACCCCGATACGCAGCCCATGCTGGAGGAAATGTTTCGCAACTACCTGCCTAGGTACGAGCGCGACCAGCGCACCAACTTCGGCTTTTACTCCATGCTGGACGCGGAGCTGGCCGGCATGACGCTGCTTTCGGTGGATAGCTGGGAAGAACGAGCAGGCTCGACCGGCGCCGATGTATTCGAGCACATGCGCGGCCGCGGCGTTACGCCGCGCAGCAAGCCGCACTTGTTTTACCTGGCCTTCGAGTTGCTGGGCCTGAACCGCGTAGCCACCGGCTGCCGCGTGTCGAACTTGTCGTCGAAGCGCTCCATCGAGAAAACCACGGGCTTTCAGTTCGAGGGCGTGATGCGCGAATCGGGCCTGAACGACCTAGGCGAGTTCGAAGACGAGCTGCTCTACGCCATTCTGCGCCGCGATTGGCTGCAGCTCTACGATGCCAGCCGGGTGCAAGTGCTGTATTAAACCGCGGCCACGGCCCGCTCGCGGTTGTACTTGTCGCGGTACTCTTTCGGCGACAAACCAGTGATGCGCTTGAACGTGTCGCGGAAGGCCTTGGGGTCGGTGTAGCCCACCTGGTACATCACCTCGTTCACGGTATCGCGCGACGACTCGAGGCTGTTTTTGGCCGCCTCAATCTTCACCCGCTGAATGTACTCGACCACCGAGTTGGCAGTGGCCTTCTTGAAGCGCCGCTCGAGGTTGCGCCGACCTAGGGCCAGCATATCGGCCAGCTGATCGACGGTAATCTTTTCCTGGTAGTTGTCCTCGATGTAGGTCTGCAGCTTTTTGATGGGCTCGTCGCCGTGCTCTTTCTGGCCTTTGAAGATGATAAAGGCCGATTGGCTTACGCGCTCAATATCGATCTGGAACACCTTGGCGCAGGTAACGGCAATGTCGCGGCCGGCATACTTCTCAATCAGGTACAGCACCAGGTTGAGGTAGGAGAAAGCGCCGCCGCTGGAGTAAATGCCGTGCTCGTCGGTGATGAGCTTATCCTCTACCAGCTACACATCGGGAAACATGGCCCGGAAGTAGCTGGCCGCCGCCCAGTGCGTGGTGCACTGCCGCCCTTTAATCAGCCCCGTGGAAGCGAGCAGAAAGGCGCCTACGCAGAGGCTAGCCACCTCGGCGCCGCGCTTGTACTGGCCGATGATCCAGGGGATGAAGTCGCGATTGTCCTCAAGCGCCTGCCGTAGGTCACCGTCAATGGCCGGGATTACCACCAAATCGGTGCGCTCCACGTCGGAAGTCAGTAAATCGGTGTGCACTTGGTACAGGCCGCCGCACACGGGCGTGTCGTGCGCGAGGCCCACCAGCTGAATCTGAAACAACGGCGGTTTGCCCATGCGCTGCATCAAGGCATTTACCTCCGAGAACACCAGCCGGGGCCCTTCGATGCTTCCTAGGATGGCTCCCTTAGGAACCAGGATGGTTATGTGTTTCATGGTACCAAGCTACCATTATGGGGTGTCGCAATCAACCCCTCAGATGGTCGCATTTACACCCCCTAGGTGGCCGGCCGTGCTAATACTTTTGGGATGTCGATCAGGCACATCCCAAACCCTTTTAGCCAAGCCCAGCCATGAAAGCCAAAGCCACTACCGCCCTTTACTACGCCACCACCCTGCTGTTTTCGGCCTTTATGCTGATGGCCGGCATCATGGAGCTGCTGCAAGGCCCCGAGGGCCGCGAGATAATGCGCCACCTAGGCTACCCCGAGCACGTGCTGCTGGTGCTGGGCGCAGGCAAAGTTCTCGGCGCGCTGGCCCTGGTGCAAAACCGCTACGCTACCCTGAAAGAGTGGGCGTATGCGGGCTTCACCTTCAACTTCCTAGGTGCGTGCGCTGCCCGCGCCGCCGCCCACGACAGCACCATGCTCATCGTGTCGCCGCTGCTGTTCCTGAGCTTTATGGGCCTGAGCTACCTGCTTTGGAAAAAGCGGCAAGGCCAACGCTTACAGTCGGCTCTGGTGGCTGATGCTACTCCGGCTGCCCAGCTAGCCGTGGCCTAAGCACTTTCCGATAGTTTCGCATTCTACCACCTGGCATTACCTAACCCTCTCCCCCACTATGAGAAAAGTAGTTATATCGGAGTTCTTGACCCTCGACGGCGTAATGGAAGAACCGCGTTGGACGCTGGAGTACTTCGGCGCGGAAGAAGGCCAGTTTAAGCTGCACGAAATGATGACCGCCGACGACCTGCTGCTCGGCCGCGTTACCTACGAAGGCTTCTCCGCCGCCTGGCCCAGCCGCACCGACGAAGACGGCTACGCCGAGCGCATCAACACCATGCCCAAGCACCTGGTAACTACTACCCTGACCGAAGGCCCGTGGCAGAACACGCACATCGTCGCCGATAACCTGGCTGAGTACGTTACCCGCCTGAAGCAGCAGCCCGGCCAGGATATTCTGGTGTTCGGCAGCGGCCAGCTGGTGAAAACCCTGATGCAGCACAACCTCGTGGACGAATACCGCCTGATGGTGTTCCCGGTGGTGGTAGGCAAAGGCCAGCGCCTCTTCCAGGAAGGCAGCACCGCCAACCTAAAACTGATCAGCTCCAAAGCCCACCCCTCCGGCGTAACTGTACTCACCTACGCCCCCGCCCCGCAGCAGAAAGAAGCCAGCCAAAGCTAGAGCTAAGGCTAGTTCCCCTCCTCAGATGAGGAGGGGCTAGGGGTGGTTGACTTGTTGTTGAACAACCTCTAGATGTAGCCTCTAACTCTAGTTCTTCAACCACCCCTAGCCCCTCCTCATCTGAGGAGGGGAACTAGCTGGTAACTCGTTAATAGCATTGGTACACTACAGCCGGACAACGAAGCGGGAGAGATGCTTGCCTAACGGCGACCTTCGGTTCGACAAGCGGACGCTAGATGAAGCATGACGGTCTTCTAAAATTGGGCAAGCCGTGCGCACTTCCTAGGTCCGCTACTCAGCCAAAAACTCCTGCAGCGCGGCTTTAAACTGCTCCACTTCCTCGGCCGTGTTGTACGGCGCCAGGCCGATGCGCACCCAACCACCCTGCGGACCTACAGCCAGCTTATCGGCCAATGTGGAAGCGTAGAAGTGCCCATCGGCGATGCACATGTGGTGGCGCTTGGCAAACCAAGCGGCTACCTCGCGCGAGTTGCGGCCTTCGATGGTAAACGCCAGCGTGGGCGTTTTGCGCGTGCCGGCAGGTGCCCGGTACAAGCGCACCTGCGGCAGCGAAAGCAGGAAATCTTCAAGTTCCTGGGCCAGCTCCTGCTCGTAGGCATCAATGGCTTCGAGGCCTGAGCGTAGCCGCGCCTTGCGGGTACTGCCCTCACCTAGGGCCTGCACAAACTCCAAGGCACCAATGAGGCCGGCAATGCCTTCGTGGTTTTGGGTGCCGGTTTCCAGCTTGTGCGGAATTTCGGTAGGCGCCGGAGCCAGCTTGTACACGGCCAGCTTCTCGAACAGCTCGGCCGAAACCACCGCCACGCCCAGGTGCGGCCCGAAGAACTTGTAGGCCGAGCACAAGAGCACATCGGCACCTAGGGCGCGGAAATCGATGGGCAGGTGCGGCACGGCGTGCACGGCATCAATCACCGTGAGGGCACCTACCTCCTTGGCGCGGGCAATGATGCGCTCCACGGGCGTAACCGTGCCCGTCACGTTCGACGACATGCCCACGGCCACCAGCTTGGTGCGCTCCGTGATGAGGCTGCCTAGGTCGTCTAGCTCCAGGGTGTAGGTTTCGGGGTTGACGGGGATGAACTGCACCACGGCGCCGCGGTCCTTGGCCAGCGTTACCCACGGATCAACGTTGGCGCGGTGGTCGAGCTCGGTTACTACCACCTCGTCGCCGGGGTTGATGAAGCCGGCCAGGCCGCGCGCAATGGCAAAAGCCAGCGAAGTCATGTTCTGGCCGAAGGCCACTTCCTGAGGTTCGCAATTCAGCAGGTCGGCTACGGCTTGGCGGCCTTCGTCGAGCAGGGCATCGGTGCCCACGCTCGTCGGGAAGGTGCCGTGCAGGTTGGCCATGCCGCCCGTGATGTAAGCTACCATGGCATCGAGTGCCTGCCGCGACATTTGGGTGCCGCCCGGCCCGTCGAAGAAGATGTAGGGCGGGCGAATGGCGTCGGGCTGCAGGGCCGGAAAGTGCGAACGAATCGAGAGAATGGATGCGTGGGTCATGCGTAGGATTGCGTCAGCTGCTGTTGTTCGAGCTGCGTGAGGGCGTAAAGTAAATCGAGGGTGACGCGGCCGGGCTGGCCGCTGCCAATTACGTGGTCGTCGAGCTGCACTACGGGCATTACCAGTTTGGTGGTGCTCGTCAGGAAAGCTTCTTTGGCCTGGCGTACGTCGTGCAAGGTTACAAGGCCTTCTTCCACCTGGTACGGCCGCCCCGACAAACCCAGAATGTTGCGCCGCGTGATGCCGGCCAGCACGTTGGCGGCGGGCGTAACCACGGTGTCATCTTCGCGCACGATGAAGAAGTTGGCTCGCGGAAACTCCGTTACTACGCCCTGCTGGTGGTACAGCACCTCGTCGGCACCTAGGGCTTGCAGGCGCTTCAGCAGCCTGATGCCCATGGTGTAGTTAATGGTTTTGGCTGCCGGAAACTCGCGCACGTACTCGTGGCTGATTACCCGCAGGCCGCGCGCCAGCTGCTCGGCCGTGGGCAGCGTAATGGGCTGCTGCGTGATGATGAGGTTGGGCTCGGCGGGCGGCTCGTAGCCGCTGCTGGAGTACCCGCCCGTGAGCAGCAGCTTGATGCCCGAGAGCGGCAGGTTGTTGCGCCCGATGAGCTCGTGCAGCACCGCCACCAGCGCGGGGCGCGGCAGCGGCACGGCCATTTCCATCAGCGCGGCCGAGTGGTAAAAACGGTCGAGGTACTGGTCGAGGAACAGCGGGTGGCCGTCTTGCACCTTCAGGAAATCGAAGATGCCGTAGCCCCGCTGAATGGCCAGGTCGCTGACGTGCAGAAAGGCCTGATCGAGCGGCACAAAGTTACCGCGCAGGTATGCGTAAAGGGCCGGATTCATGGGCAGGCTAGCAAGGGCCGGAAGTTACGGCCGTTCGGCAGAACCACGAAGCGCAAACTGCCTGGGGTGCTCACGCGAAAAACACGGATCCGGCCGCCGCAAAGCAACCATATAGCTTTTTCTCTATCTATGACTAAGCTGCAAGGTGAATACCCCACCACCACGATCGGGCGCACCTTGGCAGCGCACTGTTTCCTTCCACCACCCACCCGCTTATGCGCCAAGTCCTCTTACCGCTTACCCTTACGCTTACCTCCACCCTGGGCTATGCCCAACACACCCTCAAGTTTGATTCGCTGAACAGCAAAGGCCAGGAGCAATACCGCGCCCAGCAGTACGAAGCCTCGGCCCGCACCTACGAGCTGGCGCTACGCGCACCGGGCATTACGCCCCGCCACAAGGCTACCGTGTACTACAACCTGGCCTGCGACTATGGCCTGCTCAACAACGCCCCGGACGCCCTGAAGAACGCCCAAAAAGCCGTGGCTGCCGGCTACGCCAACGCCGCCAACATGGAGCACGATACCGACCTGAAGGTGCTGCACTCCCATAAAGCTTGGCCGAAGCTACTAGCCGAGGTGCGCAAAGCCGAGGAGAAAAAGAAGGTGCGGCGCGTGCAGGACATTAAGCTGGTTACCACCGATATCGACAACTTCTGGCCGGCCTACGCCAAAGCCAAAGCCGATACGGCCAACGCCGCGGCCATCTTCCAGCGCGAGTACTTCAGCAAGGCTTCCATCGGCCTGCAGGATTACTACGCCTACAAAATCCGCAACGCCCAAACCTTTGCCCGGCGCGTGCTGGCGCGGCCGCAGTACTACGCCTCCATTCAGGCCACCATGAACTCCATTGCGGCCCAGAAACCGCAGATGCTGGCCGCCTTTCAGAAGTTCCAGGACTTGTACCCGGCGGCGTACTTCCAGCACATTTACTTCGTGGTGGGCGGGTTTTCGGCGGGCGGCACCGTGTCGGATGCCGGACTGCTGATCGGGGCCGACCAGACGGCTAACGGGCCGGGCGTGGACACCTCCGAGCTGAACCTGCTGCAGCGCAACCGCAACGGCATGGTTACCGAAATGCCGACCCTGCTGCTGCACGAGCTCATCCACAGCAACCAAGGCCCGCAAGACGGCACGCTGCTGAGCTACACCATCAACGAAGGCATGGCCGATTTTATAGCCGAGCTGGTAACGGGTACGCTCGGCAACAACGCCCGCCTGCATGTGTACGGCAACGCCCACGAGAAAGAGCTGTGGGAGGCGTTTAAGAAAGAAATGGGAGGCCGCGATGCCAGCAACTGGATTGCCAACGGCCGCCAGGAAACGCCCGAGAAGCCTTGCGACCTAGGCTACTACGTGGGCTACAAAATTTGTCAGGCCTACTACAACAAGGCCGCCGACAAAAAGAAAGCCGTGGCCGATATCCTGAATATCCGCGACGCGAAAGCCTTTCTGGCGGCCAGCGGCTACGAAGAAGATTTGGCCCGCCGCTAGGACAGCCTGCACAGCCCGTCATGCGGAGCCCCGTCGAAGCATCTCGCCTGCTTTCCCTAGGTCGTCATGCCGAGCTTGTCGAGGCATCTCGTGTGCTGACGCCGGATAGCATCCGCTCCCCCTCTCTTCGATGTCGCGCCTGGAGCGAGGTAGGGGGCCGTGCCCCGGAGGGGTCCCGTGAGGTCCTGACGTGAGAGGGTCCTTTCTGCATCAGGATGACAATACTATCCAGCGAGATGTCTCGACTGCGCTCGACATGACGTTCAAACGAAGCGGTAGAGATGGTTCGACGGGGCTCCGCATGACGTTCTTTTCGCCTGCTAGCTACACACCGCCTACGTCGTTGAGCAGATCAGAAAACGTTGCGTGGAATAAGCTGAAAGGCAGGCAGTGGTAATACTTATATTGCCCGCCTACCCGCTTTCGACTTTTGCCATGCGCCTGCGCTACCTTTTTCCGTTTATCGCCGCCTCGGCCCTGAGCACTTCGGCCGCTGCCCAACAAGAAGCCAAAGCGCGCAAGCTGCACGAGCAGGTTTTTACGGTTGATACGCACGCCGACACCCCGATGAACCTGGTAAAGCCGGGCTTCGACCTGACCAAAGACCACGACCCTGCCGAAGCCAAGCTCGACTTTCCGAAGCTGAAGCGCGGCGGGCTCGATGCGGTATTCTGGGCGGTGTACATGGGGCAAGGGCCGCGCACGCCCGAGGGCAACGCCGCGGCCAAGCAGGAGGCGCTCAAGATTTTCGAGGCCATCCACGCGGCCATCAAAGCGCACCCCTTGGAAATAGCCTTGGCTACCACGCCCGCCCAGGCCGTGCGCATTCGCAAGGCCGGCAAGCGGGCCATCTTCATCGGCATCGAGAATGGCTACCCCATGGGCCGCGACCTAGGGCTGCTGCGGCAGTACTACAACCTGGGGGCGCGCTACCTGACGCTGTGCCACGGCACCAACAACGACCTCTGCGACTCCAGCACCGACCCCAACGGCCCCGAATACCAGGGCCTGAGCCTCCTGGGCGTGCAGGCCGTAGCCGAAATGAACCGCCTGGGCATGATGGTGGATATTTCGCACACCTCCGACTCCACGTTCTACGATGTGCTGCGGGTGTCGAAAGCCCCCATCATTGCCTCGCACTCGGCGGCGCGGGCCATCAGCGACGTACCCCGCAACCTCTCCGACGACATGCTGCGCGCCCTGGCCCGGCACGGCGGCGTGGTACAGCTCAACTTGTTCAGCCCCTATGTGCGCCCGCTGCCGCCCGACGCCGTGCGCGATGCCGCGGTGCAGGCGTTCAACAGCAAATGGAAGATCAAGAACTTCCTGAACGTGTACAGCCTGCCCGAGGCCGAGCAAAAGCTGGCGCTGGCCGAAATGGATGAGCTGAGCAAACGCTTTCCGGTGCCGCTGGCTACCGTGCAGGATGCCGCCAACCAGATCGACCACATTGTGCGCGTAGCCGGCATCGACCACGTGGGCATCGGCGGCGACTTCGACGGCGGCACCGAGCTCGACGGCCTGCGCGACGTGGGCGAGTACCCCAACCTTTCGATTGAACTGGTGCGGCGCGGCTACTCGCGGCGCGATATCGAGAAGATTTGGAGCGGCAACCTGTTCCGGGTGATGCGCGCCGTGGAAAAGGCCCGGGCGGCCGGGCCCGCAGCTGCCGCCGGCCAGTAGCCGCCGGCGCACCTAGGGCCCCGGCTCTGGAGCCGGGCTAGGATTGCTGCTGCAGCCAGTCGTAGGCCGAGGCCAGGTCGTCGAAGGCAGCTACCACGGGGTTGGTGAGCAGCACGTGCAGCCGGTCGAAGGTTTCGCGCCCGATAAAGTAGTGCTGCGAGTACACCCACGCCACGTAGCGCAAGCCCGCGTTGCGGATGGTGGGCAGCCACTCGGTTAGGGCCCAGCGCACGGCCTCCTGGTTGGGCCGGAGCACCTGCGAAATATCGCAGAGCACTTTGGGGGTGTTTTCTTCGCGCAGGGCCTGCCCAACGAGGGCGCAGCTTTCCTGTACTTGCTCCAACGTGGGCGTACCGTACCACTCGAGGTACAACCAATCCGTGGATTCGTCGTGCGAAAGAGCAAGCACCGGAGATTCGTGAAGCAATCGGGTGACCATGAATTGTGCGGCTAAGTACTAAGTAGCTGAACGGGGCGCAAAACTAGGCTTTCATAACCGATTGACCATGAAATTATTATGCATTAACTCAATTTTCGCCTCTTGATTGCAGCCAACGGCGTCTTTCTTTAGCCACAAAAAAGCCCCTGCACTGCTGCAGGGGCCTGTTTTTGCAGTAACTACCTAGGGCGCTGCTGGTTGGGCGCGTGCACCCGGCAATTGGCGCTGGCCGGCTAAGCCACGTTGGCCAGCCACGTCACCTTGAAAAACCGCCGGTGCACCTCAAGGGCCCGCCACAGGGCATGGCGCACGGCCTCGGCCCCAACGGCGCGCGTGAGGCTGATGTCGTGGCGAAAGAACTGATCGGCCAGCCAGCGGGCCGTGCGGGCCGTGCCCCACGATGCCCACAGCGGGTAAGGCAAATCCCAGCGCCACGGTACATCAATACCGGGCTCTGGCTGCACCAGCAAGCAAACTTCGGCTACTGAACCACTGGTTTCTATAAAAGCGCGGACGCGGGAAGTTGAAGGAGTCATGGTGGTTGGGGGGGTAAGAAATAGCAAAACTGAACCAGCAGCCAGGCGGGCACACCGGCCTTATCCGGCCACCGTTGCTCCGGCGGAGCAGGGCATTCGGCTAGTAAAACACACGGCAAACGAATGGCACAGTCCAATGACTGGCTTGTCCCGCACGGCCTCACTGCCGAGGCCGCCCGGGCACCGGGCATGGCTACGGAGGCGCAGGCCCCGTACCCATCGGGAACGATTGTACGCAATCAACGCACTCTGGGCTACGCATTTGCGCACTTTTTCGGCAAATACGTAGGCTTGTACCCCTCCATTGCCCTTGCACTGTAGCCGCTGCTGCCGGCAAAGCATGCGTGTGCCGGGCACCTAGGTTTTGTCCAAGCTCAACCATTGCGCCACGCCCCCAAAGCACAACGGCCACCCTCCGGGCGGAGGGTGGCCGTTGGCAAACCACGGGGTTGGGGGCTGCCGGTTAGCAGTTGCCGTCGGGGCCGCAGGCGGGGCCATCGGCCAGGGGCACCACGGCTTTGGGCTGGGCCGGCTTAAACTCTTCGTACACCTTTTCGAGCACTTCCTGAAATAGCTCCGCCGGCTGCGCGCCCGACACGGCGTACTTGTCGTTGAACACGAAGAACGGCACGCCGCGCACCCCAATCTGCTGGGCTTGGTACTCGTCGTGGCGCACTTCCTGGGCAAAGGCATCGGAGGCCAGCGTGCGGCTTACCTCCTCGGCCGCCAGGCCCAGCTCGGCACCTAGGGTTTGCAGCGTGGCCACGTCGTCGATGTTCAGGCCTTCCTCCAGATACGCCTTAAACAGGCGCTCCTTGGCAGCATCCTGCTTGCCGTGCTGGGCGGCCAGGTGCACCAGCCGATGCGCCCGGAAGGTGTTGGCCGGCACGGCAATATCAAAATTGAACCGGAGGCCAACCTCGGCGGCGGTCTGGGTCATGTCGGCGCACATTTGGCGGGCCCAGGCCTCGGAGCGGCCGTATTTGGCGGCCAGGCGGCCGTACAGCTGCTCGCCGGGGGCGGTTTGGGTGTTGGCGTCGAGCTCGAAGCTGTGCCACACCACCTCCACCTCGTCGGCGTGGGCAAACTGCTGCAAGGCTGCCTCAAAGCGGCGCTTGCCGATGTAACAGAACGGGCAAACTATATCGGACCAGATTTCTACTTTCATCTCGCGGGGCAAAAGGTTTGGTGGCAATAAGCCAATTGCTGCCCGAAAAGTTTACCGCCCGCACCTGGAGCGGTGGCAAATCGGAGCACGGGCTTAACTTCCGGCCATGCAACCAACCTTCAGCTTCCGGGCGCGCCTGCAGCCCAACGGCCTCGGCTTCATGCCCATGCTTATACTGATTGTGCCGGAAGACGTGGTGGAGGGCCTCGGGGGCAAAAGCGTGAAGCGCGTGATAGGCACGCTCAACGGCTTTGCCATTCGGCGCGGCCTGCTGCCCATGCGCACCGGCGAGCGGTACCTGATGGTAAGCAAAGCCCTGCTGAAGCAAGCCAACCTGCAAGTGGGCGCCGAGGTAACCATTACCCTCAGCCCCGACCCCGACCCCAACTATGTGGAGCTGCCCGAGGAGTTTGCCGAGGGCCTGGCCGAGTGGCCCGAAGCCGAGCAGGCGTTTGCCCGCCTTACGCCGGGGCGGCAGCGCAACCTGGCGCACTACATCGGCACGGCCAAGCGCCCCGAAACGCGGGTGCAGCGGGTGCTTGGCGTGCTGCACCAGCTGGCCACCGGCGGCAACCCCTTCCGGCCTCCCAAAATGCTGCCGGCGTAACCAGTAGCGCCGTTTTCGTTGTTAATCAGCTGGTTGAAGCCGAATGGGCTTAACAAAAACACCACACCTGGGCAGTAACCTTGGGGCTGCGGGCGGGGTACATCCCCACTCACCATAGCATCTGGTGCCATGAACCTACTGCTACTGTTTTGCCTGCTTGCTCTTTGCCTGTATGCCTTCCGCGACGGCGTGTGGAAGCGCGACCAATGGGCCCTGACGGGCTTGCCCAAGCCCGATAACCCGCCCGTGCCGCTGCCCGCTCCTGCCGTGTACCAGCTGCGCACGCCCAAGGCCTCGCCGCCCGCCCGCCCCCACGACCCGCGCCTGAGCTCGGTGCTGCTCGATGGCTACCGCCCCCTCCCGGGCGAGCCGGCACCTAGGGAGCAGGCCCCGCAACCGGCCGCCGAGCCGGTGCCGGCGGCCTGACCCACCCCAACTTTCGGAACAGCTTTCGCGGAAAAACCTGCTGTGGCGGCGCACTGCGCCACCAGCAGCTCGTGGCTTCGGGGGCCTGGGCAAAACGCGCGGCGCCGCGGTGCGTACCCATTAGCCAGTGGCCGCGCATTCCTTCCCCTAGTTTCGTTCCGAAGCCTATGCTTACTACCCCGTCGCCCACTTTCCCCATCGAGCGGCTGCAAGCGGCCCTCGATGCCGCCCACGTTGGCGTGTGGGAAATGACCCTGCCCGAACGCCGCCCCTTGTGGTCGGGGCAGTGCAAGGTGCTGTTTGGCTTTGCCCCCGATCAGGACATCACCTTTGAGCAGGTGTTGGCCGCCGTGCACCCGCAAGACCGCCCCCGCCTGCAGCAAACCGTTGCCCAGGCCTGCAACCCGGCCGGCACGGGCCGCTACGAAAACGAGTACCGCGTGCTGGAGCCCGGCTACCACGGCCGCACCCGCTGGATTCGGTCCGTGGGCAGCGCCGTGTTCAACCCGGAGCGCACTGCCGCCGTGCTGCTGCAGGGCTTTTGCATCGACATTACGGAGAGCAAGCACACGGCCGCCCAGGCGCAGCAGCAGCAGCAACAGTTCGAGTTTCTGGCCGAATCGATTCCGGATATGCTGTGGATAGCCCGGCCCGACGGCAGCATTACGTACTTCAACAAGCGCTGGTCGGAGTACACCGGCATCACGCTGGAGGAAGGCCTGGAGTGGGGCTGGGGCCCCGCCATGCACCCCGACGATTTATCGGCCACCATTGCCGCGCTCAACCGCTCACTGCAATCGGGCCAGCCCTACGAAAAGGAGTTCCGGATGAAGTCGCGCACGGGCGAGTACCGCTGGTTTATGGGCCGCGGCCTGCCCCTGCTCGATGCCGAGGGCCACATACTGCAGTGGTTTGGCACCTGCACCGATATTCATGAGCAACACCTGCTGCGCGAGCAGCTGCAGGCCCGCGAGGCGCAGTTTCGGGCCATATCCAACACCATTCCGCAATTGGCCTGGATGACCGAGGCCTCGGGCGCCATTGTGTGGTACAACCAGCGCTGGTACGACTACACCGGCACTACCCTGGAGCAAATGCAGGGCTGGGGCTGGGAAAAAGTGCATCACCCCGAGCACTACCAGCGCGTGTACCAGCGCTGGGCGCAAGCCCTCGAAACCGGCGAGCCCTGGCAGGATGTGTTTCCGCTGCGGGGCCGCACGGGCGAGTACCGCTGGTTTTTGTCGCAGGCGGCGCCGCTGCGCGATGCCGCCGGCAACATTACCCGCTGGTTTGGCACCAACACCGATATTACCAACCTGCACGAGCTGCCCTACGCCAACAACCTGCAGGCATTGTAGCCGCACCCAGGGCCTGGGTTTACTTTTGGCGGGGATTGTAGCCCAACGTTACGGCGGCCGGCTACGTTTACCCCCTAAAACCCATTTAATCCATGGCCGAGTCGGTTGTCATTTCTGAGCCTTACGGCGACGTGCTGCTGATGCCGGACGTGCCCTGCGTGGCCGTGCGGTGGCACAGCTTTGCCAACAGCGCCCAGTTTCGCTCGCTCATGGACGAAGCCCTGGCCTACTACACCCGCGAGGCGCAGCAAACCTGGCCCTTGGGCTGGCTGTTCGATTTGCGCAAGATGAGCGCCCTGGTGCCCGCCGACCAGCTGTGGCTCGAAACCGACTGGAACCCGCGCGCCTACAGCCTGGGCGTGCGGCACATCGGCATGGTATCGTCGGAAAACATTTTCGGGCGCATTGCCGCGCAGGTGTACGCCGCCAACACCACCGCCCGCGAGGATTACGTGCTGGAGCCCGAAATCCTGGGCACCCTGGAGGAAACCAAGCGCTGGGTGCGCCGCAATTTGTAGCCACCGCTGCCCGCGCGCCTTGCGTTGCCGCTACCTTTGCCGGCCTATGCGCCGTTGTGTTTTTCCGCTGCTTGTTGCCCTGGCGTTGGTGGCCTCGTCGTGCGTGGAGCGCTTGTACGCTGTGCGCGAGCAGGTGCCCGCCGTTTTGCAAACCCACCGCACGGTGGCCGTGCTGCCTTTTCAGGTTCGCGTGGAGCGGCCCTGGCTGGCCAATTTCACCTTCGACGACCTAGGCCTGTCCGAAGCCGAGTTCGACCGCCGGCAGGCCGCCGAAATCCGCACCCTGGCCTACGGCCTGCAAGCCGAGCTAACTGCGCGGCTGCAGCAGCAAAGCTGGCGCGTGCAGTTTCAGGCCGTGGCCGAAACCAACCACCGCCTGCAGCAAGCCGGCATTCCGCTCGACAGCCTGCAGTACCGCAGCACCGAGGAGCTGCAGCGGGTGTTGGGCGTTGATGCCGTGCTGGCCGGCGAAACGCGGGTGGTGCAATCGTTGCCCGGCCCCTTGGCCGTGCTGATGCTGTTTGCCCCCACCGACCCAAGCGAGGCGCCGCTCAACGTGGTGCGCTCCTACCTCTCGGTGTACGACGGCCGCACCGGGCAACTGGCCTGGCGCTTCAGCCACGAGCAAACCGGCAACGCGGTAATCAGCGCCAAAAACCTAGGCAAAGAGCTGGCCAAGCGCGCCCACACGGCCCTGCCCTACCGCCAGTAACCGGGCCGGCACCTAGGGCTGAACGCAGTCGCCGGCATTCGGCAGAGCGCCAATCCGCTATCCTTATTTCAGCTGAATGGACACGACCAGATCGTTGCCGCTCACCCGAAACTTGCACTCATCGAAGCGGGGCGGGGCCAGCTTGGGGCGCACGTTGTTGGAGAAGGCATAGGGCTCGGTCGGGATGCCCATGAAGTTCTTGTCGAGCTTGTCGTTGTTGTTTACGTCCTGCGTAATGGCCACGGCCCACTCGCCGTGGGGCAGCTGCACGGGCAGGGTAATGCGGTCTTGCCCATCGGGGCGCACCACTTTAAAGAAGGCGTACTGCTTGGGCTGCAGAAACGACTCGCGCACGTTGTAGAAGTACAGCTTCACGGCCGACTCTTTCGAAGCCAGCCTGGAAACCACCACCGTTACCGACGAGGTAGCTACCGGCGCGTGGGGGGCGGCGGGCAGCAAAGCCGCCAGCGGATTACCCACGGCGGCAACGAGAGCAAGCTGAAATAAAGTCATTGAAGGAGCACTGAATACCGGACACTAACGGGCAAACCCTAAGCTACTAAATTTTAGTACGTAATGCCCGGTTTTGTGGCTGCCCTAGGTGCATTGCCCGCCGGTGGGCGTAAGGAGCCCAACCGCGCTGCCGCCAACCCGCCCGCGGTTGGGTTTCGGGGTGCAGTTGGGCAAAAAACACCGGCCTGCCGCTGCTTCAGCTACTGCACAGCTGCCGCACGAAATCGGTGGCCAGCTGCAGGGTTTCGGTGGGTGCTTCTTTGTGCGGCGTGTGGGCGGCCCCGGGCAGCAGCACGCTGCGGGCGGGGCCGCCGGCCTGCCGGGCAATGGCTTGCACCTGCGCCGCGGTGCCGTACTCGTCGGCCTCGCCTTGCAGCACCAGCAGCGGGCACTGCACACGGGGCAGGTAGCTTTCGATGTTCCAGCTGCGGAAGGCGGGGGCCAGCCAGGTACCGGCCCAGGCCCGGAACACGGCGTCGGTTTTGGAGCCGTGGTAGCGGGCCAGCCGCTCGGGCAGGTTGGTGCTGCGGTACTGCTGCTGCGCCGCCCGTATGCCGGCCAGGGTAAGGTCTTCGACGAACACGTGCGCGCCTTCGGTAATTACGCCCACCACCCGCTCGGGGTGCAGGGCGGCGGCCAACAGGGCAATGCTGCCGCCATCGGAGTGCCCGAACAGGATGGCCTGCTCTAGCTGGCAGGCATCGAGCACTTGCCGCAGCACCGGGGCCTCCTGCTCCAGGTAGCGGTTGGTGCGGGCCTCATCGGCAAAGGCCGACGACTGACCGTAGCCGCGGCGGTCGTACACCAGCGCGGGGCAGCCCGTGGCAGCGGCCAGGCGCGCCGGAAAGTCGCGCCACAGCCGGATGCAGCCCAACGAATCGTGCAGAAACACCAGCGTGGGGCGTGGGGCCGCAGCTGGGCTGGCGGGCAGCAGGCGCTGCACGCGCAGCGTGTAGCCCGCAGCAAAGCCTAGGTCGGTTTCGGTAATGATCAGCTCGGCAGGGGTCATGGGCGCAAAGCTACCCCACGCTGCGCAACCAGTTTTTGGCGTTTTCGGGGTTATCAAACAGGCGCATTTCGAACTGGTTGCCGATGCGCCGGTGCAAATCCTGCACGGATAGCTGCCCAAAGATGCCCGGCGACAACACCTGCGCGAAGTAGCGCAGTCCGGCCTCGATGGTAAGCGGCGTCCACACGTTGGCTATCCACTCGTTGGCTTCGGAAAACGGCCCCACCAGCTCGCTGTGGTCGTTCAGCAGTTTGGCGCAGGGCTCTTCGCGCAGCATGTCGAGGTAAGCCATGCCGCCTTCCATCACGGTGCTCAGGGTTTGAATGCCCGACCAGCGGGCGCAAATCCAGCCCTCGTGGCGGTTGCGCTCGGCCGTAAGGTACACGTAGCCATCGGGCCGGTGAAAGGTGGTAACGGAGGTAGAGACGGGTTGCATAGCAGGTAGCGAGCAGATAGCACACGCCTTCAACGAAGACGGGCACCGTTCGGCCACAACATAGTACAGCAAACCAGAATTACGCGCATCCGCCGCCAGGCGGCAGCCCGCACCTAGGGCCGCAGCTCAACCTTAGTGGGGCGCCCTGCGTAAGCTAGCATCCATTCGCCCTCTTTTCCACAACCAACACCAACGCCCGGTAACTCCGCCTAGCAGCGCAGCAGCCGGGCGTTGTGCTTGTGGGCCCGGCTTGCCGGCACAGGGCCGCGCCCGGGGCCCAATGGCGGTTACTCCTTGCCGCCTTGCTCCTCGGCGTCTTCCAGCTTCGAGGCGTGGTAAATCTCGTCGAACAGCAACTCCATCTGGTACACCTCGGTGTTGGGGTTCATCGACCACTCCACGAAGGCGCGGGTATACACTTTCAACACTTCTTCGCAACTGGCTTTGCGCAAAAAAGCAGCATGAAACTGCTTAAACCGCTCGGCCAGCTCGGCGCGGGCGGTGGGCGTGTTGCGGTTGGTAAAGAAAATACCCGGTACGGATTGGTGCTGGCTCATTGCGGAGTAGGTGTATGACGGTAGCAGAGGTGTTAAATGACTTCATACGCAAGTACTTATAAGAAGATAACGCCGGCCGAAGGTTGCACCGCCAGCGGGCCGTTATCGGCCAGCAGCTGTTGGCTGTTAGCTATCAGCACAGTTAATTATCAGCATTTGGGAATTGACTAACAGCCAACAGCTGCTAGCCAACAGCCGATCGTAGCTTAGCGCCATGTTTGCGCCTGCCTCTCCGCCCCCGCCGCCCGTACGCTCGGCCGCCACGCGTATTCGCTCCATCGTGAGCGGCTCCATCGGCAACCTCGTGGAGTGGTACGACTGGTACGTGTACTCGGCCTTTGCTTTGTACTTCGCGCCGGCGTTTTTCCCACAGGGCAACCTCACGGCGCAGCTGCTCAACTCGGCCGCCATTTTTGCGGTGGGCTTTCTGATGCGGCCCCTGGGCGGGTGGCTGCTGGGCCTCTACGCCGACCGCCGCGGGCGCAAGGCCGCTTTGCTGCTCTCGGTGTTGCTGATGTGCGGCGGCTCGCTGCTGATTGCCCTTACGCCCGGCTACCAAAGCATTGGGGTGGCAGCGCCGATACTGCTGGTGCTGGCCCGGCTGCTGCAAGGCCTGAGCGTGGGCGGCGAGTACGGCACCTCGGCTACGTACCTGAGCGAAATGGCCCACCACCGGCACCGCGGCTTTTACTCCAGCTTTCAGTACGTAACGCTGCTGGCCGGGCAGCTGCTGGCCTTGCTGGTGCAGCTGGCTTTGCAGCGCCTGCTCACGCCCGCCGAGCTGCACGCCTGGGGCTGGCGCGTGCCCTTCGCGATTGGCGCCTTAGCCGCCGTGGTGGCCTTGTACCTGCGCCGCAGCATGCACGAAACCGACGCCTTTGTGCAGCAAACCAACAACCCGGCCCCGGCCGAAAGCAAGCTGCGCGTGCTGCTGCGCCACCCGCGCGAGCTGCTTACCGTGGTGGGGCTTACCCTAGGTGGCACCATCGCGTTTTACACCTTCACCACCTACGCCCAGAAGTTTCTGGTGAATACCGCGGGCTTCAGCAAAGCCGAGGCCACCCAAATTTCGTTTTGGGCGCTGGCGGTGGCCCTGCTGCTGCAACCCCTGATGGGCGCCCTCTCCGACCGCGTGGGCCGCCGCCCGGTGCTGCTGTTCTTTGGTGTGGGCGCCACCCTAGGTACTGTGCCGCTGCTCACGCTGCTGGCGCAGGCCCGCAGCCCGTGGGCGGCGTTTGGCCTGCTGGCGGTGGCCATGATTATCATGAGCGGCTATACCTCCATCAACGCGGTAGTAAAGGCCGAGCTGTTCCCAACGCACATCCGGGCCCTGGGGGTGGGCCTGCCCTACGCGCTTACGGTAGCCATTTTCGGGGGCTCGGCCGAGTACGGCGCCCTGCTGGCCAAAAGCCAGGGCATTGAGGCCGCTTACTACTGGTACGTAACGGCCTGCGCCGCCCTCTCGCTGCTGGTGTACTGGCGCATGGCCGATACCAAGCACACGTCGAGGATAGAGGTGTTAGGTGTTAGGTGTTAGGTGTTAGGTGCGTATTGCCGACCTAGGGTGCGGGTTACGCCGCCGTGCGCCCGTTTTCCGCGGCCCTGCACTCCCCTCACCCGTTTCAGTGCTTAGTACCGGGTACCCAATATTAAACTCACATCTGGCGCAGCCATGCGCTGGCGGTGTCGATATCGTCGAACGTGAGCACAAGCGGGCGCGTGGTGTGGCTCATCATCAAATCAGTAGAGAGGCGGCTGTAGACGTTGGGCGAGTACACCCAGGCGAAGAACTCGAGCCCGGCCTCGGCCATGGCCGGAAACCACACCTTGCCGCCCCACTCCGAGGCATCCGACCACATGCTGGTTACGTTGCGGTTGTCGTTGAGCACCTTGCGGCAACGCTCCTGCTTCAGGCACTCCAGCATTTGCAGGCAGCCGTTGCGCACCGAGTCGAAATCCTGCTCGCCGGTCCAGTCGACGTACAGCCACTCGTTCAGGTAATCGTAGGCAATGGTAACGTGGCTGTTTTGGTAGAGCGTGCTCAGGGCCATGGGTGCAATGGATGGTGCTTGGGGCCACAAAACTAACACAGCTACGGCACCCCGGCACAAATCCGTTGCGGGTAAGTACCATTGGCTCGGCATCCATCGGCCCACCTAGGGCCCGCACTTCGCTCAGCAGCGGGCCGGGGTATTTGCCCTGGGTTAGTTGCGCTCCTTCACCGGAAACTTGTCCAGAATGTCGCGGGCCGATTCGGCGAACCGCTCGCCGGCGCGGTTGGGGCTGGTTACCGCATCGATGATGGAGCCGCGCCACACCAGGTTGTTGGTTTTGGCATCCACAAAATCGAGCACCAGCATGCCCTCCTGGTAGCGCTCGGTGCGGTAGCCGCTGGGCGCCTGGTACCAGTAGGTGTAATTTACGGGCACCAGAAAACCGCGGTAGCGCACCAGGTAAGGGTAGCTCACGGGCACGGCGGGGTTGGGCGGGTTGGCCACCGTGCGCTCGGCCTGCTCCACGTAGAGGTGGTACGTCAGGTAAAAATCGGGTTTGCCGGAGGTAGCCGGCGTAATGCCGCGCCGGGCCAGCTCCGTTTCGATGGCCTGCCGAATGGTGCCGTCCTGCAGCTGGCTGCGCAGCGCCGGGCCTTGCGTGCCGTCGGTTTTTACTTCGGTTTCGGCCCAGGCAAACGTGCGGTATTGGCCGAAATCGACGCCTTCGCGCTGCTGCACGCTCACCGACGAGCAGCCGCCCACAAGGCCGCCCAGCAAGCACAGCAGCACGGCCAGTATTCGGGAATTCAGAATCATACGCTTAGCAATTGGGTGGTATATTACACCTGTACTGCACTGGCTACCCGCAAGTTGTGCTGCGCCGGCGTAGCGCAGCGTAATCGAATTGAAACCGGCCTGCGTATGCCGGGGGTATGATAATGAAACGCTTGCTGATGCTATTGCTGGCCGGCGCCGGGGCCCTCGGCAGCCATGCGCAAACGGGCGCCGCCGCCGAGCCCGACCGCCGCTTTGCCGAGCTGCCCAAGCTGCAGCCGGGCGAGGCCGTGGCCACTTTCGCCGGAGGCAGCTACTGGAGCACCGAGCCCGTGTTTGAGCGCCTGAAGGGGGTACGCGCCGTGGTGGCCGGCCACGCCGGCGGCACCGTGCCCAACCCCACCTACGAGCAGGTAAGCCGCGGCGGCACCGGCCACGCCGAAAGCGTGCAGGTGTACTACAACCCGGCCGTAATCAGCTACGCCCGCTTGCTGCAGGTATTTTTTGCCCAGCACAATCCTACCACCCTCAACCGCCAGGGCCCCGACGAAGGCCCGGAGTACCGCTCGGTAGCTTTTTACCGCACCCCGCAGGAAAAACAGCTGATCGAAGCTGAAATCAAGCGCCTGAACGAGTCGCGGCGCTACCCCACGCGCGTGGTTACGCAGGTGGTGCCGTTCAGGGCCTTTTACCCGGCCGAGCGCTACCTGCAAAACTACTTCAGCGCCCACCCCGAGCATCCGTACAGCCGCATTGTGGCTGCGCCGCGCTACCAACAAGTGGCCCGGGATTTTCCGGAGCTGCTCAAGCCCGGTTCCTAGGTGTTACCTACAGCTTAGCAGCAAAGGAGCGCCGGCAGCAGCAGCGGCCGGGGCTCCTTTGCTGGGTTTGCACAGCCTATGGCAACTGGGGCAAGGCATGGGCGGCACCTTCGCTTACCCACTGCTGGGCTTGCCGGGCTTCGCTAAAAAACTGAATCTGGCAGGGCAGCACTTCGGCGCAACTGCCGATGATGCGCTTGATGGCCATGCGGTTCAGCGGGTCATCGGAGTACACCAGGCCCAGGCGCACAATCGGCAGCTCGGCCATGTGCGGAATAAAGTTCGTCAGCATCCACTCCTGGTCGTCGGGCCGCAGGGTGCGCATTTGCTTGTGGTTGGCAACCCAGCCGCGCACGCGGCGCCGCCGGCCTTGCCGCAACAGCTCCTGAAAGCCTGCCCGCAACTGTTCGCTGTTCACGAAGCCCCTCCACTCGGCCTCCAGCACAGCGGTGGCCGCGTGGTAATGAATCAGTAACGCTGCTGATTGGTGTACAACGGCCATACCCTCGGAAAAGTGATACCTCCAAAGCTATGGCATTTAAACGGGCTACCTGATTGTCAGCAACGTTATATTTCTGTTGCCTCGCCGGGTTTTGGGCTGGCATTTTTGCCCCAAGCTCAGCACGTGGTGCAAGCACCTAGGCAAGCGCGCCTAGGTGCTTGCCTGCCTACCGCCCTCGCTGCACCTCCAGCACGGCCGAGCCGGTACCGGGCCGGCCGTTGGCACTCAGGCCCTGCACGCCTACCCGAAACGCCCCTAGGTCGTCGGAGGTGTAAAAGGTGAGGGTAGCACGGCCATCGGCGTTGGTGGCAACGGTGGGCGCCCAGTACAGGGTAGTGGCGCGGTAATCGGGGTGCAGGGCAGGGGCCGGGGTTTCGTAGCGCGGGGCGTAAAACTCGCGGGGTTGGTAGTAGGCCGGTACGGTAGCCCGGGCCACGCCCGGGCTGCTGCCCGAGGAGGTACTGGCCGAGCCGCCGCGCTTGGTGTAAAAAGCCATTACCCCGTTGGCGCCCTGCGTGCCAAACATAGCAGCCGATGCCCCCTTGAACACGTCGACCGACTCGATATCCGAGGCCGGAATCGTAAGAATGGCTTCGATGTCCCGTACCGGCATCCCATCTAGCAATATCAGCGGCTGCGACGACCCCATGATGGAACCGGCACCCCTGATTTGCACCGTAGTTTGCATGCCGTTGCCCATTATCTGCACCCCGGCAATGCGCCCCTGCAGCGCCATAAGGGCATTGGGGTAATTATCGAAGCCAGGAATGGAACTGGTTTTGAGCATCACGTCGGCACCGGTAAAAATGCGGCGCGGGTCGTCGGGTACCGGCTCGCGGCGGCCTTTGATTACAACGTTGCTCAGCATGATACGCCGGGTGGTATCGGGCCCAAACTGCCGCTCAATCGACTGCTGCCGGCGGCTGCGTTGCCCAAAGCTGGCCGCAAGCGCTGCATCGGGCATCAGGGCTGGTGGGTAGGGCGCGGGCACCCCCGCCCAACGGTCGGTTAGTTTCACTATAAGTGCCGGGCTTCCTTTGGGCGTACGGGCCTGCACCACCACCCGGGCGCTATCCTGCCCCCCGAAACCCGTAAACAAAAACCGCCCCTGGTTGTCGGTGGTACTGGTGGTGAGGTTGTTCAGGCCCTTCCCAATCAGCAAGGTCAGCTCGCTTTGGGCAGCGGGTTTGCGTTCGGTGCGCCATACCTGCCCGCTGAGCCCCAGGCCGCGCTCCAAAGCATACTCGCCCACGGGCAAGGGGTTGTTGAGCAGCTGCGCCCACACAAACCGTCGCCAGCCTTGGGTAAGCATCAGATGATCCAGCGCCTGCCGGGTGGCGGGCTCGGCGTCGCGGAAGTAGTAAGCCGGGTCTTCGATGTAGCCCCGCAAATCGGAGCTGAGCAAGAGGTGGCTCACGATGGTGGGCGCGCCAGGTTGCTCCAGGTCGGCAGCCGTTACAGCCAACGAAAGCTCGGCCGGTACGGGTTGCCCGCTGGCATCGCGGGTTTCGAGCGCCAAGGTTACTTTTTGGCGCGGGCCGTAGCTGGCTTTGTCGGGCCGCACGGTTACGCGCAGGCCGTCTTGCCGGTTCACGAAAGCCAGCCGCTCGCACCGGGCCACGCCTTGCGCATCAAACAAGGTAAAGTGCGCAATGCCCGACGGAAACCGCTCGATGGGAATGCGGCTGCTCAGCACCTCGCCGTTGGCCAGCGCCGATTGCCCCACGTACACCAACTGGCCGCGCACGTGCACCACCAGCGTTACGTTTTCGGAAGGCACTGCCTCGCCGGGCACTTTGCGCGCCATCCGGATGCCCATTTGGGTAACAGAGGGCTCTACGTGCAGCAGCAGGCCGCCGGCCGGCGCGGCAGCGGGCACCGCGTGGGTGCTGGTGCTGCCATCGGGCCAGGTAACGTGCGCGGTGTACGCCTGGCCGGCTTCGGGCGTGAAGGTAAAAGCCCCCATGCCCGCGTGCAGGCTGGCAAAGCTAGCCACGGGCGTGCCGGCGGCGTTCAGCAGCTCGCCCTTCACGGCCAAGCCGCGGCTTTGCTGGTCGGAGGCCTTAAAAGCCAGCACGTTGGGCAAGCCGGCAATCAGCTGCCCGCCCTCCGGAAACAGCTGAAAATCGGGCTTGTTGGCGGCCGGTTTGCGCTTGGCGGCTGGCGCGGGCTTGGTGCCCAGCACCGGCAGGCTTTGGCTGAAAAAGTAATCGGGGCCGGCGTTGCGCATCCAGTTGGTGTAGGCGCGCACCGTATAAGAGCCCTGCGCGGCGCTGTCGGGCAGGGCTAGGTCGCCGGCCGCGGTGCCGCCCTGCAGGCGCAGGGTGCGCCGCGCCACTACTTGCTGGTTGGGGCCCACCAAATCAACGTACAGCACGCGGCTCAGGGTATCGGGCTGGTGCTGACCGGCATTCACTACGTAGGCCTTAAACCACACCAGCTCGCCTGCGGTGTAAAAGCCCTTATCCAGGTGCAGGTAGCTCTTTTCGGGCGCGGTGGCTTGGTAAAAGCCCGTTAGCTTACCCAAAATCTGTTGCACCAGGGCCGGCTCGGGCGTGGTAAAGGCCGAGGCACCTAGGGCTGCCGCGCAGCTGCCCAGCAGCGCCCAGCGCTGCCACCTCGTACGATAATTGAAAAGCATTGAGAGGAAATAATCGGGAACAAACCAATAAGTCGGCAGCGAATAAAGCAGATGCACGATTACCCGCCAAACCTTCCCGGCCTTTGTTGCTATTGGCGTGACACAGCCGGTGGGCCGGGGCCTTTACCGGCGTGCCTCGCCTACCAAAACCCAGGTGCCCGCAAAGCACAAGCCCGCCGGCAACCTAGGTTGCCGGCGGGCTTGTGCTTTGCGTGAGCGTGTAGTGCCTTGGTAAGATTACTTGGGCAGCATCACTTTGTCGATTACGTGAATCATGCCGTTGCTCTGGTTCACGTCGTAGGTCGAGATGGTGGCAACGTTGCCCGATTCGTCGGAAATAACCACGTTGTTTTTGCCGTTCATCTGGGCTACCAGCGTGCCGCCGCTTACCGTTTTCAGCGAAGCCTTGCCTTTGCCGGCTTTGATTTGCGCCATCAGCTTGTCGGCCGTGAGGTTGCCGGCTACTACGTGGTAGGTGAGCACCTTGGTGAGGGTGGCCTTGTTTTCGGGCTTCAGCAGGTTGTCAACGGTGCCGGCGGGCAGGTTCTCGAAGGCATCGTTTACCGGCGCGAATACCGTGAAGGGGCCTTTGCCTTGCAGCGTTTCAACGAGGCCGGCAGCTTTTACGGCGGCTACCAAGGTGGTGTGGTCGGCCGAGTTTACGGCGTTTTCCACGATGTTCTTGCTCGGCAGCATGGCTTTGCCACCTACCATCACGCTGTTGGGCGACATCATGGCTTGGGCCGAAGCCGAGTGAGCAGCTACACCAAGAATGGCTACCAGGGCGAGAGAGAAGAAGTTCTTTTTCATGGTTTGGAACGAGAGAGAATGAATGTGCCGGAACCTACGGGAGCCGCTTTATCAGCGGATTTCTACACCCCGAAAAATTCTTTGCACCAGCTCTCTCCCACCCTCGCCATCAGCCAATTAAATTCCGATATCGAGCACCAACGGCTGCAGCACCCAACTACCGGTGCGGGTATTGTACACAAAGCGCAGGCCCGTTTCGAGCGGGGTGCGCAGGCGCAGCACGTTAAACACCACGGTGGTGCTCAGCCCTAGGTTTTGGTAGGTGCGCGAGCCCACGAAGCGGCCTTCCACGTTGCGGCCGTGGGCCCAGTCGGCAAAGCCCGAGCCGGTAAAGCGCTGCACGTACAGCCAGCGGCCCACCGCCCAGTGCGTATCGGCCAAAGGCAGGCGGTACTCCACGCTGGCCGTGCGCAGCCGATCGAAGCTGACGTAGCCCGAACCGCGCGGGAAGAACACGGCCGGCGCAAACTGATACTCGCGCTGCTGCTGCCACTGATAGCCGCCGCGCACCCGCACGTTGTGGTGCTTGCCAACGCCCGGGAAATACAGGCTGCCTTGCACGGCCCACTGCGAGGCCTCGAGCCCGCGGCCAAACGGCGTGGTGCGCCCCGTAGCCAGCAGGCTTTGCCCCCACCTAGGGCCCACATCGCGGGTGCTTTGCTTGAGCACGCGCACGTAGCTGGCGCTGCCCTGCACGCCGTTGAGCGGACTGTTGGGGCCCACCTCGGTAATGCGCCGCACGGGCAGGTTGTAGTCGCGCACTTGCTCGTGCAGGTAGTAGGCACCTAGGGTAAGCGCCTGCAGGTACTTGGAGCGCGTGAGCGTGAGCGGCAGGCGCACACCGGTAGTCAGGCGGGTGTAGCGCCACCGGTCGCGGTACACATCGCCTTGGTACAAAATGCCGGCGTTGCGGCCGCCGTGCTCAATATCGAGGTCGAACACGGGGTAGCGCCCCTGGTAGCTTACGCCGCCGAAAAAGCCCGCTGTGCGCTCGGCCTGGTCGAAGGATGCGCCCGCTATGGCCTGGGTGGTGTTCAGGAAATCCTGCGACCGAATACCTAGGCTGAGGCTATTGCCCGCGGGGCTTTGCACCAACCCCCAGCCGAAAACATTGAACGCGTGGCGCAGCGGCGAGTAGGGCCGCACGGCGTAGGCCTGGCCCGAATCGGCGGGGGCCGCAAGCTGGGGCAGCAAACGCCGGGCGCCGGGCTCCTGCGCCGTAAGCTGGGCCGAGTACAACCGGGCCGGATCGGTGGTGGCTACGGGTACCTCGCGCCAGGTGGCGGGGTCGAGCGGCATTTCCATTACGCGGGCGCCCTGCGCCCGGTAATCGTGAAAAGCGAGGTGGCGCCCGTCGGGCGACACAGCCGCGTGGTAGGCACCGAATGGGCGGCTGGTAACCTGGTAAGTGCGGCCCGTGCCGGTATGCACGGCGTGCACGTTGTCGAGGCCCGATTGCGGCGAGTTGTACAGCACGTAGTCGCCCCAGGGCTGCGGGTTGCTGAGGTTTACGTTGGCTACCGGCAGCAGCGCCCGCACCTGGTTGGCGGCGGGGTTTATCAGCTCCAGGGTTTTGCCCTCGGGCCGCAGCACCACGGCCACCACGTGTTGCCCATCGGCGGTAAAGCGCGGCTGAATGTACAGCTGATTTTGTGGGTTGGGTAGCGTTTGCAGCACCTTGCCCGTGGCGGCATCGAGCAGCACCAAGGCGTGGCGGTAGCTTTCGTCGGTTTGCGTGGCTACAATACGGGTGCCATCGGGCGAGAGGGCCGCGGCGGTGTAGCGGCTGCCCTTGGTGAGGCGCGTGAGGCGGCCCGTGCCCAGGTCGAGCAGGCGCAGCTCGGTGTAAATGCGCTGCCCCCACCTAGGGTCGAACCCGTACTCGGGCCAAATGGCCTTGCCCGCCGCTACCGACAGCATTTCGGGCCAATTCAGCTGCCCCAGCACAAACACCTTCTCCTCGCGCCCTTGCCTGCTTAGGCGCACCAGCTGGGCAATGTCGCCGAGGCCGGTTTTCAGGGCCAGCACCGTGCTATCGGAGAGGTACTGCGGAAACTCGTACTGCGTGAATACTTTTTCGGTGGCCTGCACTTTCAGGTCGCGGCCGGGGGTAAGCACCAGCTCGCGCTGCTGGGCGCGCCACGCCGAGTCGGCCTCCTGCATGCTGCGCCGGTACAGCTGCTCCACGCGCAGGCCGGTTTCGCGGCGGATGCTGCGCGAAAACGAATACGGGTAAAACGGAAAGCGGTAATACCGATCGAGCACCCGGTCCCACACGTCGGGGCCGTGGTGGTTTTTCAGGTACGAGGTCATGAAGTAACCCAGCACGTACCAGTTGGGCACAAAGTCGCGGTACGAGCCCGCCACGGCTTTGGGGTAGCTGTAGCGGCGCCCCGACAGCAAGTTGGCGCGCAGGCCCACATCGAAGCTCGGGATGCGCCCGCGGCCGCTGCGCGTGAGGGCCGTTTCGGTGCCCACGGCGTCGCCTTCAAAAAACCACGGCGGCACGCCCACCGAAGCCACACCCAGGGCCCCTTGGCCGAGCAGCGGCACCAGCAGGCGGCCCACGCCCTGCCGGGCCTTATCAAACTGCCCCACGTGCCGGAACTCGTGCACGGCCAATTGGTCGAGCCAATCCAGCGTGCCGAGGCTCATGTCCTGCGGGGGCACCACGAAAAACTCGGAGTGGCGCGGCAGAAACGTAACAAACCCGTTGCTGACGGTGGTTTGGTTTTGCAGCACCACGGTAATGGCCCGCGCCGTTACGCCCAGCGTGGCCGAGCCCACGGCGTGCACCTGCTCGAGGCGGCGGGCCGTGCGCTGCGCGGCCGAGTCGAACCCTTGGGGGTAAAGCACGCTGAAGTGCGGCGTGCGTACCTGCCGCCACTGCAGCGCGGGCGGGTTCTGATCGAGGATGGGCAGCGACTGCGCCGAGGCCGAAAACGCGGCTGCCGCGGCCAGGCCGCAGGCAGCAAAAAAGGGAAAGCGAAGCATCGGTAGTAAAGCTGCGGCGCGGCGGCGGCATTTGCAACCCAGGCGCCGGCTTCGGCGGGCGGGGCTGCGGGCGGGCTTCGCGGCGGCGGCTTATCTTGCAAGCCGCGCCCAGCGCACCATTGCCGGGCGGCCGGTGTTGTGCGGCCACCTCCCACTCCCCTCCTTTTCGAACATGAAAAAACTGATTGCCTTTTTGCCCCTGCTGGCCGTGCTGGGCTGCTCCACGCCCGATCTGCCGCAGCCCCAGCCCGGTGCCGCCCTCGAGCAAAGCCAGGTGTACTCTATCAGCTACAGCAAGCAGGCCGCCAATGGCCAGCCCGTGCAGCTCGACGACGCCCGCATCGAGGTATACACCGCCGAGCCCGAAGCGAGCAACGGCAGCTTTGCCCTGAAGCCCTATGCGCTGCGCACCACCTACACCAACGCCTCGGCCTCGGCGGTGCTGGTTGATCTGCCCACGGTAACCACGTACGCCGGCGGCCCGCCTGCCAGGCTGCGCCTGGTGCTATCCAGCAGCGCCCGGCCTGCTGCCGGCCAATTGCTCGACGTACACGTGTACCAAGGCCGTACCGAGGTGTTTGCTGCCCAGCACACCGGCGCTTCGGCCCAGCAAAACGGCACCCGCTACGAAACGATTGTCGACTACAGCATCGCGCCGTTGTAGGCCTGCCCCGCCGCTAACGCCACGGCCCCGCCCGCACTGGCAAACCAGTGCGGGCGGGGCCGTGGCGCGTGCGGAGCCCTAGGTGGCTACATGTGCCGCAGCCACGAGGCAGCGGTATCCATGTTATCGAAGGTCATCACGATGGGCTTGGCGGTGTGCCGCAGGGTCAGGTCGGTGGAGAGGCGGCTGTAGATGTTGGGCGAGTACACCCAGGCGAAAAACTCGAGCCCGGCCTCGGCCATGGCCGGAAACCACACCTTGCCGCCCCACTCGGCCGCGTCGGCCCAAATGGTTTGCACCTTCCGGTTGTCGTTGAGCACCTTGTGGCAGCGCTCCTGCTTCAGGCACTCCAGCATTTGCAGGGCGCCGGCCTGCACGCTGGCCAGGTCCTGCTGGGCGCCCCAATCGGCGTACAGCCAATCGTTGCCGAAGTCGTAGTAAATACTGATGGTGGCATCCTCGAAGATGGAGCGCAGGGCCATGGCGCGGGCGAATAGCTAAATGAATCTGCCGTAAACGTAATTGTTGAGCTAAGGTTACAAACCCGAAGCCCGGCCGGCGGTTATGCCTACCACAAGCTGCCACTTTTGTGCCGCCTTTGGGCCAGCAGCTTGCTATATTTGGCTGAGACGAGCCCGTCGTGCACGGGCCCTCGTTAGGATATGGCAACCCCCCAAACCGCCGACTTTGCGCTGCTGTTCAATGCGTTGCCAGCACCTCATCTGGCCATTTGCCCTGCATCCGGACGCATAGTGGCCGCCAACGCGGCCATGGCCCGGCTGCTTGGCAGCCGGGCCGAGCAATTGGTGGGCCAGCCCGTGGCCGAAGTATTTTCCGGCCATGGCGCGGCGCCCGGGGTGTGGGCCCAGGCCCTGGCCGATGCGCGGCAACAGTCCGCCCCGGCTCATCTTGCCCTAGGTGTTTTGCAGCTGACCCTCACGCCCGTAGCCGAGCCCGAAAGCGGCCAGCTGCGCTACCTGCTGTGCCGGGCCGAAGCCCATGGTGCCCCCGAGCCAACCGCGCCGGCCTCGGCGCTGCACCTGCGCCAGCAGCGCCTGCTGCAGCAGCTGGGCCAGCTGCCGGTGCAATTGCTCATCGTTACGGGGCCCGAGCACCGGCTGGTGTATCAGTCGCCCTCGGCCGTGCGCTTCAGCGGCCCGCAACCCCTGGGCCAGCCCCTCGATAAAAACGACCCGCGGCCGGCCATGCGCGCCCTAGGTCGCATGCTCGATCGGGCCTACGGCAGCGGGCAGGTGGTGGTGCTGCGCGAGCAGGCCGTGGCCGCCCTAGGTGCCGAGGCCGGCGGTGCCGCGCCGGCCTACCTCGACATTACGCTGCAGCCGCTGCGCGCCGAAGCCGGCCAGGTAGAGGGCGTGCTGGTGGTGGCCGTCGACGTGAGCGAGCAGGTACGCGCCCGCCACGCCGCCGAGCAAGCCGCCGCCGAAGTGCGCCGGCAGCAGCAGCAGCTGGAGTTTCTGGCCACCAGCATTCCGCAAATCGTGTGGATGGCCAACGCCGAGGGCACCGCCGGCTACGTAAACAAGCGCTGGGAGGAGTTCAGCGGCCAGCCCGCGGCCACGTTTTGGTCGGATGAAGGCTGGGTGCAGCACCTGCACCCCGACGAGCGGCCCGGCATAGCCCAGCACTGGGCCAAAGCCCTGGCCGAGGGCACCGCATTTGAGGCCGAATACCGCCTGCGCAACCGCGAGGGGCAGTACCGCTGGTTTCTGACGCAGGCCCGCGTGGTGCCCAACGGCCAACAGGTGCGCTGGCTCGGTACCAGCACCGAAATTCATGAGCGCAAGGTGCGCCAGCAACGGCAGCGCCGCCTGCTGCGGCAGTTCGATCAGCTGCCCATGCACCTGGTGGTGATGCGCGGCCCCGAGCACGTAATCGACTACTTATCGGCCCAGGCCCGCCCCTTTATTGCCGACGACTCGGTGGGCAAGCCGGCCCGCGCGGCGCACCCCAGCCCCGGCCCCGAAATGCTGGCGCTTTTCGATGAGGTGTACCGCACCGGCGAGCTGCGCCGCCTCGAAAGCGTACCCGTGTTGCCGCTGGGCGGCAGCGAGGCCGATGTAAAGCACGTCAACATTTCTATTCACCCGCTGCTGGATGCGCGCGGGCGCATCGAGGGCGTGCTGATGGCGGCCCTCGACGTGACGGAGCAGCTGCGCACGCAGCAGGCCGTGGCCCTGGCCACGGCCGAAACCCGCCGCCAGCAAGAGCAATTCCGGTTTCTGGCCGAGTTTATTCCGCAGCTGGTGTGGGCTACCGATGCCCACGGCCGGCAGGACTACGCCAACGGCCGCTGGCACCTTTACACCGGCCAGCCCGCCGCCGATGGCAGCCACCTTACCTGGACGGCCTTCCTGCACCCCACCGACGCGGCCGCGGCCGAGCAGCGCTGGCAGGACTCGCTGCGCAGCGGCATGCCCTACAAAGCCGAGTGCCGCTTGCGCAGCCACCAAGGCAACCACCGCTGGTACCTGGTGCAGGCCCTGCCCATGCGCGATGCCAACGGCAGCATCAGCCGGTGGTTTGGCACCTGCACCGACATCGACGATGCCAAGCGCGTGCAGCAGCGCATGCTCGAGAAGGACCGCCAGCTGCAGCAAATTCTGGGGCAGGTGCCGGCTTACGTGGCCACCTTGCTGGGGCCCGAGCAGATTTGTGCTTTCGCCACGCCCAACTTTGCCGAGCTGCTCGGCGGCCGCCTGCGCGTGGGCTTGCCGGTGGCCCAAACCGTGCCCGAGCTGCAGCAGCAGGGCATCGTGCCGATGCTGAACGAGGTGTTCGGCTCGGGCGCCACCATCACGCAACACGATTACCCGCTTAGCCTGCTCAGCCCGCTTACCGGGCAGCCCGAGGCCCATTATTTTGACTTTACGCTGCAGGCCCTGCTCGACGAGCACGGCCGCACCCAGGGCGTGCTGCTTTTCGGCATCGAGGTTACGCAGCGCGTGCTCACGCAGCAGCGCAGCGAGCAGCTGGCCGCCGAGGTAAGCCGCCGCGACGAGCAGATCCGGGCCATGACGGAGGCCCTGCCCCTTATCAGCTACATTCAGCGGGCCGATGGGCAGCTGGCGTACGTGAGCCCGCAGTGGCATGCCTACACCGGCTGCGCCCCCCACGAGGCCGCGGCCTGGCAACAGTACCTGCACCCGGCCGAGCGCCGCGCCTGCCTGGCCAGCTTCGAGCAGGCCCGCCGCCAAAAACAGCCCTGGACGGGCAAGCTGCGCCTGCGCCGCCACGATGGGCAGTACCGCTGGCACCTAGGGCGCACCCTGCCCATGCTCGACGAACAGGGGCAGGTAACGCAGTGGTACGGCTCTATTATCGATGTGCACGAGCAGCTGGAGCTGCAGGAGCGCCTGAGCCGCTCGGAGGAGCGCTTCCGGTTCCTGACGCACAGCATTCCGCAAATCATCTGGACGGCCGACGCCCAGGGCCACCTCGATTACCTCAGCCCGCAGTGGTTCCGGCTGACGGGGCAAGACCCCCTCGACCCCACCCTGACCGGCCCCGACAGCGGCTGGACGCGGGCCCTGCACCCCGACGACCTAGGGCCGGCGCAGCAGCGCCTGGCCCAGGCCCTGGCCGACCGCATGCCCTACGCCCTGGAGGTGCGCCTGCGCCGCCGCGACGGGCAGTACCGCTGGCACCTGGCGCGCGGCGTACCCGAAATCGGCCCCCACGGCACGGTGGTGCGCCTGTACGGCTCCTCCACCGATATCCACGAGCAGTACGAGCTGCACGCGGAGCTGCGCGCCTCGGAGGAGAAATTCCGGTTTCTGGCCGACAGCATTCCGCAGTTGGTCTGGACCTTGGAGCCCGACGGCAGCATCGATTTCCTGAACGAGGGCTGGATGGAGTACACGGGCCTGGGGCTGGAGCAGGCGCGCCGCGAAGGCTGGGCCCACCTGGTGCCGCCCACCGAGCGGGCCGAAACGGTGCAGGCGCTGGCCGAAAACCTGCGGCTGGGGCGCCACCACCAGCACGAAAACCGCCTGCGCCGCGCCTCCGACGGCCAGTACCGCTGGTTTTTGCACCGGGCCCGACCCATGCGCGACGCCGAGGGCCGCATTCTGAAGTGGTTTGGCACCAGCACCGACATCGACGACTACAAGCGCTTTCAGCAGGAGCTGGAGGAGCGCAACGCCGATTTGGTGCGCATCAACCAGGACCTCGACAACTTCGTGTACACGGCCTCGCACGACCTCAAGCAGCCCATCGACAACATGGCCGGCATCTTTGCCGAGCTCACGCGCATGGCCCGCTACGACGACCCCGATGCGCCCGAGCTGACGGCCATGTTCGAGCACTCGCTCGATCAGATTTACGACACCATCAGCGACCTGAGCGAGCTGGTGCAGGTGCAGAAGCAAAGCCAGCAGGTGCCGGCCGAGCTCGTCGATCTGGAGCTGCTGACGCAGGAGGTGCTGCAAAGCATCCGGGAGCAGGTGCGGGCTACCGGCGCTACCATCGAAACGGATTTTGCGGCGCTGCCGGCGGTGGCGTTTGTGCGGCCCAACCTGCAAAGCGTGTTCTACAACCTCATCAGCAACGCCATCAAGTACGCCTCGCCCGAGCGCGCTCCGCACATTCGGGTGTACTCGGCCGTCGAAAACGGGCAGGCCATGCTGGTGGTGCAGGACAACGGCCTGGGCATCGATCTGGAACGCTACGGCACCGAAATATTCCAGATGTTCCGCCGCTTTCACGACCACGTGGAGGGCTCGGGCATGGGCCTGTACCTGGTGCAGCGCATTGTGCAGATCCACGGCGGGCGCCTGGAGGTGCAAAGCCAGGTGGGCCAGGGCACCACGTTCCGCATCCGGCTGCCGCTGGTGCCGCCCCGTGCGGCAACCTAGGCGCGCGGGCCGTACTTTGCGGGCTCGAACTTCAGCCCCCGCTATGCCCGCCCCCACGCTCTCGTCTAAACTGCCCGACGTAGGTACCAGCATTTTCGCCGTTATGTCGCAGCTGGCTGCCGAGCACGGCGCCATCAACCTGGCCCAGGGTTTCCCCGATTTCAACCCGCCCGCCGCCCTCACCGAGGCCTTGCAGCGCCACACCCTAGGGCCGCAGCACCAGTACGCGCCCATGCCCGGCCTGCCGCGCCTGCGCGAGCTGATTGCCGCCAAAACCGCCGCCGTGTACGGCGTGCCCGCCCCCGATCCGGTAACCGACGTAACCGTAACCACCGGTGCCACCGAAGCCCTGTATGCCGTGCTGGCCGCTGTGGTGCAATCCGGCGACGAGGTAGTGGTGCTCGAGCCTGCTTACGACCTCTACGGCCCGGCCATTCGCCTGCAAGGTGGCCGGCCCGTGTACGTACCGCTCACGGTGCCCGATTTCCGCCCCGATTGGGAGCGAATTAAGGCGGCTATTACCCCACGTACCCGCCTCGTGATGGTGAACACGCCGCACAACCCCACCGGCGCCGTGTTCACCGATGCCGACTGGCAGCAGCTGGCCGAAATCCTGGCGCCCACGCAGGCCTTTTTGCTGAGCGACGAGGTGTACGAGCACATGGTGTTCGACGGGCACCCGCACCGCTCGGCCTTGCAGTACCCCGCGCTGCGCGAGCGGGCCTTCGTGCTGTCGTCGTTCGGCAAAACCTACCACGCTACCGGCTGGAAGGTGGGCTACTGCGTGGCGCCGCCGGCCCTAAGCGCCGAGGTGCGCCGCGTGCACCAGTTCGTTACGTTCAGCGTGAGCACGCTGTCGCAGCTGGCCATTGCCGATGTGCTGGGCGATGTGGCCTCGTACGACTACCTGCCCGCGTTTATGCAGCAGAAGCGCGACTTGTTTGGCGAGCTGATGCGCGACACGCGCTTCGAGCTGCTGCCCTCCGAGGGCTCGTACTTTCAGCTGGCACGCTACCACCGCATTGCCCCCACCGAAGACGACGCCGCGTTTGCGCGCCGCCTTACCACCGAGGCCGGCGTGGCCGTAGTGCCGGTGTCGGCCTTCTACCACAACCAAACCGACCATGGCCTGGTGCGCTTCTGCTTCGCGAAGCAGGACAGCACCCTGCGCGCCGCCGCCGAGCGCCTGCGCCAGCTCTAGCACCTAGGGCCTGTAGCGCGGCAACCCGTTGGCTACGCCGACCTTCGGTTCCGCGACGCGCTGCAGGCGCGCCACACCCGGGCGGCGGCGAAGGCGCGAGCCGCAGCCGCCGCAATCGTTGAACGGAATCGTTGCTGACTCCTGCGCCGCCCTGGCTCCCCTCTCCCTCATCTCGCGCATGGAGCGAGGTAGGGGCCCGGGGTGAGCCAAGCGACCTAGGGGCGCGCCCCTAGGTCGCTTGGCTCTTTGCGCTTGCGGGCAGGGGCCGAAAGAGGCTCGTACTTGTACTGCAGCACGGCCGGTTTGCTTTTTCCGTGGATGATTGCCCCGCCCCCAGGTTGTGATTGCGCCCGGGATTAGGTAACATGCCAGTCATTCCGCTACTGCCTACTCCCCCATCACCTGTGTCCGACCTAACCGTTTCCTTTGTTCAGGCCTCGCTGCAATGGCACAAGCCCGAAGACAACCGCGCCGAGCTGGCCTCGCACATCGAGGCCATTTCTATCCCCACTGATCTGCTGGTGCTGCCCGAGATGTTCACGACGGGCTTCAGCATGGATGCGGCCCTGCTGGCCGAGCCCGTGGAGGGCCCTACCCTGGCCTGGATGCGCAACCTGGCCGCCTCGCGCGATGCCGTGGTTACCGGCAGCGTGATTACCGAGGAAAACGGCCGCTACTACAACCGCCTGCTGTGGGTACGGCCCGATGGCACCTTCAGCCACTACAACAAGCGCCATTTGTTTCGGATGGCCGGCGAGCATGAGGTGTACACCGCCGGGCAGCACCGCCTGTTTGAGCAGTGGCGCGGCTGGCGCATTTGCCCGCTGATTTGCTACGATTTGCGCTTCCCGGTATGGAGCCGCAACAACGCCGCCGAGCCCTACGATTTGCTGCTGTACATGGCCAACTGGCCCGCCGCCCGCCGCACCGCCTGGATTACCCTGCTGCGCGCCCGCGCCATGGAAAACCTGGCCTACACCATGGGCGTGAACTGCCTGGGCACCGATTTGCGCGGCCAGAGCTACGAGGGCGACTCGGCCCTGCTCGACATGAAAGGCGAATACCTGGTGGAAGTAGGCAACCAGGAAACCAGTATTACGCGCACCCTGCGCCGCGCCGACCTCGAGGCGTACCGCACGCGCTTCCCGGCCCTGCTCGACGGCGATGCGTACGAGCTTAAATAACGAGTTGCCAATCAGCTGCTAGTCATCAGCAGCTGATGCAAACCGCGTAGTGCAGCGCAAACAAAGCACGCGCGGGGCCAAAACGGCCATTTGCCGCCCAGGTGCCAGCGGCTGGTGGGGCGCGCGGCACCTAGGGGCCGCAGTGCGGCCCAACCCTGGCCACCGCCAACTGCCCCGCTTAACGCCCAACCACCAACAGCTGCCCTCCGCGGCGGCCTTGGGCATCGGTAGCTTCCAGCAGGTAGGTGCCTGCGGCCAGGGCTTGCACATTTAGTTGGTGGCGGCGCGCCAAGGGGGTGGCTTGCAGCACCAAGCGCCCCCGCAAATCGCGGATTACTACCCGCGTGGGCGCGGCGGTTTCAACGAGTACCTCGGTAGCGGCGGGGTTGGGGTATAGCTGCAGCGCCAGCGCGGCGGCCTGGTTGCGGGTGCTGGTTACGCGGTTGCGCGTGCCGTAGAGCAGCAAACCACCCGTTTCGAGGCCCACCACTACTTCGGGGGCGCCGTCGTTGCTGAGGTCGGCGGCTACCACGTGGTTGCGGGCGCGCGAGTTGGCCCCCAGGCGGGTGGCCTCGTACTGGCCGGTGCGGTTGTTCAGCACCAAATCGGTGCGCTCCACGAAGGTGCCGCTTTGGGCGCGGTAGTTGGCATACATGCGCAGCACGCCGCTGTGGTCGAGGGTAAGCAGGTCGGGCGTGCCGTCGCCGTCGGCATCGGTTACGGTGGGCGCCAGGGTAAAGGGCCGGTCGCCGTTGCCCATCCGAATGCGGCCGTAGTCGTCGCTTACGAGGCTAAACCCATTCTCCAGCGGCTGCGCGGGGTTGCGGCGGTAGTACAGCAGCGAGCCAGCGGTGTTGATGGAGTTGGTACCCAACAGCAAATCGAGGTGGCCGTCGCCGTCTACGTCGGTAAAGCAGGGCGTGTCGCCGGCGGTGTTGCCCAGGTTGCGCAGGTAGGTAAGCTGCGCGGTGCTGAAGGCGGCCGGCTGGTTGGCAGCAGCTGTGTTCAGAAAATAAAACACAAACGACGCGCCCTGGTACGTAGCGGCAAAAGCCAGGTCGGGGGCGCCGTCGCGGTTCAGGTCTGCCAGGGCAGGGCGCAGGGCGCGGAGGTTGCGCGCCGCCAGCCCTAGGTAGTCGGCGTTGGCGAGGCTGAACACCGGCCGGCTGCGCGTGCCCACGTTGCGGTAAAAGGAGAGCGTAGCGCGGTAGTTGGTTTCGGTGTGGTGCGCGCCGTACTGCTCGGCGTGGTTGGCCACCAGCATATCCACGAGGCCGTCGGCGTCGAGGTCGGCAAAAGTGGTGGCGGCACCTTCGCTCACGTCCAGCATCTGATCGGCCACGAAACCGCCCGGGCGTCGCACGTAGCTGGGGGCCGCGGCCGTGCCCGTGTTCTCGAACAGCTGCACGTTGTTGCGCAGGCTCACGCGGTCGGTGTTATCGAGCAAGGCCGAGGCCACCACCAGGTCGGGCTTGCCGTCGTGGGTGGCATCGAGGCTGAAGGCCACCGGGTAGTTCACCAACGACACGGCGCCCAGGCCGTTGGGCAGCGCCGTTAATACGCTGCCGCTGTTGGTAGCGGCCAGCTGGGCGGTGCCGGTGTTGCGCAGCCCCACCAGCTCGGCGCAGCCGTCGCGGCCCACCAGCACGTCCTGGTCGCCATCCTGGTCGAAATCCTGCAGCAGCACGCCCGAGCCGCCGGTGTGGTTGGTGCCGTTGGGCCGGCAGGCCACCCCGCCCGTGGCGTAGCCGGTGCACGAGCTGAAACAAGCCGTAACACCGCCCCAGAAGTCGCTTTCCTGCCGGAACTGCAGGCCGCCGCAGCCCGCGCTGGTGTTGCGGAAGTACTGCAGGTAGTTGCCGCTGGCAAAGTCGAACGACAGGATATCGAGCCGGCCGTCGCCGTCTACGTCCTGAATGGCCGGAACGTCGTAGCCACCTAGGCGAATGTTGAAGCTGCCCGTGCCCGAGCCCAGGCTGTAGGTAAGCTGATTGCTGATGAGCTGAAACGTAGGCCGGCCGGCCGCATCGGGCACGTTGCGAAACACGCGCACGTCGCCGCCCGCAATCTGCGTCCAGAGGTCGGGGCGGTTGTCGCAGTCGTAGTCGCGCAGCAAGGCCCAGTTCTGCAGGTCGCCAGGAAACAGGCCTTCGTACTCGGGGGCGTATTGCCAGGCGCGCCCGCCGTTTGCCGCGGGCACGCTCAGGTAGGTTTGCACGCGGTTGGTCATCCGCTCAAACACAAACATGTCCTGCTGCCCGTCGGCGTTCAGGTCGATGCCCGAAAACTGCGGACTGTTCAGCCCCCCGGCCCAGGCCAGCGGCAGCTCGGCGGCCCCGTTGCTGATGCCCGCGGCCTGCGGGCGGTACTCCAGCCCAAAGCGGCTGGTTTGGGCAAAAACACCTAGGGGCAGCAGCAAGGCCAGGGCGGCGGGCAACAATCGTGACATAACGAGCAGAAGAACGACGACAAATGCAGAACGAGCACAAACAAATAACAAAATTTGCTGCCGGGGTTCTTCGCCCCGCTACGTTTAATCCTGCCGTATGTCGCTTTCTGCCATCTCCGACCTTTACGCCCGCTTTCAGCAGTGCCGTGCCGTGAGCACCGACACGCGCCAGCCGCAAGATGGCACCTTGTTTTTTGCCCTGAACGGCCCCTCGTTCCGGGGCGCCGCCTTTGCCCCGCAGGCCCTCGAAAAAGGCGCCTTGTTTGCCGTGGTTGATGATGCCGCCCTGGCCGCCACCAACCCCGAGCGTTATTGCTACGCCCCCGATACCCTGCTGGCCCTGCAGCAATTGGCCCTGCACCACCGCCGCCAGCTGGGCAGCATGCCCGTGGTGGCCATTACCGGCTCAAACGGCAAAACCACTACCAAGGAGCTGCTGCACGCCGTGCTCAGCCGCCGCTACCGCGTGCAGTACACGCGCGGCAACCTCAACAACCACATCGGCGTGCCGCTTACGCTGCTCACCATCCGGCCCGAAGCGCACGATTTGGCCGTGGTAGAAATGGGCGCCAACCACCAGGGCGAAATCGATAGTTACTGCCAGTACGCCGAGCCCACGCACGGCCTCATCACCAACATCGGCAAAGCCCACCTCGAGGGCTTCGGCGGCCTGGAGGGCGTGGCCAAGGGCAAAAGCGAGCTGTTTCGGTACTTAGGGGCGCGCGGCGGCACCGTGTTCGTGAACACCGCCGATGCCCGCTTGCCCGAGCTAGGCGCGCCCGTGGCCAACCGCATTACGTACCCCGGCCCCACCGACACCTACCCGGCCGAGCTGCTGGCCGCCGCTCCCCACGTAAGCATGCGCTTGTTCGACGGCACGCCCGTGGAAGCCGCCATTACCGGGGCTTACAACTTCCTGAATCTGGCCGCCGCTGCCGCCGTGGGCGCGCACTTTGGCGTGCCCTCGGCCGATATTGCCGCCGCCCTCGCCGCCTACGACCCCACCAACAACCGCTCGCAGCTGGTGCGTACCGAGCGGCGCAACGAGGTAATTCTGGACGCTTACAACGCCAACCCCAGCAGCATGGCCGCCGCCATTGCCAGCCTGGCCGCACGCCCCGGCGAGGCCACCCACAAAGTAGCCCTGCTGGGCGATATGTTCGAGCTGGGGCCCGAAAGCGAAACCGAGCACCGCGCCCTAGGTGAGCTGCTGGCCCAGCAGTCGTTCGGCACTGTGCTGCTGGTGGGCCACGACATGCAGCACGCCGTGCGCCCCGGTTTCCGCCACTTCGCTACCAAAGCCGAAGCCGCCGAGTGGCTGGGCCAAAACCCGCCGGCCGGCCGCCAGATACTGGTAAAAGGCTCGCGCGGCATGGGCCTCGAAACCCTGATGGGGCTGCTGTAGCGCTGAGTGGCGCGGCGGCCATCCGGAACCGCGCCGCTTAGCCATAATCCCAACGACCACGCCCGCACGGTTTCGTGCGGGCGTGGTCGTTAGGGTGCTTTTTTTAGGCGATATAGACGCGGCCCCGGATTAGCGCTGGAGGCGCCGGCGCCGAGTGCCGCTCAGCGCTACATTAAAACGGCGAGTCGAAATTGGCCAGTAGCGGGTGCACCTCGTCTTTGGGCGAAATACCAGGGTTTTCTACCCCCCAGTCAATGCCTAGCTGCGGGTCGTTCCACATCAGCCCGCCTTCGGCGGCGGGGTGGTAGTAGTTCGAGCACTTGTAGAGGAAAATGGTATCGTCTTCGAGAGCCAGAAAGCCGTGCGCGAAGCCCGTGGGCACGTACAGCATGTTGGCCCGCTGGGCATCGAGCAGCACCTTGGTGTGCTGGCCGTAGGTAGGCGAGTCGCGGCGGATATCCACCACCACATCGAGGGCGCGGCCTTTGGCTACGCGCACCAGCTTGGCCTGGGCATACGGAGGGCGCTGAAAATGCAGCCCGCGCAGCACCCCCGCCGCCGACGACGACTGGTTGTCCTGCACCCAATCTTCCTGAATACCGGCTTTTTCGGCCAGCAAACGGGCGCTAAACGATTCGAAAAAGGCGCCGCGGGCATCGCCGAAAACACGCGGAACAAGCTCGACCACGCCAGCCAGCGGGTGCTTAATTACTTCCATCGGGGGCAGAATACAGGAGTCGGTAAATACAGGGGCTCGTACGTACGCAGCGGCAAGTTAGGCAGTTTGCCGCGCGCCTTGGCGCCGCAGGCCCACTTCGTTTACTATGTTAAGGTATTTCTGAAGTACGATGCGCTCGTCGAATTTCTGCTCGGCCAGCTGGCGCGAGGCCTCGCCCATGCGGCGCAGCTCGGCATCGGGCAGGCGCAGCACCTGCAGCATCTTGGCCCCTAGGTCGTCGGCCGAGCGCACCTGGCAGAGGTAGCCGTTGCGGCCGTCCACCACGGTTTCGCGGCAGCCGGGCACATCGGTAGTAACCAGGGGCTTGCCCATGGCGGCGGCTTCGAGCAGGGTTTTGGGGGTGCCTTCGCGGTACGAGGGCAGCACCACGCAATCAGCCTGCCGGATGTGGGCGGGCACGTCGTCGGAGGTGCCGAGGTACTCCACGTGGCCGGCCTGCAGCCACTGCTCCAGCACGGCCCGCTTTACGCCCACGCCCCCCGACTCGTCGATGCCACCCAGCAGCTGAAAGCGGGTACCGGGCACTTGCGCGCGCACCTGCCGGGCGGCCTCGAAGTACTCCTCCACGCCCTTCTCGTAGAGCACGCGGGCAATCATCAGAAACACAAACGGCTCGTGGCGCACAGGCGCGGCGGCGTCGGGCCGGTACTTATCCACATCGATGCCGGAACCGGGCAGCAAATCGGTTATTTCCTGGCGCACCAGCCCGTGCTGCAGAAACAGCTGCCGGTCGTCGTCGTTCTGGAAAAACACGCGCTTCGGAAACCGAAACGCGAAGCGGTACAGCCCCAGGGCCACCTTGCTCACGAGGTTCTTCACGATGAACACCGTGCCCAGGCCCGATACGTTGTTCACGCTGGGTACGCCCGCCAGCCGGGCCGCCAGCGTGCCGTAAATATTGGGCTTGATGGTGTACTGCAGCACCACATCGGGCCGCTCGCGGCGGTAGATGTCGTAGAAACGCTTGGTGAGCAGGGCGTCTTTCAGGGGGTTGGTGCCCTTGTTTTCCATGGCAATGGGCACGTAGCGGCAGCCCAGCTCGGTTTCGAGCCGGGCGGAGTAGGCGTCGGGCGGGGCTATGGCCAGCACCTCGTGGCCGGCCGCCTGCAGGGCCCGCACCAGGTTGCGCCGGAAGTTCCAGATATTCCAGCTGGTATTGATAACGATGGCAACACGCATAAAAAAGCCGGCGCTAGGGGGCGCCGGTTTGCAAAGGTAGGCAGTTTGGGCTTGAGCGGTGGCCCTGAAACGCAGGGCGCGGCGCCGGGTTGCCGCCGGGGCGGGGCCTGGGATTATAACCTCCGGGCTATGGGCGGGCGCGGGTTAGGCTCGTGCCAAGCTTGCGCCGGTTGCGGCAAGGATTAAAGGTTACCTGCCGAAGCAATAATGCACCGTCACCTGACGGAGCAGTTGCAAGTGAAAATCCCAAGTGTTCTGCCGGTAAAGAGGGTTGCCGTTGATAGTCTGTATATACGCCTCATTGGTATCCGTCCTTACTCTTTTAGCGCTGCCGTCTGTCCGAAAACTGGTGTAGGAACCCACCACAGCCGCTTCGGCGCTGGCGTAGAGCCAGGGGGCGAAGTAAAAGCGCAGGGCGGCGAAAGGCCGCAGAAAGGCCGTGCGGTTAGTGAAAGTAAATTCCTCTTGTTCGTACACGGGCACGGGGTTGCCGCTGGCGTCGCGGATGCCGGTGTTGCCCGTGTTGAAGCTGAGGCGGTAGCGGTGCTCGCGCCGGTAGCCGGCCCCCGCGTCGGCCCCGGCGGCCGCCTGCCAGCGGCGGCCCAGCGGGCGCGCCCACTCCAGGCCCGCGCTCAGCTCCAGGGCAGCGGTGCGGTAGTCGAAGTCGTCGTTGACGGTGGGCCAGTACGGGTCGTCGCGGCGCGCGCGCTGGTAGCTGCCCGCCGCGCCCAGGCGCAGGTAGCGCCGCCCGGCGCCGAGCCGGCGCTTGTAGAGCAGGCCCACGGGCAGGCTGCGGTTGCCGGTGAAAAACTTGTCGAGCCGGGGCGCGGCCGTCAGGCCCAGCTCGTGGCGGGGCGGGCGGGCGGCGCTGGAGTCGGGGGCCTGGGCGCGGGCCGCGGCGGCGCCGGCCAGCAGCGCCAGGGATAAGCGAAAGGAAGTCGTGCGCATGGGCAACTTTAAGGGTATGGCGGCGTTTGCGGGTAGCTTGGCCGTAAGCAGCCGCAAACCTGCCACGCCCAGGCCCCTCCAAGCAAGGAAGAAAGCGCGCGCGGTGTGACATCCAATTCGGCCGGTTTTGGCTGCGCTTTGCACAAACAGCTCAACAATACGTACCTGATGGCCATACGCTTGCCATTGCCCGATTACTTGCAGGGCATGCCTGACAAGACCCGGTTTGTGACGGCATTCCGCACCGAAAAACCTGCACCCCGCGCCGGTTTCCGTATTTTCGCCAACTCACCCCGCTGCGTATGCCTACCCACCCCACCCGCCTGCCCCGGGCTGCCCGTTTTGCATTGTTTGCTGCTGCCCACACCCGGCGCCTGCGCGGCGCGGCGGGGCTGCTGGCCCTGGCCGCCCTAGGTGCCTGCTCCGACAACACCCCGCCGGCAGCCGGCAGCCCCGAGGCCGCCGGCCCGCCCGCGCCCGCCGCGGCGGCACCCGCCGAAACTGCCCTGGCCGACGCCGGCAAAACCCTGTTTCTGCAAAACTGCGCCCTCTGCCACGGCGAAAACGGCAAGCTGGGCCTCAACGGCGCCCGCGACCTGACCCGAAGCAACCTCAACCAAACGGGCCGCGAGTACATCGTAACCCACGGCCTGGGCAAGATGCCCAGCTTCAAGGGCCAGCTCACGCCCGAGCAGATTTCGCAGGTGGTGGCCTACTCCCTTACCTTGCGCTAGCCCCGCGGCACCTAGGGCCGCCCGCGCGGCGGCCGTTGCCGTATACCTAGGGCCGGAGCCTGCCGCGCGGCGGGCTTCCGCTTTTCCTGCACTCCCGAACCCGCAACCTTTTATGGGCAACCCCTCTTCCAAACGCCGCCAAAACAGCACCCGCCACCCCGGCGCCACCGACTCGGTGAAGGGACGGGCGGGCCGTATTCTGGCCAAAGGCAACAAAACCGCCACTTACGAAACCGCCCTGGAGGCCGAGAAAGCCGTGCTGGTGGCCGTACCCGATAAGCGCGAAGACGACGCCATCATTACCGAGTCGCTCGACGAGTTGGCGTTTCTGACGGAAACCGCCGGCACCGTACCCATCAAGCGCTTCGTGCAAAAGCTCGAAAAGCCCGACATCCGCACGTTTGTGGGCTCGGGCAAGCTCGAAGAAATCCGGGCCTACGTGCAGCACGCCGGCGCCACCACCGTCATCTTCGACGACGACCTCTCGCCCTCGCAGCTGCGCAACCTGGAAAAGGAGCTGAAGGTGAAAATCCTCGACCGCACGCTGCTGATTCTGGACATCTTCGCGCTGCGCGCCAAAACCGCTACCGCCCGCACCCAGGTTGAGCTGGCTCAGTACCAGTACCTGCTGCCCCGCCTCACGGGCCTCTGGACGCACTTGGAGCGCCAGCGCGGCGGCGTGGGCATGCGCGGCCCCGGCGAACGGGAAATTGAAACCGACCGCCGCGTGGTGCGCGACCGGATTTCCTTGCTGAAGGAGCAGCTCAAGGACTTTGATAAGCAAAGCCAGACGCAGCGCAAGGCGCGCACCGGCATTGTGCGCGTGGCCCTGGTGGGCTACACCAACGTGGGCAAAAGCACCCTGATGAACCTGCTGAGCCGCGCCGACGTGTTTGCCGAAAACAAGCTGTTCGCCACCGTCGACTCGACGGTGCGCAAGGTGGTGCTCGAGAACGTGCCGTTTCTGCTGTCCGACACCGTTGGGTTTATCCGGAAGCTGCCCACGCGCCTGATCGAGAGCTTTAAATCGACGCTCGACGAGATTCGCGAAGCCGATTTGCTGCTGCACGTGGTGGATATTTCGCACCCCATGTTCGAGGAGCACATTCAGGTCGTCAACGACACGCTCAAGGACATTGGCGCTGTGGACAAGCGCACGATTCTGGTGTTCAACAAGATCGACCAGTACAGCACCGATGTGGACCTGGCCCAGCACCTGCACGACGTAGAGCCCGACCACGACGAGGACGTGGTAACGCGCGAGGAGCACCAGCAGCGCCCCACGCTGGAGCAGCTGCGCAGCTCCTACATGGCCCGCCTGCACGATCCGGTCATCTTCGTGTCGGCGCAGGAGCGCGTCAACATCGACGAGCTGCGCGACATGGTGGCCCGCCACGTGCGCACCCTGTACGAGCAGCAGTACCCCGGCCACCCGCCCTTCGCCGACTTATCGGCGTACACGGCCGAAACCGAATAGTCTTACTATCAGGCTTGTGCACGAGCCGCTGCCCTGGGGCAGCGGCTCGTTTGTTTTGGCCCGGCACCTAGGGCGAGCTGCCGCGTGGCGGGGTGTTAAACATTTTAACACTCGCCAAAAAAGTTTAACCATCTATAAAACAGTTATATCCTATTTTTCTAATTAAAAATTTCTTAACCTATTCTTTGCATTGGTGTAAAATACTCGTCTATTGATAGCCTACTTTCTCACTTCCCCAAACAAAACACCTGTTTATGAAGAAAACCCTCTACGCAATTGCCCTGATGGGCTTGGCTTTCGGGACCTCGTTGACGGCTGCTGCGCAAGGCACCCGCGATAAAGAAGTGCGCCAGCCCGTAGTGCGCGGCGGCGCCGACGAACTGCCGGAACGCTCGTGCGCCTCGATGGACGTGCTGGCCGCCCAAATGGCCGCCGACCCTTCGCTGGGCCAGCGCATGGCCAATATCGAAGCCCATACGCGCTCCTTCGTGGCCAATGCCGCCGGCCGCCGCACCACCGCCACCACGCCCATCACCATTCCGGTGGTAGTGCACGTGGTATACAACACGGCTGCCCAAAACGTATCGGACCAGGCAATTGCCAACCAGATTGCGGTACTGAACCAGGACTTCGGCAAAACCAACGCCGATGCCAGCCTGACGCCCAGCCTGTACGCCGGCGTGGCCTCGGCCGTGAACGTGCGCTTTTCGCTGCAGCAGGTAGTGCGCCGCCAAACCCGCACTACCTCGTTCAGCAGCAACGATGCCGTGAAGATTACGAAGCGCGGCGGCAGCGACCCGGTTTCGCCCGATAAGTACCTGAACCTGTGGGTGTGCAACCTGGGCGGCGGCCTGCTGGGCTACGCCCAGTTCCCTGGCGGCGCCCCCGCTACCGATGGCGTGGTGGTGCTGTTCTCGTCGTTGCCCGGCGGTACGGCGGCCAACTACAACCTAGGGCGCACCGCTACCCACGAGGTGGGCCACTGGCTGAACCTGCGCCACATTTGGGGCGATGCCACCTGCGGCAACGACTTTGTAGGCGATACGCCCACGCAGCAAACCAGCAACGGCGGCTGCCCGGCTTTCCCCAAAATCACCTGCAACAACCAGGGTGATATGTCGATGAACTACATGGACTACACCTACGACAAGTGCATGTACATGTTTACGGCGGGCCAGGCAGCCCGCATGGAGGCTGTATTTGCCACCGGCGGTCCGCGCGCGGCAATGGCTGCGGCCAGCACCACGGCCGGCGTAACCAAAACCTCGGTGTACCCCAACCCGGCCACCGACGTGCTGAACATCGGCGTGCGCACCTCTGAGCGCGCCACCGTTACCGTGTACGACATCCACGGCCAGGTAATGCGCGGTGCCCGTTTCGACGCCACCACCGGCCAGGTAAACGTAGAGGGCCTGAACAAAGGCCTGTACCGCGTAACCATCGCCGATGGCCAGCAGGTAACGCAGCAAAGCTTCGTGAAGGAGTAAGCGCAAGCCCACAACCGGCACAAAACACAAGAGCCCGTCCTGAACTCAGGGCGGGCTCTTACGTGGCGTTAAGCCATCAGAAAATGATCCTGCGCAGCCGCGCTGGCAAAGCAAACGACTGATTTACAGGTAAAATAACAAAGTAAAACAAATACTTTGCTAAGTGCAATTCTCAACTTTCGCCAGCAAAAATACAGGATTGCATCTGTAAAACCTCGTCGGTAAGCTGCCCGGGGGCCGGTTTTTGTCAATTTTAAAAATTTGACAACAAACAGTTGCGTTTGTCTAGTCAAATTTCATAATTGTCGGCCCTAATTTTCGATTCTCTTATTTCTCTGCCCCTCTTTCTCCACAACCAAACCCCTTTTTCATGAAGAAAACCCTTTACGCTGCACTGGCCTGCCTGGGCCTATTCGCATCGGGAGCAAAAGCACAGACGACGCCGGTTCGTCAGTGCGCTACCATGGAAAACCTGGCCGCTCAACTAGCCGCCGACCCCACGCTGGCGCAGCGCCGGGCCGCTATCGAGGCCCAAACGGAGGCGTTTGCGGCCCGCCCGCAAACCACGGCCCAACGCGGCACTGCCGTTACGGTAACCATTCCGGTGGTGGTGCACGTGTTGTACAACACCACCGCCCAGAACATTTCGGATGCCCAGATTCAGTCGCAGATTGCGGTGCTGAACGAGGACTTCCGTAAGCTGAACGCCGACGTATCGAAAGTGCCGGCTGCATTTGCAGGCCTGGCCGCCGACGCCGGTATTCAGTTTACGCTCGCCAAGCAAGACCCCAACGGCAACCCCACCACGGGCATCCAGCGCAAGCAAACCACGAAAACCTCGTGGGGCACCGACGACCAGATGAAGAGCACGACCACGGGCGGCCTCAATGCCTGGCCCGCTGGCAAGTACCTGAACCTGTGGGTGTGCAACCTGTCGGGCGGCGTGCTGGGCTACGCGCAGTTCCCCGGTGGCCCGGCTGCTACCGATGGCGTGGTAATCCTGACGACGGCTTTCGGCAAGGGCGGCTCGGCCACCGCGCCGTTTAACCTGGGCCGCACCGGCACGCACGAAGTAGGCCACTGGCTGAACCTGAACCACATTTGGGGCGACGACAACGGCGCCTGCACCGGCACCGACAACGTTTCGGACACGCCCAACCAGGGTGGCCAGAACTACGGCTGCCCCACCTTCCCGAAGGCTTCGTGCTCGAACGGCCCGAACGGCGACATGTTCATGAACTACATGGACTACACCGACGACGCCTGCATGTACATGTTCAGCACGGGCCAGTCGTCGCGCATGAACGCGCTGTTTGCTACCGGTGGTGCGCGTGCTTCGCTGCTCACCTCTACCGGCGGCACGGCCCCCGGCACCACGCCTACTCCCACCACGCCCACGTACTGCGCCTCCAAGGGCAACAGCGTAGGCTACGAGTGGGTTGACCTGGTACAGCTCGGCTCGATCAACCGCTCGTCGGGTGCCAACGCAGGTTACTACAACGGCACGGCCCTGAGCACCTCGGTGGCAGCCGGCTCTACGCAAACCATCTACTACTCAGCCGGTTTCAGCGGCTCGGCTTACACCGAGTACTGGAAGATCTACATCGACTACAACCAGGACGGCGACTTCACCGACTCGGGCGAACTGGTAGCCAGCCGCTCGAGCAGCAGCAGCTCTACCCTGAGCGCCAGCTTTACGGTGCCCACCACGGCCAAAAGCGGCGCCACCCGCCTGCGCGTGGTGATGAGCGACAACTCGGCCACCACCAGCTGCAACACCTACAGCTACGGCGAAACCGAGGACTACACCGTCAACATCACGGGCGGCCTGCGTACCTCGGCCCCCAGCGCGGCTACTGCTGCCGACTACAAGCTGTTCCCGAACCCGGCTGCCGACGTGCTGAACCTGGTGCTGCCCGCCGAACACAGCCCCGCCAACGTGCAGGTAGAAGTGCTCGACGTACGCGGCGCGGCCATGAAACAAGTGCGCTACGATGGCTCGGGCATGCTGCAGGTACAAAGCCTGCCGGCCGGTGTGTACACCCTGCGCGTGCAGGACGGTGGCACCGTGGTGCACCAGCGCTTCGTGAAGCAGTAACCTGGGGCAACCGCCTAGGTTGCTCCCCTCCCCCGATAACCGATCAGCCCGCTTCGCCCTAGGTGAAGCGGGCTTTTTCGTGCCTGGCACCTAGGGGGATGTGTGGAAAGTGAGCGGAAAGGGCGTCCTGCTTCATCTGGCGTCCGCTTGTCGAAGCGAAGGAAGGCGTAAGCCAAGCATCTCTGCCGCTTCGTTTGAACGTCATGTCGAGCCCCGTCGAGACATCTCGCCGGATAGTATTGTCATCCTGAGCGTGAGCGAACCGAAGGAAGGCGTAGCCAAGGACCTTCTCACGTCAGGACCTCACCCCCCGGCCCCCTCTCCCGAAGAGAGGGGGAGTGTATGCTATCGGACGTCAGCACGCCAGATGCCTCGGCGGGGCTCGGCATGACAGTCAGAAAACCAGCCGAGCGCCTGTTGCACTTACTGCCGCGCTAACCCTAGGTGCTTCCGATAACTATTTTGCCGGGGCAGCAGTAAAGCAGAGTTGCACCCCCCGAAGCTCCTGCATTTCAGATGAAAACCCTGTACCTGATGCGCCACGCCAAGTCGAGTTGGAACTTCGACGGGCTGAGCGACAAAGAACGCCCCCTCAACGGCCGGGGCCGGGCCGATGCCCCGCAAATGGGGCAGGCACTGGCCACGCGCAACATCCGGCCCGATTTGCTGGTCAGCAGCCCGGCCGTGCGCGCCCTGAGCACCGCCGCCCTGGTGGCCAAGGAGCTGAACTACCCGCCCGATGGCATTCAGGTGATACCCGGCATTTACGAAGCCAACGCCGACCGCCTGCTCGACATTATTGCGGAGCTGCCCGACGAGGCCCGGAGCGTGCTGCTGGTGGGCCACAACCCTACCCTCACCGACACGGTAAACAGGCTGTCGGCGCACAGCGTGAACGACATGCCCACGGCCGCCGTGGTGTGCCTGCACTTTCATACCGACCACTGGGCCGAGGCGCACCGCACCAACTCCGAGTTCTATTTCTTCGATTACCCCAAGAACCACCACGATGAGTGAACCGCTGACCAGGTAAATGAGCGCCTGAGCGAAGCGGCCACGCTGCTGCCTTACTCGTTCGCCCGTTTCCGGCGTCGTGCATTCACGCATCGATCTTCTGCCATGCCGCACCCTGCTTCCTCTACCCCACCGCCCGCCGAACCTACCCTGCACAACCGCGAGCTAAGCTGGCTCACCTTTAATGCGCGGGTGCTGCAGGAGGCCCAATGCCCCGATGTGCCGCTGCTGGAGCGCCTGAAGTTTCTGGCCATCTTCTCCTCCAACCTCGACGAGTACTTTAAGGTGCGTGTGGCCACGCTGCGCCGCCTGCAAAAGCTTAAGCGCAAAACCCGCGCGAAGCTGGGCGACGACCCCACCGAGCAGCTGCAGCAGGTGCTGGAGGAGGTACGCCGGCAGCAAGAGCAGTTTGGGGCCACCTTTCGGGAGCAGCTGCTGCCCGAGCTGCACCGCCACCACATTCACCTGATTACGGAGCGCGACCTCGACGACGAGCAGCGCCACTGGGTGCACCACTACTTCCGCGAGCGGGTGCAGGATTTGCTTTCGCCCATGGTGCTCGACGACAACCTGCACTACCTGTTCTTGAAAGACCAGACCGTGTACCTCACGCTGTACCTCACGCAGCCCGCCAAAGGCAAAAAAGCCGAAGACGAGGAGCGCGTGCTGGTGATGGAGCTGCCCACCAAGCGCCACGGCGGGCGGTTTGTGGAGCTGCCCGCCCGCGGCGAGGAGCGCTACGTGATGTTTCTGGACGACGTAATCCGCACTTGCGCGGCCGAGCTGTTTCCGAAGTACCGCGCCGTGGAGGTGCACAGCATCAAGATTTCGCGCGATGCCGAGCTGGATATTCAGGAAGAAGTATCCGACAACGTGCTGGCCAAAATCAAGAGCAGCCTGAAAAAGCGCGAAACCGGCTACCCGGCCCGCCTGCTCTTCGACCCCGCCATGCCCAAGCCGGTGCTGCGCGCCATTATGCAGAAAACGGGCATCGGGCGCGAGGAGCTGGTGGAGGGCAGCCGCTACCACAACTTCCGCGACTTTTTCGGGTTTCCGGGGTTTGGGCTGAAGGAGCTGCAGTACGTGCCGCAGCCCACGCTGCCCCACCCCACGCTGCCGCGCAAAGACGACTCGCTGCTGGCGGCCATTGCCCGCCGCGACCACCTCATTCACTTCCCGTACCAGTCGTTCGACTACGTAACGCGGCTGCTGCGCGAGGCCGCCAAAGACCCCGACGTAACCGACGTATCCATTACGCTTTACCGCGTGGCCGACAAAAGCGCCGTGGCCAAAGCCCTGCTGAAAGCCGCCCAACACGGCAAGCGCGTAACGGTGGTGGTGGAGCTAAAGGCGCGCTTCGATGAAGAATCGAATATTCGTTGGGCCGAAAAGCTGGAGCGGGCCGGCGCTACCGTAATCTACGGGGCGCCCGAGCTGAAGGTGCACGCCAAGCTGCTGCTGATTACGCGGCAGGAAGCCGGCCACCCGCGCCAGTACGCCTACCTGAGCACCGGCAACTTCAACGAGGCTACCTCGCAGGTGTACGCCGACCACGGCTTGTTTACGGCCGATGCCCGGCTTACCACCGAGGCGGCGCGCCTGTTCGATTTCTTCCGCAACCACAAAGCTCCGGCGGCCTTCGAGCACCTGCTGGTAGCGCCGTTTGAGCTGCGGCAGCGCCTGCACCAGCTAATCGACGCCGAAATCAGCAACGCCGAAGCGGGCCAGGAAGCCTACATAATTCTGAAGCTGAACGCGCTGCAAGACGAGGAGATGATCCGGAAGCTGTACGCCGCCAGCCAGGCCGGCGTGCGCGTGGAGCTGCTCATCCGGGGCATTTCGTGCCTGGTGCCGGGGCAAGCCGGCCAAAGCGACAACATCACGCAGCGCGGCATCGTTGACCGCTACCTGGAGCACGCGCGGGTGTACGTATTCGCCAACGGCGGCCAGGAGAAGGTATACATCGCGTCGTCGGACTGGATGACGCGCAACCTCGACCGCCGCGTGGAAGTCGTGTTCCCCGTTTACGACCCCGAAATCAGGGAAGAGGTGCGCCACCTGCTCGATTTGCAGCGGCAGGACAATACCAAGTCGCGCGATTGGCAGAACGAGCTGCTGCGCGGCGCCACCCACGATAAACCCGTGCGGGCGCAGTTTGCCACCTACGAGTACCTGCGCAAAAAGCGGCGCAAGTAACCTAGGGAAGTGTAGCGCGGGCTTTAGCCCGCGTCCCCGGATAGTAATTTCTGACCTAGGGCGGAAGCGCGTGTAGCGCGGGCTTCAGCCCGCGTTTGCGTGAACGAAATCATTGGGGCGTTTGCCGTTCAATGGTAGTCGTGCTGGCAAACGCGGGCTGAAGCCCGCGCTACATTTCCCTAAGTCCAGAAATTACTACCCTGGGACGCGGACTACAACCGAAGGTCGGCGTAGCCAAAGTCCGCGCTACTGCGTGCTACACCGGCACCTAGGGCTGGCGGCCGAAGGCTTTTACGATGGCCGGGGTAATAAACAGCTCCAGGCTGCCGTAGGGCGCACCGGCAAACTTCGAGTCGATGATTTTGAGGCGGTCGGAGTTGGTGCGGTCGAAGGCGTCGAAGGCGTAGTTGTAGCGGTAGCCGGCTTCGGCGCCCAGCCACAGAAAATCGAAGATGGCCCGCTCCCACCGGCCGCGGAATTTTACTTCGGTTTCGCGCAGCTCCAGGGTGCGCAGGGCGCGGGTGTTGGGGTCGGGCTGCCCGTCGCTGGCCCGGCGGCTTAGCGGCGTACGCAGCTTGATGATGTAGTTGAAGCCATCGACGGTGTAGCCCGCGAAGAAGATAGAGTTGGGCGAAGCATTGTAGCGCATGGTTACGCGGGCCGGAAACAAGGCCTCGATACCCAGGCGCGGGTTGAAGGTGCGGTTGTAGAGCACGGCCGGGTACACGCTCTGGCGGCCAAAAGTGTAGCCCAGCTGCACCCCCACGCCCCACGAAAACGAGGGGCTGCGCTTCCAGCCGTACAAAAACTCCGACGACACCCGCAGGTAGTCGCGCAACGACAGGGCCGAGGAGGTGTAGTCGCCGCTCAGCTCACCCTTCACCCGGAAGATGTACCAGTTCACCTCGTTTACCGGCCGAATCACGGCCAGCTGGGCGCCCAGCGTCTTCAGGCCTTTATCCTCGATGTTGTCGTAGAGCTCGTACTCGGTGGGCGGGCTCCGGAACTGGAATTCCTCGCGCTCGTAGTTCACGCCCAAAATCATCTTCAGGTGCGGGTTGTTGAGCATCGGGATGTAGCCCTTGATGATGAGCCGTGCGTTCTTCTCGGCGTCGGTGGCGTAGTCGCGCAGGCCCACTACCTGGGCGCTCGATTCGGCCCGGAAGCGCGGCATGCGCTCGTAGTGGAATATTACGCCCTTGCTCGGGCCCATGCCCACCACCGAGGGCGTGGCAAACTCCTGCTCGTCGGTGGTAGAGTCGGGCTTGGCCGGCAAAGGGCGCGGGTACACCTGCCCCGGCGGCGTAATCTGGGCCTGGGCCGAAGCAGCGGCTAGCAGCAGCACCGCAACGGCGCCGCCGCAATGTGAAAGCAAACGTGAAGGCATGAGTAAAAGCGGCTAGAGTGGCCGATTGGTCGGAACAGGGGGCGCCGGCGGCGCTTTGCTTCTAACGGTACCGGCCCCGAAATGGCTGTTGGTCGGGGCCAATTTTTCGCTTCAAAACCGAAGGCCCGCCCGCTCAGCCCGTGTGCCCTAGGTGGGCGGCGGGTGCTGAAGGCGGGCAGGCCTTGGGTAGGGTGAGAGTTGTCAGTTATTAGTTGTCAGTTATTAGTTGCCAGTTCATAGTTGCCGGTTGGGTGAACTCGGTGTTGACCCCTGGTCTTCCCTAGGTCGTGCACCGGTGAGCATCAACTGACAACTAATAACTGACAACAACTGACCTAGAACAGGAAGTCGAAGCCGACGTTGACGAGGCGCTCCTCGCCTACCGAGTAGGTGGCATTGATAACGGCCTGCTTAAGCACGTCGATCCAGATGCCGCCGCCCACGCCCGTGTGGAAGGCGCGCAGGCCCGTGCGGGTATCCTGCGAGCTGTACACGCGGCCGGCATCGGCCAGGCCCAGGATACCGAACTTGCCGGGCACCAGGTACGCGTTGAAGCTAAAGAGCTGAATGCGTGCCTCGGCGTTGGCGTAGGTTACGCTGCGGCCGGCAAAGCGCGTGCGGCGGTAGCCGCGCAGGTTGGTGGTGCCGCCCAGGGTGTTGGCCTGGTAAAAGCGGTAGTCGCCGAGGTTGCGCGCGGCCCCAATGCGGCCCGCCCAGGTAAGCTGGAAGGGGAAGTTGGGCGAAACGTAGAAGCGCACTTCCGAAGCCAGGCGGCCGTACTGCAGCTGCTCGCCGTTGAGCTGGCGGTTGTACTCGGCCGAGCCCGTAATGCGCAAGCCAATGCGCGGGTTTTTCGGCGACGAGCTGGCATCCAGGTTAAAGTAGGCGCGGCCGCCGGCGTAGCGGTTCAGTTGAAAGTCGGAGGCCCGGATGCCCGTGGCGGCCCTGCTTACTCCGTTGCCGGTTACCGGGTCGAGGCCTTCGCTGATTTCGCGCCCCAGGTCTTCGCGGCTGATGCGCCACTGGTCGTACTGCGGCCCGAAGCCCACTTTCAGAAAGCTGAACAAGTCGCGCTCGAGGGTAGGCGCAAACGAGAAGCGCGAGAAGCGGATGCGGTAAGTATCGTTGATGACGCGGTTGCCGAGGGCATTGCCGCCGCCTTCGCTCTGGGCCACGTTGCGGGTGTCGTTGCCTTTGCCGAAGTAGTTGTAGAGCAGCTGCGGCCCGTAGAGCTGCGAGCTAACCAGCAAATCGTACTTGCCCAGCACATCGGTGAAGGTGCCGTTGTAGCGCACGTTGTAGGCGCGGCGCGCGGGGGCGTAGTTGGCCACCAGGGTTTGCTCGGTGGCAAACGGCTCGCGCCGGAAGCCGAAGGTGCGCAGCGTGGCGCCGCCGCCCACAAAAATACCGTCGTCGATGTTGTAGCCGAAGTAGGCAGCCGGGCCAAAGTAAGGCAGCTTGTAGTCTTTGCGGTCGGTGCGCGAGGCGTAGTCGTACTGGCTTACCTCAATGCCCGGCTCCAGGCGCAGGCGCGTTTCGCGGCCCGGCACAATTACGTTGCCGGTGTCGGCGTCGTACACCTGCAGGGAGTGCGGGCGCAGCAGCGAGCCGCCCACGCGGCTTTCGTCCACGATGGTGTCGCGGTCGGTGCCGCCGATGATGCGCACCCGGATGCCGCTGGGCACGTTGCCCGTTACGCGGTACGAGTCGTTGCCGGCAAAGCCGTAGAGGCGGATTTCCTTTGTCACCTTGCCGTCGTAGGTCTGGTCCCAGAGGGTTTTGGTGGTCTGGCCCTCCTTGTTCACCTTCTTCACCAGCACGCGGGTTTTGTTATCGGGCAGGCGCTCCACAATAAAGCGCTCCTGCTTTTCGCTGCCCTTCACCTCCACCTTGCTGTTCACCACCTCGTAATAATCGGCGGCCAGCTCGGGCAGCAGCTCGCGGCGGCTTTTCAGCTTGCGGGCAATTTCGGGGCCGTGCAGGTTGTAAATCTCGGCGGGCCAGCGCGAGCGCAGCGAAGAGTCGATAACGGCATCGGTAAGGCGGGCCTTCAGGTCTTCGGCCGTTTTCACCCAGTCCTCCTTCGATACCTCGCCCAGAAACACGCGGTCGTTGGCCAGGGCCGTCAGGTTCAGGCCTTTCCAGTCGGCGTAGTCTTCGCCGAAGTTCTGGAAGTTGCGGATGGCCCACTTGCGGCGCGCCAGCCACGGGAAAAACCCGTCGCCTTTGAAGAAGGCAATGTCGCGGTCTTCGGGCACGGCCGTAAAGGTCCGGTCGCCGTCGTCGCTTTTGCTTTCGGCCCAGCGCCACTGGTCCTCGTGCCGGTCCCAGTCGCCGATCCACATATCGAACAGGCGCGAGCGGACAAAGGCCTTGGCCTTGATCTTGTTGTCGTTGTCCTGGCGCAGGCGCTCCAGCACGCGGTCGGTGCCCACCAGGTTGCGGGCGTAACCCAGCGAGGCCACGTTGGACTGGTCGTCCTTGGCGTCTTCCTCAATCATGGCCGGCGTGTTCTCGAAGCGGGCCAGGTACTGGCCCAGCAGCGGGTCGCGCGGCACAAAGCGGCGCTCGGGGTTGGTGTGCAGAATACCGGCGGCCTCGGCCAGCGGCGGAACCACGAAGGCCGCGTAGGGGTGCTGGGCCGAAATCTGGTCCTGCAGAATGTCCTTGGCAGCGGTTTCGCGCAGGGCCTCGGGCAGCACGGCGGCGGGGTCCTTGTCGAGCGAGCGGATGGTGTAGTTGCGGCCTTCCTCGTTGCGCACTTTCAGCGAAGAGGTTTGCTTGCCGCCTCCGATTTTGTAGGGCTCCAGGCCGCCTTTTTCGGTGGCCAGGTCGAGCACCGGAAACTTAACCGGGGTGGCCCACTCCTGGCGGTAGTGCTGGCCAAACAACGCCTTGTGCAGGCCGCCGCGCTTGGCGTAGCGCGGGTTGATGGCCACGGTTACGGTAGAGTCGCTGAAGTTGGGGCGGCCGGCAAGCTCCACGTTAAAGGGGTCCTTAACGGCGTTGGTGGGTGCATCGCCGGCCACGGCCTGCTTGGCGTAGAGCGACTGGCGGAACACGAGGCGGCCCGACTGGCCCTGCTCGTTGGGTACCCAGTACTCTACCCACACTTCGCCGTTCTGGTAGTAGTTCACGCGGGCAAAGCCCTTCTCTTTGTCGGAGAAGATGGCCTGGCCGTTGCGGCCGGGCTTTACGTGCTGGGTTTTGCAGCCCGAGCCGCTCACGATGTGGTGCAGGTTTTCGGCTTTGAAATACTGCAGGTTGTGCTCGTGGCCGGCGGCGTAAATCGTGTTGGGGTACTTCGCAAAAATGTCCATCAGCCCCTTTTTATACTGCTGGTACAAGGGGTGCGGAATATCCTGCGAGATGCCGCCGTACTTGCGCGCAAACGGGTAAATGGAGCCGATGATGGGCAGCGGTATAAACGCGTATTTATAGACGATGCTCAGCGGGAAGAAGTGGTCGGCAAGGGTAAAGTAGCCGCCGTGAATGCCATCGGAGAAGATGGGGTGGTGGGCCACCACCACCACGTTTTTGTTGCGGTGCTTGGCCATCAAATCTTCGAGCTGCACGAAGAAGTCGGTTTCGTTGGCTACGCCGCAGCCGCTGTTGGCGCCGTAGGGCCGCTCGCGGGTTTGCAGAAACCACTGCGAGTTGATGGCGATGATGGCCAGATTGTCCTGCACCAGGATTTCGTAGGGGCCGGGGCAACCGTTGCCGGGCACGTAAAACGGGCCGGTGCGCGTAAAGGCGGCCGAGTCACGGTTCATGTAATCCTCGGCAAACACCTGCGCCCGAATTACCTGCTCGAGCGAGCCGGGCAGGCCCTGCTTCCAGTCGTGGTTGCCGGGTATCATGTACTTCTCGCCCTTGTAGTCGCGCAGCACGTTGATCTGCTCGATGAGGCGCTGCTCGGATACTTTGCGGTCGTAGGCGCCCACGGGGGGCAGGCCGTACTCGTAAATGTTGTCGCCGAGGTACACGGTGGTGCTTCGCTCGCCGGCTTTCAGGATTTCGCGGCGCATGAAGTTGAGCGAAGGCTCGCCGCCTTTTTCGGGCAGCGCGGGCGCGCCCACATCGCCGATGAGGAACACGGAGTAGCGCAGCTGGGTGCTGTCGGGGGCGGCTTGCTGCCGCCAGTCGGCCCCGATGCCGCGGTAGTTGGGGCGCTCGGGGTGGGCAGCCTGGGTTTTGCCTTCCTGGGCTACGGCGGGCCTCAGAAACAGGCTACCGACCAGCAGCAACAGGCCAGTCAGGAAAGGTCGGGTCATATAGCAGTTAAGAAAGAAACGTGCGGGTAAGCCGGGCTGCCGCAGCAGCCGCCTGGGCGTGTGAGAGACGCGTACGAGGTACAATAGTAGCCGATACGCAGCCCGACGCTTTGGCGTTGGGTTGCGGCCGTTACGCACGTTGGGCCTAGGTGGTTGGGCTACTTTTAGAACCCGGCGGCCGCGCTTGCGTTGTAAAGCCATTGGGCCCCGCCGCGGGCCGCACTTCCGCCATCAATGGAAACGACTCCCACCCTCAAACCGGCCAAGGCCGAAATTGTAAAGCAGGCCAAAGCCTACATCGAGCAGCTGTTTGAGCAGCAACTGCCGCCGCAGCTCGTTTACCATACCTTCCGGCACACCAACACCGTAGCCAAAGAAGCCGCTGCCCTAGGTGAAGCCGCCGGCCTGCCCCCGCAGGACCAGGAGGCCCTGATTCTGGCCGCGTGGTTTCATGATACCGGCTACATCGACCGCTACGACGGCCACGAGTACCGCAGCATGGAGCTGGCCGAGCAGTGGCTGCAGGGCAAAGGCTACCCGGCCGAGCGCATTGCCCTGGTAAAGGACATCATCCGGGCGACGCACCGCGACGAGCCCCGCAAAACCGAGCTGCAAAAGCTGATGGTGGACGCCGACATGAGCAACCTGGGGCGCGACAACTGCCTGGCCGACGCCGAGCTGCTGCGCACCGAGTGGGAGGCCACGCAGGGCCGCGTGTACGGCAACAAGGAGTGGGCCGAGTACCAGCTCGATTTTCTGATGCAGCACAAGTTTTTGTCGGAGGCCGGCAAAGCGCGCTACAAGGATCAGCTCAAGGAAAACATCAAGGAGCAGCACAAGCAGCTGAAGAAAATCGGGAAGAAAGCCAAGAAGCAGCAGGAGGAAGCCGAAGGCTTTGCCGAGGGCAAGCGCGGCGTCGAGACCATGTTCCGCTCTACCTACGGGCAGCACATCCAGCTTTCGGGCATGGCCGACCAAAAGGCCAACATGATGATCAGCCTGAACGCGGTGCTGCTGTCGGTTATCATTACCTACCTAGGCGCCAAAACCTCCACGCTGGGGCCGGCCTTCACCAAAAACCCCGTGCTGGCCGTGCCCATGGGCTTGCTGGTGGCCACGTCGCTGGGCTCGGTGGTTACGGCTATCCTGTCGGCCCAGCCCGATGTAACCAGCTTTAAGTGGCTGCGCCGCTCGCCCCAGATTGCCACCAACCGCCGCGTAAACCTGCTGTTCTTCGGCAACTTCACCCGCCTCAGCCTCGACCACTTTCAGGAGGGCATGCACGAGCTGATGCGCAACAAGGACTTGCTCTACACCAACATGGTAACGGACATTTACTACCTGGGCGAGGTGCTCTCGCGCAAGTACCGCCTGCTGCGTGTGAGCTACACCATTTTCATGGTAGGCCTGATTTTGACGGCCCTGGCCTTTGGCATTGTGATGCTGTACAAGGCGTAGGGGTTTTTTAGGGCTTAGGTGTTAGGGCTTGGAGGAAACAGCCAAACTCCCCTCCTCAGCTGAGGAGGGCCTCACCCCCGGCCCCCTACCTCGCTCCAGGCGCGACATCGCGGAGAGGGGAGCCAGCCGTCAGCAACGATTGCGGGGCCGCCGAACTTAGGTTCGGCGGCCCCGCTGCGGTTTCGGTACCTAGGTCCTGTAGCGCGGAAATCCGTTCCGCGACGCGCCAAGGGCGCGTATCCGGTACCGTGCGGTGCCCCATACGCGCTGTTGGCGCGTCGCGGAACGGATTTCCGCTCTACACCGGGGCGGCGCAGCCGCCGCAATCGTTGCTGACTGCCGCGCCGCCGTGGCTCCCCCTCTCCTCCGGAGAGGGGGCCGGGGGGTGAGGCTCCTACAGCCGCAATCGACAGCGCGACCTAGGGCAATCGTTCAGGCGTGAGAAGGTCCTTCGCTCTGCTCAGGATGACAGACATATGCAACATTAAACAACGCTCCACCCAACGTCAGCAACGACGGTCAACCACCCCAGCGGCAGCTAAAGCTGCCGCGTCCCCTCCTCATCTGAGGTGGGGAGTTTGGTCGTTCCCTCCTTAATCCTTCCTCCCTTCTACCTACCCGCTCCTACCTCTTCGCAGAAGGCGGCCAGTTGGCGCATCGATTGGCCGAGCCAGCGGCGAAGGCGGCGGAGCTGGCCGCGGCGGATGGTGCGCAGGGGGCTGGCCACGTGGCCGTACCGAAACTCCATGCTGATGAGGCAGTGCCGGTCGTCGACTTCCTCGATGTAGTAGATGAGCATGGCGTTGGGGAACAAGCGCCAGTGCGATACTTTCTCCACGTACTCGATGTGGTCGTCGGCCACGATGCGCTGCACGGCTTGCAGGTCTATCTGGCCGCGGTACAGATCGAGCTTGTAGCTGGTGCCGGGGCGGTAGGCCTTGGTGATGTCGTAGTGCACGGCGGTGGTGCCGGCCAGCCAGCGCGGCCGCAGCCGGAAGTTGGTGAGCAGCCGAAACGCGAAGGTGGCCGGCACGGCCGCCACGCGGCGCACCTTAATGCGGCAGGTGGTGGGCAGCTGGCCGTTGTCGGACTCCGACTGCAGCAACAGGCGCAGCGGTGTGAGGTAGGCGTAGCGGTACTCGATTTCGCCCAGGTAGTCGTACACGGCGGCGCTTTGCTGCAGGCGCGTCCAGGAAAAGCAGCGCGCCAGCTCGGCGGGCGGCTGGGTGCGCAGGTAGTCCTCGGTGAGCAGAATGTACTCCGAGCCCGTTACGTTGTTCTTGAGCAGGCGATGCGCCACTATCACGTCGCGGCCCAGCAGCTTGGTAAAGTTGCGGATTTGCGACACGCTCACGCGGCCGTAGTGCACCACGATTTTCAGCGTCAGATCAACCTCCTGCAGGGCCGCTACCAGCTCCGAGCCCGTGTCGCGGGCTACCAGCTTGAGGTAGTTCTGAAAATCGAGGAAGATGCGGCGGCACTGCTCCACCAGCTCGGCAGCGGAGGGCGGCTCGCCGAGGCGGTAAAACAAAATGGCGTCGCCCTGGATTTCGGCCACCTCCATATCGAGGGTGTTGGCCTCCACGAGTATCTCCAGCAAATCGGCCACGAGGTGCGGGGCCTGTGGGTGGTCGGCTTCTTCGATAAAGCGCGTGAAGCCGCTGATGTCGGGGATGAACAACAGCGCCGGCTCGGCGTCGTCGTGGAGGGCCTCTACGGGCCGCATGCCGGCCAGGCGGCGGGCAGCGCGCAAATCTTCCAGTAAGCTCATAGTACAGCGCTAGCGGGGTGGGCCGCAGCAACCAGCGCCCGTGCGCCTATACGCGGCGCAGGCCCGGCAGGATGTTGAGGCGGTGGTAGCGCGCCGTAGCGCGGCAGTAGCGCGGACTTTGGCTACGCCGACCTACGGTTGTAGTCCGCATCCACAGATAGTAATTTCTGTTTCCTTACCTAGGGCGGCAGCGCAATGTAGCGTGGGCTTTAGCCCGCGTGTGCCAGCACGAAATGGTCGGGGCGAAACCGCGCGGCACCAATCGCTCACGCAAACGCGGGCTAAAGCCCGCGCTACACCGCGCTACTTGCAACGATTGATTTTACTATCCGGGGACGCGGACTGCAAAGTCCGCGCTACTGCCGCGCTACTTCGCGGGTTGGGCACCTAGGGGTTTTCGGCTTATCTTTGCCCGTAACTGGCTGCGTAGTTCAACGGATAGAATAGGCGTTTCCTAAACGCTTGATATGGGTTCGATTCCCGTCGCGGCTACAAACACCAACGCCCCCGTTGCCGGCTTGCGGCAGCGGGGGCGTTGGTGTTTGTAGCCGCGACGGCTAGCCCTGCCGCACCCAGTCCATGGCGGCGCTTTCCTCGATAAAGGTGCGCAGGTCGTAGGGCAGGTTGGGGGCCAGCACGGCTTGTAGGCTGGGTTGCAAGGCCGGCGTGCTGTTCAGGCTGTGCTCGTAGGCGGGCGAGAGCAGGTAGGCCAGGCGCAGGCGCACGGGCGCGCAAGCAGCCGCCACCTGGGGCAGCCACGAGTGGGCAATCCAGTGGGCTTGCTCGGGCGAGGGCACCGGGCGGCGGCGCACATCCACGAGCAGGCGGTGGGCGCCGTGGTGCTGGGCGGCCTGCAGCAGGGCCTCGTAGCCGGCCTCGATGGCGCCGGGCGCGAACTGGCCCGTCCAGCGGGCTACCAGAATGTGCAGATCGGGGCGGTATTGGAGTTGAATGGCGGCGTTATCAATCACGGGGCAAATATAGATGAGGTGCGCCCTGCTTCGGAAAGTGCTGGCAGCCTAGGTGCTGGGGCCGGGGCGGCCGTCGGGCACCTAGGGCTGGGCAGCTGTAGGTCGGCTGGCTCCCGCTCTCCCAGAGGATGTCGCGCATTAAGCGAGTGTGGGGCCGGGGGGCTAACGTCAGCAACGATTGTCAACCACCCCGCCCTTCGGGCACCCCTCCTCAGATGAGGAGGGGAGTTTGGTTATTCTTGCGGCTACTTGGCTTCCGGCAAAAGCAACCATCCGGCGGGCTGGGGTGTTGCCGATGTTCGTAGTTACCCAACCATGACAAAGACCCTCGCGCAGCTGCCGGTTTCGATACTTGACCTGGCCGTGATTCTGGACGGCCACACCCCGGCCGATACCTTCCGCAATACCCTCGATTTGGCCCAGCACGCCGAGCGGTGGGGCTACCGGCGCTTTTGGCTGGCCGAGCACCACAACATGGCCAGCATTGCCAGCTCGGCCACGGCCGTGCTTATCGGCTACGTGGCGGGCGGTACCTCGCGCATTCGGGTAGGGTCGGGGGGTATTATGCTGCCCAACCACGCGCCGCTGGTGGTGGCCGAGCAGTTTGGCACCCTGGCTACGCTGTATCCCGGCCGCATCGACCTAGGGCTGGGCCGCGCGCCGGGCACCGATCAGCTTACGGCCATGGCCTTGCGCCGCGATTTGCAGGGCTCGGTGGAGGATTTCCCGCGCCACGTGCAGGAGCTGCTGCAGTACTTATCGGCCGACAACCGCACCAGCCGCGTGCGCGCCATCCCCGGCGAGGGCCTCGATGTGCCGGTGTGGCTGCTGGGCTCGAGCACGTACAGCGCGCAGCTGGCCGGCTTGCTGGGCTTGCCGTTTGCGTTTGCCAGCCACTTTGCCCCGGCGCAGCTGCAGGCGGCGCTGCACCTGTACCGCGAAAACTTCCGGCCCTCGGCGTACCTCACCGAGCCGTACGCGGCCGCCTGCGTCAACGTAATTGCGGCCGACACCGACGCCGAAGCCGAGCACCTCGCTACCTCGTTCTACCAATTGGCCCTGAACATTATCCGCGGCACCAGCCGCCCGCTGCAGCCGCCCGTGGCCAGCATGGCGGGCATTTGGTCGGATATGGAGCGCGAGGCCGTGGGGCAAATGATGGCGTATTCCTTTATCGGCGGCCCGGCTCAGGTGGAGCGGCAGCTGCAAACTTTCCTCGCCCAAACCGGCATCGACGAGCTGCTGGCCGTGTCGCACATCTACGACCACTCGGCCCGGCTGCGCTCCTTTGCCCTGCTCAGCGGCCTGTGCCAACCCGCCGCGGTAGCCGAGCCGCCCCTAGGTGCTGCCCGGCAGGTATAGCCAGGCCAAGCACCTAGGCGCTCGAGCTGGTTTGGTGGCTGCCGACCAACGCTGGGCAGCGATAGCACAAACGCCAACGGCCCGGGGCCGGCCGCTGTGCCCGCCCGCTTAGCTTCCGCAAATAGTGCGCAGCCACTGCTGGGCGGCGGGCAGGTTATCGAACACGCGGGCCTCGAAGGCGCGGAGTTGGGCGTAAAATTCGCTGGCCGAGCCTTCGGCCAGCGAGGCGGGCGTGGTAATCATGGCAAAGTGCTTCAGGCCTGCGCCCGCGGCCATGGGTGCCCACTCGTTGATAACCCAATCCATGGAGTGGCCCCAGGGGCCGCGCACGTCGCGGGTGTCGTTGAGCACGCACGAAAAACCGGCTTTGGCGAGAGCAGCGGTATAGGCCTTGGCGCCCTCCTGGATGTTGCTAGCCGTGAGGTAGCCCTGCCAGCGCACATGAATCCAGCGGTTTTCCACATCGGTATCGATGGACAGGTACACGTGGCCGAGCGACGACTTAAGTTCTGGCATAAGGGATGAAAGCCTGAAAAACTACTTCTGTTGGGTGGGTTAACTGCTGAATAGATCGGCAACGGCGCAAGCGCCCTAGGTAGCGGCCTGGCCGCATGCCCAGGCACGGGCCTCGGCCGGGTCGCTAAAAGCACGTACTTCAAAAGGCACCGTTTCGGTTGCGCCCTGGTACATATTGCCGATCAGCATGCGGTTGAGGGTTTCCTCCGACTCGAGGCGGGCGAAGCGCACCACGCCCAGTTCGGCCATGGCGGGCAGCACCTCCTCGGCCACCCAGCGCAAATCAACGGGGCGCACGGCGCCCAGCAGCCGGTCGTTGGCAATCCAGCCGGTAACGTGGTGCTGCCGGGCCAGGGCCAGCGCGTCGAGTATCTGGCTCCGGAAATTGGCGCTGCTCACAAAACTCAGCCATTCCGTTTCCAGGGCGTTGATGCGCCCGTGGTGCAGGTGCAAAATCAGCGACGGGTACGATGCAATTGGGGGCATGGCGCAAAAATAACAGGACTACCAACGCGGCGCGGCGCGTGCGTGTTCCGGTTAGTTTTGCCAATTGTACGGCCAGTACCGCAGTTGTGCCGTATGCCCCTTTGCCCACCGCCCGCTTTCCATGCTTTCTTCTCCTGCTTCGTTTCCGGCCGATGTATTTCCGCCAGCCGAGCTTTTGCACACCGTACTCGATGCGGTGCCCTACGCGCTGGTGCTTTACACCCCCGTGCCCGGTGCTGCGGTCCCGGTAGCCGATCTGGCGTTTGCCTACCTCAACCCGGCTGCGCAACGCTTGCTGGGCCTGCCGGCGCAGCCGGCCACCACCTACCGGCAGCAGTTTTCGGCCACCGCCGGCAGCGCTGCGTGGGCCGCCCACCAGCAGGCTTTGCTGGCCGAGGCTGGCACCCCGTACCCGCTGTGCTACCCCACCCCCACCGGCGCCGTGCAAGCCAGCGGCCAGCGGGTGGGCGCGGGCTTGCTTGTGCGCTTTGCCGACGCGGCCGCCCCGCAGCAACCCACCCCGCCCGACGAGCACCCCGAGCGGCAGGCCGATGAGCACAGCCGGCAGCTGCGCATCTTCGATACCATTCTGGAGGGGTTGCAGGAGTACGTGTACCTCTTCGATCTGGAAGGTCGGTTTCAGTACGTCAACAAACCCCTGCTCGACCTGTGGGGCCTGCGGCTGGAGCAGGCCGTGGGCAAAAACTTTTTCGACCTCGAATACCCCGCCGCCCTGGCCGGCGCGCTGCAAACCCAGATTCAGCAGGTAATCGACACGCGGCAAACCGTGGAGGGCGAAACGCCCTATACCAGCCCCACCGGCGACATTGGCTACTACGAGTACGCCTTTGTGCCGCTGCTCGCCCCCGATGGCACCGTGGAGGCCGTGGCCGGCCGCACGCAGCCCGTTACGGAGCGCCGCCGCGCCGAGGCCGCCCTGCGCATCAGCGAAACCAAGTACCGCACCATCATCGAGTCGATCGACGAAGGGTTTTGCATCATCGAGGTGCTGTTCGACGACGCGACCGACCAGCCCGTGGATTACCGGTTTGTGGAGATGAACCCGGTTTTTGAAAAGCAAACCGGTATGCAGGGGGCCTTGGGCAAAACCATGCGGGAGCTGGTGCCGGGCATCGAGACGTTTTGGATAACAACCTACGGCCAGGTGGCCCGCACCGGGGCGCCCGTGCGCTTCGAGAGCCATGCCGAGTCGATGGGCCGCTGGTTCGACGCATACGCCTTCCGGATAGGCGAGCCGCAGCAGCGCCACGTGGCCATTCTGTTCAGCGATATTACCGAGCGCAAAGGCACCGAAGAAGCCTTGCGCAAAGGCGAAGAGCAGCAGGCTTTTCTGCTGCAGCTCAGCGACCGGCTCCGCCCCTTGGTTGATGCCGCCGAAATACAGTTTCAGGCGGCGTGTGCCCTAGGTCAGTACCTGGGTGCCAACCGCGTGGGGTATGCCGAGGTGCTGCCCGATGGCCAGACCGTTGTGGTAATGCGCAACTACACCAACGGCGTGCCGGGCATAGAGGGCCGCTACCACTTCGACGACTACGGCCCCGCGCTGCTGCAGGAGCTGCAGGCCGGCCGCACCGTGGTGCGCCCCGATATTGCCCACGACGCCAGCCTTACCCAAGCCGAAAAGCAGGCGCACGCCGCGCTGCAGCTCGGGGCCACCGTAAACCTGCCCCTGATGAAGGGCGGCGAGCTGGTGGCCGTGCTCTTTGTCCACTATCAGCAGGCCCACCAAAGCGACGGCGACGAGCTGGCCCTGCTGACGGAAACGGCCGAACGCACCTGGGCGGCGGTAATCAGGGCCCGCACCGAAGACGCCCTGCGCCGTAGCGAGGAGCGCCTGCAACGGGCCATATCCATCGAAACGGTGGGCGTGATGTTCTTCAACTTCGATGGCACCATTCACGACGCCAACGAGGCCTTTCAGCGCATGAGCGGCTACACGCACCAGGATTTTGTGAGCGGCCGCGTACGCTGGGACGAGATTACCGCTCCGGAGTTTATGCCCGCCACGCGCAAAGCTGTGGAGCAGCTGCGCACGCTGGGCGAAAGCAGCCCCTACGAAAAGCAGTACCTGCGCCCCGACGGCACCCGCTGGTGGGGCCTGTTTGCGGGCAAGCGCCTCAGCGAAAACGAGTTCGTGAAGTTTGTGGTTGATATTACCGAAAGCAAGCAGGCCGAGCAGCAGCTGCACCTCATGAACGAGCAGCTGCAGCGCGTCAACGTCGATCTGGACAACTTTATTTACACCGCCTCGCACGACCTCAAGGCCCCCATTGCCAACATCGAGGGCTTGCTGAACCTGATGCAGGACCACCTGCCGGCCCACCACGCGCTTACCCCGGAGCTGCAGCCCCTGCTGCAGATGATGCAAGACTCGGTGGCGCGGTTTCAGCGCACCATTGAGTACCTGAGCGACGTGGTGAAGCTGCAAAAGGAGCACGACCAGCCCACTACCGATGTGCCCCTGGGCCCCGTGATTGACGACGTGTGCCTTGATCTGGCGCCCCTGATTACCGAAAGCCAGGCCACGCTGGCGGTGGATGTGGCCGGCTGCCCGAGCATTTCGTTTTCGGCCAAAAACCTGCGCTCGGTGGTGTACAACCTGCTCAGCAACGCGCTCAAATACCGCCACCCCGAGCGCCCGCCGTGCATCCGCATCGCGTGCGAGCTGCAGGAGCGGTTTACGGTGCTGCACGTGCACGACAACGGCCTCGGCCTCGATGCCCAGCAGCAACAGGAGCTGTTTGGCATGTTCAGGCGCCTGCACCACCACGTGGCCGGCTCGGGGCTGGGCTTGTATATGGTGAAGCGCAGCGTCGAAAACGCCGGCGGCAAAGTGGCCGTGCACAGCCAACCGGGCGTGGGCTCTACGTTCTCGGTGTACTTTCGGCGCTGAGCCACGTATACTGCTCCGCCTGTGGGTGCTTTTTCCCTTACGAGTAGCTTATGACACCTTTGCCGAGCGTGTTGTTGGTGGATGACGACACCACTACCAACTTCCTGAACCAAACGCTGCTTACTCGCCTGGGTGTAGCCGACCGCATTTACGTGGCCCTGAACGGCGAACAAGCCCTTACGCGCGTGCAGGCGCACTGCGCCGTGCCCGACCCGGAGTGCCCGGCCCTGATTTTGCTCGACGTGAACATGCCCGGCATGAACGGCATTCAGTTTCTGGAAGCCTACCGCCAGCTGCCGGAAGTGCACCAGCAGGCCTCGGTGGTGGTAATGCTTACCACCTCGATGCACCCGCGCGATGTGGAGCGCGTGCAGCAGCTGCACGTCGATGGTTTCGTGAGCAAACCCCTCACGGCCGACAAAGTACAGGAGCTGCTGCGCACCCACTTCCCCGAGCGCCTGAACACCGCCGGGTAAGCTACTCCCCGCGGCCCCCTCTTCGCCAGCGCCTTCGGTAGCACCTAGGGCTGCGGCCAACGCAAAACCAAAAAAGCCGGCTGCTATGGCTAGCAGCCGGCTTTTCGTTAGCGGTTAGGGCCTGGCTTTAGTTGCCCGCGCCCATAGCGGCCAGCACCGTGCGCAGCCCCTGCTCGGCATCGTTGCCGAGGTGAATGCGCAGCGTGCGGCGGTTGTAGCTCTGCAGGGCCTCCAGGTCGCCTTGCGCCTGGGCATTCTTGAACGTGCCGAACGTGTACGAGCGGCCGGGCAGCTGCAGGTCCTGCGGGTGGTCGACGGTGAACTGCACGAACAAACCCGTGTCGGGGCCGCCTTTGTGGTACTGGCCCGTGGAGTGCAAAAAGCGCGGCCCGTAGCCCGAGGTAGTGGCAATGCGGCGCTCCTGCTGCACTTGGGCGCGCAGCTGCTGCAGGCTTTCGTTCAGGGCGGGTGTCTCGGTCAGGTACGCCTGAATGTTGAGGAAGTCGCCGGTTTTGGCCTGGCCGAAGAACGCCTTCAGCAGCTCGGCCGCGTTGGCGCCGCTTACTTTGGTGTAGTAGGTTACGCCGTTTTCCTGCACCTTGGGCTCCTCGGTTTGGGGCAGCTTGCCTTGCTCCTGCACCACCTTCATGAGGCGGTCGGTAGCGGTTTTGCTTTCCTGCACGTTGGGCTGGTCGAAGGGGTTGATCTGGAGCACGGCGCTGGCCACGGCCGTGGCTACCTCCCAGCGGAAGAACTCCTGCCCTAGGTCGAGCGGATCGTTCAGCAGGATGGTGATAACCGGGTGGCCAGCTTGCTCGAGGCGCTCCAGCTTCTGGCGGTTTTCCTGGTCGGGCTGGTTGCGGTAGCCCACGTACACGAACACGCGGTCCGGGCCGTAGAGCTCCGGCTCGCCGGCCGGCTCACCGGCTACCGGCAAAATGCCTTTGCCTTCTTTGCCGGTGCTTTCGGCAATCAGCTGCTCCAGCCACAGCCCTAGGTCGCTGAGCTGCTCGGGCACGATGAGGGTGAGCTTGTCGCGGCCTTGCTGGGCCAGCACCCCCAGGGCCACGCCCAGCTCCAGGCCGGGGTTGTGCGCCACGGCGCCGTTGCTGCCGCAGGCCTGCATCATGGCCACGGAGCGCTCCAGCACCTCGCGGATGTTGATGCCGTACAGCGCGGCCGGCACCAGCCCGAAGTACGACAAGGCCGAGAAACGGCCGCCCACCTCGGCGAAGTTCAGGAAGATGCGGCGGTAACCCTCGCGCGTGGCTTGCTCCACAAACTTGGAGCCCGGGTCGGTAATAGCCACGAAGTTCTCGCCGGCTTTGTCGCCCTTCAGCTGCTTCAGGCGGTCGTAGAAGTAGTCGCCAAACGCCAGCGGCTCGGCCGTGGTGCCCGATTTGCTGGCCACGATAAACAGCGTGTCGGCCAGCGGCACCGATTCCTCGATCTGGCGCACCGTGCCGGGGTCGGTGGTATCGAGCACCGACATGGGCAGGCCTTCGGGGCTTTGCCCGAACGACGATTTGAACACGATGGGCGCCATGGTGCTGCCGCCCATGCCCATTACCACCACGTGCTTAAAGCCGGCTTGCTTGGCCTGCTGCACAAACTGCTCGATTTCGGGCACGGCCTCCAGCATGGTTTCGGCCACGCGCAGCCAGCCCATAAAGCTGCGCAGGTTTTGCTGCGCCTGGGCATCCTGCACCCACAGCGAGGCCTCTTTGTTCCAGAAGCCCTCGGTGAAGTTCTTGTCGTTGAACTCCCGGATTTTCGCGTCGATGTCGGCCTGGTAGCGGCCTAGGTGCAAGGTGGCAGCGGGCACTACCGCAGCAGAGTTGGCTGGCTGGTTTTGGTTTGCCATTATATCTGAGTATTAGCTAAGGATGAACGTTGGAGGAGTTGCCGGTAGCAAGGGCAGCAAACGGGCCGTTGGCTTGCCGAACGCCGCCCGAAACGGCGAATATCTACGTTCCGGCGCAATGCCGGTATACCCCAACGTATATTTTACCCTAGGTACTGCGGCCTAACTGCAACGCAGGCAGCTGCTTGCGCCAGCAGGCAGGGCCTCCTAAAATTTGCTTGCTGCCGGTTGCGGCGCGCGTTTGGGCATAAACCCGCGCAGGGCAGCGCCTGTATCAGCGCTGCCCTGCGCGGGCTGTTGTGGTGGTTGCGCGGGGTGCTTACCGGCCGAAATCGTCCTGCACCCGCACGATGTCGTCTTCGTTCGAGGGGTTGGTGGCGTCGGTGTGTTGCCAGATTTCCGCCACCACGCCCCAATCGTCGAGGCCCACCAGACGGTGCCGCTCGCCCTGCCGTAGCGTAATCTGCTCGCCGGGGGCGTACGTTTTCGCGGGTTCTTCGGTGTCGGTGGCGCTGGTAGCTACGCCCACCGGGCCCTCTACCACGCGCCAGATTTCGGCGCGGCGGTGGTGGTACTGCCACGACAACCGCTTGTGCGGCGCCACCAGCAAAATCTTCGGGCTCAGCTTGCCGGCAATCTTCAGCTCATCCACCGGCAACCCGTCGAAATACGCATCGGCAAAAGCCTGCGCCTGGGCTTCGTCGATAACGAAAAAGCCGCCCCAGGGGCGCGCCTGGTCCTGAGCTACGATGGTAAAGCCCTGCTCCTGAAGCTGGCTGGCTATTTCCTCGAAGAGCATTTCCTGATGGGTAGCGGTGGAGTTCATGGATGTGGCGCGCTAAGCTGTTGGTGGTGAAAGGAGCAAGGCGTGGCTGCGGTACCTAGGGTGGCACACCCCAATACTTGCAGCCCGACAATTGAATCTACCAAAAAAATCTTAGAGCGGTTACATTTTTTACCCGTTAGGCACAGAGCAACCCGCAAACATAGCGCTGCGCCAAACGCTGTAAGCTACGGCCCGAGGGCTAATAATTTGGCAAGGGCACAGTCTGCTGCCGGCAATAGGGCAACCCACCACTTGCTAACTAACTGTCGGCCAACATATACTGGGTACTTGGCACCCAGCTGGCCTCTCCGTAGCTGTGGCCTTGCTAGCGCAGGCGGCCCTTTTCAGTTGCAGTACCTGGCTGAGGCAAGCTGCGCGGCTACGTCGTTAGGACTTTGTTGTTGCATTGAATGGATAATAAATTTCATCGATACAATTTTTTATTAATTATATACAGTTAAATTAGCTAGGTAAGCTTTCTTCTTAAGCTCTGCTCGTCATCCGACACTCACTTGTGTAGCGGAGCAGGATTCTGTTTGCCCGCCCCAAACCCGATTTTTCAACCCACACACCTATTCAGTTTATGAATACATGTCTACATCCTGCCAAACATAGGACATGGATAATGGCATATGTGCCATTCCTGGTTCTCATTCTGGCCAGTGCTAGTGCATTTGCGCAGACAATCGAAACTAAAGCCATTCTCCCAACTACCTACTGTACCGGTTCAGCTATAAGCGTACCCTTCAAAATCACGGGAACGGGCTTTACCACTAGTTCGGCGTTTACTGTACAGGTAGCGCCAAATATAAACTTCAACAGTAGCAACACTAAAGACCTGGGTACTGTCCAGTTTTCCAACCTGGGTTCGGGTGACCTTACAGCTGTGGTTTCTATCCCCACAAACCTGTTGCTCTCGGGCAACTATCGCGTAAGAGTAACAAGCAATATCTCACCGGCACCAAATTACACACCTAGCCCGACCACGATAACTATTAATCCCGTTCCACCTGCTCCGGCCCCAATTACTGGTACCCCGTCTGCTTGCGTGGGCGGCAGTACACAACTGAATACCACCACATCGGGAGGCACTTGGAGTAGTTCTAATACAAACGTTGCGACTGTCACCACCACTGGCTTGGTTACCGGCGTAGCGGCCGGATCAGCGTCCATCATCTATACCGTTTCAAGCAGCGGATGTACCAACAGCACGTCTGTGCCGGTAACGATAACCCAACCCGCTCCTCCTACCACCACTACCGCCTTAACTTATTGCCAAAACGCAATTGCCCCGGCGCTTACTGCCAGCGGCAGTAACCTGCGTTGGTACGCTACCGCAACCGCTACCACCAGCTCGACTACGGCCCCAACACCCAGCACCGCCAGCGTGGGCCTTACGAGCTACTATGTAAGCCAAACGGTAAACGGCTGCGAAAGCCCTAGGTCGAAAATCGACGTTACCATTAATGCAGCGCCCACGGCTACCATCACGGCCAGCGGGCCCACCAGCTTTTGCACCGGCAGCTCGGTCACGCTTTCGGCTCCGGCGGGCCTAAGCTACCTGTGGAGCAACGGCGCTACCACGCAATCGATTACGGCCTCGGCAAGCGGCAGCTACTCCGTTACGGTTACCAACGGCAGCAACTGCTCAGCTACCTCGGCAGCTACGGTTGTGACCGTAACGCCCGCCCCCAGCCTCAGCATTACAGCCCCCACGGCTGTTTGCGCACCCGGTACCGTAAACCTGACGGCCGCTGCGGTAACCGCCGGAAGCACGCTCCCTGATGGCACCGTTCTCAGTTATTGGACCAACGCAGCCGCCACCACGGCGCTGAACAGCCCCGAAGCGGTAGCCGCCAGCGGCACCTACTACATAAAAGCCACCAACGGCAGCTGCACCGATGTCAAACCCGTTGCAGTTACCGTAAATCCGGCGCCCACCACGGCCAATGCCGGCCCCGACCAAAGCCTGGACGGTGAAACCGCTACGCTGGCTGCCAACGCCCCGCAGGTGGGCAGCGGCACCTGGAGCGTGGTAAGCGGCGAGGGCGGCTCATTTGGCAGCGCGGCCAGCCCAACCAGTACCTTTTCGGGGGTAGCCGGCAACACGTATAAACTGCGCTGGAGCATCGGCACGGGTTTGTGCCCCGCCTCTACCGATGAGGTCACAATCGAGCTGAAAAAGGTGAGCACGACCACCACCGTGGCCGATGCCAGCGGCGTGTATGGCGCCGGCTCGGTTACCCTTACGGCCACCGTACAACCCAACCCCGGCGGCGGCTCCGTCGATTTTTACCTAGGGGGCGCCAAAGTGGGTACCAGCCCGGTGGGCAACGGCGGGGTAGCTACCCTGGCCTACAACGCCAGCCAGCTGAATGCCTCGGGCACTACGCCTTACGCTATTTCGGCCAGCTTTCTGGGGGCCGGCTACTTCACGGCTAGCAACAGCGGCCCCGGCCAGCTCACGATTACGCCGGCTCCGGCCACCATCAGCTTAAGCGGGCTGAGCGCCACGTACGACGGTTCGCCCAAAACGGCATCGGCTACTACCAGCCCGGCGGGGCTGGCTTTGAGCATCAGCTACGACGGCAATGCCGCGGCCCCTACCGAAGCCGGTACGTACGCCGTGGTAGCGACCCTGAACAACGCCAACTACACGGCCGCCAACGCTACGGGCAGCCTGGTAATTGCCCCGGCCGGCAACAGCATCAGCTTTGAGGCGCTGGCCAACCAAACCTACGCCCCCAATGCCACGCTCCCGCTGGCCGCTACGGCTAGCTCGGGCTTGCCCGTAAGCTTCGAGGTGACGGCCGGGCCCGCCAGCATCAGCGGCAACACGCTCACCATTGCGGGTGCGGGCACCATTACGGTAAAGGCCACGCAAGCCGGCAACAACAACTACGCGGCGGCCACAGCCGTGAGCCGCAGCTTTGCGGTAGCCAAAGCCGACCAAACCATCGAGTTTGCGGCACTCAGCGCCAAGACGTTCGGCGATGCTGATTTTGAGCTGACGGCCGGCAGCACCGCGCTGCTGCCCATCGGGTTTGCGGTAACGGGCCCCGCCACGCTGCTGCCCGACGGCAAAACCCTGCGCCTAACCGGTGCCGGCTCGGTTACGGTAACGGCCGAGCAACCCGGCAACGACAACTACAACGCGGCCGCAGCCGTGAGCCGCACATTTGCCGTTGACAAAGCTACCGCTACCCTGCAGCTGGGCACCCTGGCTTTTGGCTACGATGGCAGCGCCAAACCCGTGGCGGCCACTACCACGCCCGGCGGTTTGGCCGGAATAAGCATCACGTACGACGGCTCGGCCACGGCCCCCACGGCCGCCGGTAGCTACGCCGTGGTGGCTTCGCTCGACAACCCTAACTACCAAGCCATCAGTGCCACTGGCACCTTGGTTATCAGCAAAGCTGTGGCCACGGTTACCCTCGATGGCCTCAGCCAAACCTATAGCGCCACGCCCAAAACGGTAACGGCCAGCACCTCGGCAGCGGGCAGCAGCTTCAGCTACAGCTTCCGGAAAAACAACGCGGTGGTTGCCGAGCCCACGGCCGCCGGCAGCTACGAGGTTACGGCTACGCTCGATAACCCCAATTACACGGGCAGCGCCACCGGCACGCTGGTAATTGCACCGGCAGCACTGGCGGTTACCGTTGCCGATAAAAGCCGGGCGTACGCCGCCCCCGACCCTGCCCTGACGGGCACACTTACCGGCGTGCAAGGCGCCGACAACATTACGGCCAGCTACAGCACCACCGCCACGGCTACCAGCAACGTAGGCAAATACCCCATAACCGCTACCCTGCTCGACCCCCAGGGCAAACTCAGCAACTACACGGTAACCAATACGCCCGGCGAGCTTAGCGTTGTGCCGGCCGCGGCCACCATCAGCCTGGCCGACCTAGGCGGGCACACCTACGATGGCACCACCAAAGCCGCCACGGTGAGCACCTCGCCGGCCGGCCTGCCCGTAACGGTTACCTACAACGGCGCGGCCCCGCTGCCCAGCGCGGCCGGCACCTACGCCGTGGTGGCTACCCTCAACAATGCCAACTACTCGGCCGCCGATGCCACCGGCACTCTTACGATTGCCCCCAAGGCCCTGACGGTAAAAGCCAACGACAAAACCCGCACCTACGGCAACGCCAACCCAACCCTCGACGGCGAGTTTGATGGTGCCATACCCAACGACGGCATCACGGCCAGCTATGGCACCGCCGCCGATGCCGCCAGCAACGTGGGCGACTACCCCATAGCGGCCACCCTGAACGACCCGAAAGGCAAGCTCGGCAACTACGCGGTGAGCCAGCAAGACGGCAAGCTTACCGTGGAGGCACGCCCCGTAACGGTAACCGCCGACAGCAAAACCAAAGAGTACGGCGACGCCGACCCCGGCCTGACGTACCAGATTACCGCTGGCTCGCTGGCCAACGGCAACAGCTTCAGCGGCAGCATTGCCCGCACCCCCGGCGAAACCGTGGGTACCTACGCCATTGGGCGCAGTACGCTTAGCCTAGGTGCCAACTACCAGCTCAGCTTCGTGGAGGGCAGCCTGGCCATTGGCAAGGCCCCGCTTACGGTGGCGGCCAACAACGCCAGCCGTGCCTACGGCGAGGCCAACCCCGCTTTCGGCGCTACTTACACGGGCTTCAAGAACAACGAAACGGCAACCGTGCTGGGTGGCACGCTAAGCCTGCAAACCGATGCCACCAGCACCTCGCCGGTGGGCACGTACGCCATCGAGGCCAGCGGGCTGACCTCGGGCAACTACGCCATCGGGTACCAGCCGGGGGTGCTGCAGGTTGGGCGGCGCAGCGTGGCCGTTAAGGCCGATGCGCAAACCAAAGTGTACGGCACCTCCGACCCGGCCCTGACCTACACCATTACCGCCGGCTCGCTGGTGGGCACCGATGCGTTTGCGGGCGCCCTAGGTAGGGTCGCGGGCGAAGCCGCAGGCAGCTATGCCATTGAGCAACGCACCCTGGCGCTAAGCAGCAACTACACGCTTACCTACACCGGCGCCGACCTCGCCATTACCAAGGCCACCCTGACGGTAGCCACCGATGCCCAAACCAAAACCTACGGCCAGGCGCTGCCGGCCAGCGCCTTTACGGGCAGCCTGAACGGGGTGGTGCCCGGCGACGACATTACGGCCTCGCGCACGAGCACGGGCGCCGCGGCCGGGGCCAATGCCGGTAGCTACGACATTGTGGCCACGCTCCTCGACCCGGACAGCAAACTCGGCAACTACATCGTCAGCAACCCCGCCGGCACCCTCACGGTGAGCAAAGCCCCGCTGACCGTAACGGCCAACAACGCCACCAAGGCCTACGGGGCGGCTATGCCCGCCCTGGGCGTAAGCTACGCGGGCCTCGTGAACGGCGAACTGGCTCCGAAAACGCTGCCCAGCGTGAGCACCACAGCCACGGCCGGCAGCCCGGTAAAAGCTGGCGGCTACCCCATTACCGCCCTAGGTGCCGCCGACGGCAACTACGACATCAGCTACCAAACCGGCACCCTCACCGTTACGCCGGTTGATCTGATCGTAACGGCCGACAACAAGAGCAAGGTGTATGGCCAAGCCAATCCGGCCTTCACGGCCAGCTACTCGGGCCTCGTGAACAACGACGCGCCAGCCAGCCTGGGCGGCACGCTAAGCTTTGCCACGCAGGCCACGGCCGGCAGCCCGGTGGGCGCTTACGACATAACGCCCGGCGGCCTGATTTCAGGCAATTACACGCTGGAGTTTAAAACCGGTAAGCTCACCATCGGCAAAGCGCAGCTGAGCGCCACCGCCGACAACAAGAGCCGTTTGTACGGCGAGGCTAATCCGACCTTCGGTGGTACGCTCACAGGGGTGCAAAACTCCGACGCCATTACGGCCAGTTACACCACTACGGCTACGCCAGGCACCGACGCCGGCACCTACAGCATTGTAACCAGCCTGAACGACCCCAATCAGAAGCTGGGCAACTACGAAGTGAATCTGACCAACGGTGTGCTGACCATCGGTAGGGCTACCCTAACGGTTACGGCTGATAACAAAAGCAAAACCTACGGCGACGCCAACCCGCCCCTCACGGTGAGCTACAGCGGCTTTGTGCTGAACGAAACCGCCTCGGTGCTGCCTACAGCCCCAAGTGCCAGCACCACGGCTACGCAGAGCAGCGGCGCCGGGAACTACCCCATCACGGCTGCTGGTGGCGCTTCGACTAACTACGCCTTCAAGTACGTAGCCGGCACCCTCGCCGTAGGCAAAGCCGAGCTTACAGTGAAGGCCAACGACGCCAGCCGCACCTACGGGCAAGCGAATCCGGCCTTCACGGCGCACTACTCCGGCTACGTGAACGGCGACGACGCGGCGGCCCACACCGGCGCGCCCCAGCTTACCACCCCCGCCACCAGCACGAGCAACGTAGGCCCGTACGACATTGTAGCGGCGGTTGGCTCCTTGCAGTCGGCCAACTACAGCTTCCGGTTTGCGCCGGGCACCCTTACCATCGGCAAGGCCACTATTACCGTTGGCAACACCAGCCGCGCCAAAACCTACGGCGCCGCCCTGGCGGCCACCGATTTTGCGGGCCCGCTGGATGGCGCGGTAGCCACGGACGGGATTACGGCCACGCGCACCAGCACCGGGGCCGCGGCCGCGGCCAACATCGGCCAGTACCCCATCAAGGCCACGCTCCTCGACCCCAACGGCAGACTGGGCAACTACACCGTAACCAACACCGACGGTACGCTGACCGTTGAAAAGGCCCCGCTAACGGTTGTGGCGGCCAACCAGCAGCGCACCTACGGCGACGCCAACCCGTCCCTGACGGGCCAGCTGACGGGCCTCCAGAACGCCGATGCCATTACGGCCAGCTACAGCACCATCGCCACCGCGGCTACGGGCGTGGGCAACTACGTAATCGAGCCCGCCCTCAACGACCCCAACGGCAAGCTCGGCAACTACGCCGTTACCAAAACCAACGGCACCCTTGCCATAAGCCCACGCCCCGTAACGGTAACGGCCGACAGCAAAACCATGGTGTATGGCGAGGCCGAACCGGCCCTGACGTATAAAATCACGGCGGGTAATCTGGTGAACAACGATGCCTTTACCGGAGCGCTGTCGCGCGCGGCGGGCACCAATGTGGGCACGTACGCCATCCTGCGCAACACCCTGGCCCTAGGTGCCAACTACACCCTCACGTACCTAGGGGCCAACCTCACCATTACGCCGCAGTTTGCCAACCCCGTGGCCGACACCTACTACACCGGCTCGAAGTTTTACTGGAGCACCGGGCCCACCAGCAACACCGTAACGCTGAACCTGGTAACCACCCTGAAGAACAACCCCAACTACGGCGGCGACATGCGCACGGCCCGCGCCTCGTTCTTCGTGCGCAAGGCCGATGGCTCGCTCACGCCCATCAACGGGGCGCAAAACCTGCCGGTGGGCCTGGTGAACCCCGATGACATGAGCACCGGCACGGCCGCGGCCAATGTGCAGTACTCCTTTAGCGGCGGGGCCGAGGTTATCAACATTGCCGTGAAAGTAACCGGCAACTACCGCAGCTACGACGACGGCACCAAGGACGCCCCCGTAACGCTGGCCGTGCCCACGCCCGGCGGCCTTATTGCCGGCGGCGGCTCGTTTACCGAAACCGGCTCGGCCGGTTTTATCAAGGGCCGGGCCGATTTCGGTTTCTACGTGCAGTACAACAAGAGCCTGAAAAACCCGCAGGGCAGCGTTTCGGTAACGGTGCACAGCCCCTTCGACCGCACCGGTAAGGAAGACGGCAAAACGCACACCTACGTGCTGAAGAGCAACGCCATTTCGGTGCTGGCCGTGAACAACCCCAAAGCGCAGTTCAGCGGCAAGGCCAACATCAAGGAGATTGTGGACGGCGTGGAGCAAAGCATCGAAGGCAATTGCAACATGCAACTGGAGCTGATGGACGGTGTTGGCAACCCTGCAGTTCAGCCCGCTACGCAGGATTTGCTGGCCATTACCGTTTACCGCGCCAACGGCGGCGTGTGGTACTCGAGCCAGTGGGACGGCACCAAACCCGTGATGCGCATGGTGAATGTGGCGGCCAAAGACCTGGTAACGGTGCATGGCGCGCCCAGCGGCACCGCTGCCGTAACGGCCACCACCCCAAGCAGCACGGCCAGCCTGGCCGTAACGGCCCCGGCTGCACCGGCTACCGCCAAACCGGCCGAGGCCACGGTGCTCGAGGTGTACCCCAACCCCATTGCCGACCAGGCCACGGTTCGCTTCCGGGCGGCTAAGGGCGGCAAAGCACAGGTGTACCTCTACAACCAGCTCGGGGCGCTGGTGGGCACGCTCTACAACGCCGAGGTGCAAGGCGGGCGAGAGTACCGGGTGCCGCTGCGGGCCACCGAGCTGCCCACGGGCACGTACTTCTGCCGCCTGATCGTCAACGGGCAGGTAGAAAACCGGCGCATCAGCATTGCCAAATAACGGTGCGTGCGCCGTGATAAGTAAAGCGGCCGGGCAGTGCCCGGCCGCTTTACATTTTTATATTTCTCCCAAACCGTCATTCGGCGGCAGCACAAGGCATTAGCGGCACAATTGTTGAGTTTGACCCAGGGCGCGGTTACCCTTCCGCGTGTATGGAAAATCCATTGTTCAAAGCCCCGAGGCCTTGCTTCGGGGCTTTTTTATGCGGCCCCGGGAACTGCTTTTAGGCCGCTGCTGTTGCGCGCCCAACCTAGTTGCCGCCTATGATATCAACTCAACTCACCTCTATGGGTTTTGTACCAACCAAGCACATAAAAGCCGGCGGCGCGCGCCCGGCCGGTGTGCAGTACGAGCGCAAAGGCCCCCTCGAACCCATGTGCGTGTTCGTGGCCCTCGACGAAACCTTCGCTGAAATTGTGCTAGGCCATGGCCAACGCCCACGGGTGTACGGCCGCGGGCGCTTTACCAGCGCCGACGAGCTGGGCAACTTTCTGCGCCTGCACGCCAATTAATCTACGGCACTTACCCTTGCGGCGGGCCGCACCCTAGGTGGGTGCGGCCCGCTGGCCGTTTAGGGGGCAGGGCTGCGCAACGGGCGCCGGCTTTCGGTGTCGGTGGTGTGCTCGTATGGCCCGAAATAGTAGCTTCGGGCTTCCGCACACCTGCTCTCCTCTTTTCTTATGACGCGTTCTTTTGCCTTCGGCAAGTGGCTGTGGGCTTTGCCGCTGCTGGGCCTGGCCCTGGGTAGCTGCAACCCCTCGGGCAGCGCCGGCACCGCCCAAACCGACATCCTGCAAAGCAGCCTCGACACCACCGTACACCCCGGCGACGACTTCTTCCGCTACGCCAACGGCGGCTGGCTGAAGCGCCACCCCATTCCGAACTCCGAAAGCTCGTGGGGCATTGGCCGCGAGGTGCAAAACGAGGTGTACGCCCGCCTGCGCGCCCTGAGCGAGGAGGCCGCCAAGGCCAACGCCGCGCCGGACAGCAACCAGCAGAAGATCGGCGACTTCTACGCCACCGGCATGGATTCGGCCCGCATCGAAAAGCAAGGCATTGCGCCGCTGAAGCCCGAGCTGGACCGCCTTGCCGCCATCCGGACGCCGCAAGAGGTAATGGCTGCCGTGGCCCACCTGCAGCCCCTAGGTGTTGGGGCGCTGATGAGCCCCTACGTGATGCAGGACGCCAAGAACAGCGAGAAAATGGCGCTGTACCTGTACCAGGGCGGCCTGGGCCTGCCCAACCGCGACTACTACTTCAACCAGGACAAGCGCACGGCGGGTATCCGGCAGCAGTACGGCCACCACGTGGCGCGCATGTTTCAGCTGCTGGGGCAGGATTCGGCTACGGCCCGCCTCAACAGCAACCGCGTGCTGCGGCTGGAAACGGCCTTGGCCAGGTCGTCGCGCAAGCTCGAAGACCTGCGCGACCCTTACGCCAACTACCACAAAATGGCCGTGGCCGACCTAGGCAAGCTGGCCGGCAACGTGGCGTGGCGCACGGTGCTCAACCAAATGGAGCTGCAACGGGCCGACACCGTGATTGTGGGCCAGCCCGAGTTTTACCGCACCGTGGGGCAGCTGCTGAAAACCGCTTCGGTGGATGACTGGAAGGCCTACCTGCAGTGGCATTTGGTGCACACCTTCGCGCCCAACCTCAGCAGCAACTTCGATAACGAGAACTTCCGCTTTTACGGCACGGTGCTGCAGGGCAGCAAGCAGCAGCGCCCCCGCTGGAAACGCGTGCTCGACCGCGAAGAAGACGCCATGGGCGAAATGCTGGGCCAGCTCTTCGTGAAGGAGTACTTCCGGCCCGAAACCAAGCAGCGCTACGAGAAGCTGGTGGCGAACGTAACGGCCTCGTTCCGCGAGCATATTCAGCAGCTCGACTGGATGAGCGACTCGACCAAGCAGAAAGCCTTGGTGAAGCTGAGCAAAATAACGCCGAAGGTGGGCTACCCCGATAAGTGGAAGGACTACTCCGCGCTGAAAGTCGACCGCAGCTCGTACGTGCAAAACGTGATGCGCGCCAACCAGTGGGCCTACCGCTACCGCGTCAACAAGCTGGGCCGCCCCGTCGACCGCACCGAGTGGGACATGACGCCCCAGACCTACAACGCCTACTACAACCCCTCGAACAACGAGATTGTGCTGCCCGCGGCCATCTTCGCCATTCCGGGCCTGAAGGATGAAGACGCCGACGACGCCACCGTTTACGGCTACGCCGGCGCCAGCACCATTGGCCACGAGCTGACCCACGGCTTCGACGACGAAGGCAGCCAGTACGACGAGAAAGGCAACCTGCGCAACTGGTGGACGAAGCAAGACCGCGCCGAGTTTAAAAAGCGCGTCAACCAGATTGTGCGGCAGTTCAACGGCTACACCGTGCTCGACTCCTTGCGCATCAACGGCAAGGCCACGGCCGGCGAAAACATTGCCGATTTGGGCGGCATCGTCATTGCCTACGACGCGTTCAAGAAAACCGAGCAATACAAGAAAGGCGAAAAGCTGGGCGGCCTCACGCCCACGCAGCGCTACTTTTTGGGCTACGCCCTAGGTTGGCAAAGCCACCAACGCGAGGAGGAGCTGGCCCAGCGCATCCTCACCGATGTGCACTCGCCCGCGCAATACCGCGTGAACGGCCCCATGGCCGACGTGCCCGCCTTTTACGAGGCCTTTAAGGTGCAGCCCACGCACAAGCTGTTCCGGCCCGATAGCGCCCGCGTGCGCATTTGGTAGCCGGCCGGCGCCCGGTTGGTTATGCGTTCCGAAATGCCCGCTGGCCCCGCGCCGGCGGGCATTTTTGCTGACCCCTAGGTGCGGCCGCTGCCCAGGAGCCCGGGCAGGCCGGGGCGGCGTTGAGGTTTCGGCCCGCAGCCCGCACCTTTACGGCCATGAACGCCACAGCCCCTGCCACCCCCGCCCCGCCCGATTCGGTGAGCATCATCATCCCGGCGTACCAGGAGGCCGGGGCCATTGGTGCGCTGGTGGAGTACCTGCGCCAGGCGGGCGGCGCCGGGCCCGGGGTAGAAATTATCGTGGCCGATGGGCAAAGCCCCGACGCTACCGCCGCCGTGGCCGCGGCGGCCGGCGCCCGGGTGCTGCGCTGCCCGCGCAAAGGCCGCGCCGCCCAAATGAACCACGGCGCCCGCGCGGCGCAGGGGCACATTCTGTACTTTTTGCACGCCGACAGCTACCCGCCGCCCGGCTTTCTGGCCGACATCCGGCGGGCGGTGCAGCAGGGCTACGGCAGCGGCTGCTACCGCCTCGCCTTCGACCACCCGCACTGGTTTTTGCGGGCCAGCGCGTGGTTTACCCGCTTCGATTGGGACGCGGTGCGTTTCGGCGACCAAAGCCTGTTTGTGCGGCGTGCGGTGTTCGAGCAGGCCGGCGGTTTTCGCGAAGAAATGGTGGTGCTCGAAGACCAGGAAATCATCGGGCGGCTGCGGCGCTTCGGGCGGTTTGCCATTTTGCCGGGCCGCGTAACCACCTCGGCCCGCAAGTACCTCGAAAACGGTGTTTTCCGGCTGCAGAGCATCTTTTTCATCATCTGCGTGCTGTACCGCCTGGGCGTATCGCAACCCAACCTCAAGCGCGTGTACCGCGCCCTCATCCGGCAAGACAAAATCTGACCTAGGGCGTGTAGCGCGGAAATCCGTTTCGCGCTACACGCCCCAAGAGCGCGTGCTCGGTACTGCGCAGCTCCACATACGCGTGCTAGGCGCGTCGCGGCACCAAAGGTCGGCGTAGCCAACGGGTTCCCGCGCTGCCTGGCAGCCCTAGGTTAGTTGAGCCACATGGAGCACACCATGCGGAAGCGGTGCGGGGCAAAGCCGTTGAAGTGCGGCGCCGCGGCACTAAAACCCAAAATGTAAATCATTTGGGCGCCGGTTTTGGCGTCTTGCACCAGGCGCACGGGGTACACAAAGCCCTCGATGGGCCAGTCGCCCTCGTGCTGCGGCGGCCGCCCGGAGGCATCGGTACAACGGGCGTAATCTAAAACTGGGCTCCGCTGAATAGCATCGGTCCAGGATAAGTTCGAGTGTGGGAACGACATGCGGCAGGTGCGTTAGGGATGGAACCTTGGACGGTCGCTACAGGAGCAGCCGGCATTGTTGTCCGGGCTCCTCAGCAAAGCAGTTGGCGCGGTACTAGTTGCTTTGCCGCACTGGGCAGGCATGGAGTAATACGTAGGTAACCGGGATTAAGGCGTGCCAAGGGCCATTAATCCGCACATTCGGCTGATGCCCAGAACCTAACAACCCCGCCAGCACGCAACCAGCCGCTAGTGCCAGCGGGTGCGGCACCCCACCAAACAGCTCGACCGGACTCCTGGGCAGAATCCGGTCGGGTTGTTTGGTGGGCGCGGGCACGGCTCAGAGCGCGGTGCGCAGGTAGCGGCGGTTGGTACGGCGCCAGGGCCGAGCGGCCAAACCGGGGGTGCTAAGGATGGTTTTCATGGCTTTGGGTAGGGTTGGGAGTGGGCTGATGAACCGGTGCAGCCGCAGCGGCACCTAGGCTTTTTACAAGGCAGCGCGCAGGTAGCGGCGGGTGGCACGGCGCCAAGGGCGGGCAGCGGTACGGAGGGCTTGGGCAGTTTTCATAGCGGTGTAAGAGTTGAGTTGTGTAGAAAGGAAGGGGCGGCGGCAAAAATCAGCGGCCGCAAAGTGCCGGTGTGCGCAGCACGCCTTGGCTTACCCGAACGGGTGCACCGCCCATGGCGCGCAGGGCCGGCAGTGTGCGGCGGCTAGGTTGGCTGGTGCTGCGGAGGGCGGGCTGCGTGTTCATTTTCGTGCGGGTTTCAAGCGTTTCTGAATAGTAATAGCCAATGCCCGTGCCAGTTTTATAATCTATTGATTAACAGGTATTTGCATTGATATACACATCTTATCAGGCCTGAAAAGGTGTCCGATATCGAACACGTGTCCGGTTGTATAGCAGCTCCTTCGGGCTGCCGAAAAAAAATGCAACTGCGCACCGGGGCTATGCAGCGTATTTGCATCAGCGCTTCAGCTGAGCTTCGGCAAACCCATGAGGTTGGCGCAGCGAGCTTGGCGCCAAAAAGCCGGAGCCGCCGATCAACTCTTGATCAGCGGCTCCGGCTTTTTGGGTGGCGCCCTAGGTGCCTGGGCTTGTATCAGGCCGGGGTAGCAGGCACCGGGCTCTTGGCTGTACCCGTAACAGCCTGCGCAGGTGCGGAGGTTGTGCCGGCCAGGCTAATGGCAAACGCCGTGCGGCCGTTGGGCTGGGTAGCCAGGCTGAACGCAAAGCCGTGGTGCAGCAGAATGTCGCGAATCATCGTCAGGCCGATGCCTTGGCCGTCGCGCTTGGTGCTGAAGAACGGCGTGAACAAGTGCGGCTGTACTTCGGCCGGAATGCCCGGCCCGTCGTTCTCGATAACCACGGCGGGCGGCTGGGCGGTGGTGCGCACCCACAGGTTGCCGTCGTGGTCGATGGCTTCGAGGGCGTTTTTGCAGATGTTCAGCAGCGCCTGCTCCATTTGCTGCGCATCCAGCGCCACAAACAGCGGGCCGGGCGCCAGCTCCCAGTGCCATTTGATGCTGCGCTTCTCGCTTTGCACCTGCAGCAGCCGGCAAGTAGCCTTCAGCAGCTCGTGCACATCGGTGGGGCGCGGTGTGGGCGCCGGCAGCCGCACCAGGTTGGCAAAGCTGGCAATGAAGTTGGCCAGGTGCGTGTTGCGGTTCACGGACACATCCAGGGCTTCTTCGAAATCGGGGCGGTCGTCTTCGGCCAGCTGCGGGGCGTAGTAGCGGAACGACTGCAAAATGGAGTTGACGGCGCCGATGGAGTTGTTAATCTCGTGCGACATCATCCGGATCAGCTTCTCGTAGGCCTGCTTTTCCTGCCTGATGAGCTCCTGCGTCAGCTCTTCCAGCAAAATAAAATAGCGCGTAAAGCCCCGGTCGAGGAAGCGCGAGGTGCTGGCCCGGTACGTTTGCATGCCCGATAGCTGCACCACCTGCGGCTGCCCGGCCTCCAGCGCACCTAGGGCCCGGCCCCACTCGCCGGGCAGCTCGGCGGGGCGCTTGCCCAGCAGCTCGGCCGCGGGCTGCTGCAGGCAGCGCTCGGCCGCCGGGTTCAGCGACTCAATATTCCCATCGAAGCTCAGCAGTAAAATCCCTGCCGGCGAGGCCGTAATCAGGCGCTCCAGCAGGTAGCTTTTCTCGTGCTGGGTGATGCGCTCCTGCCGCAGCTCGTCAATCATGGTGTTGTAGGTATCAATCAGCTGGTCCATTTCGGTCTGGCCCACGGGCAGAAACTTCATGGTGAAGTCGCGCGAGCGAATGGCCTGGGTGCCGGCGGCAATCAAATTCAGGGGCCGCACAAAGCCGCGGTACAGCTGAATGCTGAGCATGGCCGTAACGAGCAGCAGCGCTTCCGTCGTCAGAAACAGCCACATGTTGGTACCGCGAAACTGAAACGCCAGCACCGCAATGGCCACATGAATCAGGCCAACGAACAGAATGTACTTGGTGCGTAAGGTCATGCGCGGTGGTGGGGAGAAGCGGAAAGCGGAACGATGTAGCGCGAAGTAGCGCGGACTTTGGCTACGGCTGCGCGGCGTCGTACGGGATGTTGAACTTCTCGAGGCGGCGGTACAGCGCGCCCCGGCTGAGCCCCAGGGCCTTGGCCACGCGCGAGAGGTTGCCGGCGTAAAAATCCACGGTTTTGCGAATCATCTGGGCCTCCATCTCGTCGAGCGTCATCAGGCCCACTTCGGGCAGGGCGCCGGGCTCCACGGCTTTGGTGCTCACGCGCTGCGCCTGGGCCTGAAACTCCTCGGGGCCGAGCTCATCCTTGCCGCTTACCAGCACGGCGCGCTCCACCAGGTTTTTCAGCTCCCTGATGTTGCCCGGCAGCTGCTGCTCGCGCAGCCAGTGCAGGGCGCGGGTGTTCACCTTCAGGGCCGGGCGGTTGTAGGCCGTGCGCAGGTTGCTTACGAAGTGCTGCGCCAGCAGCGGAATGTCGTCGGGCCGCTCGCGCAGGGCGGGCAGGCGTACCGTAATCAGGTTGATGCGGTAAAACAAATCTTCGCGGAAGCGGCCCTCGCGCACTTCCTGGGCCAGGTCGCGGTTGGTGGCGCAAATTACCCGAATGTCCAGGGAGCGGCTGCGCGAGTCGCCGAGTACCTCGTAGGTGCGGTCTTGCAGCACGCGCAGCAGCTTCACCTGCGAGCCCATGTCCAGCTCGCCTATCTCGTCGAGGAAAATGGTGCCGCCGTTGGCCATTTCGAAGCGGCCCTGGCGGTCGGCTTTGGCATCGGTGAAGGCGCCGCGGCGGTGGCCGAACATCTCGCTCTCGAACAACGACGCCGAAATGCCGCCTAGGTTCACTTTCACAAAAGGCTTGTTGCGGCGCTGCGAGTTCAGGTGAATGGCCTCGGCAATCAGCTCCTTGCCCGTGCCCGACTCGCCCTCGATCAGCACCGAGGCATCGGTGGCGGCTACCTGCCCCACGCTGCGCAACACCTGCAGCAGCTGCGCATCCTGCCCCACAATGTTCCGGAAGTTGTACTGCCGATCGAGCTGCCGGCGCGTGGGGCTCACCTCGTCGTCGGGGTGGGCGGCGTGGCTTTCGGCCAGGCTGATGACGGTGCGGATGGTTTGCAGCAGCGAGTCGTTGTTCCAGGGCTTGGTTACGAACTCGGCCGCACCGGCCTTCATGCCTTCCACGGCCAGCGAAATAGAGCCCCACCCCGTGATGAGGATAACCGGCACCTGCGGGGCAATTTCCTTTACCTGACCCAGGAGGCGCAGGCCGTCCTGGCCGGTGGTGGCCATGGAGTAGTTCATATCCATAAGCACCAGCTGCGGCGGGGTTTCGCGCACCACGCGCATCGCTTCTTCGGGGGTGCCCACGGCCTTGGTGGCGTAGCCGGCCTGCTTAAGCAGCAGCCCCAGGGAGGTGCGCACGGCTATGTCGTCGTCGACGATGAGTATCATGGGAATGGCTGTTGAGAGAGAAGCGAAGGACGGTATTTCGGGCCGGAATGCGAAGCCGCGTTGCAAGAACAGCCAGCTTCTCCCTTCAGCTGAGGCAAGAAGCTGGCTGTTCTTGCGGCTACTCTTCGCGCAGGGCTACTGCGGGCTGAATGCCTGCGGCCAGGCGGCTGGGTTGCCAGGCGCAGATAGCCGTGAGCAGGTAGATGATGCCCGTGGCAATTAGCATGGCCAGCAGGTACACGCGTGCTGGCACATCAAAAGCGCCTAGCAGCGGAAACTGAACCGCCAGCACAAGCCCCAGCACCACCCCCAGCGAGGTAAGCGCCAGCATTTCGGCCAGAAACTGCGAGCTGATAGCCGGGCCCGTGGCCCCCAGCGCACGGCGCAGGCCTACCTCGGCGCGGCGCTGGCTGATGTTGTACCACAGCACCCCAAACAGACCTAGGGCCACGTTGATGATCAGAAACAGGCCCACCACCGACAAGGCCGCAATGGGCGCCACGGTTACCTTCATTTTATCAATGCGGTCGGCCTCCAGGGTGTATACCTCGGTGCTCCATTTGCGCGTAACGCCGGCCACGGTTTTCACAATTTTCTGCTGCAGCTCGGCGCGCTGGCCCGGGGCCACGCGCACCAGCACGGCGGCGCCCTCCCACTGCGTGGTATCGTGGGGCACCAGGCGCATCCACATGCTGGGGCTCACGTCGCTAAACTCGCTGTGCACGCGCACGTCTTCTACCACGCCCACCACCTGAAAGCGCTCATTGGCCGAATCGCCGAACCGGACATCGTGGCGCAGCACCTGGCCCAGCGCACCTTGGGCGGTGCCAAACAGCTTCTCGCTCATGTTGCGCGTAATCACAACCGGGCGGTGCGTGGCGGCATCGTCGGCGCTCCGGAACCAGCGGCCCGCGAGCAGCTGCAGGCCCATGGTGGCCGCGTACCGGTCGTCGGCGTCGTAGCGGTCCACGTCTTTGGCTTTGGCGTTGTTGGCGGCCAGTATGTCGCTGTTCATCGTGATAAACCGGAAGGGCGTGTTGGGGCTGGTCAGGGTCAGCTCCTGCACGCCGGGTAGCGCCCGCACCTGGCGCAGCACGTCGTCGAGCACGGGGCGGGGCATTTTTTCGCCCTGGCCGGCCGCAATGTTGAGGCGCCACACCTGCTCGTGGCGGAAGCCCGGCGGCAGCAGGTAGTTGCGCCCTACCGTGACGAGCACCACGCCCACGGCGAAGAGCACAATAAACGAAAGCAGAATTTCGCTGAGCAGCAGCACGTTGGTGCGCTTGCGGTTCCAGATCAGGCGAAGCAGATGACGAAACATGGCAGGGGTGATGGGGTAACAGGTAACACGTGACAGGTTACAGGCAACAGGTGGGCAGCAGGCACTGGGCAAGCACCGGAAACCGGCTTGGCTTCTTCCTCAGGCCTCATTCTTTATTATTCCTTCTTCCATCACCTAGGGCCGCCGGCGCTGCCGCGCAGGGCATCTACCGGGTTCAGGCGCGACATTTTCCAGGCCGGGTACACGCCGCTCATCAGCCCGAATATCACCGTCAGACCTAGGCCCGTGCCGAAGGCCCGCCAGCTCAGCCCAAAGTGCGAGTGGGCAATAAACTGCGACTCGTTGAGCAAGTGCAGCCCCCCCGCCGCGAGGCCCAGCCCAATCAGGCCGCCCAGGGCCGTCAGCACCAGGTTTTCCGTCAGAAACTGGCCCACCAGCACCGAGCGCGAAGCCCCGAAGGCCTTGCGCACCCCGATTTCGCCGGCGCGCTCCATAATGCGCGTCACGTTCAGGTTCACGAGGTTGAGGGCGGGCAGCAGCATAAAGAGCAGGGCCAGCACGCCGCACACCGTCAGAAACAGGCCCATGCCGTCGTTGTCAGAGTCCTGGTTGCTGGTGAGCTGCCGCACTATGCCGGCCAGGGCCGGATCGGCGTGCGCAAACATTTTGTTGAAGCGGGCGGGGTCGGGCAGCGGCACGCGCCGCATCACCTGCTGAAACTCGGCGCGCATGGCCGGCACGGCCTTGCGCGTGGGCGCCAGCAAAATGGCGAAGTACGAGCCGTCGTAGCGGTTGTCTTCGATGCTGCTGGCGTTGAGGGTGTAGGGCACCCACACATCGGCGCTGGAGTACAGCCGGATGGCCGGCACATCGGGCACCACCCCCGTTACGCGGTAGCGGTGCGGCCCGATTTCGAGCGTGCGCCCGGCGGCGCCTTGCTCCGTACCGAAAAACGAGCGGGCCGTGCTCCGGCTGATGACGCACACGCGGGCTTTCTGGTCGATTTCGGCGGCCGTGTAGGTGCGCCCGTCAACGAAGTCGAAATCCATCACGCGCCAGAAATTGTAGTCGGTGTGGCGCACATCCAGCGTGAGGGTTTGGTTGCCGGCAAAGGCCGTGGCGCTGGTGCCCACCGAGGTAAAGCCCACCAGCTCGGGCGTTTTCATGGGCCGCACGTAGGTGTTGATGAAGTGGGCGCTGACGGGCGTGTTGTTCGAGCCGCCGTCCTTGAAACGCAGGCTCAGCAGGTTCACGAACAACATGCGGTCCATGCGCTTTTCGGGCTTGTGCGAACCGTTGAAGTGGTCGACGGCGGCCACCAGCACCAGCATCACCATCAGCGTAAAGCTGATGCCGAACAAGCTGATGAAGGTGAAGAACTTGCGGCGCAAGAGCACCTTCCAGGCAATTTTCAGGTAGCTAAGCAGCATAAATCGTGGGGGCAGATGTGGGTTGGGGGGTAACCTGAAGCGTGGGCATGGCTGCCGGGCGCGCCGCCGGCAGCACCGACCTAGGCGCCGCCTGCGGAGCCGTGAGGTCGTAGAGCCCGGCTCCGGCCATCAGCAGCAGCAAGGCGGCCAGTACCAGGGCGGCGGCTTGTAATACCCGTTTCATAGCTGGGAGGCGTTGGGCGCTTAGTTGACCTGGCTGCCGTCGAAGAAGCGGATGACGCGCTCCGTCTTGTTGGCCATGTTCTCGTCGTGGGTTACCATCACAATGGTGGTGCCGGCCTCGCGGTGCAGGCTCAGCAGCAGGTCCATAATCTCCTCCCCCATCACCGAGTCGAGGTTGCCGGTGGGTTCGTCGGCCAGAATAATTTCCGGGGCGCCGGCCAGGGCGCGGGCAATGGCCACGCGCTGGCGCTGCCCGCCCGAAAGCTGCGACGGGAAGTGCTTGGTGCGGGCGCTCAGGCCCACTTTCTCGAGGGCGGCCAGGGCCCGCTGGCGGCGCTCCTTGCCGCCCATGCCCGCGCGGTAGAGCAAGGGCAGCTCCACGTTATCGAGCACCGAGAGGTCGTTGATCAGGTGGAAGCTCTGGAAGATGAAGCCGATTTTGTGGTTGCGCACTTTGGCCAGCTCTTTATCGGAGTAGCTGGTTACGGCCCGGCCGTCAATCTCAATGGTGCCGGTGGTGGGCTCGTCGAGCAGGCCCATCAAACTCAGCAGCGTGGATTTGCCGCAGCCCGACGGCCCCATGATGGACACGAACTCGCCCCGGTTGATCGTTAGGTTCACGCGGTTGAGCGCCACCGTCTCGATGGTGTCGGTCTGGTATACCTTCTCGATGTCGGCAAGCTTGATCATGGGCGTATTCTTCAGCGAGGTAGTAGCGCGCAAGTCGTTGAGCGCTGGGCTTTTGGTCAGGGTCGGTTCCATAGGGGCAGTCGGGGTTTGTTTTCGGAGGGTTGAGCCGGTGTTGAGAGGAAGAAAGCCTCCCCGCGCTGTCCGGTTTTGTGCAAGGGCGGAGCGGGTGCCACCAACATAAGCCAAGGCGCGTGCCAATTGCTCAATTGATTATTTTTCAGCTATTTACATGCATATACCACAAATACCACAAGCAAAATATTGTCCGGAACCGGACAAGGTGTTCGGAAATGAAGGCGCCCTTGTGCGGTTTCGACTGCCCCCGGGCTTGCCCAACCGCCGCCTCTTATTCGCGTATTGTAGCAGATTGCCCCTTGCTGTATGCCCACTACTACCATGAGCCCCGATAAAGCCTTAGTGGAAGAGGTTCATACTTTTCTGCAGGCCGAACACCTGAACGCCCTGGCCACCGCCCTCGACGAGGACGCCGGCACCATTGAGCGCACGTTTGCCGAGGTGCTGCCCCTGGTGGTAAGCGCCCTGGCCGGGCGCGCCCGCCAGCCCAACGGCCCCGAGGCCGTTTGCACCCTAACCCGCCAAGCCCACCAAAACCAGGTGCTGCACCAGCTGAGCACCGCCGGCCGGCAGCCTTGGCACGGCCGCGGCGTAGCCCTGATGCAGGGCCTGCTGGGCGACGCCTACGCCAGCACCACGGCGGCCATGGCGGCGCGCCGCGGCCTCTCGGCCGCCGAGCTGCAGCACCTGCTCGATGTAGCCGTGGCCGCCGTGCTGGGCACCCTGGGCAAGCACGCCGCCGAGCACAGCCTCGATGCCGCCGCCCTGTGCGCGTGGCTGCAGCACCAACCCGCCAGCCCCCGCCTGGCCACACCTAGGGCCATGGCCGCGGCCGAGCCCATCGACCGGCCGGTGGCGGGCCCTACGCCGCTTAAATCCGGGGCCGCCCAACCGTTGGGGCCGGCAACACCCCCCGCCCCGCCCGAACCCCCAATGCCCCCTGCCGCCCCAGCTGCCGACGGCACCTGGGGCAGCGTGGGCGGCGGCATCACCTTTACGCCGGCCCTCACCAGCGTGCGGCGGCGCAAAGCGCCCCGGTGGCAATGGGCCTTGTTGCTGGTGCCGGCGCTGGGCCTGGGCTTTGGCTTTGGGTACCGCTCCCGGCTGGTGCCCGCCCCTGCCCAGGCTGTGGCTCCTGCCCCTGCCCTCGCCGAGGCCCCGGCTGCCCCGCGCCCCGTGCCCACCGCCAGCACCTACCCGGCCTCGTACCCGGCTGGCTACTACGATGTGCTTACCGATACCTACATCCGCGAAACGGGGCCGCAACTGCTGGTTACCCTGGCCGACGGCAACACGCTGAACGTTGGCACCAACTCCACCGAGTACCAGCTCTACCGCTTTCTTTCCGACCCCAACAAAGGCCCCAATACCATCAGCCCGGCCGTGGGCTGGATCAACCTCGACCGCGTGTACTTCGAGCCCGGCCGCGCTACCCTCACCGATGGCTCGCGCGAGCAGCTGCGCAACGTGGCCAAAATCCTGAAGGCTTTTCCGGAGGTGCACCTGCAGCTCGGCGGCTACACCGATGGTACCGGCGACCCGGCGGCAAACCTGCGGCTTAGCCAGCAGCGCGCCAACGAAGCCCGCCGCGCTTTGGTGCGCCTGGGCGTAGAGCCGCGCCGCCTGCGGGCCGAAGGCTTCGGGGCCAATTATTTTATTGCCTCCAATGCCGGCGCGGTGGGCCGGGCGCTCAACCGCCGCCTGAGCGTGCGCGTCATCAGCAAGGCAGGCGAGGCCGGCTTGCCGCGCAACATGCAGTTGCCGGCGGAGGTTTCGGCTGCATCGGCCGCGGTACCGGCCGCCCCAGCGCGCAACCCAGGCGCCGCCACCGATGCGGAGCCAAGCAGCAACGCCGCCGAAAGTCGCCGGAAGCGCAAACGCACCAAGGCCCAGCCGCGCACCAAAGCCGGCGTTTGGTTTCAGAACCTGGGGCAGCGCCTGCAAGGCAAGCGCGTGGCCGAGTGGGAGAAAAAACGCTAAGGCCCTGGGCAGCCCCATAGCAGCCGGCCCGCCGCTCACGCTGGAGCGGCGGGCCGGCTGCTTTTTTGCTGCTCGTGCGCTGCGGCGCCCCAGGTACCTAGGGCCTAATTGCTGGCGGCCAGCAAGGGCTGCTGCCGCTCAAAGTCGTACAACGTAAGGGTACGCAGCTGATAATACGCTACCCAGGAGGCGCGCAGCGCGGCAATGTAGGCGCGCTTGGCGCGGTCTTTTTCGCTTTGGGCAATGTTGAGGTCGGTAAGCGAAATGCGGCCTACCTGGTAGGTGGCGCGGGCAATGTGGTAGCGGCGCTGGGCCAGCGAATCGGCGCGGGCGGCCAGGGCCAGCTGCTGCTCCAGGGCCCCCAGCTGCGCCGCCTGCGACAGCACCGATTGCTCGAAGGTCATTTGCTCCTGCTCCACGGTTACTTTGGCCTGCTGGCGGGCCAGCTCGGCGGTTTTCACGGTGGCGCGCGTCTTGCCCCAATCCACAATGGGCATCGAGAAACCCAGGCGTACCTGCTGCTGGTCGTTGGGGTTGAGGTAGCTGCTGCGAAACTGCTCGCCGCTGCTCGCCAGGCCAAACGAGGCCGTAAGGCTGGCCTGAAAACCGGTGGTACCCTTGGCCTGCGCCACGTTGCGGTCGGCCTCGAGCAGGCGGCGCTGAAACATCAGCGCCTCGCGCCGGTACTGCCGCGCCTGGGTTAAGGCGGCTTCGGGCGCTACGTCGAGCTTGGGGGCGGCCGCGGGCACGTCGAGCGTACCGGCGGCGTCTACCGTCAGGCCGGTGTAGCCTTTCAGCTGCACGGCGGCATTTTGGGCATCCACGTTGGCCTGCACTTCGGCTTGCTGGGCGTTCAGCAGGTTCAGCTCGAGCAGCAGCAAATCGTTTTCCGACAACCGACCCAGGCGGTGCCGCTCGCGCCCCATGCGCAGCATGTCTTCGCTTACCTGGCGGTTTTGGCGCGCAATGCCGGCGTTTACCTGCTGCAGCAGCACATCGAAGTACAGCTCGGTGGCGCGGCGCGCAATGGTTTCGCGCTCCTCCACGTACTGCCGCTCGGCCTCCTGGTAGCGCAGCGGCTCGATGCGCTTGTTCCAGCCCAGGGCATTGAAACCACCTAGGGGCTGCACCAGACCCACGGCCACGGGGTTGCTGTTGTAGAGGCGCTGGTTGCCCTCGAAGTTATCGAAGCGCTGCAGCGTGGAGCCCACCGTAATGCGCCCGCCCGTAAGGCCGATGCCCTGGCTGAGCGTGGTGGCCAGGTACGAGTTGTTGATGCGCACGTAGCGAAAATCGGTGGTGCCATCGGGCTGCGTTACGGGCGTAATGGTGCGGCTGTAGTTGGGCAGCACGCCCTCCAGGGCCAACTGCGGCTTGTAGTCGGCCCGAAACGAGCGGTACTGCCACAGGCTGGTTTCGCGGTTGGTTACGGCCTGCTTCGCCACCGCCGCCCGACCTAGGGTAAGCTCGATTACCTGCGGCAGCGTGAGGGCCGGCTGGGCCGGCGCCGTAGGTTGCGCCCAGGCAATCGACATAGTAAGCAGCACCAGCACCACGGTGGCGCCCAGCATCAGCAACCACAGCCGCAACACCTCCAGCAGAAAGGGTAGATTCAGTCGGTTCATAGCTCAGAAGGGCAGTGTCGGGAGAAAAGAAGGGTGGGCTTAGCGTTTGATGCTGAGCTCGGGCGCCTGTTCGTAGTCTTTGGTTTCGCTGATGATCAGCTCCTCGCCGGAGCGCACGCCGCTGATGATCTGCACGTAGTCGAAGTTGGCGTCGCCGAAGCGCGCGGTGCGGCGCACGGCCTTGCCATCTTCCAGCACAAACACCGGCTGCTCGCGCCCGCCCTGGTAAAAGGGGCCGTTTTTCACGCGCAGCACGCCGCGGTGGGCCCGCGTTACCACGTACACATCGGCCCGCAGATTGGCGCGCAGCGCGGGGTGGTTGTTCTGCTCGAGTTGGGCATAGAACGTTACCACGCCTTTGTCGGCAGCGGGGCTGATGGAGCTGATGGTGCCGCGCAAATTGGTGCCGCCGCCCAGGCGCACAATCACGGGGTCGCCCACGTGCAGCGAGTCGGCGTAGCTATCGGCCACGGAGCCCCGCACCCGAAACGAGCTCAGGTCGGCCACGCGGGCCAGCACCTGGCCCTGGTTTACCGTCGAGCCAATGTCTTCGCTTACCCAGGTAAGCACGCCGGCTTGGTCGGAGCTGATGTTGGCCTGGCGCAGCTTATGCGCCAACTCGGTAATGTTGCGGTCCTGGATCTGCATGGTGTAGCCCAGGCCGCGCTCGTCGGCATCGTTGGAGCGGCGCTGGTTGCTGATCTGGCGGCGCACTTTCTGCAGCTCCAGCTCGGCAATCTTCAGGTTCAGCTCGGCCTGCCGCACGCTCTCCTGAGTGCCCGAGCCAATGCCGAGCAGGTGTTGCTCGTCGCGCAGGGCCGATTGCAGGCTGCGCACTTTCTCTTGTTGCACTTTCTCCTGCGCCTCCAGGTCGTTGAGGCTGCGCTCGAGGGAGAGCTGCAGCAGGGTGCTTTTGTTGCGGTTTTGCAGCTGCTCGTCCTGCAGTTTAGCCAGCGCGCTGCTGGTTAGCTCCTTGTCGAGCTCCAGAATGGGCTGCCCGGGCTGCACCTTGGCGCCGGCCGTAAGCAGCACCCGCCGAATGCTCGACTGGATGGGGCTGGTGATGACGGCCTCATGCGCCGGAATGATGAGGCCAGTGGCCGTGATGGAAGCCTCTACGTCGCCGGTTTCTACGGCCGCCGTCAGGATTTCCTCCTGCCTGATGCTGGGCTTCAGCACACCGCGGAAGGCCCACAGGCCCACGGCCGCCACCGCCAAGGCGGCAACTACCAGCAACAGGCGCCGGGTGCGGCGTTTGGCATACGTGGCGGGCGAAATAGCTCTGTCCATTTTCGTTCGGATTGGGGTCGGATTCGGGTAGTAGTAGCCAAGCCCAATGCCAAACTTTCAACTAATTGATAATTAATAATTTATAATTTATAATTGATCGGCAGCGCTTCGAAAATATGTCCGATTGTGGACAGTGTGTTCGGTATTGCTTTGATCTATTCTACCTTAACTCCTGCTCTCGCCGCTGCTTATCGTATTCGCATATGCCCGATACCTGGACCCCTCCTGCCGGATGGCAAGCATGCTGCCAGGAGGTAAGCAACAATGTCTACTGCCTTGAGCTTACGCGTGCTTCGGGCCACACAGTAACAACCACCGGGCCCAACTTGGATGCCATGCAACAGTGGTGCACACAAGCCGCTGCTGACATAGATCAGCAGTTACTGTGCAGTGCTGAACAACAGAAGGGCCGGTAGCTCATTTTAGCTACCGGCCCTTCTGCAAGGTTTTGTCAGTTGCTTACTTCCGCGTGCCCGCGTCGGCAATGCGCGTGGGCGTATCCTGCCCGCTCACAATGCTGGTGGCGCTTTGGGCAATAGCCTTAATTACTTCGGTCATGTTTTTCAGGTCGAGGCTTTCTACCTCGTCGTCAACCGAGTGGTAGAGCTTGTCCGTCGGAATCTGGTCAGTACTGATGCTATGGGCCGGCACACCTAGGCGCGCAAGGGTGGCGTTGTCGGAGCGGTAGAACAGCTGCTGCTCGGGGTACGGGTCGGGCTCGAACTTAAACGCGGAGCCCTGCAGGTTGCGCTGCAAAATCTGGCCGAAGTCCGATTTATCGAAGCCCGTGATAAAGGCCGTGCCGGGGCCAAACTTCGACACCTTGCCAATCATCTCGATGTTGAACATGGCCGTAACCTTCGCGGGATCGAGCTGCTTCGAGAAGTACTGCGAGCCGAAGCCGCCAACTTCCTCGGCCGTGAAGGCCACGAACACCAGCGAGCGGGCGTTGTTTTTGGCTTTCTTGAAGTGCTCGGCCAGAGCCACCACGGCGGTAGTGCCCGAGGCATCGTCGTCGGCGCCGTTGGCAATGGAGTCGCCGGCCACGGCGGGCAAGTAGCCGATGTGGTCGTAATGCGCCGAGAAGACTACCTGCTCGGCCGCCTTGCTCTTGTCGCGGCCGGGCAGCACGCCCACCACGTTACGGATTTCAAGTGGCTTGATGCTGGTAGCACCCGTCAGCTGGTAGCTGGCACCGTTGGCCACCGTGGCCGGGGCCAGGATAAAGGCTGCCGTGTAGGGCTGCGGCTTTTCGCTGCGGAACGTGCTGTGCTGCGTTTGCCCGGCCAGACGCTTAAACATGGCCGCGTGGGCGGGGTCGATGAGCACCAGCACGTTGGCCTTCTGGCGCAGCAGCGGGCCTATTTCCTTCCGAAAATCAGCCTGCGGCCCAATTACGCACACCTTCGGGGCGTTGTCGCCGGTGCCGGCTGCCCAGTTTACCTGGCTTTCGGCCGATACCATGGCCGCCGGGGCACCGTTCTGGCCGCTAATCCAGCTTACCTGCTCCTGGCCCGACATCAGCACCACGTTTTCGCGCGGTACGGCTGTGCCGTTCAGCGAGGCCTGCACGCTGGTGGTGTTGATTTCAAACACCTGAAACTTCTGCTCGAACGAGGCGAGGCCCTGCAGCGGCTTGAGGCCAATGCGCTTGAACTCGCCGGCCAGAAACTGCGCCGCGTCGTTGGCGCCGGTGTTCAGGGCCCGGCCGCGCATCTTGTCGTCGGCCAGGGTACGCTCCACGCGCTCCACCGTAGCGGCCGAAATATTTGTCTTGACAGGCTTGGCTGCTTTTTGCTGCGCCACGGTGGCTTGCACCGAGCCAACCAGTGCCAAGCCCAGGAGTAGATGTTTCATAGCGCAAAGTAGCACGCGCCGGCAAAGCAGTTGCACCCCACGCCCGGCAACAACTTATTGCTTTTGCACCACGCAGTACACCAGCTTCAGGGGGCGGTGGTACTTGTTGCTGCCGCTGCGGAAGTCGGGTATGCCCATTTTCTCCTCGTAGCGCAGCATTTTAAAGCGGGCATCGTTGGCAAACAACGCCTGCACGGCCCCGCTCAGGCAGCCGAAATCGGGCCGATTCATTTCCACGCCTGCTTCGCGGTGGAAAAACTCAAACACCAGCACGCCACCGGGTTTCAGGGCTTGCTTGATGCTGGCCAGCACCTCGGGGTGCGTCTCAAAACAGCCTTCGTACACAAAAGCCACGAGGTCGTAGCGGTTGGTGCCGTAGTCGAAGGTTTCCATGGGCGACACCACGGCATTGATGCGCAGGTTTTCGCGCCTGGCCTGGGCCCGGGCTTCGGCTACGGCCTCATCGGCAATGTCGACGCCGGTTACGTCCCAGCCTTGCCGGGCCAAAAACAGGGTATTGCGCCCTTGGCCCATGCCCACATCCAAGGCTTTGCCGGGCTGGCGGCCTTTCGCCACCTCCATCAGTAAGGCGTTGGGTTGGCGGTTGAACTTGTAGGCCGTGTCGCGGGTGAGGCTGCGGTTCCAGCGCTGCCGCTCCTGCTCCAACCTAGGCGAAGCAGTGGCCGGGCGTTGTTGGGCCAAAAGGCTTGCCGCGCTGAGCAGCATCAGCAAAGCACCTAGCGACAGAAGGCGGATGGCGAACATAAGCGAACTGTTTAAGCGTGGGAGGTACACTCGTTACAAGTCCGTTTTGGCCACCTAGGGCCTGCGCGTTGCGCTTGCATAAGATACAAAAAGCCAGCGCCCTGCCGGGCAGGTAAAGCCGAAACAGCATCTAGGCAGGCTTCCAAAGCTCAGCCGATATCGGCGCAGCCACGTACCTTGGCGCAACGCACCGCCACTTGCCATGCCTACCAACGCTCCCCTCTCGGGCCTGTACCGCCCCTCGCTCAGCCTGCTCACCGACCTCTACCAGCTTACCATGGCCTACGGCTACTGGCGCAAGGGTATGCAAGACCGCGAAGCCGTGTTTCACCTGTACTTCCGCAAGCCGCCGTTTGCCGGTGGCTACGCCATTTGCGCCGGCCTGGCCTATGTAGTCGACTGGCTGGAGCAGCTGCGCTTCAGCGAAGAGGACCTCGCCTACCTAGGCGCGCTGCGCGGCCGCAAGGGCACGGCCCTGTTCGACGCGGCGTTCCTCGACTACCTGCGCGATTTGCGCTTTACCTGCGACGTGGATGCCATTGCCGAGGGCACCGTGGTGTTTGCCAACGAGCCCCTGATTCGGGTGCGCGGTCCGCTGCTGCAGGCGCAGCTGATTGAAACGGCGCTGCTTACGCTCGTCAACTTCCAAACGCTGATTGCCACCAAAGCCGCCCGCATCCGCGAGGCCGTGGGCCACCACGACCAGATTCTGGAGTTCGGCCTGCGCCGCGCCCAGGGTTTCGACGGTGGCCTGTCGGCTACGCGCGCGGCATACCTAGGCGGCGCCGATGGCACCAGCAACGTGCTGGCCGGGCACCAGTTTGGCATTCCGGTGCGCGGCACCCACGCCCACAGCTGGGTTATGGCGTTTGAGGGCGAAGAAGAAGCCTTTGATGCCTACGCCGACGCTTTCCCCGACGATTCGGTGTTTTTGGTTGATACCTACGACACGCTCGAAGGCGTGCGCAACGCCATTCGGGTGGCGCAGCGCCTGCGCGCCACCGGCCACGAGCTGGGCGGCATCCGCCTCGATTCGGGCGACCTTACCTACCTCAGCCGCGAAGCCCGCCGCCTGCTCGACGAAGCCGGTTTCCCCGGAGTACGCATCGTGGCCAGCAACGACCTCGACGAGCAGCTCGTAACCGCCCTCAAGCTCGAAGGCGCCCGCATCGACACCTGGGGCATCGGCACCAAGCTCGTTACGGCCTACGACCAGCCCGCCCTAGGTGGCGTGTACAAGCTGGCGGCCCTGCAGCGCGCCGATGGCTCGGGCTGGGATTACACCGTCAAGATTTCGGAGCAGCTGGCCAAAACCAGCATCCCCGGCATTTTGCAGGTGCGCCGCTACCTAGGCACCAATGGCAAACCCGTGGCCGATATGCTCTACAACACCGCCGAGGAGCTGCCCGCCGACCTCACCATCGTCGACCCCATGGACCCCACGCGCCGCCGCCCTGTGAAATCGGAGCAGTACCGCGAGTTGCTGGAGCCGGTGTTCCGCCAGGGCAAGCTAGTGGCCGATTTGCCCACCCTGCCGGAAAGCCGCGAACGGGTGCACCAGGAGCTGGCTTCCTTCGACCCGAGCATCCGGCGCTTCCTGAACCCGCACGTGTACCCAGTGGGCCTAGAGGCGGGTCTGAACAGCTTCCGTACGCAGCTCATTCTGGAGAAGCGGGCGGTGCGGCCGGCGTAAGCGCATCAGCATACCAAAAACGCCCGGCCGCACGAGCAGCCGGGCGTTGTGCTTTGCTAAGCGCCAAACTTATTCCAGAGTTTCGGCAGCATCTTGGGCAGCTGGTTTTCGGTCCAGTCTTCGCCTTTGGTTTCGCTCCCTAGGTCGTAGTGGAGGCCGCGCGCGGCGGCCACGGCCCTTGGGAAAGTAGCATCCTCCTCGGCTCGGCCAGTGCGCTTCCCGAAGGCCTGGGTAGCCACGTACAGCAAGGCTTCAAAGTCCTGATAAGGGTCGATTACTACACTGGCCAGGGTATCGGCGTTTTGCAGCGCATTGGTGAATACCGCTTCGCCTTGCCCGATCAGCCAGCACCGGAAATACAGGTAGGTGTCATCCGACACGTAGCCGTCGATAATCCTTTGCGCCGCCATGATGTTGAAATGGTCGGCCTCTAGCAAGTACTCCCGCAGAATGCACTCAAACTCAGTTATCTGCTCGGGCTCTAGCTTTTCTAAGCTGTTGATGATGGCCTGCTCCTGAAGTTCCTGGTCGCCCCGGGCGGCGGCCTTTGCGGCCTCCATTATCTGCCAAAACTCAGTTTTGTTCATTCGTGCTGTGATGATCGTAGCCTCGAATTAAGGCAAAAGCTCCAGACCGGCGGCTGTCGACAGTATTACCCAGGCCTGTTTCACCAGTTCATGCCCTGCGCGTCAAGCCGAGCTTTTTGACTTGCCAGGTGAAAACTTACACCTCGTAGCGCAGCTCACCTGAGTCTACCTTCAGCGTAATAGTCGGCTCTGCCGTGATGCGGCCAGCTACCTGCGCCTCGTAGCCTTTACTGGTTAGCTCGGCGGCCACCGCATCAGCCCGGTCGGCGTCGGTTACGAGCAGCATGCCGTTGCCCATGTTCCAGTACAGGTAGGCATCGGCGGGGCTGATGCCGCCTAGGTCGGCGAGCTGCTGCATGGCAGGCAGCGGCTCGAACAGGTTGTGCAGTTCGGCCCCTACCCCGCTTTTCAGCACGCGCTTAAAGTTATCGGCAATGCCGCCGCCGGTGATGTGCGCGGCGGCGTGCAGCTGCAGGCCAGCATCGAGCACGGCTGCTACGCCGGGCGCGAAGATGAGCGAAGGCGCAAGCATTACCTCGCCCCAGGTCTGGCCCATTACGTCGGCATCGGTGCCGGTGTAGGGCGCGGTGTGCCAGTTTTCGCCGAAGGCTTTGGTGAGCACGCGGCGGGCCAGCGAGTAGCCGTTCGAGCGGAACGAAGGCGAGCGGAGCGCTACCACGGCTTGGCCGGCGCGCACGTTGGCACCACTCAGAGGCCGTTCTAGGCTGGGGTGCAGCACGCCCACGGCAGTGGAGCACCAGTTGAAGTTCATGCGTGCGCCGGGGAAGCCACCGATGCGGTTGCCTAGCTCGGCAATTTCGCCGCCCGTTACGGCAATGGAGCTGAACTGCGCCGCGTCGTGCAGGCCGCGCATCAGCTCGTCTACCACGTCGTAGTTGAGCGTGTTGACGTCGATGATGTTGGAGAGGTTCGTGGGGATGAAGCCGGCTACTACCAGGTCGTCGGCTACCATGGCAATAAGGTCGTAGCCTAAGGTGTCGTAGCGGTCAACGCGCTCGGCTACTTCGATCTTGGTGCCAATGCCGTCGGAGCCGATACCTAGGCGCTCAGCGCCGAAACGGATTTCGTTCGAGAAGCCGCCCTCCAGGTCTTGCGCCGGCTCGCCGGGCTTGCCAGCGCGGGTAGCGAAGGTTCTCTTGGCCCAGTTGTAGGCGCAGCGCGAAGCGGCGTTGCCTTCTTCGATGGAATAGCCGGCGGTTTCTTTGAGGTTGGCGGCGGTAGTCTGGCTCATGCGAGAGAAGTTGAACGAAACTCCCCTCCTCAGATGAGGAGGGGTGCCCGAAGGGCGGGGTGGTTGATAATCGTTGGGCTGACGCTTGAACGATTATCTAAGGTCGATAACCCTAGGTCGTCATGCTGAGCGAAGTCGAAGCATCTCTACCGCTTTTACTGATAGTATTCTCAACGAAGCGGTAGAGATGCTTCGGCAAGCTCAGCATGACGTTCTTTTCTGGTTGAGGTTAGTATCTGACGCGAGGTCAACCACCCCAGCGTCAGCTTGCAGCTGCCGCATCCCCTCCTCATCTGAGGAGGGGAGCTTGCCGTGCTGCTAGTGCTCCGTAGGTGCGGGTGCCTTGGCGCTAACCGACGTTTCGGTGGGGCGCTCCTGCTTCTGGCGGTGGCTTTCGCGCTCCTCCTGAATGTGGCGCAGGTACTTGGTGACGTCGCCGGTGGGGTACTGGCCCGAGAAGCAGGCGAAGCAGTTGCCGCCGTGGCCGCGCTCTTCGTGAAAGAGCTGCTTGAGGTCCTCCAGGTCCTGGTACACCACGCGGTCGGCCTCGATGTAGCGGCAGATTTCCTCCTCGGTGTAGTTGGCGGCAATCAGCTCGGTGCTCATGGCCATGTCGATGCCGTAGATGCAGGGCGAGATGATGGGCGGCGCCGACGAAATGAAGTACACCTCCTTGGCCCCGGCTTCGCGCAGGATGCGCACGATGCGCCGCGAGGTGGTGCCGCGCACGATGCTGTCGTCGACTACGGCCACTTTCTTGCCCTCCACAAACTCGCGGATGGGGTTCAGCTTCTTCTTCACCACGTCTTCGCGCCCGGCCTGGCTACTCACGATAAAGGAACGACCCATGTGGTTGTTCTTCACCAAGCCGCGGCGGTACGGCACGCCGATGGCCTCGGCGAGGCCCGATGCCGCAAAGTAGCCCGACGAGGGCACGTCGATAACCATATCGGGCTCGATGCCGGCCGCCATGACTTTGCGGGCGAGCATTTTACCTAGGCGCACCCGCTCGCGGGCCACCAGGCGGCCGTGAATCGTGGAGTCTTCGCGGGCAAAGTAAATCTGCTCGAACACACAGAACGCCTTGGGCAGCTCGTACGGGTTCTTGAAGTGCAGGTTGAAGTCCTTGTCGATGAACACCGCCTGGCCCGGGCCTACGTTCTGGATGAATTCGAACCCCAGGTAGTCGAAGCAGGTGCTTTCGGAGGCGAAGGCGTAAACGGGGCCCTCGGGCGTGTCGCGGCGGCCGAGCACCAGCGGGCGGATGCCGTGAGGGTCGTTGAAGGCCAGCAGGCCGTGGCCGGCAATAACGGTAATGGTGGCGAAGGCGCCCTTCACCAGCTCCTGCGTCGTCTCCACGGCGTCGAAGATGTCGACTACCGAGAGGTTGTCGAGGTTCTTCAGGCGCAGCTCCGAGGCGAAGGTGTACATGATCAGCTCCAGGTCGTTGCTGGTTTTGGGCAACACGTGGTACTTCTCGTGCAGGCGCTTGGCCACCTCCCGGAAGTTGATGACGTTGCCGTTGTGCACCATGGCCAGCCCGAAGGGGTAGCTGGTGGTGAAGGGCTGCGCCAGGGCTGAATCGTTGGAGCCCTGCGTGGTGTAGCGCACGTGCCCGATGCCGATGTTGCCGGTCAGCTTCTTGAGCTGCTTGGGCCGGAACACGTCGGCCACGAGGCCGTTGCCTTTGCAGAGGTGGAAGTTGTCGTCGAAGGTGCACATGCCGGCCGCGTCCTGCCCGCGGTGCTGCAGGGCGGTGAGACCAAACACCATGTCGTGGGCGACGTCATCCGGACCGAAAAAACCAACAATTCCGCACATATCAGTGGTAAGAAAGGGCCTCACCCCCCGGCCCCCTCTCCGAAAGAGAGGGGGAGCCAGATGACGGCAAGGAATGGGTGGGGGAAAGTTCAGGAGTGAGTTGGCCGCTGATGAAGCGGGCCAGGGTATCGGCGTAAAAACGGTGTTCCACGGCAAGGCCGCGGCGCTCCACTTCGCCCAACGAATCGGCGCCGCGCAAGTCTACGGGTGCTTGGGCCAGCACGGGGCCGGTATCCAGGCCCTCGTCAACAAGGTGCACGGTAATTTTCGTTTCGGGCAGGCGGTTTTCCCAGGCCCACTCGTAGGCGTGCAGGCCCTGGTGCTGGTGCGTATCGGCCGGGTGAATGTTCACGATGCGTCCAGCAAACGCTCGGATAAACGTGGGCGACAAGATGCGCATGTAGCCGGCCAGCACCACGTAATCGGGCTGGAACTGCTCCAGCGCGGCTACCACCTCAGCGTCGAACTCGGCACGCTTGCGCCCGCGCGAGTCGATGCTGGCCGTGGCCAGGCCGAGCTCCTGGGCGGCTTGCAGACCTAGGGCCTCGGGAATGTTGCTGAACACCACCGCCACCTCGGCTACGCCCTGCAGCACGCCCTCGCGCACCTCGCGCGCCAGCGCCAGCATGTTGGAGCCGCGCCCCGACAGCAGGATGGCCAGCCGCGCCGGCCGCTGGGTGTGCTTCAACTCAGACAAGCTGCGGGGTTGGCCGTTGGCCAATGTCGGTTCGGTAATAAGCATCCTGAAACGTAATCTTCTTCACCTCAGCGTAGGCGTGCTCCACGGCCAAGTCTAGGTCGTGGCCGTGCGCTACCACCGTCAGCACGCGGCCGCCGCTGGTTACCAGCTGGCCAGCTTCGTTGCGCTTGGTACCGCCCTGGAACACCAGCGTGCCGGGGCTTACCGCCTCAACGCCTTCGATGGCAAACCCGGTGGGGAATTGCGCTGCCGGGTAACCGCCCGAAGCCAGCACCACGCCCACAAACGCACCCTGTTTTTGGCGCACACCTACTTCGGCCAAGCGGCCATTAAGCGTGGCCTGAATCACCTCGAGCAAGCTGCTGCCCATTGAGGCCAGGAGCACTTGCGCTTCGGGGTCACCTAGGCGCACGTTGTACTCGAGCAGCTTGGGTCCGGCGGGCGTCAGCATAATGCCGAAGTACAGAAAACCGATAAAGGGCAACCCTTCGGTGCGCAAACCGCTGAGCGTAGGCTCAACAATTGCCTCGCGGATAGATGCCAGCACGTTGTCATCCGCAAACGGTACGGGGCAGTACGCTCCCATGCCGCCGGTGTTGGGCCCTAGGTCGCCGGCGTGCAATTGCTTGTGGTCCTGCGAGGGGGCCAGCAGCCGCATGGTTTTGCCATCGGTGATGCCGATGATGCTGATTTCGGGGCCGGTGAGTTTTTCTTCTACTAGGAAAGAATACCAGTCGTGGCCGGCCGGGTTTAAGGCCTGCATTTCCTGTAGGGCTTGGTCGAACTCCGCTACTGACGAGCACACCCACACGCCCTTGCCAGCGGCTAGGCCGTCGTACTTCAGCACCACGTGGCCACCTTGCTCGGCAGCCGTAGCGCGGGCTTGGTCCAGCTGATCGGAGCGGAACGTCCACGAACGGCCAGTAGCCACGCCATGGCGGCGCATAAAGCCTTTCGACCACACCTTCGAGCTTTCCAGCACGGCCGCCGCCTTGCGCGGACCAAACACGCGGATATCCGTTTCGGCGAAGTAGTCAGCTACCCCGGCGGCCAGCGGCGCCTCGGGACCTACCACGATGAGCTTCACCTCGTGCTCCTGGCAGAACTGCTGGATGACAGGGAAGTCGGTGGCGCTGATGCCGGGCACCGAACCGGGAATGCCGGCGTTGCCGGGCAGCACGTGCACGCGGGCGCCGTCCTGGGTGAGTTTCCAGGCGAGGGCATGTTCGCGGGCGCCGCTACCTAGGAGGACTATGTTGGTTGGTTGCTGGGGCAAGGCGGGTTCGTTGGTCGTAAACTCCCCTCCTCAGATGAGGAGGGGTGCCCGAAGGGCGGGGTGGTTGATGGTCGTTGGGCTGACTCTCCAACGGTTATTCTAGGTTGATTACCCTAGGTCGTCATGCTGAGCTTGTCGAAGCATCTCTACTGATAGTATTCTCAACGAAGCGGGAGAGATGCTTCGGCTGCGCGGACGTCAGATGAAGCATGACGTGCTGCTATTCATTCAGCTGCTCCACACGAGCGTCTTGCATAAAGCCTTCCTTCACCAGGTTCCGCACCAAGCGGGCGGGCACATCCACATCGTCCACATCAGCACCGGCCAAGGGCTTCCCGGTGATGCGCTGGTATATGTCGAGGTAGCGGCGGCTGGCTTCGGCGGTTACTTCCGGCGTGAGGGCCGTGGGGTACTTGCCGTCGACTTTGTTCGCAATCAGCCACTGGCGGATGTACTCCTTGTCCATCTGGGCGGCGCCTTCGGGGTTGCGGGCGTAGTCGGCGGCATCCCAGAAGCGCGAGGAGTCCGGCGTGTGGATTTCGTCGATGAGAATCAGCTCGCCGTTGAGTAGGCCGAATTCGTACTTGGTGTCCACTAGAATGATGCCGCGCTCGGCCATCCACGCCGAGGCGAAGTTGAACAGCTTTAGCGAGATGACGCGCATCTGCTCATACAGCTCGGCCGATACCCAGCCCTCCGAAACGAGGTTTTCCGGGGTGATTTCGCGGTCCGATTCTTCCTTGGTAGTCGGCGTCACGATGGGCTCGGGGAAGCGCTGGTGCTTGCTCAGCCCGTCGGGCACCGAAACACCCGAGAAAGTGCGCTGGCCCTGCAGGTAGCCGCGCAGCATGGAGCCGGTCAGGTAGCCGCGCACCACCATTTCCACGCGAATCGGCTCGGCTTCCTTCACTAGCATGACGTTCGGATCGACCACGCGGATGACGTGGTTGGGCACGATGTCCTTGGTTTTTTCAAACCAGAAGTCGGCTAAGCCGTTGAGCACAGCGCCCTTGTAGGGAATGGCGGTTTCCAGCACCGAGTCAAAAGCCGACAGGCGGTCCGTCACGACGATAAGCCGCTCGCCCGAGGGGACGCGGTACGAGTCGCGGACTTTGCCGCGGTGCAGCAGCTGGAGCTGGGGCGTATTGAAATACGGAAGCGTATTCATGGCGCGGATTAGCGACAAAAGCGGCTAAAGAGAAACTTCGTTCGAGGCAGCCTCGGCAGGCTGCGCGGCACGGCTCTGACTGATGTGCTCCACGATGTTGCGGAACAGCTTCAGCCCGTCGCCTTCTTCCGATAAGGTAGGGTCGAGGCGCTTGCGCCGGGCCCAGTCGGGGTGGTTGTAGAGCGAGAGGAAAGCCTCGGGGTGCGGCATCAGGCCGAACACCTGGCCGGTGGTATCGGTGAGGCCGGCGCAGTTCAGCTCGGCGCCGTTGGGGTTGTGCGGGTACAACTCGGTTTCGCAGCCCGTGGCGTCGCAGTAGGTCAGGCAGTTCAGCCCCTCGGCCAGGATGCGGCTTCGGATTTCCTGGTCGCGGATAACCAAGCGGCCTTCGCCGTGGCGCACGGGCACTTCCAGCGAGGTCAGGCCCTTGAGGAAGGGCGAGCGGTTGTTGGGGTTCACCGCCAGGCGTACCCACCGGTCTTCGTAGCGGCCCGAGGCGTTGTGCGTCAGCGTCACTTCGCGCTCTTGCTGGCCGGCGAAATCGGGCAAGAGGCCCATTTTCACCAGCATCTGGAAGCCGTTGCAGATGCCCACCACGTAGTTGCCGGACTCGATAAAGGCGCGGAGCTCTTCCAGCAGCGTGCGGCCCGAGGGCAGCTTGCGGAAGCGCACCTTGTTGGCCATCACCACGCCCGAACCCAGGTCGTCGCCGAAGGAGAAGCCCCCGGGGAAGTTGAGCACGTCGTAGTCGTGGATGCTGACGTGGCCGTGGAGCACGTCGTTGAAGTGCACGATAGTGGCCTCGCCGCCCGCCAGCCGGTAAGCAGCGGCCAGTTCTTCTTCGCAGTTGATGCCGAAGCCGGTCAGGACCAAGGCATGAACGCGTTTTTCGTTGTTCGTCATTCGTTGTTCGGCGTAGGGGCGCGTCGCACGCGGCCGCTCGTTGAACGATTCACCCGCACTGTTTTCAGTCGTCTGCATCGTAGTCACCCCTTCGATATTACAGTGCATTTGCGGTAAGTTCTTCACCCGCCATTACGCGGTTCACCGGGCCATTGCTCCAGGCCTCGCGCAGGTCGGCGGTAGCGGCGTACACCACCGTCTTGTTCTGATGACGGATGACCAAGCGGCCATTATTCGTCACCACGCCGAGGCGGGTGGCGCGGCCTTCCATCAGGGCTTCGAAGGCTACCACGTCCTCCGGGGCCACGGTGGCCACGAAGCGCGAGTGGCTTTCTGAGAACAGCTCCGTCAGGGCTGGCAGCTCGCCTTCCAGGTTCAGCTCGGCGCCTAGGTTGTCGTCGCCGAACAGGCTTTCGGCCACGGCTACGGCCAGGCCGCCGTCGGAAAGGTCGTGGCAGGAGACGATGAGGTTCGCATCATGGGCGCGGCCGACTTTCTCGTACAGGTCCTTGGCTTCGGCGGGGCGCACGCGGGGCACGTTCTGGCCCAGCTCGCCGAAGAGGTGGTACAGCTCCGAGCCACCCAGCTCGTCGTAGGTGTCGCCGAGCAGGTACACCAAGTCGCCGGGGGCTTTGAAGTCCGACGTCACGGCGCGGCGCACGTCGGGCATCAGGGCGGTCATGGAGTACAGCACCGTGGGCGGCACCGAAATCTTCTGCCCGTCGGCCTTGAAGTCGTTTTTCATCGAGTCCTTGCCCGAGGTCAGCGGGATATGGTAGGCCACGCACATGTCGCGCAAGGCCTCGCAGAGCTGCACCAGGGCGGCCAGCTTCTGCTTGCCGTCGGGGTTGGTGACGGGGTCGTACACCGAGTCAGGCACGCAGAAGTTGTCGTTGACCGACCAGAATATTCCATCGCTGGGCGTTAGATTGGGCAGCTTGCCGCCTACCGACACGATCTGGCGCACAGCCTCATCGAAGGCGCCGGCCGACATCTGGTAGGGGTCGATGTCGCCGTAGCGTGGCAGAATGCCGTTGCTCACCGCCACGCCTTCCCAGGAATCGAAATTGAACTGCACCACGGCCGCATCCTGCGGCGCTTGGCCGGTGCGGCCCATCAAGGGCTTCACGACGGTGCGGCCTTTCACCTCGTGGTCGTACTGCCGAATCACGGCCTCGCGCGAGCAGATGTTCAGCGCGCCGAGCAGCTTGATAAGGAGTTCCGTCGCGTCGAGCGAAGCCGGCAGTTTGGGTTCGTGCAAGGTCGGCAGCGTCCACTCGGCGTCGAGCACCTTGCGCGGCACGCCTTCGTGCAGAAACTCCAGCGAGAGCGAGGCCACCGGCTGCCCGTCGAAGGTCACGTCGAGGCGGCCGTTGTCGGTGAACTGCCCGATGTCCGACAGCTCCACTTCCATTTCGGCGGCCAGCGCGTTCAGCTCGGCCAGCTTAGCGGGCTCCACCACCAGCGTAAACCGCTCCTGCGACTCCGACAGGAAAATTTCCCAGGGGCGCAGCCCGGGGTACTTCAGCGGCACTTTTTCCAGCTCTACCGTGGCACCGCCGCTGATGCCGGCCAGCTCACCTACCGACGAGGACAGGCCGCCCGCACCGTTGTCGGTGCTGCACTTGATCAGGCCGCGGCGGGTAGCCAGCAGCAGGAAGTCCATGGCCAGCTTCTGGGTAATCGGGGAGCCGATTTGCACGGCCGTGGCCGGCGCGGCTTCGTCCAGCTCGATGCTGCTGAACGTGGCGCCGTGGATGCCGTCCTTGCCCACCCGGCCGCCGGCCATGATGATCCGGTCGCCGGCGTCAATCTTTTTCTCCCAGGCATCCTGGCCCGCCAGCTGCATGGGCAGCACAGCGCCAGTACCGCAGTACACCAGCGGCTTGCCGCGGTAGCGCTCATCGAACACGATGGCCCCGTTCACCGTCGGCACACCCGACTTGTTGCCGCCGTCCTCGATGCCCTTGCGCACGCCCTCAAACACCCGGCGCGGGTGCAGCTGCCCGGTCAGCAGCGGCCCCGCCCAGTTCGGCGGGCCGAAACAGAGCACGTTGGTGTTGAACAGCAGCCGCGCGCCGCCGATGCCGGTAGCCAGCGGGTCGCGGTTGTTGCCCAAGATGCCGGTAATGGCCCCGCCGTAGGGGTCGATGGCCGAGGGCGAGTTGTGGGTTTCGACCTTCCAGACGAACAACGAATCCTTATTAATGCGCACCGCGCCGGCGTTGTCAGAAAACACCTTGATGAGCCAGTCGTTGCCGTTCTGGCGCAGCAGCCGGTCAACCTCCGACGTCGCTCCTTTTATATAGGTCTTGAACAGCCCGTCGATTTCCTTTTCCTCGCCGGTTACGGCGTTGCGGTAGCGGATGATGGCCGCAAATTCCTTGTGCTTACAATGCTCCGACCAAGTCTGGGCCAGGATTTCCAGCTCGCAGTCCGTGGGGTCGGGCGTCAGGCCGGCTTCGGCGCGGCTGATTTGCGTTTCGGCCGAGTAGTAATAGTCACGGATGGCGCGCATTTCTGCCAAGTTCAGCGCGTACACGTTCTCCTTCGATAGCTGCAGCAGCTCTTCGTCGGTCAGGTGCTCCAGTCGGATGGTGTGGGTAGTAGAATCAGCGCCGCCGCCGGGCTGCGGGGTGAAGTCGCGGATGCCTTCGGCGGTGTGGCCAACCAGAAAGCGGTTGATGAGCTTGTTGCCCAGCAGCTCCTCCGCGATGCGGCGCAGGTCTACCTCGGGCAGCTCCTTTTCCAGCAGGTACAGGCGCTTGCTGAAGATGTGCTGGGTGCGGATGTCCAGCTCCAGGCCGAGGAAGTCCTGCAGGGCGTTCTGGGCCGAGGTGCCTTCGTCGTCCGTCACGCCCGGTCCCTTGGCCACCAGGATGTAGCTCTTGAACTCGGGCGCCACGGCCCATTTGTCCAAAGCCGCATCATTCAGCAGCGGGTCCTGGAGGCACTGGGCGGTGAAGCTTTCGAGCTGCTCGGCCGACAGCGGGTAGCGCACGGTGTACACGGCGCTGGTTTGCACGCGGCCGGTGCGCAGGTGCAGGTGACGCCGGGCGGCTTCGGCTACGCGGGCACCTTCGCCGTCGTGCTGGCCAGGGCGCGGAATCAGTTGGATGGTATGCGAAGCGGTGTTTTCCAAAGCTCAGAAGGGTAGCGAGTGTTGTGGCGCGGAGTGGTACTCCGCGACGAGCCGCAGGCGAGTAGCTTGCGTGAAGAGTGCGTGGTCGGCGGCTTCGGCAGACGCGAGGAACGCGCTGGCGCGCGTCGCGGAGTACCACTCCGCGCCACTGGCAAACCCCAAGAATGCGGTAAGCCGCCCCGGGCCCGATGTACGGGCCACAAGGCGGCTTACAGTATGGTGCGGAGCGTTGCTCCAGGAGGCCGCATGCGCGGCATGAGTGTTCGAAGAAGCATCTTCGCCGAAGTACCCTAGGTGCTTTGCTACCTCGGCGGCTACGGGTTTTCGCAGCTGCTTTCGGAGGTCGGCTATGCACGTTTGACTGTGCTGCGGCTGCGACTCGGCATGTTGCTGCTGGCGTCGCTCGGCTATCTGCTCTTCCACTTCCCGGCGCTCGGCGTCGAGGCGCAGGCCCGCGGCTCGGCTCAGCAGTGCGCTACGGCGCCACATGCTGTCGAACGAGGCCTTGCTGGGCCGGGTTCGCGTGAGCGAGGTGGGAGTATGGGAGAAGCTTCGTTGCACAGGGTAGCGAAGGAGTTACAAAAGAACGACAACCGCCGCCCTTACGCAAGCGTCGGCACCGCGTCGGGCCGACTTCCCGGCTTTACCGCCGGAATGCCCTTGGCACACAGCGGACAATTTTCGGGCTGATAGGTGGCTGCTTGAACCGGTAGCAACGCAAACAGGGGGAAGTCTAGTTCATGCTGACCGCCGGTGCGGTCGATGAGGCAGGCTACGCCCAGCACGTCCACGCCCATCCGGCGCAGCACTTCGGCTACCTCCAGGGTCGATTTTCCCGTGGTTACCACGTCCTCGGCGATGATGACTTTCTCGCCCGGCTGCAGCGTGAAGCCGCGGCGCAAGGTCATCTTGGTGTCGGCGTCGCGCTCGGTGAAGATGCCGGGCACTTGCAGCTGGCGGGCCAACTCGTAGCTCACCACCACGCCGCCCATGGCGGGGCCTACCACCACGTCGGGCTGTAGGCCGGCTTCCCGGATCAGCTTAGCCAGCACACCCAGGGCCGGGGCGGCCAGGTCGGGGCGGCGCAGAAAGCGGGCGCACTGCACGTAGGTATCGGAGTGCAGGCCGGAAGAAAGGCGGAAGTGGCCGCTCAGCAGGGCATCTTCGCCGCGCAGCTGCAACTCAAATTGCTGCTGAAAATCGCTCGGAGCGTAGGGCATGAATTTGTTGGGTAAGGTCGCGGGCCGCGGCGCCAGCGTCGGCGGCCTGCCAGATGCTACGGGAAGTATTAATCAGAAGACCCAGGCCGTCGGATGGGCGGCAGCCGGCCTGCACGGTAGCTGCCAGGTCGCCGCCTTGGGCCCCCACGCCGGGCACCAGAAACCACAGCTCGGGGCAGCGCTGGCGCAGGCGGGCCAGGGCCTCGGCGTTGGTGGCGCCTACTACCAGGCCTAGGTCGGGGTGCTGGGGGTAGAGGTCCTGCACCACATCGGCGGCCAGGTCGCTGAGCGTACCGCCACGCACCAGCTGTTCATCCTGCAGCGAGTGGGCGGGCTTGTTGGAGGTTTTGGCCAGCACGAACACGGCCTTGCCGGGGCGGGCAAACGGCACGATAGCGTCGTCGCCCATGTAGGGGTTCACCGTCACGCCATCGGCCCCGATGATGTCGTAGGCAAAGGCGGCGTAGCGCTCGGCGGTGTTGGCAATGTCGCCGAACTTACCGTCGAGGATCATCGGCACTTCGCTGGGTATCCACTCGCGCAGGCGCTGCAGCAGGGCTACCCCATCGGGGCGGGCCAGGAAGAAAGCCAGGTTGGGCTTGAAGCCGGCGGCGTACTCGGCCGTTTGCTCCACCACTTGGCGCAGGCGGGTTTCTACGTTTTCCCCTACGGGGTCGAGGCCCACGCAGAGCAGCGAGCCGGTGGTGTGGGCGCGGCGAGTTAGCTGATCCATGCGGCGGGTTTGGTTTCGGTGAGGGTATTCGCGGTTTCCCATTCGGTGGCGAGACGGGCCGTAAGGCCGGGTTCCAGCCACTCGCCGGTGGCCACCTGCACGGCCGCGGCGCCGCAGCGCAGGTAGTCGCGCACGTGCTGGGCGGTGAAGATGCCGCCGGTGCCGATAACCGGCAGTTGCAGGTTTTCGTCGTGGGCCAGCTCGTACACGCAGCGCAGGGCCATGGGCCGCAGCGCCTCGCCCGAGAGGCCACCGAGGATTGGCTCGCCGCCATCGGGCAGGTGCAACGCTTTTAAGGTGTTACAGGCAGCCAGGGCCGTGGCACCTCCCTCCTGGGCACCCAGGGCCAGGGCGCGCACGTGGTCGGGCCACGGCGGCAGCTTTACGATGAGGGCCGCATCGGCACCCAGCTCGTTGCGCACGGCTTCGGTGGCTTCGCGCACGAAGCGCGGCGTCAGGTCGAAGCCTTTTTGGGTAGTGGCGCTGCTAATGTATACTTCAACGCCGGCAATCTGGCCAGCGGCTTCGCGGGCCAGAAAGCGAGCGATTTTTCGGAATCCGGGGATGCCGGGCGCGGTGATGCTCACCAGCACGGGCACGCCGTGGCGGCGCAGGTGCGGCAGGTGGTCTTGCACCAGCTGCTCGGCGCCGTCGGTGCGGCGGTCGGTGGTGTTCAGCAGCGACGAATCGGCTACGCGGATGAGGCCTTCGCGCCCGCCGGGCCGCGGCTCCATGATGACCGTTTTGGTGAAAATAGCACCCAGGCGCTCGTAGCCTAGGTTGTCGGGCAGCTGCCAAGGAGCGGCAGCCAGGCACACGGGATTCTGCAGCGTTAAAGAAGGTCCGAGTTGCATAGTGGATGGGGCTATTTGGTTCGGGTGGTCGGGTGGCGCAAGGCGATAAAACAGCTGCCACTCAGCACACTTGCCGTGCCGCGCCGGCCGAAGCACCTCTACCGCTTGGTTAGCGGCTTAATGCTCACCGTTGCTCAGCCGCCAGCCGTAAAGATGCTTCGGCCGACGCGACAGGGCTGTGTTGCTGGTTGCTGCAGTTTTTCGCTGCGCCGGCGCTGCGGTTCAGGCCGACCTAGGGGAAATGGAAAACAAGAGGCCCGGCAGGCACCGGGCTTTTGCGGACGATGAGCTTACCGGGCCTTCGGCAAGAACAAGTTCCGGCCGTCGTGCCCATTGGGGGTGAATGGTGTATTGGTGTTTGCGCAGGCACTGGCTACCAGGTTGTAGGCACCCGCGCACTGCCTGGCAGCGCGCAATTCGGCCTCGCAGGCTTTGTTTAGGGCCGCGGGCCGTGGCGTCGCGCTCGGGTTGTGGTTCCGCGCCTGGGCCGGTGCAAAGGGTTGTTTCATGGTCTGGCTCAAGCTTGGAACACGGCGGCTAAAGGGCCGATGCAGGCGGTGGGTTGACCGCGCAGCCGAACCGCACGGACACAAAAAAACCGCTCCGGCAACAACCGGGCGGCAAACGAAGGCAAGGCCAGAAAAGAAACGAAATCAATCAACGAAAACGGGCTCCGACCCCGTTGCAGAACCTGCGAAAAAGCCGTTCTGCGCTTCGTTTTATGTTGATGATTCAGAAGCACGTCGCAAAAGTATCCAACTTCATCAGACGCGCAACCTCCCGGCTGCAGAAAACCAGTGTTAAGAAAATGTTAAGCAGGCAGCTCGCTTATATTACTAAGGTATTGCGTTACCGCTTTTGCAACAGCAATTAAACTATTGACTTCCAACCGACTGCAATACCCTTGCCGCGTTATCAGCTGGAGCAAGCACAAAGTTTTGTTTGTACTATTTCACTTTTTAAGGATTGAACATGACGCGATATATATAATCCACATATGCAGAAAAAGTCCAAAATCATTTTTACATTTACTGAAAATACAAAGCATCAGGCCGAGTTGAGCACCCACAGGTTCATGTTTTGATAACGCTGGCTTAACCCCTGGCTGCTGCACTCAGCGGAGCTTTGCACATCACATTTCCAAGTCTCCATCACCGCCCCCGTGCTATGAAATCACCGTTACTATTACTCGGCTTGCTGCTTTGCCTATTTGCCGGCACGCCTGCCCTGGCGCAATCGGATGCTCCCGTTGAATACAGCGAACGGGTTCCGGCAGGCGCATACGGCCGCTCAACGCTGCACGCCCGTGCCCAGGAGTGGGTAGAGCGCCGCTTTGCCTTCGGGCCCAAAACCGATTTTGCCACCAACGCCGCCGCCGGCACCGTGCGCGTACTGGGCACCGTGAAGCTTAAGCCGCTCGACAACAAAGGGCAGGAAATGGAGCGCACGGCCCGCTTCGAGTTCAACTTTCAGGCTACCGACGAAGGCTACACCTACAGCGTAGGCGCGTTTCGGGTAATTCCCAACCCGCAAAACCTCGATGCCACGGCACCGCTGGATGACTACCTGACCCAGCTGCGCGCCGACAAAAACAACGAACGCACCAAGAACGACCGTCGTGTGCGGGCCCAGGCCAACTCGCTGGCCAGCGAAATTGCCATGAGCTTCCGCTCGTACATGAACCAGATTCCGGCGGCCGAAGATGGAAGTGTAGGCCTGCCCTCCAGCAACGAAACCCACTAAGCTGCTTCGCGCAGCAACATCAACGCGGCTGCCCCTCCCGGGCAGCCGCGTTTTTTTGTGCACCTAGGGCTCGTAGGCCACGGGCCCCCGACCGGAAGCTTGTTGTTGTGGGCAGGCAAACCTGCCTCCGCGCAGCCGAGCCGCGTGCTGCATTACTCCTGCTTGGGGTATCGATCAGCGGCAACCGGAGCCCGCGTTCGGTACGCTGCGCCGGAATTGGCACGGTTTTATAGCGATGACCAAACAGCAATGCGCAGCAGCCTCGAGACGCAGCATTGCCCTTCCTTTTTCCGTCCGATTTTTTCCTCCCGTGGTCATGAATACTAACCGCGCAGCTACCCTATTTGCTTTTGCTACCGCCTTGTTGCTGGGCTCGGCCGCTACGGCCCAGGCACAGGTTCGCTCCTACTCCAATGCCCCCGCGGCCTCGGCAGCCAACAAAACCGATGGCGTACGCTTCGGCATCCGGGCGGGCCTGAACGTGGCCGACTGGTCGGGCGACGCGGTGCAGAGCGTGCAAAGCCTGACCGATTTGGCCAACGGCGCCATTACCAAGCAGCAGCGCCCGGGCTTTCATGCGGGTGCTTACGTGAGCCTGCCCCTAGGTCCGCGCTTCACGATTGAGCCCGGGGTGCAATACTCCGAAAAGGGCGTAATCGTGAGCGGCCGGGTGCCCATGGAGCAATTCGATTTCCTGAACGCCAAAGCCACCGCCACCGCGCGCATGGGCTACATCGACGTGCCGGTGCTGGCCAAAGCCTACCTCACGCGGGGGTTGTACCTGTACGCCGGCCCGCAGGCTTCTTACTTGGTGTCGGGCAAAGCCCGCGTTGAAGCAGGCGCCCTGGGGTTTGATGTGTACCGGCAGGACTTTGAGGTGCGCGACTACTTCCGCGAGCTGGATTTTGGCGTGAGCGGCGGCGCGGGCTACCAGTTCGGGAACGGATTGGGCCTGAGCGCCGGTTACGACTACGGTTTGTCGTCGCTGGATAAAAACAACCGCTTCGACGCCCAAAACCGCGTGATTAAAGCCTCCGTGAACTTCGCCTTTTAACGGGCAGGCTCCGGGTTCTCTCCACCGTTGTTCTTTCTTACTGGCTGTTCGCTCACATAAACGCAAAAAGGCCGCCCACGCTGTGGGCGGCCTTTTTTATGCTGAATAACTACGGGCAGTATTAGCTGGTGGGGCCGTTATCCACGCGGGCTTCGACTACGCTTTGCACCGAGGCCGACACGTTCGAGAGGATGTCGTAGCCGGTGGCGCTTTCGATGGCATCAACCGTGGTGCGGTACGAGCCCCAGGTCGAGAGCAGCGAGTTGTCGTTGGGGGTATCGATGGCAATTACGCGGGTGCTGCTGCTTACGCGGCTGGCATCCGAAGAGCCTTCGGGCAGTACCACCACTACCTTCCAGACGCGGTTGGGCACCGTAATGCGGCCCGCGTCGATGGTCGTCATGTAACCGTTGGAACCCGTGCCGCCGCGGCCGTAGCTACCCATAATAACGTACAGCTCGTAGCCCTGGCCTACCAGGGTGCGGCAGTAGTTTTCGAGGTTGGCCCAGGTGCGCTGGTTGTTCATGGGCGCCTGCGGAATCATGTTCGTCATCAGGAACGTGGCCGAATTGTCGGTGGTCGAGCCCGTGCGGTCGGCCGAGGGGCAGTTGTGGCCGCGGTCGAAGCCCGAACCCGAGTAGCTGCTACCGCCTACCTGGTACCAGCCCGAGGGCAGGGCGGTATCGTTGCGGAAGTCGTCCTGGCGCGCGGCCGAGCCCAGCCACGCCGAGCTCAGGTGCCACGATACCCAGTTGGGCGTACCCCGGTCGCGGTGGTACGACATGGCGTACTGCGGCTTTTGCATGAGGTAGTTCCAGTAGTACGAGGTGCTGGCCACCGCGCCGCTGGGGTTGCCCATGGCCAGGTGGTTGTCGCGGGTGGCGTCGGCGCTTTGGCTAACGGCCGAAGGTTGCTGGGGAGCTACTTCGCTGTGCTTCGAACACGAAGCAGCCAGCAAACCTACCAATAGGAAGCTGCTCAGACGGGTGAAGGTACCCTTCATTTGAAAAGGTGTTTGGTGGAGAGGGATATGGTTGCAAAGTTGGCAACTCCATATTGTTGCCTGATTACGTTAATGTTATGGTGTTGTTACCATAATGTTAACAAAACGTTTCCCCGCACCCGCAATCCTGGCCGATACCTCGCCTGGCTTTGCAAATATCGCAAATTTGCGCGGCTGCGGCCCGTTGCGCCCTCCCCAAGCTTGTGGCCTTGCCGAGGGGGGCGCCGGCCACGGCGTTGGCCCCTTTGCCCTAGGTGCTGGCGGCCGCGGCGGCACCTAGGAGCCAGCCGGCAGGGCAGGCGCGCCACACAACTTGCGCTTTTCACGTATGTTGGCGCACATCCCCCTTTTCACCACTCCTATGACCCTCCGATTTTGGCTATGTGCGTTGCTCCTCGTGGCTACGCTAGGCACCGGCTGCGCCCGCCGCAACCGCGCCAAAAAAGAAACGGCCACCAGCACCCCCGTCGAAGCGCCGCGCACGGCCGAAGAAGTTCGGCGGGAAAACGCCCGCGACCTGGCCTCGGTAATGACGGAAGAGCTGCAACTGCGCGAAGACCAAACGCTGCGCATCCGGCAGGTGCTGGCCAGCACGGTGGAGCAGGTAAACGCCGCCCAAACCAAGTTCGGCACCGATAAAGCCGGCCTTACCACGGCGCTGCGCCGCATCAATGCCAGCTCGGAGGCCCAGCTGAAGCAGATCATGACGCCCGAGCAGTACAAGCAGTACCAGGTGCGCAAGCCCCAGATTCAGCAGAAGCTGCGCGAGCAAAAAGCCGGCAACTAATATTTTTCGGCAGCCCGGGCAACGCCCGGCCCGGTCCCGGCATCTGACGCCGGTGTAAGCCCACCCCGCAACCTAGGGGTGGCTTGCGCCGGCGTTATTTTTTATCTTGATACAAACGCAGCCGAGCCTCCGAAGCAGCTGCGCAGTACCCCGAAAGCGCTGCCCTATAAGCACCCGCACGGCGCAACCACTGCTCCCTCAACCCCTACTGCCAGCTTCTTCTCTCATGAAAAAACTACTGATTGCCGCCGCTGCTTGCCTGCTCCTAGGTGCCACCAGCGCCCAGGCGCAAAACACCGCAGCCGCCTCCGCCGAAAGCAAGGCCCTGCAGCAGCGCATCAACCAGCTGATGCGCAACCCGGCCAAGCCCCACCAGGAGCTTCGGCTCGAGCTGAAAGGCTGCCACGCCACCCAAACCATCCGCGACAACCAAGCCGATGTGCAGTCCTCCGTGGGGCCCATCTCGGTGAGCTTCAACAAAGGCGGCGAGGCCGGCTGGGCCGCGAAAGTGGCCGATGGCAAGTTTGAGCTGGCGCTGGATTTTGAATGGCGCGAGGTGGAGCCCATTACCTACCTGCGGCACAAGCCCGACAACGACAAAGACCAGCCGCCCTACGAAATCAAGCTCCGGCGCGTGCGCAAGGGCAACACCAGCAACTTCGAGCTGCCCCTCTACACCACCGACGAAAAAGCCGTGCTGGATGTGGTGCGCCGCCTCGAGAAATTGCGCCAAGGCTGCCGCTAACGCGCTGCCCTAGGTGCCGGCCAGGTGCAGGCACCTAGGGCCAAGCACAACCCGCAGGCGGGGTGATTACGTTCGAACAACCTCTACGCTCTACCCTGCTGCACCCATGGCCAACTCGCCCGCCGCTTTTACCCTGCGCTTCGACCCCAAGCTGAGCATCAACCCCTCGGGCAAGCACGTGCGCGACGGGCTTTCCTCGACGCTGCGCACCGGCGACAACCTCTGGATGGCCTGCGACGAGCGGGCCAGCGTGGAGCGCCTGCGCCTTACCGACGCCACCACCTTCGGGCAGCACTGCCGCTTTCAGCTGGCCGATTTTATTGACTTGCCCGACCCCGATGCCGAGGCCGAAATCGACATTGAGGGGCTGGCCGAAGGCGACGGGTATTTGTGGATTGTGGGCTCGCACAGCCTGCGCCGCAAAGACCCCAAGCCCGAGAAAGACGACACCGAAAAAGGCCTGGCCAAGCTGGCCAAAGTGCGCGCCGACCCCAACCGCTACCTGCTGGCCCGGGTGCCGCTGGTGCTGAACCCGGAAACCCAGGATTACGAGCTGCAGAAAACCGCCCCCGACCCGCACCAGAAGCGCCGCAAGCTGAAGGCCGCGCGCCTCGGGCATCATACCCTGGTGCGCCTGCTGCGCCGCGACCCGCACGTGGGCCCGTTTGTGCACCTGCCCGGCAAAGACAACGGCTTCGACATCGAGGGCATGGCCTACGCCGGCGACGGGCGCCTGTTTGTGGGCCTGCGCGGGCCGGTGCTGCGCGGCTGGGCCATTGTGCTGGAGCTGCACGTAACCGAGGGCAGCAAACCCGGCCGCCTGCGCCTGGGCAAGCTCTCCGATGCGCAGGGGGTGTACTACCGCAAGCACTTTCTCGACCTAGGCGGCATGGGCCTGCGCGAGCTGCGCCTCGTGGGCAACGACCTGTACCTGCTGGCCGGCCCCACCATGGACCTCGACGGCACCATTGCCGTGTTTTGCTGGCCCGATGCCCTGCACCACGACGCCGACAGCCTGGTGGCGCCCTCGCAGCTGCGCCGCTTGTTTGATGTGCCGCACGGCTTTGGGCCCACCGCCTGCCAGGACAAAGCCGAGGGCATGGCCCTGCTCAACGAGCACCACGTGCTGGTGGTGTTCGACAGCCCCACCGATGCCCGCAAGCCCGAGGACGACGCAGTACTTGCCGACGCCTTCCGCATTGTGCAGGAGCCCGAGCAACCCGACGCCGCAAACGCCGCCCCGCCGGCGCCCAGCGCCGCCGCCGAACCCAGCGCCCAGGTAGCCACCGCCGACGAGCACGTAACGGCCCCCGATGCCCAAAGCAACGTGCCCGCTCAATAGCCGCTTGCCAACCAACGGCCGCCAAAGGTGTTACTTTGCTCGGCATACCTACCACTTCTCTATGGCTGATAACGCCACGCTCATCCAGACGCCCGAAACCCGGCACCGCATCTATTTTCAGGACTGCGACCAGCTGGGCCACCTCAACAACGCCCGCTACCTCGACTACTTCCTGAACGCGCGCGAGGAGCACACCATGCGCCACTACGCCCTCAACCTAGGGCAGCTAACCCGCGAACAGCGCGCCGCCTGGGTTATTACCAAGCACCACATCAGCTACCTGAAACCAGCCAACCACGGCGAGGAAGTGCTCATCCGGACGCAGCTCATTCACTTCGACAACTCCTCGCTGGTGGTTGAGATGCAGATGCTCGATGCGGCCGGCCTGCGCCTGAAGTCGCTGCTGTGGTCGGAAATGGCCTTTATCAGCCTGGTAAACGGCAAGCGCGCCGACCACTCCGACGCCCTCATGGACATGCTCGAGCAGGTAGACGTGGACGATGTGCAGTACCACCCCGACGGCTTCGACGAACGCATTCGGGAGCTGCGCCACCAGTTCAAGAAACACCGCAAAGCCGCGGGCCACGACGACGAGTAGCACCGTGTAGCGCGGACTTTGGCTACGCCGACCTTCGGTTGTAGTCCGCGTCCACAGATAGTAAAATCAATCGTTGCAGGTAGCGCGGGCTTCAGTCCGCGTTGGCCTGAACGAAATCGTTGGAGCAAAACCGCGCAGAGTCAATCGTTGTGGCATACGCGGACTGAAGTCCACGCTACACGCACTGCATCCCTAGGTCCGAAAACAAAAATTACTATTCGAAGAACGCGGGCTGAACCGTAGGAAGGCGTAGCCAAGCCCGCGCTGCAGCCACAACCTCCCCTTCCGCCTTTGCGTTAGCCAGAAACCGGAACCACCCACCTAGGGCGGTTCCGGTTTTTCATTGCCGATTGTTTCACCACACCTGAAAACACCATGAGCATTTTTGGTAACGACCCGCTGAAGGGCAAAAAAGTAGCCGTGCTGGCCACCGATGGCTTCGAGCAATCGGAGCTGGAGCAACCCGTGAAAGCGCTGAAGAACGCCGGCGCCGACGTGGAGGTAGTGTCGCTGAAAAGCGGCTCGATTAAGGGCTGGGACGAAAAAGACTGGGGCAGCAAAGTTTCCGTGGATAAAACCCTCGACGAAGCCCGCCCCGCCGACTACGACGCGCTGGTGCTGCCCGGCGGCCAGATGAACCCCGATGTGCTGCGCACGGAGCCCAAAGCCGTGAGCTTCGCGGCCGACTTCATGAAGTCGGGCAAGGTGGTGGCGGCCATTTGCCACGGCCCCTGGACGCTGGTAGAAACCGGCCTGGTGCGCGGCAAAAACATGACCAGCTGGCCCAGCCTCAAAACCGACCTCACCAACGCCGGCGCCCAGTGGCAAGACGCCACGGTGGTAGTGGATGGCAACCTCATTACCAGCCGCAACCCCCAGGACCTGCCTGCTTTCAACGAAAAGCTGATCGAGAAAATCGGCGGCACCCAAGCCTAGGTACCTGCCCCACCAAAGAGCCCCGGCCGCGCGTAGCGGCCGGGGCTCTTTGGCGTTTATTGCCCGGCAGCAACCTAGGGCACCAGCGCCAGCAACGCGGCCGCCCAGCGGTGGTACACGAGGTAAAAGCCCACATCGAACAGAAGCAAAAAGCCGCCCTGCACCCACAGCGAGCGGGCGTAGCCCAGGTACCGCTCGGGCAGGTGCTCCGCGGAGGCTGCCCGCGCGTGCAGCCAGGCCCCCACGGCCACGTACGCCACATCGAGGCCGGCATTGAAGAGCAGGATGTTCTCGAACCGGAACTGCGCCTGCAGGCTATCGGCCAGCGTGAGGCCCTCTACGTGCAAGGGCCGCGCCTGCAAAATGCCCCACACGGCCAAACAAGCGTTTACCGCGCCCCAGCCGATGTTCATCTGATGAAAGTAGTGCGGCGCCTGCCTAGCCGGCGTGCGCGTAACCAGCCAGCCGCTGCCCAATAGGTTCAGCAGGGCCCAGGCGCCCAGCACGCCCATGCCTTGCTGGGCCAGCATTTCGCGCTGAAAGTTGATGGCCGGCAGCGCGGCCGCCACATCGGGTAAATCGGGCATAAGCAGCAGTATCAGCAACACAGCAACCTAAACAAAAAAGCGCGCCCCCAGGGGGCGCGCTTTCCGGAAAGCACCTAGGCAGGCAGCAGGTTACTGGGCAAAGCCAAAGCCTACGTACACCTGAATCAGGCTGTTCTTGATGTCGTTGAGGTTCTCGTTGGGCGTCATCAGGCCGTTTTCCATCTTGGGGTCGTTGTAGATGTTGGCCAGGCTGAGCACGTAGCGGCCGCCCACGCGGGCCGGGCCCACGCGGGCCTCCAGGCCGGCCACCCCGCCGTAGTCGAGCGAGTTGTAGTTGCGGCTGCTGATGTTCACGGCGTTCTTGTCTTCCTTCACGTTCACGAGCAGCGACACCTGCGGGCCCACGTGCAAGCTTACGTTATCCACGAAGTTGTACACGAACATCACCGGCACCTGAATGTAGTCGAGCTGGGTTTCGTAGGTGTTTTGCATGCCCGCCGGCCGGAACGCCGACGACGCCTTGAAGCCCTGGCGGCTGTAAAGCGCCTCTACCTGCATGGAGGCCTGGGGCGAAAAGCCGAACTGGGCGTAGGCCCCGGCGTGGAAGTTCTGGCGGTTGGCCTCGTTGGCGTAGTTCTTCTTGTCGTCGCCGCGGAAGTTGGAGGAGTTCCAGCCGCCTTTAATGCCGAAGCCGTTGTTGCGCGAATCGGGCGTGGTTTGGTAATCCGACGATTTACGGATACCCTCTACGCCGCGCTGGGCCAGGGCATCCCAGCTGCACAACGCGCACAGCGAGAGTAAGAGTGCAAATTTTTTCATGTGATAGAGGATCTGGGGTTGAGCCGCGCCCGGCAGTTGTTTGCGGCAACGCATCGGGCCATAGGCGATTTGCTATACTTTAGGCAGCGCCCACGGGTTGCACGGAAACCCTACCAAACAGAAAATTTTCCTATTGAGCTGCTTGCCCCCGTTGCCCGGCCGTGCGTATGTTTGCGGCTTCCGGCCCAGCCCTTCCGGAGCGTTAGCTCAGTTGGTTCAGAGCACCACCTTGACACGGTGGAGGTCACTGGTTCGAGTCCAGTACGCTTCACACGCACCCCGCCCCAGGCTACGTTGCCAGCCTGGGGCGGGGCTTTTTTGAGCTGGCAAGAGCTGGCAAGAGCCGCCTGGAGGTCCGCAGCAGGCCCGTATGTTGTTTTTTGGCTGAGCGCCCGCAAGCCACCCGGTTTGCCCTAGGTGCCCGGCATTGCCTGCACCGCCACCGCGCTGATTACCGGCGTGGCCCCCGGCTGGGTGGCCACCAAAGCCCCGGCCGCACAGGCAAAGCGCAGCAGCTCGTCGGGCGCCTGGCCGGCCAGCCACCCGCGCAGCAAAGCCGCCAGAAATGCATCGCCGCTGCCGATGGTATCGTGCACCGGCACGGGCACGCCGGCGGCCTGGTACAGTTTGCCGTTGGCCCACAGCACGGCGCCGGCAGCACCCAGCGTAACGCACACGGCTTGCAGGTGGTAGCGCTCGGCCAGCCAGGGCAAGGCCGTGGCGGGTTCGGCGGCTTGCCCGAGCCAGTGCATCAGCTCGGCCAGCTCGTGGTGGTTTAGCTTCAGCAGGTCGGTGCGGGCGAGCAGGTGCAGCACCACCTCGGGGCTGTAGTGCGGCGGGCGCAGGTTGGCATCGAACACGCGCAAGCGGGCGTGGCCGAGCAGGCCGTACAGCGTGGCGCGCGTGGTGGCATGGCGCGCCGCCAGGCTCCCGAACACCAACACAGCAGCCTGCGCCACCAGCGCATCGGCGGCGGGGTCGGGCCCGATGGCATCCCAGGCAGCGGGCTCCGCAATGGTGTAGCGCACGTTTTGGGCATCGGTTACATTGGCGTGCACCACGCCCGTGGGCAGGTGGCTGCGCTGTACGCAATCGGTGCTGAGGCCCTTGCCGGCCACCACTGCCAGCAGCTCCTGTCCTAGGTCGTCGGGGCCGATGCTGCTGATGAGCCGCGCCGGCACGCCCAGTTGCTGCAGGTGCACGGCCACGTTGAAGGGCGCGCCGCCGGCCTGCCGGCCCGCAGGCAGCATATCCCAGAGTATTTCGCCGAAGCACACAACCTCCTGTTTCATGAACGCTTGTGTTGCAAGCCGCCGCGCGGCCCCGTACCTACCCCGAACCCCACTGGGCCCGAATGTGTAATTTACGCCCAATGCCAACCAGTTCTTCTACCATTTACTTTCGTAACGCGGCCGGCCTGGTGCGCGAGCATCCCGGCTACGTGCGCGTGGAGTACGCAGCGGGCCGGCGCCACCTTGCCGATTTACAAGCCCTGTTGGGCCACCTTGGCCGTGCGCTGGCCAAGCACGGCGGCGGCAAATTGCTGATCGACCAACGCGTAATGGTGCCGTTTTCGGCCGAGGAACAGGCATACATGCTTACGGAGTGGCTACCGCGCGCCAACGCCGAGGGTGGCTACCGCTGGGGCGCCGTAGTGCAGGCCCAGGATGTGTTTGCCCGCCTGGCCACGGCCACGGTGGCCACGCAGGTGCACGGCCTTTCGATGACGTACCAGTACTTCGCCGACGAAGCGGCCGCGGTGGCCTGGCTGGTGGCGCAGTAGCGCGCTGCCGGCCGCTCCGGCAGAAACCCTGCCCGTTATTCCGCAAACCCCAACCGCCTTCGCGGCGTTGTTTCGCGCGTGACCCATCCGCATTATTTGCCCGTTGCCTGGGCGCCGCTCTACGCCCACCCGCTGCCCGCCGGCCACCGCTTTCCGATGCTGAAATACGAGCTGCTGCCCGAGCAACTTATTCGCGAAGGCACCATTGCCGAGGAAAGCATCTTCGCGCCCATTCCGCTGCCCGAAAAGTATGTCCTGGAAACCCACTGCCCCGCCTACTACCAACGGCTGGTGCAGGGGCAGCTTACGCGGCACGAGGAGCGCGCCACGGGCTTTCCGTGGTCGGAGCAACTGGTGCAGCGCGAGGTTGCCATTTTGGGCGGCACGGTGCAGTGCGCCAAGCTGGCCCGCCACACCGGCGTGGCTCTGAATGTAGCCGGCGGCACCCACCACGCCTTTGCCGACCGCGGCGAGGGTTTTTGCCTGCTCAACGACCAGGCCGTGGCGGCCAACTACCTGCTGCAGCACGAAGGCATCGGCAAGGTGCTGATCGTTGATCTGGATGTGCACCAGGGCAACGGCACGGCGGCCCTGTTCCGGCACGAGCCGCGGGTATTCACCTTTTCGATGCACGGCGCCCGCAACTACCCCGCCCGCAAAGAGCAATCGGACCTCGACCTGCCCCTGCCCGACGGCACCGACGACGCCGCCTACCTAGGGCTGCTGCGCGAAACCCTGCCCCGCCTGCTCGACGAGGTACAGCCCGAGTTCGTGTTTTACCTCGCGGGCGTGGATGTGCTCAGCACCGATAAGCTCGGGCACCTCGGCCTCACCCGCGAGGGTTGCCGCCAGCGCGACCGGCTGGTGCTCGAACTCTGCCACCGCCACCACTTGCCCGTGGTGGTGTGCATGGGCGGCGGCTACTCCGAGCGCATCAGCGACATCGTGGAAGCCCACGCCAATACCTTCCGGCTGGCGCGTGAGCTGTGGTTTTGAGCGGCAGCAGCACGAAAAAACTCCCCTCCTCAGCTGAGGAGGGGACGCGGCCACGCAGTGGACGCTGGGGTGGTTGACCTCGCGTCAGATAGTAACCTTAACCAACCAGCACGTCATGCGGAGCGCAGTCGAACCGCAGGTCGGCGTAGCCAAGCATCTCTACTGATAGCATTTTACTATTCGACGAAGCGGTAGAGATGCTTCGCCAGGCTCAGCATGACATGACCTAGGTCGTCGGGCTCCCCTTTCCATCGGAGGGGGCCCAGGGGGGGTGAGGCCCAACGTCAGCAACGATTGTCAACGACCTCAGCAGCAACTGAAGCTGCCGCGTCCCCTCCTCAGCTGAGGAGGGGAGTTTTTTGTGCTGCTACTCCCCTGCCCCCTCAATTATCAGCTGCCACCGAAAGGCCCATTGCCAGCGCAGCTGGTAGCGCGTAATGGCGGCGGTGGTCAGCAGTTCTTCCCAATCGTGGCGGCGGAAGGCGCGGGCCACCGACAAGGGCGCGTCGTTTTGCACCAGGTACGAGCCGCCCAGCAGGCGCGTGAGCCACCTGATGCTGTGGTAGGCCAGCGGGTGGCGGTGCAAATCGTTGATGACGACGGCCGTGCGGGCCTGCTCGCGCCACTGGCGCAGCATGGGCACCAGCTCGTGCTCGGCAAAGTGGTGGCAAAACAGGCTGCACATCACCACATCGTAGCGTTGCCGCGCGAATTCGGGCGCGAAGATGTCCTGCTGCTCGAACCGGATTTCGGGGTAGCCCTGGCTGCGGGCGCGGGCGTAATCCACCATAAAGGCGTTGGCATCGAGGCCGGTTAGCTCTACGGCCAGGCCTTGCCGGCGCGCCCACTGCGCCACGCGCCGCAGGGTGTCGCCGCCGCCGCTGCCTAGGTCGGCAATGCGCACGGGGCGGTTGGCAGGCAGCCGGGGGCGCAGGCGCTGCAAAGCGCTGAGCACCACGCGGTAGCCACCTAGGCGCGCGTTAATAACCTCGAGCTCGTAGAGGTTTTGGCGCAGGTCGTCGGAGGCCAGCGTCAGGTCGTCCATCAGCTCGGGCTCCAGGGAGCGGCGGGCGAAATCGGGCATAAGGGGTGAAGGAGGAATGATGAAGGAAGAAGGAGGAATGAAAAAAGGAAGCAGCGGCCTTCCTCCCTCGTCATTCCTCCTTCTTCCTTACTGATAAGCTACGCGCAGCAGCATGGCCTCCAGCGTCAGGCCCGGCCCGAAGGCGAAGCTGAGCACGGGGGCGCCGTCTTCTTCGGGCTGCAGGTGGCGCTGCAGCTCGCGCAGCACAAACAGCACCGTGGCCGACGACAAGTTGCCCACCTCGTGCAGCACGCGGTAGGCGTGGCGGTTGTCGGCCGGCGAGAGGCCCAGCTCCTGCTCAATGGCCTCCAGAATGCGCCGCCCGCCCGGGTGAATGGCGAAGTGCCGCACATCGGGCAGGCGCACGGGCAGGCGCTGTAGCAGCCCGTCGGTGAGCTTGCGGATGCCCTGCTTTACCAGCCGCGGCACGTAGCTCGAGAGCGTCATCTCGAAGCCAAAATCATTTACGTGCCAGGCCATGTCGGCTTGCCCATCGGGCTCGAGGCCGCAGTGGAAAGCGGCCAGCTCGAGGTTGGGCCGGCCGGGGGCGGGTTGGCCCAGCACCAAAGCGGCCGAGGCCCCGTCGCCGAACAAGGCATTGGCCACCATGTGGTCTTCCTCGTTGCGCTTCTGAAAGTGCAGCGTGCACAGTTCGGTGCACACGATGAGCACGCGGGCCCTGGGGTCGGCGCGGCAAAACGCATCGGCCAGCTTCAGGGCGTTGAAGGCCGCGTAGCAGCCCATAAAGTTGACGCAGGTGCGCTGCACATCGGGCCGCAGCCCTAGGTGCTGCACCAGCTCGATATCGAGGCCGGGGGCATACATGCCGGTGCAGCTCACCGAAATCAGGTGGGTAATGCTTTGCACCGATACCTCGGGGGCCTGGCGCAGGCAGTCGAGGGCGGCCTCGGCGGCCAGCGGCAGGGCCTCGCGGCGGTACACGCGCATGCGGGCGCCCACCGTCGGGAAGGGCTCCAGGTCGGGCGTGTTCGGGAAAAAGGTGTAGGCCCCGGGCGTGCGGCCGTAGTCGGGCAGCACCGAGTGCCGGTAGCCAATGCCCGACATGCGGTAGATGGCGCGGAGCTTACGTGTGCCAGCCTCGTCCATGCCGTGGGCACGGGCCATAAACTCGGCAATCTGCGGCTGCGGCAGCCGGTGCGCCGGCGTAGCCGTGCCGATGGCGCTGAGGTAGCTGGTGGTCATGAAGAGCAGTATACGGCGGGTCGGTGAGCAATGATCGGCGGGCAATGATCAATGAACAATTATCAATGAACAATGGCCACGAGCATCGGACAGTGTGGTACCGTTTCTGTTGAGCTAGGGTTGCTCTAAAGTTCGCGGCGCGTGGTTGGCTGCGGGCCGTGGGGCATGCAGCGGCATCGGCCAGTTGCTCCTTTTGCACTCCTCATTCTTCCGTCAGAAAGGCGCGCCGTGGGTTTGCCGCATCAGGCCTTGCACCACGGCCGGGGCGTAGCGCAGCGTGGCCACCACGGCATCGGTAAGGCGCGGGCCGCCAAACAAGCCTTGCACCATGCGCCCGATGCGCAACCGGCCGGCAAACTGCCGCTGCCAGGCGCGGGTGTAGCTGGCCTCCAGCGCGGGGCGCGTAAACTGGCCCCCTAGGTAGGCGTGGGCGTGCTCGGCGGCCAGGGCCGCGCCGTGCATGGCCATGGCCATGCCGTTGCCGCACAGCGGGGTAATGAGCCCGGCCGCATCGCCGCACATCAGCACGTGCTGCTCCACGCTGGTTTTCGGGGCGAAGGAAATTTCGTTGATGACCTCGGGCTGCGCGTACAGGCGCTCGGCGCCGGTTAGCACCTCGCGCAGGTGCGGGTTTTTGGCCAGCACCTCGGCCTCCAGGGCGGGTATGCTGCCGTGGCGGCGCAGCTGCGCGCGGGTGGTGAGGTAGCAGAAGCAGTACCGGTCGGCTTCGATGGCCGAGAGGCCGGCGTAGCCATCGGCGAAGTTGTGCAGGGCAATGAGGTTGCGCGGGAAATCGAGGCGCAGGTGGTACTTCACGCCCACGTACGGCGAGCGTTGCCGAAAGAAGGCGCGGTCGAGCTGCCGGTCGAGGGTGGCGCGTTTGCCGTAGGCACCCAGCACTACGCGGGCTCGGAGCTGCTGGCCATCGGCCAGCGTGGCAGTAAAGCAATCGGCGGCGGGCTCGAAACGGACGTTGCTGACAGTGGCGCCGAGCCAGAATTGCACCCCGCGGGCAGCGGCCAGCTGGTACAGGTACTCGTCGAGGGCGAAGCGGCTTACGCCGAAGCCGCCTAGGTCGAGACGCGCCGTGAGGGTGCGGCCACCCGGCGCCGATACCAGGAATTGTTCTATTCGGGCGGGTTGCAGCGGCGCGGGGTCGGCGCCCAGGCGGCGCAGGTACGGCAGCACCTCGTTGGAAACGTACTCGCCGCACACCCGATGAAACGGGTAGTGGCGCCGCTCTACCAGCGCTACGCGGCGCCCGCGGCTGGCCAGGTCGAGGGCGGCGGTAAGGCCGGCCAGCCCGCCGCCGATAATCAGCACTTCAACATCAGAAACGGGCTGGGCAGTGGGCAAAACGACAGGGGGAATTAGATCTAACGAAGACGAACGCTGTATTCGTATACGAAGCTTCAAAAGGTACCTTATATTCCATATATTTTTTATAACCTATTTCAGAATAAGCCGTTACTTTTGTGGATGTTCCGTGCGCTGCGCCGCATCCGGCCCCGATGTAGCGCAGGCACCCCGCCAGCATTACTTTTTTCTATGCCCCAACGTTTACTCTACGCTATACTGGTAACTGCTTTTAGCGTGTGCTGTTTGCAAAGCAGTTTACCAGCCGCCGCTGCCAAGCAGCAAGCGCCGGCGCGAGCGGTTGCGCCCGCCGCCGCCTCCGACGACCGCAACATTCTGGTGTACCCCAACCCCAGCTCCGATGTGGTGTACGTGTCGTTTACCGGCTTCGAAGGCCGCAAAACCGAGCTGCGCCTGCTCAACGTGATTGGCACCGTGGTGTACCGCGAAACCATTACGGAGCTCAACAACCGCTTTACGCGCCGCCTCGATCTGAGCCGTTTTGCCAGCGGCCTGTACTACGTCAAAATCGATTCCGACAATACCAGCGTAATGCGCAAGTTGGTGATTCGCTAACGATTGGCTTAACGCACGCGGCGGCCGTTGCTCCTTGCTGGGGCAACGGCCGCCGCGTTTTTGGCACCCAGGGATTGGGGCGGCGGGCCATAAAAAAAGCCCTTCGGGGCAAACCGAAGGGCTGATGAGACAACGTGGAAGACAATGTTAGCGGCGGGCGCGAACTGGCACTGGCTGGAGCTGAGGGGTACGGCCACCCAGAACACGGTCCAGAAGCGCAGCCAATTTATCAGCAAGCGAATTCAGCGTCATGGAAGAGTACAAGAATGTGGAAAGCCTACATACCAAATTACGCAGCTTTAACTAATTCGGACTACGCCGGGGTTCCTTTTTTTTGCCGAACTACCTTTTGGCTGGCCAGAAGCGCCTTTACCACCCGTTGGGCATCGGCCCCTACGCCGCCCATCAAAGCCGAGCCGCGGCTGTCGAGCCAGGGCAACCCCAGAAACGCCAGCCCCGGCACAGTACTAATACCGCGGTGGTGCAGCGGAAAACCCTGGCTATCAAGCACCGGCAGCTCGAGCCAGCGGTAATCGGGCCGAAATCCGGTGGCCCATACCACGGCTTGCAGCGGCGGCGTGCGGCCGGCATCGGCCAGCAACGCAGCGCTTTCGGCTTGGCGGGCGCGGCCAATCCAGTGCACGTTGGCAAAGCGGCGGAGGCGGCGCAAGTCGCCGGCCACCACGGGCTCGGCGCGGCGGTGCAGCCAGCGGCCCAACAAGCCATGCCGCGAAAGTCCTAAGATGCCGAAGGTTTTCAGCAGCACCCACATGAGCGTATTGTTGGGCATGGCAGGCGTGCCGGGGTCGAAGGCCGCGTACACGGGCCGGCCGGTAGCGGCTACATCGGCAGCAATTTGCAAGGCCGAGTTGCCGCTGCCCACCACCGCCACCGCTCCGGAGCCCAGCAGCTGCTCGGGCGCCTGGTACTGGCTGCTGTGCAGCTGCTGCACCCCGGCACCTAGGGCGCTGGCCCAGGCCGGCACGTGCGGCGCCCCAAACCCGCCCGTGCACACAATTACGCGCCTGGCCAGGTAATGCGCCCCTGCCTCGGTAAGTGCCCCAAAGCCTCCGCCATCGGCCAAGCTTACCCGCACCACGCGCTGCCCTAGGTGCACCTCGAAGTTGAAGTAGTTGGCATAGAGCCGCAGGTACTGCGCGGCTTCGTCTTTGGTGGGGTAGCGCAGCCCGGGGCCGGGCCATTTCAGCCCGGGCAAGGCACTGGCCCAGGCCGGCGAAAACAACCGCAGCGAGGCGTAGCGCGAGGCCCACACCCGCCCTACTTCGGCGGCCTGCTCAAGCAGCAGGCACGGCACGCCGGCCTGTTGCAGGTAATAGGCCGCGGCCAGGCCGGCCTGGCCGGCGCCAATAATCAGGGTATCGGTACGGTACTCGCCGGCGGCAGCAACTACGGATGGCATAGCAATTGGCGTGGCCCCACCCAGGGCCACGCCACAAAGAAACAACTGCCGGCCCTAGGTGCTTAGCCGGCGGCCGCCGTTGCGGCCGCCGGGTGCGCGGCCGTGGCCAAATCGGCCTTCAGGTGCTGCGCGGTGTGGTGCGCCAACGCCATAATGGTGAGCATGGGATTGACGCCGCTGCACGCCGGAAAAGCCGAGCCATCGGCTACGTACAAGCCCCGGGCCTCGAACAGCTCGCCCGTGGGGCTGGTGGGGTGCGTGGCGCGATTGCCGCCCATGCGGCAGGTACTCATTTGGTGGGCGCTGTAGAGGTTAAAGCGGTTGGGGCTCCAATCGAGGTGGGGCAGCGCATCAAGTACCTCCGGGTTCCGGATTACGCCTTCGTGCGCGTGCAGCGTGGGCAGCGTGCCGTGCGGCAAATACACCGTGTGGGCCCCGGCAGCGACATGGATTTCGGCGGCCGTGCGCACCCCGGTCAGCAGGCTGCCGCGGTCGAAGGCGCTCAGGCGGTAGCTGATGAGCGGCTGGCCGCGCTTATCGATGCGCACCTGGCCGCTGTCCCGGTCGCGGGTGAGCACGATGAACGAGCCCAGGTGCGCGGCCTGCTCCATAATGCGCTTGTGCTGCTCGCCCGAAAGCCACGGCAGCGTCATGGCCATCAGCCCCAGGTGGGCGGGCGGCGTTTCGATTTTGGCGCCGAAGTTGGTGCCGCCGAGCCGGGCGCAGCTGTCGTTTACTACCGACATGCTCGGCCCGTACCACGCCTCAATCAGCTGCGGATACACGCCCGACACCGCCACCGTGGGGTGCAGGTGCAAGTGCTGCCCTAGGTGCGGGTGGCGCAGGCCGCTGCGCAGCAGCAAGGCCGGCGTTTGGATAGCGCCGCCCGCTACCACCACCCGCTTGGCCCGGATGCGCACTGGCACCACGCGGCCATCGGGGGCGCGGTACTCGGCCTCGGCGCCGGTGGCACGACCGGCCTCCAGGGTAATGCGCTGCACGCGCGTATCGGGCAGCAGGCGGGCGCCGTGCGCGGCGGCGGTTTTGAGGTAGGTGTTGAGCGTGCCTTGCTTGATGCCGTACCGGTCGCCGAAGGTGCTGAAGCCAAGGCCGCGGAAGTGCAGCTCGGAGTCGTCGAGGCCTTTTTCGTTGCGCGGAATGGGGCGCACCTCGTGCCCCAGGCGCCGCGAGCCTTCGAGCAGGGCCTGGTTCTGGCCGTTGTGGCGCACGTAGTCGGTGTTCACGCTCAGGGCCGCGGCCACGGCATCGAGGCTGTGGCGGAACGAGGCCTGCAGAAAATGCGGGGCCTGATGCTCGCGCGCCCACTCCTCCAGAATGTAGTCGGGCGTGCGGAACGAGCCCGCCCAGTTGACGGTGGTACCGCCGCCCAGGCACGAGCCGGCCAGCAAGGTTACGCCCCCATCGGTGGTGCTGAGGGTGCCGCGCGCGTCGTAGAGGTGGCCGATCATGTCGGCTTCGCGCTGCGTGAAGTCGCAGCCGTGGCAGTACGGGCCTTTGTCGAGCACCAGCACATCGTGGCCGGCCGCGGCCAGCTCGCCGGCTACCACGCCGCCGCCCGCGCCGCTGCCAATCACCAGCACCTCGCAGGTGTAGGTAGCCTCGGGGCCCGCGGGGTGCAGGGTTTGCAGCGGCCGGGGGGTGTCTACCAGTCCGTCGGAAAAAGCCAGCGGGCCGGGGTAGCCCAGCTCCTGCCAGTTGAAGTTGGGTGCCTCGGGCGCCGAGCCGCCGTAGTACAGAAACATCACCAGCTTGCGCAGGGCCTGAAACCCTTGGCGCAGCGGCGGCAGCGGGCTTTGGCTCCAGCACTGCAGCAGCTTTTCGCGCTGGGCGGCATCGAGCGCCAGAAAGGGCTTGAGCGGGCCGCCCCAGCTCAGGCCCAGCAGGCGGCTATCGAGCAGGCCGAGCAATTGCCCGAACTGCTGCTGCGCGGCTTGCGGCTGCGCCTCGATGGCGGCCTGCAGCAGCTCCAGGCGCACGCCTTCGGCGCCGTGGTGCTGCCAAAATGCGGCGTGCTGGGTGTGGCCCGGCAGGCTCGGAATAAACGCATCGGCCAGCGCGGCCAGGGTGCGGCGTTGCTCAGCTGAGAAATCCATGCAATGGGTGGGTTAGGCAGGCAAAACAGGCGCGCGCTGGGTTTCGGCCACAAGCGGCAGCACCGGGCGCGGGGCTTACTGCTAAATACAACTTTTTCGGCGGATACTCGGCATGCCGAGCTTCCAAAATCGGCCACAGCTACCGGCCCTGGCCTCCGCCGGAATTGTTGGCGCGGGTTTGCAGCCAACCCAAGCCCAACCATACCTTTGGCGCGCCCTGGGCGGTGCGGGCAAAACCACGGTTGTACGCAGCTTTTCCCAAGTGGGTTGTACGGCCGCCGCTTGCCCGCTGGCAGCCAGCCACTTGCCTTCGCTTTTTCCTTGGCCTATCGGCTACACCTTTTACTGCAACCCGTGACCCTACCTGCCCCTCGCCTGCTCGGCGGTGCGCTGCTGCTATTGCTCCCCGAGCTGGCAGCGGCGCAGTCGTCGTTCAACACCTCGCGCTCCAACTACAGCGGCCTGGGCGGCGCTGCCTGGAACCCCGCCACCCTGGCCGATAACCGCTACAAGTTTCAGCTGCGGCTGATTGGGGTGGATGTGCACGCCACCAACACAGCCTACCGCTACAGCGGCGGCTGGAATTTGCTGGTGCGCGACGTGCCCCTGGAGTTCAACAAGAGCACCCTGGAGGCGCGCCCCACCGATAAGCCCCAGCGGTTGAGCGTGGGCCTGAACATGCGCGGCCCGGGCCTGCTGCTGCGCCTGAACGAACGCAACTCGCTGGCCATCGGCAGCCGCGTGCGGGTGGCGTTGCAGGGCAACCATGTGTCGCCGGCGCTGCTGCAAAACGCCGTCGACGAATTCAAAACCAAAGCCCGCTTCGCCGACAACACCTTCAACCTGAATCTGAACGCCTTTGCCGAGTGGAACGCCTCGTACGCGCGGGTGGTGCTCGACGCGGGGCCGCACTTCCTGAAGGCGGGCATCACGGGCAAGCGCCTGCTGGGCGTGGCCTCGGCCTACCTGCAAAGCCGCGACCTCGACTACGAAGTGGTAACGCGCACGGCCGCCACCGGCGACTCGACGCTGCGCGTGCACCACCTCGACGGCGCTTTCGGGTACTCCAACGCCGATGCTTTCCGGGATTTTGACCTGAGCACGGCCCGCCGCTGGCTTACGCCCAGCAATGCCCCCGGCAGCGGCTGGGGCGCCGACCTGGGCCTGGTGTACGAGTACCGCCCCGACGACCCCGCGCAGTATCGCTACGTGGATAAGAAAGGCGTGACGCGCACCGACCACTCGCGCAGCAAGTACAAGTACCGCGTTTCGGTGGCCATTACCGATGTGGGCTCCATCCGCTACCGCAACGCCGTGGCTTACAACAATATCCGGGCCCGGAACCTGGGCGTAAGCGAAAGCGACATCGAGGGCATCAACGAAAACAACTTCGCGGAGCGGTTTGAGCGCGTGCTGCAAACCCGCCGCTACCAAAAAGAAACCAGCTTTAGCGCCGCCCTGCCCACCGCCCTGAACCTCGACGTGGACTACCGCGTGGCCCGGCGCCTGTACCTGAATGCGGCCCTCAGCCAGGGCCTGCGGGGCTCCTACGCGGCCGGCATGCGCCACTTTTCCTTTGCCTTGGTGGCCCCGCGCCTCGAAACGAAGTGGCTGGAAATAGCCACGCCGGTTTCGCTCATCAACAACTACCAAACGCTTACCTACGGCCTGAACCTGCGCCTGGGCCCGCTCAGCATAGGCTCGAACGACCTGGGCGGGCTGCTCGGCGCCAAGCCCTACGGCACCAACGTGTACGTGGAGCTGTCGCTGCTTTCGCTCACCAACCAGCGCCCCAAAAACCCGAAACCGAAGGCCGGCCGGCCGGTGCCTTCGGCGGCGCCGGCCTCCATTTAAGGCTGCCGCCCTAGGTGCCCGCCCGGCGCCCCGCTGCCGCCCACCTAGGGCCGGCGGGGCGCCGCGGCGTTGCGGAGCGCTACAAAAACTTCAGCAGCCAGCCCACCATTTTGCGCACGCGCTCGGTGTAGGGCGGGTAAAACATTTTGATGCCGGTTTTGCCCACGCGCTGCTGCAGCACGGCTTTTTCGTTGGAGAAAGCCACGAAGCCGTAGTGCCCGTGGGCCCGCCCGATGCCGCTGTTGCCGAAGCCGCCGAAGGGCAGCTCGGGGTGCCCTAGGTGCACGATGGTATCGTTGACGCAGGCACCGCCGGCGGGCACGTGGCCGAGCAGGTAGCGCTGGTTTTCGGCGTTGCGCGTGAACACGTACAGGGCCAGCGGGTGCGGCCGGGCGTTGATGAAATCGACGGCCTCCATGAGGTTGCCGAAGGTTTGCACGGGCAGCAGCGGCCCGAAAATTTCCTCCTGCATCACGGCGCTGTCGGGCGGGGCGTTGAGCAGCACGGTGGGCTCGATAAAGCACTGCGCATGATCGACGCTGCCGCCCACGGCAATGGTGGCGCCGCGCTGCTGGGCGTCTTCGAGCAGGCGTGCCAGCCGCCCGAAGTGATGGCTGTTGACGATGCGCGCATACGACTCGGACTGGGCCACGCCGCGCCCCCCGGCGTCGTAGAAACGGTGGAGCACCTGCCGGATTTCCTCGATCAGCTGGTCTTTCACGCGCTCGTGCACCAGCAGGTAATCGGGCGCCACGCAGGTTTGGCCGGCGTTGATGCACTTGCCCCACACGAGCTTTTCGGCGGCGTCGCGCAGGTCGGCGGTGTCGTCGATTACGGCCGGCGACTTGCCGCCCAGCTCCAGCGTAACGCTGGCAAGGTGCTCGGCGGCGGCCCGCATCACAATTTTGCCCACCTGCGGGCTCCCCGTGAAGAAGATATGATCGAAGGGCAGCTGCAGCAGGGCCGTGGCCACGTCTTTGTCGCCCTCCACCACGCTCACCTCGGCCGGGTCGAACACCTCCCGGGCCAGGCGCGCGATGAGCGCCGCCACGCCCGGCGTCATTTCCGAGGGCTTCACGATGCAGCAGTTGCCGGCCGCCAGCGCCGATACCAGCGGCCCGATGGCCAAATAGAAGGGGTAGTTCCAGGGGGCCATAATCAGGCACACGCCCTTGGGCTCGTACTGCACCCACGAGGTGGTGCCCAGCAAGGCCAGCGGCGTGCCCACGCGCCTAGGTCGCATCCACTGCTTGAGGTGCTTGATGGCGTGGCGAATTTCGGCCTGGGTGGCGTAAATCTCGGTTACGTCGGTTTCGGTAGCGGGCTTGCGGAAATCGTGGTACAGCGCGGCCCGAATGTCGTCGCGGTGCTGCGCAATCCAATCGTGCAGGCGCTGCAGGCGCCGGATGCGCTCGGCGGCTTCTTCGCGCCGCAGGGCCTCGCTGCGGCCTTTTTGCAAACGGAACAAGTGCTGCAGGGCAGCGGTATCGGGCGCCAGAGCGGCAGTGGCCGGAGCTACGGAAACGGACATACGGGGAGGGGCGGCAATGAAGTGTAGGTAAGATAACGTGTGCCGGGCACTGCGGAGTTGCGCGGGCAGGGCACATCTAACTGGCAGCGGCTGGCGTATTCACGGTTCGCTACGCGTATCTTGGGTAAGCAACCCGCCTTTCCCCGCTATGTTATGGATACTACCCTGTTGCTGCAAGGCGAAATGGTAACGCTGCGGCCGCTTACGCCCGCCGACAAGGAGCTGTTTTACCAATGGGCCGTGCGCTCCGATGCTACGCCGTACATCTTCGGCGCCGATCAGGGCGCCCGCGTGCCCACCTGGGAGGAGCTGTTCGGCGACTACCTGCCGCACTACTTCGACAGCTCGGCGCCCAACCTGGGGCAGTCGTTCGGCATCGAGGTAAACGGGCAGCCCATCGGCCAGATCAACTACGACGAAATCGACCCGCTCGACAACTCCACCGAGCTCGATATCTGGATTGCCTCCAGCGCCGACACCGGCCGCGGCTACGGCACCGATGCCCTGAATACCCTGGCCGAATACCTGTTCGAGAACCTAGGCGTGGAAGTGTGCACCATTGTGCCGGCCGCCTCCAATACCCGCGCCATCCGCACCTACGAAAAGGCGGGGTTCCGGCTGGCCCGCGAGGTGGTCCACAACCAGGTACGCTGGCTGCACATGGAGCGCAGGCGCGACGACATCACCTAGGGGCGTTTGCCAAAGCCGTTAGCCGGGGCGTTGCGGATGCTAAAGTTGTAAACAAAGTTATCCACACTGTGTGCATTACTTTTACAATCAACTGACAGCAAGCGTTTTGAAAACTAAATATTTGGCCTCATTGGCAATGCACGCTGTTTGTCCACAGCCTGTAGGGGCTCCTTAGCCTGCCGATGCGGCTACCGACCTAGGCACCTGGCCCCACCAAAAAGCGGCGCCGTAGGCCCCAAAAAAACCGCCCCAGCCGTAGTCGGCCGGGGCGGTTTTGCTTTTGTTGTTGAACGTCCTGCTGAGCGCAGTCGAACCGTAGGAAGGCGCTAGCCAAGCATCTCTACCGCTTCGCCCGAACGTCATGTCGAGCGCAGCCGAGACATCTCGCGTGCTGATGTCCGATACTAACCGCTCCCCTCTCTTTTGGAGAGGGGCTGGGGGTGAGGTCCAACGTGAGAAGGTCCTTCGCTTTGCTCAGGATTACAGTTACTATCCGACGAGATGTCTCGACTGCGCTCAGCAAGATGGGCTGTGTTGCGTATCAGCCCGCAGCCCTAGGTGTTCAGGATTTCACCGCCATTGGGGTGCAGGGCCTGGCCCGTGATGTACGAGGCGTCGTCGGAAGCCAGGAACACGTAGCACGGGCCTACTTCCGAAGGCTGGCCGGGGCGTTTCATGGTGGTATCCTGCCCGAATTTGGCCACCTTTTCGGGCGGGAACGAGGCCGGGATAAGGGGCGTCCAGATGGGGCCGGGCGCTACCGAGTTCACCCGAATTTTCTTTTCGGCCAGCTGCTGCGCCATCGAACGCGTGAAGGCCGTGATGGCGCCTTTGGTGGAGGTGTAATCGACGAGCTGCTGGTTGCCGCGGTAGGCGTTGATGCTGGAGGTGTTGATGATGTTGTCGCCGGCCTGCATGTGCTTGAGGGCGGCGCGCGTAACGCGCACAAACGAGAAGAAGTTTACCTCGAAGGTGTCTTCCCACTGCTCGTCGTCCACCTCCGTCAGGTCTTCGCTAACGAACTGCTCGGCGGCGTTGTTGACGAGGATGTTCAGGCGGCCCAGCTCCTGCACCGTGCGCGCCACAATGTCCTGGCAGAACTGCCGGTCGCGCAAATCGCCGGGCAGCGTGAGGCACCGGCGGCCCTCCTGCTCTATCAGCTGACGGGTTTCGTGGGCGTCTTGTTCCTCGTCGGGCAGGTAGGTGATGGCCACATCGGCGCCCTCGCGGGCAAAATGCACCGCAATGGAGCGACCGATGCCCGAGTCGCCGCCCGTAATCAGGGCCACTTTGCCCTGCAGCTTGTCGCTGCCTTTGTAGCCCGCGCGGATGTACTCCGGTTTGGGCGTCATTTCCTGCTCGATGCCGGGCTGCTGCTCTTGCTTTTGCGGGGGCAGCTTCGTGGGTTTGTTTTCCATAGCGCGTAGGGTGAATAGCTGAGCCCCAACAAACGCGCCGGGCCGGGCAGGGTTATGGCCGAGCCGGCCAACCGGCCGCGGCCCTAGGTGCCCGGGCCCCATTGTCCGGGCGGCAGCCCTAGGCCCAACCGAACTTAACGCAACGGCCGGCTTGTTGGCTTGGCGGGCCACTTCTTCAGCGTATTCGCGTGCTTCGTCGACTTATTGGGCAGCAATTGCCAACTGCTATTCTTCTGATCTTCAGTAACCGCCTTAGCCGGCGCGGCCGGTGGCTGGCGCTGCTGGCCGGTGTGCAGTTGCTCACGGCCAGCCAGGCGGGGCCCACGCCGGCCATTGCCCCGTTGGCGCTGCGCACCGAGTTGCTGCCGCTCGAGCCGGCGGGCTTTTACGTGGCGCGGGTAATCGATGAGCGCAAAGACCAAAAGGCCGTGGCGTACCTGCTGCCCGCTCCCGACAAGCCCGCGCAACCCGTCGATTTGCAGGGTGGCGGTGCGGCCGTGTTGCGGCGCTTTATTCAGCAGGGCATTAAGCGCAACGCCGCGCTGCGGCCCGTAACGGTGCGGGTGCGCGAGTGCCGCATCAGCGAAACGCCCGTGAGCGGCACCAACTGGCTGATCGACGGCAAAGTGGCCGTGCACCTGGCGTTTGAGTGGCAGCGCAACGGCAAAACCATTCCGCTCACGAGCTACCAGGGCGGGGCGCGCTACCGCCGCACCACCAAGCAGCTCAGCATCATCGAGCCCACGTTGCGCCAAAGCCTCGCCGATGCCTTAGGCAACTTCAACAGCTGGATAGCCCAGGCCGCCCGCTACGACGAAAAGCTGGCCACGGGCCTGCGCATCACCACCCTCGACCACACCCAAAACACCGACGCCGACACGCTGTTTTACGTTCCGGCCCAGCCGCTTACCTACGCCGATTTTCGGGCCCAGCCCCGCACCCGCGGCGGGCAGTACGGCGGGGCCGTGTTCCCCAGCTTTTCGTACCAGGGCAGCGCCCGGCTCGAAGGCGGCCGGGTGCACCTCACCGTTACCACCAAGGTGTTTGTGGTGCGCAGCTCCTCGTGGCTGGCGCCCGAGCACCACGATGCCTACACCCTCAACCACGAGCAGCGGCACTTCGATCTGGTGAAGCTGGTGGCCGAACGCTTCAAGCGCAAGCTCAGCCCCGACAGCATGCACCTCGACAACTACAACGCGCGCATGCAGTTTCAGTACCTGCAATCGTGGTGGGAGATGAACCGCCTGCAAGAGCAGTACGACGGCGAAACCGGCGGCGGCCAGAACACGGCCGCCCAGCAGCGCTGGAACCAGCGCATCGATGCGGAGCTGCGGGCGTTTAAGGTGAAATAACGTGCCTGCGGCAGCGGCCAAGCGTTGCCGGGGCAGCACGCACCTAGGGTTTCAGCGCATGGGCAACAACTCGGCCGAGGCCGGCGCCGCCACGCGGGCGCGGGTGGCCACCACCTTGTTTTTCCTGATTTCGGGGTTTGGTTTCGCCACCTGGGCCTCGCGCATCCCCACCATTCAGCACCGCCTGGGGCTGAACGAGGCCGAGCTGGGCTCGGTGCTGCTGGCCCTGCCCGCCGGGCTGATGCTGACGCTGCCCGTTACCGGCTTGCTGCTGCAGCGCTTCAGCAGCCGGCAAATTATGCTGGTGGGCGCGGTGCTGTTCAACGTAGCGCTGGCGCTGCTGGGCTTTGCCGCGCACACCTGGCAATTGGTGGTGCTGCTGTTTTGCTTTGGCTCGTCGCGCAACCTGCTCAATATCTCCGTCAATGCCCAATCGGTGGGCGTGCAGGCGCTGTACCCGCGCTCCATCATTGCCACGTTTCATGGCATGTGGAGCGTGGCGGGCTTTGCGGCGGCCGCCCTAGGTGCCTGGCTGCTGAGCAGCGGCGTGCCCACCGCCTACCACTTTGCGGGCGTGGGCCTGGGCCTGACGGGGCTGGCCTTGGCGTTCTTCCCGGGCACGTTGCGCCTGCCGCCCGCGCAACAAGCCGCGGGCCGCTCGGGCTTTGTGCTGCCCGATAAAACCATGCTGCGCTTCGGGCTGATGGCGTTTACCGCCATGGCCTGCGAGGGCACCATGTACGACTGGAGCGCCATTTATTTCAGCAAAGCCGCCCACGCGCCGCCGCAGCTCGCCACCGTGGGGTATGCCGTGTACATGGTAGCCATGACGCTGGGCCGGTTCTCGGGCGACCACCTGATCAACCGTTTCGGCACGCGGCCCATGCTGCGCACCAGCGGCCTGCTGATGGCGAGCGGCCTGTTGCTGGCGGCGCTGTGGCCCGTGCCCGCGGTGGCCGGTGCAGGGTTTGCGCTGGTGGGTTTTGGGGTATCGTGCGTGGTGCCGCTGGTTTTTGGCCTGGCCGGGCGCTCGGCTACGCTTAGCAGCGGCTCGGCCATTGCGGCGGTGTCCACGGTCGGGTATTTCGGCTTTTTGGTGGTGCCGCCCGTGGTAGGCTTTGTGGCCGAAGCCGCCGGTTTGCGCTGGGCATTTGCCCTGATGGCCACCCTCGGCCTGGCGCTGGCGGGGCTGGTGTCGGTGGCGCCCGCCGCCGGGGCCCCACAAGCCCAACCCGCCCAGCCCACCTAGGGCCCCGGTCCGGGCGGCCGCGGGGGCCGCGGGGGCCGCGGCTAAACACAACGCCCACCTCCGCGGGGCAGAGGTGGGCGTTGTGCTGGGGGTGCTGCGCACCTAGGGCGCCAGAGGGTTAGTCTTTCACTTTCACCTCGCCGTCGTCGGCGTCGCGCTTTACTTTGGTGCCGTTGGCGTATTCCACCTTCCGGTCGCCGTCCTTGTCGATTTTGACGGTGGTGCCGTTGGCGTACACGATTTTCACCTCGCCGTTTTTGTTTTCATACTTCACGATGCGCGGCTGGCGGCGGCGGGCCGGGCGCGCAGGCGCGGTTTCGGTGGTCGTGGTAGTAGTGGTAACGGTGGTGGTGCTGGCCGTGCCCGCGTTGGTGCCCGAGCCGTAGTAGCGGCTGCGGTTGGTTTCGTAGGTGCGGTACTGCGCGTCGTCGCCCAAAATGGTGCGCACCTCCGTGTCGGTATCGGTGTCGATCTGGCGCGTGGCGGCGTAGCGGCCCGCCGTGTCGGTTTCGTACTGCGCATCCAGGTCGCCGATGCGCTGGGCGCGGGTGTAATAGGTGTTGCGGAAGCGGCGCACTTTGGCCGTATCCGATACGCCTAGGTCGGCGGCTACCTGGTCGGCGGTGCGGTTGGCCTGGTCCTGGTACACGGTCATGTCGGCATCGTCGTCGACTACCACGGCGGTATCGGCCGAGGGGGTGGCGGCCGCATCCACGGCGGCGGGCTTATCGCGGTTGCAGGCTGTGCTGAGCGCCAAGGTGGCGGCGCCGGCAAACAGCAGTAGGGTATTTTTCATGGTACGTGAGAGCGTTGGGTTGAAACACGGGCCACCAGGTAGCCCACGGCCCCTCTACGGCTGAGGTTGCGGCACTGTTGCCGCAGCCCGGTTTCCTGCGGGCAATTGCTTTATTTTCGGGGGCGTTGTTGCCGGGCGCGCTTACCGGTTTCTCCTCTTTTTGCTCGTTCCATGACCCCAGCCGATGCGGCGTTTGCGGCGTTTCCGGAGTTGCGCACCGCCGGGCTGCGGCTACGCGCAGTAACCACTGCCGACCTGGAGGCCGTGCGCCCCATCACGTTTTACGACGGGCTGCCGGCCGCCAGCCTCGCGCAAACCGAGCGCATGCTGGCCCGCATCGAGGAGGATTACCGCAACCGCCAAAGCATTCATTGGGCCGTGGCCCTGGCCGATTCCGACGAGCTGATCGGCACCTGCGGGTTTTACCGCGGCTTTGCCGGGGCCTGCGGCGAAATCGGCTACGTGCTGCGCCCCGAGTACCGCGGCCAGGGCCTGATGACGCAGGCCGTGCAGGCCATTTGCGCCTTCGGTTTCGGGCAGCTGCAGCTGCGGCAAATCGAAGCGTACACCGAGCCCGACAACCTGGCCTCGCAGCGGCTGCTGACCCGCACCGGCTTTGCCCCCGCCGCCTCCGATGTGCCCGGCCTGCTCCGCTACGCGCTGCCCCGCGGCCCGGCGCGCGGCCGCACCTAGGGCACCCGGCGCCAGCCCCGCGCCGCCCGGCTTCCGCCGAAAAGTTTGCGCGCCGAGGCAACGGCTGGGGCCGCTGCCGCATCTGGCGTATTGTCAAACCAACCAAGCCTAGTTGCCCTATGCGTACCTCAACTCTCTTCCGCACTTTGGCCGTTGCGGCCCTTGTAGTTTCTGCGCAGGCGGTGGCCGTGGCCCAGGGCCAGCTGCGGCAGGTAGGCGCGTTTCGGCAGGTGAAGGCCAGCGGCGCCGTAAACGTGGTGCTGCGCCAGGCCGCTGCCCAGGAGGTACGCGTGGAAGCCCGCCCCGAGGTGCAGGCCCGCGTGCGCACCGTGGTCGAAAACGGCACCCTGCGCATCTACCGCGAGTCGGGCAGCGGCTGGTCGTCGCTGAATTGGGGCAAGGATGACCAGGTAACGGTGTACGTTACGGCCCCTACCCTCACGGGCGTGGAGGTAAGCGGCGCCAGCGAGTTGAAAAGCGCCTCGCCCATTCAGGCCGAGCAGTTCAGCATTCGCGTAAGCGGCGCCAGCGACGTAACGCTGCAGCTCAACGCCCAAAGCCTGTCGGCCACGGCCAGCGGGGCCAGCGACATCCGCCTCGCCGGCCGCGTGGCGCAGCAGCAGGTGCAGGTAAGCGGCAGCAGCGACTACCGGGCCTACGAGTTGCAAAGCCAGAAAGCCGTGGTGCAAGCCTCGGGCGCCAGCGACGCCTACGTGTATGTTGATGGCGACCTGCAGGCGCGCAGCTCCGGCGCCAGCGACGTGCACTACAAAGGCCGCGCCCGGGTGGGGCGGTAAGGCCCGCTTTGCAAGCCGGCGGCGGTTGGAACAAGCTCCGCAAGGCCCCTCGCCCGCCCGGTTGCTCTATTGATGCCGCGGCTCCGCCTGCACCTAGGAAGCAGGCGGAGCCGCGGCATATCTTTGTAGCTGCTTTATCATTTTCTTCTATGAAAAACAGCTATTCCGTAGCAATTGTATGCGCGCTGGCAAGTGCGGCCACCCACGCAGCCCAGGCCCAGACCAACTACAAGCCCGGGTACATTGTAACGCAAGCCGGCGACACGCTACGCGGGCAGATTGACTTTCAGGACTGGCGCCGAAACCCGGCTTCGGTTACCTTCCGAACGGGCGAAAGCGCGGCCGCTGCCTCCTACCAACCGGCCCAGATTCGGGGCTTTGGCGCCGCCAACCAGCACTTCGCCAGCGCGTACGTGCAGGTCGAAACCTCGCCCCGCTCGCTGGCCAACCTCTCCTCCTCGCCCGATTTCGCGCTCCGGCAGGATACCCTGTTCGTGCGGCCGCTCATCGACGGCCCCAAAAGCCTGTACAGCTACGTCGACGCCGACGACAACGAGCACTTTTACTTCCGCAACGGCGCGGCGCTGGAGCTGCTGTTGTACAAGAAGTTTATCCGCTACGCCGGCAGCGCCAAAACCGTGGTGCCCATCGAGAACTACAAGGGGCAGCTGGCGGCTTACCTGGGCGAGTTTCCGGGGGCGCAGGCAAGCCTTGCCGCGGCCGATTACACCCGCTCGCGCCTCGAGAAACTGTACGCCGGCTACTACAAGCAGCTTGGTGCCCAGCCCGCGTTTCGGCAAAAAACCCAGGGCACCAGCGCCGAGTTCGGCGTGCTGGCGGGTGGCACCGTGTCGCGCCTCACGTTCAGCAGCTCTTCCGAGGCATATTACCACCTGACCAAAACGCCACTTGAGGCTTCCAAGGGCTTCTCGGGCGGTTTGTTTCTCAACCTCACGCCGCCCTCAAAAATGCGGCGCCTCTCGTTTGTGAACGAGCTGATGTTCAGCGCGTACGAGTTCAAAGGCCATTACCGCGACACCCGCAACGCCAACACCTACACCGATACCGACTTTGTGTACGCGGCCGGCTACCTCAAGCTCAACAACCTGCTGCGCTACAGCTACGGCCTGGGCAGCACGCGCGTGTTTCTGAACGCCGGCATTTCCAACGGCCTCATGGTCAGCCAGAAAAACACCCGCACCGATGTGTCGCACTTTTACACCACGGTGCGCACCACCCAAAGCAAAGCCCTGGATGATGTGCGCCCCTACGAGCAAAGCCTGGTGTTTGGCCTGGGCGGCCGGCTGTCGAGGTTCTCGGCAGAGGCAAGGCACGAAATAGGCAACGGCATGTCGTACATCGTGGCGCTGCGCTCTACCACCTCCCGCACGCACATTCTGACCAGCTTTTACCTGAAGTAGCCGCCCCCGGGCTTGCCTGAGGAGCTGCGGGCCAGCCCTGGGTGTCGCCCACCGCGCACGGGCACCAAACCCGTGCGCGGTGGGTTGCCCCGGCGGCGGCTTTCGTTCACGTATCCATCCTCCTCCGTATGCCCCACCAGCACTTCATCCTGCACAAGCCTTTCGGCTACCTCAGTCAGTTTGTTACTGATGCGAAGAAAAAACGCCTGCTGGGCGAGCTGTACGAGTTTCCGGCCGGCACCATGGCCATCGGCCGCCTCGACGAAGACAGCGAAGGCCTGCTGCTGCTGACCACCGACGGCCGCGTGAGCGAGCAAATCCGGAACGGCGGCGTGGAGAAGGAATATTACGCCCAGGTGGATGGCCTGATTACCGACGAAGCCCTGACCGCGCTGGAACAAGGCGTGGAGATTGGCGTGCGCGACGTGAAGTACCAAACCACCACCTGCCGCGCCCGCCGCCTGCCCGCCCCGCCCGACCTGCCACCTAGGGCCAAGCGCATCCGCGACGAGCGCCACGGCCCCACCAGCTGGGTAAGCCTTACCCTGACGGAAGGCAAGTTTCGGCAGGTGCGCAAGATGACGGCCGCCGTGGGCTTCCCCACGTTGCGTTTGGTGCGCGTGCGCATCGGGCGGCTGCACCTGTTCGATCTGGCACCGGGCGCCGTGCAGGAAGTAGCCGAACTGACCACCTAGGGCCGAGCGGGCACAACGTGTACCTTCGCCGCGTTACCGCCCCGCGCCATGTTCAGCCGCTATTTATCCCTCTGCCTTTGTGCCCTGGCGCTGCTGTGCGCCTCCGCCTGCAACCCCGCCGACCCCGCTACCGAGCCAACCGCCGTCGCCGATTACCGGCAGGACCTGCCCAACCCCAAAACCCTAGGTGAAAGCTACGTCAGCGACCCCGACAGCATCCTGACCCCGGCCACGGTAGCCAACCTCAACCACGTATTGCGCGCCCTCGACCAGAGCGGCCGTGCGCACATCGATGTGGCACTGGCGCGCAGCATTGGCGAGGCCGTGCCCAAAACCACCGCCACCGAGCTGTTCAACCTCTGGCAAATCGGCGACCGGGACAAGGACAACGGCTTGCTGATGCTGCTGGTGCTCGACCAACGGCGCGTGGAGTTCGAAACCGGCTATGGCCTGGAGGCCGAGCTGCCCGATGCCATTTGCTACCGCATTCAGCAGCGCTACATGCTGCCCCACCTGCGCGCCCAGCAGTACGATGCCGCCGTGCAGCAGGGCGTTTCGGCCATTATGCGGCAGCTGGCCACCGGCTCCATTGCCGAGCCGGGCAGCCCCGCCGACTCGGTTGCCGCCACCGCCGAAGTGCCATCGGAGAATTACGCGGCCAGCCGCGCCCCCGAGGACGAGGACGACGGCGCGGCCGCGTTTATCTGGCGTATGCTGGGCGCTTTTCTGGTGGCTATGGCGGGCACGGTGTTCTACAGCGCGGCCTGGGACGCTACCACCAAAGGCCACCCCCACCGCAACGCCTGGTCCACGGTAATGGTGTTGCCGTTTGGGCTGATTTTGCTGGGCCTCTTCGCCGATGTGCCGGTGTGGGCGCTGGCCCTGGCGGCCTACGTGCCGCTGCTGCTGTACCTGCTGGCCTACCTGCGCGGCGTGGGCCGCACGCTGGCTGCCCAGCAGAGCACCCTAAGCCGGCATCAGCAGTACCAGTATTTGCAGCGCACGCACCACGGGCTCGGCTTCAGCCGCTACCTGTTTGCCTTGCCGCTGTACTGGTACTGGCGGCGGCACCGGCAGCGCCTGCAGCAGCTGCGCGAGGCGCCCTACCCCTGCCCCCACTGCCAGCGCCCCATGCAGCGCCTGCCCGAAACCGCCGACGACGCGCACCTGCAGCCCGGCCAACGCACCGAGGAAGCCCTGGCCGCCGTGGATTACGACGTGTGGCAGTGCGAGCCGTGCCAGCACACCCTGGTGCTTGATTACCACAACCCCGCCACCGAAGCCAAGGCCTGCCCCGCGTGCCACTACCACACCCTCCTCGAGGCGGGCCGGCAAGTGGTGCAGCGCGCCACGCGCTCGGCCCCTGGTTGGGGGTGGCAGCTAACGCGCTGCCGCCACTGCGGGCACGAGCAAAAGGAACGCTACACCATTGCCCAGCTCAGCAGCCCCTCGTCGTCATCGTCGGGCGGGTCGTCGTATTCGTCGTCCTCGTCGGGCAGCAGTTCTTCGTCGAGCAGCGGCGGGTCGTCGGGGGGCGGCGGGGCGGGCAGCAGCTGGTAGCCGCCGGCGTGGCGGGCACCGCTGCCGGGGCCCAGCCGCCCGGGGTTTCGGCCGGGTTTATTGGCTTGTAGCTGGGTGCACCCCCACCGTGGCCTTTTGCGTACCTTTGTTAGGGCCGCTCATTGGTTTGAGCTTATGGTTTCCTGAAACCAGCCGGAAATAACATCAAGCATTACTATGAGCAGAGGGCAAGGCAGCTTCGGCAAACGCGAAAACGAAAAGAAACGCGCCAGCAAGCAGAAGCAAAAAGAAGAACGCAAACAGGAACGCCAGGCCGGTGCCAAAAAAGGCCAAAGCCTGGAGGATATGATGGCTTACGTCGACGAGTTCGGCAACATCACCAACACCCCGCCCGACCCCAACCGCAAGCGCGAGGAAATCGACGTGAACAGCATTCGGTTGGGTGCCGCGCCGGTAGAGGAAGAAAACCCCGAAGACAAGCTGCGCACCGGCGTGGTGTCGTTCTTCAACGAGTCGAAGGGTTTCGGCTTCATCAAGGACAAGAAAACCCAGGAGAGCATTTTTGTGCACGCCAGCGGTTTGGTGAACCCCATCAAGGAAGGCGACGCGGTAACCTTCGAAATCGAGAACGGCCACAAAGGCCCGCAGGCGGTTTCGGTACGTACGGGCGGCGCGCAGCCGGCTTAGGCTCGCGTCAAGCTCTCCTTTCTGCCCGAATGGAAACCAAAGACAGCAACGGCAACGTGCTCAACGACGGCGACTCGGTAACGCTGATCAAAGACCTGAAAGTAAAAGGCTCGTCGCAAACGCTGAAGCGCGGTACGCTGGTAAAGAACATTCGCCTGACCAACAGCCCCGCCGAGGTTGAAGGCCGCGCGGGTGGCTCGATGATGGTACTGCGCACCGAGTTCGTGAAGAAAGCCTAGGTGGCCGCAGTGCCCCACCCACCCCACAACCCGCAGGAGGCCCCCAACGGCCTCCTTTTCTTTTTACCCGGCCGGGTGGTTGGGTATCTTGTGGTACCATACCACTCGCTGGCCTTTTGCCCATGAAGTCGTCGTCGCCCGTTCTTTCCGTTCGCGAGCTGGAGGCCCCCGACATCGAAGCCATTGCCAACTACTGGCTGCACGCCGAACCTGCCTACCTCACGGGCATGGGCGTGGACCTAGGCAAGCTGCCCACCCGCGCGGCCTGGCGGCAGCTGCTGCAGGCCCAGCTGGCCGCGCCGCCGCCCGAAAAGCAGTCGTATTGCCTGATTTGGGAGGTAGATGGCCGCGCCGTGGGCCACTGCAACATCAACAAAATCAAGCCCGGCGAAGAGGCCTACATGCACTTGCACCTCTGGGATGCCGGGGTGCGCAAGCAGGGCTACGGCACCGCCTTGGTACGGCTCTCGTTGCCTTACTTTTTCGGCAATTACCAGCTCGAGCGCCTCTACTGCGAGCCGTACGCCCGCAACCCTGCCCCCAACCGCACGCTGCCGCGCCTGGGGTTCGAGCTGGTGCAGGAGTACACCACCACGCCGGGTCAAATCAACTTTGAGCAGCCCGTGCGGCTGTGGGTGCTCACGCGCGAGCGGTTTGCGGCCCTGCAGCAGGCCAGCACCTAGGGCTGCTACAGCAACAGCACATCGATGCGGTGGGCCTGCACCAGTTGCTCTTTTTCCGACCACGCAAACACCGTAAAGTAGCCATCCTGCGAGGCCACCATGGCCAGGGCGTCGTGTTGGTCGTGCACAAACTGGGCGGCGGCCAAGTGGCGCGTGCCGCCGTTTTGGGCCGGGTGCAGGTGCTGCGGCTTGCTGCCCACCACCGGCTCCGACAGCACCAGCTTATCCACGGGCGTGCTGTTGGCGGCGCGGGCTACTTTCGCCCCGAAGGCCAGCAGGTGGTAGTCGCGCGTGATGACGGTGGCGCCATCAACGGCCGTAAAGCCGCCTACCATGCCAATGGCCCGCAGCAGCCGCTGCTGCTGCTTGCGTTTGGTGGGCTCGGGCCGGCGCAGCTCGGCAATGCGCGAGTAGGCCGGTGCCACGGGGTAGCTGATGGGCTGCACAATCGACTGCTGCCAGGTCGTGCTGCCGGGCGGCACCACCAGCACCAGCCCGCCGCGGCCGTGGGCGCGCATGGCGGTGGCCAGCTCCACCAGCACGCTGTCTACCTGGTGGCGGTGGGTGGGCGGGCCCGGCAAGGGCAAAAACGCACGCAGCGCGGGGCAGTCGGCGGCCGCCACGTTTTCGGCATCCACGAGCTGCAGCTGGTCGCCGCGCAAAATGGCTACGTTCACGAATTTACCGAAGCCATCGGCGCGGCGGTGCTTTACCACCAGCAGGCCGGGCTCTACTACCTCCAGCACAAAGCACAGCGGCGGTATGCGCGTGGCCGTGCCCCACACGTAAAAGCCGTCGGCATCGTGCCACACGCCTAGGTGAATACCGGGCTGCACCACGGCCGGGGCCAGCTTTACGAGGTTGTAGGGCGTGAGGCGGCGCACCTGCCCAAACACCAGCGGCCGCACGGCCTGCGTGGGCGGCAGCAAAGCCAGCGAAATGCGGGGCGAGTGGCCTTCTTCGCGGCGCAGGCTGGCCCAAAAAGCAGCATCGGTTACGGCCTCTACCCAGGGCGCCAAAGGCAGCACTACCTCGTCGGGCACAACGGCGCTTTCGGCCGCCTGCCGCGCAAAGTGGGCTTCGATGGTGGGCGCCACCATGCGGGCGGTGAGGTAGGTAGGCTCTGAATACATAACCGCAGCAACAAACATGGTGAGGCAGTAAGGTACTCCTACGCGGTACACGCGCCAACAGCCGGGGTGGCGCGGCGCCCTAGGTAGTACCTTTAGGCACTGCCTAGCGGCAGCCTTCTGCTTAGCTCCGTACCCCATGACCCAGCCCAACGCTCCGGCCACCCCCGATAAAGACCCGCTGCACCCGCGCAACCGCCACCAGGGCCGCTACGATTTGGCGCAGCTTACCGCGGCCTGGCCCGAGCTGGGTGCCTACGTGGCCCCCAACGCCCACGGCGATGCCAGCATCGATTTTGCCAACCCCGCCGCCGTAAAGGCCCTCAACCGGGCGCTGCTGAAACAGTTCTACGGCATCGAGCAGTGGGATATTCCGGCCGGGTACCTGGTGCCGCCCATTCCGGGCCGCGCCGACTACCTGCACTACCTCGCCGACCTGCTGGCCGACAGCAACCAGGGCGAGGTGCCCAGGGGCCGCGGCATTCGGGTGCTCGATGTGGGCGTGGGCGCCAACTGTATCTACCCCATCATCGGCCACCGCGAGTACGGCTGGCGCTTTGTGGGCACCGATACCGACCCGGTGGCCGTGCGCGTGGCCAAGCAAATTGCCGCCGCCAACCGCGCCCTCGGCGGGGCCGTGGAGGTGCGCCTGCAGCCCTCGGCCACCGAGGTATTCAGCGGGGTAATCAAGCCCTCGGAGTACTTCGACGCGACGCTGTGCAACCCGCCCTTCCACGCGTCGGCGGCCGAGGCCGAGGCGGGCAGCCGCCGCAAGGTGCAGAACCTGGGCACCGGCAACCCCGCCGCCCAACCGGCGCTCAACTTCGGCGGCCAAACCAACGAACTCTGGACGCCCGGCGGCGAGGCTACCTTTCTGTGGCGCATGGCCGAAGAAAGCGCCCACCTGCGCCACAACTGCTACTGGTTTACCTCGCTCGTATCGAAAAAGGACACCTTGCCGGGTCTCTACAAATCCTTGCAAAAGCTGAAGGCGACGGAGGTGCGCACCATCGGGATGACGCAGGGCCAGAAAGTAAGCCGCTTTGTGGCCTGGACGTTTCTGACGCCGGAAGAGCAGCAGGACTGGCGCCGGAAGCGGTGGGCCCCCAAGGCCTAAGCTACTCGGCAGCACCTAGGGTTTGTTGAGAATGAGCACAAGAACCATTCGCAACATTTAGCCCGCGTCATGCTGAGTGAGGTCGAAACATTTAGCCCGTCATGCTGAGCTTGTCGAAGCATCTCTGCCGCTTCGCCAGATACTAATCTCACCGAAGCGGCAGAGATGCTTCGACAAGCTCAGCATGACGCGGGCTTTAGCTTACTGGCCACGCAGCCTGGCCGCCCGGCCCCGAAAAAAATTGCACTTGGCGGCACGCGTTATATTATTCCGAGTACATATATTTCAACTGAAGCCAGCCCGACCAGCACTTGCTGCCGTTCTCCCGCACGCAGCCCGCTGGCCCTGGCGCAGTGGAGACCAGAACTCACTTTAAACAACGGGGCGCCACCGAAAAGCCTAACGAGTAGGACCCGCCTTACCCGCGCTACGCATGCAATACTTTTTACACGCCTTAAAGAACTACGCAACGTTTAGCGGCCGGGCCCGCCGCAAGGAGTACTGGATGTTCACGCTGTTCAACCTGATCTTCGGCGTATCGGCCATGATGCTCGACAACCTGCTGGGCACAGCCGTCGAGGGCATCGGCTACGGCATGATTTACGGCCTCTACACCCTGGGCATGCTTATTCCGGGCCTGGCCGTGGCGGTGCGCCGCCTGCACGACGTGAATAAGAGCGGCTGGTTTTTGCTGATTGCCTTTGTGCCGCTGATTGGCGCCATCTGGCTGCTGGTGCTGATGTGCACCGAAGGCACCCGCGGCGAAAACCCGTACGGCGCCGACCCCAAAGCCGAAAACCAGGAGCCGATTATGGCTTACTAACCCAGGCTTTTGCATTATCGAAAAGCGGCCGGAGCATCGGGAGAAGCTCCGGCCGCTTTTTCTTGGGCGGCAGGCAGCCCCGGGGCTTATACCTGCCCCGCCATGACAGCCCAAAAGGTGTTGCAACAACACACCGTAGCAGTGCCTAACGCACTGCTATTTTGCGGCTTAGCCACTGCACCCACACAGCCACGCCCCCCGCCGGCTTGGCCCTAGGTGCCGCGGCTTGGCGCGCAACACGGCACCTTATTTGCGCCCTGCACTGCCCTATTTGTTTCGGCAAGCGCCGGGCTATATTCACCTTTCGGGATGTACCCTGCGGGCAGCCGAACGTTATAAGGCCCTGGGTGGAAATCAGCACCTACCCCAAAAAACGGGGCGCAACCGCAAAGCCTCACGAGTACGAACCTTAACCCTAACCTCAGCATGCGCTACTTTCTGCGAGCCTTCGACAAATTCGGGGTGTTTACCGGCCGGGCCAGGAGAAAGGAATACTGGATGTTTATCGGCTACCAAGCCTTGTTTGGGGCTACGGCCTTGCTGCTCGACAACGTTCTCGGCATCACCCTCGACGACGAATCGGCCATCGGCTATACCTTCCTGATGTACCTGCTCGCGGTACTGATGCCCAACATTTCGGCGGGCACGCGCCGCCTGCACGATGTAAACCGCAGCGGCCTGAACCTGCTGGCCGCGTTTGTGCCCGTGGTGGGCTGGGCGTGGCTGCTGTACCTGCTCTGCTCCGAGGGCAGCCCCGGCCCCAACCGGTACGGCCTGGCCTACCACAAGGTGTTTGCCTATTAAGCCACCCAGGGCTTTGCTCCGAAAACGCCAAGGGGCGGCAGCTACCCGTAGCTGCCGCCCCTTGTTTGTGCTACTAGCACCTAGGCCCCGCGCCCAGCGGGGCTTAAGGCTTCCACTTGCGGGCAATGTGCAGGGCGGTTTCCAGCATGTGCGGCTGCCATTGCTCGATGCGCCAATCGGAATGGGCCAGGGCCGACGCCCGCAGCTGGCGCTCCGCTTCGGCGTAGCTGGGCGCGTTTTCCAGAATGTCGGAAAGCTGGCGCTGCTGCTCGTGCAGGTGCTCGTCTTCGGCGGCGGGGGCGGCAGGCAGCGCGGTTTGCCGGGGCCTGAAATCGTTGGTGGGCTCGGGGCGCAGGGCGGCGCGGTGCTGGGCTACCAGGTGTTCGAGGCGCCCGAAATCCTGCCTGAATTGGGTGCGGCTGCTTTCGGTGTGCAAGGCGTGGCCGAGCTGCTCCAGCACCACAAACTTCAGGTTGGGGCAGCGCGGGATAGTCAGCGCCAGTAGCCGAAACACCTCGTCGGGCACGGCCCCGTCGTGGGTGTCGCGGCGGATGCGCCGGCCCGGGGCCTGCTCCGAATCGTGCCAGCTACCGCCCGAAATATGGATTTCGCGCACGCGCTCCAGCGGATACAAGGCAATCAGCGCGTCGTAGGCCACCCCGAAGTTGTGGAGCTGGCAGTACAGGTTGTGCAAATCCAGAATCAGGAAGCCGTTGACGGGCAGCAGCAGCTCCTCCAGAAAAGCCCCGTGGCGCTTTACCTCCTCGAGGGTGTAGGCAAACGCCAGGTTTTCGAGCCCCACGGGGCAGCGGCAGGCATCGTGGATGCGCCGCAGCCGATCCTGCCCGATGCGCAGGGCCGCGGCGGTGTACGGAATGGGCAGCGGCGCGCCGTGGTGGAAGTTCTGGCCCGTGAAAAACCCGAAGTGCTCGGTAATGTGGTCGAAGCGAAACTGCCCGGCCAGCTGCCCTAGGTGCGCCAGCCACTGCTGCTGCTCGGGGCTCCATTTGCCCGCCAGCAACGAGAAGAACACGCCGTGGCCCACCAGCCGGCCGGCCTCGGCGTAGGTACGCAGCAGCGCCGTAAACCACTCGGGCATTTGCCCGGCACCGTACAGCGTATCAAACGACCACTCCAGGGCCTCTACCCGGCCTTGCTGCAGCAGCGGAAAAGCCGTGGCCAGCAGGTCGGCGTCGAGGTTGCAGGCGATGGTAGCGTACATGGCAGTGCGCGAAACGGCTACGGCTTTAGCCGCGGCCGCAGGCCGGGCAGTTGTCGGGCGTTTTGGTGCTGCCCTGCTCTTCCTTGGGCTTCACGTCGTCTTTCACACAGCTCGTGGTGGTTTGGGCGGTCAGGCCAAGCAGCACGGCGCCCAGTACAGCTTTCGGGAGTTTCATGGCGAGGTAAGCAGCAGTTGTGGCATCTACACAAAGAGGCTCGGAGTAGGGAGCCGGCAACGGGCCGAATGGTTGCATGGCCACACCGGCAACAAGCCCGAAGCCCTAGGTGCCAGCGGCCGATTTGGCTTGGCCAGGCCCGGCGGCACCTCTCCCCTCCGTGCCCGTGCATTGCGCCCTCGCTGCGCCGCAGCGGTTTCGAGGCTGGCTTAGCTGAGTAATCTGCGCTCCGTCATCAGAGGGGTTGCGGCTGAAAGCCATTATGAGTTTTCTTGAACGTCATGCTGAGCTTGCCAAAGCATCTCTGCCACTTTTTCTGAACGTCATGTCGAGCGAAGTCGAGACATCTCGCTTGCTGACGCCCGATAGCAACTACCCCCCCCTCTCTTTTGGAGAGGGGGCCGGGGGGGTGAGGTTCTGACGTTAGAAGGTCCTTCCTGCGTCAGGATGACAATACTATCTGGCGAGATGTCTCGACTACGCTCGACATGACGTTCAGAAAAAACGGCAGAGATGCTTCGGCGGGGCGGACGCCAGATGAAGCATGACCGTTTCGTCCTTCGCGGACACAAGCTAGATTGCGGCAGCAACAGTGTAAAAAAACAAAACTGCACAACTAACTAAACAACAGATAATTACGCCCAGACAAACCAAAGTTTTTGCTAATTATGTTAGCATATCAACAGTAAAACCAATACCTTTAGCTTACATCACCAAAACACCACCGCTATGCCTACCAAAATCTTTGTAAATCTGCCTGTCCGGGACCTCAGCGCCGCTATCGAGTTCTTTACCAAAGTTGGCTTTCAGTTCAACGCGCAGTTTTCCGACGAGCGGGCTACCTGCATGGTCGTGAGCGACGACATTTACGTGATGCTGCTGGTGGAGCCCTTTTTTCGGAGCTTCACCCCCAAACCCGTCGCCGACGCCACCCAAACCACCGAAGTAATCCTGTCGCTCTCGCTCGACAGCCGCGCCGAGGTCGATCGGCTTGCCGATCAGGCCCTGGCCGCCGGCGCCGCGGCCTCCCAGCCGCTGCCCGACTCCGACTTTATGTACACCCGCAACTTTCAGGACCCCGACGGCCACCTCTGGGAGCTGATGTACATGAACCCGGCCGTGCTGGCGCAAGCGCACCCCGTCGCCGAAATCAGCGCCTAGGTACTGGTTGTGGCCCGAGGGCCGGGCAGCCACACAGGTGCGGCGCAGGGCGCGATGTACGGTATCTGAAACACAACAGCCGCAGCGAGGTATGGCTACCTGCTGCGGCTGTTGGGCTTTTCGGCAATTACTTGAGCAGCTGCGCCAGCGTTTTCTGCAGCTCGTCGCCGCGCAGGTTCACGGCCACGATCTTGCCCGTGGGGTCGATCAGGAAGTTCTGCGGGATGCTCTGCACCTGGTAGCGTTGCGCCACTTCGTTTTGCCACCCTTTCAGGTCCGATACCTGCGTCCAGGGCAGCTTGTCGTCTTCAATGGCTTTCAGCCATTTCTCGCGGGATTTTTCGTTGTCGAGCGACACGCCCAGCACCTCAAAGTTGCGGCCCTTAAACTGCTGATAGGCTTTCGCCACGTTGGGGTTCTCCTCGCGGCAGGGGCCGCACCAAGAGGCCCAGAAATCGACCAGCACGTACTTGCCGCGGTAATCGGCCAGCGCCACCGTTTTGCCGGCCGGGGTTTGCTGGCTGAAGGCGGGCGCCTGCGCCCCCACGGCTATGGCCTTGATGCGCTCCAGCATCTGGCCGAACTTCAGGCCCTCGGGGCTGTTGCGCAGGGCCGGGCTCAGGCCGTTGTACAGGGGGGCCAGCTCGGCGTATTGCGGCGTGCCTTGCGTGCTTACTTGCCTGAGCGCGTTCAGGCTGACCCAGGTGTTGGGGTTGGCGCGCACGAAGGCCATCTGCGCCTGCAGGGTTTCCTTAAAAAGGCCCATAAACTGCGCGGTGGTGCGCTCCCGAAACGCAGGATCGTTGCGCTGCGCCTCCGTAGCCTGCTTTACCTCGCGGTTGAAGGCTGCCAGTTTGGCCATGATGGGCTTGTACGAGGCCTGCAACCGGCCGTAGTCGAGGTTGAGTTGCGTGCCCGTAATGCGGGCGTTGGGCAACGAGTCGGGCGTGCTCACGACGATGGTGCCGGGCTCCAGAATCAGGCCGGTTTGGTTGGGCGAAACGCCGTAAGCGCTTCGCAGGCCCCCGCGGCGGTACACAATCAGGCGTGCCTCGCTGGGTTCGGCGGCGGTGCCTTTCAGCTCGAAGGCGCCGTTGTGCAACGTGACCGAATCGGCGAGCTGCGTGCCGCGCACCAGGTAAATTTTGGCCGGCGCGCTCAGTTTGCCCACTGTGCCTTTGATGGTGTAGGGCTGGGCGGCCTGGGCCAGCGCCAAACCCGGAGCCAGCAGCAGCCAGCCGAGTAAGTGTTTTTTCATAGAGGGGTGTGGTATTGATAAAAAAGCAGGTAAGCGCACACAAGAACAGGCGGGCCCCCGGGGCCTGGCATAACGTGTAGCTGTTCGGCTACAACTTAGGCATCAAACGCTAATTATGCTGCATAGCCACTCGCACACCATACCCCTGGGTGGCCCCCCAGGGGCGGCGCTATCATATCTGCGACTCCACTACGGTTTGCGCGCGCAGCCAGGCGCGCGCCTCGGTTTCGTTGCTGAAATGCCGGAACGTTGGCGCCTGCGGCCAGTCGAGCAGATGCGGGTCTACTTTGTTAAGCCAGGCCATGGTTTCGGGTGCACTTAGCAGGGCGGCGTAGCGGTAGTTGCCCTGCACCACGGCGCGCGGCAGCCAGTTAGTAGTTACCCATTGCTGCTCCTCGGGCGTAATGGGCTCGATGTGCATGTGGTCGACGAGGGCCTTGCCGGTGCCGATGTTGCGAATCACGCGCAGCAGCGCGTTCATGGCCTCCTGGTAATCGGCGAGCAGGCGCGGGCCGGGCAGGCAGCGCATGTAGGCAAACCCCTCCGGATCGGGCTGCACCTCGGCAAAGGCGTTGGCAAAACGGAGTTTGTCGGGAGCAGACATGCGAAACGGCAGGCGGCGGTTGGGTGGTGGGCTAAGGTACTGGTAATCGTGAAAGTACGTGACCCGGCTACCGGAAGGTAACGCGAGGTTGCTTGCTTGGGCCGCCGCCCTGGCCCTAGGTGCCTGCCACTCCCGCCCGAAAACAAAATTGCCCAGGGCTAAGCCCTGGGCAATGTATGCAGCCTATTGGTGCCGAAGGAGGATTACCGAACGATAAAGCCCTTCTCTTCCCAGGCTTTTACGTTCTGGGTCCGCACAAAGCGGGTCTCGATGTGGCCCCAGGCATCCTGCTTGTACATCACGGTTTTGCCTTGCTCGCGGGCCTGGAGCGCCTGCATGTGCTCGGCATGAGAAAGGGTTACCGCCGGAGTTGTCGTCTCAACGGTTTTGCCCCCGCGGGGGCGCTTAGTGGAAGTTGCCATATGCTAGTAACCGCAGCTGGTTGGAAAAGGGTCAGCTTTAGTTCAATTACCCCAATAAAATTTTATGGTTGCGTGCAGCCAACGATAATATCGCCAAAGCCAACACTTTCCGGGGCCAATGCGCTACGTTTTTTGGGCGGCCAGCCTTGGCGCGCTCCGCTAGTAATCCGCCCCCGGCGCAGCAGCGGAGCTTGTTCCTCTACCCCAGGTGCCAGCCCAACCGCCCCAAGCGGTGGTCTGCGCCCTTGCGGGCTCCGGCTACCCGTTGCACCTAGGCGAGCTAACGAGCAACCGGCACCCCGCGCCAACATTGGCTGCCATCAGCGGTTTCACTGAGGCCGTTTGCCTTCGTTGCCAATGGCAGCATTTCCGTTCATTTCAAATTACCACTTGCTTTGAAAGCACTCCTGATTTGTCTGCTCACTTTGTTGCCCCTGCTCGGCCTGGCCCAAGCGCCCCAATACCAGCTCAGCACCCACATTCTGAACATCGGCACGGGCACGCCGGCCGCGGGCGTTACGGTGCGCCTCGAAAAGCTTGACCCCGCCAGGAAAACCTGGGCCACCGTGGGCGAGAAAAAGACCGACGCCGCCGGCCGCATTGCCGACTTTCTGCCTGCTGCTGGCAAGGCCGGCAGCCCCGGCATTTACAAGCTCACCTTCCTGACGCAGCCCTACTTCGAAGCCCAAAAGCAAGCGTCGTTTTATCCGTACATCGATGTGGTGTTCGAAATAAAAGACGGCGCCCACTACCACGTGCCCATCACGCTGTCGCCCTTCGGCTACTCCACTTACCGCGGCAGCTGAGCTGTCGGCAGCACCCTAGCAAACAAAAAAGCGGCTGAAGCTCTAGTAGCTCCAGCCGCTTTGCGTTTCAGCCTTTCGGCTTCCGAATTACATGTGCAGCGCCCGGTTCTCCGTTGCGGCCAGGCAGGCTTCCTTCATGGCTTCGGCGTAGGTGGGGTGGGCGTGGCTCATGCGGGCTACGTCCTCGGCGGAGGCGCGGAACTCCATGGCCGTTACGGCTTCGGCAATGAGGTCGGCGATGCGCGGGCCGATCATGTGCACGCCCAGGATTTCGTCGGTTTCCTTGTCGGCCAGCACTTTCACGAAGCCGTCGAGGTCCATGGAGGCGCGGGCGCGGCCCGAGGCGCGGAAGGGGAACGAGCCGGTTTTGTAGGCCTTGCCCATTTCCTTGAGCTGCTCTTCGGTGTAGCCCACGCCGGCCACTTCGGGCCAGGTGTACACCACACCGGGGATGAGCAGGTAGTTGACGTGCGGCTTCTGCCCGGCCAGCGTTTCGGCCACGTACACGCCTTCTTCCTCGGCCTTGTGGGCCAGCATAGCGCCCCGAATCACGTCGCCGATGGCGTAGATGCCGGGCGTGGTGGTTTGCAGGTGCTCATCAACCTTAATGCGGCCGCGCTCTTCGAGCTGCACGCCGGCGGCTTCCAGGTTCAGGCCCTGGGTGTAGGGCGCCCGGCCCACGGCCACCAGGCAGTAGTCGCCTTCAAACTTCACCTCCTCGCCCTTGGGGTTCAGGGCCGAAACGGTTACGGTGTCGCCGTTGCGGGTGGCGCCGGTAACCTTGTGCGAGAGGTAGAACTCGATGCCGATTTTGCCGAGGATGCGCTTGAGCTCTTTGCCCAGGGCGCGGTCCATGGTCGGGATGAGCGAGTCCATGAACTCCACGATGCTCACCTTGGCGCCGAGGCGGGCGTACACCGAAGCCATTTCGAGGCCGATAACGCCGCCGCCAATCACGATCATGTGCTTGGGTACTTCGCGGATGTTCAGGGCCTCGGTGCTGGTGATGATGCGCTCCTTATCCTGGGCAATAAAGGGCAGCACCGTGGGCTTGGAGCCCGTAGCAATGATGGTGTACTTGGTTTCGATCTGCTGGGCCTCGCCGCCTTCCAGGGGCGCGATGCTGATGTGGTTTTTATCAATAAACGAGCCCACGCCGCGCAGCACCTCGATCTTGTTCTTCTTCATGAGGAACTGGATGCCGTCGGTATTGGCCTTTACCACCCCGTTTTTGCGGTCGATGAGCTGGTTCATGTTGATGCGCAGCTCGCTCAGCTCAATGCCGTGCTCCTTGAAGGTGTGGCCGGCATTGTGAAAGTGCTCGGTGCTATCGAGCAGGGCCTTGCTCGGGATGCAGCCTACGTTGAGGCAGGTACCACCTAGGGTGGGGTATTTCTCGATGAGGGCCGTTTTGAAGCCGAGCTGGGCGCAGCGGATGGCCGCCACGTAGCCGCCGGGGCCGGAGCCGATGACGGTAACGTCGTATTGGTTCATGCTGAAAATCGGGTTGGTAAGCGCGTGGCGGCAAAGGTAAGGCAGAATGCCGAGCCACTGGGTAAGTATGTACCTAGGGGCCCGGCAATGCTAAGGTTAGGGCTACATTCTAGTTCCCCTCCTCAGATGAGGAGGGGCTAGGGGTGGTTGACCTAGGCGCCGAACGTTGACTAGAGCCAGTTTCTAATTCTAACCTTTCAACCACCCCTAGCCCCTCCTCATCTGAGGAGGGGAACTAACACTAGCTTATAAATTTAGCTCTAGCTCCTACCCCACTTTCACCTCATCAGTCCACCAGCACGCCGATGTAGTAGTTGAACGTATCGACCTCCAGGTTCTCGCGGGTGGCGCCGGGCAGGTCGAGGGGCTCGAAGCGGGTGGTGGGCTGCACGAAGCGGTACTCGCCGCCTTTTACCCGCACACGTACGGGCATATCGAAGCCGGGCACGTCGGCCACCCAGCGGCCCAGGGTTTGGTTGTTCTCGAAGCGGACTTCCAACGTGGGCAGGCCGGGGTGGCGCAGGTACTGGTCGAACACTTTGGTGAAGTCGCGGCCGCTTTGCTGGTTGATGTAGCCGATGATTTGCTCGGCCGTAACGGTTTGGTGGCGGAACTGCTGCCCCAGGCCGCGCAGAATTTGGCGCCACTTGTCGTCGTCGTTGACGATGGTGCGCACCATGTTCAGCAGGTTGGCGCCCTTGTCGTACATGTCGCCCGAGCCTTCGCGGTTGACGCCGTAGGTGCCGATGATGGGGGCGTCGTTCTGGATGTTGCGGCGCTGGCCGTGCACGTACTCCTGCCCGGCTTGCTTGCCAAACAGGCTTTCGGTAAACAACGACTCGGAGTAGCTCGTGAACGACTCGTGAATCCACATATCGGCAATGTCGCGGGCGGTAATGTTGTTGCCGAACCACTCGTGGCCGCTTTCGTGAATGACGATGAAGTCCCACTTATCGCCCCAGCCGGTGGCCGATCGGTCTTTGCCCAGGTAGCCGTTCTGGTACTGGTTGCCGTAGGCCACGGCGCTTTGGTGTTCCATGCCGAGGTGCGGCGTTTCCACGAGCTTGTAGCCGTCTTCGTAGAAGGGGTACGGCCCAAACCAGCTCTCGAACGACTTGAGCATGGGTTTTACGTTGGCGCCAAACTGCTTGCGGGCTTTCGCGAGGTTTTCGGGCAGCACCCAGTAATCGAGCGTCAGCGGGCCTTTTTCGCCCTGGTACGTGTCGGAGAAGTGCTCGTAGTTGGCCACGTTCAGGGCCACGTCGTAGTTGTTGATGGGGTTCGCGACAAACCAATCGAAGCGCGTGGCGCCGCCTTTTAGCTTGGTGGTTTTGCGCAGGCGGCCGTTCGAAATATCCTTCAGCCCTTTGGGCACCGTTACGCTGATGAGCATGGAGTCGGGCTCGTCGGACTGGTGGTCTTTGGTAGGCCACCAGATGCTGGCGCCGATGCCCTGGCAGGCCGTAGCCACCCACGGCTGACCCTTGCCGTGCTCCGCAAACACAAAGCCGCCGTCCCAGGGCGCGTGCTGCGCCACGGTGGGGTTGCCGGAGTAATACACGGTAAACTCGCCCTGCGTGCCTTGCCGGATAGGCTGCGGAAACGTAACGAACACCGCGTTGAACTCGCGGGTGAAGGGCAGCTCCTGGCCGCGGTACACCACCCGATCAACCTTTAGGTTGGCAAACAGATCGAACTGCAGGCGCGTGAAATCCTGCGTAGCCGCGTAGCGGAACAGGTTGGAGCCGCTGATGTAGCGCTTATCTACATCGAGCTTTACATCGAGGTGGTAGTACTTAACATCGTAGCAGCTGCGGGGCGGCGTAAGCGTACCGCGTAGCGAATCGGCGCGCGTGAAGGCGGGCCTGGGCTGCATGAGCTGGGCGGCGCCTAGGTGCGGCAACGCCAGCGCGGCCAGGGAGCAGAGCGCGGCTCTGAGCATGGAACAGGAATTTGGGGCGGAGAATAGGTGAAAGGACCCGAAGGCCAAGGTAGGGTTGCGCAAACGCGGTTTGGCTGGCCTAGGGTATTCTTTGCGGCAGGCCATTGCTCGGGACTTTTAGTCCTCTAGCGCCGCAGGGCGATGTAGCGCGGACTTCAGTCCGCGTGTGCTAGAACGAGCGGCGCTGCTGTAGCGCGGACTTTGGCTACGCCGACCTTCGGTTGTGGTCCGCGTCCATCGATGTGACTTCTGGTACCTAGGTCGATTATCAGAGAAATCCATTTGGGGACGCGGATCACAACGTCCGCGCCATACGCGGACGAAGCGGTAGAGATGCTTCGATAAGCTCAGCATGACTTACGCAAGAAGTAGCCTACCCTCTAGCTCTAGCCTTTCAACCACCCCTAGCCCCTCCTCATCTGAGGAGGGGAACTAGCCTTAGCTTAACACTAGCTGCGGCTTTGTTTAACGTGCTTCAAAACAAGTAAACTAGGTTATGAACACTCTAGTAAACCAGTTTACCTCGCTTCTACCGCACTTTGGCCCGGGTTAGGAGCTTGGCAAAGATGGTGGGGGCGAAGCGCTTTAGGTACACGCCCAGGGTTTCTTTTCCGCCGATGCAGGCTTCGTTGTCGCCGCGGGCGATGATGGGGAGGGCACGGCGGGCAAAGGTGTCGGGCGCGAGGCCCTGGGCGGTGGCGTCGTCCATGGTACCTAGGGCGCGGCCGTCGCCGGTAAGGGCGTTGACGGACACGCCCGTGCGAATGAAGCCCGGGCAGATGATGGTGATGCCCACGCCAGAGCCATGCAGCTCGGCCCGGAGCGAATCGAAGAAGCCGTGCAGGGCGTGTTTGCTGGCCGCGTAGGCCGAGCGGTACGGCGTACCGAACTTGCCCACCAGGCTGCTGATAACCACGATGCGGCCCGCGCCTTGCTGCAGCAGGTGCGGCAGCGCGGCTTTGCTCAGGGCCACGGTGCCGAAGTAGTTCACCTCCATCAGCCGGCGGTCGACGTCGGGCGCGGTTTCGAGGGCCAGGGAGCGTTGGCTTACGCCGCCGTTGTTCACGAGCACATCGAGGCGACCGTAGTGCGCCAGCACCTGCTGCACTTTGCCGGGCAGGCTGGCGGCATCGCCTAGGTCGAGGGGCAGCACCAGGGCCTCGGCAGGGGAGCAGGCTTGCTGCACGCGGCGCAGCGCGGCCTCGTTGCGCGCCGATAGCACCAGCCGGGCGCCCTCGCGGGCCAAGGCCTTGGCCAGGGCTTCGCCGATGCCCGAAGAGGCGCCGGTAACCCAAATCACTTGGTTGCGGAAATTCATGCCCGGCAAGGTATGCAGCTGCGGGCGCGGTTGGGCCACAACAGCGGGCAAGTTTCGCAAGAAACCGGTTGGATGCCGCACCCAAGGCCGCTACGTTTGCGGGCGTTTCGTAGAAGGCTCCGTTGCCCGCTACCTAGGTGTCGATTTGCGCTGTTGCTATGTCTGCTACTGCTGTTTCTGCGCGTCCTGCGCCCGTGCTGGTTGGCGCGGCGCTGCTGGCGCTTTACCTGATTTGGGGCTCCACGTACCTGGCCACCAAAACCGCCCTCACGGCGTGGCCGCCGTTTTTGCTCTCGGGGGTGCGCTATTTGCTGGCCGGCAGCGTGCAGTACGCCGTTATCCGGCTGAGCGGCGCGGCGGCCCCCACGCGGCAGGATTGGCTGCGGGCCGCGGTGGTGGGCATTTGCCTGCCGCTGTTCGGCAACGGCGGCACCACGTTTTCGCAGCAATATATTCCGTCGGGGCTGGCGGCGCTGATGGTGGCTACCGTGCCCATGTTTCTGGCGGTGCTGGGCTGGTGGAGCGGCCTCACGCCGCGGCCCACGGCCAAGGTACTGCTGGGTTTGGGGCTGGGCCTGGGTGGCATGTACCTGCTGGCCAAGCCCGATACCGCGGCACCGGTGCTCATCTCCGGCCACCATGGCTTGGGCGTTGCGGCGGTGCTGCTGGCGGCGTTTATGTGGTCGGTGGGCTCGTTGTACTCCAAAAAGAACCCCATCGGCGGCTCGCCCTTTTTGGGGGTGGGCATGCAAATGATTTGCGGCGGGTTCTTCCTGCTGATGGCGGGCTTGCTGCACGGCGAAGCTCCGCGTTTTCACCTGAGCGGCATTACGCCGAAAGCGTGGTTTGCCTTTGCGTACCTCGTTACGTTTGGCTCCTGGATAGCTTTTTCGGCCTACATCTGGCTGCTGCGGGTGGTGGAGCCGGCGTTGGCTGGCACCTATGCCTTCGTGAACCCCGTGGTGGCTGTGCTGCTGGGCTGGGCGTTTGCCGGCGAGGCCCTAAACGTGCAGATGACCGGCGGCGCCCTGCTGATTGTGCTGGCCGTAATGTTGGTGGTGCTGGGCGGCCGCAAGACCTCGGCACCGCAGCCGGCCCCGGCCGGCGAGCGTCAGTTGGCCGACGTGGAAAACTGACGCGGGCCTAGGTGGCCGGGGCTGCTGGCTGAATAGGAACTGTCATCCTGAGCCTCAGCGAAGGACCTTTTCACATCAGGACCTCACCCCCGGCCCCCTCTCCAAAAGAGGGGGAGTAGATGCTATCCGACATCAGCACGCGAGATGCCTCGACAAGCTCGACATGGCGACCTAGGCGCATCGTTCACACGCGAAAAGGTCCTTCGGCTGGCGCCTCAGGATGACAGACGAAACAACGATTGTTCAACCATTCCTGCATCAGCTTGCTGGTGCATCCCCTCCTCATCCGAAGAGGGGAACTAGGTTTTCGCTCGGTTAAACTGCCTCCGCGGCTGCGCTAACCGTTGTAACCTGTTGCTGGGCGCAATGCTCGCAGCAGAAGGCCGATTGCTGCTGCGGCTGCCGCTGCACCAGCACCGGAATGCGGGTGTGGTAGGCGCGGGTTTTGGTGTAGCACACATCGAAAAAGCGGCGCAGCAGGCCCACGTTGGCAGGTGCGAAAACGAGCAATTGCGCCTGCATTTGGGCGCAAAACTCGCTTACCCCTTCCAGCGGGTCGTCGTCGAGCACCAGCTTGCTGTCGATGTTTACGTTGGGCAACTCCTGGCGAATCAGTTGCATGCCGCGCTTGATGCTGATGAGCTCCGGCAGATCGAGGCGCTGGTAAAAGTGAACCAGCTGCAGCTGCGCGCCCAGGCCGCTCACCAGCTCGTTCAGGCCGGGCAGGGTGGCTTTGTCGAGGCTGCCGAAATCGGCCATAAAGGCCAGGCGCGCGGGCAGGGTGCGCGAGCCGGGCGGCACCACCAGCACCGGGCAGCTGGCCAGCTCGGCAATGCGAATGGCGTGGTTGCCGCTGATGGCCTCTTCGCCGCAATCGATGTGCTCGAGGTTCATCACCACCAAATCGGCCGCGTACTGGTCGATTACCTCCTGAATACGATCATGGAGGCAGCCCGAGCGCACGGCGTGGCGGTAGCGGATGCGGCGGCCATCCTGCCGCACCAGCTGCACGTAGCGCAGGCGCTCGGCCAGGGTGTCGAGGCGCTTTTGGTAATCGGCGGTTTCGGCGCCCGAGAGGTGGCCGTGGTGGCAGTACAGCAGCACCACTTCGGCACCTAGGCGCACGGCCAGCTTATTGGCGTACACGAGGGTATGCTCGGCCGCAGCGGTCAGGTCGACGGGAACGAGGATGGTTTTCATCAGGCGGAGCGGCTAGGGTAAAAGCTGAAATGTCGAGAGAGAAAAAAGCACCGGCTACTCGGCCGGGGTAGCGTGGCAAACCGAAATGGTGGCCGGCGTGTGGGCTGCCGTGGGGTGGCAGCTGGCCGCTTGGCCGCTGGCCGTGGTGCCCACCTGCGGGCTCAGGTACGGAATGCCCAGCCCCAGCCCGCGCACGATGAACAGCACCGCCATGGCCGTGGCCACCACCGGCACCGCCTGGCGCAGCCGGGTGCGCCACTGCAGCGGCACCAATCGGCCCGTGAGCGACAAAGCCAGCATGAGCGGCAGCGTGCCCAGGCCAAACAAGGCCATGTAGGCGGCAGCCCCTCCTACCCCGGGCGCGCTCAGGGCGCCGGCCAGGGCCAGGTACACCAGGCCGCAGGGCAGCAGGCCATTCAGCACCCCGCTCATGTACAGAGCACCTAGGGATGGGCGCTGGAAGAAGTACGCCAGGGTTTGTTTCAGGCGGGCCAGTACGCGGTCGAGGCCCAGGGCGGCGGCTGCCCGGCCGGTGTAGCGTTCGGGCACCGCCACCAGCAGCAAAATCAGCAGGCCCGAGGCGATGGACAGGCCTTGCTGCACGCCCGCCACCCGCAACGATTGCCCCACCAGCCCGGCCAGGGCGCCGAGCGTGGCGTAGGTGCTTACGCGCCCCAGGTTGTAGAGCACGCGCCCCGCCACGTAGCGGCTGCCGCCTTGCCCCGCGCCCGGCAAGGCCAGCGCAATAGCGCCGCACATGCCCACGCAGTGAAAGCTGCCGAGTAGCCCAAAAAGAAAACCAGCCCAGAGCATGAACGAAGGGGTAAAGCGACAAGCGGCTGCCCACGGCAGCCACCAAAACGCACCGAGGTGCTAGCGAAGGCAAGTTCGCTAGCACCTCGGCAGGCAACTATGATAAAAATCAGTCCTCGACGGTGATATTTTTCTCCACGAAGTAGGCCTGGCCGGCAGCTTCAAAGTCGAGGCGGATGCGCCAGTAGCCGGGCTTCAGCTTGGCCGTGCTCAGGTGTTGGGCGCCGCCGGCATCGGCTTGCAGGGGCACGGCAAAGTCGAGCGTCTGGTCGGAGGGCCGGAAGAACTGCACTTTGCCGGTGGCCTGCTGGCCGGCCAGGTTGGCGGGCAGCTGCAGGGTCAGCTCGTCGGTGGCGGCGTCGTAGGCTACGTCCACGGCGCTGGGCAGGGCGTTGGTGCGCGCCACGGCCTCCATGCGCTGCTGGTGCTGCAGCTCCTGCTGGTAGTAGTCTTTGCTCACGAGGTCGACCTGGGTGCTCATGGCCTGCTTTACCATGTAGCCGATGAAGAGCGCAAACAGCACGAAGGTCGCGATGATGGCGTAGGGCCAGAGGCTGCGTTGTGGGGCGGGTTTATTCACGGTGAGGGTGCTCATGGGAAAGGGGTAATTTACATCTGTCATCCTGAACATTCTGCGCATCAAGCAGAGACGAAGCGGAGTGAAGGACCTACTCACGCTTGGACGACCTAGGGAAAGCGCGCCGTGCCGATCCGTCTGAATGTTATGTCGAGCTTGCCGAGACCTCTCGCGTGCTGACGCTGGATGGTGACATTACTATCCGGCGAGATGTCTCGGCAAGCTCGACATGACGTTCGGTGCCAGGGTCGTGCGGGCGTGAGAAGGTCCTTCGGCTGGCGCCTCAGGATGACAGATAAGAACAACACTTACTGCGCCGGGGCCAGAAACTTGGTTTTCTCTTCGGTTATCAGCTGGCCGCCGCTGTACACGCCGATGCGGATTTGGTTGCTTGTGCGGGTAAGCGCGGCGGTGGGCAGCTCGGCAAAAAACACGCCCTCTACCATGCCTTGCGCGGGCAGCTTCAGGCCGTTTTGGCCCACCAGCTTCACCGAGCCGTTGGCGGGCTCCAGCACGCGCACCTCAATGGGCATGGCGCGGTTGGTTTTGTTGATCACCGAGATGTTGTAGAGGTTGGTAACGGTGCCACGCCCCGTCTTTTGGTACAGCTGGCCGGGGGTGCGCAGCACGGTGGCATCTACGTTGGAGCGCGTTATCAGCAGGCCCGCCATTACGGCTACCAGCAGCACCAGCACGGCGGTGTAGGCCTTGATGCGGCCTGTAACCTTGAACTTGGTACCGGCCTCGATGTGCGCTTCCGAATCGTAGCGGATGAGGCCGTGCGGCTTGTTGATGAGGTCCATGATGGAGTTGCACACATCGATGCACGCCGTGCAGTTGATGCACTCCATTTGCTGAGCACCGTTGCGGATATCGATGCCCGTGGGGCACACCTGCACGCACTGTTTGCAGTCGATGCAGTCGCCGGCTTTGCGCTCCTGGTTTTTGCGGAGCTTCTCGCGCGGCTCGCCGCGGCCGTAGTCGTAGGCCACGGTAATGGTGTTCTTGTCCTGCATCACGCCCTGCAGGCGGCCGTAGGGGCAGGCAATGGTGCACACCTGCTCGCGAAAGCGGGCAAACACCGCGTAGAAAACACCCGTGAACAGCACCATCGAGCTGAGGCCCCCTAGGTGGTTCAGGGGCGAGTCGGTCACGATTTTCACGAGGGCCTCCGAGCCGATGATGTAGGCCAGGAAGGTGTTGGCAATCAGAAACGAGATGAGCACAAACACGCTGTGCTTGCCCGTGCGGCGCCAGATTTTGTTCCACGTCCAGTCGGCTTTGTCGAGGGCCTTCTGCTGGGGCGCGTCGCCCTCGAAGAAGTACTCCACCCGCCGGAACACCATCTCCATGAAGATGGTCTGGGGGCACACCCAGCCGCAGAAAATACGGCCGTACACCACCGTAAACAGGATGATGAACAGGATAAAGGCCATGAAGCCCAGCAGCAGGATAAAGAAATCCTGCGGCCAGAAGATCTGGCCCATGATGATAAACTTGCGCTCAACCACGTTGAGCATCAGCACCGGCAAGTCGTTGATGCGCAGCCAGGGGCCGGCAAACAGCAGCGCGAGCAGGCCGTAGCTTACCCATTTGCGGGCGTTGTAGAGCTTGCCGCTGGGTTTTTTCGGGAAAAGCCACACGCGCTTGCCCTCGGCGTCGATCGTCGAGATAGTATCGCGAAACGACTCGGCAGCGGCGGGTTTGGTGGCGACGGGATTCATCTTATATCGGAGGCCCCGCGGCGCAACAAGCACCTAGGGCGTTATCAGCTACACATTCCGTCGGCCTGCGGCAGGCCAGGCGTGGCCGGGCACCTTGCCCTGGCCGTTGCACTCCCCCAAAATGCCCGCCGCCAACCTAGGGCTGGCGGCTTATCCGAACGCAGGGCTGTGCTGTGAGCGGTTGTCGGATAAACAGCGGGGAGAAGGGTACCCGCTGCGGGCAGTTTACTCAGGTGTCATGTCGAGCTTGCCGAGACATGACGGATTGTTTCTACAGCTTGGCTACCGGCTTGCCGCCGGCGGGGGCTTCTTTCTCGCCCTGCGGGGCCTTGGCGTTGGCCGGGTTGGTGCCCTGAATGCTCAGGATGTAAGAAGAAACCTGCAGCATTTGCTTGCTCGAGAGCTTGCCTTTCCAGGCCACCATGCCTTTGGTAGTGACGCCAAACTTCACGGTTTTGTACACCTTGTTTACCTCGCCGCCGTGCAGCCAGTACTCGTCGGTGAGGTTGGGGCCTACTTTGCCTTCGCCGGCCTGGCCGTGGCAGGCGGCGCAGTTTTGGGCGAACACGGCCTTACCGGCTTCAATGTCGGCGGCGGCCGTCAGGGCTTTGTAGTCGGTGGGCTTGTTGGGGTCGTCGTTGGCGCCCAGCTTGGCGGCCAGCATGGCGGCTTCGGCCATTTCGTGCTGGTACTCGGCGTCGCTCAGCTGGCCGGTTTCCGACACGTGGTAGTGGATGAAGTAGGCAATACCGAACACGATGGTGGCGTAGAAGCTGTACTTCCACCACGGCGGCAGGTCGTTGTCGTACTCCGTGATGCCGTCGTAGTCGTGGCCGGCCATCACGTCTTCTTTGTACGTGCCCGTCAGGCCCACCGTATCACCCAGGAACAAGCCCAGGGCGCGGCCGTACCACGACTGCCGGATGGTTTCGATTTCGTACACCTTCTGGAGCAGCGGGCGCATTTGCCACAGCAGGGCAAACAGCATCAGCAGCACGAAGATGATCAGCCCGGTGAGGCCACCCATCAGCCAAAGCATGGTGCTTAGGCTGGCGCCGGTTTCGGCGGCGGGCTTGGCAGCGGCCTCGGTGGCAGCGGCGGCAGCTTCCTGCGCCACGGCGGCCGAGCCCGTGAACAGGCCGCTCAGCACGAGCAGCGTGCCTAGGTACCAGCGGCGCGTTAGCATAGCACACCTCCTTCCGGTTGGGCTTGCGCGGCGTCGTCGGCCTGCAGCGGGATGTGTTTCATGGCCTGGATGTGCTCGCGGCTTACCACGCACACATACACCAGCAGGGCCAGGAAGAAGAGAAAGAAAATGACGAAGGAAATGAGCGGGTAGATTTCGATTCCGCTGATTGCCTGGAGGACGTTCTTGTACATAACGCTAGACCTAGAGAGGCTTTAGGGGCAGGGCGCCGGCAAGTGTTTCCAGCACGTGTTGCGAGGGGCGCCCCGCCCGGGGCCATTTGTTATTATTCAGCGGCGGCTACAGCCGAGGCAGCAGCCTGGTCTTCTTTCACTTTGATGTCGGTACCGAGGCGTTGCAGGTAGGCAATCAGCGCCACGATTTCCTTGTCCGATTTCACCTTGATGTCTTCCTTGGCCAGTTCAGCCACGATACCGGCCGCCTGCTTTTCGGCGTCCTGCACCGCTACCTGCTCGTAGCCGGCGGGGTAAGGCGTGCCGAGCTTGCGCAGGGCGGCAATCTTATCGGCCGTGCTGGAGTAGTCGGTCTGGTTTTCGAACAGCCAGGGGTAGGGCGGCATAATCGAGCCCGGCGACATGCTGGTGGGGTCCATCATGTGGTTGTAGTGCCAGGAGTGCGGGTACTTGCCTCCGAGGCGGTGCAAATCGGGACCGGTGCGCTTGGAGCCCCACAGGAAGGGCCGGTCGTACACGAACTCGCCGGCTTTGCTGTACTCGCCGTAGCGCTCGGTTTCGGAGCGGAAGGGGCGCACCATCTGGGTGTGGCAGTTCACGCAGCCCTCTTTGATGTAGATGTCGCGGCCTTCGAGCTCCAGCGAGGTGTAAGGCTTCACAGAAGCAATGGTGGGCACGTTTTTCTTGATGAGGAACGTGGGTACCATTTCCACCGCACCGCCGATCAGGATGGCTACCGTGGCCCAGATGCTGAGCTGCACGGGGCGGCGCTCAATCCAGCGGTGCCAGTGGCCGCCTTCGTGGCTGTGCTCGTTATCGATTACGGCCGGAGCGTGGAACTTCTCGTCGGCCAGCAACGAGCCGGCTTTGGCGGTTTGGTAGAGGTTGTACACCATCAGGAACACGCCGCTCAGGTAGAGCACCCCGCCGATGCCGCGCAGGTAGTACATCGGTACAATCTGCATCACGGTTTCGAGGAAGTTGGCGTACTGCAACATGCCCTCGTCGTTGAACTGCTTCCACATCAGGCCCTGCGTGAAGCCGGCCCAGTACATCGGAATGGCGTAGAACAGGATGCCCAGGGTGCCGAGCCAGAAGTGGGTGTTAACCAGCTTGCGCGAGTGGATGGGGGTTTGGTAGAGGCGCGGCCACAACCAGTAGAGCACGGCGAAGGTGAGGAAGCCGTTCCAGCCCAGGGCGCCAACGTGTACGTGGGCTACAATCCAGTCGGTAAAGTGGGCAATGGCGTTTACGTTCTTCAAGGAGAGCATCGGCCCTTCGAAGGTGGCCATGCCGTAGGCGGTAATGGCTACCACCATGAACTTCAGGATGGGCTCTTCGCGCACTTTATCCCAGGCACCGCGCAAGGTGAGCAGGCCGTTGATCATGCCACCCCACGAGGGGGCAATCAGCATTACCGAGAACACCACACCTAGGGATTGGGCCCAGTCGGGCAGGGAGGTGTAGAGCAAGTGGTGCGGCCCGGCCCAGATGTAGATGAAGATCAGCGACCAGAAGTGGATAATCGAGAGGCGGTACGAGTACACCGGGCGGTCGGCGGCCTTGGGCAGGAAGTAGTACATCAGGCCCAGGTAAGGTGTGGTCAGGAAGAAGGCCACCGCGTTGTGGCCGTACCACCACTGCACCAGCGCATCCTGCACCCCGGCGTAGAGCGAGTAGCTCTTCATGAACGACACCGGAATGGCCAGCGAGTTGACGATGTGCAGCACGGCCACCGTCAGGAACGTGGCGATGTAGAACCAGATGCCCACGTACAGGTGCTTCTCCTTGCGGCGGGCAATGGTGCCGAACATGTTCCAGCCGAACACCACCCAGATCAGGGTAATGGCAATGTCGATGGGCCACTCCAGCTCGGCGTACTCCTTGGAGGAGGTGAAGCCCAGCGGCAGCGTAGCCACGGCCGATACGATGATGAGCTGCCAACCCCAGAAGTGGATTTTGCTCAGCAGATCGGAGAACATGCGCGTTTTACACAGGCGCTGCAGCGAATAGTACACCCCCATGAAAATGCCGTTGCCTACGAAGGCAAAAATCACGGCATTGGTGTGCAAGGGACGGATACGGCCGAACGTGGTGTAGGGCGTACCCATGTTGAGCTCGGGGCGGGCCAGCTGAAAAGCGGCAATTACCCCGATCAGCATGCCGGCAATGCCCCAGAAGACGGTAGCAATGCCGAAATTGCGGACGATTTTGTTGTCGTAAAACGATGCGAGAACGGCCTTCGAAGGTTTAACTAACTCCTGGGGCGGTTTCGCTTGGACCAGCACAGCCATAGCGCGAAACGGGTTGTTTTGAGTGTTACAAAACTCCCCAAACCCCGACCGCCAAAAGATGACGAAAGTCAGATACTGCGGGTGATTGATGTCAGTTCGGGTGCTGCGGGTTCAGCACACTGCCCCCGCTGCCGCGCCGCCACCTGCACCAACGCGCTGCCCCGGCCGCTTTAGCGGCCGGGGCAGCGCGTTGGCTTTACTTGCCAATACAACTCTAGGTGCTTACCGACCGGGCGTGTGGCCCTTGAGCAAAGCCGAGCCGCTGGCCAGCATCAGGGCGTCTTCTACCACGCCCGGCCAGGGCTCCTTCAGGGCGGTGTTTTGCGAAGCGGCTTTGCGCAGGTACAGCGCGCCGTAGGTGCTGGCCACGGCGGCGGCGGCACCCAGCAGGGCGCCTTGCCACACGCTGCTGCGGTTGGCTTTGGCCAACACGCTGCCCACCAGCGCCCCCGATGCAATGCGGCCACCCAAAATGGGCGGGGCGGTGCGGTCGGGCATGCCGGGCAGCTTGTCGCCGATGATTTCGCCTGCGGCCATTACTTTCAGCAAGTTGGCCGCGGTGCCCGACTGAAACCAGCCGAGCCGCGAGGCCGCGAGCCGGCCCGAGGGGTGCTTGTGCAGTACGTGGCTAAGCATGGCCGGCGCCGACATGCTGCGCAGCCCGGCCACCGCGCCCAGGCCCAGGGTTTGCCACAATCCGGCAGAACGTTTATTGCTCATAATTAAGTCAGGGGGTTAGTGCACTGGCTTAAACGTACCCCGAGGGGTTACGGGCGAACCGAACGCCAGCGGTTGCCCGCATCAGCTGGGCGCCAGGTATAGTATGCGGCACTGGCTTGGCAACTCAATTCGGCCGTTTTCAGTACAATCTGAAATTTTTATAATCGATAATATTATAAATTATATTATGCTTTAATTTGTTTAATTATTTGATAAATAAGTTAAACAAATAATTACTTTTTAGCCTAGAATACATCATCCGTAATACTAATACTATTATGCGTGGTTAAACCACTATTTTATTATATATAACAAACAAAATAACGAGTCTACTGATAAATATTCGTCGCGCATGCGGGTTGGTTTATCGTGCAATTAATATGGTTCAACGAGCTCCAACAGGCATTAACACCTTTGTTAAGTACAATAATTTTATTTAAATAATTAAAGAAGCCGCAACCTATTTCAGCATGCGCCGCTACATCCGTGCCGCCCAGTTGCGAACCTATTGCCCGCCTTCCACCAACCAGTATGAAATTAAGCTCTTACCCATTTCACCCGGAAACCGGGGAATTGTTACCAGCTTACCGCGATGCGTATTTGCGCGGCGATTTATCGTCGAAGAATACCGAAGCCGTTGATGCATACATGCGCCAGCACAGCCAGCACGCCGACGATACGCTCCGCCGCTACTACGAAATGAAACAGGCTGGCGATGCGGTTCGCCCCGTGGGCTGGGTGCAGCGCCAGTTCGACCTGATCCGTACCGAGCCCGAGCGCTTCCGCCGCCGGGCGGCCACCCTGGTAACGGCCGGCGCCTTGCTGGGCGGTGCCGTGTTTGCGGGCACCAACCTGCCCACGCCCGCCAGCGAAGCTCCTGCCCTGGCTAACCCCGCCGAGGCTACGGTGGCCGAAGCCGCCAGCCTACGCCTGGTTACGGTGCGCGGCCGCATCCTCGACGAAAACGGCCACCCGCTGGTGGGCGCCACGGTGCTTCGGAAAGGTACCCGCATGGGCGTGAGCACCGATGCGCAGGGCCACTACGCGCTGCGCGTGCCGGCCGGGCAGGCCGCTACCCTGCAGTATGCCTACGGCGGCTACGCCGAGGAGGAGCTGCAGGTGAAAGCCGGCGCGGTGGAAAACGTAACGCTGCTGCCGCGCACCGAGCAGGCCGAAGCGCCCGCCAAAAAGCGCCGCTGGCTGCTTTTCTAGCGTAGCGGCCACTTACCCCGTCCGGATATAGAGGCTACTCACTGGGCAATAGCAAGCAACGCTATTTATCCGGCTATTCTGTATTGGCCCCGATTCGCGGGTCCCTCCGCGGCAAGCGCGGAGGGACTTTGCCCTTCCCGCTTCGTGTGGGGTGTGCCTGCCGAGGCTGCTTTTCTTTCCGTTTACCTTCTTTCCCCAGATCAGCTAAATGAGATTTCCCTTTCTGCACAAAACCGTTGTGAAGAAAATTACGGGAGACGCATTGGGCATTGATCGGTACAAAGCCGACGCCGTCATCAACGCGTTGCTGCTCGATTTGCCCGAGCTAGTGGCCGCGGCTGTGGTGCAGGTACCCGCCAACAAAACCCTGGCCGCCTACACCAGCACCAGCCAGTTCGACCCCTACAAAATCAGCGGGCGCAACGCCGAGCTGGTGCGCCAGATGCAGCGCATGCTGGCCGCGCCGTGGCTGGCGGGCCAGCAGCTGGCCGACGTGCTGGTGGTGCTCGACGAGCAGCTGCACTGCCTGCGCCTGGCCGCCGATGGCCAGTGGCTGTGCTACGCGGCCGTGCGCTCGGCCGATACCAACATGGCCGTGCTGCGCGAGGTGCTGCGCCGCGCCGCCGCACCCCTTTCCTAACCTGTTGCTTACTCCTTTTTCAACTTCTTTCTCTTCCCTTCTCTCATGTCTATTATTACGCCCAACCAAGCCGTTCAGAACATCCTGAAAGAGCTGCCCTCGCTGGTAGCCGTGGCCGTAGTAGAAACCGAAACCGGCATGCCGCTGGCCCACCACTCCAACCTGGCTACGTTTGATGCCGAAACCGCCGCGGCCTACAACACCGAGGTAATCAAGCAAAAGCTGAAAGCTATTCAGGCCCTGAAGCTCGACCAAACCGTGCAGGACATCCTGCTGACGCTTACCGACCAGCTGCACCTGCTGAAGCTCTCGGCCGACGGCGGCAAGTTCATTTACCTCGCCGTGAAATCGGCCGACACGAACCTGGCCATGGCTCGCCAGGTACTGAAAAGCCAGGCCGCGGTGCTCAACTAAGCAGCCCGGCTACCCCCCCGAAAAAAGCCCGCTGGCCCTAGGTGCCAGCGGGCTTTTTTGTGCGCGGCACCTAGGGCCGGTAGGCGCGCCGGCCCTAGGTGCCCGGCTACTTCCGCAGCAAAAAGGGCCCCAGCACCAGCGCATCGAGCCCCGATTGCAGGTAGCAATCCAGCGCATCGGCCGGCGACTCGATCAGGGGCATGCCGTTGAGGTTGAACGAAGTGTTGAGCAGCACCGGCACGCCGCTGCGTTGGCCGAAGGCCAGCAGCAGCTCGTGGAACAGGGCGTTGTCGGCCTTGGGCAGTACGGTTTGCAGGCGGCCGGTGCCGTCGTTGTGGGTTACGGCGGGCAGGCGGCGCTGGGCTTCCGGCTTCAGGCGAAATACCTTCTCCATGAAGTAAGCCGTTTCGCCCTCGGGCAGCTCGAAGTACTCGTGCTGGTGCGCGGCCGGCACGGCGGGCGCAAACGGCCGAAACGCCTCGCGGTACTTGATGCTGGCGTTTACCTGCGCTTTCATGTCGGGTCGGGTGGGGTCGGCCAAAATGCTCCGGTGACCTAGGGCGCGCTGCCCAAACTCCGAAGCGCCCTGAAACCAGCCGAGCACCTGCCCTTGGTACAGCAGCTCGGCCGCGGCGGCGGTTATGCTGGCAGGTCGCTCGTAGCGCAGCTTGCGGCGCTGCAGCTCGGCTTCTAGCTCAGCTTCGGGGTACTCGCGCCCGAAGAAGTTGTGGCGGCTGGGCTCGGGGTGTGCGGCCCTGGGTTCGCCGAGCACAAAGTGCCGGCCGTAGAGGGCACTGCCCACGCTGATGCCGGTGTCGTCGGGGGTGCCGCCGATGTACACCTCGGCGTAGCGGGTATGCTGGCGCAGCTTGCCGTTCAGCACCGAGTTCATGAGCACGCCGCCGCCGAGCACGAGGCGGCGCCGACCGGTTTGGGCTTGTAGGTTGTTGAGCAGCTCAAATACTACCTCCTCGGTAATGCGCTGCACGGCGGCTACAATGTCGTAGTCGCGTTGGGTAAGCTCGGCGCCGGGCGCTGCGGGCGAGCCCAGCAGCGCCTCGAGCTTGGGCGAAAAGTACCGCGGCGTGAAAAACAAAAAGAACTCGAAGTAGCGCAGATCGAGCTCGAAGTGCAGCCCCTCTACCGTGATAAGCGGGCGGAGCTGCTCGTAGTAGGTATCCGAGTTGCCGCGCGCGGCCAGGGCCATGATCTTCCACTCGTCGCTGTTGGGTCGGAAGCCCAGGAAGTCGGTAAAAGCGGCGTAGAACAAGCCCAGGGAGTGCGGCGTGCGGTTGGCGGCCAGCTCGTGCAAGCCGTGCGCATCGGCGGTGCCGATCAGGCCAGTGGTGGTTTCGCCAAAGCCATCGGCAATGAAGAAATCGGCCTCGGCGAAGCCCGAGAGCAGCAGGGCATTGGCCAGGTGCGCGTGGTGGTGATTGATGTAGTGAATGCGCGTTTGGTGGCCGCCCGCGCGCAGCAGGGTTTGCCCTAGGTGGTGCACATCGCCTTGCAAAGCGGCCAGTTCCTGGGCCGTAAGCTGCGCCAGCTTGCCGCGGTTCTGGAAAGCATCGGCCAGCGTTTGGCCCGACTGCCCTAGGTACGGCGAGGGGTTCCAGCCCACGAACACGTCGGTAACCTCCTGCACCCGCACGCCCGCCGCCTCGCAGCAGTACTGAATGGCGCGCTTGGGGAAAGACTTGTCCTGCTTAATGCGTGAAAGCCGCTCTTCGGCAATGGCAAACTGCACCCGCCCTTGGGCATCGAGCAAACAGGCCGACGAGTGAAAACCACTGCAATTGATACCTAGGATTACGCGGTGCATAGGGCGGGCTGAAGGGCTTAGGAGCCGCCAAAAATAGCGGTTGTGCGCCGCCGCCGGCTTTGGTGTGCTGCTGCCGGCTGTTGCCTTGCCTGCCACTGCCCCATTGCCTACCGCAGCTACGCGCCCCAAAAGCCCGTTACTTTGCTTTTATGCGCCACCGTTTCTGTTCTCCGCATTTCCTGTTGGCCCTAGGGCTGCTGGGGTCTTGCCACATGCCGAAAGCCACCACCTCCCCTTCCGCTTCAACCAATACGCCTGCGCCGGCCGCGCCCATCTGGCAATCGGAGGCGTACGCCCTCTACCGCGACTCGGTGGTGCAGGGCAAGCACGTGGCGCGGGCGGTATCGCGCCAGGAGCTGACGTCGAATTACCAGAGCCCGGCCAACGAGTTTCAGAGCCCGCAGGTGAGCTTTAAGTTCAGCCTCAACGGCAAAGACAACGAGATGCAGCCCGGCCAAGACCACGTGTTTGTGGCCGTACCCAGGGCGGGCGGCGCCGCGCTCGAAACGCCGGTAATCGTGTTCGGGCAGCAGTACGTGGATAAAACGCCCGTGCCGGCCGACACCTACTTGGCCCCCAACACCCCGCTCAAGATTCGGGTGGACATGCGCCCCGTGCTGGCGGCCTTCCGAAAACAAGGCTACTACCAGCTCTACAACGGCCAGAAGCTGTACCAGGGCGACCTGAAGCACGTGCACGTGGCGGGCAACACCACGCCGCTGAGTTGGGATTTCGACAACCTCATCAATAAGCCCCAGCTGGAGCTGAAAGACCCCGACGGCGACGGCATTTACGAAACCACGGTGGTGCTCAACGCCCACTCCGATGCCAAAACCACCGCCAAGCAGTGGAAGCCCAGCCTCGATGTGTCGGCGTTTCCGCAGTACCAATCGGATTACCCGCTGCTCGATGCCATTTACAACCTTAGCATTGAGGAAGCCACGCGCGCCGTGGAGCCCGATGGCACCTTCCGCACAGGTCAGGAGTGGGCCGGCGTCTGGACGCGCGACATCAGCTACAGCATCATCCTTTCGCAGGCTTTGCTGCAGCCCGAAGTGGCCAAAACCAGCCTCCTGCGCAAGGTTACGGCCGATGGGCGCATCATTCAGGACACCGGCACGGGCGGCGCCTACCCCGTTTCTACCGACCGCATGATTTGGGCCGTGGCTGCCTGGGAAATTTACCTGACCACCGGCGACGAGGCGTGGCTGCGCAAGGTGTACCCCATCGTCAAAAAGTCCATCGAAGACGACGTAGCAAACGCCTACGACGCGCAAACGGGCCTGGTGCGCGGCGAGTCGTCGTTCCTGGATTGGCGCGAGCAAACCTACCCCAAGTGGATGCAGCCCGCCGACATTTACGAGTCGGAGAATCTAGGAACGAACGCGGTGCACGCGCAGGCCAACCAGGTGCTGTCGGAAATGGCCCGGCTGCTGAAACAAGACGGCGACGCGGTTCGCTTCAGCAAATTGGCCGAGCGCATTCGGGGCGGCGTAAACGAGCACCTGTGGCAGGAAGAAAAGGGCTACTACGGCCAGTATCTTTACGGCCGCACCTACAAAACGCTGTCGCCACGCGCCGAAGCCCTAGGTGCTGCCCTGAGCGTATTGTTTGATGTGGCACCGGCCGAGCGCCAAACCACCGTGGTGCAGCGCACACCCGTAATGGCGTACGGCATTCCGTGCATCTACCCGCAAATTGCCGGCATTCCGCCCTACCACAACAACGCCGTGTGGCCCTTTGTGCAGAGCTACTGGGGGCTGGCCGCCGCCAAAGTGGGCAACGATACGGCCTTCATGGAAAGCATTGCCGCTGTGGCACGCCCTGCGGCTTTGTTCGTTACCAACAAGGAGAATTTCGTGGCCTCGAACGGCGACTTTGCCGGCACGCAGGTAAACAGCAGCGTCATGCTCTGGAGCCTGTCGGGAAACCTAGGGCTGGTGTACAAAGGCCTGTTCGGCATGAATTTCCAGGCCGACCGCCTCGATTTCCGCCCATTCGTACCGCAAGCGCTGCAAGGCACGCGCCGGCTAACCAACGTCAAGTACCGCCAAGCCGTGCTGAATGTGGAGATGACGGGCTACGGCCGCAGCATCCGCAGCATTACCATGGATGGCCAGCCGCTGCCCAACCCTACCGTGCCGGCTACGCTCACGGGCACGCACAACATCCGCATCGAGTTGGCCAACGAGGCACCTAGCACGGCCGCCCAAAACAAAGTACCGCACCACGTAACCACCATGACGCCCGCCGTGAGCTACCGCAACGGGCGCCTCAACTGGCCAGCCGTAGAGGGAGCCAAAGCCTACCAGGTGCTGCGCAACGGCCAGTTTGCCGCCCGCACCACCGATACAGAGTTTGCCGTACCCGCCCCCACCGCGTACACCGAGTACCAGGTACTAGCCGTGGATGCGGCCGGCTACGAGAGTTTCGCCAGTGAGCCGCTGGCCGTTGAAGCCGACAAGTTCCGCCGCAGCTACGAGCTCGAGTCCTCCGCTCCAGCAGCCAGGCTGCCCTACAAAGGCTTCGCGGGCAAGGGCTTCATCGAAATCAGCAAAACACAAAACCGCCGCGTAGCCGTGCGCGTGCAGGTACCCGCCGATGGGGTTTACGCCATCGACTTCCGCTACGCGAACGGCAATGGACCCATTAACACGAGCAACAAGTGCGCAATCCGCACGCTGCGCAATGGCGTGAAGCAGCTCGGCACGGTGGTGCTGCCGCAGCGCGGGGTGGATGAGTGGTCGGATTGGGGTTACTCCAACCCCGTGGTGGCGCAGCTCAGCAAAGGCATGCACACCCTCACGCTCACCTTCGAGCCCGCCAACGAGAACATGAACGGCGAGGTAAACCAAGCCATGCTCGATCAGCTGCGCCTGACGCGTGTGCGCTAACGGTACAGAACGATTGTACCCGCGTGTAGCGCGGACTTTGTAGTCCGCGTCCCCGGATAGTAGCTTCTAATCGCACGAACGATGAAGAAATGTATCTGCGGACGCGGACTACAAAGTCCGCGCTACTGCGTTCTAGATGTCACGCCAGTAGCTGTGCGGCCATTTTTGCCAATCGGCTACCAACCCGGCTTTCACAGGATTTTCCAGCACATACGCGATAATGCGCTGCATCTCGTCGCCGCTGCGCACCACGTGGTCGTAGCTTTCGGGTTGCCAGAACGCGCCTTCTCGATTCAGCAGCAAGTTGGCTTGTCGGCCGCTGTAGCCTTTCAGCCGCTGCAGTGTTCGCGTCAGAGGAGGTGCATCTTCGGGTAGCCTTACCAGCAGATGCACATGGTTTGGCATTAAGCAATAGCAGATCAGCTCATACTCGTCCTCATCAAAATGGTGCAGACTTGCTTTTACCACTTCCGCCACGTCGGGGCGCGATAACCACATAGGTCCAGTTGTCGCTTGGTCGAGCAGTTGGTCAAAATGCCGGAAGTAGCGCTTACGGCGGTTCCTCACTTCATCAGCAGCAGTCCGGCTTTCGGCTTGCTGCACTTGGCGCAACTGAACGCGTAACTGCTCTACTACTGTGCGCGGCAGTGAGCTAGCTAATCTGAAAGTGATGAATATGGATTCGCCTGAGGGCAGGCGGTGAGGCAGGTTGCGCTGGTAATGAGTCAGGTCAGTCACAGACCATTGAACGCAGTAGCGCGGACTTTGTAGTCCGCGTCCACAGATAGTAAATTCAAATCAGCTGAACGATTGAGAATACTATCCGGGGACGCGGACTACAAAGTCCGCGCTACAGGCGGGTACGCTGTTGTGCTATTGCGGCTGCTCCGTTGGAGCTTGCGTCTCGCTGTCTTCAAACAACATGCGCACCGAGGGCGTGTACGTATCGTCGTACTGGTGGCTGCGCACGGCCCACACGAAGGCCAGCAGGAAGAGCACGGCAACGGTAAGCGAAATGGTGATAAGGCCGAAGATGATTTCCATGACTCAGGAGGAAGTTAGAGTTTGCGTTGGTAGGCGGCGAGGCGCACCAGCAGCGTGGCAAACAGCATCACGCTGAGCGAGCTGATGGGCATGAGAATGGCCGACACAATGGGCGTGAACTTGCCCTGCACCGCCAAGCCCAGGCCGATGCCGTTGTAAATAAAAGAGAGGACGAACGTGCCCAGCACCACCTGCAGACAGTCCTGCGTGAACTTGAGGAAGGTGTTGAGCTGCCCGAAGCTGCTGGCGTCGAGGATGGCGTCGCAGGCGGGCGAGAAGTTGCTGAGCGTATCGGTGAGGGCAATGCCGGCATCGGCTTGCTGCAGCGCGCCGGCGTCGTTCAGCCCGTCGCCAATCATGATAACGGTGTCGCCCTGGCGCTTCAGCTCGGCAATGTAGTCGAGCTTGTTTTGGGGCGTTTGGCGGAAGCGCAGCTCGGCTTTCGGCCCGAACAGCTCGCGCAGGCGCTCCTGCTCGGTGTCGTTGTCGCCGCTGAGCACGGCTAGGCGGTAGCGCTTGCCTAGGTCGGCGAGTACCTCGCGCAGGTTTTGGCGGTACACGTTCCGGAAGATGTAGCAGCCGCCTAGGTCATTATCAAGGCTCACGTACACCCGCGACTGCATGTTGTCGGAGGTTTCCGAGGCTTGCGGTGCTGCCGATGCAGCCTCCACGAACGCAGCCGAACCCACTTTCACCACCATGCCATCCACGATGCCGCGCAAGCCCTGGCCGGGCACCTCGAGGAAATCAACCACCGCAAACGGGCTGTGCGGCAGCTCCTGCGCCAGGCGCTGGCTCAGGGGGTGCGTTGATTGCCGCACCACGGCGGCTACGGCTTGCTGCTCGCGCAGGGTGAGCGTGGGCCCTAGGTACTCCACGGCCGACTGCTTCACGTCGGTGAGGGTGCCCGTCTTGTCGAACACAATGGTGTTAGCTCGACCTAGGGTTTCGGCCACGGCCGAGTTCTTCAGGAAGAACTTGCGGCGGCCGAACGCCGTGAGGGCGCTGCCCAGAGCAAACGGCGTAGCCAACGACAACGCGCACGGGCAGGCAATTACCAGCACCGAGGTGAAAGCGCGCCACATCATGTGCTGGTCGCGGGGCAACCAGTAGGCAATGGCGCCGGCCGCGATGAGCAGCGTGGCGGCCACAAAGTAGCGGCCTACCCTGTTGGCGTACGTTTCGAGGGTTTGCTTTTCGGCTTTCTGAAAGGCAGGGTTGTTCCAGAGCTGCGTGAGGTACCCTTGCGACACCTCGCGCACCACCTCCAGCTCCACGGCCTCGCCCACTTGCCGGCCGCCGGCGTACACCACCTCGCCGGCCACTTTAGCCACCGGCACCGATTCGCCCGACACAAAGGAGTAGTCGATTTGCCCGGTGCCGCGCATCAGCATGGCATCGGCCGGAATTACCTCCTGGTTGCGCACCAAAATGCGTTGGCCCACCTGCAGGTCTTTCACCGACACCGACTTCTCCCCATCCTTGGTGAGCAGCGTAACGGCCACCGGGAAGTAGGAGGTAAAGTCGCGGTCGAAGCGCAGGGCATCGTAGGTGTGTTGCTGCACCCACTTGCCAATCAGCATAAAGAACACGAGGCCCGTAAACGAATCGAGGTAGCCCGGGCCGGTGCCCGACAGGATTTCGTAGCTGCTGACGCCGAACAAGGCCGTCAGACCTAGGCTGATCGGAAAGTCAAGATTGATGTAGCGCTGCCGGATGCCGGCCCAGGCCGAGCGGTAGAAATCCTGGGCGCTGTAGAGCAGCACGGGCAACGACAGCACCAGGCTGATGTAGCCGAAAAACCGCCCAAACTCGTGCGCCAGCTCGTCGGTAAACGAGAGGTAATCGGGGAAAGCCAGCAGCATTACGTTGCCGAAGCAGAACCCCGCCAAGCCCAGCTTGTAGTAAATGGCCCGCGAGCCGTGGTTGGGCTGCGCGCCCAGCTCGGCCAGCGTAATCTGCGGCTCGTAACCTAGGGCGGTCAGCAGCTTCACCACGTCCTTCAGCGAGGTTTCCGTGGGCACGTAGTTGATGCTGATTTCCTTGCGCAGAAAGTTCACCCGCGACTCCGACACGCCCGGGTTCAGTTTGTACAGGTTCTCGAGCAGGTAAATGCACGAGGCGCAGTGCATTTGCGGCAGCGTAAGCGTGAGGCGAGCCAGCTTATCGGAGCGGAAGCTCAGCAGCTGCGCCTGCACCGATTCCTCGTCGAGGTAATCGAAGCGGCCGGGCAGCTCCACTTCCTTTACTTTCTGGCCGGGGTGCTCTTCCGAAAGCGAGTAGTAGTTGCAGAGGTTGTTGGCCTCGAGCAGCTCGTACACGGCCTTGCAGCCCTGGCAGCAAAACGGCTTCTCGTGCAGCACAATCGGCTGCTCGGGGCAGTCGTCGCCGCAGTGGGTGCAGGCCGTATGGGTGTGGGTATGTGCAGCGGTGATGTTCACGCGGTTGGTCAGCTCTGGTGGCTGCACAAATTTCCCCCGCTTACCTAGGGCAAAAGATGACGAATGTCAGGCACCCGGGCTGATACTAGTCAGCGCCCGCCCGCGAACCGAGCAGGACTTTTGGGATGTTGTTCGGGCTGCCTGTAGCGTGGGCTTGGCTGCGCTACTGCTCAACGCCCACTTTACACCCGCTGTATTTCGCCTTATGCGTTCTTCTCATAATACCTTCGCGCTGCTGCTGGTGCTGGCCTTGTTTGTGTGGGCGGGCATGGTGGCGGCTATTTCCTTTATGGAGGCTCCGCTCAAGTTCACGGCTCCCAACATCACGGTGGTGCTGGGCGTGGGCATTGGCCGCATCGTGTTTCACGCGCTCAACAAGGCCGAATTGGTGCTGAGCGTGGTGGCGCTGCTGAGCGCCGGCGTGCTGGGCGTGCCGTCGCGCATTTGGCTGGCCCTGCTCACGGTAGTCATGGTTTTGCTGGCCCAAACGCTTTGGCTGCTGCCGGCCCTCGATGCCCGCGCCGCCGCGCTGCTGGCCGGCTCACCCAACCCGCCCAGCTCCCAGCACCTCACGTATGTAGTGCTGGAGGCCGTCAAGCTAATCGGTCTGATTATCAGCGGCACCATGGCCTTTAGCTGGCTGATGCGCATGGCCCGGCGGCGCGAAGACCACCGCCGCATTGCTGCTTAACTTACCTTTCTCGTTGGGCATTGCCCGCTTTCGCTTTCCGCTCTATGCCGAGCCCCACCACCCCTCCGGCCGCCCTCCCCGATATCACCACCGAAGCCGACATCCAGAAGCTGGTCGACACCTTTTACGATAAGGTGAACCAGGATGCGCTCCTCGGTCCGGTGTTCAACGAAATTGCCGCGGTGCACTGGCCCAAGCACCTGCCCACCATGTACGACTTCTGGAGCTCGGTGCTGTTTGGCACCATGCGCTACAAGGGCCGTCCCTTCCCCAAGCACCTGGCCTTGCCCATCGAAGGCGAGCATTTTCAGCGCTGGCTGCAGCTGTTTTATGCCACCGTGCAGGAAAATTTTGCCGGCCCCAAAGCCGAGGAAGCCAAAGTCAAAGCGCTCAACATCGCCTCGATGTTCGAGTACAAGATGAAAGCCGCCAAGTCGCCGCTGTCGATACTGTAAGACCCGGGCGCCCGCCCCGTTGAGGCGGGGCGGGCACCGGCTCTGGCTCCTGCGCAATGTGTGCCGTAGCATCACCTAGGCGGTCTGGCTTCTTGCGCCTGGCCTTACTTTGCGTTTTTATCAACAGAATTTTTTAATTTGATTATCAAGCGAATACCAAGCTTATGAGTCAACGTGCAAACGTTTGCACTAATTTCGCCTAACCTGCGCGCAAGCTCTACCGTATTTCGAGCCCTAGTTCCCTCGTTCTATGAAAACCACCCCGACTTCCGCCCTCACCGACATCACCCGCGAAGCCGACGTTAAAACGCTCGTGGACTGCTTTTGCGAGAAGGTTGACCACGACGAGGTGCTGAGCCCGGTATACAACGCGGTAGCCCGCGTGCACTGGCCGCACCACCTGTTTTCGATGTACGATTTCTGGAGCTCCAGGCTGCTTGGCCCGCAGCCTGCCCCCGCCGCTGCCGAGGCGCCTACCCAGGAGGCCGGCTTGTCGTTTGCCGGCCCGCACTCCGGCCGCTGGCTCAACTTGTTCAACGCCACGGTGCAGGAGCACTTTGCCGGCCCCAAAGCCGAGCAAGCCATAGCTACCGCCCGCACCATTGCCCTCAACGATAACGAGGCCGCTGCCTAGCCGCTGCGCCGCCCGGCGCACCTAGGGCACTGGCTCAACAAAAAAGCCCGGCTTTGCAGCCGGGCTTTTTTGTTGAAGCGGTTGGGGGCTTACACACCCAGCAGCAGGCGGGTGGGGTCCTCGAGCAGCTCCTTCACGCGCACCAAGAACGACACCGACTCGCGGCCGTCGATGATGCGGTGGTCGTAGCTAAGGGCCAGGTACATCATGGGCCGGATTACCACCTGGCCGTTTTCGGCTACGGGGCGCTGCACGATGTTGTGCATACCCAGAATGGCCGACTGCGGCGCGTTGATAATCGGGGTGCTCATCATCGAGCCGAAGATGCCACCGTTGGTAATGGTGAACGTGCCGCCGGTCATTTGCTCGATGGTGAGCTTGTTGTCGCGGGCCAGCGAAGCCAGGCGCACGATTTCCTTCTCGATGCCGTCGAACGACAGCTGCTCGGCGTTGCGGATTACCGGCACCACCAAACCCTTCGGGGCCGATACGGCGATGCTGATGTCGCAGAAATCGTTGTATACGATGTCGGTGCCATCGATTTGCGCATTCACGGCCGGCCACTCCTGCAGGGCCACGCACACGGCCTTGGTGAAGAACGACATGAAGCCGAGGCCCACCGAGTGCTTCTCCTTGAACTTGTCTTTGAACTTGTTGCGCAAGTCCATGATGGGCTGCATGTTCACCTCGTTGAAGGTGGTAAGCATGGCCGTTTCGTTTTTCACCGACACCAGGCGGCGCGAAACCGTTTTGCGCAGGTTGCTCATCCGCTCGCGGCGCTGGTTGCGGTTGCCGGGCAAGCTGTTAGCTGTTGGCTGTTGGCTATTAGCCGCAGCGGGGGCAGCAGCGGCCGGAGCCGGTGCAGCAGCCGGAGCAGCTGCTTGCGGCTGGGCTTTCAGGGCGTCCTCTTTGGTAATGCGACCATCGCGGCCGGTGCCTTGCACGTTGGCCGCGTTGATGCCTTTTTCGTCGAGGATTTTGCCGGCGGCCGGCGAAGGCGTGCCAGCAGCGTAAGCCGAGCTACCACCCACCGAAGCCGAAGCGGCCGGAGCCGCCGCGGCAGCCTGCGGAGCAGCCGCCGGAGCCGCGGCACCCGCCGAAGCACCAGCACCCTCGATGCGGGCAATTACCGCCCCGATGCCGATGGTTTCGCCTTCTTTCACGGCGTGGCGCAGCGTGCCGCTGGCCTCCGAAGGCAGCTCAAACGTGGCCTTGTCCGATTCCAGCTCGGCAATAACCTCGTCGCGCGATACCTGAGCGCCGTCGGGCTTCAGCCACTTGGCCACCGTTACTTCTGTGATGGACTCGCCCACGGTCGGGATTTTCATCTCCACCGTGCCACCGCCCGCGTTGCCAGCAGCAGCGGCCGGAGCGGCGTTGGTGGGCGTGTCGGCCGAGCCGGCCTGCGAGCCGCCGTAGCCCGATTGGTTGCTGGCCTGCGGGTTTTGCTCCCCTTGCGTTATCGGGTCGGTGGCACCTAGGGCCGGGGCCGACGCCGTAGCCGTAGCAGCAGGTGCAGCCGCGGGCGCCGCGGCCACAGCGCCGTCGCCGCCGATTTCGGCGATAACCGCGCCGATGCCGATGGTTTCGCCTTCAGCCACGCGAATTTTCAGCACACCGTCGCCCTCGGCGGGCAGCTCAAACGTGGCTTTGTCCGACTCGAGTTCGGCAATTACTTCGTCGCGCTTCACGGCCTCGCCGTCTTTCTTAAGCCACTTGGCGATGGTTACTTCCGTGATGGATTCGCCGACGGCGGGTATTTTAATTTCCAGAGCCATGTACTAGCTGGTGGGAAAGGATGTCGTTGGATATGGGAAAGTAGGCAGCTGCCGCCGATGTAGCGCGAACCCTAGGTCGGCCAGGCCAACTTTTTGGTTCGCGCTGCACCGGCAGCGGCTTAGTCTACGCGCTTAGCCGTGGCGGCCGTGGTTTTGATGTTCTGGTCTTCGACTTCGCTTTGCTTGATGCCGAAGGCCCGGGCCACGATTTGCTTTTGCTCCTGCACGTGCACCTTGTTGTAGCCGGTAGCCGGCGAAGCCGAAGGCTTGCGGGCTACTACGTCGGCCAGCTCGCGGCGCATAAAGCGGAGCATGTAGTTCCAGTAACCCATGTTTTCGGGCTCTTCCTGCACCCAGATGAGCTCGGCTTTGGGGTACTTGGCCAGCTCGGCCTGCAGCTGCGTTTGCGGGAAGGGGTGCAGCTGCTCAAGGCGTACAATGGCCACGTCCTTGTGCTCGCTCTTGGTTTGCTCCTCCAGCAGGTCGTAGTACACCTTGCCCGAGCACAGCAGCACGCGCTTCACCTTCTTGGCATCGGCATAAGTATCGCCCAACACTTCGCGGAAGCCGCCCGAGGTGAACTCCTCTACCGGCGACATGCACAGCGGATGGCGCAGCAGCGACTTCGGCGACATTACCACGCAGGGCTTGCGGAAATTCCAGGCCAGCTGACGACGCAGCAAGTGGAAGAAGTTGGCCGGCGTGGTGATGTTGGCTACCACCATGTTCAGCTCGGCCGACAGCTGCAGGAAACGCTCGGGGCGGGCGTTGGAGTGCTCGGGGCCCTGGCCTTCGTAGCCGTGGGGCAGCTGCATTACGAGGCCGTTCATGCGCTGCCACTTGCTTTCCGACGACGAAATGAACTGGTCGATCATCGTTTGGGCGCCGTTGGCGAAGTCGCCGAACTGCGCTTCCCAAATAACCAGCGCCGAGGGGTTGGCCATGGCGTAGCCGAATTCGAAGCCCAGCACGCCGTACTCGCTCAGCAGCGAGTTGTAGATGCGCAGCTCTTCGTGCTCACCTTCGATGTGGTTGAGCGGGGTGTACGGCGCCGAGGTAACGGCATCGTGCAGCACGGCGTGGCGGTGCGAGAAAGTGCCGCGTTGCACATCCTGGCCGCTTACGCGCACGATTTTGTTTTCGAGCAGCAGCGAGCCGTAGGCCAGCTGTTCGCCGGCCGCCCAGTTGAGCACGCGCGTTTCGTAGAACATCTTGCGGCGCTCCTTCAGCAGGTTTTCGATCTGCTTGATGGGCTTGAAGCTCTCCGGAATGGTCGTCAGGGCCTTGGCCACTTTCTCTACCACCGCTTCGCTGATGCCCGTCTCCGGCGACTGGTTGAAGTCTTCGGCTTTAGCCCGACCTAGGGTGCGCCACTCGTTTTCGAGGGCCTGGTAGTTGTAGGGCAGCGGCTTCTGCTTCACCATGTCGAGGCGGGCTTGCAGCAGGTCGCGGAACTCGCGGTCCATTTGCTCGGCCAGCTTGGCATCAACCTCGCCGCGCTGCACCAACGTTTCGTTGTATACCTCGCGCGGGTTTTTGTGCTTGCTGATGACGTTGTACAGCGAAGGCTGCGTGAACTTCGGCTCATCCGACTCGTTGTGGCCGTGGCGGCGGTAGCACACCATATCAATAAAGATATCGGCGTGAAACTGCTGACGGTACTCGGTAGCCAGCTGCACGGCAAACACCACGGCTTCGGGGTCGTCGCCGTTTACGTGCAGCACCGGCGCGTCGATAATCTTCGCCAGGTCGGTCGAGTAGATCGACGAGCGGGCATCTTCGAAGTCGGTAGTGAAACCTACCTGGTTGTTGATGACGAAGTGCAGGGTGCCGCCGGTTTTGTAGCCTTCCAATTGCGACATCTGCGTTACCTCGTAGCCAATGCCCTGGCCCGCCACGGCGGCGTCGCCGTGGATCAGAATGGGCAGAATGCGGTTGAAGTCGCCTTTGTAAAGCGTGTCGAGCTTGGCGCGCACAAAGCCTTCCACCACCGGGTTCACGGCCTCTAGGTGCGAGGGGTTCGGGGCGAGCTTCAGGTGCACTTTCTTGCCCGAAGTCGTATCCACCTCCGACGAGTAGCCCATGTGGTACTTCACGTCGCCGTCGCCCATGGTCAGGTCGGGTACGGCCGTGCCCTCGAATTCCGAGAAGATCTGCTCGTACGTCTTGCCCATGATGTTGGCCAACACGTTGAGGCGGCCGCGGTGCGCCATGCCCACTACCACTTCCTCCACGCCCAGCTCAGCACCCTTTTGGATGATGGCATCGAGCGCCGGAATGGTGGTTTCGCCGCCTTCGAGCGAGAAGCGCTTCTGACCTAGGAACTTTGTGTGTAGGAAGTTCTCGAATACTACGGCCTCGTTCAGCTTGCTGAGGATGCGCTTCTTGTACTCAACGCCGGGGTTGAACGACAGCGAGTCGCGCTCCACTTTGTTGCGGAACCAGTCGAGCACCTGCGGGTCGCGGATGTACATGTACTCGAACCCGATGGTGCGCGTGTAAATCTTTTGCAGGGCATCAATGATGTCGCGCAGTTTGGCACCGCTGCCCAGGCCGAGCAGCTCGCCGTTGCGGAAGGTCGTGTCGAGGTCGGCTTCGCTCAGGCCGAAATCCGACAGGCTCAGGCGCGCCTTGCGGTCTTTCCGCTCGCGCACCGGGTTGGTGCGAGCCACCAGGTGGCCGCGGCTCCGGTACGCATGAATGAGGTTGCGCACGGCCGTTTCCTTGTCTGCCGATACCGCATCCGACGAGCTGATGGCCGTGGCGCCGATGGTAGAGGCAGCTTTGGTGAGCACGCCGGTGCCTACTTCCTGACCGTTGAGGCCGTTCTGGCCATCCTCGGGGTAGGCTTGCGAGAAGTCAAAACCTTCGAAAAACTTGCGCCAGCCGAAATCAACCGAGTCGGGGTCGTTCTTGTAGGCCTGGTATAGCTGGTCGATGTAGTCGCCGTGGGCGTTGGCGATATAAGAGTATGCGTCCATGGAGAACGGCTATGTTGGAAAAGGCAAATGTAATGGGTACTGAAAGAAGCGCAAATACAGATGCGCATACGCAAATATGCCTGACTAACAACAAGCTCGACGAAAAAGCATCGGCGTCCTGTTGTCTTTTGCCAGATCGGGCTTGGATCGAAGGAGATAGAAACCCTGCCTTCGACCCTCGATAATAAACGATTGTAAACGAAAAGGCCCGCTCATGGTTGAGCGGGCCCTAGGTGCCGGGGCGGCCTTGCTTACTGCGGCAGCGAGGTTTTGAAGATGCGGTACGGCTGGTCTTTTTTGCTGACGCCCTTGTTCCAGGTAGGCGTTTTATGAATGGCCGAAGTGGTAACGTACATCGTGCCATCGGGCATGAGGAAGTACGTATCGGGCCACTGCAGGCGCGGGTCCTTAATCCACTCGCTTACCTTGCCGTCGGGCGTGCGGCGCACCAAAGCATTCTGCTCGAAGGCGGTGAGGTACACGTTGCCGGCCTGGTCGATTTCCATGCCATCGGTGGCGGGCGTTTTTCCTAGGTTCTCTACCTGTGCGGCAAGCTGGGCTTCGCTGAGGGCAGCATTGCGCAAGGCCGCCGTGGGAATGCGGTAGAGCGTATGGCCGGTAAGGGCGTGGTAGTAGAGGTACTTATTGTCGCGGCTGAGGGCAATGCCGTCCGAAGCAATGCGCATGGGCTTGCCTTGTGGGTCGAGCATGGGGTTGCCTTCTACGTTCAGCCGAATATCCTCGGGCTTAACCGAGGGGTGGTTGATGAGCAGGCGGCGCGCCTTTTGGGTTTTCAGATCAACCACCACAATGCCGCCCTGCGCCGACTCGGTGATGTAGGCGTAGTTGTTGTCGAGGTCGATGCGCACGTCGTTGAGGTAGGACTTCTCGGGCGCGGCCTGCTTATCGAACACTATGGTTTGCACCACCTGGTCGGTTTTGGGATCAATCTTCACCAGCTTGGCGCCGCCGTTTACCACGGTTTTCAGGCCGGGCGCGGCGGGGTCGAGCACCCACAGCATGCCGTTGCTATCTACGGTGGCGGCCTGCGGGCAAATCCAGTGCTTGGCCGGCTCGTTTTTCACGGAGTCGTTCCACATGCACCAGCTGGCGTTGGGGTACGGCTTCAGGGTGTTGTTGGGCCCTACCTCAGCAATGGGGTTCACGGGGTTGTCGTCCCACCTAGGGAACACGCCGAAAACCCGGCCATCGGGCGTAACGGCCACACCCACAATTTGCGGCTCCTGAAACTCGGCCACTACCTGCAGCGCCGCGTTGGCCGGAACTTTGGCCTCAGCAGCCGTGTTAGTACCATCCGTGTTTTGCTGAGCAGCCGTTTCGTCGGGCTGTTGGCGCGACGAGCAACCGGCCAACAGCGCAACCATAACGGCAGCACCCAGGGAGCGGCGAACCAGCCCAAATGAGCCTGATAAGCAGAAGTTTTTCATGGCGTTAGGGTTTGAATTGCGGCAAGTACCCGAAGGCCCAAACGGGTTGTTTTGAACGTACGCAGCCGCCCGGTGGTGGTTGGGCCCAGGCACGGCTCGGCCGGCGCCGCTTACCCTTCCGGGCTCTACCATAACCCTTGGGGGCAACCCCCGTTTAAGCTACCTCTGCGCGCTATTTACCTACCCAAAACACCCTTTTATATAATTTAACTTACAAATACTTACACTAAACAAATTATATTCTATACCTTAACCACTCTGGACACCGGCAAGCAAGGCCACTTTCGCGCCTTCTTACTCATATGAATTCTGGCCGTGCGTCGGCCGGACCTTAACCTCCCCAGGTGAAAGAGGGAGTGCACGAACCCTAACGAGATGTCTATCGCGCTGTTCCTCCTGTATTTGTTCTTCCCCTCCGCCTCCGATTTCGCCCCCCGGAACTTGCCCACTGCGCCGCTGGCCCCGCGCGTGGTAAAAGTGAAACCAACGCCAGCCCCGGTAGCTTACCAAAAACCGCCCCGTAAGCTGCCCACCTACCGCGTAACGGCCACCGTGTACATGGCCGATGCCCGGCAAACCGATTCGGATCCGCTCATCACGGCCGATAACTCCCGTATTCCTCGCCGCGCTACCAGCAAAATCCGCTGGATGGCCCTCTCGCGCGATTTGCTCGACAAGTGGGGTGGCCCGTTCCGCTTCGGCGACTCCGTACAGGTGCGGGGCGTTTCGCCCGAGCTCGATGGGGTGTACGTGGTGCACGACACGATGAACCGCCGCTTTAAGCACGGCATCGACTTGCTCGTGGCCAAGCACGAAGACATTTACGGCCGCTGGGGCAACGTACGCATCAGCCCCGTACCCAAGCGCCCCGTGGTAATTCCGCAGTGGCAGGCCGGCTAAGCCGCCTGCCTTGCCCAAGCACGCTGGCGCCTACCTAGGGCTGCAGCGTCTTATCCAAACTTAGCTGCTTCCTGTTTTCCTGAAGCAGTGCGCGTGTTATTCCGGAAACTTCGTCAGCACCCGTGGGTTGCCCTCGGCGTCGTAGAGGTAGCTGAGCGGCTGCTGCGGGTCGCGCATAATATCGCGCAGGCCTATTTGCCAGGGCAGCCAAAGCTCCTCGAGCGTTTGGGCGTAGGCCATGGTATCCCAGGGGTTGAATACGGAGCCGGTTACATCATCCAGGAAAGTGTCCATCACGAGCACTTCGTCGCCAGGCTTTACCGGGCGGGGGAAGTACTCCGGAATGGCACTGATGAGGTAAGCCCCGTAATACACCCGCGCCTTAAACTCAGCCAGCTGCACTGGGTGCAGGGGGCGCGTTTGCGCATCGGCGTATACGCGCGCCATCACGTCGCGCAGCATGGCGTTATCGAGCAGGCAGCTGATTACCTGCACGTTGCCGAGGCGGATGCTGAACACCATGGTGGCCAGGTCGTCGTCGTAGGCAAACGGCGCGTCGTCGGGCCCTAGGTCTACATCAAGCAAAAACACCGAGGCAGGCATGAAGTCGTCGTACTGCATGGGTACGCGCAAGGCCTGCAGCACCTGGAAAAAGCAGCGGAAGCGGCTGAACAGGGTGCGGTTTTCGGCCAGCGGGTAGCGCGGTTTGATGAGGGGCTCCAGCTCGCGCGCCAGCTCGTTCACGAAGATGCCATAAAACATCTTGCCCAACCACAAAAACAGGGTTTGCTCGTCGAGGGTGCGCAGGCCTTGCGGGCTGTCGGCGGTGGCTTGCGCTACGTGGGCCTCCAGCGGGTTTACGTGCTCGTAGTGGCACTTGGCGCAGCACGGGATGCTTAGCTCCGCGAAGTTGCTGGTGCTTTGGTCGAGCATTTGAATAGGCTTGCCTTCCAGCTGATACCGCTCGCGCAGCCACGGCGCAAACACCGGCACCTTATCGGTGGCCGGCTCCACGGGGGTGCCGCACAAAAAGCAGTTGGGCGCTACCAGCTGCATGCGCACAAAGGGGTCGTAGAGCGTAAGATCGGGCGTAGGAACGGCTGCCATAGGCCGCAAAAATACACTGCCCGCCGCAGCCGGAACGAACCGGCCGCGGCGGGCAGCGCTGTTTTAAAACGGATGCGCCTGAAACTTAGCGCGACAGCGACGAGCCGAGCTTGATGAGCAGCTTGCCCAGCTGAGCCAGCGGCGGGCCGTAGCCGGCCGAGGCATCGTCGGCCACTTTGCTGGTTTCGGCACCTAGGGTCGCGAGGGTTTCGGCCAGGGTGTGCGAGTCGATGCTGTCGGAGGCAAGCTGTTCGCGCAGGGCCGTAAGCTCCTGAATGATTTTGGCGAGGCCGGTTTTTTCGCTGGCCCGCAGCACTTCCGTCCACCGGTCGATTTCGGTGAGGCCGTATTGGTCGGCTTGCGTGGGCACGCCGTTGCTGAGCAGGGCCAGGGTATCGTCGATAAGCGCGGAGTGCTGACCGTCAGTTACTTCGAGCGGCGCCTGAAACTCGGGGGTGTGCGTTGGGGTGGGCGTAAGCGAATCCATGAGAAGAGGGCTGGAAAGTCAGACAAACAGAAAGGGCAACCGCTTGCGTATACTTCGGGTGTATCCAAAAAGTTGGCCGGCAGAAGCGGTCAATTGCTTTCCGTGCCGCCAACTTGCGGCGGCTTTCTATGCTGCACGTTTTTCAGTCTGCTCCTTTTTCCGATTCGGCCCGGCAACACTTGTTCGCAGCCGTGCAGGACACCCTTCAAGCATCGGCGCAAACCAGCCAGGCCGATGCGCTGCTGGCCGGCCCGCTGCGCTTGCCCAACGGCTCGTGGGTTGATGCCCTGTTGGTGCGCCCGCACAGCCTTACGCTCCTGACGCTGCACCCCGGCGCCGGCGAGCTAAGTATTCCGTCGTTTGCGGCCAGCGGTTGGCGGCTCGATGGGGTGCCCCTGCCCGCCGGCGCGGCCATCAACCCGTACGCGGCTTTTCAGGAGCAGCGCGAGGCGTTGCTGAAGCTCATCGGCCCGCTTTTGCCGCCCGATGCCATCAACAGCCGGTTTGTAACGGGTTTGTGGGTACCCACCGGCCCCGTGCGTTTTGGCGCCGATGTGGAGGCGAGCATGGCCGAAGCGCCGGAAGCCCGGCAGTTTCAGCTGCTGCCCGAAGTGGCCCGCCTGCCGCGGCGGCTGGCCCAGCTGGCTACTCCCGAAATCGAGCTGACCGACGCCGACATCCGCCATTTGGCCGAGGCCCTGCCCAGCGCCCTAGGTGCCGGCCCTGCTTCGGAGCCCGAGGCCGACGACAACCGCCGTTCGTTTGGCTCGCTGATGCAAAACTCGGCCCGGCAGCTTTGGCGGTGGATCGGGGCCGAGGATATCGACTCGCTCTCGCCCGACACCTACGAGCTAGCCGCCCAAACCGAGGACCGCAAGCACGAGCTGGAGCAGCAGCAGGCAGCGTTGCAGCAGCAGCTTGCCGAGCAAGTGCGCGCGTTGGAAGCCCGCGAATCGGCCCGCGAGCAAAGCATGGCGCAGCTGCGCAGCCAACTGGCCCAAGCCCAGGCCCAATCGGCGCCGAACACGGCCGAGCTGCAGGCCCGGCTGGCGCGCGAGAACCAGGCCAAGGAGGAGGAAGAGGCCGCGCTGCGGCAGTCGCAGCAGGAGTGGCAGCAACGCAACCACGACCTCGACTCCAAGATTCAGGCCCTGGAGCAGCTGATACAGCGGTTACAGGCAACACCCCAGCAAGTAACCCCGCCGGCGCCGGCTGCCCCGTCTGCTGCAGAGCAAACCAGCGCTGCCCCGCCGGCCGCCGAGCCCGTTGCCCCTGCCCTACCGCCTCCTGCCCCGCAACCCACCCCGGCACCACCTAGGGCGGCAGCTCCGTCCCCACCCGCTCGCCCAAGCCAAGCACCTGCCGGCCCGGCCCAAGCGGCCCATACTTTCGATAGCGCAGCCGCCAAGGCCGGTGCCCGGCAATTCGCCGATCGGTTGGCCCATGGGGTAGCGGTTTTGCGCGAGCGGCTGGGCCCGCGCCTCACGCCCGGCCTGCCGAAGCTGCTGGGCGGTGCCCTAGGTGTGCTGCTGCTGGTGTGGCTTGGCAGCAAGCTACTGAGCAGCAGTGCGCCCGAGCCTTACCAGGCCAACGGCCAGTGGGGCTTTGCCAAGGGCGATGAGCCGGTAATCGAAGCCAAGTACAGCTCGGTGCAGCCGTTTCAGGAGGGTTTGGCCGTGGTAGAGCGCGACGGGGCGTTTGGCTTTGTGGATACCGACGGCACCGAGGTAGTGCCGCCCACCTACGATGCCCTGAACCCCTACGCCGGCGGCTACGCCCGCGTGCGCATCGGCGACTTGTACACCTTTATCGACGAAGAGGGCCAGGAGTTCAGCCACTACTTCTACAACGCTTACGACTTTGCCGAGGGCTACGCGCCGGTGCTCGACCGCCGCGGCTGGTTCTACATCAGCGGGCCCGACGGGGGCGTACCCGCCGAGCCGCGCGTGTTTCAGGAGGCGTACCCCTTCCGCAACGGGCTGGCGCGGGTGCGGCTCGATGGCGCGTACACGTTTATTACGCCCAAGCACCTCACCGACCCCGAGCGCAGCCTGGAGCCGTTTGGCCGCTACGAGCAAGCCACCGACTTTGCTGATGGCCGCGCCCGCGTGCGCCAAAACGGGCGCAGCTTCTTTATCGACGAAGACGGCGACGAGGTAGCCGAGTAGCCGCGGCAAGCGGGCTAATCGTCGTCGTGCTTTTTGCGTTTGCGCTTGCCGTGGTGCTTTTGTCCCTTTTTGCGCTGGCCTGGCGGCACCCAACGGTCCTCGTCGGCGGGGCGTACGGTTTGCCCACCCCTAGGTGCCGAGCGGCCGCCCACCACGGCCCAGCTGCCGTTGGGCTGGCGGCGGGCGGTGCGCAGGGTGCCCTGCAGGTCGCAGCCCTGGCCCTCGGCCAGCGGCTGGCGCTGGCCATCGGGGCCAATTACAAACCCCTCGGGCGCGACGGTGCGGCCGTTGGGCAGGTGCACTTCGCGCGTGAGAGGGCGCAGCTGGCCGTGGCGCACCACGTAGGTGGTGCCGTTCTGGCGCAGAAACCCATCGTTGGCCGTGCCCTTTTGCGCGGCGGCGGGCCAGCTCAGCAGGCAGGCCAAAACGGCTCCGACATAGGCTTTGCGCAGAACAACAGGGGGCGTGGAAGGCAACATCGGCGAGGGGCAATCGTAAACGGAGCCGGTTTTACGCCCGCCGGTTGCCCAACGTTGGTGCGGCACCGGGTTACCTTTCGACGAACGGAGTATCAAGCTTCGATTTGTCCACCAAAAACAGCCAAACATCATGAAATTCTCGTTTAAAACCTTGCTGGCAGTAGCTGCCTTCGCCGCTTTCGCTACCACTTCGTGCAGCGAAAAAACCCAGGAAAACGCCGAAGCTACGGCCGAAAGCGCAGCCAATGATGCTGCTAACGCTACTTCGAATGCCGCTGACGCTACCTCGAACGCTGCTGATGCCGCTGGCAACGCCGCTGCCGACGCCGTAACGCCCGACAACGACGGCCAAAACACCGTGGCTCCCGAGAAAGGCGACACCGCTGTGGTGCGCAACCAGCCCGCCAACGGCGTGGTTGACGAAACCCAGAAGAAGTAATTTTTGCTTGCTTAGCATACCAGGCGCCTGCTCCCTACCCGGGAGTAGGCGCTTGTTTTTTAGGCCACCGCGGCGGGCTGCGGCGCCGTAAGCTCAACCAGCACGTCGTAGTATGGGCGGTTCATCATGCGGGCGCGCAGCCAGGCATAAAAGCTCAGGGCCTGCAGGTCTTCGCGCTCAAGCGGCAAAAACCGCGGCATTTCGGCCATGCGGGCCGCAAACGTGGGCTGCCGGGCCGCGTCGGGGTTTTCGATGATGTCGCGCACCAGAGCCAGGTAGCTAAGCACGTAGCGGTAGGCACCGCCATCGGCCCCAAACCGGTCGCGCACCAACCGCTCGATGGCCCGCAGGCGGTGCGCGGCTACATCGTGGTGGCCCATTTCGAGCTGCGTCAGCATTTCGCCCAGGTTTTTGTTCAGCAGCCACTCCACCCCCATTTTTTCCTCGCACCAGTGGTCGGAGCGGCCGATGGTGTGCAGCACCTGGTTGGTGCGCTGGTATTGCCCCTCGGCAAAGTAATGGAAGCCCAGCCCCAGGCGGGCCGTAAGTTGGTCGCGCGGGCTGAGCTGGTGGGTGCGCAGGAGCTCCTCGAGCAGCCCGATGCTTTCGGCGTTGCGACGCAGAAAGGCCAGGTTGGCGGCCAGCAGAAAAATGTACCTAGGGTAAAACTCGTTTTGGTGGCTGCGCGAGCCCGTGCTCAGCAGCTGGTGCAGCTGCCCCAGGTACTCCACCGACTCGGTGAAGCGCCGGTTGCGGTAGAGCGCGTGCGCAATCATGTAGAGCAGCCCCAGCTGGTACTCGCGGTGGGCGGGCTGAAAACCGTGGCGCTTCTCCATGAGGTGGTAGCAGCGGCGCACAAACGGCTCGAACGAGGCAAAATCGCGGCGCACCAGCATGGCCGAGCGGGCAATGCTTAGCAAGCGGTACAGCAACGAGGGCCGGCGGGCAAAGGCTTCCTGCAGGTCGTACTCGCGCAGGATATCCTGCATGATCTGATCGAAAGCCGCGCCCGAGCGGCCGTGGGTGCGCGCCTCGCGCAGGCGCTGGCGCATCAGGCTGTAGGCAATGGCGGCGCGCTCCTCCTCCTCGGCGGCGGGCTTGTTGCGGTTGCGCCGCTTCAGGATTTCACCTAGGGGCTCGGCATGCTCGCTGTGGGCGTACTCTATCTGCAGGTTGTACACCGTGTTCAGCAGCTCGTACTGCTCGTTTTGGGCCGCCAGCTTCTCGGCTTTGCGCAGGATGTTCCAGGCCAGGCGCGCAATGCCGCTATCGAAAAGGTACTGGGCCAGGCTCAGCTGCCCGCGCACGGTGGAGGCCGCCGTAAGGTCCTGGTCGCGCTGCTTCAGCAACAAAAAATCGGTTACCTGCCGCAGCAGGCGCTTGCGCAGGGCGTAATACGCCACGGCGTTGGGCTCGTCGGGGTAGAGGCGCTGCAGCAGCTCGGGCGTGTCGTATTCCTGTTTTTGCCAAAGCAGCTCGCAGAGCTGGGCATCTTTGCGGCCTTTCTCCTTGCGGCGTTGCCGCTGCAAAAACCGCAGGAACTCTTTGCGGTCGTCGGGCGAGAACGTGGCCAGGGTGGTGCGCAGGTCATCCATGCCGGAAAGATGCACAAAAAAGCCCCAGGCCAAGCCTACCCCGGTATTTTCAAAGGCCTGAATTTTACTTCGCAACTTAGTATCAAACAGGCGCTTAATTCGCGCTAACTAAGCTATAAAAAGTCTGATTGTCGCAACTATTCGTTAGAGGAGCGGGCCGGCGGGCGTCTACTTTCGGCGCATCCAAACACTCCTTACCAGCTCTGTTATGTTCCGCCGTTCGTTACGCGTATTCGTTTACTTGCTGCTTGCCCCCGGTGCCTTGTTGGCGCAAAGCTTTCCGGCTGATAGCCCGCCCGAAGCGCCCCGTACGGCAGTCGTCAGCTACGCGGCGCCCGCGCCGGAGGCTTTGCTTGCCGATGTCGAGCTTGCCGCGGCGGTGCGGGCCGACGCCCTAGGTCGGCAAATGGCCGCGGAGGAGCCCGGCCCGGCGCCCGCCACGGCCCCCGACAGCCTGCTGACAGCCTTATCGGCTACGGAGCGCTACGGGTTGGGCCAGGCCGATGCGCGCCGGCACTACAAAGGCGGCAAGGGCTTGTTCTGGGTTACGTTTGGAGCTACCTCTGCGGTGCCCTACGGGGTGGGCGCGGCGCTGGGCCTGGGCGGCCTGGCCGCCGTTGCCGCCACCCCGCCCAAGCCCGCCAAGCTCAACGCCCCCTACCCCGAGCGGCTGCACGATGCCGACTACTACCGCGGCTACCGCCAGCGCGTGCAGGCGCGGCGCACGGGCAAAGCCGCGGCGGGCTTGGGCGTGGCCATCGGCCTGCAGGTGGCGGGGCTGCTGCTGCTTTTCCACCAGGGCTTGTAGCGGCAACCTCGACGGCAGCCGGCCGTAAGAAAATGATACCTGCCCGCTATTAACCCTGGCCCCGCAGCAGCGCTGCGGGGCTTTTTACTGATATAAACACACGCTATGCAAATCCATCTACCCCGCTATTTTGTTTTGTATCTTGTGATTACCAGCGCAGAACAATTCCTGACGTTAGGCAACAAGGCACTGCTGCGGCTGCCTAAAACGGCTTTTCTCTGCTCGCGCGATTACCCCAGCGCCATTGAGCGGCAAGTGTACCTGTGGGCGCTCGAGCAACGCGCCTTAGCTACGTGCGTGCTGTCGGGCTTTCATTCCCGGCTCGAGCAAAAGGTGCTGCGCTACTTGCTGCAGGGCTTGTGGCAACCGGTGGTTTACGCATTGGCCCGTGGCATTCAGCCGGGTACGCGCTTCGAGTACGAAATGCAGGTAGCGGCGGGGCGTTTGCTGTTTATCACGCCGTTTGCCGAGGACGTGCACACCATCACCCCCGACACGGCCAGCATCCGCAACCTGCTGATTGCCGACCTGGCCGACTCGTTCTTTATCCCGTACCTCACGCCGGGCGGCAACCTCAACGACTTGCTCCAGCACGAGGCTTTCCGGCGCAAACCCATCGTTACGCTCGATCTGCCCGAGAACTACCCGCTTAAAGCCCTAGGTGCTACCGTGTTCCGGCCGATGCTGGCCCTCAGCAATAAGCCAGGATAACCTAACCTTTGGGCGCGATTGGTGCGTATGCTAGAGGGTTCACTTTTTCCGACCAAAACACCATGGCTACTCTGGCATCTCATATTCCTACTCATCTTCCGGCTTCGCCATCCGATGGCATCCGCACCTTGGCGCGCCTGGGCTTTGCGGCCAAGGGCATGGTATACACGGTGCTTGGCGTGCTGGCCGTAATGGCTGCCACCGGCACCGACGGCGGCCGCACCGCCGACAAAACCCAAGTGCTACAAACCATTCAGGACATGCCCATGGGCCGCTGGCTGTTGGGCTTGGTAGCCCTGGGGCTGGCCGGCTACGTGCTGTGGCGCTTTGTGCAAGCCATCCGCGACACCGAAGGCCACGGCAACAGCGCCAAAGGCATGGGCAAGCGCATAGCCTATGCGGCCAGTGCCCTGGGCTACGGCGTGCTGGCGTACATTGCCGGCAAGGCGGCACTCGAAAACAGCACCGCCGGCAGTGGCAGCGGCGGCAACTCGCGCCAGTCGTTTGTGGCTACGCTGCTCGAGCAATCGTACGGGCAGTGGCTGGTGGGCGCCATCGGCCTTACGGTAATCGGCATTGGCTTGTACCAGTTGTTCCGGGCCTATTCGGGCTCGTTTGCCAAACACGTAAACTCCAGCCAGATTCCGGCCGGCCAGCAGCGCCTCGTGCACCGCATGGGCCAGCTGGGCTACACCGCCCGCGGCATTGTGTGGGCCATTCTGGGTTACTTCCTGATTCAGGCCGCCATGCACAGCAACGCCAACGAAGCCCAAGGCACCGAGGGCGCCTTCGACTTTCTGGCCAGCATGGGCTCGGGCCTGCTGCTGGTGGTGGCGCTGGGCTTGGTGGCCTACGGCTTGTACATGTTTGTGCGCGCCAAGTACCCCATCCTGCGCGGCGTGTAGCGCGGCCCTAGGCGAAAACACAACGAAGCCCGTTCGGCACTGCGCCGAACGGGCTTCGCGTTTGTAATGGCGCTGGGTTAGTGCACGCTCACCAGCGTGTCTTCGCTCACGTAATCCTGCAGGTACTCGAACCTAGGGGTAAGCTGGCCGCGGGCGGCAATCGTAGCCCGCTCGATAACGTGGTCGGGGTCGGGGCCGAACAGGTGCGGAAACACATTGTCAATCAGCTGCCGGCCAAAGTCGCGCGAGGCGTTGCGGGGCAGCTCGCAGGGCAGGTTATCCACGGCCATTACAGTAATGTTGCCGGGGCGCGAATACGCGGCCTCCAACGCGCCGGTAGCGGGGTTGTAATCGAAAGCCGGATCGGGGATGCTGGTGCTGCGCTTGGTTACGGGTATGGAGCCGTCGACGTCGCAGGTAACGTCGGCAATGGTGTTGATGCGGAAATCGGGGCGGCGCGTGTCGTCTTCCGAAAACAGCCTGGGTGCCGTGGGGTGCCAGTAGGCGCAGGCAATCAGCAGGTCGGTTACGGGCAGAAACTTGTCGAACGTGGACTTGTACTCCTGCGGGTTGCGGTGAAAATCGGGGGTGTCCCACACGCGGCCATCGAGGCGGGCGTTGTAGTCGGAGGAGCGTAGCTGCGTGTACACCGGCTCCGTGAAATCGTGGTAGAGGTAATCGTACACGCTTACGCGCCGGATGCCCATGCAATCGAGCACCTCCAGGGCGCCCTTGGCTACGCGGCCCGAGCCCGTAACGGCCATTTTGATGGGCGGCAGGCGCTTTACCTTAAAGTACTCCTCCTGCATGTCGCCTAGGTCGGTGCACTGGTAGGCGGGCTTCAGCTGGTACAGGCCGTGCTTGCGGCCGTAGGTGAGCAGCCCGTTGTAGGCGCCCACAATGCCGGCCCAGCGCCCAAAGGCCACAATCCGCTCGCCCTCGGCGTTGGTGAGCATTTCGTAGTCGATGAGCGTAATGTCTTTCTGCAGCACTTGGCGCAGCAGCTCGCGGTTGGCGGGCTGCTTTTTTACGGTGTGCGAGAAGAACAAGTAAGTTTTATGCGGAATGAGCTGCGCGACGGGCACCTCCTTCACGCCCAGCAGAATATCGCAGTCCGAAACATCGGCTTGCACCTCAATGCCCAGGTCGCGGTATTCCTGGTCGGCGTAGCTGCGGATGTCGCTGCTCTGCACCACCACTTTCACGTGCGGCCAGGTGTGTTGCACCTCAACGCACTTTTTGGGGGTAAGCGGCACGCGGCGGTCGACGGGTACTTTGCCTTCGCGGATAAGGCCCAAACGGATGGGTAGCATAGCAGTAACAGAACGGGTGGGTGGTAACGGCAAAGCTATTGTTTTCAGGCACAAATGCGCCGCCCCCGGCTTGCAGGCCCCTGCGCCGCTCCGCCCGGCCCTAGCTGCTTTGCCCGGTGCCCGCGGCCCTAGGTAGCCATTGCCCCTAGGTGCCGTAGCAGCCACGCTGGCTGCGGCACCTGCTTGGTTGGCCCTGGCCTAAACACCGGCTTCCTGCTTTTGCACATTTTCGTCGGTATTTTGGTTTAAGGAGCAATCCATTTCAAGCTACCTTTGTTAGGGCCTAACGAGGTCCCATTTCCCGCCATCCATCTGTTTCCCTGTATGAAGTTGTCCTTCAAGCCCGCCGACGTGTTCGTTGACCGCCACAACGGTCCTGACGCCGTGGCCGTGGCCGAGATGCTGCAAACCATCGGCGTTGAGTCGGTGGATCAGCTCATCAATGAAACCGTACCGGCCCGCATCCGGCTGAAGCGCGAGCTAAACCTGCCCGCGGCTCTTACCGAGCGCCAGTTTCTGCAGAAGTTCAAGCAGATTGCCGGCCAAAACAAAGTATTCCGTTCGTTTATCGGCCTGGGCTACCACGACACCCAGCTGCCGCCGGTAATCCTGCGCAACATCATGGAAAACCCCGGCTGGTACACGGCTTACACGCCCTACCAGGCCGAAATTGCGCAAGGCCGCCTCGAAGCCCTTATCAACTACCAAACCATGGTAATTGAGCTGACGGGCCTCGAAATTGCCAACGCCTCGCTGCTCGACGAAGGCACCGCCGCCGCCGAAGCCATGAACATGTTCCATGGCCTCACCAAAAAGAAGAACGCCAACAAGTTCTTCGTTTCGGAGCAGGTGCTGCCCCAAACCCTCGACGTGCTGCGCACCCGCGCCACGCCCCTGGGCATCGAGCTGATCGTGGGCGACCACCGCACCACCGACCTCTCCGACGAGGGCATCTTCGGTGCGCTGGTGCAGTACCCCGCCGCCGATGGTGAGGTATTCGACTACACTGATTTTATTGCCCAAGCGCACGAGCGCGGCCAGTTTGTGGCCGTAGCGGCCGATCTGCTGGCCCTCACGCTGCTCACCTCGCCCGGCGAGATGGGTGCCGACGCCGTAGTAGGCAACTCGCAGCGCTTTGGTGTACCGATGGGCTACGGTGGCCCGCACGCCGGCTACTTCGCTACCAAAGACGCTTACAAGCGCGTAATTCCGGGCCGCATCATCGGCCAGAGCGTGGATGCTACCGGCAACCGTGCTTACCGCATGGCCCTGCAGACGCGCGAGCAGCACATTCGTCGCGAAAAGGCTACCTCTAACATTTGCACTGCGCAGGTGCTGCTGGCCGTTATTGCCGGCATGTACGCCGTGTACCACGGCCCCGAGCGCCTCAAGCAAATTGCTACCAACGTGCACCTGCTCACCCGCCAGCTGGCCGAGGGCCTGCGCGGCCTGGGCGCCGAGCTGCTGGTTGAAAACTACTTCGACACGGTTTCGCTGAAGCTGGAAAGCGCCGAGCTGCAGCAAGCCCTGAAGCGCGAGCTGGAAGCCGTAGGCATCAACCTGCGCTACTTCGGCGAGAGCAACGTGGGCATTTCGCTGCACCAGAACGCCGAGCCGCAAGACGTAGCCGATATCCTAGGTGCGTTTGGCAAAGTGCTGGGCAAGCAGGCAACGGCTTCGCTTGAAGTACCGGCCGATGCCGAGCTGGTGTGGCCCGCTGGCCTGATTCGCAAGTCGGAATTCCTGAAGCACGAGGTGTTCAACACGCACCACTCGGAGCACGAGCTGCTGCGCTACATGAAGCAGCTCGAGAACAAAGACCTCTCGCTGACGCACTCGATGATTTCGCTGGGCTCGTGCACCATGAAGCTCAACGCCACCGCCGAGATGATTCCGGTGACCTGGCCCGAGATTGGCCAATTGCACCCCTTCGCGCCGCGCGAGCAAGCCCAGGGCTACGCCCAGATCTTCAAAGACCTGGAGGCCTGGCTGTGCGAGGTTACTGGCTTCGACGCGGTTTCGCTGCAGCCCAACTCGGGTGCGCAGGGCGAGTACGCTGGCCTGCTTGTTATCAAGGCTTACCACGATGCCCGCGGCGACCATCACCGCAACGTAGCCCTCATTCCGGCTTCGGCGCACGGCACCAACCCCGCTTCGGCGGCCATGGTGGGCATGCAGATTGTGGTGGTAAAGAGCACCGAGCGCGGCGAAATCGACCTCGACGACCTCGAGGCCAAGGCCGAGCAGTACTCGGATAAGTTGAGCTGCCTGATGGTGACCTACCCCAGCACGCACGGCGTGTACGAGGAGAGCATCATCGACATCTGCAACCTGATTCACGAGCACGGCGGCCGCGTGTACATGGACGGCGCCAACATGAACGCCCAGGTGGGCCTCACCTCGCCCGCCAACATCGGCGCCGACGTGTGCCACCTGAACCTGCACAAAACCTTCTGCATTCCGCACGGTGGCGGTGGCCCCGGCGTAGGCCCCATCGGCGTAGTAGCCGATTTGGCTCCGTACCTACCCGGCCACGTGCTGGTAGATGCCGATGGCCGCACCGAAGGCGCGGTTTCGGCAGCTCCGTGGGGCTCGGCTAGCATTCTGCCCATTTCGTACGCCTACATTGCCATGATGGGCGGCGAAGGCCTGAAGGCAGCCACCGAAACGGCTATTCTGAACGCCAACTACATCAAGGCCCGCCTCGAGGAGCACTACCCGGTGCTATACACGGGCGAAAACGGCCGCTGCGCCCACGAAATGATCCTCGACTGCCGCCAGTTCAAGAAAGCTGGTATTGAGGTGGAGGACATTGCCAAGCGCCTGATGGACTACGGCTACCACGCGCCCACGGTATCGTTCCCGGTAGCGGGTACGCTGATGGTGGAGCCGACGGAGTCGGAGAGCAAGGAGGAGCTGGACCGCTTCTGCGAGGCCATGATCAAGATCCGCGAGGAGATTCGGGCCGTAGAAGAAGGCCGCGCCGATGCCAAGGAGAACGTGCTGAAGCACGCCCCGCACACCGCGGCCGTGCTGCTGGCCGAGGAGTGGACGCGCCCCTACACCCGCGAGCAGGCTGCCTACCCCACCGATTTTGCCCGCCGCTTCAAGTTCTGGCCCACCGTGTCGCGCATCGACTCGGCCTACGGCGACCGTAACCTGATTTGCGCCTGCACGCCCATCGAGGCTTACGCCGACCAGGAGGAGCACCTCGTGCCCACCGACAAGGGTCCGTCATACTAAGTAGTTGGTATCAGGTACTTGGTATTGAGTACCTGATACCAATTACCCAGTACCAAGTACTAATAAAAAGGCCCGCTGCTAGATGGCAGCGGGCCTTTTTGTTGCGGGCACCTAGGGATTAACGACCGAAGCAGGAGCGGTACATGTAGCCCACCTGCGCTTCGCCGGCGGGGTTGGTAACGCGGGCCTTCACAAAGTACGTGTCGATGGTATCCATCACCTGTACCTCCATGCCCGAGGCCACCGTCATCAGTTGGGCGGCTTCCTTCTTCATGCCGTCGTAGAGGGCGCATTCTACTACGGTGTTGTGTGCTACGGGTGTGCGGTTGGCCCGAGCTGCCGAGCTGCCATCGTCTTTGGCGGCGCTGCAGGCACCTAGGGCCGCAAGGGAACAGAACAGTAGAGCTTTTTTCATATAGCTGAATTATGTCAGGAAGATAATGAATTGAATGGGTGCCGAAAAGTGAAAAAACCGGGCCGATAATCAGCAACGGCCGCGGTAACTTATTTGCCCAGGCAGGCTTTGTACATGAAGCCCGTTACGGCTTTGCCGTTTTTGCTTAGGCGCGCCCGCACAAAGTGGGCGTTGCTCGAGTCGAGCACCTGAATTTTGGCGCCCACCTCCACCATGGCCAGCATTTCGGATTGCGTGGAGGCCTGGCTGTAGAGGCCGCAGGTGGTGCCGGTGGTGCGGTCGATGGCCACGGGCAGCAGGGTCGGGATTTTCGCAACGTCGTCTTTGGCGGTGGCGCAGGCGCCGAGCGAAAGCAAAAGCGCAGCAAACAATAGGCGGTTCATGAGTAGGATTTTGGGGGAAACAGAGCGGTGCTACAATATCAAACCCGTCAGTAGCATATCAAAATATTCCTGTCTTTTTATTCTACTACATTCTTAGGGATATACAAAAACCGGGAACGTGCGGCCATGCTCCGGGTGTTATGCTGATGCGCCGGCACCTAGGGCCACAACGGCCAGCAGCGGCGCGTTTCACCACGCAATTTTCCCATGAAATCCATCACTCAGCTTTTCACTCGTCCGGTGGCGCTGGCAGCCGTTGGGCTGGCCCTGCTTCTGGGCTCGGCCGGTTGCGCCTCCATACCGCGCGTAGGCGTCACTTCCGACTTCGACCACGCCGTAAACTTCCGCAACTACAAAACCTGGGCCTGGTACCCCCAGCAGCCTGCCGACGCCGAGGGCGGCCCCGCCCAGGGCTACAACTCGTTCTTCGATAAGCGCATGCGCCGCTCGGTAGAGGCCGAGATGGTACGCAAAGGCATGACGAAGGTGGAGAAGAACCCCGATGTGTTCGTGGCTTACTCCGCCCGCGTAGAGGACAAGCAGCGCACCAACACGGCGGTGCCCTACGGCCCCTATGGCTGGTACCCCTACTGGGGCTACGGCTGGAACCGCGGCCTGTATCAGCAGCCCGTGGTAGAGTACAAGGCCGGCAACGTCATCATCGACATTGTGGATGCCAAGCGCAAGGAACTGGTATGGCGCGGCTACGGCCAAAGCCAGGTAGATGAGCAGAACCTGTCGGATGAGGAAGTAAACCGCATCGTGACGGGCGTGCTGGGCACCTACCCGCCCACCGACAACACCGCTCGTCGTTAAGCCTAGCTACAGAGCGCCAAAGCGCAAAAAGCCCCGCCCCTTGGCGGGGCTTTTTTTGTGCCCTGCCCGCGGCGGCTCGGAGGCAGCCCACTGCCTTGTTACACCATAAACGCCGCGAAGCCGGACAGTAAAAAACCTAATTTGCGCGGATTATTCCCGTTTGATCTGCTTTTGTTACATGACAACACATTTACCCACCCGGCGCTTGTGGCTGCCGCTGCTCGGCCTGTGGTTTCCGCTGGCGCTACAAGCCCAAACCGTGGTGTTTTCGGAAGATTTTGAAGGCGCCGACTTCGGTTCCTTTACGGCGGCCAACGCCGCGGCCAACAAGTGGTTTGCCGGCAGCGTGCCCGGCAACGGCCCTACCACCGCAGGCAGCAAAGCGGCCTTTGTAGCCAAAGACAACGGCACCACGCACGAATACGACCTCGGCACCACGTCGGTATCGCACTTGTACCGCACGGTGGCGCTGCCGGCAGGCCACAACGTATTCGAGCTTTCGTTTGATTGGAAAAACCAGGGCGACGTGGCTCCCAACGACGTGCTGCGCGTGTACCTAGCTCCAGAGGACTTTACGCCCACCGCGGGAGCTCAGCCGTCGGCCAGCGCCAACGCGGTGCTCGTAACCACCGCGCCGCTCAGCCAGCAAAACAGCTACGCCCGCCTCACGCTGCCCCTCCCCGGTGGCGCCGCGCTGGCCGGCACCACGCGCCGCCTCGTTTTCACCTGGGGCAACAACGCGTCGTCGGGGAGCCAAATGCCCGCCGCCATCGACAACGTGGTGCTTACCGCCAGCACGGTGCAGCCGCTACCCGCCGGCACCTACACCATCGACAACACCCGGCCGGGCAGCGCCACCAACTTTGCCTCGCTGCGAGCAGCCTTCGAGCGGCTTAACCAGGCGGGGGCGGCCGGTGCTGTTGCCTTCGAGGTAGCGGCAGGCCAGACCTTCGGCGAGGCCTTGCCGCCCCTGCAGGCCAGTGGCACGGCCACGGCGCGCATCGTGTTTCGCCGGGCCGGGGCGGGTGCCAACCCGGTGGTGCAGCTAAGCACCGGCGCCGCGGCCATCGACCTGGCCGGCGCCGACTACGTGACGTTTGACGGGATTGATGTGCAAGCCGGCCCCGGCAACGGGCCGCTCTACGGCTACCGCGTGCGCAACGCCTCCCCCACCGACGGCGCCCAGGGAAACATCATTCGCAACGCCAGCATCACGCTCAACCGCGCCATCAACTCGGTGGAGCTGTTGCAGGGCACGGGCGCGGCGTACGGCGCCGGCGCCCCCACGGCAGGCACGGGCGTGAGCATCGGCAACTACTACCACGATCTGAAAATCAGCAACGCCAACAGCGGCGTGTGGCTGCTGGGCGCCGAAACCGCCTACCCCGACATGGACAACGAGGTGGCGCGGGTGCAGGTGGGCAACGGCACACCCGGCGACATCGGCAATGCCACGCTGAGCTACGGCATGCAGCTGGAAAACCAATACCACCTGAGCGTGCACGACAACCTCATCCGGGGCGTGCACTCCAGCAACGCGGCGGTGTACGGCATCCAGGCCCTGGGTTTGCAGGGCACCGATGCCGCGGCCAGCCGCCTCTACAACAACCGCATTTCGGATGTGCGCTTTGCCAGCGCCACCAGCCCCTCTACCCTGATTTCGGCCAACGGGCTGGCCGTGGCGCCGCACACGGTGGGTCCGCAAACCATCTACCTCTACAACAACGTCATTTCGGGCGTGGTGCGCGACTTCAACGCCACCACTACCCCGGCCAACCGCTTGTTGCGCGGCATTCACCTGACCACTACCGGCACCAACGCCGACACCAAAATTGCCTTGTGGCACAACACCGTACAGGTGAATGCCGGCACCGATGCCAAGTTCATCAGCGCGGCCTTCGAATCGAGCGGCTCGGCAGCAACCGGGGGCAAGGTTGACATTCGGAACAACATCTTCGCCAACCTCACGGGCGCCCAAACCGCAGGCAAGCACTACGTGCTGTACTTCCTTACGGCCACAGCCGGCAGTGCGGGCTCGGTAATCGATTACAACAACCTGTACCTGGCCAACAGCACCGGCGGGTTTGTGGGCCGCACCACGGCTTTCGAGCACGCGGCCCTGCCGGAATGGCGCACGGCCACCAGCCAGGATGCCAAGAGCCTCGCCGAAGACCCCAAATTTGTATCGGCCACCGATTTGCGCCCTACCAACGGCCTGCTGAAAAGCAAAGGCGTGGCGCTGCCCGAAGTAACCGCCGATGTGGCCGGCACCCTCCGGCCCAGCACCAGCCCCGACCTAGGCGCCTACGAGTTCACGGTGCTTTCGGGTCAAGCACCTCGCACTGCCGAGCTGGGCGTGGCGGCCTACCCGGTGCCCTTCGGCAACCGGCTCCAACTGCGCCTGGCGCAACCCTTGCGCAGCGTCGCCACCGTTGAGCTGCTCGATGCCCTAGGTAAGCGCGTGTGCACCACCACCTTGGCACCTGCCGCCCAAACGGCCATGCTCGAAAACCTGGGCGCGTTAAAGCCCGGCACCTACGTGTTGCGCCTGGTTACCGCCGATGGCCGGCAGCAGGCGCTGCGCGTGTTGCGCTAGCGCAACTTACCGCAGCAAAAAGCCCCGCTCTCCTCGGCCGAAGAGCGGGGCTTTTTGCTGCGCATCACCTAGGGGCAGCCCTAGGTAGCCGAGGGTTAAATGGGCACGTTTACGTGGCGCTCGGCGTGGTAGCTCGAGCGCACCAGCGGACCGCTCTCCACGTACTTCAGCCCGCGACGCAGGCCCTCTTCGCGGTAGTGCGCAAACAGATCGGGGTGAATGAACTCGGCCACCTCGATGTGCCGCTTGGTAGGCTGCAGGTACTGACCTAGGGTGAGGATATCGAGGCCGTTGGCCACGAGGTCGTCCATGGCCTGGTACATCTCGTCTTTGGTTTCGCCGAGGCCCAGCATAATGCCCGATTTGGTGCGCTTGCCGGCGTCCTTGGTGCGGCGGATTTGCTCCAGGCTGCGGTCGTACTTGGCCTGCGGGCGCACCAGGCGGTAGAGGCTGCCCACCGTTTCGATGTTGTGCGACACCACTTCCTGCCCGCCGGCAATCATGGTGTGCAGCGCATCCCAGTTGGCTTTCACGTCGGGGATGAGCGTTTCGATGGTGGTTTCGGGCGAGAGCTGCTTGGTTTGCACCACCGTTTCGTACCACACGCTGGCGCCGCGGTCTTTCAGCTCATCGCGGTTTACGGAGGTGATTACGGCGTGCTTCACGCCCATCAGCTTAATGGCCTCGGCCACGCGCCGGGGCTCGTCGAGGTCGTACTCGGTGGGGCGGCCCGTGGCCACGGCGCAAAACGAGCACGAGCGCGTGCAAATGTTGCCCAGAATCATGAACGTGGCCGTGCCGGCACCCCAGCACTCGCCCATGTTGGGGCAGTTACCGCTTTCGCAGATGGTATGCAGCTTATGTTCGTCCACGAGGCGGCGCACGTTGGCGTACGATTCGCCTACGGGCAGCTTCACGCGCAGCCAATCGGGCTTGCGGGGCTTGGCCGGGGCAGCCGCTTCGGGTTGTATTACGGGTAAGGTCAGGAGAGTATCCATACCGCAAAGGTAGTGGGTATTGGGTTGTTGGTAGTCAGTAACCACCCAACAAAGCGTGGGTTTGGCTGCCGGCCGCATAGCCGCAACCAAACCCACGTAATGGCTGGTTCAAAACCCTAGGTGCTTGTAGCAGCTTTGGCCGGCAACAGCCAAAGCAGCAACTACTTGCGCTGGCCGATGTACAGCGTCACGTACACCGACGAAAACACGTTGTCGTTGATTTGCCGGTCGGGGGTGTTGAGGGCGCGCAGTACCGTGAGGCGCTTGGTATAAGCCTCTAGCAACACGCCGGCCTCCAGGCCCGCCACGGCGTCGCGGTAGCGGCCGTACTCAAACGTGAAAGCCCCGCGCACGTGGGCCCCGATGTTGGGCTTCAACTCGTTGATGCCGGTAAACAGCGGCGCGCGGTCGTAAATGCGGTTCGGGTCGCTGTGCTTGCCGGGGTCGTACTGCTCCGAGCGGATATCCTCGCGCGGGCTGGGGTTGCTGGGGTCGGGTGCGGGCGTGTAGTCGTAGTACACGTAGTAGGGCATCAGCAGGCCCAACGAGGGCCCGGCGCCCACCAGGCCGTTTACCTGCACCCCCGATTCGGCCGCTTTCCGGAAGATGACGCGCTGCAAGCCCACGCTCGGGCGCGCCACAAACAGGTAGTTGCTTTTGCCCAGCACGTACACCCCGCCCACGTAGGTTTGGGCGCGCTGCTCCTTGCGGTTTTTCACCTCCACGCCCTCAATCATCCAAAAACGCGCCCAGTCGTCGTTCAGCAAATGCGTGGAGCGCACGGCCGCGCCGCCAATAAGGCCGGCGTTGGAGTTCAGGTTGATGCCGTAGGTGAATTCTTTCTGGTACGCGGGGCCATCCTGGGCTTCCTGCGCGTGCGCGGCCGGGGCGGCCAGGCCGGCAGCCGCGAGTAGCACAGCAAACAAGAGCGGAGTACGCACGGCAGTAGAAGCTGGCATAGGGTGCAAATGAGAAAGGGCTGCGCCCACGAAGCGGGCCTCTCCGAAAGTACGTAAATTTGAACGCATCCGTCTGTAAGTTCTGAAGATTATATGAGCACCGCCACCGCCCGCTACGCCGGCCAGCTGCGCACCGAAGCCCAACACGTGGCCTCGGGCACCACCATCCAAACCGATGCCCCGGTAGATAACCACGGCCGCGGCGAAGCGTTTTCGCCCACCGATTTGGTAAGCGCGGCGCTTGGCTCGTGCATGATGACCATCATGGGCATCGTGGCGGAGCGCAGCAGCCTCGACCTCAGCGGCGTCACCTTCGAGGTAACCAAGCACATGGCCTCCGAGCCGCGGCGCATCGCCGAAATCGAGGTGAAGTTCCGGATGCCGGCCAGCCTTTCGGCCAAAGACCGCACGGTGCTGGAAAACGCCGCCCGCACCTGCCCCGTTGCTCTTAGCCTGAACCCGGAAATTCGTCAGTCGGTTCAGTTCTCCTACGAGGGCTAACCGCGCTTGCGTTGCCCCATAAAAAGGGCCGCCTTTTACCGGTTTTGGGCACACGGCCCGAAGCGGTAAAAGGCGGCCCTTTTGCGGTGCTGCACCTAGGCCGACCTAGGCCAGTTTCTTCTTCACGTCATTGAGCTGAATGCTCATGTGCGAGGCGTCGTAGCGGCACTCGCCGTTGCGGATCAGCAACAGCTGCGGCGACTCGTGCCGGATGCCGAACTGCTCGGCAATCTGGTTGGATATGGGCCGGAAGCGCAGCAGATCGAGGTAGTAAGGCTTCACGTCACCTAGGCCCGCCTCGGCCCACTGGCGCTCCAGCCGGCTTTTGGCCATGGCACTAATGGAGCAGCTGGTGCTGTGCTTGAAAATGACGACGGGTTGCTGAGCCGACTCGCGCACGATGTCGTCGAGCTGCTCGGGCTGGGTAAGCAGATGCCACTGCATTTATTCGGTTGCTTTGATTTTTTTCTTGGGTTTCGATAAGCCCAGGCCCACGCGCTGGCGTTGGTCGCTCACGCGCGGCGTGCCGGAGTTATCGAACTTGTAACGCTCGCTGCCGTCTTTTGGGTTTCGCAGGCGGCCGCTCTCGCCGGGGCGCAGGTCGTGCTTGGTTACGGCCAGGTGGCTTTGGCGCAAATCCTCGGCGGCCGGGTACTTGCGGGCATCGCGCAACGAGCGGCGCGCTTCTTTCTTTGGGTTTGGGCTAACAACCGACTCCTGAGCCGAAGCCGCCGTAGCAGCGCCGCACACCAGGGTAATTACTAAAGCGTAACGAAGCAGCATAGAGCGAATGGGTTAATTGCTATCGGGGGTGTCGGCCGGGGCGCTTTTGGCCTTGTTGGGGTAGTGCCTCGAGCGCGAGGGCACGGTGCTGGGCACGCGGGTCTTGTTCTTCTTTTTAAACGAAATCCAGGGCCAGGCCGGAATGCGCACCCCCAGGATGAACTTCTCGCCGGGCTTGGCCAAGCGGCGGCGCTTGTACTTCGGCTTTTTGAGCAGGCCGTTTTTGTCGTAGCTGTTCTTCTGAATTTTGGGAGCTTCGGTACTGGCCGTACCCGTCGAGCCGTCGGCCATTTCGGTCGCCTCCGGGTCTTTCTTTTTGGTCTTGGTTTTTTTGGTTACCGGGCCCGAGGGGTTGGGCAAGCGGTAGGGCCGGCAGCTTTGCAGCGCAGGCCCGGCTACCAACATCAGCACCAGCAACAGCCAGCCCAGCCGGCGCACCCGAAGCAGCTCCATCACAAATGGCAGGGGGTAAGTAAAGTACAATCAGTTCGAAAAATACAAAGGCCGGAGAATATCCCCGGCCTTTGTGCCCGATTTAGTAGGCAAGCAGCTTTTCGAGGTACTGCCGCAGGCGACTTTCGGCCAGGAAGTTTTGCTCCAGGGCCGGCGCAAACGGAATAGCTGTATCGAGCGAAGCCACGCGCTGCACGGGCGCATCGAGCGCGGTAAAGCAGTGCTCGGCAATCCAGGCGGCAATTTCGCCGCCAATGCCGCCGGTAAGCGTGTCTTCGTGCAGAATGATGACGCGGCCGGTTTTCTCCACGGTAGCGCGCACAGCGTCTTGGTCCCAGGGCAGCAGGCTGCGCAGGTCCAGGATGTCGCAGTCGAGCTGCATTTCGTTGGCCAGCTTGGTGGCCCAGTGCACCCCTAGGCCGTAGGTAATGATACTCAGGTCGGCACCCTCGCGCGCCAAGCGGGCCTTGCCGATGGGCACGGTGTAGTACTCGTCGGGCACCGGCTCGCTTACCGAGCGGTACAGCAGCTTATGCTCGAAGTAGATTACCGGGTTGGGGTCTTCGATGGCGGCGGCGAGCAGGCCTTTGGCGTCGTAGGGCGTGCTGGGGTACACCACCTTCAAGCCCGGCGTGTGCACAAACCACGCCTCGTTGCTTTGCGAATGGAACGGCCCGGCGGCCGAACCCGCGCCGGTGGGCATGCGCACCACCACGTCGGCGTTCTGGCCCCAGCGGTAGTGGCTTTTGGCGAGGTTGTTTACAATTTGGTTGAAGCCGCAGGTAACGAAGTCGGCGAATTGCATTTCTACCATTGCCTTCTTGCCCCGAATGCTCAGGCCCAGGCCCGCGCCCACAATGGCCGACTCGCACAAGGGCGTGTTGCGCACGCGGCCTTTGCCAAACTGCTGCACAAAGCCATCCGTCACTTTAAATACGCCGCCATACTCGGCAATGTCCTGGCCCATGAGCACCAGTTCGGGGTAGCGCTCCATGCTCTGGCGCAGGCCATCGGAAATGGCATCTACGTAGCGCTTCTCGGTGCTGGCGGCACCTAGGGCCGGTGCCTGGTCGGGCGCCGCGAAGGGGCGGTACATATCGGCCACTTCCTCGGCGGTGTCGGCCGTTACCTCGGGCGTGTCGAACACCACGCGCCAGGCCTCGTCGATTTCGTCTTTGATGGTGCGGCGGTAACGCTGCTTGGCTTCCTCGTCGAGCACGCCCTGCTCCAGCAGGTAGCGCTCGAAGTTTTCCACGGGGTCTTTCTGGCCCCATTCCTCAAACAGCTCCTGCGGCACGTACTTGGTGCCCGAGGCTTCCTCGTGGCCGCGCATCCGGAAGGTAAGCGCCTCCAGCAGCACGGGGCGCGGGTTCTGGCGCAGGTCTTCGGCAAGGCGGCGCACGGTGTCGTACACCTCCAGCACGTTGTTGCCATCTACCTGCACAGCCTCGATGCCGTAGGCCGGGCCTTTGTTGATGAAGTAACCGTGGCGGAACTGCTCGTTGCTGGGCGTACTGAGGCCGTAGCCGTTGTTTTCGACAATGAAAATAACCGGCAGCTGCCACACGGCGGCCACGTTCAGGCCCTCGTGGAAGTCGCCTTCGGAAGCGCCGCCGTCGCCGGAGTACACCACCGTTACTTTGCCTTCGTTATCGAGCACCGAGGCCAGGGCAATGCCATCGGCTACGGCCAGCTGCGGCCCTAGGTGCGAAATCATGCCCACGATGTGGTGCTCGTTGGTGCCGAAGTGGAAAGACCGGTCGCGGCCTTTCGTGAAGCCCGTTTTCTTGCCCTGCCACTGCGCAAACAGCCGATCCAAGGGCAGTTGGCGGCACGTAAACACGCCTAAGTTGCGGTGCAGCGGCAGGATGTACTCGTCGGGGTGCAGGGCCAGGGTGCTACCCACCGAAATGGCCTCTTGCCCAATGCCCGAAAACCACTTGCTTACCTTGCCCTGGCGCAGCAGAATAAGCATTTTCTCTTCGATCATGCGGGGCTTCAGCAGGCCCTCGTACAGGCGGAGCAGCTCGTCGTTCGAGTAGTCTTTGCGGTCGAATGTCATTGGGTGGAGCGGGTTCGGGGAAATGGGTGGCGGCAAAGGTAGAAGGTTGAGCCGAAGGCCCATCGGTTTGGGGCCGCATGTGCCGGTGCTGCTATCTTCGGGCGCTGTATGCAGTTGCTATGCCCCGAGTACTACCTGTTTGTGCGGCCAACGCTGTGCACCGTTTTGCTGGGCGTGCAGGCCACGCTGTAAGCCTCGCGTGTATCGGGCTGCACCCGAACCTGCCACCTATTTCGTAGGTTAAGCTTCTTGACACGTTCGTTTCCCGCCCGCACCTACCGCTTCTCATGATACAATTCCAGGAATTTACCCTCGACAACGGCCTGCGCTGCATTGTGCACGAAGATTTTACGCAGCCTATGGCCGTGCTGAACATCCTCTACAACGTAGGCTCGCGCGACGAAGACCCCGCGCAAACGGGCTTTGCGCACTTGTTTGAGCACCTGATGTTTTCGGGCTCCGTCAACATTCCGTCGTACGACGAGCCGCTGCAGCGCGTGGGCGGCGAAAACAACGCCTTCACCTCGCCCGACATCACCAACTACTACCTCACGGTGCCGGCCCAGAACATCGAAACCGGTTTCTGGCTTGAGTCGGACCGCATGCTGAGCCTCGCGTTTTCGGAAAACGGCCTGGAGGTGCAGCGCAAAGTGGTGGTAGAGGAGTTCAAGCAAAACTACCTCAACCAGCCATACGGCGACGTGTGGCTGAAGCTGCGGCCCCTCGCCTACCAGCACCACCCCTACCAGTGGGCCACCATCGGCAAGGAAATCAGCCACATCGAAAACGCCACCATGCAGCAGGTGCGCGACTTCTTTGCCAAGCATTACTCGCCCGCCAACGCCGTTTTGGTGGTGGCCGGCGCCGTGAGCCTGGATGAAGTGAAGCGCCTGGCCGAAAAGTGGTTTGGCCCCATACCGGCCGGCACGCGCTACGAGCGGCAGCTGCCCCAGGAGCCGCGCCAGACGGAAGCCCGCCTGCTCACGGTGGAGGCCGATGTGCCGCTGAGCGCCCTGTACAAAGTGTACCACATGCCCAGCCGCGCCGACGAGGCCTACCAGGCCGCCGATTTGCTGAGCGACGTGCTAGGCCGCGGCAAATCGTCGCGCTTGTACCAGCGCCTGGTAAAGGAGCGGCCGTTGTTCAACTCCATATCGGCTTCGGTGTCGGGCTCATTGGAGCCGGGCTTGTTTGTAATCAGCGGCAAGCTGAACGAAGGCGTAAGCCTGGAAGAAGCCGACGCGGCCGTAACGGAGGTGGTGGAGGAGCTGCGCCACCAGGAAATAGCTGCCGAGGAGCTGGAAAAGGTGAAAAACCAGGCCGAGGCCAGCATCGTGTTCAGCGAAGTAGAGCTTCTGCACCGCGCCATGAACTTAGCCTACTACAAGCTCATCGGCGATGCTAACCTGGTAAACGAAGAAAGCGCCCGCGTGCAGGCCGTTACGCCGGCCCACGTGCTGGCAGCCGCCCGCGAAGTGCTCCGCCCCGACAACTGCTCGACGCTGCGCTACCAGGCCCGCCCGGCCGCCGCAAACAAAAAAATAGCCGAGGCTGAAACAGCCTCGGCTTAAGCTTGCCACCCGGGCCCGTGGCCCTAGGTGCTGCCGTGCCCCCGGTTGGGGCCCCACCTAGGGGCGCTGGCCGGGGGCGGTGTTTAGCAGGTCGGTTTGTTGGTTGTTGTCGGTGCTGCGGGGGCGCATCGAGGGCTTGGGCTGGATGGGGCGGCCCATGTAGTCGGAGCGGGTGCGGCCCGAGGGCATCAGGGGGCGGCCCGGGGCCACGCTCATGCCTTCGATGCGCTCGGGCGTACGGTCGCCGGAGCCAACGTCGCCGAAGCCGCCGTTGGCAGCGTTGCCCGTAACGCCGGCTGTGCCCTGCCCGCCCATGGCCTGCGAAGCATCGCCGGCGGCGCCGGTGCCGCCGGCGGGCGTGGTGGCGGTTGCGTTGCCCGCGGCCGGTGCGGCCGTGGCGCCGTTGGTAGCCGCAGCGCTGGGCGTAGCGGTAGCCTTGGTGGTAGTGGTTTTGGGCTTAGCGGCGGGCTTGGGGGCCGGTGCATCCCAGCCGCTCGAGCTGCCCCAGCCACCGCCGGAGCTACCCCAGCCGTCGTTGCCCTTGCTGGATGTCTTTTTTTGTTGGGCTTCCGCCGAAACAGCGGCCATGCCCATGGCTAGTACAAGAAAAGCGAAGCGTTTCATAGCGAGTTAGGAGAGTACGTGGGGGTGGAAAGGGAATTTACGGTTCTGGTTAAGCAGGTACAAGCCCGACAATCAGTTCATTATGCTGCCTCGCCGGCCGGCGAGTTCATGCGCAACCGCACCCTATCCAAAACAGTTCATCGGCGGCGCGGCTTGGCGGCCGGGGTTTTGGTATCGGATGCACGGCTAGCGGCTCGGCGGCTGCCGGCCGACATGGATGTGGCGCCCGTGCCCTTCGGTTTTGCCGGCGTGGAGGTGAGCTTGGCCTTGGGTTTGATGGGGCGGCCCATGTAGTCGGTGGTGAGGGCCAGGGGCCTGCCCAGGCGCATGCCGGGCGCCAGCCTCACGTCGTCGGAGGAGCGGGGTTGCGTGCGGGCGCGGTAGCCGCGGCCGGTGCGGGCTCGGCTCTGGGCTTCGGCAGGCAGCTCGGCCACTACGCCGGCTAGCATCAGGAACAGGGGCAGCAGTAAACGACGTACCATGCAGCGGGGCGTAGGGCTAGGTGAAGAAAACGTACCCGCCTGATACGTATGCGCGCCGCAAAGGGTCGGGCCTTTGGCTTGGCTTGCCGGGCAATTATGCACCTAGGGCCGCAAAAGCGCACCCGCAACCTATCTTTGCTTTTGTTATGCAGGACACGATTCAACAGCTTCGGGAGGAAATAGAGGGCTACGACGTTTCGACGGCGCAGCAGCTCGATCAGTTTCGCATTGCCTACACGGGCCGCAAAGGCCGCCTGGCCGACCTGTTCGACCAGCTCAAGACGGTAGCGGCCGAAGACCGCCGCGCCGTGGGCCAGCAGCTAAACCAGCTGAAGCAGCTGGCGCAGGATAAATTCGACCAGCGCCGCCAGCAGCTCGAAGACGAAGCCGCAACCCAACCCGCCGACCCGGGCTACGACTACACCCTGCCGCCCGTGCCGGGCGCCCTCGGTACGCGCCACCCCTTGAGCCTGGTGCGCGACGAAATCGTGCGCATCTTCTCGCGCATCGGCTTCAACGTGGCCGAGGGGCCCGAAATTGAGGACGACTGGCACAACTTTTCGGCCCTCAACTTCGCCGAAAACCACCCCGCCCGCGAAATGCAGGATACTTTTTTCCTGGCGGATGGGGTAACAAGTGACACGGAACAGGTAACAGGTGCGGATGGCGCCGTGTCACCTGTCACCTCATCACCTCATCACCTCTTGCGCACGCACACCAGCACCGTGCAGGTGCGCCTGATGCAAAGCCAGAAGCCGCCCATCCGCAGCATCATGCCGGGCCGCGTGTACCGCAACGAGGCCATTTCGGCCCGCGCGCACATGGTGTTCCACCAGATCGAGGGTTTGTACATCGACGAAAACGTGAGCTTCGCCGACCTGAAGCAAACCATCTACTACTTCGCGCAGGAGTTTTACGGCAAGGACGTGAAGATGCGGATGCGCCCCTCCTACTTCCCCTTCACCGAGCCCAGCACCGAGATTGATATTTCGTGCCTGATTTGCAAAGGCGCGGGCTGCAACATCTGCAAATACACCGGCTGGGTCGAGATTATGGGCGCGGGCATGGTCGATCCGAACGTGCTGCGCAACTGCGGCATCGACCCCGAGCGTTACTCCGGCTTTGCCTTCGGCATGGGCCTGGAGCGCCCCACCATGCTCAAGTACCAGATCAAAGACCTGCGCCTGTTCACCCAAAACGACATGCGCTTCCTGCGCCAGTTCGAGGCCATTCACTAGGCCCTAGGTGCCCGCGCCTGCTGCATTGAGGCGAGACGCAATATCTTGCGTCTCGCTTTCTTTTTTGGCCCTGCTATGACCTCTCCTGCTGCATTCCAAACAATCGCCGTGGTTGGCGCCGGCACCATGGGTGCCGGCATTGCCCAGCTGTGCCTGCAAGCCGGCTACCGCACCTTGCTCTACGATGTAAGCCAGAACATGCTGCTGCGGGGCCAGCAGGGCATTGAAGCCGGCCTAGGTAAGCTGGTGGAAAAGGGCCGCATAAGCGCCGCCGACCGCGACGCCGCCCTGGGTCGCCTCGTCCTGACCCACGATCTGGAGAAGGTGCAGGCCGACATCGTGATTGAAGCCGTGGTGGAAAAGATGAGCGTAAAGCACCAGCTGTTTATCGATCTGGCGGCCATCAATAACACCAGCACGGTACTGGCCTCCAACACCAGCACCTTTCCTATTACACAGCTGGCAGCCCCCGTGCCCCACCCCGAGCGCGTAGTGGGCATGCACTTCTTCAACCCCGCCCCGCTGATGCCGCTCGTGGAGGTTATTTCGGGCGTTGCCACCGCTCCCGAGGTAGCCGAACAGGTGCGCCAACTGGCGGTAGCGCTGGGCAAGAAGCCCGTGCTGGCCGCCGATGCGCCCGGTTTTATCGTGAACCGCGTAGCCCGGCACTATTACGTGGAAAGCCTGAAGGCGCTGGAAGAAAACGTAGCGCCGCTCGAAACCATTGATGAGCTGCTGGAGTCGGCGGGCTTCCGCATGGGGCCGTTCAAGCTGATGGATTTGATCGGCGTCGACACCAACTTTGCCGTAACCAGCTCGCTGTACCACGCCTTCCATTACGATCCTAAATTCCGCCCCAGCCGCATTCAACAGCAGAAAGTGGATGCCGGCCACCACGGGCGCAAGTCGGGCCGCGGCTTCTACCAATACTAGCCCGCTGCCCGAACATAAAACACCCAGGCGCACGTTAGTACCGGTATGCATTCACTATCGCGTTTCTGTCTGCCTGCTCTCTTGTTGCTAGCTGCGGGCTTGGCAGCTTGCTCATCCAACACGGCCGCCGAGCCGGGCATACCGTCGGCGGTGGTAAACGAGCAACTCAACCTCACCAACCAGCAATACGCCGCTCTTCGCTTCGATAACGGCTACGTGTACCTAGGGGGCGGCGTGCGTGGCATTGTGGTGGTGCGGCAAAACGCGCAGCAGTACCTCGCCTTCGAGCGCAACTGTCCCTACGAGCCGTACAACGCCTGCGCCAAAGTCACCGTCGATAAGTCGGGCTTCTTCATGGCCGACTCTTGCTGCGGCTCCCGGTTTGATATGCGCGGGCAGGTAACCAGCGGCCCCGCCCGCCGTCCGCTGCGCCAATACAGCACGGCGCTATCCGGCAACTTGCTGTATGTCACGAACTAACCATCGGCCATAAAAAAATTATTACCCAAGGGTTGTGAGAACCGGCAACGCGCCGTAATATTGCACCCGCAATCAGCTACTAAGCAATTGCTACCCGCTTCCTTAGCTCAGTCGGTTAGAGCATCTGACTGTTAATCAGAGGGTCCCTGGTTCGAGCCCAGGAGGGAGCGCACAACCGGAAGAAGCCCGCCGATAACCGGCGGGCTTCTTCGTTTTTAGGCCATTCCAAGCCACTTTTTGTTTTTGCCTTCCTTGCCTTTCCTCCGCGTTCCGGTTATCTTTCGATATAAACCGGGACACAAAACGGGACCTATACCGGGACACAGGCAGGATGGCAAAGCAGATTACCTACCGGAAACAGATCAGCGTGCGGATGAGCCTGCGGCTGGCCAAGCGCAATAAGCGGGGCTTCTGCCCGGTGCGAATGACGGCGCGCTGGCACGGGGAGGAACTGCAGATGGACACCGGGGAATTGGTAATGCCGACGGGAAAGAACCGGCGGGGTAAGGAAGAATCCTTTTGGGACGCGGAGGCGGGGCAGGTGGTCGGTGACCACCCCGACAAGGCGTACTTAAACTCCCGGCTGGCCGAATGGGTCAGGGACGTTACCCAGGCCTTCGAGTCGGTGTTTGACCGGGCGCCGTTTGAGAAGGTGAGCAAGGAGCAGCTGCGGGCTGAGCTGTTTCCGCCCGAAGTGGAAGAGGTTCCTGAACCGGCAGAGGTGGTCAAGCCAATCAGCCGCACGTTCCGACAGGTGCTGGAAGAGTGGAAGGAAGAAAACCGCAACCTGGGCAAAGACTCCCTGCGCAAGTACGACCAGCTGGCTACCATGATGGAAACCTGGCGGCCTGACCTGCGGCCGGAACAGGTGACGCAGAAGATTGCCAAGGAATATCAGCAGCATCTGCTGGACCTGCAGAAGTCGGACGCCACCATCAAGGTGCATTTCACCGGGCTGCGCAAATGCCTTGAGCAACTGGGGCTGCCGGCCGACATGGCGTGGCTGCAGTATTCGGCCAAGAACGCGCCGCAGCTGGACCTGGAAATCGAGGAGGTGCAGCGGCTGATCAGGTGGCGGCCGACTTCGGACGTACTGGCGGAAGAGCGGGACCGGTGGCTGTTTCAGCTGTTCAGTGGGCGGCGCTACGAGGATCTGGAGAAGTTCGACCCACGGGAGCGGATTACGCTGACGCTGGAAGACGGCCGTAAGGTGCCGGCCCTGCTGCACGCCCAGGGCAAGACGGGCAACGATGCAGCCGTGCCCCTCCCCCCTATTGCGGTGAACATCGGGGAGCGGTGGGGCTGGCAGTTTCCGGCCCGTACCTGGCAGCAGCGCGGCGACTACATCAAGGACATTGCCCAGCAGGCCGGACTTAACCGGGAATGGGACGACCGGCTGATTACAGGCGGGAAGGTGGTGCACAACTGGCGCCCCATTTGGCAGGTGATTAGCACCCACACGGCCCGGCATACGGCGGCTACGCTGCTCAAACAGGTCAGCAACGGCAACAAGGCCCTGGCGAAGCTGGTACTGGGGCACGCCGAGGAAGACGTGACGGACCGCTACGCCAAAGACAAGGCCCGGCTGCTGGCTCCGGCTGTGCTGGATGCCTGGCAGAAGATTCTGGGGGACTGGTACGACAGAGTGCCAGCCTAGCGGCTGCCTGGCAACATAACGACGCGGCCCCCTGCTCCGGCTACACCGGCGGCAGGGGGCCGCTTCGCGCTATAGGGTGCCTGGAGGGTGGCTTTTGCCTGGCTTCAGCTACGGGCGGAGGGCGGCACATACTTCGGCCTCGGGCAGCCCGGTGTAGCGGCAGAACTCGGCGATGGAAACGTAGGAGCGGGCGGGCTTGGCCAGGTGGCGGCGGATGCGCTGGAGGAGTCGCTTGCCGGCGTCGTAGCTGGTGCCCGTGAGCTGGGCCGCCTCCTTGGGGTAGATGCAAACCTGGGGCATAGTGGGGAGAGTGGGGGCGTTCGGGACAGGCAAAGATACAACCAAGCGGGTGCAGCCCATAGGTTTAGCGCCATGACAAACAATACGTTACGATTGGTTGCGGTTGGTTTCCTGGCTCTGAGCGCCATGCTTGCGGGCAGTTCGGCAGCGGCCGGTAGCCCCGGTTCCGGCACGAACGAGCCCCGTACTGAGCCCGGCCGCGTGGTGCGCGTCATCGACGGCGACACCTACGACGTGCTGAGCGGCGGCCGGGTGCTGCGGGTGCGCCTGACCGGGGCAGATGCGCCGGAATTGGGCCAGCCCTACGGCCGGCAGGTGGCCGATTCGGTGCGCCGGCTGCTGGCGCCCCGGCAACTGGTGGCCCTGACCCTGCACGGGCAGGACCTGTATGGCCGGACCCTGGCCATGGTGGCTCTGCTGCCCGGAACGGGTAAGCGGCCGGCGGTAGCTCTGGACTCGCTGCTGGTGGCGCGGGGCTGGGCGTGGGCCTGGGCACCCCGACACAAGGTGCCGCGACTGGCGGCCGTGCAACAGCAGGCCCAGCGTCAGGGGCGTGGGCTGTGGCACTGTTCGCCGGCGGTGCCGCCTTCTATCTGGCGCAACCTGAGCGCGGCCGGGAAGCGGCGCTACGCTTCGGGCTGTCCCCGCTGAGTCATCCGCTTCTCCCCTAGTTCTTCTCATTTCCTCACTCCTTTTCTCTTTTCACCCATGGCACAACAAACCGGGATTATCGGCATTCAGGGCACCGTCGGCGGGCTCGTGTTTGCCAAGGACGGCAGCATCCGGCAGAAGCCAGCTTCCAACAAGGCGGCGTTTGCCGGCTCGGCCAGCATGGCCCGCACGCGGGAAAACGCCTCGGAGTTCGGCGAGGCGGCTTCGGCCGGCAAGCTGGTACGTGACGCGCTGCGGCAGGCTATCCAGTCGGCCAGCGACAAGAAGTTGGTGGCCCGGCTGACGCAGAAGATGCGCGAAATCATCAGCCTCGACGAGGACAACGACCGGGGCGGCAGGCAGGTGCTCAAAGAAAACACGGCGGGCCTGCTGGGCTTCAACTTCAACGCCGGGGCCGGCCTGAGCCAGACGCTGTTTTTCGGCTACGGCGTGGAGCTGGCCGGCCGGGACGTAACGCTGAGCGTGGCGGGCATCAACCCGCAAACCGACGTGGCGGCCCCGCAGGGCGCCACCCACTACGAGGTTGTGTACGCCGCAGCCGCGCTCAGCTTCGACACCAAAACCTTTGCCGTGGCCACGGTATCCGCGCCGCTGGGTCCGCAGCCGTTGAGCGGCGCCCTGGGCGCGCAGAGCGTCGTGGCCACGCTGCCCGCCGACCCGGCCGCTACCGACGTGGTGCTGGGCGTGCTGGGTATCAACTTCTACCAGGAGCTGAACGGCAAGATGTACCCGCTGAACAACAACGGCAGCAACCCGCTGGCGGTGGTGTACGTGGGCTAACCGCTTGGCACCAACGGTCACGCGGCCGGCTTCCCGGAGCCGGCCGCTTTCTTTTTCACCTCAACGCCGCAAGGCACCTTTCCATATGGCAACCTTAACCGCCTACCAGAAACAATTTCGCCAGCGCATGAAGCGTGCTATCAGCCTGCGGGCCAAAGCTGACCGCAAAGCCCGCTCTTACGCTACCCGCCTGGCCACGGCCCTGCTCGACGCCCAGACGGCCGCTGCCATGATGAACGCGCTGAACCAGACGTACAACGTGGACGTGAGCACGCAAACCCTGCTGGTGCACGACCTGCTGGACGTGGTGACGCCCCAGCGCCTGAGCGACACGCTGGCCGCCAGCACGCCGGGCGAGGAGCTGGTCCTGTTCAACCAGATTCCGGATGGCAACGGCGGCCAGCCGCTGCCGACCAATCCGCTGTTCGGGGAAACGGTGATAGGTACGCCGATTATTGAGGTGCCTCAATCGGATATGGCGGGTTTTGGGGTTAAGGATGCAGTCAGATTTGGCTCAGCTGAAATTACTGACCCTGTCGCGTTTGTAGGCAAGGGCTAATCATCGGCGAAGATTAGGCAACAGAAGCCGGTCTGCGCGTAGGCGTGGACCGGCTTTTCTTATATACAATTTTGACAAACGCGCGTCAGTGTTCAGCTCTCAAACTTGACAAAACTTGACAAAACTTGACAAGTAACTATCACAAGTAGATAAAAAGCGTGTTTCTGAGCTTATACGGCTGTTACTTATAACCCCTGCTTGTAAATAGCCTTTACAAGCTAGATGTTATCAAGTGCGCTTTGCTACTCCAGAAACTGCCGTTCCCATTCAGGGGATGCTATAAACACCCAGCAACCTTGTGGGTCTTTTGGGGCGCTGGCTTCACGGCGCAGCATTCCTTGCTCAGCCAGCCTAGCCAAGTGTTTGCGCGCAGTGCCGTGACTAACTCCCAAAGCCAAAGCCACTTCCCCGGTAGACATAGATACATTCTGCTGAAATAATTTATGTAGTTGAGGCATTAGAAACGCGAGACGCTTGGCTTTAGCAGCGGCTGACCTCGATGCAGTGTCAACAACATTTTTTATTGACTCATCAGACAGACCAACCACTGCAGTCCAGCGACCCTGCGGATCTTTGGCTGTGGTAGCATCATGACGAAGTAAACCCTGCTCGGCCAAAGTATTGAGATAACCGCGAGCAGTAGCATGGCTGACTTTCAACCCTTGCGCTACGTCGCCGGTTGATAAAGCATAGCCTCCGTGTTTGAACAACTGCATCAATTGAGGAAGCAACTCAGCCACTCGCCCGCTCACATGCACAGGAAACGGGTTCAATTCGGCCAGTTGTTCAACCGGTACGGGTGTGCTAACCTGCTTGTAAAGAATAACGCAGACGTGGGAATCAGAAATGCGGTATTCAGGCTCACGCAGACCGCTTTGTTTCATTTCCTGGAACATGCGGCGGACGCCCTCATTCAGCTCGCGCACGTAGTTGGTCATTTCGGCCAGTATGCGGGCAATATGGGGGTTGCGGGAAAAGCGGGCGTTCTGAATATTCTGGACGCGAACCAAGCCGGGTAAGCGGCCAGGGCTCTGCACTTCTAGGCGGTCGGAGAACTGGCGCACGTGCACGCCGTCGCCTTGGAGGCTATAGGAACGGTGGGTGAGGGCGTTTACGACAGCTTCGAGCCAAGCAAACTCGGGAAGTGAGGGTACTCGGGCAAAACGCCCGTTGCCGGTCTGGCGGATAACCGAGGGAATCTGGTCGCGCAGAAGCTGCTGGGTTTGCTCAATGAGTTCCGGAATGGTGCCCTCCAGGCGGACATCTTCGAGAAGGTTGGATCGGACGCCGGTTTCGGCGACGGTGCCATCGTAGCGCAGGTAGCGCACGTAGCACCACACGGGGGTGTCGAGGCCAAAGACGAGGCGGCCGGCCTGGGTAACGCCGGGGCGTGAGCCTTGGCTACGGAAGATGCTGCGGCTGCGCATCAGGGTATTTATGTCGCGGCTGCCCATGCGGCGGGCATACTCTTCGACCATAGCCATGTTGAGGTCTTCCTGTGTAAGGCCAGGTACGATGCTGTCATCGAAGGAAGCTTCGCGCTTATCAAAGGCCAACTCGCGTTCCTCAGTGGGGCCCAACTCACGGGTTTCGTCGCCAACGCGCAAAAAGCATTTGCCGCGGGGCGTGCGGTGAATATGCTCACTGGCTTCCACGTCGAGAATCAGAATCTTATCGGGGTTGCCTTTCTGATTGAGGCAATCGAGGTAGCGGACAGCGCTGCGCACGGGTGGGTCGGCGTGGTCCCGACCGGCCTGGATGAGGTCGTTGATTTTGCGCTCGTAGGCATTGATGCCTTCTACGACACCCTGGGAAATACCAATAGCAATACGGCCACCGTCAGCATTGGCCAAGCCAATCATGCACTCAGCCAGCTTGCCTGGCTCAATGCGGCTGCTCTTACGGTCGAACCACTGATTTTCGGGGTTGGACAGCAACGTGGCCACATCTGCGACGTCATCGACGGGGGTAGCATCGAACAGATTCAGCTGGCGGGAGACAGGTGAGGCCGATGGTATCCGGGACATGCTGTAAGTAGTTGGTATAGCTACAAAGATACGGTAGCCAATCGACGGCTTACGCGGATATACCCGGCATCGGACAAATGCCTACCCCTGCCTCGCTTGCCTGACGGCAAGTACCCGGGCAACATCTGAGGGCAGCTGTATATCCCTATTCGGTGTCACCTCACTGCCCAATACCCTGGCATCATTGCGACGCTCAACTAGCCGGTTAATGTAAGCGGGGGGCGCATCAACCAGGTAATTGATTTCCGGCTCGCGCGCCCCCATTACGCCAAGCGCATAATTCACGCGTGTGGCTATGCACTCAGTTGTTAACCCAAACGGAAAGCAGACCAGCCATTGTAAAGGCCACGAATCCTTGATGGTATCTGATAGCGCACACTTGTAGGTTATCAAGCCTGATTTAAGCGGTACACGCAATGCCCTTACCTTCTGGGCAGCCATAATTGAGCAGCCAAAGCTGCTGTCTGTTAATGGCAGCCACGATAACACGCTGGCGGTACCAACTGCCGGCAACGACTGCCAGTAGCTGTACAGGCAATAAACAGGCACACGCGGGCAGGCCGGGTCATCTTTGAGAGCCCGCGCAATTAGCTTGTCTGACTGATAGAATTTCTCAGGTGGCGTACCTGCAGGAATGGTTTTACCCGGACAGAGATAATGCAGATGCTCAAAGCGGGGGCTATGCTCATCAATTACCTTGGCCTGTACCCGCATTCCAATCCATTTTCCTGAACTGCCTTGGAACCACCATTCCCAGTCAGCGCCATTTCTACCTTCTTTGAGCTTGCTAAACGCCTCAATGTCGAAGGCTGGAAGGCGCAGCCGCAGCAGGTCACGGATCAGTAGGTCAGTAAGAGTTTCTTCGCCGAGATAATAGCCCAGTGTATGCCCCTCCTGAATGCGGTGCCACGTATCAACTGATGCTTTACTGAATGCGGCACAGATAGGACCTGCCATAAAATTGTTTGCTTAAAGGAGGGCTCAGGATGCATCTCCTCGAAGATGCACGCTCAACCATTTCCTCGAATAAACACACCACGGTGCGCTTTAAGCTGCTATGATATTCTCGTATCCGCCAACAGCACAAATGAAGCTGGATGTCCTGCTTGATGACTATGGTACTTGAAGCGACCCAGATAACGGAAGGCGGCACCAGGATATTCAGATTTGTTGCGGCGGTAAAAAACCAGCAACTCTATGTTCTCCGCCTCATGACTGATGATAAGCTGGTCGGTGCGGCCACTCAGCTGACCTTGCCATTTAAGCATGTTGCCATCCAGTTTGTCTTTATACTGAGTCTTGTCGGCTGTTTTTTCTTCGGTTACAAAAAGCCAAACTGACTTGGTATTCCTCGGTCGGAACACGCCAGTGTTGATCGTGGCATCGTTGATACCAAACTGATTACGCAGGTCTTGCCTGGAATATACTTCACTAATATTGAGATTTTCGGAAGTGTAATTAGGGCCAGAAGAGGTCATGGATGATCGGTCTGCAAATAATGGGCTGCCTGATTAAGTGCTTGGATGCGTAAGCGGAACGCGGTGGCTAAGCCGGTGGTTGGGTTGGTATGGCTGACAAGATTACACCTGCACGGCGGAGTTACAACATGGCACGCATCCGCAGCAAGGATACCAAGCCTGAGCTAATGGTGCGGCAATGGCTGCACAAGCAAGGGGCAAGGTTCCGGCTGCACCGGGCAGATCTGCCAGGTAAACCCGACATCGTACTGCCACGCTACCGCACTGTAGTTCTAGTGCACGGTTGCTTCTGGCATGCGCACGAGGGGCGTCCCTGTTTTAAAATTCCGTCCTCGCGGACGGAATGGTGGCAGCGGAAACTCGGCCGTAACAAGGCGCGGGACTGGCAGCACCAGCGGGCCCTGGAACTACAGGGCTGGCAGGTGCTGGTGGTGTGGGAGTGTGAACTGAAGCCTGCGCGGCGGGACGCGACACTTCAGCATTTGTGGAATGAATTGACTGACAACCCACTTCGCCTGGCCGGCTAGACTTATGTCGTATAAAGAAATTACAAACCGCACGCCAGAGTTGCAGTTATGTGACTTTATCAACTACTTGCTAGACCCGAAAAAACCAGCTGCAAATGAATTGCGGCTGACGAGCTAACATTATAAATGGACTATATACAGTGGAATAATCTGGTCGCAGATTATTTGTTTAAACCTGCCCGGCAGGGACAGGAGGTGTTCTTATATCTCACCGAGGACAATCTACTGCAAGCGGTGCAGTTGGCAGCAGCCAAACCCACCGCCACTAGTACCTTGGCAACACTGGCCAGCGCCGAAAACGCTGTCATTCTGCGTGACTTTTGGCAAGCCCTACAACGCGGTCCTGTATTCTGGGATAATGTATCCTCGAGTAAACAATCTGTAGTACTCGGTGAGGAAATACACGACTGGATTGTACGCGATGCACCAGCCCACCCTGCTGAGCTGGCCAAGTATGCTTGGCAAGACTGGATGCAGGCCGCACCGGGAGCTACTGCCGGTCAGCGCACAGTTTTGTTTCGTGGCAACAAAAGGCTATCGCTCAAGGCCCCGCTCCATCTGTTGTATTTGGCTTGCTTCACGCTGCCGTTCAGCATCGATACGTCTGTAACCCGAGGGTTTTACAGATGCTGGAATAACTTTTTCAGAGGTAAAGGGCTACTGCTACGCAAGACAGAGATGCCAGACAATGCCTTTGCCCAGCTAGGCAGCGGGGTTTGGGTGCAGATGTGGCAAGAGTTAGCCCGGTGGAGCCAGGAAGATTTGCAGGGCACACGCGGGGTGCTGGTGGCCCGGAAGCTGGGGCACCATATTCATGTCGGCTGGCCACGGGCTCAATGTCTCCTCCCTCCAAGTACCTTGAGCGGTTTGCCAGCTTTTTTTGGCCGAAACAATATACTGCCAGGGTCCAGAGTCACTGCCGACAAAATGCGGAGTCTGTTACTGCAGGACTCCAACCTACTGCTACCTACTTCAACCCGCCACGAGTTGCAAGAGGGCACAGAACTAGGGGTGGCGGTAGTAGATATTGTGCAGAACATACTAGACCGTTGGACTGGCAGCACTAGCCGGCGCGAACGGGTAGTACGCTCGGGTGGGCAGGTGAAGACTGTGGAGTACCGCGGTGAAACTTACGCCCGGCTGATGCCTTTTATCCCTGATTGGATAAATGAAACCGGAAAGCTTTCCCTACACTACCGGCTGGATATCAAAACACCGATTCCGGATGATCTGGTGCTAACGGGACCGGGCGTACAGCAGCAAGCTGTTCAACCGGAAACTACCGAATGGTCGCAGGAAGTAGAAGGTATAAAGACTAGTAGAGAAGCCCAGGTTTACCGAGATACTGCAAACAACTGGAAGGTGGTAGCCCAGCTGGCTGAACTTCAAGTCTTCATTTCCGGAGGGCGTTACGGTTTTTACCAGTGGTGGGTACCAGCGCAGACACTCGAACGTGGTACCCCCCTGTTAGTTCTTTGCCATAAGCGCCATTCCAGCGCTATACAGCAGTGGAAGAGTGGCGTTGGACCGGCCGGGTTTCTGGACTGGTCACACTTCAATGGGGTTCCAGACGACCACTGCCTGTTCTGGCTGGAAGGTTTGCCTGCTGACGCAACAGGCCTGGCTGGCCTATCAGTCGCTACTGAAATTCAAATTGTGGCAGAAGGTGGCTTGGCCTGCGGTTACCGCACCTACTTGGGTGAATTGGTGCCTTCGTTCCGGGTTATCAACGGCCAGAAAGATTGGCAGCTATGCTTGGCTTACACAGATGGAGGGCCAGCAGTTGAGTTAAGTCAGGACGCTAAAGACGTCGCACTATGGCATTTACCTTCCGGCGTGGCGACGGATAGGAAGTTCAGGGTATTTGCCGTCGGCGAAGCAAATGTTAGCAGTCTACCACATTGCATTACTTCCAGCAAGCTGCCAGAAAATTATTCTGCTCCAAGCCGGGATTCATTGGGACTTGCTACAAGCATGATTCCTGAGGAGTTGATAGGCCTGTGCTATGACGGATATGAGCTGCGTGGAGAAACCCAAACTCTGCAACAGCTTCGCTTCCGCCAGCAGGTGGTCTATGCCCAGTATTTCCAACCCGTTTGCTAAATCTGCATTGCACAACGATACCCTTTTACATTATCTGACTCTACAGGGGCGGCTCACCAATCAGGAATTCGGCGAGGCGTTTCAGGTAATCCATGATAAACGGCGCCGTGAAGCAGCCCCAGGTTCACACGCAGTCTTATTGAAGGCAGTAGACAAGCGTGCTGCTATGCGTCTGTATGGCCAACTAGGGTTTGGGGACTATGACGCGCAGCATGGTCTCCTACGGGTACATCCCCCTGGGGTCATCCTGTTGCCAGCACCTACAGGCTTCTGTGGCCGGCGCATGCTCTTGACAGGGGCACGTACCAAGCAGCTCATCGCGGATATTAAGCAACAGGCTGCAGCGTTAGATATCGAGGTGGAAGTGAGGCCACAGCCCAAGAGTAACGCCCACCTGCTTTTGCCTGATCGGGTGGTGTTAACAGCGCGCGGGAATGCCCAAACCAGTTATGGACTGCACAAACTAAAACACTTGGCGGCCGAATGCCGACTGCAATTCTGCAGCGACCTGGTGCAACCGGAACTGATGGCTTTTTCCACCAAGCTGGAAGCCTACTGCGCTTCGTTGCAACCCCACAACGATGAACTCCCTGATGACTGGAAGCAGTCCTGGTTCAATCCGCAAACGCTACAATGGCAGGAAGGAGTTGGTAACAAATCCTTCAGTCTGGTTGAATTTGAGCTTACAGTATACCGGCGCCACTGTTACTTGTGGCAGGACAATATTCCTTATGCCGTTGATAAGAGCTGGGGAAGGTACCTAGTTCTTTCGCGGGCAGAGGCAGGAGCACCGAAACGGGTGCTGCTCCATAGCCAGTCACAGGAATTGCTTGCCGTGCCAGCCGCAACGCCGTTACCCGAATTACCGGCCCGGGCGGCCACTCTATTAAGCGGGTTAGCTCCTGAGCAGTGCCTCGTTGACTACGCCGGTCAGATACGGCGCTATAACGTCTACAGCGCCCCTGGCATGTACACACTGCTCTATAACAAATTACCTGAGCTTCTGGGACAGAAAATCATCGAAGTACAACACCTGAACTGTTTGCCCGCCTCCTCTTATTATGAATGATCCAATCGGTGCGTTTGACACCATCCGCGACAATTTTATCCGCTACGTTGAAACAGCGTTCCGCACCAAATTTCCAGATATAGAGGAACGTCGGCACAAACTGCTGCATCAGGACCGGGTGCTGTACCGTCAGCCTTGGGCCGAACCACTACCGGAGTACAAGAGCAGCAGGAAGAATATTGCTGCGCTTGGCCCGGATGACTTACCCGGATTAAACAGCAGGCAGCAGGAGCTATTCAAGGGCCTGATCCAATCTGGCTTGATTGACAACCCTGAGATAGAATTGTATGAACACCAGGTGACAATGCTGCGGGAAGCTCTGCAGCATAGACATTGCGTTATTACATCTGGTACTGGTTCTGGTAAGACCGAATCATTCCTGTTGCCGCTGTTGGCTGAAATCACCAAGGAATTCACCCGAAAGGAATGGCGGCCGGCTGGAGAGATGCCAGCTAGTGCGAAAAACTGGTGGGATGGCCCAAATAAGCTCACGGATACTAGCGCAGTTGATAAAGCGGCAACGACTGGTAGCGGCTTAAAACCTGCCGCTAAACAACGCGGGCACGAGAAACGCCCCGCGGCAGTGCGGGCGATGATTCTCTACCCGATGAACGCCCTGGTTGAGGATCAGATGACCCGCTTGCGGCGGGCCCTTGACTCGCAGGATGCCCGCGACTGGTTTGATGCTAACAACAATGGCAACCGCATCCATTTCGGCCGATACACAGGGGCTACGCCTGTGGCCGGCTCATTGCGCAAGAAAAATGAGGCTGGGCAGTGGGAGATTAACAAGTACAAGCTGACTGAGCTACGAGCTGAGCTGCAACAGGCTAGCGCCAATGCAGAAGCCATTGCAGAATTTATAAGTCAGCCTGAAAACGCTAACCGTCGGAAGGAACTGACTGCCTTCTTTCCGCAGCTGGACGGAGCAGAAATGCGGAGCCGGTTTGATATGCAGGACTCCCCACCGGATATCCTGATTACCAACTATTCGATGCTCAGTGTGATGCTAATGCGTACACTGGACAGCCCGATTTTTGAGAAGACGCGCCTTTGGCTGGAAGAAGACAGCAGCCGGATATTTCACCTGGTAGTTGATGAGCTGCACCTATACCGGGGCACTGCCGGCACTGAGGTAGCCTACCTCTTACGGCTCGTATTACAACGCCTTGGTCTGTCGCCTGTGCATCCTCAGCTACGAATATTGGCCAGTAGTGCTTCGTTGGAAACAGAGGGTGAGGAAGGTGTAGCAAGTCGTCAGTTCCTCGAAGACTTTTTTGGTGTTCCCACTAAGGAAGACGGTAGCGAGGCTTTCCAAATCATCAAAGGTCAAGAGATTGAAGTAGCAGTGGCTCCTGACGGCAACTCGAAACGCCATTTACCAATAGCTCCATTCAAGGTGGTAGCTGACGCATGGGGCGGAACACGGGACCAGTTGGACGAGGCTGCAACCGAAGCGACCCAGCTGCTGAACCAGTTTTGCAGAAGGACGCAGAGCCCGACTGAACCCGGCACGGGTGTAGCCGCGCTGGGGCGCTGCCTATTGTCGGCCGAACTGCAATTGCGCGAGCGGCTGTACGCGGCCTGTCAGGTGACCGACCAAGGTACCGGGCGCACCAAGATCCGAGCAGTACCCGTACTGCCCGCTAATGACAGCCTTGCCCCTGGCTTCCAGCACCTGGCCATATCATTATTTGGCCCAGGGCATGACGAGGCAGATTTACGGGCCGCTATGCGTGGCCTGTTTATCGCGCGCGGCCTACTCGATGACAGGCAATTTCGGGATGTTGAAAAGGCAGCACGGATGCAGGGGCGTGCATTACCCCGGTTCCGGTTCCACTTCTTCTTTCGCAACATCGAAGGATTGTGGGTGGGCTTGCCTGACCTACCTGACGGTCAGCAGGTAAGAAAGCCATTTGGTGAGCTGCTGCCGCAGACAAAGCTGCGCACCGATGACGGCCAGCATGTACTGGAAGGTCTGTACTGTGACAGCTGCGGCACTGTGTTCTATGGCGGAGCCCGCCTTAACTGGTCGGTACCAGGTGCTGCCTCCCGCAACAGCTTCCAAATGTTGACTGTTAGCCCTGACATTGAGGGCATTCCGGAAAAGGCAGCCGAAACCTTGGTGGAACGTCGGACCTATGCAGACTACGCGGTATTCTGGCCAGCTGGGGACCAGAAGGTGCTACCTTATGAAAACCCACGGCGGGAATGGACGCAGGCTGAACTTGATGCGGAAGGCCCCTTTCCGTGGCAGCAACCTGGTATAGGAAAAAACCGGCCAGCCAATACGGCTAAATGGGTACGGGCCAGAATTGATAGCCGTACCGGCCAGGTGCAGCTACTTGGGAACGGCTCGTCCGCACCAAGTGCCGCCAACGGCCCGGATTGGATTGCGGGGTGGCTTTTTTGCGTAGAAGGACAGGCTGGAGCCGACGCACAGCCATTGCGGGCGATGCCGGCAGTATGTCCTGGGTGCGGCGCCAATCATGAAAGGGGCAAGAGGCGTCTGAGTTCAGTGCGCGGCTTCCGGACTGGTTTCGGCCAGACCAGTCAGACGTTTGCTAAGGAACTGCTGTTACAGTTGCCGGAAGGCGCCGATAGCCGGAAGCTAGTTGTATTTTCAGACAGCCGGGACGATGCAGCTCAAGTAGCCAATGGAATAGAACGCAACCACTACGGCGACCTGCTGCGTGAGCTGCTGACCGGTTATCTGCAGCAGCAAGTATTGCAAGGAGCGGATTTGGTGCAGGCCATCCAAAGCGGCCAGCTGAGCCAAGAAGAATTGGGGATACTTCGTGAGAAGAACGAACAGCTCTACGATGATGTGGAGAGTTGGCTGGACGAGTTACAAAATCTGAGCAGCCCCAATAGCACAAAACGCAAGAAAGCTGAGGAGGCGCAGGAAGCGTTAGCAAAGCTTACCGAGAAAACAGTACCCCTACAGGCGCTGATTAGCGGACTCACTAACGATGGCAGCGCTACGCTGCAGCAGTTATTCCTGGAGTTAGGTGTAAACCCCGGAGGCAATGAACTTGAAGCACAATACCTTGATAGTCAAAACCGGCAACAGCCGTGGTTTGATGGCGTCGACTATTCCGATCCATCAAAACCGAAATGGAAGGTAAACTATGGGGCACTGGGTGACAGAATACGCAACAGTCTTACCGACCGGGTAGCAGAATTATTGTTCCGCCGCCTGTTCTATTCGCTTGAAGCATCAGGGCTTGGAACGGCGGTAGTGAGACCCAAGCTAAACGGTTCAGCACTATCCGCTTTGCCATCTACGCTTCATGCACACGCAGACCACATACTAAGCGCCGTTGTCAGAATTCTGGGCGACAAATACCGTTACACAACCAGCGAATACAAGAGCGAACGGCCACTGGCCAGTTCCGAGGATTTTCCTGGTGCCGTCAAACGGTATTTGAAAGCCGTTGCAGGCCTGCATCTAGGCGGCAGAGACCAGTGGGAAGTTATTGCTGATTGGGTGCGCCGCTATCTGCGCGGACCAGGGGGGCCAGTTGTGATGGATTCCCATGGCAACGTAGATACCATTGCCTTGAGTTTGCAAGCCGCTGGTAAAACTGACCCGGTTTGGGTTTGCGGCAAATGTCACCGGCCACACCTGCACCCAGCAGCCGGCATTTGTACGGGTTGCCGTGAACCACTGCCCCAACAGCCAGCAAAACAGTGTCAGGAACTGTGGGAACGGAACTACCTCGCATATCATGCAGCACTTCATCCGCGCCCTTCTATCCGGTTACATTGCGAGGAACTTACCGGCCAAACAGATGACCAGTTTGAGCGGCAAAGGCATTTCCGTAACGTGGTGCTTACCCGCGAAGGTCCGGCAGTAGTACGGCAGATAGATCTACTGAGCGTTACAACAACCTTGGAAGTCGGCGTTGACATTGGTGCCCTGCAGGCGGTGATGCTAGCGAACATGCCCCCGCAGCGCTTCAATTACCAGCAACGGGTAGGCCGTGCAGGCCGCCGGGGCCAGGCGTACTCTGTCGCCTTTACTTTCTGTCGGGGTCGCAGCCATGATGAGTTTTACTTTGCCAACCCCCACAAAATAACTGGCGACGATTCACCTACTCCCTTCTTGGCAATGGATCAGCCCCGCATTTTGAAGCGCGTACTAGCCAAAGCCGCGTTGCGTGAGGCGTTCCAATACGCTGGTGCCACTGGAGGCGGAGTACACGGGGAGTTCGGGGAGCAAGGGACATGGCCTGCGTGGCAGGACGGCGTTAAGCATTGGCTGAATAAGGAGTCTGCAGATTGGGCTACAAAGGTCCTGGGTGTTATGACTGGTGCCCAGAATGAGCAATATATTCCGGAAATGCTGGATTGGCTGGCTGATACAGGCACTGGTTTATACCGTGAAGTAGACCGGGTTATGACCAGTAAATCCCCTGGTGAGGACAACGCCGACAAACTAGCCCAAGGTGGCGTGCTCCCCATGTTTGGAATGCCTACCACGGTCCGGAACTTGCACTTAGGAGCACGGCAGCAGGCCGGTAGATGGATATTACCGCTCATTGACCGGCAGGCAGATACTGCCATTTATGAATTTGCACCAGGAGCCCAGAAGCTTAAAGACAAGTTCTATTATATGGCCACTGGGTTCACCTCTGAGTTGCAGACCCAGCAACGCCACGACCGGACAGTAATTACCAACCGTGACGGGGACCCGTTTGTGCTCAGACGCTGGATGCGTACCTGCCCGGTATGCCATCACACAGACACCTGTGAACAGGCAGACCCGCCAGCATCAGTGTGCCCCGTCGAAGCCTGCAAGGCTGAGCTCGATGCGCCGCACGTCAGCACGGCACATATCTATGAAGTAGTTTCTCCTAAAGCATTCCGTACGAACTACGGACCGGGCAGCGATGAACGGGAAGACGTGGATTCGTATGTGCAGCGTCCTCCCCTTTTAACAGAACGCGGCACGGATAGTGAGCCCACACCTGTATTGGAGCTTCGTGGGTCGCAGGCCATGCTTTGGGATGCTGATGTGGTATGGCGCTTAAACAAGGGGCCTCGCGAAGCATTATTTGGTGGCGGAATGAAAGCAAATGTGCGTGAGAGGCACCTTAACGACATATGGACTACTCAGCAGTGGCTGGCTGACGAAGCCAATCCGCAAGAGCGGGTGGCCTTGGCAGCCAATAAGAAAACGGAGCTATTGCAGCTCAAGCCCACTACAGTGCCCCTTGGCTTGAACCTCGGCTTAGATGGGTCAACCGGTTCGCAAAGAGACGGGGTGAAGGCAGCGTATTATTCAGCTGCTTTCCTGCTGCAACGCGCCATTGCGGATGAAGAGGATATCGAGCCCGAGGAAATTGAAATTGGTAGCATCACGCAAGTGCCCTTAGCCGATGACAAACGGGCGGGCCGTTTCGTGGGTCAGTTGACACTGAGCGACGCGCTGCCAAATGGTTCGGGCTTTGTGCGCCGGTTGTTCGGAAAGATGGCTCCTGTGGGCCAAGGCTCAATCGGCATGGACTTGATACAGGAGGCACTAGCGCCAGCAGAGGCGGGAGGGTATCTCGACAAGATCCACAACGACAGAGGAACCGGCACGGATGGCCACCCTGAGCGTTGCAAGACGGCCTGCTACAACTGCTTGATGGGTTACCGTAACATGAGTTATCATACTTTGCTGGATTGGCGGCTTGCGCTAGGTCTGCTGCGGGTAATGAGAGACCCTTCTTACCGCGCTGGTACAGATGGGCAGTTCACTACTCCTGAACTCGCAGGCTGGTTGGATCAGGCAAAGGCTCTTTTTTCCGATCTGGCTACCAGCTTCTTTATTACACCTGGAGGCATCACCGGCGAAGTCAGCGAGTTGCGGGCCAGCAACGGCCAGACTCTTCCGGTTCTTCTATGGGGTCCCAGCCGCCAGAACATAACTCTAGCAGTTCATCCATTTTGGGAACTCAACCGCCCTGAGGAAGGCAGCTGGCTAACCGAAATACTCGCGCTGGCACAGCAGTACGCGCTCGACCATGATGGGCAAGTCCAGTTCCTGGATTCGTTCAATCTGGCCCGCCGCATGGGCAAATGTTATGAATGGCTCAAAAGCAGCCAAAACCTGCTTAAATAATGATTGCAGCGCTGCAGCCTCTCACCAGTATATCTCCCAGTCAGTTTGTGCGGCTGCAGCGCTGCGCCTATCAGGTGCTGCTGGAAAGGTCTTCGGAGGGGAAGACGTTATTGGCAGTGTCCGGTTCTGGTTTAGGCCCTGGCGGTGCTGGGCCCTTGGGAACCATCATTCATAAAGTGTTGGAAACAGCCAACACAAGCGGTATAAGCACTGTAGCTGACTTTGAAGCCGAGTGGAACAAGCAAGTGGAATATCAGGAGGCCGAGCTGATTAAAAAGCAGCAGCAACACCTGGTTCCACTTGCTTACCGCGCTCATCAGTATGCTGTCAGAAAGTTGCTGCTGTGCTGGATGCTCACAGGCAGGTCGAAACAAGCTTCCTCTGCTCCGCTAGGTGTTGAACAATGGCTGGCTGATAGTCATGGTATTGTTCGTGGTGTAGCCGATCTAATCAGGCGCAACGCCGCTGGCAATCTGGAAGTGGTGGACTACAAAACCGGGCGCATAACCGAACCGGACGCGGAGTCTCCAGAGCCGGATGCCCGCAAAATCAAGCCTGAATATGTTACGCAGTTGCAATTGTATGCTGCCCTGTTGCATGAAAGTTCTGGCGAGTGGCCAATTTCAATGCTGCTGGCAGATCTGGCGGGTAATGAATACCCAGTGGCCGGCAGTTTGCAGGAATGCTCCTTTCTGCTAGCTGCTGCCCATGCGTTATTCAAGGAAGTCAATAACCAGGTTGCCGCCGGCCATAGCGAGCAACTGGCCCGGCCTGCAACGGAAGTTTGCCATGGTTGCCAGGTAAAGCAACTGTGTGAGCCTTACGCAGTATCGGTTGGCGCTGCTTCCAATAGTTAGAAATTGTTGTTTTGCTACTTTATTATCAGTTATGGCTGATTTACATTTACTAGTTACTGTATCATATAGCAGTCGAGGATAACAGTTGTGCGGAATTAATGAATGCGTCACTTCAAAGCTTGCAGGAAATAGCCCATCAGATTCCCGTATTGTCCTTTTTCACAGGCGGCGGACTCATGGACATGGGATTTGAATCATTGGGTTTTCCCGTGGTGTGGACTAACGAGGTCGACCCTCAGTTTGCGGCCCTTTATGCCGCGGGCATGACCTCTTGGCGTCGTGGGAAAGACCCGCAGGCCGGAGAGGCCAAGATTACATTTGCAGGCAGTATTGTAGATATCCCGGACGATGACACGATTCTCAAGCAGGCCTTTCCTGCAGGAACACCCAACCTGTTCGGTATCATAGGCGGGCCACCCTGTCAAGACTTCAGCATCGCCGGCAAACGGGAAGGTATAGGTGGACAGCGGGGTAGTTTGACGCACGATTACTGTTGGCGCATCGACCACCTGCAACCAGCATTCTTCGTTTTTGAGAACGTAACTGGCTTGTTACAAAAAAAGCACCGGGCAGAATTCGATCTGATCCGGGACTTTTTCAAACAGCATTACCTAACGGATTACGCTAAATTAAACTCGCTGGATTACGGAGTGCCGCAGAGCCGCGAACGGCTTTTCCTGATTGGTATCCGGCGGGACCTGGTACAGGTACCACAGATGGGTTTATTTGCACCTGAGTTACCAGAAGCTGGTTGGGCCGGTTGGGAACAGGAGTTTACCCACGCGGAGGCCCGCAAGAGCTACACATGGCCTACCACCACGCCATTGGGGGTAACACCTCCGGCACCAGAAATAGAGCAGCAGCTCGATTTGTGCGTCAGCCGGTGTCTTGTTCCTGAGCACCTGGAGGAAACAACCCATAATGCTAAGGAGCGTTTCAACTTGATTTCAAAAAAACCTGCAGCAACGGACGAAGGCATGGTATCTAACCGGTCTTTTAAACGGTTACATCGTTACCGCTACAGCCCAACTGCATGCTATGGCAACAACGAAGTACATCTGCACCCATGGGAGAACAAGCGCCTTTCCGTCCGGGAGGTGCTGCGTATCCAGGGAGTGGATGAGGAATACATTCTACCAACCGACCTGCCACTTAGCGCAAAGTTCAAGATGATTGGCAATGGTGTGCCCGTTCCATTGGCCAACGGGGTTGCCCGCACTATTGCCAGGCTATTAAGGGACTACTGTGGTGTCAGGGCTAAAAGCGAAGTTGCTCTTAAGTCGGAACTATTAGTACAATCCTTGGCCCTGGCGGAGGTTTAAGGTTCCCTGTACCACACCTTTGTGCTCGGTTCTCCTACTGTTCGGCTTTGCTTTCTTGCTTCAAGCATCATAGCGACTAGCAACCTTTAGGACATGTCCCCACCTACAACGGGCCCACGCCGTGGGAGCCGAATTTTACCTGGACGGCAGCCCACCCGCTACGCACAGGCCGCCAGCGGCACGGAGCAGCGCCCTGACTCGTCCAGGTAGAAGGCGCGCCAATATTATGATGGCGCTGCAGCCAGTTGAGGGTAGTAGCGGCCGTTAGCAACGGCAGAAACTCTAAAAGCACTCACATCAGGCCACCGTTTCCAGTCGCACGTAATACTGCGTGTCGCGTCGCGGGCCCGGTGCCCATCACAATGCCGACGGCAGGTATGACCTCGGCGGCGTGCCGGCGTAGCAGGGCAGTGTATTTCTTCCGGCCCTGCGTGAGCAGGCCCGCATCGGCGCTGGTGTCGAAAACCCAAACCTCGTGCGGAGCTTTTTTCTGGACGCCGATAATCAGGAAGCGGTCAGCCTGCAGGGCGTCGAGGTAGAGGGCGGCCTGGCGGTCGTAGTCGTACTGCTCAACGGTGGCCAAGAACTGTTCCCGGCTGCGGCAGCTGGTGGTTTTGAAGTCGATGAGGGTACGGCGGCGGCCGGCGGGGCTGACTATCAGCAGATCGGGGCGCACCTTTACCCCTACCCCGGTTTCGGCGTGCACGGCGGTATGGGTCAGCTCGGCGGTGCCGCGGTACAGCAGGTCGCGGCAGTAGCGCTGGTGGCGCACGTGGCGGGCCAACTGCTCCAGCTCCTGCCAGGGGCATTTGTCGGCGGTGCGGGCGTAGGTGCGGGGCTCCAGGGTAGCCGCGTGAAAGGCCGAGCCGTAGGCCAGAGCCTGGGGGTTGGGGTTGCGGAGCTGGCCCAGCACCCGGGCTTTCAGCTCGGAGAGGTCAGTATTGGAAACGTGCGGCAGGGCGCGGTGCTGCTCCTGAGTGAGGCCGGGGTAGGTTTGGAGGCTGTGAAACATGGCTGTCAGGGTCCTAGTGACTTGATTTTATTCTGCGTTGTAGGCTTATCGGTCCTCACGGATGAGAGCCAGGCGGTTCGGGTCGTCGGTGCGGTGTAGCCAGATGTGGGCGCCGCCGCAGCCTACCTGGTAAGCCGGGGCCGGGAAAAGCGCACGGATGGCCGGCGCCAAGGCGCGCACATCGGGCATGGGGCCGGTGGCCTCTATAAGCTGGCCGAGCCGGGCCAGCAGATCGGCCTCCGTGGCATCGAGCGGGGCTTGCTCAATGCGGAGCCGGGGCAGCGTGAGGGTGGTATGCAGCTGAGGCATGGCGCGGGAATGGTAGCCGGCTCGGGCCCCCGCCTCAGGGGAAGCGGAGGCCCGGGCATCAGGCAGCCTGCTGGGTTTCTTCCACTTGCTCTGTAGCGGCTTCTGCCTCTATGGGCACGGTGTAGCCGTGCTGGATGCGCACGTCGGCCGTGCCGGTGTGAGTTTCCTGGCGCCAGATGGGAAAGTCCCGGGCAAACTCGCGGCGGGCCTGCACCTCGGCCGGGTCGGCGGGCTCGTAGCTGAACTCGGCAATGTAATAGGTGGCCTTCTTGCCGTCTTTGGTGGTTTCCTTCTTGCTGGCCTGCGCCTTCACCACCACGTCGGCCAGGGTCAAATCATCATAGAACAGCGGTTCGATGAGGCGGTACAGATTCTCCACCGAGTAGCCGTGGAAGAGTACGGCGCAGATGGCGCCTTTCTCGTCGGCGTAGAACAGCTCGGCCCAGAGCTTGCGGCCCATGTTCAGGATGTCGTCCTGGAAGATGCGCCAGGCCAGCGGGATGAAGCGCAGGGCATTACCCAGCGGCGCAACGCCGTTGATGTTGAACTGGCCGGCCTTGGCGTCGAAGCGGATTTGGCGCGGGTGGCCCGGCAGGTAGCGGAAGCGCGGCACCTGGGTTACTTCGCCGGTGGCCTCGTCTACCTTTTCCAGCAGGTAGGCCCGGCGCGCTTCGGCGGGGGCGGTTTCGAGCACGGCGGGCGTGGCAACGGGAGCGGGGGCGTTTTTCTTAGCCATAAGAAGAAAGAGAAGGAGAAATGAAATGGGGGCCGGTTGTCGGCCCGGCCCCCGGTAGCCGTGTGCGGTCAGCCCTTGCGGGGGCTGGGGTGTTCGTGGCAGGTCTGGAAGTGGCGGCAGTCCTGGATGGCTTCGCGCATGGCGGCGGCCCGGGTGGGCCGGTCGCCGTTGGCGGTGGTCGGGTAAAAGGGCTGGCGGGCTTGCCAGACAAAGCCAAAGCGCGGGCAGGGCCGCACCCAGGCGCGGAAGGTGGGCGCTTTCATGGGCCTAGCGGAATTGCTTGTCGTGGCACAGAATCACGCGGCCCACAATGCTGTCCTGGCCGCGGGCCTGCGGCTGGTACTGGTACCAGAGGTAAGTAGCCAGCAGATTCAGGTAAGCCGGGTTGCGGAACTTGCCTTCGTCGTCGATAATCAAAATCAACTCGTCGGTGAGGCGCACCACGTCCACGCGCTGGCACTGCAGCAGCTCGTACAGCTCGGCCAGCCGGAAGCTGCGGCCGTTGCGCGGGTGGATGGGTTGGGGCTCGGCGCTGTGCGGGTCGAGCAAATGGGGCTGGTAAGTCGTAGCGGTTGCGGGCATGGGAATCAGGATTATTCGTCTTCGGCATCCACCCACGTGAGCCGCCACCCGGCAGCACGCAATTCCGCCAGGACTTCCACGGCCAGGAACCGGACGCCTCGGGCGTTGCGGCTCCGCTCGTGGATGTATTCGGACGGACTGGCAAAGCCCAGCGCCGAGGCAGCCCGGCCTACTGCGGCCTCAAAGACTGCGGCATGTTCTTTCACTGCTGACATCGTGGGGTATTGAGGCCGGCGCCGGGCGGGGCGCGGGCCGATGGTGGATTATTTCAGGTCCCAAGGGTGGGGGTGGTAGTCGTCGGCCGGAGTGGGCAACTCGCCGTAGCGGTCGGCCGGGCGCAGGCGCAGCACGGGCGGCGCGTTCAGGGCATCGGCCGCGGCCTGAGCCTGCTCGTGGGTGGCGTAGGCGCCGGGGGCGGCCTCCTGCTGGTAGTGGCCGGGGCCGCCGGGCCGGGTGCCGGGCAGGGCCACGTCGCGCACCACGGCCCAGCCCTTGTCGCCGGCGTACAGGCAGGCCGTATGCCAACGGCCGGCCTGCGGGCTGCTACCAGCGGGCATACTGCTGGCGCAAGCGGTGGAGCTGAGCCCCTTCCGGGCTGGCGTGGAAAGCCTCGCAGGCGGCCTTATAGGCGGCGCGGGCCTCGCGCAGGCGCAGGATGGCGGCGCGGATGCGGGCGAAGCGGGCCGGCTGGCGGGGGTGCTCCTCGCGCAGCGCGTACAGGGCGTGCCGGGCATCGAACATCACCGACTGCGTGCGGGCCAGCTGCTGGCGCACGGTGGGCGCCGGGGCCGCCCCCGATATGGGAGCGGCCGGCGCGGATAGCAGGGCGCTACGCATAGCGCAGGCGGGCGCAACGGTGGCGGAGGCAGCGGAAGGCGAAGCCGGGGCGGCGGAAGGGGCCACCAGCCAGCGCCTGGGCCGCGGCAGCCAGCGCCTGGGCGGCATGGGTCACGGCCAGCGCGCCCAACAAGCTGGGGGCGGGCTGGGCCACCGCAAACGCCTGCACGGCGGCGGCAATGGCCTGGAAGGGGCACTCGGCCTGCCCCAGGTGGCAGGCGCGGCCGACGTGGTACGAGGCCGTGTATTGCGTGCGGGTGTAGCCTTCCGGGGCCACGTAGTGGCTGATGGTGGCGAAATGGGCGGCGGCCGGACCGGACCAGGCAGCGGCAACGAGCTGCGAATACTGCAAAGCGGTGAACATGGGCTGTAGGTGTTAGCCGTGGGGTGCCCCGCGCCGTAGGCCTCCGGGCAAGGCAGGCAGCCGGGCCTTTCCCGACTTACTTGTATAAATATACAATAATAATTGGAATAACATGCAATATAATACAAGTATTATTCGCCAATAACCCCTTGAAATACAAGGAAATTTCAATATCTTATATCATGGTAAAAGACAAAATAATAGCTGTAGTAGGCAGCCGAAGCGTAAAAAGCTGTGCGGCCCTGCTGGCACGGCTGGGCGAACTGGCGCCGGCCGAAGTGGTAAGCGGCGGAGCGGCCGGCGTGGACCAGCTGGCCGCCGCCTGGGCCCGCGCCCACGGGGTGCCGCTGACAGAGCTGCGCCCGGACTATGCCGCCCACGGCCCCACGGCTGCGCCCCACGTGCGCAACGCCGAAATAGTACGCCGCGCCGACCTGGTGCTGGTGGTGTGGGACGGCCGCAGCAAGGGCACATTGAGCGCCCTGCGCGCCGCCCGCCGCCTGGGCCGTGCGGTGGAGCTGCTGCCCCTGGACTCCTGAGCCGGGCGACCGGCGCACGGCGGGGGCTGCCGGGGCCACCTGCCTGCCCTTAAATACCCAGGGGGTGTGGGGGCCTTCCCCCACTGAGGCTGCGTGCAACGCTCCTATGGGCGGGGGCTTAGGGGCGGGCCGACGGGGAGGCGCAGAGCAGCGGAGCCGGACCGGCGGCTGGCCCCGCGTGGTGGCTAGGATGACCGGCGGCCCGTTTTTCAGGGCCGGTGGGCATGGATGGCGGCAAGAGGTACTGGCCGGTCGGAATGCAGCAGAGCGGAATGGAGCCGGCGGGTGCCGGCGCGGTGGCGAGGGGTCCGGGGAGGCCCCCGGTTAAGCTAACCGGTGCGCAGCACACCGCTTTATTTGGCCTGCGTGGCCTGAACGCACTTTACCTGGCAGCCTGCCCCGTTTCAGGGGCGGGCTGCGGCCTTATCAGGGGAGCGGACGGGTGGCCCTGGCGGGGTGGCTGTGCGGGGCAGACAGGGCGGCCCGGCCGCGGGTGCGGGGGCAGAGCGTCTGGGGGCTTCAGCGGGCAGCAACAGAATCGGGAGGATGCAGCAGGGATGGTAGCCAAGCCGACGAAGGAGGCTGCCCGAAGGGCCGCAGCGAAGCGGAGTGGCGGACAGCCCGGCCCGAAGGGGCTGCCCAGAAAAATACCATATGTAACCAACTGCAACTGCTACAGCAGGTTGGGTGGTGGCCGACGTAGTTTTGTTGTAAATAAATACAAACGCCAAGCCATCCAACATCATGTTCAGCAGCACGAAAGCCGGCCATATGGCGCATATTATGGCAACCGCACTTCTGGGCCAGGTAGCCAGCAACGAACTGGTACCGCCGGACCCCGACAAGATTGAGCAGTACGGGCATCTGGTGATTCAGGCGCTGGTGGCCATCGTGACCATCTGGGCCACGGTGCGCAAGGCCCTGCAGAAACCGGAGGCGGTCGTGAAGATTCCGGCGGAGGCCCTGCCGGCCGAAGTTCCACCGGCTGCCCCTACCCGGCGTGGTGACGCTGCCTAAGGCCCAGCAGGCGCGGCAGGCAGCACGTCTGGCCGGCGTGCACGAGGAGCTGCGAACGGCCTTCGGGCGGGCCCTGGCTGCCTGGCAGGCGCGGCCGGAGCTGGCCCGGCTGGGGCGGCCCATCGTGACGGAAGGCTACCGGAGCGCGGCCGAGCAGGAGCGGCTGTACGCGCAGGGCCGCACGGCGCCGGGTCCTATCGTGACCTACAAACGCGGCGGGGAGTCGAAGCACAACCTGGTACCGGCCCGGGCGCTGGATGTGGCTTTTCTACTGGCCGGCGGGCAGGTAAGCTGGTCGGCGGAACTGCTGCGGCAGTTCGCACAGCTGATGAAGGTGGCGAGTCCGGCGGTGCGCTGGGGCGGGGACTGGCCGGGATGGAAGGACCGGCCGCATTTTGAGGTGTAAAGCAAAATGAGCGGGCCAGATGGCCTGCTCGTTTTATTTTTGAGAGCAACGCATTGCGGCTCAGCACCTGTTGAATGCACCGCGGAAACGTCGCAACAAGACGGGCTTCTCAGGGGAGCGAAAATGAAGTAATGCACAAGGGGCGCTGTCTATCCCGCTTCCCTGGACGCAGGCCAGACAGGTGCTGCCGGACTGCGTACCGAGGCTGCTGTACGTGCTAGGTGCTGGCCAGAGGGCCGGAGTACGGGGCGTACTTGGTGTTTGACAGTGAGGGGAAGCCAAACCCGGCGGCTATGGCGGCGGTATCGGGGGTGGCCTTTAATGCGAAGGATGAAGACGCGGTACTGCGCGGGGCGGTGCTGGTGGAAACGAAATAGCCAGCCGAATCAGCTACTGCTTATCACGGCCTAGTTTTTTTGTATAGGTGAACCCCGTACCCGGCACCGAAATAGTTACTTGTCGGCTGCCATTTGCTTGCTGACTCACGCGGATGCCCGGTATGCCCATACTGACGCCTATTCCTTTCTTTGTCAGGGACAGACGGAGAGGACCGAGGTTAAACAGCTTTCGGAATGAGAAGGGCATGGATGTCAGGCTAGAAAGGATAGTTCTTCGTCGCTGGCAGCATTGCGCAATACCATTTCCGTGTTGGTCAGTCGTTGGATATTGTACTCCTCGGTTTCAGTATTGAAGGTTATCCGCAACAAAGACTTGTCATCATTAGGATGCTCCCAGCGGCCATTTTCAATATCACCTCCATTAATCTTCCGACGAACCCGATTATTGGTTGAGCCATTTTCAAAGGCGTACCAGTTTCTCCTGTTATCAGGTTTTAGCCACCAAAATTGCTTGGATGTCAATGCGGCAAGAGTAATAGTTGAGGCAGCAGACACTGCTGTAGATTGGGCCGCTTGGACCGGTACCGCAACTATTGGCGGTGACGTTACTGAGGCTACCGGAGTAGCTGGCGCAACCGCAGGCTGTGCATTCTGGGTTGGTACTGTAGGTGCAGATTTTGGTGCAACCACAGGCGTCTGTTGGGTCATGGACGGAGTATAGACTGCAACCGGCGGGTTAGCCGGAGCCCTGGGTATGGCAGCGGCTTTTTGCTTCTCACGCTCCTGCTTGTGCCAGTCTCTGAGCATCCGTTCGGCTAAGTCATTCTGGTAAGTGGCGGTCTTCTCCAACACATTTTTCCCAAGCTCCAACTCCCGGTCAAGACGGGCCTGCTCTAATTGCTCGGCTATCCGCTGCTCGGTCTGCTGCCTCAGCCGCTCCCGGCCTTCCATAATGCTATAGTTGGTGCGGAGAGCCAACGCGAAAAGCTCCTCATGGGCGTGGAGCTGCCGGTCATATTCACCGATTGGGGTCACCATCTTCACAATAGTGGGCAGCAGTTCGATAATGAAGAACATGGCCCGAATCAGCCAGAGCATCAGGAACAAACCAGTATTGCCCCTGGAAGCATCCTCTAAAGCCGTGAACTCACGCACAAATCCGCCACGAACCCGCTTAGGTAATTCAATTGCAATCTGGTGGTCAATCTTCGCAATAGCTGAATCAAGCTGTATCTTCTTTGTCTTTGCTTCTGCTTCCAGCCTGGCTATTAAGTCCTTGTTGTCATCAAAGTACTTCTTCCGAATAGTTTCTCTGGTAGCTATTGCGCCACTCTGGTCCCCCATCCTGGCCCGCTTGGCCCTGCGAAGATTAGTAGCGGTACCAGTTGCCTGTTTGTATCTCTGCCAAGCGTCAGATTGCTTATTGAGCTTGGAGGCCTGCCTGGGCTCTCCATCTACATAGTATGTGTACCTTATGTAAGGGACGACACGGAAAGCATCTGCTGCAATTTTTTCATTAATGGCAATGTCCCGGTCTAACCCGGCAATTTCATTCGTAATGCGTTGGACAGTTAGGTTCGCAGCTTTAAAATCCCCGGAGGGCGGATCATAATTGTTCTGGTTTGCCTGGGCACCAGCAATCTTACCTTCTACTTCAGTTCGTTCTGCAACTAATTGAGGCTTGCCATATATCCGCTCCAACTCCTTTTGAAGCGAATCCTGTGAGGCAGTATTTTGATGGCTTAATTCGTTGTCAATTTGTACATGGAAGATGTACGTTTCGAGTGGGAGTGAAATCAGAAAAGCCAGTAGGCCCGCCAATACCATCCGAGCACTGAAAGCAATTACTTTTCCCCAGCCGCCTTTAGGTTTCGTTGGGTCTTTCTTCAGTGTTACAACCATGCTGCGGTCGATGCTGAAGATGAGCATGGCCCAGACAAGTCCGAAAATGCCAGCGGCTAGTATGCTGCCCTCGCTAAAACGCCAAGCTGCGAAACCGCCGGCCATGCCAGCGAAAAGGCAGGTCATGAGGATTGTAAAGCCGATGCTGGCCTGTCGGTTGTAATCGGTCGGGCACTCCTTTAACAGGGATATTTCTGCACCGGAAAACAGCCAGCACAGGTATTGAATACGGGAATAGGGCATTAGTAAAGTTTATTCAATGCGAGAAAACTGAGTTGAAGGCATGACGGGTAGCCAGCGTGCGGGCATAGGCACACCGGCTGGAAACGGCCGTGGCATATACAGGCACCAGCAGTACCAGCAACACCGTGAGGCGAATGGCCCACACCAACAGTTGCATGGCAGCCGGTGAGGCCTGATGAGTAACCGGACCTAAGACATAGCGCTGTACTGGCCAAGACAATAGCACCGCACCGACAGTCAGTACCACGGCATGCAGGGCGAGCCGCCGGCCGAAGCGCTCCGGCGCTGCCTCCCATACCCATGCGAATGCCCGGTGCAGACAGAATCCAGCACCTATCAGCACTATGGGGAACGAGGCCCAACCTGCCCAACCCCAGGTAGCCATACTGATGCCTAGGGCTACGGCTGTGGCAATAAGCAGTGCGGCAGCCCCAACACTCATACCCAAGCTGATAAATCGGGTGCGGTCAGTGTATGCATGGCGCAGCAGCCGGGGTTCAGCACCGGCCAACCAAAGCAGTCCGTCCGTGGCGGAGTATGACGAAGGAGTCTGCATCAGGATTCAGAACCGGGTTGGCCGGATAGAAGACGTTCAACTTTAGCCGCCAATGCCGTGCGCAGGCGCGCGTAGAGGTTGCCGACAGGTAATTGGGAAGAACCTGCTGGGGCAGGCGGCAACACCTGTTCGGCGAAGAGTTGTCGGCGGGCTTGGGTTGGGTCGTGCGGCATCCAGTGGCCCAGGGTGGGTGGTGGTGTCAGCGTCAGCCGGGGGGCTGGGGGCATCTTGAAGGCATCCAGGCGCGGTAAAGGTTGCACTTCGATATGCACCGCGTCGCTGGTAACAGAGTACAAGTCGTTGCGAGCTACAAGCCGGTAAGTGGTAGAGCGGCCGGGGTGCACTTCACAGCTGGATTCACCGGTGACATCCAGTCCATCGGGTTCCAGCGTCAACTGCTGGCCCTGAATGACCTGCCAACTGAAACGGACCGCCACAGTGGGGAGAATGACGGTACGGTCGGCTGAGAATTTTTTGATTTTAACCGGTTGTACGACCTCAATAGCTGTGGCCGCGCTGATGGTAGTGCGCCCATCTAAGGCTAAGGCTTCCAACTGGTAGTCTGCGGAACCGGTCGGCTTTACATCGAAGGAGCTGCGCCCAGTGACATCGTGCGCCTTCGACCCGACATGCAGGGTTAGCTGCTGAAAATGCTTCGCCTTCCAGCGAAGCGTGGTGGCTTGGCCGGGTTTGATTTTCTGGTGCCCGGGCGCGAAGTCGGTAATGACAGGGCGCGGGAACACCTGCACCTCAGCGCTGGCCTTTGTGGACTGCCCAAACGCTGATTCTGCCCGCAATACGTAGCGGGTGGTTTCGGTGGGCTTGTGCGTGAAAAGCGTAGTGGCAGCGGCAAGCTGCTTTGCCGGGTTGTTGCCAGGAGTTACGGTTAATTTAACAGCACGGGCGGTCTGCCAGCACAGCTGAACAGGGTCGCCGACAAGTACAGTCGAAGGCTCAGGTCTGAACCCAGATATTTCAGGCGGGCGCTTATCTGTTTTTATGGTGAGGTCTTGTCTTACCTTCTGCCCACCGAAACTGGTAGCTTCCAAGGTAAAAGTTGCATCATCACTTACAGTTATGGTGGTTTCGGTGAGGTTAGTCACGTCGCCCACTCCGGAGAGTGTAAGGGAAACCGCGCCATCGGTTTGCCAGAAAATCCGGACCGGCGAAGGCTCGCTCACGACCTGAGGAGAACTATCAAACCGGGTAATTACGGCCTCAACGGCCAGCATACGGTTGAACTCCTGTAACCAGCGGTTATAAGATGGCCGTTGGTTGATATTGAAGGTACCCGAGTTAATGGTAGCAGAAAACAGCTTCAGTAAGCCGGCCGGCAGAGTAGTCAGTTGTTTCCGGTACCATGCGTAGTGGCCGGCCGCTTGCGGGTTGAATAGCGGGGAGCTGGTGTCGATATCGGGCCAGGTAAACTGGTTGAGGTAAGCCCGCATATCATTAAGCCCCAGCGTACGCAGAAAGAAAAGCGGATGCAGAGGGAATAACAGGTAGTGCAGACCTATGGCAACGGACCAAGTATCTGTGTCCAGGTTCACCTTAACGCGGGTAGTACCGGGCTGCATCAACTGGGTCAGTACTTCTGGTGCCAGCCATTCGCCAGGCTTTCCAAAAGTCTGTGGCTCGTCCTTGGTACCAGCAGTTACCGCACCGCTGTCAAAATCGAGCAAGCATAGGGCGGGAGGCTGAACGCTAACCAAGAGGTTATGGGCATTCAGATCAGCATGGATAAAGTTTAGCTGCGTGAGGGCTTGAAAGCCGCGTATCAGGTCCACCCCCAGCCGTAGGCGCTGTGTTTGGTCCAAGCCATAAAAAGCCTGGTACCGGCGCTGTCGTTCATTTGGGTCGTCGTGGTCGAACAGGTCGTTGAACTCCCCAAATGGAGGTAGTGGCAGCAATTCGGCAATATACCCGCGCACTGGTTCGCCTGTGTCGTCGCGGTGGCCGGCAAAGCTCAGTTGGGGTAATGCCCGTAATAATGGGAGGTCACGCAGCGAAGTGCGGCCCTGAGCCGCAGAGTCAAGCTCGTGCTGCGCAATCTGGCCCTGTAGCTTTCGGATAGTTGAATAGCCAGCCAAGGCCACTCCTGCACCATCTTCAAACAGCAGCTTGACAGCCAAAGGCTTGGCGAACGGCTTGCCATTCAGAGTCAGGCCCTTATATACCTCTCCGTAAGCGCCACTGGCAAATGCTTTGTCAGCCAGACCAATCTGCTGAATGCCGCCTGCCAACTCGGGCCATAAACCAGATGAGAGGGAATCATCAATTGTCAGAAGTAGCATCGGCAGGCACTGTCACAGGTTGGGAGAGAAAAGCCATTGCCTGTCCCGTCACCAACACGCCTATAGAGGCATCGTCGTCTAACTGCTTTTCGATGGACTGCAGGTAGCTAATAAGCGCCTCCTGCAACAGAGAGTTAGTTGGACAGGGATGTATCAGGACTTCGCGCAAAACGCGCACGAGCCCCAGAGCTTGGGCATCAGCCCGCACCCAAAGGCCTGTCTCGTTCTGACCTAGCAGGGGCTGGTCAGCCGAGTAAATCCCATCCGTACAGAGCACGAAAATATCGCCCTGCACCGGGTCCTTGGCTACATCCAGAACGGTGGGCTGAGCCTCGGATGCTAAGTCATTTCCTGACAGTAGTCGGTAGAGCTGCTCGGACCCATCTCCGTCTTTACTATGAGGGTTAAGATAGTTGCTTACTGACCACGGCAGTAGCTGGCGCTCAGGCTCGCGGATGGCCTGGGGACGGACATGCCAAATGGCACCATTACCTACGTATGCCACCCGTACCGCATCGGCTGTCTCCTCCACCAGCAACAGCGTAGTAGCATAATGGCCAGCCTCTTCGCCTGTATGGCCTTCACTGCGGGCGTAAGTAATGATACGTTGCTTGGCAGCGGCAAATACAGCCGGATAGTCCAGACGCTCTGTAGCAGCGCTAAGCTGGTCGCCCATGAAAGCAACCGCCTGCTGAGCGGCCGGACCGCCATGCCGCAGCCCGCCTAGTCCATCAGCCAGAATCACTGCATTGCGGCCGGCTCGGGGAAGTGCCCGGCAAGCGTCCTGATTGTCAGCCTTGCGCCCTTGGCTAACAGCTACGCACAGGCCAGTATAAGAGGTTTCCGACACGTTTACAGGTCGGCTATAGTGCGTGTGGCCAAGGCAACGTTTGCTGACATTGACTTTTTGAAAAAGTCGCGCAGACCAGCTTCATCATAGGTCGTCTTGTACCGGCTGTCATCACCGACAACATCACGCATTAGTTCCTTTGCCGCCGCTGCTTCCTGTGGTGCAGTGGGACGCAATACATCACGGGGGGTGAATAGTGTGCCGAATAACTCCACACCAGCTTGGCGACGGAGACGCTCAGCCACTTGCCGGGTATGGTCAGGATGAAGGCATAGGCCGTCGGTTAGAATAACGATGTGAGCCGTATGGGGCACGCCTCCCTGTGCTTCGGGTGCTGCTAAGTGGGCTAAAGCTATTTTCTCTGCTTTCTCCAGTGCTGCACCGATGTTTGTGGTATCTCCATGGCCCAGAAGCGGGTTGTAGTCCGCGTCTTCGTCTATTTGGGTCAGAGGGGTTGAAGGAGTATGTTCTTCTGCTACTTCGCCAAATGTGATAACTGCAATAGAGAAGTTATTGGCTTTAGAGCTTCCCTTGAAGAAGCCCAGGAAATCTTTGACTGCCTGATTTACATCACTTGCCAAGGGCCGGCCACCTTTACCTTCGCGTTTCATTGATCCGCTGCCATCAAGCAGCAGAATACCTAGCTGGTGCCAAGTACGGGGCGACGCCATAGGCCCTAAGGCCATTAAATCATTCATAACCAGAAAACAGGTTTGTTATTAGGGGTGGATTGATGAGCAAGATAAGGTTCTAGGACGGAAACAGGATAATTCGGACAATTTCCTCTTCATTATGATCGGTGCATCGTTCAAGGTTTACAAGCTGAATGATGGACGACACTGTCAGTTGCAACAGCCATTAACGGCCATACAACCGTCCCCCTACCGTTGGTGAATGAGAAATTGTGGCGGCTACAGTGAAGCAGCAAACGGCTGTGCGCGCAGGGCCGTACGGCGCCAATACATATCGTGACCTACAAGCGTGGCAGGAAGTCGACGCATAACCTAGTACCTGCTCTGGCCCCAGACGTGATTTTTATGCTGGTCGGCGGAACTGCGGCGGCGGTTCGCGCAGCTGGTAAAGGCGGCCCGGCGGTGCGCTGGGGCGGGGACTGGCCGGGGTGGAAGGCCCGGCCGCATTTCGAGGTGTAGCTATTCGGGGCTCGTACTTGTGCAAGTGCTGGCTCCGATGCTATTTGCCGCCTCACTTACGCCGGTCCAATGCTTCATGCCATAAGAAACAACAAGGCAGGCCGCAACTTTCAGGATGCCGTGAACTGGCGGGCGTTGTTCGGCGCGTCGGAGGATTCGCTTACTTCCTCGGTATTCGGGCACTTATTCTACCTGCCTGCAAACCTGTTGTGGGAGGTGTTGTGCAAAGGGGCATACAACCTGGAATTACCTTGCCAGTCCTCGCCAGAAATTATCAGTTATGAGTTCTGGCCAAGGTGGGATGCTACGTACACTGCCAACACGTACAGCGTGGAGCCCGACGTTTTTGTTCGCACATCGGAATTTGATCTGATAATTGAGGCAAAGCGTCACGACTACGGGCAGCAAAACCCTAAGCAGTGGCGTGACCAGGTGCAGGCGTATTTCAATGAGTATGGCTGTGAGAAAAACGTGTTCCTGCTGGCCGTTGGGGGAATTGACCACGGCGATGAACAGCCAACACATCTGACCTTCCCAGGTCGCACGGTATTAGTGTACAAATGCCGGTGGCGCACTCTGCTGGGGGCTCTGCGCACCGCCCAGCAGCAGCTACCGCCTGATGCACCACACCTCAGCCACTTGCTCAAAGACCTGATAGCCGGTTTCGGTCTGCACGGCTACGCCACCAACGACTGGCTGGCGACGATGCCTGGCAGTGAGCTGACAAGGCTCAGGCAGGTCAACGGACTGCAGACGTTGCTGAGCAAATCCTCCCAATTCTGATTACATACCCCGGCTCGGCAAGTGCAGCGCCAACTGACACCCGTATTTTATGAGTGAGCTTACCCAGGAAGATTTAGCGGCAGTGGCCCTTGACGTGCGCAAGGCCTACCGGCTCCTGTACCTGTTTCAATCACGGGTGATGGACACCGTAAAGTTTATAGCTGAGCAACTCGGCCGCAACTACCATGGCGGTTGGTGCTGGTTCAGCAATGTAACGCCCCGGGATGGACGGGGCAGCTTGGACAACTGGGCTTGGGACTGGCTTAACATGTACCATTACGAGTTCTTCCTGGGAGAGGAACTGGTAGGGGAGCATCGGATTAGACTGGCGGTGGTTTTGCAAAGCGACACCGGCTTTTATGACCAAGCTGGTGCTGAGCAAACCGACATCCGCTCTTTCGCGCCGGTTGAGGTATCGGAAACCCGTCTGCGCTTCCTCATCGGAAAAAATACCTGGCACGGGGAGTTTGAAAGTGAATTTTCCCCTACTGCTGTACGGGCTTGCACGGGCTATACCAACCTGAAAACGGCGGACGGGAACGGTACTCTGATTACAAAAGCCTTTCCCATAACAGCATTCCTCGACGAACAAAGCACCCGTCAGGTGCTGGCTGAATTTGTGGCTCACTGTCACCTGCACGGCATTCCGGAAATCGGCTTAACAGGCTCTCCCGTCACTCCTTAGCACCCGACAAGATTATCGTGCTTAACTTGTGGTGGTTATCGGCAGTTTTCTCTGCGGGTACACTATCCTCATCCTATGCAAGCCTACCTCTGTATTCCGAATGAGCAGCCGCGGCCGGTGGCCACGGATGGCCTGTGCCTGCCGCACCCGGAGTCAGGCTACGCGCAGCTGACGGACCGGGAAGCGGAACTGCTGGGCTGCAGCCGGCAGATGGTGGATATTCTGGCTTCGGGCAGAACCCATGTGGCGTATTCCATCTTCGACTACGAGGGAGGGGAAGCAAACTTGGCGGCCATGCAGCTGCTGGCCGGTAAATGGGGCTGGGAGTTTGATATGAACGAAGAGCCGGAGGTATTGAAGGGGCCCGTGCTGATTGTGTTTGAGGAAACGGCTGATGCCGTGCCGGCATAATGCCTAGAGCAGCTAAAGGCTGAAAGACGCCCATAGCTACCCTGACCGTCATTGCTCTTCTACGCGCTGTTGCGCAGCCGCTGCTGCTCATTCTCGGCGCGTAGCTGCCGCACGTATTTTCCGGTTTCGCCCAGCGGTGCATCGGGGCGGGCCTGCCAGTCGGGACGGGGGTTGCGGAAAGCGGCGGCGTGCTGCTGTTGACGGAATTCTTCGGGGTCGGGGGTGGGCAGGCCGCGGCGCCGGCGCTGTTTCTGCAGGCTAAGGCGGGCGCGCAGCACGTCGTGGTTGGGGTGGTCGTCGGGGATGCGGTCGGCCAGTTGCTGCATGAGCTTCGGGGCTAGGTCGCCGAGGGTAGCTACGGCCTGGGACTGTGCGGCGGCACCTTGACCCTTCTGGTCCAGGTGGCGGCTTTCGAGGAAGGCAGCCTTCTTGTCGAAATACTCATTGAGCAAAGCGAAAATCTTGCCTTGGTCGAGTTCCTGGAAGAAGTTGCGGCCACTGGTGCGGGCCTCCTTCAGGGCCAGTATGATGTCTTTGAGGCTGTCGTGGCTGTACTTGCGCATGACCGTTTCGGCCAGCTCGATGAGGTCGGCCGCGTCGGGCTTGTGGGGCACGCGCACCGAATCGACAAAGGCCTTGAAGATGACGGCCAGCAGCTTCAGCAACTCTCCTTCGCCGATGCTGCGCTGCACCTGAAACAGCTTGCGGGCTTCGGCGGCCTGGGCGTAGTCGAGGCCGACGGACATGCGGGCCAGCAGCAGGCGGGGGCGCTCATCGGACACGGTGACCAGCTGCTCAAGCGTAGCGGCTGTCGAAATAGTCAGCAATTGCGCTTCGGGCCCCGTGGGCGGGGGCGCCGTAGCCGGCGACTGGCTGCGCGGGGGCGAGTACGAGGGCGTTGCGTTCGATGTCATTGAGCATGAAATTTTTGGCGGTGGCTTTCCAGTCGCGGCGGCGGGGCGGCTCCCCGTCCTTGCGCCAGTTGGCTACTTTCTGGTGGTAGAAGCGCAGGTTGGCCAGCTCGAAGTCGGTGCCGGCAAAGGCGGCTATGAAGGCCTCGGGGTCGGCCAGCTCGGATTCGGCAAACAGGACCTCGGGCCGCCCTCCTCCCCTGCCGGGGGCTTTTCTTTTTGGCGCAACTTTTTCTTTCGGGGCCTCGCCTGCACAGTCCTCCGCGGCCAACTGCTCCGCTGAGAGCGAATCATCCAGCACGGCATAGCCCTTCTTCATTTTCGCGCCCGCCGCAGATGCGTTTGAAAAGTCTGTGGGGTTTTCTTCGTCTGTTACCGTTACCGGTGTTTTAAGAATAGGAGGCACGGCTTGGCCGGTGGTCGGGCCACGGCTTGCGCCACGGCCTGGCCCACGGCTTGGGGCGGTTGTGGTTGGAGCACTTTCAGGCGTAGCAGTGGGCAGGGCGGCTTCCGGTCCCAGCTCGTGCATGAGGGCCTGGCTGGGGTGGTGCTGGCTCTGGCTGGGCTGGTAGGTGATGAGGCCCCAGGCGGTGAGGTCGCGCAGGCAGGCGCGGTAGGTGCCGGCGCTGCCGATGTGGGCGGCCCGCATCAGCTCGTCGCGAAACAGCAGCACCGAGGGCGGGAAGTGAGCGGCGTTCCAGAGCTGGAACAGGGCCACGTACAGGCTGACGTGGTGCGGGGTGGCCGTGGGCTCGGCGGCCAGGAAGGCAAAGGCAGCGCGGGTATGGGTAATGTAGTTCATACAAACCGTAGCGGGTGGTAGCAGCAGGTAGTGAGCAGATGCGTACTTTGCATAGAAATACAAGCCGGTAACCAGCACGGTCCGGCCGCAGCACTACCCCACTATGAGTCAGGAAACGCAGGTTGGCGACCGTATAAAGGCCTTTCTGGAAGCACACGGGCTGAACGCCTACCAGGCTTCGCAGAAGCTGGGCCACGAAAAGCCTTCAAAAGTTTACAAGCTGGTGAACAACGACGCCAAGCCGGGCTACGACACCATCGTGGAGCTACTGACGACGTGGCCGGACCTGTCGCCGGAGTGGCTGATCCTGGGCACCGGGCCCATGCTGCGCGGCGGGGCGGCCTCAACCAACGACCTGCCGCTGTTCGCCGCCAAGGCGCCGGTGCTGCCGGAGCGGGGCATCAGCGGGGGCCGGATGGTGGCCGTGACGGTGGACCACACCGGGCACGAGAACATCCTGATGGTGCCCCTGCGCGACCAGGCCGCCTACGCCAAGCGCCACGATGACCCGGCTTTCTTGGACAAGCTCAGCACCTTCCGGCTGCCGCTGTTTGCCTCGGGTACCTTCCGCGCCTTCGAGGTGGACGGCGACGAGCTGCACCCCGGCATCAGGCGGCACGACGTGGCCGTGTGCTCCTTCGTGGAGCGGTGGGACCTGCTGGCGCCCGGCTCGGCTTGCGTGGTGGTAGTGCCCGGCAGCGTGCTGGTCCGGCGGCTGCCCTCGCCCATCACGGAGCGTCGGCAGGTAGTGGAGCTGCTGGCCGACAATGCGCGGATAGCATCCATGCACGTGCCGGCGGCCGACATCATCGAGCTGTGGCAGGTGCGCGGCTACCTGACCACGCGGGTACCGGCCCCGCCGGTCAGGTCGGGCGGGCAGCCCGCCGACGGCGAGTAGCGGCAGCCGGCTCAATCAGCGCGGCGTCGGTACGGTTGCGGCGCTGCCAGTCGTGCAGCTGGGACAATAGCACCCGGTCGCCGCGGCTGCTCTCGCCGGGCACGTAGTGCAGGCGGCGCGGGTGGTTATCGGGCAGGCGCATGTAGTCGCGCACGGTTTCGGGGTGCAGGCCCAGCAGCTCGGCCGCCCGGGGCACGGCGCAGGCCGGGTCAGGCGCCGGGGTATTTTCCATCTGGCGGCGGGCCTCGGCGGCGCAGGCCTTCTCCAGGGACTCGCGCACCCAGGGGTGGTCGTCAGGCATCCGCACGATGATGTGCAGGCCGTCGGCGGTGGTCGTGGTCAGCTCGGTCATGGCCGGGGTTGGGTAGCTCGTTCAGGGAAGAAATAGCCGCCGTTGTGCGGCACGGGGGTAATGCCGGTGGCCTGCCGGTGGCGGATAATGATATGCAGCTGCCCGAGCACCTGCGCGGCCGTATCGGTGTCAAACTGGGTGCGCCACAGCTCCAGCCAAACCGCCTCGCGGTGCGTGAGGTAAGGGCTATCGAGGCACTGGCACAGCTCCTGGCGCTGCGCCGGGGTCGGGAACGGGTAATTGCCGAAGTAATCGGGGCGGGGGCAGGCCCGCACGGCGGTTTCGAGGGCGGCGGTGGCGGCGCGGGGCTCTTCCAGCAGGTAGGGCGCCGGTGGCAGCGGGCGGCGGGGGTATTCCTTGTCGGCGGTGAAGTACAGAAGCATGGCGGGTTATTTGGAAAGCTGAGACAAATCCTGCTGCACGGCCTGGCTGCCGGCCTCCTTGATAAGGCGAACTGCCTCGGCCACGGCCGGGTGCGAGGGCCGGCCCTTACGTAGAGCCTTGGTAACGGCCGCCCGGGAAATGTCGAGCCGGTGGGCTATGTAAGTGATGGAGCCGTGGGGCAAAAGCTCCCGCAGGTCGGGCACTGATTTTTTTAGTTCAGATGGTTGCATTTGGTTTCAATTTGTTACATTTGTCATGGTTGTTACAAATTCACCCACTAAAGGAGTGACCAAATGTAACAAAAACTAAACTATATGACACAATCTGCTACCATCAAAAAATCTCCGGCCCAGGAGGTGGCGGAAGAAAACCTGCGCACCAGTGCAGGGGAGCGTCTGCGGATAGTGCGCCAGGTGCGGGGGCTGACCCAGCAGCAAATGGCTGACCTGCTGGGCGTGAAGCGCCCGACGGTTACGCAGCTGGAGGCCGGCCGGCACCAGCCCAGTCAGGACGTGCTGGAAACGATTGTGCGCAAGCTGGAAATCAGCCGCAACTGGCTGTGGTTCGGCATTGGGCCGATGGAGGAAGCCACGCCGGGCCTCAACGGCAATGCCCGCCTGGCCCACCCGCTGGATGAGGAAGACTACGAGGACTGGATACACATTACCGTACCTGCCCGCGCCGGCTTTGGGGACCTGTGCGACCTGGACACGACGCAGTTTGATACCATCCGCATCTACAGCCCCAGTCCGGAACTGCGCGGCCGGAAAACGTGGGTCATTGACGTAGACGGGGACTCGATGGAACCCCAGCTGCGCTCGGGTATGCAGGTAGCCGCCGTGCTGATTCCGCTGGAGGACTGCAAGTACGCGGTGAGCGGGGTGTACGCCGTGGTGTTCGGCAGCCAGTTTGCCATCAAGCGCATCAAGGATAACGACCTGCTGACGAAGGGCTACCTGGTGCTGCATTCCGACAATGAAAACGCCGGCAGCCTGACCGTGGCCGCCGAGGATATCCGGTATATGTGGCGGGTGCTGGAAATCGTGCGGGGGAAGGTGCTGTAGGCAAAGGGCGCAGTCAGCAGGGACGTGGTGCTTACGAGTTACCCACAGCGGAATACACTTGGCTGCATCACCCCTATTATTGGTCAGTAGCCTCTTTACCCATCAAGGCAACAATGAAGAAAACTGCTATCAAGAGCCACCTGAAGGATTATTCCATCTATCACAAACGCTGGACGACAATTAACCACGCTTTTGCAGCTGCCCTATCAGCCGCTGATGAATACGATGAGCAAGCTGTTGATGAAGCGCTAAAAGTGCTTGGGCAGGACCCCGACGGTGAACTGTTGTGTGCCTATTGCGACGAGCCGGCCGCGACCTGGGACCATATCTCTTCGACAGTCAGCAAAGGTGAATTCTCAGGTATTGGGCATCAGATCGGCAACCTGGTTCCGTGCTGCAAGGCCTGCAACTCCAGTAAGGGCAGTAAAAGCTGGCAGACGTATTTGAACTCGCGGAATCTGGATGAAGAAACGAAGCGGCAGAAGGCCGAATTGATTTCGTTATACATCCAGCGTGGCGTGGTCAATACCAAGCAGGTTATTGAGCAAACAAGCAGCAAGGAGCTTGCGGAGTTGAATGCCATTAAGAACGAGGTCTATCAACTGATGAAGCGCGCTGACGAACTTGCTGCAATTGTGAGGCACAACGTGCGAGTAGCGAGAAAAACCCAACACTGAAAGCCATGCGGCTTTCTTTGTAAGAATGCCTCTTCGGAGCCTGCAGCAGGTTTTCTCGCCCAGCCTGCGCATCTTGTTATATGCGCTACACTGAACGCCCCAAGCCGCCCATTGGCACGAAAGACATGCTGTACAGCCTCCTGCAGGTGCGCCCGGCTATGGAGAAGCTGTACGGCCAGAAGAAAGAATACGCGCCGCTGATAGCTGCTTTGATGGATCTGCCGCCGGACGCGAAGCTGCCCACGGCCAAGTCGCTGCAGCAGCAACTGGGTATCAGTGCGGCCGTGTTCCGGCGGTGGGCGGAAAACTGGCACGACGACTTTCTGGGGTTGATTCAAGAAGATGCCGACGTGCTGCAGTTCCGGCAGGTCGAGTACCTGTTTTGTGTGCCGGGGCCACGGGACTACATCACTTTTTTATGCCGGCTGGCGGTGCCGCCGCAGGTTGGTGAGGGAGTTGAGCTGGGCTTTATATCTGGCGTCACCGGCTCTGCCATCTACCACGTCGATAATGTCGCACACGAGTACCTGCACGACAAAATACAGGTGGTGGTTCGCCTGCGGGAAGGCTACTATGACCCCTACGTGCACCACCTGTGCCATCGGGCCCGCTTCGAGAAAACGCTGACCTGGGAGGAGGAAAGCCAGCTTTCCGGCTACGCGGCAGAAAAGCGCCTGTATGAAATCTATGGTAGGCCGGCCCAGGCCACACCGGTTTACCAGCCACCGGTGGCAGTTGGCCGACGTCGGCGCTTCGGGGACTGAGCCGCCGGCAGTTTCAGCCGGCCACAGGCCGGGTTCGTTGGCCGGTGCTATTCTTTGTTATTCGAATTTCAAAGTAAATGAAGGGGTACCAACAGCGGAGGCCATGGAACCAAGAAACGCCACTTTTCTCAAAAAGTGGCGTTTCATAGTGGCCCGATCAGCCAGCATAATGGTCATGTACCAACTGCCGCTGAGCATAGGTATGCTGTACAGCCTAAACCGGGACACAAATCAGGACCCAAAACCTAGTATTGCCCTTAATTAAATACTGTAGCTGGTTATACGCACCCAGGAGGGAGCGCACAACCAGAAGAAGCCCGCCGATAACCGGCGGGCTTCTTCGTTTTTAAGCCCATCTGGTTTTGCTCCCTTTGCCCGGCTGGCTTGAACCAAAAGCAGACCGCCGGCAGCCTAGGTGCAGCACCCCCTAACAACCCTTGGGGCAGGGCACAAGTGGCCGCACGGCCCGGCATGCGGCCAGCTGCGCAGAACAACAACGCCTTGGCCAAGCTCGCGCTTGGGCACGTCGACGGTGAGGATGGCAAAGGCCGCTATGCCTAAGGCGCGTTTGCCGGCGCGGGCGCTCCTTACTGCTTGAGGCAACAGATGGGCGGGTAGTACAACCAAGCGCCCGTTGGGGCTCACTAAAGGCTCGTAAACGACTCAGCGCACAACCAGCTCACTTGAGCCTAAGCGCAGCCCAAATAGACGCGAAAGGTGGCGCCGGCGCCCTCCTGGCTCTGCACCTCGATGCGCCCGCCGTTGGCCTGCACGATGCGGTTTACGAGGTACAGACCTACGCCCGTACCCGCCGTGTGGGTGTGAAAGCGACGGAACAGGTGAAACAGCTCCGCGCCGTACTTCTCGGCATCGAAGCCCAGCCCGTTGTCTTGCACCACCAGCACGGGCTGCCCGCCCTCCAGCCACATCGAGACGTGGATGCGCGCCGGCCGCTGCGGGTCGGCGTACTTGAGTGCGTTGCTCACCAGGTTAAGCAGGATGGTGCGCAGGTTGGCGCGAGCAAACGCCACGGTGGGGCGCACGCCAAAATCGGTGGTAAGGCGGGCGCGGGCAGCGCGTGCCTGCGGTTCGAGCGTGTTGAGTACTTCTTCGGTCAGATCCGCCAGCACTACCGGCTCGGCCGGTGTTTCGCTTGCTTTCTGGGCCTGGCCCAGCACGGCCAAGTCCTCGATGGTGGTATTCAACTGCTGCACGGCCTCCTCCACCATCCGCACCAGCAACTGCTCTTCAGCCGGGTCGGCGAAGGTAGCGGTACGGAGCAGCTCTTCCAGCAAGCCTGCAAGGTTGTGAACGGGCTGCTTGAGGTCGTGCGAGGCAGCGTACACGAAATTATCCAGGTCGCGGTTGGTGCGCGTAAGCTGCTCGTTGGCGTGCTTGAGGTCGGTGATGTCGATGGCTGAGCCCACGTAGCCGTACAGCTCGCCGTTGGGATAGAAGCTGGGTGCACCCTGCGACAGCAGCCAGCGATACTCGCCATCGTGGCGGCGCATGCGGTGCTCCAGCGTGTACAGCGAGCGGGTGCGAATGGCCTCGCCCAAAGTGCGTTGGGCATGCTCGAGCTCTTCGGCCGGCAGATAAGCGGCCCAGCCCGTGGCCGTGTATTCCTCCACGCTCTTCACCCCCACGAAGTTCAGAAAGGCCTGGTTGGCGTAGCGAATGGTCGTGTCCGGCGTCACGGCCCACACTTGATTGGGCGCGGCATCGGCCATGATGCGGAAACGGGCCTCGCTCTCGCGCACGGCCGCAATGGCCTGCTGCTGGGCTGTTACTTCGAACACAAACGCCAGGATGCCGTCTACCTCGCCGCGTTCGTCGCGACGGGCTTGGTAGACGAAGGTGAAGTACCGGTCTTCCAGCACGCCATCTGCTGGGCGCGCCAAGGGAATCCGCAGGGCCTGCTCCTCGTGGGTTCGGCCGGTAGCGTAAACCCCGCGCAGTATCCCGGCCACGGGGGTACCCGCAATTTCGGGCATGGCCTCGAAGATGGAGCGGCCTGCTAAGTCGCGCCCCGGCAGCAGCCGCTGGTAGCTGGGGTTCACGAACTCAAACACCAGCTCCGGCCCGGCCAGGATGCAAATGCCGGCGGGCGCCTGCTCGAAGACGGTGTACAGCTTACGCTGCTGGGCCTCCCGCTCGTGGCGGGCCAGCACCTGCTCGGTTACGTCGTGGGCGAAAATGGAGATGCCCGCCACCGCGCCGTTTTCCTGGTAGGCCTGGTAGGTGAAGGTGAAGTACACGTCCTTGGCGGGCTGGCCGCCGAGCTGTTCCACCGTGAGCAGCACCTCCGTGCCGTAGAAGGTTTGGCCCGTCTGGTACACGTTGTTCATCCAGGCCACGAAGCCTTGCGCGGCGGTTTCGGGCAGGGCTTCGGCCAACGGCAGCCCCACCAGCTGCCGGCCCGGAAACAGCTGCTGGTAGGCGGCGTTCACGTACTCGAAGCGGTGCGCGGGGCCGCGCAGCAGGGCGATGCAGGCCGGGGTTTGCTCGAACACCTGAAAGAAGGTTTCGCGCTGCTGGGCCTGGTGCTGGGCGGCGGCCAGCAAATCGGCCTGCAGCGCCAGCGCCGCCTGGGCCCGCTCCTGCACCCGGGCTTCCAGCTCTTGGTTGAGCTGCTGCACTTGCTGGCGCGCCACCACCTGCGCCGTCACGTCGGTGCCCACGGTAAACAAGCCGCTGATGCCCCCATCGGGCCCACACAGCGGCTCGAACACCGTGTTCCAGTACACCAGCTCCTGCCGGCCGTTGCGGTAAATGGTAGTGGGCTGCTCACTGGCCGTATGCGGGGTGCCCGTGGTGAACACCCGCTCAAAAATGGCCAGCACCTCGGGCGTGGCCGCCTCGGGCATCACCTCAAACACGGGGCGCCCAAGCACCGCATCCAGGGTGCGCCCCCAGATGGCCAGCGTTGTGGCGTTGGCCATGGCCACCTGAAACCGGGGGCCGTGGTACACGGCCACGGCCACGGGGGCTTGCTCGATAAAGTGCCGAAACTCGGTGCGCTGCTGCTCGGCGTCGGCGCGGGCTACTTGCTCGTTGGCTCGGCTTTCGCTTAGCTGCCGCTCGGCCAAGCGGCTGGCCGTAATATCCTGCACCGACTGAATGATGTACTGCACCTGCCCGGCCGCGTCGAGCACAGGCGTGTGGCGCGCCTTCCAGTGGCGCTCCACAAAGTGTCCGGGCCGGGTGCGGTCGGGCACGTCGTAGTGCTGCGGAGCCATGTCGTGCGGCTGGCGGGTGGCCATTACCTGGGCCAGCGAGGCGCGCACGTTGGCCACGGCGTTGGCCTCGGGGGTGAGCGGGTTGTCGGGAAACGCCTCGAAGATGTACTGCCCGACGATAGTGGCCCGCTCGGTTAAGGTCGCGGCCAGGTAGTCGTCGCTGGCCCCCACAATCACCCATTCTGCTGAGAGCAACAGGGTGGCGCCGGGCTGGGCATTGAAGACGGACAGCCAGTCGGGCGGAGGCAGGGTCGTGGGCATCGAGAAAAACGCAAATTCCCAGCAGCCTTTGCAGGAGCTACCCAGGCTCACGTAAAATGGCTGGTGCTGGCCCGCCAAAGATAAAAATATGCTCCGGCGTGTAGGGAGCCGGCCAACGAAGCTTACGCGAAAAGTTCGTGGCTTTCAGAAATATGCACCCGCACGCCTTCCGGCATCTGCTCGCCCTTTCGAGGGCAACCCAGCGCGCCCGGCGCGGCTCTGCCCAAGCCGCGCCCTAGGTTTGCGCTGTGCTTAAGCCATTGGTCAGGAAGATTTCCCGGATGCGGTGGGGCGAAACGGAACAGGTGCGGCAAGCGCGCACCACGGCACCCGTGCTGCGCAATTCCTTCAAAGGCACGGCTGGTTTGCGCCAAATTCCTGTTGCAATGCCCCTCTTCAGCCACTGCCTGATACCCATGCGCTGATGACACTGGCTGCTGCCTGGAGGGCAAAGAATACCAAGCGCGATTTGCCCTACTGCCAGCCCCGCAGCAGCTTGTAAAACGCGTCGGCGTAGGTGTCGCTGATGGGGATGATCTGGTCGGCAATCTGAATTCGGTTTTTCTCGATGTGGTCAATTTTATCAATGGCGACTAGGAATGAGCGGTGCACGCGGGCGAAGTCCTGAGCGGGCAGCAGCTCCTCGAGCTTGGCAAAGCTCAGCAGCGTCATGATCTTCTCATCCGGGGTATGAATCCGTAAATAGTCTTTCATGCCCTCCACGAAGAGAATATCCCGGGTAGCCACTTTCTGAATGCGGTGGCCAACTTTCAGAAACAGGTACTCCTGCTCGTTCCGGCTATCGGCTCTTTCTACTGATTTGTGCGGGGTATACCTAGGACTTTGCTCCTGGTACAGGCGCAAAACGCTTCGGTAAAACCGCTCGAACGTGAAAGGCTTCAGCAGGTAGTCCCGCACCTCCAAGTCGTAGGCCTTCAGCGCGTACTGGTCGTAGGCGGTGGTGAGGATGATCAGGGGTTTGGGGCTGAGCATCGGGATGAAGCTGAGCCCGTCCAGATCGGGCATGTTGATGTCCAGAAACAGCAGGTCGGGCTGGTCGGCCTTCAGCGGCGCGGCGGCCTCCAAGGGGCTCATGAAAGTGCCTTTCAGCTCCAGAAACGGGACTTTGCGGATGTATTCCTCCAGGATTTCCTGGGCCAGGTGCTCGTCCTCAATGATGTAGCAAGTGAGCTTCTCTTTCATGCGCCGGTGCGTGGAGGCCGTGGATGGTGAGCGTGACCGTAAAGGTGTTGCCCGCGTCCTGAATGGCAAGCGTGTGCTGATCGGGATACAACAATGCCAGCCTTTTCCGGACGTTGGGCAAGCCGATGCCGCCGGGTTCCTGCAGCGTAGCAGCCTGTCGGTTGCCGATGGGGTTCTGCACGCTGAAGGTCAGGTTGCCGGCTGCTACCTCCAGGCGCACTTTCAGGTCGCCGGGCCCGAGGCGGGCGGGGCTGTGCTTGTAGGCGTTTTCCAGCAGGTGAATGAACAGCAAGGGGGCAATGGAGCAGGCTTCAACATCTCCCGCCAGCTGCAGGTCGACCACCGGGTTGCTCCGGTACCGAAGCTGCTGCAAGCTCACGTAATCATGCAGGTAATCCATTTCCCGGGCCAGCGGCACCGTGGCCGCATTCGACTCATAAATCATGTAGCGCATCAACGAGGCCAGGTGCATCAGCGCCTCCGGGGCCGCGGGGGCTTGCTTGTATACCAGCGTGTGGATGTTGTTGAGGGTATTGAACAGGAAGTGCGGGTTGATTTGCGACCTCAGGTAGTGCAGCTCCGCCTCCACGGCCTGTTTCTCTAGCTGCTCTTTCCGGATGGTGTTGAGCACCAGCGTCTCGGTGACGCGGGCCAGCCAGCTCAGGAAGAGAAAGACGACGGCCGTAACGAGGTGCATCATGTACTGCCCAAAGTCGAACGGCTTTTGGTAGAAAAGGAAAAAAGGCAGCGGCCCGGTCAGGCCGATGCCCGGCAGCCGCAGCCAATAACCACGTCCTTTCGGCCTGCCGGAATACTGGGTTAGCAGGTAGAAATGGCCGTAAAAAACGTACAAACAGGTGGCTATAAACCCTTTGGTGGTGCTCACCCAATGGGCGTCGCCATCCGTGCTCAGCTGCAAGCCGACCAATAAGGTGAATAAGACCCAGACGACGAGGTGAATCAGCCAGAAGATTCGTTTGACGCGCTCCATAGCACAAAGGTGGGTTTTGCGGCGGTGGCCGGCGCCGGCGCCTCGACCAGTTGCCCGGGCTAATCTACGAGCGGGGCAAAGCAGCCGGCCAGCGCATTGGCGGAAGCAAAGCCCCGATTGGTCGATTACTTCGCGGCGCCAGCATATCCGTTTTCATCTTCCGATTTGGCAAGTGTTGCTTCGACCTGAAAGAGAAAGCATCAACCTAGGTGCTTTCCTCATTTCAACATACGAACCGAAGCCAATCAGCTAACATGGGAATGCACCCGTTGGTCCTTACTATCCGCAACGTCTCCAAACGATATGCGAATGGCGTTCAGGCATTGGATAATGTGTCGCTGGATATTCCGCCGGGCATGTATGGCTTGCTCGGCCCGAACGGCGCGGGCAAGAGCACGCTCATGCGTACGCTCGCCACGCTGCAGCAGCCCGATACCGGCACCATCCACCTAGGCGACATCGATGTGGTGCACCAGCAGGAGGCGGTGCGCCAAACGCTGGGCTACCTGCCCCAGGAATTCGGCGTGTACCCCAAAGCCAGTGCGGAGGAGCTGCTCGACTACTTCGCGGTGCTGAAAGGCATTACCAACCGGGCGCTGCGCCGGGAAACCACCGAGGCCTTGCTGCGGCAAACCAACCTGTGGGACAAGCGCAAGCAGAAGTTGGGCGGCTTTTCGGGCGGCATGAAGCAGCGGTTTGGCGTAGCTGTGGCTTTGCTGGGCAATCCTAGGTTACTGATTGTGGACGAGCCCACGGCCGGCTTGGACCCGGCCGAGCGGGTGCGCTTCCTGAACCTGCTGAGCGAGCTGGGCGAAAACAGCGTGGTCATCCTCTCCACCCACATCGTGGAGGACGTGGCCGAGCTGTGCACGCGCATGGCTATCATCAACCACGGCCGGATTTTGCTCGAAGCCGAGCCGCTGCGCGCCGTGGAGCAGCTGCACGGCCGCATCTGGCGCAAGCTCACCGATAAACAGAGCCTGCCGACGCTGGAGCAGGAGCACCAAATCATTTCGGCTAAGCTGCTGAGTGGCCGCACCTTGGTGCACGTGTTCAGCCCGGAAACGCCCGGCCACGGTTTTGAGCCGGTGGCCCCTGAGCTGGAGGATGTCTATTTCAGTGCCCTGGCGGGCTGCTTCGGCCCGGCCAGTCGGCAGCTGCAAGCGGAGGAGGTAGCGCTATGATGCTGCGACGGATTTTCGCGCTGGAGTTCCGCTACCAGCTGCGCCGGGCCGCTACCTGGCTCTACTTCGCAGTGATAGGGCTTATTGCGTTTCTCATTGTCACGGCCAATTACCTCTCCGATGCCCAGGAGGGCTACTTTCTGGTCAATGCGCCCATCGTCATTGCCACGGTGGCGGTGTTGTGCAGCGTGTTTTGGCTCTTGATCGGGGCCTCCGTGGCGGGCGACGCGGCGGCGCGCGATGTGCAGACCCGCATGCACCTGCTCACCTACACCGCCCCTACCAGCAAAGCCGACTACCTGGGCGGGCGGTTACTGGCGGCCCTCGCCCTCAATGTGCTCGTGCTGCTGGCCGTGCCGGCGGGCCTGCTGCTGGCCCTGCACGGCTCCGGAATCGAGGCCGAGTTGCTGGGGCCGTTCCGCGCGGCGGCTTACCTCACGGCTTTTTTCTTTATCGTGTTGCCCAACGCTTTTTTCGCCACGGCCATTCAGTTCTCGGTGGCGGCGCTCAGCCGCCGGGCCATCGGCAGTTACCTGGGCGGCGCGGCCCTGTTTGTGGCGGCCTACGTGGTGGGGCAGGCGTTGCAGCACCAAGGGCAATGGGGCAATCTGATTGACCCCATGGGTTTTACCCCGATTATGGGCCATATGTCGAGCTGGAGCCCCCTGGAGCTGAATGCGCGCCTGGTGCTATTAGAAGACACGTTTCTCCTCAACCGCCTCCTGTGGCTGGGCGTCTCGCTGGGCATGCTGGCGTTTACCTATTCGCGCTTTCAGCTCGTGCTGCCCGAAGCCGGCCAAAAACAAACCCTAGGTCAGCAGCCACAAGCAACGGTGGCCGACCAGGAGCTGATCGACCACAAAACCGCCAAGGCCCTGCCGCCAACCCGGGGCACGTTTGGGCTGGCTACGCGGCTGCACCAGTTGCGCCTGCTTACCTCGACGGCCTTTTTGCAACTCGCCAAAAGCAAGGCCGGCCTGCCCCTGCTGGGTTTGCTGGCTTTGGCGGTGGGCTTGGCCGCCCCCGGCAACCTGAAGGCCCGAGGTGTGCCCTTGCTGCCCCGCACCGATTTTGTCGTGGATTACCTGACCGCGCCCATCACGCAGCCCGACAAGTTCTGGGTCATCATCGGGGTGCTCATCATTTTCTACGCCGGGGAGCTGGTGTGGCGGGAACGGGAAACCGGCCTGAGCGAAATAGCCCACGCCGCGCCGGTGCCCGAATGGGTGCAGCTGCTGAGCCGGTATTTGGCCCTGGAGCTGGTGCTGGTGGCGTGGCTGGCCTTTCTGCTGATGGCCGGCCTAGGTGCGCAGGCAGCCATAGGTGGGTTCAAGCCCGAAATCGGGCTGTACGTGCCGGTGCTGTTCGGGCTGCAGCTGCTGGATTGCCTGCTCTTTCCCTTGCTGGCCCTGGCCGTGCACGTGCTGCTGAACCAGAAGTACCCAGGGCACCTAGTGGCGCTGCTGGCTTACGGGTGCCTCGTCTTTGCCCCGAAACTCGGCATCGAGCACAAGCTGCTCATCTATGCCGCCAGCCCAGGCTGGACCTATACCGACATGGCCGGCTTCGGGCCGACGCTGGCGCCCTGGCTGTGGTTTAAAGGCTACTGGCTGGCGTGGGGACTGTTGCTGGCGGTGGTGGCGGTGCTGTTTTGGGTGCGAAGCCGGGAAACCAGTGTGGCCGCCCGCCTGCAGCTGGCGCGGCAGCGCTTTACTGGCTCGTTGGCCCGGGTGGCGGCAGCGGCTACCGGCGGCATTTTGGTGGCCGGCGGTTTTATCTTCTACAATACCAACATACTGAACGACTACGCCAGCACTGCCGACGCGGAGGCGCAGCGGGCCGACTACGAACACCGCTTCCGCCGCTACCAGAACCGGCCCCAGCCCCTGCTGGCCGGCGTAAACCTAGGGGTAGAGATATACCCCAAGCACCGGGCGGTGCAGCTAGAGGGCACCTACCTGCTGGTAAATAATCATCAGGGGCCTATCGACTCGGTTCTGTTAGCAACGGGGACGGGTGGCGTCGAAACCTCCTTGGTTCATTTCGACCAGCCAGCCAAGGAAGTGCTCGTAGACGCGGAGCACGGCCAGCGCATCTACGCCCTGGCGCAGCCTCTGCCTCCCGGCGATTCGCTGCGCCTGCGCTTTCGGGTATCCTACCAGGCGCGGGGTTTTTCTAACAACGGCGCCGACGCGCAGGTGCTGGCAAACGGCACCAGCTTCCGCAACATGGAGTGGCTGCCCGTCATCGGCTACCAGCCCTACCGGGAGCTCGACGAGCCTGGCGCCCGCAAAGCGCACGGCCTGGCACCCAGGCCCGCCACGGCCTCGCTCTACAACGTGGCAGCGCGCCGCTACGCCCCGTTTGCTGAGCAGATCAGCTTTGAGGCCGTTGTGGGTACCGATGCCGACCAGACAGCAGTGGCGCCGGGCACCCTGCGCCGTACCTGGCTTAAAAACGGCCGTCGCTACTTTCATTACGCCACCGACGCGCCCATCCGGAATGAGTACGCCTTTTTCTCGGCCAATTATGCGCTGCAGGAAGGCACATGGCGCAACCCCTCGGCAAGCGCAAAGCAAGAGGTAGCCATTCAGGTTTACTACCCGCCGGGCCCGGCAGAGAACCCCGCGCGGATGATCCGCAGCGCCCAGGCGTCGCTGCACTACTACTCCCGGCAGTTTGGGCCCTACCCGCACCGGCAGCTCCGCTTTGTGGCCCACCCCAGCTACGCCTTCGGCCACCATGCCGCGCCTATCGACATCACGGCCGAAGAAGGCTTTTTTTTGCTGAACCCGAAGGCTGACGAGCGGGGCTTTGACCTGGTAACGGCCGTGGTGGCGCACGAGGTAGCGCACCAGTGGTGGGGCAACCAGCTCAAGCAAGCCTACGTGGAGGGCGCGGGCCTGATTACCGAAAGCCTGGCGTGGTACTCGGCCATGGGCGTGCTGGAGGACCAATATGGGCCCGAGCACCTAGGGGCGCTCCTGCGTTTTCTGCGGGAAGAAAACGAAACCCCGCGCACCCGCGCCGCCAAGCCCCTGCTGCAGGCCGACGGCTTTTACCAGAACTACCGCAAAGGCCCCCTGGCGCTGTACGCGCTCAGCCAGTACATGGGCCGCGACCGGGTAAACCACGCGGTGCGGAGTTTGCTGGCCAACCACCGCCCCGGCACGCTGCCCCGGCCTACCTCGCTGGACCTCTACCGAGAGCTGCAGGCGGCCGCGCCCGACTCGCTCCAGCCGCTGCTCCGCGACCTGTTCGAGGTCAATACCTTTTGGGAGCTGGCCACGAAAACCGCCACCGCCAAACAGACCCAAGCCGGCACCTGGCAGCTGACGCTCACCGTGCAGGCCACCAAGCTGGCGGTGGACAGCGCCGGCACCGAAACCAATCTGCCGATGCAGGACTGGGTGGAAATCGGCGTATTCACGCCGGCCGAAGCCGGTAAGGAGTTCGGCAAGCAGCTTTACCGGCAAAAGCACCTAATCAAAGCGGGCCGGCAGACCATTGTGCTGACGCTGCCCGGCCGCCCCGCCAAAGCCGCCGTTGACCCGCGCCGTTTGTTCATTGACTGGAAGCTCACGGACAACGACAAAATGGTAAAGCTTGCCCAGTAGTTATGATTGGGCCACCCGTTAATCGGCCGCCTAAACAAGCAAAAGCGAGCAGCCAATTGGCTGCTCGCTTTTGCTTGTTTCAACAACGTTTCGCCTCAGTGCGGCACCGCTGATACAACGCAGCCTGCAGCATATCAGAGGCGCGGCCTTACTTAGCTGCGGGGTACCAATTGCGCAGGCGCACATCAATCTTCTTGTTGCCCGCGCCGACGGTTTTCTGGAACGCAGCCACGTCGCTTAGCCCGTTTTGGCCGCGGTAATGGTAGGGGTACACAATGCCCGGCCTGAACGCCAGTACGCCTTGCGCGGCTTGCTGCACATCCATGGTGTAAGGCAAGTTCATGCACACGAAGGCCACGTCGATGTTCTTAAGGGCGCGCATTTCGGGTATGTCTTCGGTGTCGCCGGAGAGGTACACGGTTTTGCCGCCCAGGCCCAGCACGTAGCCGTTGCCGCGGCCCTTGGGGTGCATGGCGTCGGCCGCTTCGGGCAGGTTGTACATCGGAATGGCCGACACCGACAGGCCCAGCGTATCGAGCCGTTGGCCGTTGCCGAGGACGCGCACCTGCGGTTTGTACGCGGTCGGCAGCTTATCGGCCACCGCCTGCGGCACCACCAGCAGCGCCTTGCCGGCCGCGAGGCCCGCCAGCGTTTTTGGGTCGAGGTGGTCGCCGTGAATGTCGGTAATGAGGATGACATCGGGGGCAGCCAGCCCCGCGTACGCTTCTGCCCCGCCGGCGGGGTCAACGTAAATCGTCTTCCGGTTCCAGCTCAGCACCACGCTGCCGTGCGCAATGGGCTGCACCGTGAGCGGACCTTGCTTGGTGGCAATCTGATCGGCGGCTGGGCGCGCGTCGGGAGCGGCGGTTTGGGCCGGTGCCTGCGTGGCAACAGCCGCCAGCGCGGCTGTGAGTACGAGGGTATATTTCATAGGAATTTGCTGCTTACCGGGTACAACGTATCGGCGGGTGTGTGTGTGCTGCTTGCCTGCTGCCCGAGCAAAAGTGCCCGGCGCGGCAACCGGCACAATAACCGAAGCGCCCCGCACAAGTTCAGATCAGCGGGCAAGCAAGCCCTAAGCCCAATGTGCGCTACCCGGCCGATGCGCCGCCTTGTGGGTGCCAGCAGGGTTTCTTATGCCGAAGACCTAGGGCAAGCCGGTTTGCGTACAGCGTTACCTATGCGCCCTGCCGATACCCGCCACCGTGGCCCCCACCCTGCCGACGCCAACCTGTTTGCGCCCGAGCGAATACCGGTGCTGCGCCGTGCGGTTGCGGAGCTGTCGTGGCTGCTGACGCGCGGATACCCGCCCAGCGCGACCCTGAAGCTGGTGGGCGACCGGTACGCCCTCACCGAGCGCCAACGCGCGGCGGTGGGCCGCGCCGCCTGCACCGACGAGCAGCATCACCAACGTGCCCGCACGCAGCTACCCGCCGCCGACCTAGGCGGCCAGCCTATTGCCATCGATGGCTTCAACCTGCTTATTCTGCTCGAAACGGCCCTGAGCGGCGGGGTGGTGCTGCGGGGCCGCGACGGCGCCCTGCGCGATTTATCGAGCATACACGGCACCTACCGCGCCGTGCAGGAAACCGACCGGGCCATTCGGCTGACGGCTGCCGCGCTGGCTGCCCTAGGTGCCGGGCCGGTGCGCTGGCTGCTCGATCAGCCCGTTTCGAACAGCGGTAGGCTGGCCGCGCGCCTGCGCGACCTGGGCACCGAACTCGGCCTGCCCTGGACGGCCGAAGTGGTGCCCAACCCCGACCGCGTGCTGGCCGACACCACGGATGTCGTGGTAACCTCCGATTCGGAAGTGCTCGACCGCGCGGGCTCCTGGCTTAACCTGGCCGCGATTGTACTGAAAGAAGCGCCTCCGCGCTGGCTCCTCGATTTGGGCTGAGCGCTGCCGGTATTCTCTGCATGCCGCAATTGCCCGCAAGCACGGCACCGCCCGCCTTGCCGGGCGCATGGCTGGCGAAGCCCGCCTCGTTTTTCTGACGGCATACCTCTGCCTTTTCGGCCTACGACGACCGCGCCCGTATACGCTTCCATGAAACGACCCCACGTTATTTGCCACATGATGTCCTCGGTGGACGGGAAGATCCTGTCGGCCAACTGGCAGGACGAAACCCTGTTCAACACCTTTGCCGGGTATTTCGAGAAGTACCACGAGACGTTCATCAGCCAAGCCTGGATGTGCGGCCGCATTACCATGGAGCGCGACTTTTCGGGCGGCGTGCAGCCCGACTTGCTGCCCGCCCCGCAGCCCATTGCGCGCAAGCCATTTATCGGCGATTCGAACGCGGCCTCCTTTGCCATTGCCGTCGACCCGCACGGTAGGCTGGGTTGGGAAAGCAACACCACAGGCGGCGACCACATCATTGAGGTGCTCACTGAGCAAGTAAGCGACGAGTACTTGTACTACCTGCAGCGCCAGCGTATTTCCTACCTGTTTGCTGGCCCCACAACCGTCGATTTTGCCTCGGCACTGGAGCAGCTCGCCTCGCTCTTCCCTATCCAAACGCTGATGCTGGAAGGCGGCGGTCATCTGAACGGCTCATTGCTGAACGCCGGACTGATTGACGAATTAAGCTTGCTGCTGCTGCCCATTGCCGATGGCACGCCCAAATCGCCAACCACCTTCGAAGTCAGCGAGTACCTGACCAAAGGGCCGGCTACGCGGCTGAGGCTAAGCCAGGTGCAGCAACTCGACAACGATGTGGTGTGGTTGAAATACCGGTTTGCCCAAGCCTAGAAGGAAAACTGCCGGGTAGGCTTGCGCTCCTGGCGGAATGACACTCACGGGGCATGGGGCTTGCCGGACTGCTTTGGTGTTGGTGTACCTAAGGGCTGACCTTCGCCCTCCGCAGCTCCTACCAGCAACGGCATCCTTTTTGCAGATGCTGTTTCATTCGTTTTCGGCAGCACTGCCGACATAGCTCCACCTTAAAACCCCGGCTCCGTGAGCCGGGGTTTTATTTTGCCCTTTGGTGGCCGGCGGCGCAGGCCGCACAAGCCAGGCACTTGCTTGCCTGTGCCGCTGCAAACAATTACACGCCGGGCGTGTACTGCAATCAGAAGCTCTTCGCCACACCAGAAAACTTCGGGATTGAATTTGCTTACCTCGCAGCCGGGAACCGTGCCGCCGGCGGCTGCCCTACAGCCATTTGTGGTTGGCTACGCCGACCTGTTTGTGCCCTTGCCGCAGCACCAAACCTATGCGGCCCGCATTGTGCCGCTAGGGTGCCCGGCCATTGTGCTTTTTTACGAAGGCCAGGTACGGATTACCGATGGCCCAAACGCCCATGAGCTGGCTCCGCCCGCGGGCTTTGTGGGGCAAATTACCCGCAGCAGCGGCAACGAGTACACCGGTACCACCCGGGGGTTTGCGGTGCAGCTGGCCCCGGCCGGCGCTTACGATCTGCTGCGCTGCGAGGTGCACCGCTACCAGAACACCACGGTGCCGCTGCACCACGCCCTAGGTGCGCAACTGGCCAGTGGCATTGCGCGGCAGCTAGGGCCCGGCATGGACTTTGCCAGCCGCTGCGCCGCCGCCGATGCCTTCTTGCTGCATCACCTGGCCATTCAGCAAGCCACGCTGGGGCTGGGCGGGCGGGCCGCCGCCATGCTGGTGCGCAGCCAAGGCCAGCTCGCGGTAGAGGAAGTAGCCAGGCAGCTGGAGGTATCGGTGCGCACCCTGCTGCGGCACTTTTCGCGCGAAGTAGGCCTGTCGCCCAAAACGTTTGCCCGGCTGGTGCGCTTTCGGGCGGCGCATGCCTACCTGCAGGCCCCCCCACGCCACCTTGGCCGAGGCCGTGCTGCGCTTTGGCTACGCGGATGCGGCGCATTTGGCGCGCGACTACCGCCACTTTGCCGGCGAAGCACTCCGGCCATACCAAACCGTGCGCAGCAGCATGGGTGCCCAAAGCGCCCCGTAGGGCTGGGCCGCCTCCCTAGGTGCCGCCCCAACCTTTTGCCACCAGGGTTAGTATGCGGAAACAACAACGGGCGCCCAAGTGTGGCGGCCCGCATTTACACGGTTTCCCTTCCCCTACTGTCATGAAACGCAATCTTCCTTGGCTGCCGCTGGTGCTGTGCCTGCTGCTGCTTCCGCTTACGGGCTGCGAGTTGGTCGGCGATATTTTTAAAGCCGGCGCCTACACGGGCATCATCGTGGCGGTGCTGCTGATTATTCTGGTGCTGTGGGTGCTGCGCCGCTTTCGGCGCTAAGCACCTGGGCTTTTTTTAACGCACAAGGCCGGTTCTGAAGCAGAACCGGCCTTGTGGTTTATGGCACGACGTTGGGCGCGCAAACTATTGCTTAAGCACGCGCACCGTTTGCACACCCGTGGGCAGCGCCACCTGCACCAGGTACACGCCCGCCGGCTGCTGCCCTAGGTCGAGGGAGGCGCGCGCAGCGCCGGCAGCCCACTGCACTTGCTGCACCTTGCTGCCCACCACCGAGTACACGCTCACCTGCGCCGGGGCGCCCAGCTCGGCATTGGCAAACAGCTCGAAGCGGCCGTTCGTGGGGTTGGGCACCGCCGTAAGGGTTGCGCCGCCCGCGCAGCGTTTGCAGGCCTCCACTACCACCACCGGCGAGTAAGCCGTGGTGCCATCCGCGTCTTCCTGCCGCAAACGGTAGTAGCTGAGCACCGGCAGCGCGGCCGCATCGAGGTACTGGTAGGAGCGCACAACCGTGGAGTTGCCAGCCCCGGCTACCGCACCCACGGCCTCAAACTGCCGGCCATCGGTAGAGCGCTCTACCACAAAGCGGCGGTTGTTTTTCTCGGAGGCCGTTTGCCAAACGCAGCGCACCTCGGCGGCACCCAGGCGCTCGGCCTTAAAGGCCACCAGCTCGACGGGCAGTACCCCGCCCGGGCGCGACGACACCCCGAACGGCGAGAAGCTGGTAATGCCGCTGCGCGTAACGGTGTAGGTAGTGCCCGATACCTCGGCCGGCGTTACCTGAATGCCCGTATCCCAGCTGTTGCGGCTGGTGTTGTAGTGCTCCAGGCGGGCCTGGGCCGGATTGAAGCCTGCAGCGGCATGCGCGCTGCTCCACTCCAGCTGCACGGTAGCATCGGAGCCGCCGGCGTTTTCTTCGCTGATAAACCACGTACGGCGCACGTTGCTGGCATCGAGGGCAGCGCCCTGCCCGGTTTTGCCGCTGTAGTTCGGGAACATGCCCGGGGCTATTTCTACGGCAAACACATCTTCGGAACGCGCCGCCGACTGCTTAATGCGCACGGGGTTGTAGCTGTTGTTGAGCCCCACCGGAAACTCCACAAACTGGCCGTTGGCCTGCACCGTTTGGCGCAGCGCGCCGCCCTCGTCGGCCCGGATGTAGGCATCGGCGCTGCCGCCCGTGATTTTGCCGCCGCGGATCAGGGTCAGGTCGTGCGACGTCAGGCGTACCGTGGGGCTGCCAATAAGCTCGAGGTTGCCGTTGAGCACCGTTGGGCCCGCCAGCGTTTTGGTTCCGCGGCCGTTTAGCACCAGATTGCCGAACACTTGCGCCCCCAGCGTAATGTTGTTATCGTGCACGTACCGCACGGTGCTGGTGTTGGCCAAGCGGCCCAGCAAGGGCACGCCCTGGTTGGCCCGCTGAATCTCAAGCGTGGCCCCGTCGAGCACATCGATGGTCGCATCGATTGCGTTGCCGTTGCCGGTTAGCACCGCCAGCGAGGCGGCCGCGGTACCATCGCCCACGACCACGCGCGAGTTGGTGCCGCTCACCGTCCAGTTGGCACTCAGGCGGTCGTCGGCTACCTGGCTCAGCACGTAAAACGTTTGGCTGTTGGCCGTAAAGCTGGCCGGGGCGTTGCCGGTGCCGTCGCGGTTAGGCGCCCAGCTGGCCAGCTCGTTCAGGTTGCCGGTGCCTTTGTAGTAAAACACCGAGGTTTCGGGCGTTACCACTACATCATCCACCGACAGGCCGTTGCCGTTGGTGGCGTTGTTCAGCTCGTAACGCCAGCGCAGGGCTATTTCGCTGCCGTTGGCCACGTCTACGTTTTGCAGCGTGTAGGTGCGTGTGCGGCGGTTGGCGTCGGAGTTGCCGTTTTTGTTTTCGATAACGGTAGCCGTGGAGGGCGCATCCACGTTCAGGGCGGCTACGTTCTTCCAGTCGTTGGCGCCAGTACCCACCACGCCGCCCATGGCCGAAATGGCGCTGGTGCTGGTTTTGTAGTCGAAGGAAACCTGAGCGGCATCTTGCCGGCCCGAGTTGTACCACTGCTCGATGGCAAACGAAACGGCCAGGTTGCGAATGGTTTGGCCGGTGTTGTTTTTGAAGCGAATGCCCACGTAGCCCGTGCCGCTGGTAGTAAACGACGCCACGCCACCTAGGGCGCGGTCGGTGGCGCCGGCAGTGCCAAAGTGGTAGAAGCTGGCCGTGTTGATGCTGCCGTCGTTGGCCGGTGCCGGCCAAGCCTGCAAGCCGGCGTACTCGATGTACACCCCGGTCAGGGTTGTATTGCTGGTGAACGTGGTTCGGCCGGCCAGCCCGTCGAAGTTTTGGTTGTAGGCCGTAACGGAGCTGAACGTGTGCTGGGCATGCGCACTACCCACGCCTGCGGAAAGCGCTGCCAGCAGCAGCAAGGAGTAAAGTTTGTTCATATAACGGTGGTGATAAAGGGCTTTGGTTGTCCAAAATTAGATTTTATCCCTTCACCTGCACCATTCTAAGCCCAATTGCTTTGCCCTAAGCCAGCACCACGCAACGCCAAGCAAATCAAGGGTTAAGTCATTTTGTTGCAAACCTTGCAACCCAACCGCAATATTCCTGATGAGGTTTGCGCAAATAAAAATGGAAACCCGTTCGGGTTTCCATTTCAGTATTGTTGAGCGGGCCTGGGCGCCTACTTGCGCTTCTCGGGCATGGTGCCGATGATGTGGTCCCAGATGGTAGTGGATACACCAAAAGCTACTTCGTCTTGCCGGTAGTGGTGCTGGGCGTGGTGGTGCCACCAAAACTTCAGGAAGTTTTTGGGCGGGGCATACACGTGGATGGCGTAGTGCACGAACAGGTAGAGCGCGTAGCCAAACACGAAGCCCGCCAGAATGCCCAGGCCCGCGTAGCCGAACACAAAGCGGAAGATGAAAAACAGCAACGACGTGACGAACACCGTCAGGATAGGCGGCATGGCCAGGCGCGTTTTGTCCTTCGGAAACTCGTGGTGCACGCCGTGCATGGTGTACTGAAACTTGGCCTTGCCGGGCGTGTCCGCTTTCATGTGGTACAGAAAGCGGTGCATCAGGTACTCGACCAGCGTAAAGGCAAACCAGCCGGCCAGAAACAACCCGAACGCCGACAGGCCCGTGAGCAGGCCGCGGCTGAGGCCGTAGTAAAGGCTTACGGCCGCTACGGCGAAGAAGATGGTGAGGGGCGCGGCAATGTGCGTGTGCGTCATGCGCTCCAGCACGGGGTTCTCAAACAAACGCGCCGAACCTTTGTGCTTGGGCTTGTGCAGTTGGCCCGACGCAGGAGCAGCCTGTTGTTCCATAAGAGTGGTAGAGGAAGTTGAGGGGGCAAAAGTAGCCATGAACGCACAAACGCCGGGCCACTTATAAGGTTTTAGGCAGTATGCAGAAAACGTGTCAGCAAGTGATGCACGGTTTCGGGGGTGCAAGCCGGGTGCGTGCAGCGGAGTTGGGCCGTGGCGTAAAACCGCTCGCGGGCGGCCAATGTTTGGCGCAGCCGCTGCTCCAGGGCCGCTGCATCGGGCAGGGCGGCCAACAGGGGGCGGGTGGCGGCCGCATGTTGCAAGCGCGCAAGCAGTTCGGGCACCGGTACGTCCAGCCAAAGCGTCAGGCCGGTTTGGGCGAGCAACTCGGCGTTGCCGTGAAAGCAGGGCGTGCCGCCGCCGGTGGCCAGCACCAGGCGCGGCTGCTCGGCTACCACGGCGCGCAGGGTGCTGGCCTCCGCCTGCCGAAAATACGCCTCGCCTTCGGCCGCAAAAATGTCCGGAATGCTGCGGCCCTGGCGCTGCACAATTTCCTCATCAAGGTCGCGAAAGGGCAGGCCGTAGCGCGCGGCCAAGGCCCGGCCCAGGGTGGTTTTGCCCGCGCCGGGCATACCTATCAGGTGAATTCTGAATTCTGAATTGGGAATTATGAATTGCTCGGCCGGGGCTGCGGCGGGTTGGGCCGGCAGTGGCCCTGCCGGGTCGGCGGCGGGTGCCAGGTGGCTGGCGGCAGTTGGGTCCTTAGCAGCTTGGGGCGTCGGCGAACCTAGGGCGCTATTCAATTCAGCATTCATAATTACCTAGCCCAGCTTCACGCGGGGGTCGAGCACGGCGTAGAGCACATCCACGGCGATGTTGATAACCACAAACAGGAAAGCCACGAAGATGGTAGCGCCCATTACCACCGGGAAGTCGAGGTTTTCGACGGCGCGGAGCGTAACGGTACCTAGGCCCTTCCAGTTGAAGATGTACTCGATAAAAAACGCACCCGCCATCAGCGACGCCAACCAGCCCGATACGGCCGTTACCACGGGGTTGAGGGCATTTTGCAAGGCATGATGCAGCACCGTGCGGCGCTTACTGAGGCCCTTGGCCCGCGCCGTGCGCACAAAATCCTGCGACATCACATCGAGCATGGAGCTGCGCGTGAGCTGCACGATTACGGCCAGCGGCCGGATACCTAGGGCAAACGCAGGCAGCACGAGGTTGCGCAGCACCACGTGCGACTCGGCCGTGAACGGGTCCGTCTCGAACAGCTGGCCCGTGAGGTTGAGGCCTGTGTAGCGGCTCCAGTAAAACCCGAACGCCATGGCAATGAGAATGCCGGCCACAAACGACGGCACCGAAATGCCCAGCACCGATACCGTAAGCAGCGTACGGTCGAGCCAGGTGTGGGCCCGCAGCGCCGCCACAATGCCGAAGCCAATGCCCAGCACGGCGGCCAGCAGCATGGCGGCCAAGGCCAGCCACAAGGTGCCGCTGAAGTGGTCGAGCAGGATGTCGAGTACGTCTTTGTTCGATTGGAACGAGCGGCGCAAATAGGGCTTCTTGAGCACCACGGCACGCTCGCCACCCAGGGGCAGCAGCGCAACGCCGCCGTAGCGGGCCACGCTGGCCGAGTCGCGGGGGTGCACACCCACCGGCGACACATCGTTGAGGTAGCCCACGAGCTGCACCGGCAAGGGCTGGTCGAGCCCTAGGTCGGCGGCAATGGCGGCGCGGGTGGCCACGTCGGAGCGCTGGCCGGCCAGCAGGGCCACCGGGTCGCCGGGCAGCACCTGAAACAGCACGAACACCGTAAGCGCCACGCCTACCAAAATCAGCAGGCCGTGCAGCAGCCGGCGGAGGATGAAAAGGAGCATGGGTTTTCAGCTATTAGCTGTCGGCTGTTAACTATTAGCTGTTAGGTCCTAGGCTAAAGGCTAACAGCTGACGGCTAACAGCTTTTATCAAAGCAATTCCTCCAGCTTTTCGCGGTCGGGGATGTCGTGGTAATGGAATTTGCCCCTTACCACGCCGTTCTGCAGCAGCATAAAGCCGGGGTTCGAGCGAATCATCGACTTGAGCACCGTGGCATCGGCGAAGTAGTACTTGCCCGAGAGGTTTACCTCGTGCCGGAACGCGTCGAAGTCGGCCGGGCTGTTGCTGGTGATGATCATCGTCTCGATGTTCTTCTTCGACGAATCGGCCCCGGCCAGGGTAGCGTTGATTTGTTCAAACCGGTCGCGGTCGGCCTTCTCAAGGCCCTGCACAATCAGCAGCAGTTTGTTGCCCTTGAGCACTTCCTGGGTTACGTCGGCCTGGTCGGCGCCCCACACCCGGAAGTCGATGATCTTCGGGCCGTCTTCGGGGTTCAGCGCCACCATCTGCTTAAACTTCCAGGTGGTGTCGGTGGGGTACTCGGTAAACTCCTGGGTTTCGCTGCCCTTCGCCATGATGTACTTGTAGCGCAGCGGCGCCGAGGGCTGCATCAGCTTGCCGATGTTGTTGCCCACCTTGTAGGGCAGGAAATCGAAGTACGGCAAATGACCCAGGGCGTACACCCCGATGCCCACGGCCACCGCCCCGGCAAACGTAATGTACATGGTACCTAGGGTGCCTTTGGCAAACACACGGCGCAGGTAACGCTGGTTCAGGAACACGATCAGCCAGAGCACCAGCAGGAACACATCCTTGCTGAACGACTGCCACGGCGTGAGTTTAATGAAGTCGCCGAAGCAGCCGCAGTCGGTTACCTTGTTGAAGAAGGCCGAGTAGAACGTGAGGAAGGTGAAAAACACCAGCAGCCCGAACAACGACCACAAGGTGAAGCGCAGATTCCAGCGCAGCAGCAGGGCCACGCCCAGCACCACCTCCAACGAGCTGAGCGTGATGCTCAGGGTACGGGCCATACCCTTGAAAGCCAGGAAGAACGAGCCGAAATCGGCGGCAAAAACCTCGAAGTATTCTTCGAGCTTGTAAGCCGTACCGATGGGGTCGTTCAGCTTGATAAGGCCCGAGAAGATAAACAACACGCCGAGCAGCAGCCAGCAGAGTCGAACGAAGGTGCGCATGGGTTAGATGGAGCTTAAGTCAAAGCCTTAAACTGCGGCGGCAGTGGAGGGTTCGGCGGCACCGCGCAGAATTAGCGCAAATACAGCGTAGTTGAGCATGTCGCGGTAATTGGCATCTACGCCTTCCGAAGCCAGCGTGCGGCCCTGCAAATCTTCGATCTGCTTGGTGCGGTGCAGCTTCATCAGGATAATATCGGTGATGCTCGACACGCGCATTTGGCGCCAGGCCTCGCCGTAATCGTGGTTTTTGGCAAACAGCAGGCGGCGGTTTTCGGCCACCTCCTGGTCGTAGGCATCGGCCACAAACGCCGGCTCCAGCTCCAGGGGCGCATCGGTGGGCAGGCGCAGCTGCATCAGGGCAATAACGCAGTAGTTGATGATGGCCACAAATTCATCATCGATAGGCTCTTGCACCAGCTGCGTACCTTTCTCCTGAATGGAACGGATGCGCTGCGCCTTGATGAAAATCTGATCGGTAATGCTGGGCAAACGCAAGATGCGCCACGCCGTGCCGTAGTCGTGGGTCTTGGCCAGAAACAGCGCCCGGCACCGCTCGATGATGCGGTCGTATTGGAGCTGGGTTTGGTCGTTCAACGTGAAAAAGCTATTTTTAGAACAGAGCGGAGGTATTAGGGCTAAGGTCTTAGAACTTTCTTTGCAGGGCTAATGGCGTTGCTCGCGGCAACGCTTTGTTGGTTTCTGCCAAACCCTAATTCCTGCTGTTCTAAGCCCTGAACCCATGAAGGCCCTGGTTGCGCAAGATACGCTATTTCGGGTGAGGCAGACGCTGCGCTGCCCCGGCGGCCGCGTGCTCGATTTGGCCCGCCCGCAGGTAATGGGCATCCTCAACGTTACACCCGATTCGTTTTTTGCCGGCAGCCGCCTGCAGGCCGAAACCGAGCTGCTGCAACGCGCCGAGCACATGCTGCGGGCCGGCGCCACCGTGCTCGACCTAGGCGGCTACTCCTCGCGCCCCGGCGCCGAGGATGTACCTGCCGATGAGGAACTTGCCCGCCTGCTGCCCGCCGTAGAGGCCGTGCGGCGCAACTTTCCGGAGGCTTTCGTGTCTGTGGATACGTTTCGGGCCCGCGTGGCCGAGGAGGCCGTGCAAGCCGGCGCCGACATCATCAACGACATTGGCGGCGGGCTGCTCGACGAGGCAATGTTCGAAACGGTGGCGCGTTTGCAGGTGCCCTACATTTTGATGCACATGCGCGGCACGCCGCAAACCATGACGCAGCTTACCCACTACGATACCGACCTGGTGCAGGAGCTGGTGCGCTACTTCCGCGACCGGGTGGCGGCCCTGCGCGCGCTGTGGCCCGATGCCGACGTGGTGCTCGACCCCGGCTTTGGCTTTGCCAAAACGCCGCAGCAAGGCTACGAGCTGCTGCGCCGCCTGCCCGAGCTGCGCAACATTCTGGATTTGCCGCTGTTGGTAGGACTTTCCCGTAAAACCCTTGTCTGGAAGCCCCTGGGTCTTACGCCCGAGGCGGCTTTGCCGGGCACCCTGGTGCTCAACACCCTGGCCCTGATGGGCGGCGCTAACCTGCTGCGCGTGCACGACGTAGCGGAAGCTGTGCAGCTGGTGCGCTTGGTTCAGAATACTTTAAGCTCGTAATCCCGTGTTTCCTCCCGTCTCCATCGGCTTCCTGCGCATCGGCTGGATCGACGTCGTAGACGTGCTGCTGGTTACGGTGCTGTTTTACCAGATTTACAAGCTGCTTACCGGCTCGGTGGCGCTGCGTATTTTCCTGGGTTTCTTGTCGATCTACCTGCTCTACCTGGTGGTGAAAGCCGCCGGCATGGAGCTGCTGACCACCATCCTAGGTCAGTTTATGAGCGTGGGCGTGCTGGCCGGCATCATCCTGTTTCAGCAGGAAATCCGGCGCTTTCTGCTCAACATCGGCAAGGCCACTTCCTTCGAGCGCGTGCGCATGTTTCCGTGGCGCCGCGAGCAGCAGCAACAGCGCATGAGCGTAACGCCCTTCGTGGAAGCCGCCAAAAGCCTTTCCAGCAAAAACACCGGGGCGCTCATTGCCTTCCAGCAAGCTTCGGACCTGAAGTTCTACGCCGAAAGCGGCGACTTGCTCGACGCTGCCGTGAGCAAGCGCCTGCTGATGAGCATCTTCAACAAAACCTCCCCGCTGCACGACGGCGCCGTTATCGTGGCTGGCGGCCGCATCAAAGCCGCTCGCTGCATCCTGCCCGTCAGCGAAAATCCCGACGTGCCCGCCTCCATGGGCCTGCGCCACCGTGCTGCCATCGGCCTTTCGGAAGTAACCGACTCGGTGGTGCTGGTGGTGAGTGAGGAAACCGGCCAGATGTCCATCGTGCGCGGCGGCGAAGTGTACCGCAACCTCTCGGGCCAGGATTTGCGCGCCAAGCTCAACGAGTTCCTGTTCGATGCTATGCCGCGTACGGGCGCAGGTACTACGTCGGCCCGCTCGGCAGCAGAGGTAGCAGCTTAGAATTTTACCTAGGTGTTTACACGCGTTCTTTACCGTTGGCTAGCAGGGGCAACACTCCTTGCCAATAGCGGATTAGCCTGTGGCCAGATAATGAGTGGCCAACCTGCGAAAAAGGGACACACTACGTGGTTTAACACGTACATGGGCCGGCGCCCGCAAGCCTGGTTTGAGACGAAGGCGCCGCTTACAACTGAATTGCGAAGCGCTGCACCCAAGCATTTGCAAGACAGCTTGGCACTGGTACTGCTTCCGGATCATCGTATTCTGTTGCCCAACGATCAGCAACTCATTCGCCTGTATTTGCTGAATGCTACTTCCAAGAAAGTACCAATTGAGCGCGCTGACGCCACGCTACTTGATGTTGGAGTTGAGCTTCGGTTGGATGAACGTTGGGTGCTCCCTGCCTACCCAATGGATATGTTCTGCGGAAACAGCTTCTGGCAAGACACCTTAGCCCCTCGCTCTTACTGTGCTATCAACCTCGATGCATATTACTTCTATAAGGGCACAATCCCTGTAGAAGCCAGAGCAAGTGCCCGGGTAGGCCAAACGATGGTGAAGTCGCCGGTTTTTACCGTTCTGCTCACGCCTTTGCAGCTCTTTTTCCTACGTCACCCTAGGGTTCCTTTGCCCATCATCAATTAGCCCACCAAGCAAAAGGCCCGGCAGGATTATGCCGGGCCTTTTGCTTGAGGTAACTGCTGCTTAGGGCGTGTTCTGCACCACTTGGCCAGCCTCGGGCTGCGCGGCCGAGCGGTCCTTCAGCGTGCCCAGCTCGCGGCCTACCTCGATGAAGGCGTTGATGGCCTTGTCGAGATGCGCGCGGGTATGGGCAGCGGAGAGCTGCACCCGGATGCGGGCCTGGCCTTTCGGCACCACGGGGTAGTAGAAGCCCACCACGTAAATACCTTTCTCGAGCATTTTGGCGGCAAACTCCTGCGCCAGCTTGGCGTCGTAGAGCATTACGGGCACGATGGGGTGCTCACCGGGCTTGATGTCGAAGCCGGCGGCGGTCATCTTCTCGCGGAAGTACTTGGTGTTTTCCTCCAGTTGGTCGCGCAGCTGGGTGCTTTCCGTCAGCAGATCGAGCACGCGGATGCTGGCGCCCACGATGGCCGGGGCCAAGGTGTTGGAGAACAGGTAGGGGCGGCTGCGCTGGCGCAGCATGTCGATAATTTCTTTGCGGCCCGAGGTGAAACCACCCATGGCGCCACCTAGCGCTTTGCCCAGCGTGCCGGTAATGATGTCGACGCGGCCCATTACGTTGCGGTACTCGTGGGTGCCGCGGCCGGTTTTGCCGAGGAAGCCCATCGAGTGGCACTCGTCAATCATCACCAAGGCCTGGTACTTGTCGGCCAGGTCGCAGATTTGGTCGAGGCGGGCAATGGTACCGTCCATCGAGAACGAGCCGTCCGTCACGATGATGCGGTGGCGGGTGCCCTTGGCTACGGCGTCCTGGAGTTGCTTCTCCAGGTCTTCCATGTCGTTGTGGTTGTAGCGGTAGCGCTGGGCTTTGCACAGGCGCACGCCGTCGATGATGGAAGCGTGGTTAAGCGCGTCGGAGATGATGGCGTCTTGCTCGTTGAACAAGGGCTCGAACACGCCGCCGTTGGCATCGAAAGCCGCGGCGTACAGGATGGTGTCTTCGGTACCCAGGAACTCGGCAATCTTGCGCTCCAGCTCCTTGTGAATATCCTGCGTGCCGCAGATAAAGCGCACCGACGACATGCCGTAGCCGTGCGTGTCGATGGCTTCTTTGGCGGCCTTAATTACCTCGGGGTGCGACGACAGCCCCAGGTAGTTGTTGGCGCAGAAGTTCAGCACCTCACCGGCCTCGTTGGTCTCGATTTCGGCGCCTTGCGGTGAGGTAATGATGCGCTCTTTCTTGTAAAGACCGGCTTCTTTAATCTCGGCCAGCTGCTGCTGGAGGTCGGGTTGTAGGGTGGTGTACATGCTCCGGGATTACAGGTATAAAGAAATGCAGTGTTGCGGTGCGGGCACCAAAGATAAGGAACGCCTCGGGCCCTAGGTCATGGCCTCGCGCACGGCCCACCGGGGCACGCGACGCCCGCAAAGCATCCGGCTTGCTTAACACGCAAAAGGCAACAAAAGTCATTTTTTGGTAAGCGCCAGGCCCGATCTTCACTACTTCAACCCGCAACACTGCTAACCACTCGCTGATCATGAAAAGCTGGGCAAAGAAAACCGCCGCTGCGGCCGGCGGCTTAGTGGGCGCAACCGCCGTAGCGGTGGCTGTGGGCACCCTGCTCTGGAACCGTGCTACCGAAAGAACAGTGGAGCGCCTGCTGACACCGGCGCCCGATGCCGTTCCGCAGGTGTTTTCGGCCGATGAACTGGCCACCTTGCCCGCTTCTGTAGCCCGGTATTTTCGGTTTGCCCTGACACCCGGCCAGCCGCTCATTCGCAGCGCCCGCACCAGCCAAACCGGCGAGTTTAACGCGGGCAACGGCTGGAGCCCGTTTACGGCCACGCACCACGTACACGTAACACCGCCCGGCTTCGTGTGGGATGCGCGCATCTACATGACTCCGGTGCTGCCCGTGCGCATCCGCGACAGCTACGTGGCCGGGCACGGCGCCATGCAGGGCAAATTTGCCGGCGTGGTGCCCGTGGTAAATGCCGTAAACCGCCCCGATATCGACTCGGGCGCCTTGCTGCGCTACCTGGCCGAGGCGGTGTGGTACCCCACCGCCCTGCTGCCCAGCCAAGGCGTTCGGTGGAGCGCCATCGACGAGCATACTGCCCTGGCCACGCTCACCGATGGCGCCACCACCGTGTCGTTGCAGTTTAGCTTTGGCGAGCAGGGCGAAATCGTGCGCAGCTACGCGCCCGCCCGCTTCCGCGATGTAAACGGGCAGGGCGTGCCCACGCCCTGGGGCGGTACCTACCAGCAGTACATCCGCGTGGCCGGCATGATGGTGCCGCAAAGCGGCGACGTAGCCTGGTTTCTGCCCGAAGGCCGAAGTCCCTACTGGCGCGGCACACTGCAAACCGTGTACGAATTTGCCAACGGCTCGCGGGCCCCTAGGTAAGCCACACCCGCCAGCCCGGCAACACCTGGATACATAGGCGCTCGGCGCGAGCAAAGCAGGCGCTAAACCGCTTTATTTCGGCACCTGGGCGCGTTGCCTAAAGGCCTGCACGCCCTGCCGCCCGCTTTCCATGAGTTGCTGCTTCTGCGCATCGGGCACGCGCCTAATCTTCGGCTGAAAACCCACGGTGCTGATGCTGATGGTGCGCTGCCAGTCCTGCGGCTGGGCTGGGTTGAGGTTTTCGATGGCCACGTTGTAGAGCGCGCCCACATACGACGGAAAGTCGTGAATGTCGTAGGCGGCGAGTTGCTGGCGGCCGGTGGCGGTAGTATCCAGCCGGATTTGCTCGGCACGGTCGAGGCGCAGACCTAGGGTTTCGGCATTGAACACCTGCCCGCGGGCATCGGGCGTGGCGGCCACGTCGGGGGGCAAGTACCGGGGGTAGTCGAACAGGCGGATGGGGTAGTTAGCCAACAGCCCACCATCTACCAGCACCTGCACGGGCTGGCCTTTGGCCGGCTTGCCCTGCAGCACATGCCCTTGCGCATCAAGCAACACCGCCCGGAAGTACATGGGTATGCTCATGCTGATGCGCACGGCATCGGCCACGCGCATGCCGGGGTGGGTTTCGTGGCTGAACACCTGCACGCGCTGCGTGGTAAGGTTGGTGCCGGTGGTGTACAGGTCGCGGAAGCGGCCGGGCTGCTGCCGGGCCAGTTGGTGCAGCTCACCTAGGGTAAGGTTGGGGTTGCCGGTTTTGCGGGCCACCAGCTCGGCCAGGTAGCGCGCCAGGGCATCGCCGCGGTACCAGCCGTACTGCCGGAGCAGGCGCGTGCTGCCCCCCACGAAAATGAAGCGGCCGTCGTTGAGGCGCTGCACGGGCGCGCGGTTCACCACCTCAACAACCTCGTCGGCCGAGTAGCCCACGGCCAGCAGCGCCGCCTGAATGGCTCCGGCCGAGGTACCGCCCACCCGCTCGATGCTGCGCAGCACGCCTTGATGCTCCAGCTCTTGCAGGGCGCCCCCGTAGGCTATGCCCCTGATGCCGCCGCCCTCCATCACGAGGTTGCGGTACGTGGGTTGGGCCTGAGCCACCGCGGCGCAGCTGGCACACAGAAGCGCCGCGGCCGTATAACAAATTTGTTGCAGCTGCATACCTCCACGAGGCCTACACCGGCCGAGAGGTTGCAACAGAAGCGGCAACCCCAACCGCCGAGGCCCCCGAAGTTGGTATCTTTGTGTACTGGCCTGCGGGCTTTTTCTGCTGATCTGCTTTTCCCCACCCGTTTTCCTTCTTACGCATGAGCACAACCGGCACAGGCGACACAATTCTGGTAATTGGCGCCGGCGGACAACTGGGTTTCGAACTCACCCACGAACTGCGCCAGCTTTACGGCGCTTCCAACGTAGTAGCCGCCGACGTGCGCCTGCCCAAACACCCCGAGCTGGCCGATGCCGGCCCGTTTGTGCAGCTCGATGTGCTCGATAAAGCGGGCCTGGGCGAAGTGATGCAGCGCTACAAGCCCAAGCAAGTGTACCACCTGGCCGCCTTGCTCTCGGCTACCGCCGAAAAGAACCCCAAGTTTGGCTGGGAGCTGAACATGGACGGCCTCTTCAACGTGCTCGATGCCGCCGTGGAGCACGGCACGGGCCGCGTTTACTGGCCCTCGAGCATTGCCGTGTTCGGCCCCAACACCCCCCGCGACAATACCCCGCAATACACCGTAATGGACCCGGGCACCATCTACGGCATCAGCAAGCAGGCCGGCGAGCTGTGGCTCGACTGGTACTACCGCAAGCACGGCCTTGATGTGCGCAGCCTGCGCTACCCCGGCCTCATCGGCTACAAGAGCCTGCCCGGCGGCGGCACCACCGACTACGCCGTGGACATTTACCACCACGCCGTGCACGGCCTGCCCTACCAGTGCTTCTTGCAGGAGGATACCTACCTGCCCATGATGTACATGCCCGATGCCCTGAAGGCTACGCTCGATTTGATGCACGCCCCCGCCGAGCAAATCAAAATCCGGACCTCCTACAACCTAGGAGCCATGAGCTTCTCGCCGCGCGAAATCACGCAGAGCATTCAGCAGCACCTGCCCAACTTCGAGGTAACGTACCAGCCCGATTCGCGCCAGCAAATCGCCGACTCCTGGCCCAAGAGCATCGACGACTCGCGCGCCCGCCAGGACTGGGGCTGGACGCCGCAGTTCGACCTAGGTGCCATGACGGCCGACATGCTCCGGCACCTGCAGGAGGAACCGCAGTACCTGGCCCCGCTGGCCGCCGAAGCGAAGTAAGCCGAACGACTGTAGCGCGGACTTTGTAGTCCGCGTCCCCGGATAGTATTTCCTAATCGTCAGGCCCTAGGTCAACTATTGGACATTACTATCCGGCGGACGCGGGCTGAAGCCCGCGCTACTTCGTTCAACGCCTAACCGCCTCTATCCGTACCACAGCGCAGGCATTTAGTCTGCGCTGATATGATCGTAAACTACACTTCCGAGGGCTGGCAAATCATTTACCAGCAAGCCCATGCGCTGCTGGCGGCCCAACTGCTGCACCAATGGCCGGCTTTCCTGCCGCTCGAGCAATGGGTGGGCCTGCTGGCCGCCGTAACGCAGCACGACGACGGCCAGCGCCGCTGGGACGGGCGCTACGCCATTACGCCCGCCGGCGCCCCCGCCGATTTCACCACCAAGGAATTTTCGCTGGAGCAAGCCACCGAGCTCATGCACCAGGCCCGGTTTCAGGGGCGGTGGCGCAGCCTGCTTACCAGCATGCACATGAGCTTTTTGTACGAGGAACTGCGCGGCCAAAGGCAGGAAATCGACGCGTTTCTCGACGAGCAGCGCCACTGCCAGCAGCGCTGGCGGCGCGAGCTGAAAATGACCAAGGCCGACGCCGAGCGCGCCTACGCCCTGATGCAGTGGTGCGACCGGTTTTCGCTGATTTTCTGCCGCCAGGAGCTGCCCGAGATGGAGCGCGCCCTCGAAATCAGCCGCGGGCCCGACGGCCAGCGCTACGACGTGCGCCAGCTTGCCGCCGACGAGGCCGTAACCGTGGAGCCCTGGCCTTTTGCGGCCGATGCCTTTGAGGTGGGCGTAGAGGCCTCGGTGCTCACGCAGCTGCAGTTCAAAAACGACCAGGAGCTGAGCCAGGCCTTGCGCGAGGCGCCCGTGCAAAACCTGCGCTGGCAGCTGCGCCGCAGCTAGCCTGCGCCAACGAAAGCCCAAAGGCCCCCGTAGTACCGCGCAGGGCCCCGCCGCGGGCCCCTCCCCGATTACGCGACCCTGACCCCTATGGCTACCTCCTCGTTTCAGCTATCCTCGTTGCCCGGCCTGTTCAAAGCCACCGCCACCCAGTTCATGGAGAACAACTCCCTGCGCCTGGCCGGTGCGCTGGCCTACAACGCCATCTTCTCCATTCCGCCGCTGCTGCTCATCGTTATTGCCTCGGCTGGGTATTTCTTCGGCGAAGAGGCCGTACAGGGCAAGCTGATGCAGCAGCTGAGCGGTTTTGTAAGCCCCGATGCCGCCAAAATCATCCAGGAGTCCATCAGCAGTTTTCATGAGCAGCAAAAAGGCGGCATGGCGGCGGCCATCGGTTTGGGCACGCTCATTTTTGCGGCCACCACGTTTTTCGTTACGCTGCAGGAAAGCCTCAACAGCATCTGGAACCTGAAGGTGAAGCCGCGCAACGGCCTGTGGGAGTTTATTCACGCGCGCTTGCTTTCGTTTGGCCTGATCCTGAGCGTGGCCTTGTTGCTGCTGATTTCGTTTGTGGTCAGCGCCGTGCTCAGCTTCTTCACCGATTACCTCCAGCAGCTGTTGCCGGGCGTGGCCGTGTTCTTTATCCGCCTGATCGATTTGCTGCTCTCGCTGGGCATCACCACGGCTTTGTTTGCCCTGATCTACCGCTTTCTGCCCGACGCCATCATCCGCTGGCGCGACGTGTGGACGGGCGCTTTCATCACGGCCCTGCTGTTCATCATCGGCAAGTACCTGATTACCTTTTACATCGCCACCTCCGACCCCGGCTCGGCCTTCGGGGCGGCTCGTTCGCTCATCATCCTGCTCGTCTGGATTTACTATTCCTCGCTGATCATCTTTTTCGGCGCCGAGTTCACGCAGCAGTACGCCGATTGCTACGGCCAGCACGTGCAGCCCAAAGCCCACGCCGTGCGCATTGAGGTGCGCGAGGTGCCGCCCGGCGAAACCAAGGAAGAGCAAAACACCGGCCGCCCGCACGCCGAGGGGCGTTTCCGGAGCTAGTATTTTGTCGAGCTTAGGCTGATTTCTCGTCTAAAAACCAATAGGTTTGACGCATAGCTATTCCTCTATGCGTCAAACCTTACTGTTTGTGGCCACCTTGCTCGTGCTGGGCATCGTGGCGCCCGATGCCCACGCCCAAACCCCGGCCGATACCGCTCGCCTCATTATTCTGAGCCCGGTGGTAGGCGAGGTGATTGACGCGCAGGAAAAAGCCACCTACGGCCTCTTCCCCTACTACTCCACCGACAGCCTTGCCGAAGGCCGGCTGTACCGCGCCCTGCGCCCCGACAGCACCGTTACGCTGCTCACCCGCTTCCGCGACGGCAACACCCGCCGACGCATCATCGGCCCCGAGGAGCTGCAGGCTGCCCGCGCTGCCGTGGCCCGGCCCGTCGCGTTGCCCGCCCAAACGGCGGTGCCCCAAGCCAAAGGCGCCCAGCCCGACTCCATCGGCACGATGTACTCGGTGGAGCTGCGCTCGGGCAACTCGTTTGTGGGCACGCTGGCGGCCAGCCGCCCTGCTGCCCTCGAATTTACCACCCGCGACCTAGGGCGCATTACGGTGCAGCGCGACAATATCCGCAGCATGCAGCCGCTCACGGTGGAGCAAACCCGGCGGGGCTGGGACCCGGTGGGCAACGGCACGCGCTTGTTTTTTGCGCCCACGGCCCGCATGCTGCGCAAGGGCGAGGGTTACGTGCAAGACGTCAATATTTTCCTGATCGGGGCCAACTACGGCATTACCGACTACTTTTCGGTGGGGGCATTGGTGCCGGTGTTGCCCGGTACGCAGCTGAGCCTCGTGGCCCTCACGCCGAAAGTGGGCGTGCCCGTTACCGAAAAGGTGAATTTGGCCGCCGGCGTGCTGTTTGTCACCGGCTTCGGCTCGAGCGCCGGCATTGCCTACGGCGCCGGCACCTACGGCACCGCCGACCAAAACGCCACCCTGGGCCTGGGCTACCTGTTTGCCGAGGGCGAGGTAGAAAGTAGCCCGGTGGTGCTGGTAGGCGGCGCCGCGCGCATATCGCGCCGCATTTCCCTGGTCAACGAAACGTACATTTTCGACGGCGGCCTAGGTGGTTTGGCGGGCGTTAGGATGGCGGCAGCACGCCTGAGCGGCAGCCTCGGCTTTTTGTACCTCTCGGGGCTGAACACCATCTTTCCGGCCTACCTCGAGGCCGCCTACCGCTTCGGAAAAGTGAAATAAGCCCGGCCGGCCGGCGTACCCGGCTACGCGCCGTGCTACCTTTGGCTTTTATCCCTTTTCTATGAAGCGCTATTTACTAGCATTTGCCCTTGTTTGGGCACCCATGTTCTCCTTCGCGCAGGCGGGCAAATCGGCCAAAGCGAGCAACACGGCTGCGGGCCTCTCCACCGAGCAGCTGGAGCGCGAAATGGCCGATGCCATTTGCCAGGATTTTGAGCGCGAAAACAAAACGCGGCCGCTGGCGGAGCTTACCAAGGAAGAGGCTACCACCATGATGCAAAACTCCATGTTTAAGGTGATGAGCGCCCGCGCCACCGAAGTGGAGAAAATCCTGAAGAAGAACAAGCAGGACCCGAACACCGCCATGCGCGAGGTGGGCCAGCGCGTGGGGGCTCAGCTGGCCGGCAACTGCCCGGTGGCCATGCTGCTGTTTGCCCGCCTCAGCGGCAACAAAGCCGCCGCCGACGCCGTCGGTTCCGTCGATGCAGCTTCGCTCGCCATCAGCGCGGCCGAGCGGCCCCTCATCGAAACCCTGGCCGCCGATGCCTGCACCGAGCTGGGCCGCCTGAACGCCGCCACGCCGCTGGCCGGGCAAACCACCGAAGCGCGCCAAACGGCCGTACAGCAGGCCATTCTGCACGCCGCCAAAGCCCACGCCAAGGAAATCGGCGACTTCTACGGTGCCGATGTATTCTTCGACACCGAAAAGCTGAAAGTAATCGGCATGAAAATCGGCTCCCTGATGGCCTCCAAATGCACCCCGCTTATTGCCGAAATGGGGCAGTAAGCCTCGTGCATCCTTCAAACGAAAAGGCCCGGTTCAGCTACCTGAACCGGGCCTTTTCGTTGGCGGCGCCGCGGGGCACCTAGGCGGGCTGGCCTTCTTTGGTGGCCAACTGGCCGCAGGCGGCGTCGATGTCTTTGCCGCGCGAGCGGCGCACGTTTACCTGCACGCCGCGGTCGGCGAGGTACTTCATAAACGGCACGAGGCGGTCTTCCTGGGCGTTGAGGAAGGCGGCCGGGGCAATGGGGTTGTACTCGATCAGATTCACCTTGCAGGGAATCCACTTCGTGATTTCGAGCAGGGCCTTGGCGTCGTCAATCGAGTCGTTGAAGTTGTCGAACACGATGTACTCGTAGGTTACCATGCGGCCGGTTACCTGGTGGTAGTGCTGCAAGGCCTCCTTCAGCACCGGCAACGAGTTCGACTCGTTGATGGGCATGATTTCGTTGCGCTTCTCATCGGTGGGCGCGTGCAGGCTGAGGGCCAGGTTGGCCTTGAAACCGTCGTCGGCCAGCTTCTTGATCATCTTGGAGATGCCGGCGGTGCTCACCGTAAGGCGGCGAGCCGCCATGCCCAGGCCCTCCTTGTTGTCGGTGATGCGCTCCACACTCTTGAGCACGTTGGCGTAGTTGAGCAGCGGCTCGCCCATGCCCATGTACACGATGTTGGTGAGCGGCTTGCCGAAGTGTTCCTCGGCCTGCTGAGCAATAATGGCCACCTGGTCGAAGATTTCGGCCGTATCGAGGTTGCGCTTGCGCTCCATGTAGCCGGTGGCGCAAAACTTACACGTAAGCGAGCAGCCCACCTGCGACGAGATGCACGCCGTCATGCGGTCGTCCTTAGGGATGAGCACGCCCTCTACCAGGTGCCCGTCGTGCAGCCGGAAAGCGTACTTGATGGTGCCGTCGGTGCTTTGCTGCTGCTTCTGAATCTGAACGGAGTTGATGCTGAAGTGCGCATCGAGCAACTCGCGGGTGCTCAGCGAGATGTTGTTCATCTCGGCGAACGAGTGCGCCACGTTGCGCCACAGCCACTCCATCACCTGCTTGGCGCGGAAAGGCTTTTCGCCGTGCTCAACAAAAAAGGCCTTGAGCTCGTCGAGGGTGAGTTTGCGGATGTCGCGTTTGGTAACGATGGGCAGCGTGATCATAGCACAAAGGTACAACCAAACAGCGGCTTAGGTTCCTTTTGCGCGGGGCTCAGCGTTGCTGCCGCAGCCAGGCGTCGGCGGTGGCTTCGTCGTCGAAGTAGCGCACGGTAAGGGGCACGGCCAGCTCGTGCACGATTTGCACCGTAGCCAGGCGGTTGAACACATCCTGCGCCTGCACAATGGCGGCAAAGCGGTAGCCCGCCGTAGCCACGGCCTGCGGCGCCCAGGTGGCCGTGAGCCAGTCGCGGTCGGCGGCGCTCAGGCGCGGCATCAGGCGGTGGTCGGTCAGGATTTTGTGCAGCCCTTCGCGGCGCAGCAAGGCCAGCGCCTCGTTGTAGATGGCGCGCACCTCGGCGCTGCTGGCGGGCACACCTTGCCAACTTAGGTGCACGTATTCGCCGGGCATCAGCTGCACCTGGCCTACCGGGTGCTGCGCATGCATGCGTAAGGAGGCCGAAAAAGAAGACAGGGGCATAACAGGCAAAGCGTGAGCAGGCGGCGACCTTAAAGGTAGTACAAGTTGCGCCACCCCAAAACTGCCGTTGCGGGCCGCTGCCATATCTGCCTGAGCCTTCTTCACCTAGGCGTGCTCGGCCCCTTCAAGCTAGCAGCAGTTGTAGTACACCACGGCTTTGTGCTGGCGGGGCAGGTAGGCCAGCCGGCGGCCGTCCTCCTCGTAGAGGCTGTAGGCGAAGCCGGGCAAGCCGGTTTGCTGCACTTCTTTCCAAACTGCTTGGCTGGCGTGGCGGTCGGGGGCGGTGCCGGGCTTTACGGCGGGCTGCAGGAAGCGCTCCGGGGCAAAAAAGCCGTCGAGCCGCTCGCGCACGTAGGCCTCGCGCTGGGCGGTGGTGGGGTTCTGGCCGTACTTCAGCAAGCCGTAATCGAGCAACGCCGTTACCGGAAACTGCTCGCGCCAGAGCGTATCGCCCTGGGCCGACACGATGGTGAACTGCGCCTGCCCCGTGAGCAGCGAATCGCCCACGATGCGCAGCGCAAACACATCGTTGGCCTGCTGCGACGAAAACCGGTGCTCGGCCGTGGCTTCCATGCGGGCGCGGCGGGCGGGCAGCGGCGTGGTAGCGGCCGGCGGCATGCCGGGCGGCACCTCGGCCGCGGGCACGCCGCCGGTTTGGGGCGGGCGGTTGGCCGGGTTGGGGGCCGTGGTTTCGGGCTGATCGGGGTTGGTTTGGCAGGCGCCTAGTAGCGCGCCGGCCAGCCAGGGGGCGGCAAAGCGGAGGTGGTGGAGCATGCAGGCTGTACGCACGCGGGCCCTAGGTCGTTAGGCAGCCGGGGCACCTAGGCGGGCAGCGGCTACTTCGGGAAGCAAAGCCAGCTTGCGGGTGTTGTAGTCGAAGCAGAGCATGCCGGTTTTGGCGCGGGCAATGTCGCGGCCTTCGGTGGTTTGGATGTGGTACACCACATCGAAGCCATACTTGTGCAGATCGGTGGCGGCCATTTGCACGCGCAGCACGTCGCCGTAAAAGCCCTCGCCCTTGTACTCCACAGCCAAATCCGACATGATCATGCCCTGCTTGGTGGCGGGGTCGTACTCGGCCAGCTCCATGTGCCGCAAAAACTGCACGCGGGCTTCGTGCAGCAGGCTAACGAGGGCATCGTTGCCGAGGTGGGCGCCGTAATTCAGGTCGGTGATGCGCACGGGCAGCTCCACTGTTACGGAAAACGTCTCGGGCAAGGCTACTTTTACGCGGGCCATATGTTGGTACTGGGTATTTGGTACGAGGTAATCAGACTGAACGCAAACGATGAGCGACGTTACAAAGGTAGAAGTACGGCAAACGGGCGACGGCTCGAGCACCTTGTACGTGCCGGCGCTTGATGAGCACTACCACTCGACCCACGGTGCGCTGCAAGAGTCGGTGCACGTGTTTATTCGGGCGGGCCTCGAGCCGTTGCTGCTCACCGCCGACCGCCCCCAGCACATTCTGGAAGTGGGCTTGGGCACCGGCCTCAACGCCCTGCTTACGCTGCAGCGCAGCCTCACCGCCCGCGTGCGCATTCACTACGATGCCGTCGAGACGTTCCCGCTGCCGCCCGACATCGTGGAGGCCCTAGGTATTGAGCGCTACGTGCTGAACCCGGAGCTGCTAGACCTGCACCGCCAACTGCACGCCGCCCCCTGGAACACGCCCGTCGACCTGACGCCGCACTTTGAGCTGCGCAAGCTGCACGTGGCGCTGCAGCAGGCGCACTTGCCCGCCAACCACTACCAGCTCATTTACTTCGATGCCTTTGCGCCCGAAAAGCAACCCGATATGTGGACGCAGGCCGTGTTCGAGCAGCTATTCGCGGCTACGGCGCGCGGCGGTGTGCTGGTGAGCTACTGCGCCAAGGGCGCCTTCAAGCGCAGCCTGAAAGCCGCTGGCTGGGAAGTGGAGGCGCTGCCCGGCCCGCCCGGCAAACGCGAAATGACGCGGGCCCGCAAGCCGTAAAAATTCTCACCTGCTCAACGCTCGCCGCCTTCTGCCAGTGCCAAATGAAACTACAATGGGCACTTCGGTATGATAGCCGTGAGCGGCTGCAGCAGCTCGTCGGTTTCTTTTAGACCCCTGAGCTAAAACGGGATTACCGCATGGCTAAGCAAGACCAAAGAAGCTTGCACTAAAACGGCACTGTCGTTTTGCACGCGTCTTCCGTATTTGGCGGTAGTTATGAGTCGAAAATTCGTCGAAATAGAAGGCCAGCACTGGGTTGAGCAGGGCATCATCAGCCCCGAGCAGCACCAGCGCCTGCTGGCCCTATACCCCGAGCAGCAGCGCGCCATTGGCTTGTTGCCCTTGTTGGGCAGCCTGTTGGTGAGCCTCAGCGCCTTGAGCCTGGTGGCAGCCAACTGGCAAGACCTACCCGAGCTGCTGCGCCTGGGCTTGCTTATCGGCTCGATGGTGGGCGCTTACCTAGGCGGCGAGCATTTCCTACACCGCGGTTTCCGCTCGATGGGCATTGGCCTGGTAGCCCTAGGTCTGGTTTTGTTCGGGGCCGGTATTGTGCTCACGAGCCAGATGTACCAGCTGGTGGGCTACGATGTAACGGGGCTGCTGGCGTGGGTAATGGCCGGCGTGGTGCTCACCTTCATCTACCAAAGCCACTTCCTGTTCATTCTGGCCGTGGCCATTGGCGTGCTGGCGCAAGGCTACAGCGTGGGTAGCCTTAGCAGCTACAGCTACACTAGCGCGCTGCTGATGGCCGGCGGCCTCGGTTACTACTGGTGGCGCCGGCCCGACGCGCTTTGCGGAGCCATTCTGGCCACGGGCCTGCTGTGGCAATCGGCGTTGCTGATTAACCACTTGCACATCAAAATCACGTGGTTTTTTGTGCCGGCCATGCTGGTGTACGCCGCCGGCGATTGGCAGCCCAACCGCCCTGCGGCCCGCGCCCTGCAAGCCCCGCCCTTGGTGGCCGCTTTCCTCTTTATGCTCGGCCTAGGTATGTTTGGCGAAGCCGGCAGCTACACCGATCAGCTGCGGCCGCACTTTGTGGGCTTTGTGGGGGCGCTGCTGCTGGTGTTTGGCCTGTCGGTAGCGGGCAAGCACGCGCGCGGGCACCTGAGCAGCGCCGCCGATTGGTTGCTGCTGTTGCCAGGCTACTACTTCCCCGGCGGGTTGCCGCTGGCCGTGGCGGCGCTGGTGGTGCTGTATGCTTACACCGGCTCGGTGCTGTACCGCGGCTTTCAGGAACAAGCTGCAGACCGCGTAAACCTGGGCACGGCGCTGTTCATCCTCACTACCATGGTAGCTTATTTTAAGCTGACGTGGGAGTTCATGGATAAGTCGTTGTTCTTCCTGCTCGGGGGCTTGTTGCTGCTGGGCCTGAGCTGGTACTTGCGCCGCCGGGCTCGTTCTATTCCGCCCTCCAACCAACCCACGCCCCAACGATGAAGCTGTTGCCTACGCTCTTCTTGTCGGGAGCGGCCGATAAGCGCCGCCGCTGGGTAGCCTTGGCCGTGGCCGCGCAGGTGCTGTTTCTCTTGCTGGTGGCCGGGGCAGGCTCGGCCATCAGCAGCTACGGCCGGGCGGTGGTGCTGCGCACGTCGCCCGTCGACCCGCGAGACTTGCTGTACGGCGACTACGTTACCCTGAACTACGACGTAAGCCAGTTGCCGCGGCCGCTGTGGCGTGGCTCGGAGGCTCCGCGCCGGCACCGTCCCGTGTACGTGGAGCTGCGCCCCACCCCCGCCGGCTACTACGAGGCCGTAGCGGTGTACCCCGCCGAGCCCGCCTCGTTGCCCGCCGACCATGTGGCCCTGCGCGGCTGGATTGTGAACGTGTGGCGCCAAGGCCTGCAACTGCGCTACGGCCTGGAGCGCTACTACGTGCCCGAAGGCGAAGGCCGCAAGCTGGAACGCCGCGCCGGTCGGCAGCCGCTGCTGGTGCACGTGAGCGTGGCTCCGTGGGACCAGTCGCGCATTACCCGCGTCGAAATAGCTCCTAAACCAGCAGAGCGCCCGTAACTGGGGCGCTCTGCTGGTTTGTGGGGAGTTGGCTACCGCGTGTTCAGGGCGAGTAGCTGGCGGTCGGCTTTGTCCAGGTCCACCAAAGCGTACTTCTTTTGGTTGGTGATGCTCATCTCGTCGAGCACATCCACCACGTCGCAGTACCTGGCATCGGGGCTGGTTTTGATGAGCACGGTGGCTTGTGGGCTGCGTTGCTTGAACTGCAGCAGCACTTGCCGAACCCCAGCCGCGCCAAAGTTGGTGGTGCGCAGCTCGGCGGGTGCCTCAGCGGTGTTCAACCCAAAGAAGTAGTGCACCTGGCTGTTCTTACCCAAAATGAGCGTGAGGGCTTGGCTGGCCGGCACATCGGTGTCGCTATCCGCATCGGTTACGGGCATGGTCAGCTGCATCACGTTGGGCTTGGCAAACGTGGTGGTGAGCATGAAGAAGGTGAGCAGCAGAAAGGCGAGGTCCACCATCGGGGTCATGTCGAGGCGGAAGGCTTGCTTTTTGGCGCGGGGCTTGGTGCTGCGGCTCGGGGCGGAGGTGGGCTGGATGTCGGCCATGGCGGTGGAGGTGTTGGTTGAGGTTTCACCTGCCAAAACGCCGGGCTTCGTTGGCTTATTACACCCAGGCCTTCGGGGCGCTACTCGCCGGCGTGCTGCGCCTCCTCAAACCACCACACGCGCTCCGGCGCCACGCAGGCGTGCAGGGGCACGTCGCCGGGCCAGGCATCGGTAATGCGCTCCACGGGCGGCTCCAGGCTCAGGCCGATGCGCTGCGCCCCAGGGCACTCCTGCAAGAATCGGTCGTAGAAGCCTTTGCCGTAGCCCACGCGGTGGCCTTGCAAATCGAAAGCCAGTAAGGGCAGCAGCACCGCATCGATGGTAGCGGCCGCAACGGCTGGCGCACCTAGGGGCTCGGGTATGCCCCAGGCGTTGGGCTGCAAGGCGGTACCGGGGCCGAGCAGGCGGTGCGTTAGCTGGCCATCGGCTTGCACCACGGGCACCACCACCTGCACCTGCGGAAACTCCGCCCACAACCGCCGGATGATAAGCCAGGTGTTCAGCTCGTGCTGCCGCTCGATGGGCAGAAACACGTGCACCGTGCGCCAGGCGCCTAGGTCGAAGGCGGCAAACAGCCGGGCGGCCACCTGCGCGCTGCGCGCGGCCAGCTCGGCTTCCGGGAGGGCGCGGCGGCGCCCGAGCATGTCGCGGCGGAGGTCGGCTTTCAGCATGGCGGTTTGGCGGCTGCTTGCCGTGGTTTTGCTGGTTTGGCCGGCATCGCCCTAGGTTGCTTTGTGCGTAGCCGGCGTGGGCAGCTGGCTTCGGGTGTTATTCTTCTTCGATTACGGTAAACTCCAAAGCCAGCGGCTCGAACGCCTCGACGAGCTGATCGATAAAGCCCGGGTTGTTCGCCACAATGCTCAGCACGTTGTCGTGGCGCTCCTGCAGGCTGCCCCCTGGGAAGAGCTTTTCCTTGAGGCCGCTGAGCTGGTTGTAAGCGGTTTCGTGCTTGGCTTCGGCGGCTTTACTCAGGCGCTTTTCGAGGCCGGCCACAATGCCCGTTACCTTTTGCTGCTCGGCCGCTACGGTTCTCACCAGCGTGGGGTCGAGGCGCTGCGCCACGGCCGACACAGCGGCAAAGGCGGCGGCCAGCTGCTCCTGCTGCTCGGCCAACGACACCTCCTCCTGACCTAGGGAAACCGCCACCTGCTTTTTCAGCTCGGGCAGCGGGCGGAACAAATCGTTGGTGCCGAGGCCCAGCTTGCGCAGCTTGCCCAGGTGGGTGCGGCCCACGTACAGCGCCGAGTTGCGCAGCAGCACCAGGGGCATGGGCACTTGGTAGTGCTCGAATACTCCCTTCAGCTGCAGCCAGTAGGCTACTTCGGCGCCGCCGCCCACGTAGCACAGGTTGGGCAGCAGCAGCTCCTGGTAAAGCGGGCGCAGCACCACGTTGGGGCTGAAGCACGCGGGCTCGGCTTCGGCGTGCGCTACGGCTTCGTCAATCGTCCAGCGGATATCGGTGTTGCGCACCACTACGTGGCCGTCTTCCAGCTCCAGCCGCTCGCGCTTGCCCGTGCTGGTGAGGTAAAACAGGTTGAGCGGGCGGGCATACACCTGCGGCTTGTAGCCGGCAGCCTCTAGGGCGGCATCGGTGGCTTGCACCGCTTGGTAGGCAGCCTGGGTGCGCAGCTCCTCGGCCAGCACCGGCGCCAGCACTTGCTTTAGCTCGGCGTCGTCGGGCTCTACGCTCAGCAGGCCGTACTGGCCAAACAAGGTGTGCGTGAGGCGGCGGGTGGCTTCGGCCAGGGTTTGGCTTTGCTCGTAGGCTTCGCGGAAGGCCGCGGGCACCTCGGCGGGCAACTGCGCCAGCACCTGCTCGGTAAGGCCCGCCAGCGGCATGCGGCCCACGGGCCCGCCGGTTTGCTCGGCCTGCCACTCCAGCTTTTTGCCGAACAGGTGCAGGTGGTTGATTTCGGCGAAGTCGTGGTCTTCGGAAGCCATCCAGTACACCGGCACGAAATCGTACTGCGGGTACTGCTCCTTTAGCTGGCGGCAGAGCTTTACCACCGTGGCAATTTTGTAGATGAAGTACAGCGGCCCGGTAAGCAGGTTGAGCTGGTGGCCGGTGGTAACGGTGAAGGTGGTTTCCTTCGCCAGCAGCCCTAGGTTGGCTTGCACGGCCGGGTGCAGCTCGGGCAGGGCGCTCAGCTGTCGGCGCAATGCTTGTTGTAGCCGCTCGCGGGTAGCAGCCGGGTACTGCGCACGCTTCTCCTCCAGCTGCTCGGCAAAAGCCTCCAGCGTCGGGAAGCGGTGATAAAAAGGCTGGAGCCTGGGCTCTTGCTTCAGGTAATCAGCGACAAACGCGCTAAACGCGCCGGTGGCGGCGTAGGGCAAACAGTGCACGGGCATGGGCGGAGTAGACGTTGCGGCTGCAACGTTCGCAAAAAAACCGCGGCCACAAATTAATGTTCAAGCTCAACTTTATTTCGGTCTATTTCGTCATGGAATTCTCACGCTGATTTGGTAGATTGCTCTACACCCATTCCGCCCGCTATGATGTCGTCTATCCCGCTTTGGTACTGGCTGGCAGCCGTGGTGCTCCTGCCTTGGCTGTTTACGCTGTGGCACATCCGCAGCGGCGAGTTTCCGGGCCGCTGGGAACGGCGCCGCTGGATGTCGTCGGTGGCTTATCTGCCCTTTATTGGCATGTGGCAGTACTGGACGAGCGGCGTGCACCGGCGCCGCGTATCGCACTAGCCCTACCCTACCACCCACCCCAACAACCCTCCAGAACACAAAAGGCTGCGGCAGTACTGCCGCGGCCTTTTTCATGCTCGGTGCTGCCGGGCTTAGTTGCTTACCACTTCGCCGTACAGGTCGAAGTCCGAAGCCTCGGTAATCTTCACGTCGGCAAAATCACCTAGGCGCACGTACTGGCTGGTGGCGGGCACCAGCACCTCGTTGTCGACCTCGGGCGAGTCGTACTGCGTACGGCCCACCCAGTAGCCGCTCTCCTTGCGGTCGAACAGCACTTTGTAGGTGTTGCCCACTTTCTGCTCGTTCAGGTCCATCGAAATGCTCTGCTGCAGCTCCATGATGGCGTCGGCACGCTCTTGCTTCACCTCGGCGGGCACGTTGTCTTCCAGGCTGAAGGCGTGGGTATTCTCCTCGTGCGAGTACGTGAAGATGCCCAGGCGCTCAAACTTGGTGTCCTCCACAAACTGGTACAGCTCCTCGAAGTCTTGCTGCGTTTCGCCGGGGTGGCCGGCAATCAGCGTGGTGCGCAGGGCAATGTCGGGCATGCGCTGCCGAATCTGATCGACCAGCTCCACGGTGCGGCGCTTGCTGATGCCGCGGCGCATGGTTTTCAGCATGTTGTCGCTGATGTGCTGCAAGGGCATGTCGAGGTACTTGCACACGTTCTCGCGCTCCTGCATCACGTCGAGCACCTCCATCGGGAACTGCGAGGGGTAGGCGTACTGCAGGCGAATCCAGTCGATGCCGTTCACGTCGCTCAGGCGGCGCACCAGCTCGGCCAGCTTCCGCTCGCCGTATTTGTCGAGGCCGTAGTACGTGAGGTCCTGCGCAATCAGGATCAGCTCCTTGGTGCCCATGTTGGCCAGCTTGGTGGCCTCGGTTACGAGGTCCTCCATGGGCTTATCCACGTGCTTGCCGCGCATCAGCGGAATGGCGCAGAACGAGCACGGGCGGTTGCAGCCCTCGGCAATCTTGAAGTAGGCGTAGTGCCGGGGTGTGGTCAGCAAACGCTCGCCCACCAGCTCGTGCTTGTAGTCGGCATTCAGGGTTTTCAGCAGCTGCGGCAGCTCCAGGGTACCGAAGTAGGCATCCACCTGCGGAATCTCCACCTCCAATTGGTCCTTGTAGCGCTGCGAGAGGCAGCCCGTTACGTACACCTTTTCCACCTTGCCGGCCTCTTTGGCGTCGGCGTACTGCAGAATGGTGTCGATGCTCTCCTGCTTGGCGTTGTCGATGAAGCCGCAGGTGTTGATGATGACGATGCCCGCCTCGTTTTTCGTCGACTCGTGCGTTACGTCATAGCCGTTGCCGCGCAGCTGGCCCATCAGCACTTCCGAGTCCACCAGGTTCTTGGAGCAGCCCAGCGTGATGACGTTTACCTTATTGGCCCGATTGCCTTTTACTTTCATGCAAGTAGCGCGAAGTTTCACTTCGCGTATCGTTGAACGGCGCTGCCTGGCAGCAAGCACCTAATCCTGAACAAATTGCCTCGCTTTCGCCCGCGGCGAAAATTGGAGCGCAAAGGTACGCAGGAGCCAACGCCTTTTCCTACTCCGAACGTTCACCAGTAGCGCGGACTTTGCAGTTGGCGTCCCCGAATAGTAATTTCTGTTGTCGGACCTAGGTAAAATGTAGCGTGGGCTTTGGCCCACGTTTGCCAGAACTGTGTCGTTGAACGGCAAACACCGCAACGGTTTCGTTCTGGCAAACGCGGGCTGAAGCCCACCCGACACCACGCAGCCCGCGCTACACGCAACATTTGATGTTACTAGCCGGGGATGCGGAAAACAACCGGGGGTCGGCGTAGCCAAAGTCTGCGCTACATGCCACGCCCGCCGGTCAGCAAACTATACACGCCGGGCACCAGCTTGCGCATAATCGCACCTAGCAGCACGGCCAAACCGGCAATCAGCAGCGGCAGCAGCACAAACACCAGCGTATTCTGGCCCGGCCAGACGCGCAGCGCCCACTCGGTTGCGTAGTTCACCAAGGGCACGTGCAGCGCATAAATCATGAACGAGAAGCCCACTACCCACGCAAACCAGCGCTGGCGCATGGCGGCGCGCACCACCGCATCGGAGCCAAACCACATTACGCCGATGCCCAACGCCTCGGCCGCTTTGTGCAGCAGCAGCATGGGCAAGAAGGGTGGGTACTGATAGTGAAAAGCCGCGTAGCTTTTCAGCAGCACCACCACCAGCCAAAGCATGGCCATGGGTAGCACCGGGAACCAGCGAGGGGGCCGGAGCACGTCGATGCTGCGGCGGTGCAGCCACACGCCCAGGGCAAAGAACAGCAGGCCCGTGCCCCCGATAAACGGCTGAATATCGATGCCTAGCAGCCACAGCAGCCCCGTAACGCCGAAGTAAACCGCCGGCGCCCGGTCGACGGCCTTGCGCAACCACGGATAAGCCAGGTTGTAAATCAGCAGGCTCATCAAAAACCAAAACTGGAAGGGCACCGGCACCAACAGCCACCGCAGCAGCAATTGCCCCGGCGTGTAGCCGCTCACAAAGGGGTTGTCGGGCCCGAAACTGCTTAGGGCTGCATCCTGCACCAGCTGCCGCGTGGCCGGGAACTGCTCCATGGCCCAGGTGCCCGCTAGCCCGATAAAGCTCCAGAGCAAGTACGGCACCAGCAAGGTGCGCACCCGGCGCTGCACCCGCACCCGGTGCGGCGTGCCGGAGTCGTGGTAGGCAAAAAGGTAGCCCGAAATGGCGAACAGAATCGGGATGCGGAACCGAAACAGCCCATTGGCCAGAAAATACTGCAGGTACGCGCCCACCGTCAGCGGCTCCTCTACTGCCGAGGCGGCGTGCAGGTAGCGCGGGTGCAGGTTGTAGGCGTGCACGTACACCAGCATGAGCATGGCCACGAACGACCAAAATCGCAGCTTCTGGCTCAGGAACGGATCCAGCCGCTTGGGTTTGACGGCTTCGTCAGCAGGGATGGGGACGTCGGCTACTACTTGCATATCAACCAGATGCACCGGGTGGCGCAACGGTTGTCTGGTTGGTCAAAAGCCAGCTGCAAATAACTCACACACTAGGGTGGCAACACCCATAAACAGAAGAGCCGCTGCGCATTACGCAGCGGCTCCGGGTACGCACCTAGGTACGCTTACTTCTTCGAGAACAACGAGTCGACGAACGTACGCCGGTCGAACAGCTGCAGGTCCGTCATCTTTTCGCCTACGCCGATGTAGCGCACCGGCACGTTCAGCTGGTCGGAAATGCCGATTACCACGCCGCCTTTGGCGGTGCCGTCGAGCTTGGTAATGGCCAGGGCCGAAACCTCGGTGGCTTTGGTGAACTCCTTGGCTTGCAGAAACGCGTTCTGGCCCGTGCTGCCGTCGAGCACCAGCAGCACCTCGTGCGGCGCATCGGGAATTACCTTCTGCATCACGCGCTTGATCTTGCTCAGCTCGTTCATCAGGTTCACCTTGTTGTGCAGGCGGCCGGCCGTGTCGATGATGACCACGTCTGCCTGCATCTCCACGCCCTTCTTTACGGCATCGTAGGCCACGGAAGCCGGGTCGGTGTTCATGCCGTGCGAAATCACCGGTACGCCCACGCGCTGCCCCCAGATGATGAGCTGATCGACGGCCGCGGCCCGGAAGGTATCGGCGGCACCTAGCACCACCTTTTTACCGGCCGAGTGGAAACGGTGCGCGAGCTTGCCAATGGTGGTGGTTTTGCCCACCCCGTTCACGCCCACCACCATTATCACGAACGGCTGGCCGTTGGCGCCTTCGCGGTCGGCGCGCTCGAGCACGGCCGTGGAGCCGGAGTCGTTTTTCTGGAGCAGGTCGGCAATTTCTTCGCGCAGGATGCGGTCGAGTTCCGAGGTGCCCACGTACTTGTCGCGCGCCACGCGCTTCTCGATGCGGTCAATCACCTTCACGGTGGTATCAATGCCTACATCGGCGTGCACCAGCACCGATTCGAGGTCGTCGAGCACCTCTTCATCGACGGAGCTTTTGCCCACTACGGCTTTGCTCAGCTGGTCAAAAAAGCTGGTTTTGGTTTTCTCCAGCCCTTTGTCCAGCGATTCGCGCTGCTCCTGATTTTCCTTGTCTTTCTTAAAGAAATCGAAAAGGCCCATGTTTAGGTCTTAGGGATTAGGTCTTGGTATTTAGTGCAGCACGCCAGGCCACTAGGGCTGGCTTTGGCGGCCAAGGGCACGCAACTAAGACCTAAGCCCTAATCACCAAGCCCTAACAACGCAAAAAAGTCCCACGAAAAGGCGGGACTTCTTCACTATCAGACGAGTGCGTAGCGGCTGCCCCGAAGGGAACCGGATGAGCGTTGGCACAGCCGTTCGACCGTACGCACCCGATAAGGTCTTACTTGCTGCCAGAAGCGAGGAACTCCTGCACCTTGTCAACGGGCACCATCTCTTCTTTGAAGGTGTAGGCACCGGTTTTGGGCGAACGGACGGCGCGGATAACCTTGGCCCAGTCCTTACCGCCCGAAGTCTTCAGCGTAGCAACTACTTTCTTTGCCATGACTCAGCTTACTTGATTTCCTTGTGGACGGTCATTTTCTTGAGCACCGAGTTGTATTTCTTCAACTCAATGCGCTCCGGCGTATTTTTCCGGTTCTTCGTGGTGATGTAGCGCGAGGTGCCCGGCTGGCCCGAGTTCTTGTGCTCGGTGCACTCCAGGATTACCTGCACCCGGTTTCCTTTCTTGGCCATCGTGATACAGTCAGGACGTGGGTTTCGATTTTAGGACTGCAAAGATACGAGTTGTTTCGACAAAGTCAAATAGCTGAGTGAATTGGTTTTTGGTTGTTTGTTGTTGCCCGGTAATAATCAGCCTTTAGCTGCTTCCGCGGCCACAAGTAGCACAAGCAAAAACTTTCGCACGGCCTTACAATTTGGGCAGCCTGAAGTCGTCGAGGGCGCTGGGCTTGGCCATTAGCGCCTCAATATCGGCTACGGTGCGGGGCGCTTCCTTCGACAGGTTATCGTAGCCCGACGAGGTAATGAGCAGGTCGTCTTCGATGCGCACCCCGATGTTCCACCATTTCTTGTCGCAGGGGCTGCCCTCGGGGATGTAGATACCCGGCTCCACGGTAATCACGTTGCCGGCCTGCAGCGGGCCGTAGGTGCCGCGGTCGTGCACATCGAGCCCTAGGTAGTGCGAGGTGCCGTGCGGGAAATAACGGCGCACCTCCGCATCGGTTTTGATGATGCCTAGGCGCTTCAGCCCCTCGGTAATTACGGCCTGCGCGGCTTTGTGCGGGGCCTGAAAATCGGCGCCGGGTTTGCACTCTTTGAAGCTGGCTTCCTGAGCGGCCAGCACTAGCTCGTAAATCTCGCGCTGCGCCGGCGAAAACTTGCCCGAAGGCGGTATGGTGCGCGTTACGTCGGCGGTGTAGCCGTGGTACTCGGCGCCGCAATCCATCAGCAGCAGCTCGTTGCCGATGCGCGGCTTGTCGTTGGTTTCGTAGTGCAGCACGCAGGCGTTGTTGCCGGCGCCCACAATGCTGGGGTAGCCCTCGAACTCGGCACCGTACTTTTTGTACACGTACTCGTGCAGGCCTTGTATTTCCATTTCGCCCATGTCGGGCTTGGTGGCCTTCATCACCTCCTGCTGCCCCACTGCCGAAATGCGCACCGCTTGCCGCAGCAGCTTTATCTCCTCCGGCGTTTTCACTTCGCGCAGCTGGCTTAGCAGTTCGTCGAGGGTGGTGGCGTCGAAGCGCGAGGCCGGCCGCGAGGCTACCACCTTCTGCCGGTCGGCGTCGGTTTCGGCTTTCAGATAGGCCTGTACGTAGGCATCGGCAGCCAGCTGGGGCTGCGAGGCTGCCATACCGGTGAGGTAAGGCCGCAGCTCGGCAGCGTTGGCGGTGCCGTAGCGCTGAATCATTTTGTGCGCTTCGCCTACGGCCGGGCTGAAATCGGCGGGCAAATTGGCTTTTTGCCGGAAACTGGCCACCAGGTCGGTGAGGTCGGCGGGGTTGCGCGGGTCGTTGGCAGCATCGGCCGGCAACGTCAGCATCAGCACCTGGCCAAAGCTGCCCCACTGAACGGGGGCCGCGGCAAACTCGGTGTTGTCGGCAGTGTACTGCAGGCCCAGTTGCTGCTTGGCGCCGTCCTTACCTAGGCGGCGGCCCGTCCACATTTCGCGGGCGGCGTTGCGGGGCTGCACGTACAGCGCCTCCGTTACTCCGGTTTGGCCGCCCAGGTTCTGCGGCTCTTTGAACAGCACGAGCACGGCATCAGGCTCGGTGTAGCCCGTGAGGTAGTACAGGTCGGGGTGCTGGTGGTAGATGTAGCTGACGTCGTTGGCGCGGTTGCGCACCGGCGCGGCAAACAGCACCGCTACCGAGCCGGCGGGCATTTGCTGGCGCAGCAGTTCGCGCCGCCCCTTATGAAAGGCAGGGCTTAAAAAATCGGTGGGGCGCTCGGGGCTGGCCGGCCGCTGGGCCTGGGCAGGTTCGAGGCCCAGAGCACCTAGGCAAAGCAGGGCGAAAGCTCCTTGGCGGAGCCACAACGGGGTTCGGAGCATAACAAAAGCCGCAGCGAGGCAGGTGCGTAGTACGGTAGAGCAGAATAGTTGCGCAGCTAAAGCCAAAGAAGCGAGATTTTGGCCGAAGGTTGCGCGCCACAGGCGGCAACTTCGGCCAAAATCTCGCTTCCGGATATGCAGTAAGCCATGCGCCCGAATTCGGGCACGCGTCGTAGCTTAGTAAACTACGTAGCCTTCTTGCTTGGCTTTTTTCAACACGGCCATGATGCCGTTCTTGTTGATCGTGCGGATGGTAGAAGCGGCTACGCGCAGGGTAACCCATGCATCCTCCTCGGGGATGTAGAAACGCTTCTTCTGCAGGTTCGGGTAGAACTTGCGCTTGGTCTTGTTGTTGGCGTGCGATACGTTGTTACCAACGCGCGTGCGCTTGCCGGTCAGATCACAAACTCGGGCCATGGCTATGTGTTACTTGAGATGACAATGCGGGAAACAGGGGCGCAAATATCGGCAAAACTCTGGATTAGTCAAACTTCTACCGAAAATTCATGAGGCAGAGCTCGTTGCCTATTGGGCTGAGACGCCGCCGCACCTAGCGCTTTAGGGCTTTTTTGGCCTTCCAGGGGCAATGGCGGCAGCCGCTGCCGCAGCAATTGCCGCGGCGCAGGTGGTACTGCTCGGTAAACACCATGTAGCCCTCGGGGGTGTAGTAAAAGTCGCCGGGTTGCAGCGGCTGGGGTTTGGCTTTCATGCGGCTCCCTTAACCCCGAACGGCGGCAATACATTCAATCTCGACCAATGCTTCGAGCGGCAGGCGCGATACTTCGACCGTGGTGCGGGCCGGGCGGTGCTCCCCAAACACCTCGGCGTACACGGCATTCATGCGCTGAAAATCGGCGAAGTTTTTCAGGAACACGGTCGTCTTTACGATATCCTGCAGCCCCAGGCCGTGCGCCGACAGCACCGTACCTAGGTTGGCCAGCGCCTGCCGGGTTTGCACCTCGATGGTAGTGCCCTCGAGCTGCATGGTTTGGGGATTGAGCGGCGTTTGGCCAGAGCAGAACACCAGGCCGCCCGTTACAATGGCCTGCGAGTAGGGCCCAACGGCTTTGGGCGCATCGGGGTGGTGGATGGATTGCATGTGCTGGAAAGCAAGGGGTTGGTTGCCGGGCAAAGGTACCAACCAATGCCGAGGTGCGCGCCGCTTTCCGGGCACCCGGCCCCGGCTCCTTCCGTGCGCTGTTGGCGGGCTGTGCTTCAGCACCGGCAGCGGGCCTTCGCGGCTGAACGTCAGGTACCCGAAGCTCAGCCGGAGTTAGGGGTCAGGCATGTGAAGTTCACGGCGCGGCGGCTATTTTGTTATTCTTGAGACGCTTACCTCGGCGCACCTTCGCGACCCGAAATCCGTACTTTTGGGCATCCCACCGATTTTTTAGCTCTCCAAAATTTTCCCACTATGTCAGTTAGCACGCCTCCCGCTACCGCCGCCCCCATTCAGCTGAGCAGCCAAGACCTGATGCAGCTCGAAGACCACTACGGTGCGCACAACTACCACCCCCTGCCGGTGGTGCTGAGCCGCGGCGAAGGCGTGCACCTGTGGGATGTGGAAGGCAAGCACTACTACGATTTTCTGTCGGCGTACTCGGCCGTAAACCAGGGCCACTGCCACCCGCGCATCATTGGCGCGCTTATCGAGCAAGCCCAGAAGCTGACGCTTACCTCGCGGGCCTTCTTCAACGACCAGCTGGGCCGCGCCGAGAAGTACCTGTGCGAGCTGTTCAACTACGACAAGGCCCTGCTGATGAACTCGGGCGCCGAGGCCGTAGAAACTGCCCTGAAGCTGGCCCGCCGCTGGGGCTACGAGCAAAAAGGCATTGCGCCCAACCAGGCACGCATCATCGTGGCCGAGCACAACTTCCACGGCCGCACCACGGGCATCATCTCCTTCAGCACCGACCCCGACAGCACCGGCGGTTTCGGGCCTTACATGCCCGGCTACCAAGTGGTGCCCTACGACGACCTGGCCGCCCTCGAAGCCGCCGTGCAGGAGCCGCACGTGTGCGCTTTCATGGTTGAGCCCATTCAGGGCGAAGCGGGCGTGGTGGTGCCGTCGGATGGCTACCTGGCCCACGCGCACGCCATCTGCAAAAAGCACAACGTGCTGATGATTGCCGACGAGATTCAGACGGGCCTGGGCCGCACCGGCGAGCTGCTGGCCTCGTGCTACGAGGGCCTGCACGCCGACATCCTGATTTTGGGCAAAGCCCTGAGCGGCGGCGTGCTGCCGGTGTCGGCCGTTTTGGCGCGCAACGAAATCATGCTGGGCATTAAGCCCGGCCAGCACGGCTCCACCTTCGGCGGCAACCCGCTGGCTTGCGTGGTGCTGATGGCGGCGCTCGACGTGCTGCTCGAAGAAAAGCTGACTGAAAATGCCCGCGCCCTAGGTGAGGTGTTCCGCGAACGGATGCGGCGCCTGCAAGCCAAGCGCCCCGAGGTAGTGGAGCTGGTGCGCGGCAAAGGCCTGCTGAACGCTGTGGTAATCAAGCCCGCCCCCGACGGCCGCACCGCCTGGGATGTGTGCATGACGCTGATGGAGCGCGGCGTGCTGGCCAAGCCCACCCACGGCGACATCATCCGGTTTGCCCCGCCGCTGGTGATTACCGAGGAGCAGCTGCACGAGGCCTGCGACATCATCGAGCAGGTGATTATGGCGTTTTAAGCGCACCGCTTTTCCCGAGTTCCCGCAAGCGGACGACCTGCCCTAGGTCGTCCGCTTGTGTTTTATCAGCAGGGGCTTGGCGCATCCCTCGAAGGCAGTCAACACCTCCGGTTTACCTGCAGGTCAAGCACTTAACAAGCCATTCAGCTAGCCAACAGGATAATTCGCAGCGTTGCGGAACGCTTTCGGCGAGTAGCACGGTTTGCGGGCAGTGGCACGCCTAGGTTTGTGCCGTTGGTATTGCTTTTTATCCTCCTGCGATGTTAGCTCGTTACGCCCTGCTTCTCGGTATTTCGGCCCTAGGTTTGGCCAGCTGCCAAACCAGCCGCTCGGCTTTTGGCCCGCACGCGGCGCCCGCCGTGGCTATGCTCGATACCGACAGCACGCGGGTGGTACTGATGCACGACTCGCAGAGCCCCGAACCCACGCGCGTGGTGGTGCCTGCCACCGACGCGGAAGCTCCGGCAGCACCTAGGGCAAAAGGCAACCGCCGATAGGAATACATTATTTTGGTTTGGTTAATGGCGATTGGCCCGGCATCTATGCCGGGCCAATGTCGTTTTGGGCGGTTGCTTTGCGAAGGCGGCAAAGCCGTAAGCCGGCCTTTGGCTGATGCCCGATTCCGTACTTTTTGACTTCGCTTGATTAGCCTTGCAGCTACAAAGTCAGACTCACGAACCGAACAATGCAGAACACGGCCACTCGTGCTTGCTTGCTACTGCTGCTATTGCTTAGCAGCTGCCGGGCTGGCCGCCACGTTTTTTACTTTGCCCCAGGCCCCGGCGAAGTGCCATCGGCCGCGCCCAAGCCGGCTAATTCGGTAGCGGCTTCTTCTGCCTTGCTTCAGCACCAGGCCGCTAACGGGGCAAGCTCAGCGCTATTGCCCCGGCAACGCTCTGGGCTTCGGCAGAGCCATGCCGATAGTTACCCCGAAGGCAGAACGCTCTCGCAGCAACCTGGGCACTACCAGTCAATTCGAATTGCGCGTACCTGCCGGCCGGCGTTGCAGGGCTTGGCTGCCCGCCCGGCTGGGCCGCAACGGGCGCTACACGCTACCATACCTCAGTACAGGCCGAAGTTAGTCAGCCAAAACGCGGCCCGATTGCCCTCCCAACAAAGCCTTAGCCGTGGCACCTGGCTGGAAATACTGGGGTGGGTTTTCGCAATAGGCGGCATCGCGTTGGGTATATGGCTGGGCGGCTGGCTGGGCCTGCTGGTGGCACTGGTGCTGGTGGCCGCGGGCGCGCTGGTGGGCCTGTTCGGCACCTTCGTCAACGGCAACCTGCCGTAGCACGTAGGGCTCTGGCCACCGACTTTATCTTTGCCCCGCTGAACTACCTTTCCTATGGCTCTAATCCCCACCCACCGCCCCCGGCGGAACCGCAAGTCCGACGTCATCCGCAACATGGTGCAGGAAACGACGCTGTCGGTGCACGACTTTATTTTCCCGCTGTTTCTCATCGAGGGCGAAAACAAAACCGTTGAGGTAACGTCGATGCCGGGCATTCAGCGCTTTACGGCCGACCGCCTTCTTGATGAAATCGGCCAGTGCGTCGACCTAGGCATCAAAGCGTTTGCCCCGTTCCCGAGCATCGACGACCGCCTGAAGGACCGCCTGGCCAAAGAAAGCCATAACCCCGACGGGCTGTACGTGCGCACGGTGGAGCGCATCAAAAAGGCATTTCCGGAGGTGGTAATCATGACCGACGTGGCCATGGACCCCTACTCCTCCGACGGCCACGACGGCATCGTGGACCCCGACTCGGGCGAAATCATGAACGACGCCACGCTGGAGGTGCTCGGCCAGATGGCCCTGGCCCAGGCCCGCGCCGGCGCCGATATCATCGGCCCATCGGACATGATGGACGGCCGCGTGGCCTGGATTCGCGACGTGCTCGACCGCAACGCCTTTTCGCACGTGAGCATCATGAGCTACACGGCCAAGTACGCCTCGGCGTTCTACGGCCCCTTCCGCGACGCCCTAGGTTCGGCCCCGAAAAAGGGCGACAAGAAGAGCTACCAGATGAACCCGGCCAACCGCCGCGAGGCCATCCGGGAGCTCCGCCTCGACGAGCAGGAAGGCGCCGACATGGTGATGATTAAGCCCGCCCTGAGCTACCTCGACGTGATTCGGGACGTGCGCGATAACACCACGCTGCCCGTAACGGCCTACAACGTATCGGGCGAGTACGCCATGGTGAAAGCCGCCGCTCAAAACGGTTGGGTCGACGGCGAGCGGACCATGCTGGAAGTGCTGATGAGCATTAAGCGCGCCGGCGCCGACGCTATCCTGACGTACTTCGCCAAGGAGGCCGCGCAGGTTCTGCGCCGCGGTTAGCCGTAAATTCTCCGAGCGTTGGGCAAACTTGGCGAAACAGTCGCTGGGTTTGCCCAATTTCGTTTTCCATATGCCCTGTTTTATGCCTATCCGCTTACTTATTCTGCTGGCAGCCGCCGGCTTGTGGCTGCGCCCCACCACCGGGCGGGCTCAGGCGCAACCGCGCACGGCGCCGGATACCATCTCGCTGGAAGACGCCATTGGCGCGCACAACGAACGCGCCACCCGCCACAACCGCATGCTGGCGGCCTACAACGAGGCCCAGCAGCACACGCAGCAGGCCATTACCCAACTGAACGCGTTTTTCGACTACTACAACCACCAGTTTCAGCCCCGCAAAACCGACGCCCAGCTGCAACAGATGCTGCCACCCGTGGCGGCCAGCTTGCAACGAGCCCGGAGTATTTTGGCCACGGTGGTGTTTGAGGACGAAACGCGCCAAGCCTCCGTGCGCGAACTAACCGCCGTGGTGCACCGCGCCGAAACCCGCTTGCGCAACAGCCAGGCTTTTTTGGCCCGCTACCTGCGCACCAGCGCCGCCCAGCGCCCGGTGTTGTTTACTACCCGCGGTGGGCCCAACGAAATGACTCGCTGAGCCTCTTTTCTCCACGGGGCGCGGGAGTACCTAGGGGCGCAAACCGGCCAGCTGGTTAGCTGCTTGCAGGGTGCCGACCCGTTTTTTTTAAAGGGCATTGGCCACGAAGTGCATCAGCTGGCGCACGCCCGCAAACAGCTCGTCGAGCTGGTAGCTCATCAGGAAGAAGCCTACGTAAAATGCACTCTGATGCTTGTAGTGCCATTGCACCACGGGCAGCCAGTAGCGTTGGCGCACGGCCGGCAGGTTGGACGCCACGCCCGTAGCCACCCCAATAATGCCACCGGCCACCAAATCGGTGGGGTAATGCAGCCCTAGGTAGAGGCGGGGCGCACAGATAAAAAACACCACGTAGAGCAGCGAGGCCACCCCAATGGGCCGCGACAGGAACAGCATGCCGGTGGCCAGGGCGAAGAAGATGGTGGCGTGGTCGCTCGGGAATGAGCTGTTGTCGGCCGAGTCGGCGAGCAGCTGCGCGTGTACGGGCTCGAGCTGCAGCTCGGTATTGTGCAGGGGGCGCGGCCGCTCCGGGAAAATGTGCGTGAGCGTGCGGGTAACGGCCATGCCAATAAAACACCCGGCCAGCACGCCAATTACGATGCTGCGGCAGGCGTTGCCGCTGGGCGTGTTGCCGCATTTAAACCACGTCCACCACAGCACCACCGTAAACAGGGCACCTTTCAGCAGGTTGTTGTAGCTCAGAAAATCGATGAACGTATCGAACAGAGCCGATTGGTGCACATACTGGTTCAGGCCTTCCAGGATAACGCGGTCGAAAGCTGGTAACATGGCGCATGGGTGGGTAAAGGGTGGTACGAGGCGGGGCAACAACATACATAATTTAATAATTAATAATTGTTTAATGATAGTTTATTTGAATTGTTCTTCCGAAAAGTTACGCCCCTGATATGCCCGCGCAGCTATCCTACAGCCCGCAATCAACCGCATTAAGGCCTGTTTAATGCCGCCCGAAAGGCCAGCGGCCCTGCCGCGAGTTGCTGATCAGAAATACCATTACGCCCACCGCAATAACGGTCAGGCCCGAAAGCATAAACGAGAGCCCGGTGCTCCACAAAACCAGCAGCCACACCACCACCGCTACGATTACCGGCAAAGGGTATAGCGGCATCCGGAAGGGCAAACCCGCAGTGCCGCGCCGGCGCCGCAGCAGCACCAGCCCCACGGCCTGCCCCACAAACTGCACCAGGATGCGCATGGCCAGAATGGCACTGATGACCTCGGAAAGCTTGAACAGCAGGCTAAACACAAACCCGGCCCCGCCCAGCACCAGCAACGACACGTACGGGAAGTGCTTGGTAGGATGCAGGCGCGCAAACACCGGCAGAAACTCGCCATCGGCAGCGGCGGCGTACGGAATGCGGGAGTAGCCCAGCAGCACCGCAAACAGCGAGGCAAACGCCACCCACAGCACCAGCGCCGTGGCCGCCAATGCGGCCGTGTGCCCAAACAGGCGCTCCACAAAGGTGCTTACAATGAACTCCGACTGCGCTGCCTCGGCCCAGGGCAGCACGCGCGCTACGCTGTAATTAAGCAGCAGGTACAGCACGGCAATGCCCAGAATACTCAGGAAAATAGCCCGCGGAATAATGCGCGCCGGCTGCCTGATTTCGGCCCCTAGGTGGCACACGTTGTAGTAGCCCAGGTAGCTGTAAATGGTTTTGACGCTGGCCTGACCCAGGGCCAGCGCCGGCAGCACAAACCAGCCCTTGGCGGCATCGGCCGCGGCTACGGGCGTGAGCGGCGGAAACGGCACGGCCTCGCGGCCCAGCAGCAGGCCGCTGGCAATGAGGCCCACCAGCAGCACCAGCACCCCCACCCACAAGGCCACGCCCAGCTTGCCCACCGAGCCAATTCGCCGGTACAGCAGCGCCACCAGCAGCAGCACTACCGTGCCGCTTACCAGCTTGGGCTGCCACCACTCGGGCAACGGCACCAGGTAGGCAAAGTACTGCGCAAACCCTATGGCCCCCGAGGCCACCACCAGCGGCGCCTGCACCAGGGTTTGCCACACGTACAAAAACGACATCAGGCGGCCCCAGGTATGCTCGCCGTAAGCCAGCTTGAGGAAGCGGTACGAGCCGCCGGCCTCGGGGTACGCCGCGCCCAGCTCCGACCAGATCAGCCCATCGACCACCGAGAGCACCGCCCCCGCCACCCAGGCCCACATAAAGTACGGCCCGAGCAGCTGCATTATCAGCGGCAGCACCACAAACGGCCCAATGCCCACCATATCAATCATGTTGAGGGCTGTGGCCTGCAGCAGGCCCAGCTCGCGGCGCAGCGTATCGGTGGGGTTGGTGGTAGAGGTATCGGGCATAAGGGCGGCGGTAGAGAGGCAGGCCTTGAAGCGAAGTAACTGCTGTGGCGCAGCCAGGGTTTAGACGCGCCTAGTCCCGGCAGGGTTGGTGTCGAAAGCCGTGCTAATATTGCCGCTTCTGCCGCTGTGCCCGTGCGGCTTGCGCGGTGCCGTGCACTACAGCAGCCCCTAGGTGCGTTTAGCCTGTGGCCTGGGCATGGGGCGCGGCTTACCTTTACCCTGCAAGGCGAAACCTTTAGTTCATGAAATACCCTGTATTGATGGGGGCGCTGGCAGCCCTGTTGCTGAGCGCAACTGCCCCCGCCGTGGCCCAAAAGGCCAAAACCAAAGTAAAAGGCGCCGGTGCGGCCGAGCTGTCGGTGGCGGCGCGGCGGCTGTTGCCGCTGTTTGGCGGCCTCACGCCGCAAGCCGCTCAGCAACTGGTGGGCGAGCCGTACCTCAAAGGCCTGGAGCAGAGCTTTCCGTCGCGGGCCGAGGCTAGCCAGTTTTTCGCCAACAAAGGCTACGAATACCTCACCGAGGGCCAGGCCGATACGGCCCGCTACCGCTTTAACCTGGCCTGGCTGCTCGATCCTAAAAACCCCGAAGCCTACCGCGGCCTGGGCTTGCTGGCCGCCACCACTTCGCCCGATCAGGCCATCGGCTTGTTCGGGCAAGGCCTGGCGCTGGCTCCCAACAATGCCCAGCTGCTTACCGACCTAGGCAGCAGCTACCTGCTGCGCTACAGCCAAACCAAAAAGGCCAAAGACCTGAAGACGGCCGAGGAGCAACTGCGCAAAGCCCTGGCCGCCGATGCCAACAGCGCCTACGCCTGGCAGCAGCTGGCGTGGGTGCAGTACTACCAAAACGAGTATGCCGGGGCCTGGGAGTCGTTGCACAAGGGCAGCACGCTCAATTTCAGCGGCGTCGACTTTGAGCTCGTAACCAGCCTCAAGGACAAAATGCCCGACCCCAAGGGCTTGTTTAAGTAGGCCGCGGCCCCTTACTCACAACGCAGCCCGCGCCGCTGGCGTAAGCGGGCTGCTTACCATTCCTCTCCTACGTGCGCATCACCAACTTATTGCTCGGGGCGGCCTTGTTGGCGCCGCTGGCAGCCGCGGCCCAGGCCCCGCGCCGCCACTTCGACGCGCAAGGCCGCGCTTTCTTCCGCGGGCCGTTGCGTCTATCGGCAGGGGGCGGCATTGCCCTGTACAACGGCGACCTGACCGCGAGCCTGGGCGACAACTTTATCGGGCCGGCCGGGCAGCTGGGCCTGATCTACACCTGGCGCCCGCACTGGAGCGTGGGCGGCGAGGCCACCGCGTTTCAGATCGGCGCCCGCGACCAACTGCCCGAGCGCAACCTGGCCTTCAGAGGCAACAACCTGGCCGTGGCAGCCTTTGTGCGCTACGAGCCCCTGCGCGACCCATCGTGGTACGCCGGAACGCGCAACCGCTTTGCCCCTGTAAAGCCTTTCCTGAAAGCCGGGGTGGGCTACCTGCTGTACAACCCCAAGGCCTACAACGGCACCGAGCGCCCCACCAACTCCACCACTTACCTTGCGGCCGAGCGCCCCGACTACACCGCCACCGCCATTACCATACCCGTGGGCGGCGGCCTGTCGTTTTTCCTGACGCGGCGGTTCTGGCTTACGGCCGAGGCAGCGTACGGCTTCACCACCACCGACCACCTCGACGACATCAGCCAGCGCGGCAACCCCGACCGCAACGACGGCTACGGCACCGTTACCCTGAAGCTCGAGTATCAGCTAGGTGAGTAGGTGGGGTTTGGTAGTTGGTATTGAGTATTCAGTAGTGAGCACTGAGCACCAAATCACGACGACCTGATGTTACTGCAACTACCGATACAAGTTCGCTCAGGCAGCCTTTCGCCGTTGCAGGCTCACTTGCCGCGCCGCACAAACCATGCTTCATACTGAGTACCAAATACTAAGTACTCAATACCAATTGCCCACTATGCCTTTTCCCGCTGATGCGGCCACGCGGTGGTCGTTGCAAGGCCGTGTTTTTCTGGTAACGGGCGCTTCGGCCGGCATTGGCGCGGCGGTAGCGGCCGAGCTGATGGGTTTTGGCGCCACGGTGGTAGCGGCCGCGCGCCGGCCCGAGCCGCTGCAGCAGGCCGTGGCCGCTTGGCAGCAGCAAGGCCTCGATGCCCACGCCATGCCCGCCGACGTGAGCACGCCCCTAGGTCGGCAAACCCTGGTGGAGCAGGTGCAGGCGCAGTTTGGCCGGCTCGATGGGCTGGTAAACAACGTAGGCACCAACATCCGCAAGCCCACCACGGCCTACTCCGACGACGAGTACCGCCACGTGATGCAAACCAACCTCGATTCGGCTTTTCACCTGTGCCAGTTGGCCCACCCCTTGCTGAAAGCCAGCGGGCAGGGCAGCGTGGTAAATATTTCGTCGGTGGCGGGGCTTACGGCTGTGCGCACCGGCGCCGTGTACGCCATGACGAAAGCTGCTATGGTGCAACTCACGCGCTACCTGGCTGCCGAGTGGGCCCCCGATGGCATCCGGGTAAACTGCGTGGCGCCGTGGTACATCAGCACGCCGCTGGCCGCCGGGGTGCTCAGCAACGAGAGCTACCTGCAAGAGGTGCTCGGCCGCACGCCCATGCGCCGCATCGGCGAGCCGCACGAAGTAGCCGCGGCGGTGGCTTTCCTGAGCCTGCCCGCCGCCAGCTACATCACCGGCCAGACGCTTTCGGTTGACGGAGGCTTTGTGGGCTACGGTTTCTGAGCTGCAAGTAGAGCGCTACTGCGGCTACACTGCGCTAATGCGCGGCCACCTCGCTTGGCTGCGTAAGGCGCCGCAACGCCTCGTAGTAGCGCTGGTACGCCGCCTCGCCCGCCGAATCCATGTACAGGAAGGGCTCAATCATTTCCAACTCCATCAGCCAGAAACCGCCGTCGGGCGCCTCTACCCCATCGACGCGGGCATACAGGCAGTCCTCAGCAAACCGAGCGACGATGTCTTGCGCTACGGCCAGAATAGGCGCGGGCGGCGTTTCGGTGTGGATGGCGCCGCCGTGGAAGTGCTGCACCCGGAAGTCGCCCGACTTGGGGGTTTTGCGCACGCAGTGGCTCAGCTGCCCGCCAAAAAACACCAACGACCACTCGCCCGAGGTCTGGATTTGAGGCAGGAAGGGTTGGGCCATGAAATCGGCTTCGTCAACCAAAGCCTGCAGCTGCTCCTGGGCGGCTTGGGCCTCGGCCAGACCTAGGGCAAAGGTATCCTTAGCGCCACCGCTCACGGTGGGCTTCAGTACGAGGCGCTCGGTACCGAGTTCGGCCAGCAGGGCGGCGGGCTCCACGCGGCTGCCGCGGGGCAGCCAGTGCGTGGGCACGATAGGTACGCCGGCCTGCTCCATGTCGCGCAGGTACAGCTTATCGGCGTTGTGGCGCACAATGCCGGTGGGGTTGAGCAGGCGCACGCCGCGGGCGTCGAGCTCGTTCAGCCAGTTGTGGAACTCGGCCGGGCGCTCGAAGTAGTCCCACGGCGACTTTAGTACGGCCACGTCGAAGGCTTCCCATTGCACGCTGGGGTCCGTCCAGGAAACGTACGAAACCTGTATGCCGCGGGCGCGGAGGTAATCGGCAAGCTGCTGGTCTTCGGCGGCTACGTTGGTAGCGGCGTACTGGGCCAGCGCATCGCAAGAAACTAAGGCAAGGTGCATAAGCGCGGAAAAGAGCGTGAAGCCGCCTAGGTGCGGCGGACCCAAAAAGGGGGCACAAAGGTACCACTACCCGCCTCGTGCTCAAACAAAAAGCCCGCCGTACCTAGGGCACGGCGGGCTTTGCGAAGCCAATGGCTTACCGGAGCATTACTGCTTCACGAAACGCGAGCGGAAGGCCTTTTGCCCGTCCGAAATGCTGAGCTGGTAGATGCCGGCGCGCAGGTTGCTCACGTCGAGCTGACCGCGCTCCAGCACGCGCACCTGTACTTCGGCGCCGCGGGCATCAAACACCTGCACCGACTGCACCGCCATGTTGCCGGGTAGCGCAATGTTGAGGAAGTCGTTGGCCGGGTTCGGGAATACGCGGGCCGTGCGGGCTTCTTCGTTGCCGAGGGCTTCGGTGCCCGTGAGCGAGGCCACGGTGGTGGCGGCAATGGCCGTACCGCCCGTGATGTTGACGGTGTAGTCCTCAGTTTCGCCGTAGCTGTAGGTGTTGCAGCTGGTGGTGGCCGAGTTGTCGCTCATCACCACGCGCAGGCGGGTAGCGCCGCTCTTGGCCGTGGTGGGCACCGTGAAGCTGGCGCTCAGCGTACCCGTGCTGCTGCTCGAGCCGGATACCACCAGTTCGCCGGCATCGGTAAACACGCCGTTCTTGTTGTAGTCGATGTACACCTTCCAATACTCGGTGTAGGCCGTGGAGGCAAAGCCCGCCGAGAAGTAGATGGTTTGCGACGAGCCGGCTGCCACCGAGGTGCTCAGGGCCGTGCCGTCGTAGTAGCCGCCGTTGGCGCCCGAGGTGCGGTTAATCGAGCCGAGCTGTACCAGGTCAATCCACTCGTAGGTGGTACTGCCTTTGCTGGCGCAGTACGTAACCGTGGTGGGGGGCGGCGTGGTGCTGCCACCGCCGTAAGCGGCGCCTACACCCACGGCGTACCACGCGTTGGTAACGGCAATTTCCTGGGCCGAGCCGGCGCCGTACAGGTCTTTGGCCGCCTGAATGGAGTAGGTACGGGCCGAAGCGTAGGTGCTCGACGAGGTGAGGTACACGCTTTCGGTACGGTAGGCAATTTTGGCGGCGGCATCAATGCCGATGCCGGTTACGTTGAAAGCACTGCCGATGTCGTTGGTGCCCGAGCCACCCACCGCCAGGCGGTAGAACCAGTGATTGAGCACGCCCGAGTTGGTGTGCACGCCGCCGTTGTCGCCGGTGCCGGTATACCAGTAGGTACCTTTGTAGGTATCGGGCTGGCTTTGCGAGTTCGGGTCGCTCATCGAGCGCAGCGCCGCGCGCTGCTTGTCGATTTCTTCGCCGATCAGCCAGGTCGATTTAGCCTTCACGCCCGACGAGGTAGCGCCCAGCGTGCCCACGGCGTAGGCCTCGATGCAGGCGCCCCAAATGTCGGAGAAGCCTTCGTTCATCGCGCCCGACTCGTTGGAGTACACCAGGTTGGCGGTTTTTTCGCACACGGCGTGGCCAATTTCGTGGGCGCACACGTCGAGCGAGGTCAGCGGGCGGAAGCGCGTGGCGCCGTCGCCGTAGGTCATTACCGAGCCGTTCCAGTAAGCGTTTTCGTAGCCTACGCCGTCGCCCGGCGTGTCGTCGAAGTGGATGTAGCTCTTGATTTTGGCGCCGGCGTTGTCGTAGGAGTTGCGGCCGTGCACGTTCTTCCAGTAATCGTAGGTGGCCTGCGCGCCAAAGTGCGCGTCGCCGGCTACGTTGTCGAAGTTGGCGTTGTTGTACTCCGTCCAGCTGTTGTCGGCATCGGTAAAGTCAACCGCCGAGGTGTAGCTGTTGCCCTTGCGGCAGTTGTAGGTTTCGATGCCCAGGCCGCGGGTGTAGGAGCGCAGGCGGTAGGCCGTGGCGCCTGTGCTGGTGGTGTAGCTTTCGTTGGCCAGCGAGCGGGTGCCGCTGTAAGCCGTAGCAAACGAGGCCGTAGTGGCCGCGTGCTTGATGATGTCGTTCTGCGAAATTACCTCGCCGGTTTGGGCATCCACGTAAATGTGGGCGCGGCTCACGGGCTCGGCGGCGTACACGTCGAGCTTCCAGGCCAGCGTGGGCTGGCCGGCTTTGGCGGCATCCATGCTCAGCGTATTGCGCATGATTACCAGCTCGCCGCTGGGCTTAAACGTGCTCTTGCCTTCCGATTCGCGCGCAAACTCGGCCTCGTTGGGCATTTGCCACATGTAGCGGCGGGCCCGCACGTAGCGCATGGCCGACTGCAGCGCGGCCTCGGCCGATACGGCCGGGCGCACCTCCAGGGTGGTGGGCAGCTGCTCAAAGTCGCCGCTGATTACCTCCACCTCGCCGTTGCGGCTGTGGGCGGTGTAGGTAGCGTTTTCCACCTTCACGCCCTTGAAATACTGCTGAAAGCGTTCGTGCTTGATGCCGGCGCCGTCGGTTTCGAGGCGGGCGACGCGCATTTCGTCGTGGCTGGTGAGGGGCAGCGTGGCGCGCAAGGCGGCGCGGGCATCCTGGTAGCGGGCACCGGCAGCCGAGAAATGCACCAGCTCGGGCATGCCATCGGCCGCGTTGATGCGCCCGGTGGGGCGCGGGCCCGTTTGCGCCATAGCGGCGGCACTACCTAGCAAGGCTAGCCCAAGGGCAGAGTATTTGTAGAGCATGGAGTAGGGTTTTGGAGGTGACAGGAAATTGTATGTGTCCTTGACAAGCAGTAAGGGGCCGACAAATTAAAAATTTTTTAATCCTTTACACGTCCAACTACCACTTTTCGCATAGAAATATTTTTTTCATTGAAAACCCTTCAAACAACAACCTACAATCATCGAAACCGTATCGCGCCGGCGCTGGCGTGCGCATCAGGCATATGAAAAAGACTATACCATGAATTTTCCGTGAAGGCGCCGCGCGCCGCCGCGTTTTGCACCCTGCTTAGCCAACCTCAGCCCCAACGCACCTAGGCGGCACAAAAAAGCGCGGCAGCCAGCTGGGTGCTGACTGCCGCGCGGCAACCGGTTTGCTTGCCCGGGCGGGCCTACTTCATCTTGCCACCGAGGTAATCAACGGCGAGGTTCGAGAGGGTACGTACGCCCAGGCCAAAGCCGCTTTCATCGAGAAAGAAGCCGGGCGTGTGGTGCGGGGCGGTGGCGGCGGGGTCGGCGCCCTTGGGCATGCCGCCAAGGTACAGGTACAGGCCGGGCACTTTTTCCTGATAGCAGCCAAAATCCTCGGCGCCGGTTACGGCTTTCATCTCGCTCACGGCGCTGGCGCCGGCCACGTTGCGCAGGGTGGGCAGGGCTTGCTGCAGCAGGCGCGGGTCGTTGTAGGTAAGCGGGGCGGCGGCGCGCACCTCCACCTCGGCGGTAGCGCCGGCGGCTTCGGCAATGTTGGTGGCCACGCGGCGCACGCTCTGGGCCAGCTGCGCGCGGGTTTGGGCATTCAGGGCGCGCAAGGTGCCTTGCAGCTCCACTTGCTCCGGAATAATGTTGTTGCGCACGCCCCCGTGAATCATGCCCACGGTTACCACGGCCGCATCTTCCGTCAGCTGCACCTCGCGGCTTACAATGCTTTGCAGGGCTACCACAATCTGCGAAGCCGTAACCACCGGATCGACGGCCAGCCACGGGTACGCCCCGTGCGCCGACTTGCCCTTTACGCGAATCTGGAACACGTCGGCGCTGGCCATCATGCCGCCGGCGCGGTACTTCACCTGCCCTACCTCGGTTTGGGCATTGATGTGCAGCCCGAACACGGCATCCACCTTGGGGTTGTCGAGCACGCCTTCTTTCACCATTAGGGCAGCGCCGCCTTCCTCGCCTGCGGGCGGGCCTTCTTCGGCGGGCTGGAAAATGAACTTCACGGTGCCGTGCAGGTCGTTTTTCAGCTGGCTAAGCACGTTGGCGGTGCCCAGCAGCATGGCCACGTGGCTGTCGTGGCCGCAGGCGTGCATAATGCCTACCTCCTGGCCGTTGTACTGGGTGCGCTCCTTCGAGGCAAACGGCACTTTGCGGTCTTCCGTCACGGGCAGGGCGTCCATGTCGGCGCGCAGGGCCACCACGGGGCCGGGCTTGCCGCCGCGCAGCAGCCCGACCACGCCGGTTTTGCCCACGCCGGTTTGCACCTCCAGGCCCAGGCGCTTCAGCTCGGCGGCCACAATGCCGGCCGTGCGGGTTTCGCGGTTGCCCAGCTCGGGGTGCTCGTGAATATCGCGGCGCCAGGCAATTACCTGGGGCTCTACGCGGGCCGAAAGCGCGTCGATGCGCCCGGCCAAGGGGTTTTTCTTTTGGGCCGCGGCCGGAGCCGGGTGCAAGGCCAGCAGCCCGGCAGCAGCGGCCAATAAAACAGGAAGGCGGAACATGAGCGCCAGATATGATATGAGTATGCCCGCCAAGGTACAACACCGCGCCCAGCCGATTGCCCTAGGTGCTACTGCCCTGGCCAAGCACCGGCACCTAGGGGTTGCGTTACTTCAGCAGGTGCAAAAAGCGCAGGTACAAGGGCGTAGGTGCCGCGGCGTGTTTGGGCTGATACGGGCCCGCCACAATGGGCACGTACAGCACGCGGCGGCGCGACGCGGCCCCCACTAAGGGCGAGCGGGCTACACGGTGCCACAAGCGGCCGTCGTGCACGGTCAGGTCGCCGGCCTGGGTTTCGATGGCCAGCTCGTTAGGGTCGGCCTCGTGGCTGGCGAAGTACTTTTTGCGAAACAGCAGCTCGCGCAGGCTTTGGCAGTGTGTGCCCGGCAGCACGCGCAAGCCGCCGTTGGCCGCGGGGCAGTCGTCGAGGTGAATGCCCACGTTCAGCATAGCCCCAATGCGCCGCCCCTCGAATACGTCGCGCAGGGCATCGGTGTGCCAGCCCATGTGCGCAAACGTGCTGCCCGGCACGTTCACGTAGTGGTTTACTACCAGGCCGTTCTTCTCGTTTTCGCCCATGCGGGCGCCAGGTGCATCAAGCAGCCCGAGCAATGCCCGCAGGCGTGTATCCTGCAAAAATGCGTGCAGCCGGGGGCTGTGCTGCGAGGCAAACGCAAAGCGCTGCACCATGCGCGTGCCGTCTGCATCGTGGCCGTACTTAATGGGCACTCCGTTGATTTTGGTGGGGCCCGCCTGCAGCCATTGCTGCTCCAATTCTGCAATGGCCTGCAGCAGCCCTTGCACGGCTTCGGGTGCAGCAAATTGCCGAAAATGAAGAAAGCCGCGCCGCTGAAAAAAGGCTTTTTGCTCGTGCGAGAGTTGCGAATTGCGTAAGCAGAAGCGGGGATAATCGGCAGAGAGCTGCATAAAGCTACGCCGAATCCTGCCTCTACTGCGTGGGCAAGCCTCAGCCAAGGCAAGTTACGCAACTTCGGCGGGCCGCCACCGGCCGTTTACACAGCCCAGCGGCCGGTTTGGCCAGGCTGCAGCTTGGCTTTGTCAGAAATTGTGTATTTTCGGGATGCTGGAACTTCACTCCTCCACCTGCCTCCAGCCTTCCACCGCATGAAACGCATTTTCTGGCTGCCGTTGGCCTTGGCGCTTAGCTATGCGGCCGCGGCCCAGCCCGCCCCCGCTCGCCTGGTACCGTGCCGCAAGGGCAACCAATGGGGCTACGCCGACCGCCAGGGCCGCGTGGTGCTGCCCCTGCGCTACGACGAAGCCGGCCCGTTTGTGGACGAAGTGGCCTGGGTGCGCGTTGGTGCGTGCTACGGCTACATCGACGGCGCCGGCAACCCGCTCACGCCCATGCACTTCGAGCAGGCCTCCAACTTTCAGCAGGGCCGTGCCACGGTGGTGCTGCGCGGCGAAACCTTCGACATCGACGTATCGGGCCGCCGGCTGGCCGAGCCCCGCGAGCAACCCGAGGAGGATTACCTGGCCCAGGGCGACCCGCTCCGCCGCAACGGCAAAGTGGGCTTCCGGTTTTCCGTCGGCGACGCCGTGGTGCCGCCCGTGTACGACGAAGTGCAGGACCTGTACCACGACGGCCTGCTGCTGGTGCGCCAGGGCCCCAAGTGGGGCGTGGTAGATAACCGCGGCCGCCAACGCTTGCCCCTCTCCTTCGACAACATTCGGGCTACCGAGCAAAACGGCTACGCCTACCCCATTGTGGAGCAGCAAGGCCGGTTTGGCTACCTAGGGCCCAGCGGCAAGCTCATCATCAAGCCCAAGTACGCTGCTGCCGAGCCCTTTGTAGCCGGCGTGGCCCGCGTGGTTACGCCCGAAGGCAAAGTAGGGTACGTGGACGATGCCGGCCGCGAGTACTTCGACTAAGCACCTAGGGCGTAAGCCGCGCCGCCCAGTTCGGACCGTATCTTGCCGCGCTGGCGCCGTATAGCACTTAGTACTGTCCCGGCGTTTGCCGCTCAGCTAAACCCACCCAGGCATGCTCCACGCCCTGCCCATTACCAACGTTCGGCTGCAGCCCTGCGCCGTAGCGGCTGATAAGCTCACGTCCGTGCCGGGCGGGCATTTCTGCGCCGATTGCCAGCGCGTGGTGCACGACTTCACCAACGCTACGCAGCTTGAGTTGGCTGCAGCCCGAGCCGCCTCGCCCGATGGCCGGCTGTGCGGCCGCTTCCGGCAGGCGCAATTGGCGGCGGCACCTAGGCTGCGGCCGAGGTTGCGGTGCTTTTTGGCGGCCTTGGTGCTGGTGGTTGTGCAGGGCTTATCGGCGCAACAGGCGTGGGCGCAGGTGCGGCAACGCCCAGCAGCTCCGCGCACGCAGCAGCCGACTTCTGCTAATCAGCATAACAGCGCGAAGCAAGCTCACCACGTACCACTGTCCGCAAAGGCTCAACAAGAGCAACTGGTTTTCGTGGGGATGGAGCAAATGCCCGAATTTAAAGGCGGGCAAAAGGCTCTGTTGGAATATTTACGCAACAACATTCATTATCCTCGTACCGCAGCCTCGGGTCGGGTATTTATCAGTTTCATTGTTGCAAAAACCGGCGCAGTTAAAGATGCGCGGGTTGTGAAGAGTGCCGATCCGGCGCTTGATGCGGAAGCACTTAGGGTCGTTAAGCAGATGCCCAACTGGATACCGGCTCACCGAAATGGTCGGCCCATCGAAGTGACCTATACCGTACCTATCACCTTCGACAGCAAGCAGTAAGCACCTAGGAGGCACACGAGGAACTGCCAAGTCCACAACCTAGCGGCTCGGCAGTAGTACTGAAGTCATAAAAGCTTATACTTATAGCCAGACTTCATCCTCCTTCCGGCCATGATCTTCACCCCGAGCCCCATGCTGCTGAAGCTGCTGTACACCCGCGGCAGCCTGCACAACCTGCCCGACAACGGCGGCGTTGCTTTCTCGCTGAAAAACCGCCTCGATACGGTGCGCCTCACGCGCATCGACCACGTTCGGGTGAACGGCCATGCCCTAGGTCCGGAGCAGATTACCATCGATTTGGGCAACGGCAACATCCGGCCGGCTACCGAAATTGGCGAGGGCGGCGGCCTGGAGTTCCCCGTGGGGCAAAGCATTACGCTGCGCCTGCACACCCACCCGCTGCCCGAGGGCATGCACCCGGTGCAGCTGCAGTTCCAGACCGACCCCTTCGGCGAACTGCAGGTGGAGGTAGAAGACGCCATTGTGCAGCAGGACCAGCGCGTGCGCATTCCGCGCTTCGAGCCCGACGACTACGCCGAGGCGGCCATTCAGGCGCGCCAACGCTTCGCGCAGGAGTTCACGGGCCAGGAGTTCGAGCACATCACCAAATACTCCTTCGATCCGCACGCGCTTAAGGGCAACTGCGAGCATTTTGCGGGGGTGGCGCAGGTGCCCATCGGGCTGGCCGGCCCCTTGCGCATCAACGGCGAGCACGCGCAGGGCGACTTCCTCATTCCGCTGGCCACCACCGAGGGCACTTTGGTAGCCAGCTACAACCGCGGCATGCAGCTGCTCAACCTGAGCGGCGGCGTAAAGTGCACCGTTATCGGCGATGCCATGCAGCGCGCCCCGGTGTTTGTGTTCGACGACGCCCGCGGCGCCCGCGACTTCAGCCGCTGGGTAGAGGAGTGCATCGAAAAAATCCGGCACGAGGCCGAGGCCACCTCGCGCGTGGCCAAGCTGCAGTACATCGATACGTACCTGGCCAACAAGTTTGCTTACCTGCGCTTTAATTTCAGCACCGGCGATGCGGCCGGGCAAAACATGGTGGGCCGGGCCACCTTCGCGGCTTGCTCCTGGATACTGGCCAACTACCAAGGCGCGCCCATCCGCAACTTCTACCTCGAGTCGAACTTCGCTACCGATAAAAAAGCCTCGCAGATAAACGTGATGCGCACCCGCGGCAAGCGCGTGGTGGCCGAGGCCCTGATTAAGCGCGATGTGCTGCAGCAGCGCATGCGCGTAACGCCCGAGCAGCTGGCCTACCACGGGCAAGTGGCCAACGTGGGCGCGTTTATGTCGGGGGCCAACAACAACGGCCTGCACTCGGCCAACGGCATCACGGCCATGTTCATCGCCACGGGCCAGGACGTGGCCAACGTGTCCGAATCGTCGGCAGGCATTATTTACTCGGAGCGCACCCCGGAGGGCGACCTGTACCTGAGCATCACCATCCCGTCGCTGATTGTGGCTACCCACGGCGGCGGCACTGGCCTGGCCACCCAAAACGAATGCCTGCGCATGCTGGGCTGCGTGGGCCGCGGCACCGTGAACAAGTTTGCCGAAATCGTGGCCGGCGTGGTGCTGGCCGGCGAACTAAGCCTGGCCGCCGCCATCAGCAGCTCCGACTGGGTAAGCTCGCACGAGCAGTACGGCCGCAATCGGTGATAATCACAACTTCCTCAGCCCGTTAATACTACCTATGCACACTCCATTAGTGAAGTATTGGGGCTCTCTGCTGGCCCTAGGTACTCTGCTGCTAACCGGCTTATCGGCAGCGGCTCAAGGCGCCCTTACGCCCATGCCCAATGCCATGTCACCCGACCTAGGGGGCAGTGCCAAGCTCGGCGGCCGCAAGCTGTACCGCTATGTCGAGAAGATGCCGGTGTACCTCGACGGAGGCAACGCGGGCTTGCAGGCGTTTATGAGCAGCAGGGTACGCGGGGCAGCCAGCGGCAGCGGAGCCTACCTCACCTTCGTGGTCGACCAAACGGGCAAGGCCCGTTTTCCGGCCCTAGGTCCTACTTCGGCCGAAACCGAGGCTGCCACCGACCCGGCGCTGGCCAGGGCTTTGCAGTCGATAGGTAGCTTCCGGCCGGGCTACCAGAACGGCAAACCCGTGGATGTTGAGCTGACCGTACGCCTTGCTCCTACGAGCAAGTAAGCACCGGGCTTTTGCCGCGCTGAATGACTCCTCCGCTCAGTGGAAAAGTCCGTCATGCCGAGCTTGTCGAGACATCTCGCGTGCTGACGCGGGATAGAAACGGAATAGTTACCTACGTAGGTACAGTCATCCTGAGCCAAGCGAAGGACCTTATCGTGCCTACGTCGGTAGACCCCACCCCCAGCCCCTCCCCAAAAGGAGAGGGGAGCGGTTAGTATCCGGCGTCAGCACGCCCGATGCCTCGATAAGCTCGGCATGACACGACCTAGGAAAAATCGTGCGAGCGTGAGAAGGTCCTTCCTTCGTCAGGATGACGGACGATTAACCTTACGGCTACTCCTGGTTTATGAACAGTCGGCTGCCTTGGCGCAGCTTATCTACTTTCTGCTGAATCGCCTCCAGCCCCAGGTTGTGCACGCTCCCCAGGTGCGTGGTGCCGAACTCTTTGTGCGGCACGTAGCTACCGTCTTCTACGGCCTGCCCTACCTCTTTGTAAGCCGTGCGGAAGGGCATGCCGGCTTGGATCAGCTGATTGATGTTTTCCACGGTGAACACCGCATCGTACTTCGGCTGATCGAGCAGGTTCGGCTTAATTTTCAGCTGCGGCAAGGCGAAGAGCACGATGTCGAGAATGTCGAGCAGCTGCGTCATCGGCTCGAACAGGATTTCCTTGAGAATCTGGAAGTCGCGGTGGTAGCCGCTGGGCAGGTTGTTGGTTACCAGCAGCAGCGTATTGGGCAGCGCCTGCAGGGCATTGCAGCGGGCCCGGATCAGCTCGAACACGTCGGGGTTTTTCTTGTGCGGCATGATGCTGGAGCCGGTAGTAAACGCGGCGGGCAGCTCCACGAAGGCCAAATCCTGCGAGTTGTAGAGCACCAGGTCGTAGGCCATTTTGGCGAACGTGGCGGCCATGCCGGCCATGGCAAAGGCCAGCGTTTTTTCGGTTTTGCCGCGCAGCATTTGAGCGCCCACGCTGCTCACGGCCAGGTTGCCAAAACCCATTTCGGCGGTGGTTTGCTGCCGGTCGATGGGGAATGAGCTACCGAAGCCTGCGCCCGAGCCCAAAGGGTTTTGGTCGGCTACGGTGTGGGCCGCTTCGAACAAGGCCAGATCGAGCAGCAGGTGCTCGGCGTAGGCCGAAAACCACAGCCCGAACGAGCTGGGCATGGCCGCCTGAAAGTGGGTGTAACCGGGCATCAAATCGGCCTGATGCGCATCGGCTTTAAGCAGCAGCACCTGCACCAGCTCCATGGTGCGGTTCGCCACTCGCTCCGTGTAGTCTTTCAGGAACAGCTGGATAGCCGTAAGCACCTGGTCGTTGCGCGAGCGGGCGGTGTGGATCTTCTTGCCCGCGTCGCCGAATTTCTCCGTGAGGTAGTACTCAATCTTGGAGTGCACGTCCTCGAAGCTCTCCTCGATGGTTAAGGTGCCCTCATCTACCTGCGCGGCCAGCTCCGTGAGGCCTTGCTGCAGCTGCGCGTTTTCGGCCTCCGAAATCAGCCCAACCTTGGCCAGCATGTTGGCCTGCGCCTTCGAGGCTTGCACATCGAAGCGGGCCAGATACATATCCAGCTCCCGGTCGCGGCCCACGGTAAACGCCTCAATCTTCTTGTCGACGGCAATGCCCTTATCCCAGATTTTCATGTGTGTTTGAGTCGGAAGCTAAAAACTAGTTCCCCTCCTCAGATGAGGAGGGGCTAGGGGTGGTTGAAAGGCTAGAGCTAAATTGGGTAGGTGGCTAAATACTAGTGGCTAGGTCTAAAGGTCGTTCAAACGTCAAAGTCAACCACCCCTAGCCCCTCCTCATCTGAGGAGGGAAACTAGTCCTAGCATCTAATCTGATAGCGAGCTTTAACTCTAATCAAAACTTAAAGCCTTCCAGTAACTCTACGTATCCGCTGATGCCGCTGCAGATTTCGCTGAGCAGAATGTACTCGTCGGGGGTGTGCGAGCGGGCTGAGTCGCCGGGGCCCATCTTCACGGTTTCGAACGGCATTACAGCTTGGTCGGAGAGCGTGGCCGAGCCGAACGTCTTCCGCCCAAGGGCCAGGCCGCGCTGCACCAGCAAGTGCTCGGGCGCTATGCGCGAGGAGTTCAGGTACAGCGACCTAGGCGTTGCTTCGGAGCTGATGTGTTGCTGCACGGTGCGCACCACCTCGGCGTTGGAGTAGAACTCGTTGGTGCGCACATCCACCACAAAGTGGCAACGGTCGGGCACTACGTTGTGCTGCGAGCCGGCTTGCACTTGCGTTACAGTCATCTTCACGGGCCCGAGCAGCGGCGACACTTTCGGAAACTGGTACTGCCGAATCCATTCGATATCCTGCACGGCTTTGTAGAGCGCGTTTTCGCCTTCGTCGCGGGCGGCGTGGCCGGTGCGGCCGTGCGCTACGCAGTCAAGCACCACCAAGCCTTTCTCAGCAATGGCCATGTCCATTTTGGTGGGTTCCCCCACAATCCCTAGGTCGATGCGGCCGAGCTGGGGCAGGATGCTGCGCACCCCATTGGCGCCCGATACTTCTTCCTCGGCCGTGATGGCGCAGATGAGGTTAAACCCTAGGTCGGGACGCGTGCGGAAGTACAGGAAGGTAGCCAGCAAGCTCACCGCCGAAGCCCCGGCGTCGTTGCTACCCAGGCCCACGAGTTTGTCGCCCTCGAGCACGGCCCCGAAAGGGTCGTACGTCCAGGTGCTGCCGGGCTTTACGGTGTCGTGGTGCGAGTTGAGCAGAATGGTTGGCTTGGCGGCATCGAAGTGCTCGTTAACGGCCCACACGTTGTGCTGCGCGCGCTGCGGCGCGGCGCCGTGCTGCTGCAGAAACGCGAAGATGAGGTCGGCAGTAGCACCCTCCTCCCGCGAAAACGACGGCGTGCGAATCAGCTGCTGCAACAGCGCAATGGCCTCGTCTGTGAGGCGCGAAATCAGCTCCGGCATAGCACGGTTTTCACGGGCTCGTTGATCTTGAGCGCGTTTTCGATGATAACCTGCTCCACGCCAGCCGCCAGAGCGGCAAAGGCATTGTCGAGCTTCGGAATCATGCCGGCGGCAATAATACCCTCGGCTTTCAGCTGCTGATACAGCGCGGGCGTAATGCGCGGCACCACCGAGCTGTCGTCGTTTACGTCGCGCAGCACGCCATCCTTCTCAAAGCAGAAGTGCAGCTCTACCTGGTAGTGCGGCGCCAGCGCGCGGGCCAGCGCGCTGGCAATGGTATCGGCGTTGGTGTTCAGCAGCTGCCCCTGGCCATCGTGCGTAATGGCGCAGAACACCGGCGTGAGGTCGGCGGCCAGCAGCTGCTGCACCACGGCAGTGTCGATGCTGCCGGCGTCGATGTCGCCCACAAAACCGTAGTCGATGTCCTTTACCGGCCGCTTGCTGGCCCGCACCGCGTTGCCATCGGCCCCCGACAGCCCTAGGGCATTTACGCCGCTGGCCTGCAGCAGGGCCACCAATTGCTTGTTGGTTTTGCCAGCGTAAAACATCGTTACGATGTCGAGCGTGGCGGCGTCGGTGATGCGGCGGCCCTGCACCATTTTGGGCTCGATGCCTAGGTCGCTGAGCATCTGGTTGGCGCCTTTGCCGCCGCCGTGCACCAACATTTTGCGGCCGGGCACTTGGGCAAACGCCTGCACAAAACGGCGGAGCTGCGCCTCGTCGTCGAGGATGCCGCCGCCAATCTTGAATAGTTTGAGGATTTCTTTCATCCGAAAGTCAGCAGAGAGGCCCGACACGCGCTTTTCGGCCCTAGGTGCAGGGCGCCGGCTTGGGGCCAGCAGGCAATGGGCCGGCATTAGTTGCGCATTTTTTTTGCCGCCGGGCCGGCAAAGTTTCCGAAAAAAAACATCTAGTATTGCAACGTTTTTCCGGTGCCCCTCATTTACACCGTCAGAAAAACTCTCCTGCTGGCCCTTTAGGGGCGTTGGTGTTTGTCATGATTCGTTTTACTTCTCTTGTGCATTTGCGACGATCGAACCGGATCGTGCGAATTAAGCCAGCCTAGAGCTGGCTTGCCGATAGCCGTTTGTGTTTGCCCTTCGTGCTACCAACACGGCTCCGCTCACAGAGCGGAAATATCAAGAGAACAGAACAACTGACAATCAACAGACTGACACGAGTGTAGGACGCGGTACATGTACTGAAGGTGGCTTTGCGTAAATGCCCCACCTGAGCAACGGCCCGTTTGGCCGGTTGCCCGCCCCAGCCAATCCCCTACTGGCACCCCTCCCCGGATACCGAGCCCACCTAGGCGGCTTGGTCGTTGCAACGTCGGCCGCTGGCCCTGTTTGCGCCGCGTACCGTTAGCGTACATCTGCTGCTTTTTCCTGACTTCCCCGACATTTTTTGCCGCGCTCCGCAGGCCGGCACCATCGTCTACACCCCAATGATTTTACGAGTTGCTAATGCTGCCGACGTGCAGCATGTAGAAACGCTTTGTCAATGGTACGAGGAATCGGCCAAACAGCGGGGCGTGGGCATCGCCAAGCGCGACCCTAACTACCTGAAGAAGAAGATGGAAACGGGCAACGCCATCATCGCATTCATTGGCGAACAGCTGGCCGGCTTCTGCTACATCGAGACCTTCGAGGACCAGAAATTCATCGTCAACTCGGGCCTGATCGTGAACACCCAGCTGCGCAAAGAGGGCCTGGGCCGCGCCATCAAAAACGAGGTGTTCAAACTCTCGCGCACCAAGTACCCCGGCGCCAAGCTGTTCGGCATTACCACCTCCGGGCCGGTGATGAAAATGAACACCGACCTGGGCTACCGCCCCGTGGCCTTCCCCGAGCTCACGCAGTCGGACGACTTCTGGAAGGGTTGCTCGTCGTGCAAGTACTACCCCATTCTGGAGGAAAACCAGCGTCGTATGTGCCTGTGCACCGGCATGTTGTACGACAACCTGAACGACGAGTACGGGCAGAAGCCGCAGGAAACCATCGAATTCATCAGTAATCAGTAGTTGGTTTTGGGTACTGAGACAAACTCACTGGGTTGGCTCTCGCTCTTCGCCGCGCATACTGACTACTCACTACTTCCTACTCACTACAAAGCATGAAAAAGGTAGTTCTCGCCTACAGCGGCGGGTTGGATACGTCCTACTGCGTCGTTTATCTGACGAAAGAACTGGGCCTGGAAGTCCACACGGTAATCGTCAACTCGGGCGGCTTCTCGGAGAAGGAGCTGGCCGGCATCGAAAAGCGCGCCTACGAAATGGGCTCCAAGCGCCACGAGGTGATTGACGTAACCGAGCGTTTCTACCAACAGTGCCTGCGCTACCTGCTGGCGGGAAACATCCTAAAAAACGACACCTACCCGCTGAGCGTCAGCGCGGAGCGCATGTTCCAGTCGCTGGCTTTGGCCGAGTACGCCCGCGAAAACAAGGCCGATTACATTGCCCACGGCAGCACCGGCGCCGGCAACGACCAGGTACGATTCGACGTGGCTTTCTCGGTGATTTCACCCAACACCGAAATCCTCACGCCCATCCGCGACCTGCGTCTTTCGCGCCAGCAGGAAATCGAGTACCTGCAGGCCAACGGTGTGGAGATGAGCTGGGAAAAAGCCAAATACTCCATCAACAAGGGCATTTGGGGCACCAGCGTGGGCGGCGTCGAAACGCTGACCTCGCGCCAGGGCCTGCCGGAGTCGGCCTGGCCGACGCAGCTCTCGGCAACCGAGCCGCAGGAAATCAGCATCACCTTCGAAAAAGGTGAGCCGGTGGCGCTGAACGGCGAGCAGATGAAGCCGGTAGACCTGATTGTGGCGCTGAACGAGCTGGCCGGTAAGTACGCCATTGGCCGCGATACGCACGTGGGCGACACCATCCTAGGCATCAAAGGCCGAGTGGGCTTCGAGGCTCCGGCCCCGCTGATTCTTATCAAAAGCCACCACCTGCTGGAGAAGCACACCTCCTCACGCTGGCAGCTGCTGCACAAAGACTACATCGCCAATTGGTACGGCACGCTGCTGCACGAGGCGCAGTACCTCGATCCGGTGATGCGCGATATGGAAGCTTTCTTGGAGTCGTCGCAGCAGCGCGTGTCAGGCACGGTGTACGTGTCGTTGAAGCCTTATCAGTTTGAGCTGCTGGGCATCGAGTCGGAATTTGACATGATGCAGTCGAAAGTGGCGACCTACGGTGAGGAGAACAACGCCTGGGATTCGCGCGACGCCAAAGGGTTTATCAAGATTTTCAGCAACCAGCTGCGCATTCACGCTTCCTTCAACGATGAAAATTAAGGTTGGCATCGTCGGCGGGGCCGGCTACACGGCCGGAGAGCTGATCCGCATTCTGCTGCACCACGAGTTCGTGGAGCTGGGCGCTATCGTCAGCTCGTCGAGCGCAGGCAAGCCGGTGCACCAGGCACACGACGACCTGGTGGGCGAAACGGACCTGCGCTTTGCCGCGGAGCTGGCCGGCGACGAAGACGTGGTGTTCCTCTGCCTGGGCCACGGCAACTCGCGGGCGTTTCTTGAAAAGCAACCGCTGCCGGAAACCACCCACGTCATCGACCTCAGCAACGATTTCCGCCTAGGTGCTGATCGGGAGTTTCAGGACCGGGAGTTCGTGTACGGGCTGCCGGAGCTGAACAAGACGCGCATTCAGCAGGCCCAAAGCATTGCCAACCCCGGCTGCTTTGCTACGTCTATTCAACTGGCCCTGCTGCCGCTGGCCCAGGCCGGCCGCCTCACCGACGACGTGCACGTATCGGCCATTACCGGCAGCACGGGCGCGGGGCAGAGCCTATCGGAGACGGTGCATTTCTCGTGGCGTTCGAACAACGTGTCCATCTACAAGCCTTTCACGCACCAGCACCTAGGGGAAATTGGGGAGAGCCTGGCGCAACTGCAGCCCGAGCTGGCAATGGACATCAACTTCATTCCCTACCGCGGCAACTTCACCCGCGGCATCTTCGCCAGCGTCTACACGCCGTCGGATTTGACGCAGGAGGAAGCGCGGGAGCTGTACCAGAAGTTCTACGCCGACGCGCCATTTACCACGGTGTCGGACAAGGAAGTGCACCTGAAGCAGGTAGTAAACACCAATAAGAGCCTGCTGCACGTGCAAAAATTCGGCAAGCAGCTGCTCATTACCTCGGTTATCGATAACCTCGTGAAGGGCGCTTCGGGCCAGGCCATCCAGAACATGAACCTGCTCTTCGGCTTGCCCGAAACGACGGGGCTCCACCTCAAATCGGTGCTTTTCTAATGTATTAGCACGGTCATGCTGAGCTTGTCGAAGCATCTCTACCGCTTCTCTAGGGGTAATAAATCGCAATCAGAACGTAATGCTTCGACAAGCTCAGCATTACGTTCTGATTGCCGCTCAACGGTTTCTCAGTTCTAATCTCTCAGCTCTCAGTTCTAACCCCAAATGGAGCTTTTCAACGTCTATCCGCTCAACGACATCACGCCGGTGCGCGCCCTCGGGGCGCAGCTCTGGGACGACCGTGGGCAGCAGTACCTCGACTTCTACGGCGGCCACGCCGTAATCAGCATCGGCCACAGCCACCCGCACTACGTGCAGCGCATCACCGCGCAGGTGCAGCAGATCGGCTTCTACTCGAACTCGGTGCACATCCCGATTCAGCGGGAGCTGGCGCGGAAGCTGGGCGAGGTGTCAGGTTATGAGGACTACACGCTGTTCTTGTGCAACTCGGGCGCCGAGGCCAACGAGAATGCGCTGAAGCTAGCTTCCTTCCACACCGGCAAAAGCCACGTTATTGCGTTTAAGGGCGCATTCCACGGCCGCACGTCGGGCGCGGTGGCGGCTACCGACAATCCGAAGATTGTCGCGCCGTTCAACGCCGGTCACCCCATCAGCTTCCTGCCCTACGACTTGGCGGAAGTAGAGCGGGTGCTGCAGGAAGGCAAGACCTGCGCCGTCATCATCGAGCCGATTCAGGGCGTGGGCGGCATCATCATGCCTTCCGACGAGTTCCTGCAGGGCCTGGAGCAGCTGTGCCAGCAGTACGGCGCCGTCCTCATTGCCGATGAAGTGCAGAGTGGCTACGGCCGCAGCGGCAAGTTCTTCGCGCACCAGCACGCCGGTGTGCGGCCGGGTATCATCTCGGTGGCCAAAGGCATGGGCAACGGTTTTCCCATCGGTGGCATCCTGATTGCGCCGGAGTTCCAGGCTTCGTACGGGCTGCTGGGCACTACTTTCGGCGGCAACCACTTGGCTTGCGCCGCCGCGCTGGCGGTGCTGGAAGTCATCGAGCAGGAAAACCTGCTGGCGCACGCCCGCGAAATGGGCGAGTACCTGAAGCAGGAGTTGCTGCAAAACGCCGGCGCCCAGGAAGTGCGCGGCCGCGGGCTGATGATCGGCCTGAAGTACGACTTCCCCATCAAGGACGTGCGCGACAAGCTGCTCTCGGAACACCACATCTTCGTGGGCAACGCCTCCGACCCGACGGTGCTGCGCCTGCTGCCGCCACTGAACATCAAGCGCGCGGAAGTCGACCAGTTTTTGCAAGCGCTGTACGCAATAATTCCGGCAGATGTAAGGAGTTAAGCAACCGGCAGCCTAACTTGCGGCCTTAATGAGTGGCACCACGAGGTTCACGAGCAAAGCTCACCTTCTGATTAGCCGCACGCTGCCATTGCCCCTTGCGGCGCAGCACCCGGCTGGCTCTTTCCAGGAAAGAGCAGCCATCGAATTTTCTTTCCAGCAGCCGAGCCTACCAGACTTCCCGATGCCTGACATCTGGGATCGGTATTGTGCGGGGCCGATTGATCTACACGCTTTCGACCCCGTTTGGCTTAAGTGCTTTTTCGGCTGGAACAGACCCCTGATTTATGGTCCTGTTCCAGCCGAAAATCTTTTTGGGCACATCCGCTGCCCTTTCAGGCCGTCACGTTTGCGGCCGCCGCAACCCAACCATCGAAATCGAATCGTCTGGCTCCCCCTCTCTTTTGGAGAGGGGGCCGGGGGGTGAGGTCGAAACTCAACAACAGCATAAACCCCTTTTTCGCACAACAGAGTGGAAAACGCTAAAACGGTGAAGCTGGTGCTCGAAGACGGCACCGAAATCCAGGGCAGCTCCTTCGGGGCATTTACCTCGGCCGCGGGCGAAGTGGTGTTCAGCACGGCCATGACCGGCTACCCCGAAAACCTCACCGATCCGTCCTTCGCCGGGCAGATCCTGGTGCTCACCTACCCCATCGTGGGCAACTACGGCGTGCCGGGCGAGGAGCTGTACGAGTCCATTTCCAAGATCTTCGAGTCGGATAAGATTCATGTGGCCGGCCTAGTGGTGAACTACTACTCCGAGGAGCACAGCCACTGGAACGCCGCCAAGAGCCTCGGCGACTGGCTGGCCGAGTACAACATCCCCGGCATCTACGGCGTGGATACCCGCATGCTCACCAAGAAGCTGCGAGAGAAGGGCGCCATGCTCGGCAAAATCGTGGCCGAAGAGGACGTGCCCCTGCACGACCCCAACCAGGACAACCTGGTGGCCCAGGTAAGCCCCGAGGGCGTGCAGCACTACGGCACGGGCAAAAACAAAATCGTGCTGGTGGACTGCGGCACCAAGACCAACATCATCCGCTGCTTTTTGGAGCGCGACGTGGAGCTGATCCGCGTGCCCTGGGACTACGACTTCACCCAGCTCGATTACGACGGCCTGTTCCTGAGCAACGGCCCCGGCGACCCGAAAATGTGCGTGCCGACGATTGAGCACCTGCAGAAAGCCCTGCAACAGGACAAGCCGATCTTCGGCATCTGCCTGGGCTCCCAGCTTATGGGCCTCGCTGCAGGCGGCGACACGTTTAAGCTCAAGTACGGCCACCGCAGCCACAACCAGCCGGTGAAACTCACGGGCACCCAGCGCAGCTACATCACCAGCCAGAACCACGGCTTCGCGGTGGACACCGCCACACTGCCCGCCGAGTGGGACATGCTGTTCGAGAACCTCAACGACGGCACCTGCGAAGGCATCAAGCACAAAACCAAGCCCTTCTTCTCCACCCAGTTTCACCCCGAGGCAGCCGGCGGCCCCCAGGACACGGAGTTTTTGTTCGACCAGTTTCTGGAGGAGGTAGAGAAGTACAAGGCGCAGCAAGCCAGCTAAGCTAGAGCTAGTTCCCCTCCTCAGATGAGGAGGGGCTAGGGGTGGTTGACTAGTCGTTGAACAACCCCTAGATCTAACCTCTAATTCTAGTCTTTCAACCACCCCCAGCCCCTCCTCATCTGAGGAGGGGAGCTAGTCTTAAACCTAGCAAGCACGCAAATTCATTTTCTCCTCAACATACATTTTCTACCACCACGGCAAGGATGGAGAAACCACAGAAAGTCTTGATTCTCGGTTCCGGCGCCCTCAAAATCGGGGAGGCCGGTGAGTTCGATTACTCCGGTTCGCAGGCCCTCAAGGCGCTGAAAGAGGAAGGCATCCGCACCATCCTCATCAACCCCAACATTGCCACCGTGCAGACGTCGGACGACATTGCCGACGACGTGTACTTCCTGCCCGTGACGCCCTACTTCGTGGAGGAGGTCATCAAGAAGGAGCAGCCCGACGGCATTCTGGTGGCCTTCGGCGGCCAAACGGCCCTGAACTGCGCCGTAGCCTTGTACCGCGCCGGCGTGTTCGAGAAGTACAACGTGCGCGTGCTCGGCACACCCGTGCAGAGCATCATCGACACCGAGGACCGCGACATCTTCAAGGAAAAGCTCGACCAGATCGGCGTGCTCACGGCCCGCAGCGAAGCCGTAACCACGATGGAGGACGCCTTGGCCGCGGCGGAGCGAATTGGCTTCCCCATTATCGTGCGCGCCGCCTTTGCGCTGGGCGGCCTGGGCAGCGGCTTCGCCAACAACATGGAGGAGCTGCGTGCCCTGGCCCAGAAGGCCTTCTCGACTTCGGACCAGATTCTGGTGGAAGAGTCCTTGAAGGGCTGGAAGGAAGTGGAGTACGAAGTGGTGCGCGACCAGTTCGACAACTGCATCACCGTCTGCAACATGGAGAACTTCGACCCCATCGGTATTCACACCGGGGAGAGCATCGTGGTGGCGCCGTCGCAGACCCTGAGCAACCGCGAGTACCACAAGCTGCGCAGCATCGGCATCAAGACCATCCGCCACCTGGGCATCGTGGGCGAGTGCAACATTCAGTACGCCCTCGACCCGCACTCGGAGGAGTACCGCGTGATTGAGGTGAATGCCCGTTTGTCGCGCTCCTCGGCCCTGGCTTCCAAGGCTACCGGCTACCCGCTGGCCTTCGTGGCCGCCAAGCTCAGCCTGGGCTACTCCCTGGCCGAGCTGAAAAACAGCGTGACGCAGACCACTTCGGCCTTCTTCGAGCCTTCGCTCGATTACTTGGTGGTGAAGCTGCCGCGCTGGGACCTAGGGAAGTTCTCGGGCGTGCAGCGCCAGATCGGCTCGGCCATGAAGAGCGTGGGCGAGGTTATGGCCATCGGCAAAACCTTCGAGGAAGCCGTGCAGAAGGGCCTGCGCATGCTCGACACCGGCCGGCGCGGCTTCGTGGCCAACAAGCCCGAGCCGATTGACCTTGCCAATCTCGACACGCTGCTGAGCGAGCCGAACGAGGAGCGCATCTTCGCCATCAACGAGGCCTTCCAGGCCGGCTACGACGTGGAGCGCGTGTACGAACTCACGCGCATCGACCGGTGGTTTTTGCAGCGCCTCTACGGCATCTACCAGCTGAGCCAGCAGCTCGGCGAGAAGCGCCAGCAGGGCGGCCTCGATGCCCTCGATACCGATTTGCTGCGCCAAGCCAAGAAGTCGGGCTTTTCGGACCAGCAGCTGGCCGTGCAGCTCCTCGGCCCAGCCGAGGTGAAAGCCAACGAAATGCTGGTGCGCGCCCGCCGCAAGGCCCTGGGCGTGGTGCCCGTGGTCAAGCAAATCGACACGCTGGCGGCCGAATTCCCGGCCCAAACCAACTACCTCTACCTCACCTACCACGGTACCGAAAACGACCTGGAGCCGGAAACCGACAAGTCGGTGGTGGTGCTGGGCTCGGGCGTGTACCGCATCGGCTCGTCGGTGGAGTTTGACTGGTGCGGCGTCAACGCGGCCCAAACGGTGAACGAGGAGGGCTACAAGTCCATCATCATCAACTACAACCCCGAAACCGTAAGCACCGACTACGACGTGTCGGACCGCCTGTACTTCGAGGAGTTGAGCTACGAGCGGGTGATGGACATTCTGGACTTCGAGGAGCCGCAGGGCGTGATTCTGAGCACCGGCGGGCAGATTCCGAACAACATTGCCACCCGCCTCGAAGCCGCCGGCGCGCCCATCCTGGGCACCGCCGCCGCGCGCATCGACGAGGCCGAAAACCGCCACAAGTTCAGCAGCATCATGGACGAGCTGGGCATTGCCCAACCGCGCTGGAGCGAGCTGACCACCATGGAGGCCATCTACGACTTCGTGAAGCAGGTGGGCTTCCCGGTGCTGATCCGCCCGAGCTACGTGCTGTCGGGCGCGGCCATGAACGTGGTGTCGAACGTGCAGGAGCTGCAGGAGTACCTGAAGCTGGCCGCCGAGGTCAGCGCCGAATATCCGGTTGTCGTTTCAGAATTCATCCAGGAAGCCAAGGAAATCGAGCTGGACGCCGTGGCCGACCGGGGCGAAATCATGTCGTACGCCATATCGGAGCACGTGGAGTTTGCCGGCGTGCACTCCGGCGACGCTACCATGTACTACCCGCCGCAGCGCGTGTACGTGGGCACGGTGCGCAAGCTCAAGGTCATTGCCGAGAAGATTGCCAAGCGCTTCCAGATCAGCGGGCCGTTCAACATCCAGTTCTTGGAGAAAAACCGCGAAATCCGCGTTATCGAGTGCAACCTGCGCGCCTCGCGTAGCTTCCCCTTCGTGAGCAAGGTATCGGGCAACAACCTGATCAAAAAGGCCACGAAAGTGCTACTGGGCAAGCACGTGGAGCGCGACGCGAGCGAGCTGGTGTACGACCTGCCCTTCGTGGGCGTGAAGGCCTCGCAGTTCTCTTTCACCCGCCTGCAAGGCGCCGACCCGGTGCTGCGCGTGGACATGACCTCGACCGGCGAAGTGGGCTGCTTGGGCGACACGGCCGAGGAAGCGCTGCTGAAGTCGCTGCTGTCGGTGGGCTACCGCATTCCGGAGAAGACGGTGCTGATTTCCAGCGGCCCGCTCACCTCCAAAGTGGCCCTGCTGGAATCGGCCCAAATGCTGGTGCAGAAGGGTTACACCATCTACGCCACGCACGGCACGCACCTTTTCTTCACCGAAAACAACGTGCCCAGCTCCCTGGTCTACTGGCCCGACGAGCTGCAGGAGCCCAACGCCCTGACCTACCTGCGCGAGCGGAAAATCGACTTGGTCATCAACATCCCCAAGAACATGACCAAGGGCGAGCTGGACAACGACTACAAAATCCGCCGCACGGCCGTCGACTTCAACATCCCGCTCATCACCAACGCCCGCTTGGCCAAAGCCTTCATCCACGCCTTCTGCACGCTGAAGCTGCAGGATCTGAGCATCAAGAGTTGGAAGGAATTCAAGGCGGAAGCTGCGCCGGTGCTGGCCTAGGTAGCTGATAGAATGCGCTGAAATAAGAACGTCATGTCGAGCTTGGCGAAGCATCTCTACCGCTTCGCGTGCTTTCAGCATGACGTTCTTTTTTTGCTGTTCTGCTTTTCTGCTAACCCGAGGGAAGTCGTACTATACATCGGTAACACCAGGGCAATGTGCACCGAAGCAGCCTCACTAGTTAGATCAAGAGGGTAAAAATATTTCATCAAAACAGTTCATATATGATTGACAACCATGTCTATCGGCAATTTGCTTGGAACACTATAATTGTAATAGAATCGCTACCACAAAAGGAAAGAACTGGCCAAGAGTTGGTAAATTCTATTTTAGGAAGACGGGCAGAGCAGCATGGGTTTCTATGCGGATATTGCAACGTTTACAGTGCCGAGGATTTCATTGGCGCACTCGAAGAAGTTAAATCAGGAGCAAAAGAAGATGGATTTTTACCAATTATACATATTGAAGCTCACGGTTCTAATCAAGGTTTAGAGATGGAATCTGGAGAAGTAATAACCTGGAATATTCTGGGTTTGCATCTTCGGCATATCAATACCCTGACCAAAAATAACCTATTGGTGGTGCTGGGGGCCTGCTATGGAATAGAGATATGGCAGCAGATTACCGTAATAACAAGAGCACCGTTTTGGGGAGTACTAGCTCCTTTAGAAAAAGTTAGTGAAGCAACTGCACATGAGAGTTTTGTTAATTTTTATGAAAAAATAACCGATCCAAAATTTGATGATTTTGTAGAAGCTGTTCGTGCTATGAATCAGTTTATTGACCCTCCTGTATTTCAATTTATAGATTCACAAGAACTTTTTGATTTAGCATGGAAATCTTTTAAAGAAGAATTTGACACCGAGCAAAAAATAAATTTAATGGTCGACTATCTTATTGAAAATGGCAACGTGCACCCTTCGGTTGACAAGGTGCAGCTCAGAAATTATTGGATTCAAATTTTCAAGCTTGGTGATGAAGGGAAGCATCATGTGTTTAATTTTTATATGATGTTGGATAAATGAAGCTTGACGTTCTAAAATTCCGTAGAACCAACCCATGAAAAAATTCACCTCCTTCGCCGACGTACCCGACTACCGCGCCCTGCTGCAACAGGCGCTGGAGATTAAGCAGAACCCCTTCGGCTACCAGCAACTGGGCAAGAACAAAACCGTCGGGCTGATTTTCTTCAACCCCAGCCTGCGCACCCGCTTGAGCTCCATTAAGGCGGCCTACAACCTAGGGGCACAAGCATGGGTACTCAACGCCGGCGCCGACTCCTGGACCCTGGAAATGGCCGACGGCGCCGTGATGAACGGCGGCACGCAGGAGCACATCAAGGAAGCTATTGCCGTGATGAGCCAGTACTGCGACGTGCTGGGCGTGCGTACCTTCCCCGGCCTCAAGGACCGCGACGAGGACTACAATGAGGTAGTGTTCAACAAGATTCTGCAGTACGCCACCGTGCCCGTCATCAGCCTGGAAAGCGCCACGCTGCACCCGTTGCAGTCGTTTGCCGACCTCATTACCGTGGCCGAAACCAAGCAAACCGAGCGCGTGAAAGTGGTGCTGACCTGGGCCCCGCACGTGCGCGCCCTGCCCCAATGCGTGCCCAACTCCTTCGCCGACTGGTTTTCGGAGGTTGATTGGGTAGACTTCGTCATCACCCACCCCGAGGGCTACGAGCTGGCCGAACAGTTCACCAAGGCCGCCCGCATCGAGTACGACCAAGCCAAAGCCCTGGAAGGCGCCGACTACGTGTACGCCAAGAACTGGAGCAGCTACCGCAAATACGGCCAGGTAATCACCCAGGACCCGAGCTGGATGGTGGACGCCCGCCACATGGCCCTCACCAACAACGCTAAGTTCATCCACTGCCTGCCGGTGCGCCGCAACGTGGAGGTAAGCGACGCGGTGCTCGACTCGCCCAACTCCCTGGTGGTGCAGGAAGCCGGCAACCGCGTCTTCTCCATGCAAACGGTGCTGCACGAGATGCTGAAGTAGCCACTTCTCTCCTATTGCCCAAAACGCAGAAAGCCGGACCTAGGTCCGGCTTTCTTGTTTGGTAAATGGCAGCGCGCTGCGCCTAGGTGCAAATGCCCTACAGCGGATCGGCGGTTACCTTGAATTTGGAATCGGCGCGCATGGTGATGTCCTGCGTTACGGCCGCCCGGATGCGTGCTTCGGTGGTTAGGGTGTAGCTCGAAGCCTTGATGTACTTATCGAGCTTGGCGCCGCTGGGCTGCAGATCGATGGTGCGCACGCCGCGCGGTACCGACGAGAGCGAGGCCAGCGGCACGCGGTCGTTCTGGTCGGTGCTGATGTAGATGGTGATGCTTTCGAGGAAGTCGAAGTTGGCCGTGTTGGGGTCGGTGATGGTAAGTGTAAGCTTGGTGAGGCTTACGTCTTTCACTAGGTCGGCGCGGGTGTCCTCGTTCCTGAAACGGTCCTCGGACTTGGTAGTAACCGAAACGGGCGCTACCGGAATAACCGAGCCGAAGGGCAGGTTGCTACCAGCTACGCGGATATTCTGCGAATCTTCGATGGTGAAGGTGAGAATCTTGTCGAGTTTTTTGCAGGCAACGGCCGAGAGCAGGGCCATAGTCGCCAGCAGTAAGAGTACTTTATTCATGTAGTTGGCTTTTGTCGAGTTTACGAAGATCGGCAGAAGAAAGATTTACGACTACCCTGCCCATTCGCGCACAACAAAGCGCTGCAACAACAGCAAGAGCAACGCGCTGTTGCCCGCTACACTGAGCACCAGCGCCGCCTGGCGCACACGCGGGTAAGGGCTAGCTGTTGCCAGCACCACCATAGCGGCCAGGCCTAGTAGTAAATAAGCAGTTAGCGTCCGGACGTGACCGTAAGAGCGGAAAAGCACCATCCAGCACACTTCGGCAGCCAGCCACACCCACAACAGGCGCTTGTAGTCGAAACGCACTTGCCCGAGCACCCAGCTCAGCAGCACCACAAAGAATGGCGTGGCGAACACGTAGCGGCTCAGGCTGGCCACAATGCCGCCTTTGGTGGCAACCGTGATGGTAGCCACGCCGGCTACGTAAATAAGGGCAAACACCACCGCAAACGGCACCGCAGCAGCCCGGTTGGGGTGCACCAGCAGATAGGCCAGGTAAACAGCGCAAGCAACAGCCACCAGCAACGCCAACGACTCGTAGCGCGTCATCATATCGCCGCCCCAGCTGTGGAGAGGCCATGCAGGCACCTGCAGGTGAATGTTCCATCCCTGGCGCTGAGCTTGGCCGAACGCCATCCAAATGCCCGTATCGCGGTAGTGCACGCACAGGCTAATCAGCATGCCTGTGCCCGAGGCCAGCGCCCCACCTAGGACTTGCCGCCATAGCTCCCGCTGGGCTTGGTGCCGCAGCAGTAAGGCCGTAAGCAACAGAGCTGGCACAAACACGAAGGCAACCGAGCGCGTGCAGCTGCACAGCAACAGCCCTGCCCAGGCCAGCGGCGCTTGTTGCTCCCGCCACCCAATAAGGGCCGCTGCGCCGCCCACAAAAAACAGCGCCTCGCTGTAGGGCACGGCCATAAAAAACATCGATGGCACCGACAGCGCCAACAGTTGCTGCCCCCGCGTGAGGCGCCACGCCCGGGCCAGCGCCGCAAACGCCAGCACAAACAGCCCTAGGTTAAGCAGGCTGATGCCCACGGCCCCCAGCCCCGTAGCGCGCCACAGCAGTGGAAATGCCGGGAAGAAAGCGGTTCGGATGAGGTCGTAGCCCTGGTTGCGGATGAACAGGTAATGCTCGGCATCCCACTCCAGCAGCCCGCGGGCGGTAATGGGCTGCGCCCCTAGGTAGGGCAGCAGTACCACCGCCAGCAGCACCATGCCAGCCGTGTACAAAGCGGGCACCAGCAAGTAGCGCCAAAAGCTGCCCGGCTTGCTGGCTTCAGCAGTGGCTTGTGCCGGGCCGATAATAGTACCGGACGCTGCGGTGGCAGCGTCCGGTACGTTCGATTGTGACATACTATGTACTCGGGTTAATCCATCATGTCGGCCGGTTTGGGGCCGGCGTGCGGATAATCAGGGTTCCAGCTCATGGGGTAGCCGGTGTCTTCGTACTGCAGGGCCGTTTCGGTGAGGTATAGCGGGCGGAAGGTGTCCACCATTACGGCCAGCTCGTGGGTTTCCTTTTTGCCGATGCTGGCCTCCACGGTGCCGGGGTGCGGGCCGTGCGGCAGCCCCGAGGGGTGCAGGGTAAACGACGCCAGATCGACGCCGCGGCGCGACATGAAGTTGCCGGCTACGTAGTACAGCACCTCATCGGAGTCGACGTTGCTGTGGTTATAGGGTGCCGGAATAGCCTCGGGGTGGTAGTCGAACAGGCGCGGCACGAAGGAGCAAATCACGAAGTTGTGCGCCTCGAACTGCTGGTGCACGGGTGGCGGCTGGTGAATGCGGCCCGTAATCGGCTCGAAATCGTGGATGCTCATGGCGTACGGGAAGAAGTAGCCGTCCCAGCCAACCACATCGAAAGGAGTGTGGGCGTAAATCAGCTCGTGCAGAGCGCCTTCGCGCTTCACCAGCACGCGGTATTCCTCGCGGTCGTCATCTTCCGTCACCAGCTCGTGCGGCGGCCGAATGTCCCGCTCGCAGTAGGGCGAGTGCTCGAGCAGCTGCCCGAAGTGGTTGCGGTAGCGGCGGCAGGTTTCCACGGGGCTGAACGACTCGATAACGAGCAGGCGCACCGGGCCTTCTTCGAAATGAAACTGATGAATGATGGTGCGCGGGATTACCACATAGTCGCCGGGCTCGAACGCGACCTTGCCCAGCTGGCTCCACAGCTCGCCGCGGCCTTCGTGCACGAAGATAACCTCGTCGGCCAAGGCGTTTTTGTAGTAATAGTCCATGCGCGCCTGCGAGGGGTTGCAGATGCTCAGGGCCACGTCGGCGTTGGCCAGCAGGGTTTGGCGGGCACCTAGGTAATCGGTGCCGGTGCTGGTTTGAGGCAGCGTGCGCAGGTGCGTGGGCTGCAGCGGGCGGTCTTTCAGCAGCTTGGGGCTAAAGGGCTGCGGCTCGCCTACGCGCTTAATTTGGGTAGGTGGGTTTTTATGGTACAGCAGCGACGACAAGCCCGAAAAGCCCAGCGTGCCCACCAGCTGCTCGGCGTAGAGCGAGCCATCGGGTTGGCGGAACTGGGTGTGGCGCTTGCGCGGAATCTGACCTAGGCGGGTGTAATACGGCATAAGCAGACGGGAAACTTGGGTGGGAATTTGGGCCGGTTGGGTAGCCGTGAAGGTACGAAAAACCCCCGCCGGCCGACGAACTTGCTCCCCCCTCCTGCCGCCCTTGCCCGGCCCGCCACCTAGGGCGCCGCCTACTCGCTCGGCTGCTTGAGCGCCAGCTTGCTGCTACCCGCCTGCAGGGCGTGCAGGGCCTGCTGCAGCTCCAGGTCCTGGTCGCGCATCACGGCGTAGTAGGCGTCTTTGCCGTAGGCGCTGCGGGCCACCAGGGCTTTCAGCTGGGCGCGCAAGGCGGCGGCGCTGCGGCGCAGGCTGGCCGCGTCGGGGCGCACGCCCTCCTGGGCACCGCGGGCAGCCAGGGCCTGCAGCTGCACCTCGCTGATGTCGAACGTGCGGGCAAATTGCTGAAACGTCATCTGCTCCAACTCGGGGCGGTGCTGCTGGTACAGGTTCAGGGCAAACTCGCGCACCACGTTGGCCGCCTGCAGGCGGGCGTAGTAGCGGTTGTTTACCACCGTATCGCGCGGCACAAACAAATCGGGCATGATGCCCCCGCCGCCGTACACGGTGCGGCCGTGCGAGGTGCGGAAGCGCAGCTCGGGCGCAAAGTGCACGCTATCGGCATGGAAGGCTTCGCCGCGGGCGTAGCGCTCCTGCAGCTCCCGGTCGTAGGCAGCTACGCCGTTGCGGTAGGGCTTTTGGATGGAGCGGCCCGAGGGCGTGTAGTAGCGCGCAATGGTGAGGCGCAGCTCGGAGCCATCGTTGAGGGTAATGGGCTGCTGCACCAGGCCTTTGCCGAAGGTGCGGCGGCCCACCAGCAGGGCGCGGTCGTGGTCTTGCAAGGCGCCGGCCAGCACCTCGGAGGCCGAGGCCGAGCCTTCGTCGACGAGCACCACCAGCTGGCCCTCCTCGAACTCGCCCAGCACGCGCGAAAACGTCTGGCTGTCGTACTGGTCGCCCTTACCGTCGGTGTACACGATTTTGCGCGTGCCGGCAATAAATTCGTCGGCCACTTTGGTGGCGCGGTCGAGGTAGCCGCCGGGGTTGCCGCGCAAATCCAGCACCAGCTTCTCCATGCCCTCGCGGCGCAACCGACCCAGGGCCGCCTTAAACTCGTCGTAGGTGCCGGCGGCAAAGCGGCTGATTTTGATGTAGCCCGTTTGCCCGTCCATCAGGTAGGCCACATCAACCGAGCTGTTCGGAATGCGGTTGCGCGTGAGGGCCATCATCAGGGGGCGCGTTTGGCCGCGGCGCAGCAGCAGCAGGCGCACGGTGCTGCCGCGCGGGCCGCGCAGGCGGGCAAACACCTGATCGGTGGTGTAGTGCTGGCCCGATACGTTGTGGCCATCCACGGCCAGAATCCGGTCGCCGGGCTGCATGCCGGCCTGCTCGGCCGGGCCGCCGCTCAGCGGGGCTACCACCGTGGCGGTATCGCGAAACAGGTTGAACTCCACCCCAATGCCGTCGTAGTCGCTCTGCAGAAACGCGGCGGCCTGCTGCTGCTCCTTGGCCGGAATGTAGGTGGAGTGCGGGTCGAGGCGTTCGAGCAGGCGCTTGATGGCGTAGTCCGACAGCTCCTCGGCGTTGACGCTATCGACGTACTCGCGGTCGACGTAGCTCAGGATTTCCTTGAACTTGAGGTAGCCGCGCGCCGTGGCGTCGGGGTTTTGCTCCGAGGGCCGAAACGGGTTGGCCCCCAGCAGCACCCCGCAGGCCAGCGCGCACGCCAGCAGCAACGGCTGCCGCCAGCGCGCCCACGCGCTTCGCGCCCGCGCAGCCCCAGCGGGGCGCGGCGCTTCCGGCTTTGAAGCAGCTTTCATCAGGGTCAGAGGGGCGAGTAAATGTGAGCGATAAGCAGCGGGTAAGCGAACGGATACTACCCAAAAATACAAAGCCTGCAGCTACGAACTCGGCAGAACTTGGGCCGCATGGTAATTTTCCAATAAAAACACAGGTTTTTATATATTTAATTCTACTGCACAATTCCACCACCAAGTGCATTTATCTGCTGTTGTGTTGGGATTGTGCTAAGGCCCAATCATTTCACCCCAACTGTACTTATCGAACCCTGCCTGCTTGCTCCCTCGCAAAGTGTACATTGCGCTACTACTTGCCCTGGCCCCGCCAACGGCCTGTTCTGGCTCAGGGCGCTCGTTGCGTATCCTTGTTAATTGCAATCCATCAGATGAAACCGATACCCGTTGCCGTATTCCTAGGTGCGCTGGCCCTGGCCAGCTGCGAAAAGCGCGAGGGCCCCACCTTGGTGGAGGGCCAGGTGGTGGACAAGTACACGGGCCGGGGCGTGCCGCACGCCCGGGTGCAGGTGCTGGCGCAGGGCGGCAGCGGGCTGGCCGGCGGCTTTGTGCCCCTGGGCGACCCGCACCCGGCCGACGCGCAGGGCCGCTTCCGCTTTCGCTTCGAGGCCGAGGCGCACAGCGCCTACAAGCTGGCCGGCTACGCGCCGGGGCGCTACCAGGCCCACCTGCAGGGCGCGCCCGCGCTGCGCCGCGGCGGGCGCAACAACGGCCTGCGCCTGCCGGCCCTGCCCTTCGCCTGGGTGCGCGTGCGCCTCACCAACGTGCCCCCGCGCCAGCCGGCCGACATCTACGTGGCTCCGTTCATGCAGGACGCGCAAGGCTCGGACGCCGTACATTTGTCGCGCCAGTTGCGCGACACCACCGTCCTGCGCATGTTCTATGGGAACTTTCCGCACACGCTGAGCTGGCAAATCGTCGTCAACGGGCAAGGCGCCCTCCACCAGCGCCCCATCACCTACCCGCCCCTCGACACCACCGACGTCGAAATTCAGTTTTAGCCGCTGCTGGCTTACCCCTTGCCGCCAAACCGGCCGCCGGCACCTAGGGGGCGGGCGGCGCCGGGCCTAGGTGCTGCGGGCAACTTGGGCCGCCGGGCACCTACTGCCGGCTGGCTGCCGTATCTTTGCGGGGGCAGCGCCACCCAGGCGCGGCCGGTTTTTCGCTCGTTTCCAAGCCCCTTATGGCCCGCCTTCTTGCCATCGATTACGGCCACAAGCGCGTGGGCCTGGCCGTAACGGACCCGCTGCAGCTCATCGCCACGCCGCTCGACACGATTCATAGCCAGGAGCTGTTTGCCTTCGTGAAGAAGTACCACCAGCAGGAGCAGCTGGCGGGCATCGTTATCGGCATGCCGCGCACCTTGCTCAACGAGGCCACCGACTCCACGCCCGCCGTGGTGGGCGTGGTGCGCAAGCTGCGCCGCGAGCTGCCCGAGGTGCCCGTGCACGAGGTAGACGAGCGGTTTACCTCGCGCATGGCCAGGCAGGCCATGCTCGACGGCGGCCTGGGCCAGAAAGCCCGCCGCGACAAAGCCTTGGTCGACCGCGTCAGCGCCACCATCATTCTGCAATCTTTTCTTGACTCTCGCCCCGTATGATTTACCCCATCGTGGCCTACGGCGACCCGGTGCTGAAAGCCCGCGCCAAGGACATTCCGGCCGATTTCCCGGCCGAAGAGCTGCAAAAGCTCATCGCCGATATGTACGAAACCATGTACTACGCCCACGGCGTGGGCCTGGCGGCGCCGCAAATCGGCAAGGGCGTCCGCCTGTTCGTTATCGATTCGGAGCCGATGGTGGATGACGACGAGGATGATGACGCGCCGGCCGAAACCGGCGTGAAGCGGGCCTTCATCAACCCCGTGATGATAAAGGAAAGCGGCGAAGAGTGGCCCTTCGAGGAAGGCTGCCTGAGCATCCCCGGCGTGCGCGAGCGGGTGTTTCGCAAGCCCGATATCATCATTCGCTACGAAGACGAAAACCGCCAGGTGCGCGAAGAAGGCTTTTCGGGCCTCACGGCGCGCGTGATTCAGCACGAGTACGACCACCTCGAGGGCGTGCTGTTCACCGACAAGATTTCGGCCTTCAAAAAGCAGCTGATCAAGAGCAAGCTGATGCGCATTGCCAAAGGCGATGCCAAGGCCGATTACCGCATGCGCTTTGCGGGCCAGCGCGGCCGCTAAGCCCCAGGTAGTTTTCAGCCTGAAACGCCCGGCCATGCCGGGCGTTTTTGCGTTCTTTAGGTTCCCAATTAGTGCCTTATCCCTGGATTATGCTGCTGCGGCGTGCTTTGCTTTTTCTGCTGACTACCGTGCTGTGGCTGCTGCCGCCGCAACCCGAAACCCGCGCCTGGGGCTTTTTTGCGCACCGCAGCATCAACCGCCTGGCCGTGTTTACGCTGCCGCCCGAGATGATCGGCTTCTACAAAAGCCGCATCGAGTACCTCACGGTGCAGGCCACGCGGCCCGACTCGCGGCGCACGGTGGTGGCCGGCGAGGCCCCCAGGCACTTCATCGACCTGGACGTGTACGGCGACTCGGCCGCCTACAAGCTGCCCCGCTCCTACGCCGATGCCGTGGCCCGCTTCGGCGAGGATTCGCTTCTGCGCCACGGCATTGTGCCCTGGCACGTAGCGCGCATGAAGGGGCAGCTCACCGAGGCCTTCCGCACCCGCGACGCCGAGCGCATCATCAGCCTTTCGGCCGACCTAGGGCACTACCTGGCCGATGCCTGCGTGCCCCTGCACACCACCCGCAACTACAACGGCCAACTTACCAACCAGCGCGGCATCCACGGGCTTTGGGAGTCGCGGCTGCCCGAGCTGCTGGCCACCGGCTACGATTTTTTCACGGGCCCGGCGCCGTACCTCGAGTATCCCACCGGCACCATCTGGGCCGTGGTAGCCCGCTCCAACGCCGCCGTCGACTCGGTGTTGCGCCTCGAAAGCGAGCTGACGCGCCAGCTGCCCGCCGACCGCAAATACAGCTACGAGGAGCGCAACGGCCGCACCGCGCGGGTGTACTCGCAGGAGTTCAGCCGCCAGTACCACCAGCGCCTTGCCGGGCAAGTAGAGCGGCAAATGCGCCTGGCCGTGCGCCTTACCGGGGCGTTTTGGTACACCTGCTGGGTGGATGCCGGCCAACCCGACCTCAACCACCTGCCGCGCCTCACCGAAGCCCAAATGCGCCAACTGGCCCTGCAGGCTCAGCAAGAGCAAACCGCCCCCGCCACCGATACCCACGGCCACACCGACTAGCCCCGCGCCCTAGGTAGGCAGGGCTGCGCGGCGCACCGGCAGCCGATGCCGAACTTTGCTTGGCGGCTTGGCCAGCTCCACCCCTGCCGCTATTGCCTTTATGAAAGCCTTCCTCACCATTGCCCTGCTCTGCGTTTCCAACCTGTTCATGACGTTTGCCTGGTACGGGCACCTGTACTTTAAGAAGCTGCCGTGGTTTGCCAAAACGGGCATCGTGGGCGTGGTGCTGCTGAGTTGGGGGCTGGCCTTTTTCGAGTACGTGTTTCAGGTGCCGGCCAACCGCCTTGGCTTCGAGGGCAACGGTGGGCCCTACAACCTGTTTCAGCTGAAGGTGATTCAGGAAGTAGTGTCGCTCACGGTGTTCACGCTGTGCGCCGTGTACGTGTTCAAATCCGACAAGCTGGCCTGGAACCACCTGCTGGGGTTTGGGCTGCTGGTGGCGGCGGTGTACGTCATTTTCCGGAAGTGGTAAGCGGCACCGACCATCTAACTTAGCGGCCGAATATGGCCCTTTGCCTGTGCACCGCTATGCGTAGCTATCTACTTGCTTTATCCTTGGTTTTGGGCGCCCGGCTGGCTTCGGGCCAAAGCCCCTTGTTTCAGCCCGGCTACATTGTGCGGGCCGGGGCCCCTGCCGATACCGTGCGCGGCTACTTGGATGTGTACCGCGCCACTACCCGCCTGGGCTACATTCGCTTTCAGGCCACGCCGGAGGCGCCCGTCGAAAAGCTGCGGGCCCGGCACCTGCTGGCCGCCGGCACGGCCGATCTGCGCCAGGCTTTCCGGAGCCGGCAGCTAAGCGGCGACAGCCTGCGCCTGCTGGAGGTGGTGGCCAGCGGGCCGCTGTCGGTATACACCGGCTACGTGGCCAACTCCCCGGCCGACTACCTGCTGGGCGAGGCCGATAAGCCCTTGCTGCCGCTGGCCCGGCCGCAGTTTTTGCCCGTGCTGCAAGGCGTGGTGGCCAACTGCCCCACCCTGAATTTGCGCGACCGGAAGCGCGCCCGCCTGCAGTACGGCCGCCAGCCCATCGGCCAGGTGGTTACCGAGTACAACCGCTGCGCTACCCCCGCGGCCACGGCTCGTTACTACCCCGGTTCCGGAATGCAGCGGCTGCACTTTGGCGCGCAGGGCGGCGTGCAACACAGCCGGTTTTGGCTTGTAGAAAAAGACATGCCGTTTGGCAACCAGCGCCCCACCACCACCAGCTACACGGCCGGCGCCAGCCTGGTGTGGGTATTTTCGGGTCACTTGCAGGCCGCGCTCGAGGTCAACTACTCCCGGCTGGGCACCACGGCGCAGGTGCGCGAACGGCCCAACGCGGCCAACAACTACTTTTTGCGCACGGCCGAGCTAGAGCTGGAGGCGCTGCAGATTCCGTTGCTGGGCCGGTGGCAGTTTGGCCGCCCCGAGCGCCGCCTGCACCTGTACGCCGAAGGCGGCGGTACCCACATTCAGGTGCTGAGCTACCGGGCCCGCGTATCCGAAACGCCCGAAGTGGCCACCGACCGCCCTTACGCCTACAACCTGAGCATGAACGCCAACTCGCTTGCTTCGCGGTTTGGGGCCGGGCTCACCTACCGCAGCAAGCTTGGCAGGTGGGGTTTGGCGGCGCACCGGCAAAGCGCCCTGCTGGCGGGCGGCAGCAAAACCCAATACCGGCTACAGCAAAACACCCTGGTGCTCACGCTTGGGCTGTAGCCCGGGCAGCTGCCTAGTTGCCGCCAAACCTCAGGCACCTAGGCAGCTGAAAAAGCCCGGCAGCCCACGCCTTGCGGCGCCTGCAAAGCTGGCAACCCGCTCGCGCACGCGCCTAGGTTGAAACCGCAGAGGCACAGGCAACAACCCCGACCGCAGGCATGCGTAGGTAGGCCGTTGCCCTACCTTTCCGCTGCTGTTGTATATGCCTCGTTTTTTACGCCTCGTTGCAGGCTTACTTGTTTGTTTTTGTGCCCTTGCTGGCCCCGCGGGGGCCCAGCGTGTGGGCGTGGTGCTTTCGGGGGGCGGGGCCAAGGGCCTGGCCCACGTGGGCGTGCTGAAGGTGCTCGAGCAAAACGGCATCCCCATCGATTACATCGTGGGCACCAGCATGGGCTCGGTGGTGGGGGCGCTGTACTCGGCCGGCTACTCACCGCGCGAAATCGAGCAGATCGTCATCCAGCCCGAGTTTCAGTACTGGGTATCGGGCAAGCAGCCCGCCGACCGCACCTTCAATTACCTCACCGCCGACCCCAACCCCTCGTCGTTGCACGTGGGGCTGGCCGTCGATTCGTCGTTCCGGACGCGGGTTACGCCCAACCTCATCAACGACGTGAACCTGAACTTTGTGCTGGCCAAGATGCTGGCGCCGGCCGGGGCCATTTCGGGCTACAACTTCGATAAGCTGTTTGTGCCGTTCCGGTGCCTGGCGGCCGAGGTGTTCACGCGCAACCAGGTCATTCAGCGCGAAGGCTCGATTTCCGATGCGGTGCGCAACTCCATGGCCGTGCCGCTGGTGTTCCGGCCCATCCGCAACCCCGATGGCCGCTACCTGTTCGACGGCGGCATCTACAACAACTTCCCCACCGATGTGATGCGCTCCGAGTTCAAGCCCGATGTCATCATCGGGGTGAACGTGGGCGACGTGGCGTACAAGAAGTACCCCTTCGGCAAGGACGATGAGCTGCTGCTCGGCTCCATCGTGTTCCTAGGTGCCGACGTGGCCGATACCCTGGCCGTGGGCAAAAACGGCGTGTTCATTCAGCCCGACCTGGAGGGGTTTGGGGCTACCGACTTTGCCCGGGTGCGCGAGCTGATTGACTTGGGCGAAAAGGCCGCCACCGCCAAGCTGCCCCAGGCCTTGCAACGCATTCAGCGCCGGCAGGATACGCTGGAGCTGGCCCAACGCCGCCAGGGTTTTCAGCAGCAGGCGCCGCAGCCGCGGTTTGCCCGCGTGGGGGTGCAGGGCCTTAACGATCAGCAAGCGGGCTTTGTGCGGCGCTTTTTCCGGCGCGACGGCAGCACTTACACCGTCGACGATATCGAGGAGGGCTACTACCGCCTCGCCGCCGACGACTTTTTCCGGAACGTGTACCCGCGCATCCGCTACGACCGCGCCGCCGAGGGCTACGTGTTTCAGGTGGATGCCCGCCAGAACAACAACCTCTCGGGCGAGGTGGGCTTCGTGCTCAGCTCGCGCCCCATCGATAACTTTTACCTGGGGCTGGAGTACCGCTACCTGCGCCGCTTTCTGTACCAGGCTTCGGCCAGCGTAAACCTCGGCCGCTTCTACAACGCAGCGCGCGCCTCGTTCCGCATCAACGTGCCGGCGCGCTACTCCTACTACCTCGAGCCCACCGTTATCTATAACCAGTGGAACTACCAGAAAACCGGGGGCCTGCTGGGGCGCGACGTGGTGAGCACGCAGGTGCGCCAGCAGGATTTGAAGGCCGGCGTGCAGCTGGGCCTCAGCCCGAACTACCGCAGCCGCATTTTGCTGGAGGGTGCCTGGTTTACGCGGCAGGATGAGTACGCCAACGTAAACGAGATATCGAACACCGACCGCCTCGACGAAACCGATTTTACGGGGTATACCGCCGCCGCGCAGTTTGCCCGCAACTCCCTCAACCGCAAGCAGTACGCCACCAGCGGCCGGCGGGCCGTGTTTACGGCGCGGGCCGTGTACGGCCGCGAGCAGCTTACACCCGGCACCACCTCGCTTATCGGGGAGGAGCGCGAGCGGTACCTGCGCTGGCTGCAGATCCGCGCCTTTACGGAGCAGTTCTTCCCGCTGAAAAACGAAAAGCAAAGCTGGGGCTACTTCGGCGAGGTGATGATTAGCGGGCAGCCGCGCTTTTACAACTACCGCTCGTCGGTTACGGCCGCACCCATTTTTGCGCCCCTGCCCGACTCGCGCACCTTGTTTCTGGAAAACTACCGCTCGGCGCGCTACGTGGCAGCGGGTTTGCGCTTCAACCAGGGCTTGGCGGGCAAGCTGGAGTGGCGCACCGAGGCCTACGTGCACGTGCGGCACCAACCCCTGCGCATGGGCGACAACCAGGAAGCCGAACGCAACGGGCGTTTTAGCCTGGAGCGCCCCCGCCTGACGGCCAGCACCGGCCTGGTGTACCAAACGCCCCTGGGCCCGCTGGCTGTGCACGTCATCCACTACGACGACCCGGCCAAGCGCTGGGGCGTATTCGGGCACATTGGCTACCTGCTGTTCCAGGGCCGCGCGCTGGAGTAGGCCCCAGGCGCCTACAGGCCCGTACCCAGCGGCCCTAGGTGCAAGCGGCACCTAGGGCCGCTGGGCATTCAGGCAGCTGCCTCATAGCCAACCCAGCTTTGAATTGCAACTTTTTATCTTGTGAAAATCATGTGATTGCGCAGGGGTATGGCCGGTCGGTACCTTAGCTGGCGAAACCGAATCCATACCACCTTCGCTATGAAAACTTTCCGCTTCGCCCTCGCCACCGTTCTGCTCGCCGGCACCCTCAGCACTGCCTCGGTGGCGCAGTCGCGCGAGATTTACGAGAACCCGCAATTCAAAACCCTCGCGCAAAAGCACAAGCAGCTGGCCATCTTGCCCTTCGCCGTAACGATGACGACGAAGAAGCTGCCCAAGGGCGTAACGCAGGAGCAAGTGCACCAACAGGAGCTGCAGGAGGGCAAAAACGTGCAAAGCGCCCTGCACACGTACTTTCTGAAGCACCAAAGCTCCGACAACTTCACGGTGACGTTTCAGGACGTTAACAAAACCAACTCGCTGCTCTCGAAGGCCGGCATTACGCCCGAGAACATCGGCAGCAAAACCTCCGAGGAGCTGGCCAGCTTGCTCGGGGTCGACGGCGTGATTTCGGGCACCTTCGTGACGGATAAGCCCCTTTCCGACGGCGCGGCCGTGGCCATGGGCGTGCTGGTGGGCGTGTCGGGCCCCACCAACTCGGGCCGCACCAGCATCAGCATCAACGATGGCGCCACGGGCGAGCTGCTCTGGAAGTACGACAAGGCCCTATCGCGCGGCCTCGGCTCCGACACCAGCACCATCATCAACGCCATTATGCGCAAGTGCTCCAAAATGTTCCCCTACGCCAAGTCGTGAGGGGCAGCACCTAGGGGCACCTTGCCCACGCGAGCGAAACGCTCGGGTTGCCAACGCAGCTCGGGCGTTTCGCTTTTGGGCGAGCCGCCAGCCGTACGCGCACCCGGGGCCGCCAGCAATTTGAGGCGCCCAAGCAACGCTGCGCCCGATTTTACATCCGTTAGGCTGCTGCTATTACCTTGCTGCTATGAAAAACAACCTGCGCTACGGCTTGCTGGCCGGGCTGCTCCTGGCCGGGCTGGCGGCCCAGGCCCAGAAAGAGCTGACGTACACCGTCGACATCGACCCGAAAGTTTCGACCAACGAGTTTCGGGTGCGGCTGCAATTGCCCAAGCTCAAGAAAGACCAGGCCGTGTACCAGTTTGCCTCCACGGCGCCGGGCACCTACCAGGTAATGGACATGGGCCGCTTCGTGAGCAACTTTCAGGCTTTCGACAGCAAGGGCAAGCCCCTGGGTGCCAAGCAGCTTTCGACAAACCAGTGGCAGCTGGATCGGCCCGACAAGACGCGCGAAATCCGCTACACGATTGCCGAAACCTGGGATACGCCCGTGCAGGAGCACCGCATTTACCGCATGTGCGGCTCGTCGCTCGAGGCCGACCACGCCCTGATTAACGGGCAAACGGTGTTCGGGTACCCGCAGGGCATGCAGGGCAACCCGCTGCGTATCAAGCTGAACTACCCTGCCGACTGGAAAGTGGGCACCGCCCTGGTGCCCGATGCGCAGGGCTACTACCGCACCACCAGCTACGACCACGCCGTGGACTCGCCGATTTTGCTGGGCCGCCTTACGCAGGCCAGCACTAAGCTCGGCGACGCCGAAGTGGCCTTGTACACCTACTCCAAAACCGACGTGGTGCAGGCCGAGCCGCTGCTGGGCTACATGCAAAAGATGCTGCAGGCGGCGCAGGCGTTTCTGGTTGAGCTGCCCGTGAAGCGCTACGCCTTTCTGTTTCACTTCGAGGACCAGGACCAGGGCGCCTGGGAGCACTCGTACAGCTCGGAGTACACCCTGCGCGAGCGGCCCCTTACGCCCCAATCGGCGCAGGCCATTACCGATATGGCCGCGCACGAGTTCTTCCACATCGTCACGCCGCTGAATATCCACTCCGAAATCATCGAGCGGTTCAACTTTGTGCAGCCCACCGGCTCGCAGCACCTGTGGCTCTACGAAGGCACTACCGAGTGGGCCGCCCACATGATGCAGCTGCGCGGCGGGCTGATTTCGCTGGACGAGTACCTGGCCACGCTGCGCAGCAAAGTGGGCTACAGCCAGCAACGCGCCGACACCACGTACTCGCTGAAGCGCCTAGGTCTGAACTCGTTTTCCGACGAAGGGCAGCAGCAATACGGCAACATTTACCAGCGCGGGGCCCTCACGGCCTCCCTGCTCGATTTGCGTTTGCTGGAGCTTTCGGGCGGCAAGCGCGGGCTGCGCGAGGTGCTGCTGGAGCTGGCCAAGCAATACGGCCCGAGCAAGCCCGTAAGCGAGCAAAACTTCTTCGACGATTTCACTAAGGCCACCTACCCCGAAATCCGCGACTTCTTTACGCGCTACGTGGAGAATGCCGAGCCGCTGCCGCTGCGCGAGTACTACGCCAAGGTGGGCATCAACTACACGCCCGTGCTGCGCACCGGCCGCCGCCGGGCGGCCCTGCCCACGCGCGAGCTGGGCTTTAAGCCCGGTCCGGCGGGCATCGAGTTCAGCCGCGTGCCGGCCCCGCTGCAGGCCGCCGGCGTGCAACCCGGCGACCAGCTGGTAGCCGTGGAGGGCAAGCCCGTAACCTACGACAACCTCGTACAACTGCTCGACGCGGTGGAGGCCCGCCCGGCCGGCACCCAGTACGAGCTGACCATCCGGCGCAACGGCACCGCCCAACAAGTGCGCCCGCGCCTGCTCGATGAGGAGGAAGTGCAGCGCTACTCCTTTGCCCTGAACCCGCAGGCCACGCCCCAGCAGCTGGCCCTGCGCGAGGCCTGGCTGAAGAACCTGCCGCGCTAGGCCCTAGGTGGCTTTGCTACTTTTTTGCGTAAGGCCCACTTGCCAGCCGGCGGGTGGGCCTTTGCTTTGCCGGGCTTGGTGGGCACCTAGGGCTGCGGCTCGGGCAGCCGGTAGCGGTTCATCAGCGTCAGCAGCACGCCGTTGGTCCAGCCGAAGCCATCCTGCGTGGGGTACTCGCCGCCGCCAGCCTCCAGGTGCGTGTTCACCACGTTGTACTTCTCGAGCAGCTTGCCCGTTTGCCCGAACACGCGCACGTTCAGGGCTACCCAGCGCGTGGCAATGGTGCGCGCCAGTTCGCGCTGCCGGTAGTGCTCCAGGCCCTCGATGGCCACGTACTGCAGCGGAGCCCAGCCGTTGGGCGCATCCCACTGCTCGCCGCTGCTGTTGAGCGTGGTAAGCAGGCCGCCATCTTTCAGAAAGTCGCGCTGCAGGCCGGCGGCCACGGCGCGGGCCTGCCTGGGGGTGGCTATCTGCACAAACAGCGGAAACACGCCCGCCAGGGTCCGAAGGGCGGCGGGCTGCTGCGCCGCCAGGTCGTAATCGGTAAACCAGTTGGCTTGCGCATTCCAGCAGTAGCGCAGCAGTGCCTTTTGGCGTTGCGCGGCTTTTTGGCTGAATTGCTTGGCCCGCGCGGTTTGGCCTTGAACACGGTAGCCGCGGGCAATGGTTTGCTCCAGTGTGTAGAGCAGGCAGTTCAGATCGACGGGCACCAGCTCGGTAGTGCGGATGGATGCCAGGCCACCGGCCGGGCCAAACCAGCGCGTACTGAAATCCCAGCCCGAAGCCGCGGCGACGCGCACATTGCGGTAGAAAACGGGCTTGGTTTGCGCGCTTTTGGCGGCTGTAGTTACATCTTCGGCGTAGGATTCTTCGCGCGGGTAGTCGCCGCTGTCGTAGTAGCGGTTAAGTACTTCGCCCCCGGGCAGGCGCACCACGCGGCGGGCGGCCTGGCCGGCCGCGAGCGAGTCGGCGCCGGCCATCCAGTAGGCGTACTCCTGCAGCAGCTGCGGGTGGTAGCGGCGCAGCACCGTGTCGCCCTGGGCTTGGGCCAGCAGCTGCACCATGGGGGCAAAAAACGGCGGCTGCGAGCGGGTAAGGTAGTAGGTGCGGTTGCCGTTGGGCACAAAGCCGTAGCGGCTAATCAGCGAGGCAAAGTTGTCGACCATGCTGCGCATCAGCTGCGTACGGCCGCTTTCGCGCAAGCCCAGCATGGTGAAATACGAATCCCAGTAGTATATCTCGCGAAAGCGCCCGCCCGGCACGATGTACGGCTTGGGCAGCCGAATCAGCGAGGCGTAAGGCCCCACCGAATCCTGCGGTTGGCGCTGCAGCACCGTCCAGAGCGTATCGAGGTGGCGCCGGATGCCACCGCCCACGTTGGCGCGGTAGCTGCCTGCCGCTTGCGCGGGCAGCTCAAAATGCTGCAGCACAAACTGGCGCAGGCTGAATCCGGGCTGGTTTTTCTGCTGCTCGTAGGCTTGCACGATGGCCGCCGGGCGGGCTTTGGGGCGCGCGTCCACAAAGGTTTTGCTGTCTTCGAACACGCGGCCTGCCTGCACGGCCTCGAACAGCCCCGGGTACAGCTGCCGCGGCGAGGGTTGCGCCCGGGCACCTAGGCTCAGCAGCCAGCAACAAACAACCAGCAGGTATTTCATGGGGCACAGCAGGGCTTTATTCGGCAGTACGCAACGGCTGCTCCGGCGGCCACCGCCCTCGGCGCGAATGGCCGGTGCGCCGGCCCGGGCCCTAGGTGCCGCCAGCCCTTACATCATCGGGTGGCTGGGCACGGGCTGGCTTTGCCGCTGCAGCCACACGTAGGCCGAGGCTACGTCGTTGAAGGTGCTCACGATGGGCTTTTGTATCAGCAGCAAGGTGTTTTCGGTGAGGTGGCGGGCCTCAAACTCGCGCGGAAACACCCACGCCACGTACTCCAGCCCGGCCCGCAGCATTTCCTCAAGCCACCACGCGCCCCACAGCGTGGGCTGCACGGTGGTGTGCGTAATGCCGGAGTTGTCGTTCAGGAGTTTGCTGCAGGGCTGCCGGCGCAGGGCCTCGAGCAGCAGCATGCACCCGGCCTGCGAGGTATGCTGGTTGTGCTGGCCGCGCCAATCGGCGTACAGCCACGCGTTGGTGGCATCGTAACTGACGCTGACAAGGTCGGTATGGGCTACTAGCTGCAGCTGCATGCAGTACGGCAGGGCTTGGTGGTGGAGGCAGGCAAAGCGGCTACCCGCTTGCAGAAAGATAGAGATTTCGCACTACTCTGGAGGCACAACCGGCTAGCTTGCCGCGGCGCGGGTATACCTGCCGCGCTTCTGTGCGTAAGCACCCACTACGGTTGCCTTGCCCGGGCGGCCGCGGCTGCCCGGCTGGCGGCCCGTGCCTGGCGTTCGATTTCCTTACCGATTTTCTGCATGACGAAAACCATCTTTATTGCCTCGGCCGAGCCGTACAGCGGCAAGTCGCTGGTAGCCCTGGGGCTGGTAAATATGCTGCTCAGCAAAGCGCAAAAGGTGGGCTACTTCAAGCCCGTTATCAACACCGGCCCCGATAACCGCCGCGACCCGCACATCGACACGGTGCTGCGCTACTTTCAGCTGCCCGTGGCCTACGACGATGCCTACGCCTACACCGGCGCCGAGGTGTTGCGGCTGATTGAAACCGAGCGGCAGGGCGAGATGATCGACACCATCATCCGCCGGTACAAGCAGCTCGAAGACCAGTACGACTTTACAGTGGTAGAGGGCACCGACTTTGTGGGCCAGGGCACCGCCTTCGAGTTCGACCTGAACGTGACCATCGCCAAAAACCTGGGCGTGCCGGTGGTGCTCGTAACCTCGGGCGAAGGCAAAACCACCGCCCAAATGGTGAGCGGCACCCTTACGGCCCTGCGCGGTTTTGAGGCCCGCGAGGTGCAGGTGCTGGCCATTGTGGCCAACAAAGTGCGCCCCGAGCAAGCCCTCGATGTGCAGCAACTGCTGCGTGCGCAGCTGCCGCCGGAGGTTATTCTGTCGGTGATACCGGAAGACAAGGCCCTGCTGAACCCCACCATGCAGGAGATTCATGAGAACCTAGGGGGCCGGCTGCTGTTCGGGCAGGAGCTGCTCGGCAACCAGGTCGACAACTTCGTGACCGGGGCCATGCAGGTGCCCAACTTCCTCAACTACCTCAAGGACAACGTCGTCATTGTAACGCCCGGCGACCGGGGCGACATCGTTATTTGCGCCATGCAGGCCAATATGTCGGCCAACTACCCCAAGGTGGCGGGCGTGGTGCTTACGGCCGGTTGGGAGCCCGAGGAACCTATTTTGCGCCTGCTGCGCGGCCTGCAGGGCGTAATGCCCATTATTGCCGTGCAAACGGGCACCTTCGAAACCAGTGCCCGGCTCGGGGCCATCAAATCGCGCCTCTCGCCCAACAACCCCAAGAAGATTCAGCTGGCCATCCGCACCTTCGAGCGCTACGTGGACGTGCGCGCCCTCGACGAGCGCATGGTCGCGTTCAAGCCCGAAGGCATTACGCCGCACATGTTCCAGTACCGGTTGCTGCAGTGGGCCAAGCGCCAGCGCCGCCACATTGTGCTGCCCGAGGGCAACGACGACCGCATTCTGCGCGCCGCGGCCCACCTGCTCCAGCAAGACATCGTAGACCTTACCATTCTGGGTAACCCCACCGAGGTAGCCGCTTCGGCCAAGCGCCTGGGCCTGAGCATGCCCCTAGGTGCCCACCTGCGCGTGATTGACCCGGTGCACTCCGACTACTACGACGACTACGTGCAGACCTTTTTTGAGCTACGCCAAAGCAAGGGCGTGAACCTCGACATGGCCCGCGACCTGATGCGCGACGTGTCGTACTTCGGCTCGATGATGGTGTTCAAAGGCCACGCCGACGGCATGGTATCGGGGGCGGTGCACACCACGCAGCACACAATTCGGCCGGCCCTGCAGTTCATCAAAACCAAGCCGGGTATTTCGCTGGTGTCGTCGGTGTTTTTCATGTGCCTGCCCGACCGCGTGGTGGTGTTCGGCGACTGCGCCGTAAACCCCAACCCCACCGCCGAGCAGCTGGCCGAAATTGCTATTTCGTCGGCCGAGAGCGGTTTGCGCTTCGGCATCGAGCCGCGCATTGCCATGCTCTCCTACTCTTCGGGCACCTCCGGCGAGGGCGCCGAGGTAGACAAGGTGCGCCGTGCCACCGAGCTGGTGCGCCAGCTGCGGCCCGATCTGAAGGTGGAAGGCCCGATTCAGTACGATGCCGCCGTCGACCCCATCGTGGGCAACCAAAAGCTGCCCGGCTCGGAGGTAGCCGGCCAGGCCAGCGTGCTTATTTTCCCCGATCTGAACACCGGCAACAACACCTACAAAGCCGTGCAGCGCGAAACCGGCGCGCTGGCCATCGGGCCGGTGCTGCAGGGCCTCAACAAACCCGTAAACGACCTAAGCCGCGGCTGCACCGTAGATGACGTGTTCAATACCGTCGTCATCACGGCCATTCAGAGCCAGCACGAATAGCCTGCGGGCGCTTGGCTGCGCTTCCGGCAACCGCGCATTTGCCCGTAACTTGCCGCCCGCCAATGGCGCGCCGCGCGGCATTGGGCCCACCGAAACCGCCATTCCTACCCTATGCCCTCAGGACTTTTTGCTTTACTGGATGACATCTCGGCTTTGGTAAAAGCCAGTGCCGCCAGCCTCGACGACGTGCCGACCCAAGTGGCCAAAACCACCGGCAAGGTGTCGGGCATCGTGATTGACGACACGGCCGTTACGCCCAAATACGTGGTCGGGCTCGACCCCTCGCGCGAGCTGTCCATCATCTTCCAGATTGCCAAAAAATCCCTGTTCAACAAGCTGCTGATCCTTACTCCGGCGGCCTTGCTGCTGGGGTACTTCGCGCCCTGGGCCATTACGCCCATCCTGATGCTGGGCGGGGCCTTTTTGTGCTTCGAGGGCTACGAAAAGGTGCACTCCATGTTCAGCAAGCACCACGAGGTAAACCCCGAAACCGAAGCGGTGGAAACCATCAGCCCGGAGGAGCTGGAAAAAGAGCGCGTTACCGGAGCCGTGCGCACCGATATCATCCTGTCGGCCGAAATCATGGCCATTGCCTACAGCCAGGTAACCGATCAGCCCATCGTCAACCAGATTGCGGTAATGCTGGCCGTGGCCGTGTTCATCACCGTGGCCGTGTACGGGTTTGTGGGCCTGATTGTGAAGGCCGACGATTTTGGGGTGCACCTGGCGCAGGACAAATACCACCCCGGCACCCAAAAATTCGGGCGTGGCATCGTAAAATTCATGCCCCACTTCCTCAAGATTCTGAGCTACGTGGGCACGGCGGCTATGCTGTGGGTGGGCGCCGAAATCATTGCGCACGGCATTCCGTTTACCGCCCACTTGCTCCACGATTTGGAACACGCCCTGGCCCATGTACCGGCCGTGGCCTGGTTTGCCAAGGCCCTGGCCTGCGGCATCGGCGGGCTTATCCTGGGTTTCTTTATCGAGAAGGTTGTGGGGCTGGTGAAGAAAGCTTTGCCCAGCAAGCAAGCCGCCGCTTAGCCGCCGCTGCCCGCACCGCACGGGAAAGCAACCACCTAGGGCGTTTGGACAGTAAGTAAAAAGGCGTCAGGCTGAGCCCCGTCGAAGCATCTCTACCGCTTCGTGAGATAGTAGAATACTATCAGGAGAGATGCTTCGACTGCGCTCCGCATGACGGCCTTATGGGAGCGAATACCTATTGGACTGGCCTTCCGTCCACACGCCCTAGGGGCAGCAACGCTTTCTTTCCACCGACAGCCAGCGCCCCGGCGCGGATGCGGTTTTTCCTAACCGAAAAACCCATCCGCGCCGGGGCGCTGGCTGTTAGCAGAGCTTATTTTTTCGGAATCACCAAGGAAAAAGCAAGCCCGATAGCGTTGGCGGAATAGGTATGGTTTTCGGGGCCTTTGTAGGTCATGGCTGTGTAAGTAAGGCCAACACCGCCGTAGGCAATTTCGAAGGTAGGGCCGCTGGCTCCCTCGAAATTGATATCCGGCCCAATACCATCGGCTTTGAAGCGGATGCCGCGGTGCATGGCTAGCCCGCCGCCCAAGCGAAGTTTGTCGGTAGCCATCCAGTTCGCTGTCAGAATTACGGGCACCCGGGTGAGGCGAATATGCGCATTGTCCGCGGCTGTGGTAACATATTTAAAGCCGACGGTACCGCGCAGCAGCAGCCTTTCCAGCTTGGGAAACTGGTACTGAGCACCAACGGCGATAGAGCCACCCTGCCCCGCTTTTACGGACTGATCGTCGCCGTTGGTGAAATACACCTTGGCCACTTCATCGCCCCCCAACTCAAGTGCCCCGCCAATCAGTAGCCGCACGGGTGGGGTTTGCTTTTCGGCTTGCTTTGGAGCTTCTTGCCCAAGTGAGCCGTGCGACAACCCCAAGAAAAGAAGTAGAAGTGCTGGCAGTACGTTTCTGTGTTTCATTGGAGTAATAAGATACCGCCAAAATACCAACCGGCTTTATATTTTCATATAAGCATAAGTCAGTAATTACTATTTCCTAACTGAGCACTTAATGGCTGTGTTGGCACTGCGGAATTAGGGATTGTAACTACCTGACCTGCTTACCAAGCATTAGTAGGTGTGTGGTAGATTCGTTGCCGAACCTGTACAATTCCACTAAATAGCCGTAGTGCTACAGGCGCTACCCATCCCTGGGTAATGCATATCCTCCAAGTGGCCAGCATTTGCTCATGAACATCTTCGTCGTCAACTCCGGCAGCTCGTCCATTAAGTACCAACTGTTTCGCTTGCCGGCCGAGCAGCCCTTGTGCAGCGGGTTGGTAGAGCGCATTGGCTTGGCCGAGCCGCGCATTACGCACAAGGTGTACAGCGGCGGCGAGGAGCAGGTTATCCGGCAAAGCCCCGAAAGCCTGCCCGACCACCGCGCCGGCCTGCAGGCCGTGCTGCAACTGCTTACCGATGCGGCCCTAGGTGTAATTCGCGACCCGAACGAAATTGAGGCCGTGGGGCACCGCGTGGTGCACGGCGGCGAGGCGTTTGCCGCCACCACCGTGATTACCCCGGAGGTGAAGGCCGAAATCAAGCGGCTGTTTTCGCTGGCACCGCTGCACAACCCCGCCAACTACCTGGGCATTGAGGTGGCCGAGCAAATCTTTCCGCAGGCCCGGCAGGTGGCCGTGTTCGATACCGCGTTTCACCAGACGCTGCCCGAGCCGGCGTTTCGCTACGCGCTGCCCGAGGCGCTGTACCACGAGCACGGCATTCGGGTGTACGGCTTTCATGGCACCAGCCACAAGTACGTGGCCGCGCAAGCCGCTGCCCACCTAGGCAACCCCGATGCCCGGCTGATTACCATTCACCTGGGCAACGGCTGCAGCATGGCCGCCGTGCGCGGGGGCCGCTCGCTCGATACCACCATGGGCTTTGGCCCGTTGGCGGGCCTGGTGATGGGCACCCGCTCCGGCGACCTGGACCCCTCCATTGTCTTTCACCTCATCGAGCACCTAGGGTACTCGCCCGCCGAGGTGAGCAACCTGCTCAACAAACAAAGCGGCATGCTGGGCCTCACGGGCCTGAGCGACATGCGCGACATCGGCCGCGCCCTCGACGACGGCGACGAGCGCGCCCGCCTCGCCTACGAGCTCTACGCCTACCGCATCAAGAAATACATCGGGGCCTACGCCGCCGTGCTGGGCGGGCTCGATGCGCTGGTTTTCACGGCCGGCGTGGGCGAAAACGACCCGCTTACGCGCCGCCTGGCCTGCCAGGGGCTGGAGTTCCTGGGTGTGCGGATTGACGAGCAGCAGAACCAGCTGCGCACCGGCCAGCTGCGCGAAATCAACGAGGCTGGTGCGGCGGTGAAAGTGCTGGTAGTGCCCACCAACGAAGAGCTGGAAATAGCCCAACAGTGTTATCAGCTGTTAGCGGTCAGCTATTAGCTGTTAGTTATAAGCTGTCAGCTGATAGCTGATAGCTGTTAGGCCTGCTCTCAGCCCCAAGCACCTAGGGCACGAGCTAACAGCTGACAGCCAACAGCTAAGAGCTGAAAACTAACAGCCTTTACTCAACTACCTTAATCAGCGAGCCGGCGTTGAGCTGCTCGTTGAGGGGCATGCCGTTGAGGATGGCCATTTCTTCGTGGCGCTTTTCGGGTACTTGCAGGGTGCGCAGGGCTTGCTGCAGGGTGCTGCGCAGCTTCAGGGTTTTGATGCGCACGCGCTGGGGCTGGCGGTTGATTTTGTCGGGGTCGGAGAGCTGCCGGAAGCCCTGGGCGGTGCTGCTGAACAGCGGGAAGTAGGCGTTGAAATCCTGCGGGCTGCTGGCGCCCAGCATCAGGTAGTTTTTATCGGTGTAGCGAATAAGGTAGAGCAGCGTGCGAGCCGATACCTGTGCCTGCTGCTGCGGTGCGGCCTGGCCTTGTTGCTGCTGGGCTACCTGGTCGGCCACGATGGCCAGCGCGGGCAGGCCGTTTACGGTGGTGTTCTTCGATTCGGCTACCTGCAGCTGGTACTGCTGCACCAGCTGCTGCGCGGCGGCCTCCAGGGTTTGGCCGGGGGCCAGCGTAAAAATCAGCAGGGCTTTGCCGTCTTTGGGCGCCATTTGCACCTGCTGCGGGGTGTTTTGGTGCTGCCAGCCGGCGGGCACCGGAAACTGAAAACGCAGCTCGGGGTGGTAAAACACGCTGTTCTCCACGAAGCCTTGCTTGGGGTCTTCGCCGTACACCATGCCCTCGAGCATGCGCAGGTAGGAGTCGCGGTTGACTTTGGCATTGGTGAGGCCGGCCTTCTGCTGCCACTCGGTAGCCAGCTGGTTTACCGTCACGAAACGGTCGCCGGGGTTGGGGTGCGTCGAGAGGAAATCGGGCAGGGCTTCGCCCCCGCTTTTCTCCTGCTCGCGCTGCAGGGTCTGGAAAAAATCGGCCATCTGGTGGGCGTCGTAGCCGATTTTGGTGGAGTACTCCACGCCCAGCTGGTCGGCCTCGCGCTCGTCGTCGCGGCCAAACTTCAGAAACAACAGCCCCAACCCCTGCTGCGCCTGCTCGGCGTACTGGCCAAAGCGCGGCGAGGCAATCATGGCACCCAGCAAGCCTACCTGCGCCAGCGTGGCCTTGGTTTGCTGCTGGGCCGAGTGCCGGGCCGTTACGTGGCCGATTTCGTGGCCGAGCACGCCGGCAAACTGCGCCTCGTTGTTGAAGTGCGCCAGAATACCACGCGTGAGGTACACGTAGCCGCCGGGTATGGCAAAGGCGTTGAGCACCGGCGAATCGACCACCTTAAACTCGTACGCCAGGTTGGGCCGATGCGACACGGCCGCCATTTGCTTGCCCCGCTCCTGCACAAAGCGCTGCAGCTCGGGGTTTTCGTACAGGCCGTATTGCGCCACAATCTGCGGATCGGCCTGCTTGCCCATGGCCACCTCCTGCCCTTCCGACATCAGGCTTACCTCGCGTTTGCCGCTGACGGGGTTGGTGGAGCAGGCATTGGATAACAAGAGCAGCGCGGCGCCGTAGCCGGCAACAAAACGGGTTTTCATAATGCGAGGTGGGTTGCAGTAACAACGGGGGCTGCCCGAGCGCAGGCTTACCGGCAAGCACCTAGGGCGCGGCACGGGCGGTCTGGTTTTTGCTCTAGCAACGCGGCCGCCGCTTATAGGTTACGCCGCATCGGCAGCACCAATTAAATAGCTACTTTAGGTAACCCGCGCCGGCAAAAGCTCGACATTAAGCCAATAAGCCTTACTATTGCTTTAATTCCTAGGCTACTGCGGCGCGCGTGGTGCCTTTTGCGCTTCTCTTTTTCTTACCCAACGCGGGTTAGCGCCCCGTTGGCCACCTATTTGCATCCAGCGCACACGCGGCTTTTGTGCCGCGTGGCTCGTCCTCTCTTTCTTTTTCTTCCCCCCCCCGACGACACTGCCATGGATCAACGTGCTACGCTGCTGCTCTGCATCGGGCTGTTGCTTGCTCCGCTTTTCGGCCAGGCCCAAACCACCGCCACCCCCGCCGCCCCGCCGGTGCTGCCTTGCGACACCCTGCTCGGCCGCGTTACCAACCTCTACGACGAGCCCCTTACCGGTGCCACCGTAATGTTTGTGGGCACCACCAACGCCTTCAGCACCAACTCGGAGGGTCGGTTTATTCTGGCTTCGCGAACGGGGATTCCGCGCGGCGCACTGCTGCAGGTAAGCGCCGCCGGCTACACCAGTGTGGAGCTGCCGCTTACCAACTGCAACCCGCTGGATGTATCGTTGGAGCTGCTGCCCGGCACGCGCCTGCGCGCCGATGGGCGCATCAAGAAAACCACCAAAACCGGTAAGGTGCATTAGGGGCAATGCCGGGCCACCTAGGCAGCCGGCAACGCGTGGCTACGGCCCCAGCCGTAGTGCGCCGCGCCCAAAACGAGTAGGCCGGCCGTAGGGTAAGCTCAACCATTTTCGCTGTGTCGCGTTGTAAGCGCATCCGTATGCTTACTTAACCCGCATCACCGATGAGCCGACTACTACCTTTTGCCTGTGTTGCTGCCCTGCTGACGCTGCCCCTCGCCGCCACTGCCCAACATGCTCCGGCAGGCCCACAGGCTTCGGCCGAAATCATTGCTGCCAAGGAAGCTCCCACGGCATCGGCTGCCAGCAACCGCCTCGATTGCGGCAAGGTGCAGGGGCAGGTACTCAACTCCTACGGCCAGCCGCTAATCGGCGCCACCGTAATGCTGGCCGGCAGCAAACGCCCCTACATCACCGATGGCGAAGGCCGCTACCAGATAGCCGAACCCGTGTACCGCGGCCAGCAGCTGCGCATTGAGGCCGCCGGCTACATCGGCCGCTACTACGAGCTGCATACCTGCGAGGGTCCCGTAGTGGGCCTTGAGCTAGCCGAAGGCACCAAGGTGAAGCGCAGCGGCAAACGCGCCGGCCAAATCGTGCGCTCGGGCCAGGCTTACCGCCAATAACCCCATCCTGCCTATTGCCACTGCGGCGCGCTTACCGGTCTACCGGTGGGTGCGCCGCGGTTTGTTTACGCGGGTAATGCGGCCAATGGCCTTGCCTCATTGGGCCGGGTTGTGGTGCGGCACCTAGGGCTAAGTGTGCAGCAACGCGGCCCCAGCCATTTGCCGGGCCCGGCAATGCGCCAGCCATTGCATGGCTCCCTGCTCCTCAATAAACCGGCGTACCTGGTAGGGCCGGCCATCGAAGTAGTTGAGTGTGGGCAGATCGGCGTCGGTTTCCAGGTCTTGCAAATGGGTGGGCGTAAACAAGTAGCCTAGGTACGTTTGGCCGCCCAGCCGCGGGGCCAGCTGCGGAAAAAACACCTCCATCATCCAGCGCGAGTCGTTGGAATGTGCATGCGTGCGGCGGCGGCCATCAACCAGCCAAAAGCGGCACTGCAGCTCGGCAGCGGCCTCCAGCATTGCGTGGTACCCGGCTTGCAGCTCCTCGGAGGTAAGCGGCTGCAGCCAGCGCCCCACAAGTACGCCCAGCTCGGGCCGGTAAACAAGCTGCAGATACGGAGGCGAAGGCAGGGTACGCATAGCGAAAAACGACAAAGCAGCGCCAAGATAAGCCCGCTACGGCCGCTACGCGGTTTGCCGCAGTTAAGTTTTGGCCATCCGCCCCGAGCCAACGCCCTAGGTGTTGCTGGGTGTGCCGGCAGCGGCATGCCGGCAGCCGCCCCGCTGCTGCCGCAGGTTCACCAGGCTCGGCCACCATTCTTGTTGCGCAGGCAAGCGCAATGCGCGCCCCTCGAATTGCCGGATGCCGTGCGCCTCGCCGGCCAGCTCGTCAAAACCGCGAGTCAGGCGTACGCGGTAATCGTCGTCTACCCACAGCAGTTTTCGGTCGAAGGCGCGGTGGAGGGTAGGCGTTAGCGCCAAGCCGTTGGGCAGGGTATCATCGTGGCTGAGGGCCCAGGGCACAATGTGGCACGCATCGAGCAGCGGGTTGGGCGCAGCACCCTGCGTGGTAATCAGCTTCAGCCCGCTGATGGCGCAGGTATAATCGTAGGCATCGAGCACCACACGCTTAAAAAGACCGCTGCGTACGGCCGCATCCAGCTCGTCGGTGGCAGCTACGCGGGTGCGGTACTGGGCCGCTGGCTCTTCCAGCATCTGCTTCCGGATGGCCTGCACCGCAGCAGTTCCCACACAAGGCTGATAGCGGAAGCGCGTTTGCGGAAAATAGCGCAGCAGCAGGGCTTGCCGTAGCTCTTCGCGCGCGGCGGGCTGCTGCAGCAGCGCCCACAGCTCCGCATCCAGGTAGGCATACTCCACGGTGTCGCGCAGGTTGCGGAAGCTCTTCACCGAGCGCGAAGCCGTCAGCAGCACTTCCAGCCCCGGCAGGGTGCGCAGGTGCCAGAACCCGTCGCCCGAGAGGTGGTAGAAAGGCAAGGAAAAATCGTTGGCCCGAAACAGGGCGGAGGTGCTCAGGTCGCGGCAGATACTGCGAAAAGCAGCTAACAGCTCCGGAGTGATGTAGACGCGGTTGTCCTGGATGCTGCCGTCTTCGATGCCGTCGAGCACGGCCAGCAGCAGGGCGGGCTTGTACGGGGCCTCGCCGTGCTGGCGGCTGCGCGCCACGCGCAGGTGCGTGAAGCGGTGGAGGTAGGAACAGTCCACTTTGGTACAATAAGCACAGCTTTTATGGAAACAAAAGCGGTCAGAAAGTTCTGACCGCTTTTGTTTCCATTCGGGCGCCGACCGTGAAGCTAAACGCTGTCGACTAAAAGTGTTTTAAATGAAGCTTCAAATGCTGCTTCCCGGCTGTGCGTGTAGAAGGGCAGCCCGTGCAGACGTACCTCGTTATTCTCGAACAACAACTGCAAATTCCCATTGGTCGCGCGGGCTTCGATGCTTAGCAGAAAGGTCTCCTTCCAGGCATCATTGAGCCGCAGGTGCTCCCCTTTCGGCTCCACAAACACCTGCCAGCTCAGGGCCTGCCCGGTGGCTACTTCGGTGAGAAACAGCACAAAATCCGGCTCAAACGGGCGGCCGTCATCGAAGTTGTAGAGCTGAAACAGCTTGTCATTGCGCAACAGGTAGATGTCCTGGAAACGCTGCCGCAACTCGGGCAGCGCAGCAGCCAGGTACTTGATAAAGTGCTTTTCCTCGGAGGTGCCGTAGAACTCATCGTAGATAAGCCAGTCGGCATTGGCCACATCGAGGCGCAGGGCAGCATCCGGGTGGGTGCTCATGGCCAGCGCCGTTTCCGGGTTGCCGCCATCCTGTGCCACCGTTACCCGGTCGTTGGCCAGGTAGCTTTTCAGCGGCTTGCCCACGAAGGCCGTACTGCCCACGTAGGTGCTCAGCTTCTGGCCCAATAGGGTTTGTAGCTCCTGAAAAACGTATTGGGCAGCGGCCAGCTTCTGGTGAGGCCGCAAGCCCTGGCGCTGAGCCGCAGTAGCTACCAGGGTAAACGTGGATGCCCCCAGGTAGTCCAGCGAGGTGAGCAGCTCACGCACCGATGTGAGCTGGGGCAGTAGCTGGCGCAGGCGGCTGAATTCGAAGAAGGAGTAGCGTTCCAGGGCCTTGCGCAGCACCGGTATGCCCAGCTCGGCTAGCGGCACCTGGTATTCCAGCTGGTCGGCCGCCGGGGTGGTAGCCGCCGCGGCCACGGCTTCGGCCGGGTCGAATACGGTGGCTTCGGCGGTACCGTCCGGAGGCAGCACGTAGCGGATGCCCAGGCTGGTACCCGCCAGGGAGCTTTGCAGCGTGACGCGCCGCTGGCTGCCGGTGCGCACCCGCTCGTTGGTGTAGAGCAGGCCGGTTTCCCAGATGGGCAGCTGCTTAAAGGCGGGCTTTACGCGCACGGTGCGCGGGGTGCCGTCGTCGCGGCTGGGGTCGTAGATGCCGGCCTCTACGAGTTCCTTGGTCAGGGCCGCTACGTAGGTGCTGTCGTTGATGGAGTGGTAGTACAGCTCCTCCAGGCAGCGGAGCGGGTTGCCCAAGTCCTTATCCAGCTTGCGGCGGTTCGGCTCGGCGTCGGCGGGGCGCTGCCAGGGAAAGTAGCGGGCACCCCGGCCCAGCAGCTGGGCTTCCTGGGTGGTGGCTTTGGTGGGCTTGGGGTTGCGGGCGGAGCCACTCACACCGTTGCTTTCATCCAAGCGCACGATGTCGTAGAGGTTGAGCACGTCCCAGCCTTCGGTGAGCATCTGCACCGTAAACACGGCCCGTATCGGGCCTTCCTCCAGCCGGTTCAGCTCCAGCTGCTTGGCCTCGCTGTCGTCCTGGCTGTTCACGATGATGCAGCGGTCGGTCCGGAATGCTTCGCGCAGCTCGTCGGCCAGGCGGGCCAGGGGCAGGCCGTGGGCCTGAAACCAGGCCAGCGCCTTGCTGAGCGTGGGTCCGGCATTGGTAGTTAATGCTGTAAGCTGCTCGCCGTTCAACTCATCCAGCCATTCTCCGAACGCCTGAAAAAACGCCTTGCTTTCCGCAATAGAAGGCGACTTGAACAGCACCACCGGCTTAAAGGGCGCGTAGGGCGAGTGCAGCCCGGGGTTGGCGGCGTTGTACACCTTTAGGCGCCACTGGCTCAGCAGCAGCGCCTGGGCCACCCGCGCCCAGCGCGGCTCCCCCGATTTCAGCAGCCGGATTTCCTTGGAGTAGCCATCCTGCCGGAACTCCTTGAGCGAGTAGCGCACCAGCAGCTTATCGGCGTACTTTTCGGCCAGTGCCCGGTCGCTGAAATCTACCGTAGCGGTGTATTCCAACAGCGCGTTATCAGGGCGCTGCCGCAGCAGGCGCCCGATAGTGCTTTCCCAGGTGGATTCTTCCTGCTCCGCGTCTTGCCGGCTCCGGGTGGCTTTGTTGAAGTGGTGGGCCTCGTCGGCCAGCAGCACCAGCTTCTCGCGGGCTAGGTCCTCGTAGCTGAGGCCCTCCTCACGGGGCGTGCGCAAGTCGCCTTGCAGCTTCTGGATGGTGGTGAACAGAATGCTCAGGTCGTCGGGGTGAGTGCCTTCGAACGACTCAACGGCCACCACCGGCACGGCACGCCCGGCTACCACTACTTGCGGAGCAAAGAGGTACTTGGGGCTGCCGGGCTCGGTGAAGTTGGCGCGGGTTTTCTCTACGATGTTCTTGCTGTCCACCACGAACACGAAACGGCGGTAGCCTTCGGCGTAGAGGGCCAGCATATTGGCCGCCATGAGCAGGGTTTTGCCGCTGCCGGTAGCCATATTGAACAGGAGGTGGGCGGGCTTGTCGCGCAGCACCTTGCGCCGGGCCCGGATTTCTTCCCAGTAGTAGCGGAACACGGCCAGCGCGTGGGCCTGGTAGGGCCGTAGCGGTAGCGCGGGGTTCAGGTTACGGATAAGGCTGTCGGGCACTTCGTTGTCGAAAGCGCCTTCGGCAAAATCATCGGCCAGCTTGTCGGCCAGAAACGTAAGGGCGACGGGCATGGCGCTATTCGGCATCGGCCGACAGGCCGTAGAAGGTGCGGTTGAGGGCAATATCGGTGGCGGAGAGGCCGTAGTCGGCGTCTTCCATTTCCGAGAGGTTCACGTAGAGGCGGTTCTTGTCGAGGCAGTCCAGCAGCACGCGCTTCTGCTCGGGCAGCGGCAAGGCCGCAAACTCGTCCGCGTCCCAGCCGTCTACCTCAATGCGCAGGAACTCGTGGCGGGCCATGTCGGCGTGGAGCGCCAGCAGCGTAGCCGTGTCGGGTGCGGCTTCCACCCGGGCGATGTAGCCCGCGTTGTCTTCCCGCAACTCACAGTACAAGAAATCCCCCCTCCCGTCCAATTTTGCGCTTTTGAGATGCCACCCTGCTCGCCGGCAATAACCTTTTGCAGGCGCGGCACGGTCACGGTGTTGACGTAGTCCATCTGCTCGATGGCAATGTAGCGGCGGCCCATCTTGTGGGCCACGGCCGCCGTGGTGCCGGAACCGGCAAAAAAATCCAATACCAAGTCGCTTTCTTGGGAGCCGAGTTCTATAATTCGCCGTATCAGCTGCTCCGGTTTCTTGCCGCGCTCAAACTTGACACCGCCTTCACTCGAAATTCCTTCTATCGAAATATCCAGCCAAATGTCCGTGAGTAACGTCCCAGGTACCTTCTCGCCATCAATTTCAACTATGCGCTCCTTATAAAATAAGACTCGCTCACCCCCAATAAAACGGTAGTCCATATCATCGTTGGGATGCCGCACAATTCTGGAATTATCAGATTTGGATAACTCTATCGTTTCACGTCTTTTTTTCAGGGCGCCGCCTGTCACGGAAGCCGTACGAAAAACCCGTTCGGCGTTGTCAATAGCATAGTCATGCAGCTCCGAATTAAAACTTTCTTCACCAATAGCCTTTTTGGCCTCACGCACCGATGAATAGCCTTTTTCGAGAGCCAGCGCCTCTCCTAATCCCATCCAGGTCCATTCAGATTCCGGCAAGGTGATATCTGCAAAAATAAACTTATACGCTTTGTCATATTCTTTCTCAACAAGCATTTTCTTTAATTTAAAGTATTTTTTATTTCTGCAATAGAATAAAATATGTCCTGCCTGCTTAAACAAAGAATCGGATGCTCCTTTAAAGCCGAAAGCACTATTAGTTTCGATTATAATATGATTTGCATAATTATCTCGCTCGAACACTTCATCACACAACACCTTTGCATAGGCCACTTCGTTGTCGTCGAGCTGAATAAAAATCACCCCGTCTTTCCTGAGCAGTTGTTTGGCGGCCAGCAATCGGTTTTTTAAAAACGTCAGCCACGACGAGTGGTTAAACTTGTCGTTATACTTGAAGCTGTCGGTGCCAGTATTATAAGGCGGGTCAATATAAATCAGCTTGACCTGCCCGCGGAACCGCGGCAGCAGGCTGTGCAGGGCCAGCAGGTTGTTGCCTTTGATGAGCAGGTTTTCCTGGCTCAGGTCAATGGTGGCATCGGCCGTGAGCGGGTGCGCGCCGTCGGCGTCGTAGCGGGTGAAGCCGGTGAGGGCCTTGGGGGCCAGCAGGCGGGTTATTTCGTCGGGGGCGAGGGTTTCGTTGTAGAACACCTCGTCGCGCTTTTGGTCGTCCTTGTCCTGGCCGCCTTCCAGCACGCAGTCCTTGTAGGGCCAGGCCAGCACCACGTCGTTGGATTCGCGCAGGTAGCGGCCCCGGGCCACGCGCAGGCCTATCCGGTCGCGGTAGGCTGTGTAGGACTGGGGCAGCAAGGTGCGGTTGTGCAGAAAGGTTTCAAACTCCTGGAGCTTGAACACCTGCGCCTCGCCCACGGGCTGAAAGAACTGCCCGCGCAGGCCCGCGTGGTTCAGCAGCAGGGCCAGCAGGCCGGCATCGTAGCGGTAAGCGGCTTCGGCCACCCGGTCGGTAATGAGCTGGTCGTTGGCGAAAAAGTCCGGGCGCTGCTGGCGCAGCAGTTCGATTAAGTCTTGTTGCAAATTCTGCATCAGTAATCGGATGGATTGGGAAGTTAAAAGTACAAGCGTCGCTAATGAATTTGGCACGCTACGCGGCAGAAGAGTTTTAGCACGCTGTAAATCAAAGCGCCCCGCTGAACACATCCAGCGAGGCGCTTCGGCCCAATAAAACCGGAGACTAATTCAAGCTGCGGTAGCGCACGCGCTTGGGCTCCACGTCACCTAGGCGCTTCTTCTTGGCCTCTTCGTAGTCGGAGAAGTTGCCTTCGAACCACACCACTTCCGAGTTGCCCTCGAAGGCTAGGATGTGCGTGGCCAGACGGTCGAGGAACCAACGGTCGTGGCTGATGATAACGGCGCAACCGGCGAAGTTCTCCAGCGCGTCTTCCAGGGCACGAATGGCATTCACGTCGAGGTCGTTGGTCGGTTCGTCGAGCAGAATGAGGTTGGCGCCTTGCTTGAGCGTGGTAGCCAAGTGCACGCGGTTACGCTCGCCACCCGAGAGGTTGCCTACTTTCTTCTCCTGGTCGCCGCCGCGGAAGTTGAAATTGCTCACGTAAGCGCGCGAGTTCACCTGGCGGCCGGCCAGCAGCATGGTTTCGGTGCCGCCCGAAATCGTCTCGAACACCGACTTGTTGGCGTCGAGGCTTTCGTGCTGCTGGTCTACGTAGGCCACTTTCACGGTGGGGCCTACTTCAAACGTACCAGCGTCGGGCTTCACCTGGTCCGTAATCAGGCGGAACAGCGTGGTTTTGCCGGCGCCGTTCGGGCCGATGATGCCCACGATGCCGCCCTGCGGCAGCGAGAACGACAGGTTCTCGAACAGCAGCTTGTCGCCGAAGGCTTTGCTGATGTTGTGCGCCTCGATAACCTGCGCACCAAGGCGCGGGCCGTCGGGGATGAACAGCTCTAGTTTTTGCTCCTTCTCGCGAGCGTCCTCGGAGGCCATTTTGTCGTAGCTGGCGAGGCGGGCCTTGCTCTTGGCTTGGCGAGCCTTGGGGGCCATGCGCACCCACTCCAGCTCGCGCTGCAGGGTTTTCTGGCGCTTGCTCTCGGTTTTCTCCTCCTGGGCCAGGCGCGAAGCCTTCTGCTCGAGCCACGAAGAGTAGTTGCCTTTCCACGGAATACCCTCGCCGCGGTCGAGTTCCAGAATCCAGCCGGCCACGTTGTCGAGGAAGTAACGGTCGTGGGTTACGGCTATTACGGTGCCTTTGTACTGCTGCAGGTGCTGCTCCAGCCACAACACCGATTCGGCATCGAGGTGGTTGGTCGGTTCGTCGAGCAGCAGCACGTCGGGCTCTTGCAACAGCAGGCGGCACAGGGCTACGCGGCGCTTCTCACCGCCCGAGAGGTTGCCGATGATGGCGTCTTCGGGCGGGGTGCGCAGGGCGTCCATGGCGCGCTCCAGCTTGTTGTCGAGGTTCCAAGCGTCGAGCTGGTCGAGGCGCTCCTGCACCTTGCCCTGGCGGTCAAGTAGCTTGTCGAAGTCGGGGTCTTCGCCGCCGAAAGCTTCGTTGATTTCCTCAAATTCCTTGAGCAGCGCAACGGTTTCGGCTACGCCCTCCTCGATTACCTCGCGCACGGTTTTGGTAGCGTCGAGCTGCGGCTCTTGCTCGAGGTAGCCCACCGAGTAGCCCGGCGACCACACTACTTCGCCCTGGTATTGCTTATCAACACCGGCAATGATTTTCAGCAGCGACGACTTACCCGAACCGTTGAGGCCGAGCACGCCAATTTTGGCGCCGTAGAAAAACGAGAGGTAAATGTTTTTGAGAACCTGTTTCTGGGGCGGGAACACTTTGTTCACGCCAGCCATCGAGAAAATAATGGTGGGCTGGTCGCTCATGCAGTAAGCTGATGATGAATTCGATGTGAAAGAAAAAGCTCCTTCTGTTTTAGCAGCTAGGAATGTTGCTGCTCGCGCAGCAACGGGGGTTGCCGACCTAGGGCGGGGCCTCGTGGCCGAACCGCTCCTGCCCCCGGGCGTTAGCCTTGATCAAGCACCGCAGTGTCGGGCAGGTGGCCGCCGCTTTCGGCAGCGGGGCCGTTTGCAAAGCTAAGCCGCGCCCGCCACAGAAACACACCGCATAAGGCTTGCATTGTAAGCATTCTTGGGTGCAACTTCCGGCTGCGTACGCCGTCTTCGCATCAGGCGCCGGGTTTGGCAACGCCGTTCACTTTACTCCGCCCAACGTACCTCATCCTTTACCGTACCGCCAAGTAGCTACGAATCCCGTAAACTTGTGCGTTTATCGCTTCCCGCCACCCACCACTCCGCTCCTGTTTAGGACGTTTATCCTTATGGAACAGCAAGAGCAGCTGCTCAATCAGGCTCGCCAATTTGGCTACATCGAAGGCGACCAGGTATGGCTTCGCCCGTTCATGGACCTGCCCGCCCGGCAGGTGGGCCAGGTAAAAGACACCGAAGACGCAGCCCTGCTGTACTTCGCCCAACGTTTCGAGAGCTTCCGCGGCAAGGTAGATGACCTGCTCAGCCGCATCGAGGAATCGGAAAACAAGGGCTCTTTCCTGATGAAAGCCTTGCACCTTAAGGAGCAAATTGCTTCGTACGATGCCCTGGGCGACTTCACCGAGCTGCACCGCCGCCTTACCGAGGCCGAGGAGCACATTCGCACGCTGGTAGCCCGCAACCGCGAGAAAAACCTGGCCACCAAGGTGAAGCTCATCGAGGAGGCCGAGTCGTTGCACGACACCATCGACTGGCAGGCCGGCGGCGAAAAGCTGAAGGAGCTGCGCCAGGCCTGGATCAAAACCGGCCCGGTGAGCAAGGAGCTTACCGACGAGATGGAAACGCGCTTCCAAGCCGCCATCGAAGACTTCTACGTGCGCAAAAAAGCGTTCCAGGCCGATAAAAAGGCCATGACCAACCGGGCGTTCGAGAAGTACAAGTCGCTTATTCACAAATCCGAAGCCCTCCAAAATTCCGAGGATTGGGAAGGCACTACCGCCCAGCTGAAGCAGCTGCAGCAGGAGTGGAAAGACGTAGGCGGCTCGCTGCCCCGCAAAACCGCCAACGACCTCTGGACGCGCTTCCGCGCTGCCCATAACCGCTTCTTCGACCGCCTCAAAGAGCACATCAGCTCGAAGCGCTCCGAGGCCAAAGACCAGTACATGGACGACAACCTGGGCCGCAAGCGCGCCCTGGTGGCCGAGGCCGAAGCCCTGCTCAGCCAGCCCATGCACGAGGCCGTGGCCCGCGCCAAAGAGCTGCAAGCCGCCTGGAAAAAGGTGGGCCCCGTGCGCGGCCCCGAGTCGGACCAAGTGTGGGAGCAATTTCTAGCCGCCTGCGACAAGGTGTTCGAGCTCAGCTCGTTGGAGCACTACATCCGCAAGCGCCAACCCCAGGAAGGCCCCAAGCCCAGCTCGCAGGAGCAGCTTTCGCAGCGCGTTACGGCTCTGCGCGAGTTCATCAAGTACGACCGGCAGGAGCAGGATGTGCTGCAGGAAAACCTGGGCAAGCTGAACGACTCCCCGGGCAACGAGGCTTTCCGGACGATGCTGCAAAGCAAAATCAGGGCGTTCGAGCGGAAAATCCGCACCAAAAACGAGCTGATCGACCTGCTTCGCGAGCGTTACGCCGAATAATCTAACATTTCCACGCGTTTTACGTTGTCCAATCGCCTGTCGACCTGACGCCTTGGCGCACTATATATCGACGGCCGGATTTTTGCTAGCGGCGTACCGCTACTTTACCCAACCCATTTTACGCACAACCTTACTATGTACTGGACCCTGGAACTCGCCTCGTATCTGGAAGATGCTCCCTGGCCCGCCACCAAGGACGAGCTCATCGATTACTCGATCCGTTCGGGCGCTCCGATGGAGGTAGTGGAAAACCTGCAGGCCCTCGAAGACGACGGCCAACCTTACGAGAGCATCGAAGAAGTGTGGCCGGATTACCCGACCAAGGAAGACTTCATGTTCAACGAAGACGAGTATTAAGCCAGTTATCAGTTTTTAGTTGTCAGTTGTCGGGGCCTTTGCGGCCCTGAAGCCGCCTACCTGATGAGTCTGCTGACTGACAACTCGCAACTGACGACCGACGACGCTCCTCCCGCATTGCGCGCGGAGAATCTGGTTGCGGGGTACGAACAGCGCGTTCTGCTCCGCAACCTTTTTTTGTCGGTACCCGAGGGCGCGTTCGTGGCTATTGTAGGCCACAACGGCGCCGGCAAAACCACCTTGTTTCGGGTACTGACGGGGCAGTTGCCCTACACCGGGCAAGTGCAGCTGCACGGCCGCGACTTGCAGCACATCCGGCAGCCGGCGGCCCAGGGCGTGCTGGCCCACTTGCCGCAGCGCAACGCCATCAGCTTCCCCATTGAGGTGCGCGAGCTAGTGGTAATGGGCCGCTTTCGGCAGCACCGCGGCTTGCTGGCCGGCTACACCGCCCACGATTACGCCCTGGCCGATGAGGCCCTGCAGCAAGTGGGGGCCGCGCACCTAGGGCAGCAAAATTTTACGCTGCTTTCGGGTGGCGAGCAACAACTGGTATGGCTGGCGCAGCTGCTGCTGCAGGATGCCCGCCTGTGGCTGCTCGATGAGCCTACCCAGCAACTCGACGTGTACTACCGCCGCCGGGTGTTTGCCCTGCTGCAACAGTGGGTGCAGGAGCGGCGCAAAACCATCCTCTGCATCACCCACGACCTCGACCAGCTGCCCGACCTCCCGGGCTACCTGCTCAACCTTTCGGCCCCCGAGCCGCAGCTGCAGCCCCTGAACGAGGCTACCGTACGCGCCGCCCGCGAGTGGCTCGAAAACGAAGCCAGCCTGCCCACCAAACGGTAGCTGCGTGTAGCGCGGACTGCAAAGTCCGCGCTACACGCAGCTACCGGCGTTGGCCCGGCTTGCCGCGCAGCACGTTGGCAATCGACTGCATAAAGGGCCACGGCGTTACGGAATTCATCACCTGGAAATTCTCGGCCCACGTGGTGCGTTCGTCCAGGAAATCGAGGATGCGCTCCACCGGGTTGTTCCGAAATAGCTCGCTGAAAATCTGGCCGGTTCGCTCGCCCTCGCGCTGCATAATGTCGAGCAGCAAAGTGTCGAACAGGCGAAACTGCCACGCGTCGCCGGTAAGGTTGGCGGGCAGTGCCCCGGTACTGGCCAGGGCCGCAGTAAGCCGTTCGGCGTGCTGCTGCATGCGCAGAAAGGCGTAGCCGGTGCTGGCTTTTACGCGCCCGCCCCGGGTGCCCAGGTGCACAATATTGGTGCCCGTGCGCGGCGCAAAAACGTGGTCGGTCATCGGGATGGCGCCGGCCTCGGTTTCGGCAATGCGGTACGGGCGGCCACCCAGGGCCGTGGCCAGGTAATCGCGCAGTGCTTGCTCGTACTCGGCCTGCGGCAGCAGCTGGCCCGAAAACAGGGTGTACTCTACCAACGCCCGCCTAGGTGAAAACGGCAGCACGTACACGAAGCGGCACTCGTGGTGTTGCGGCACCCGAAAATCCATGAACACCGGCGTGCGGGCATCAAAGGCGTCGTAATCCGCTTCAACTTCCCAGCCCACAAAATGCTGCCAGAGGTAGCGCTTATTGGGGCGCGGCTCCGGCTTGGGCGGGCGGCTATCAAAAGCATAGCGCGCCGTAAAAGTGCCTGCCGAGGTGTGCGCCGCCACGCCCGTGGGCGTGTTTTCGAGCTGCTCTACGCGGGCCTGCACCACGGTAAACTGCTCGGGGCGGGCATCCAGGGCTTGCTGCACGAAGCGGTAAAAATCGAGGCCGCGCAGGGTGCAGTAGCGGTGCCGTTGCAAGGGCAGCACCGCATCGAGCTCGGGGCTCCGGAAGGCCAGCTGCCGCCACTGGCCGGCCAGCACAGCATCGTAGGGCGTAGGCCGGTCCGCCCAGAACGACCAGGTGCGGTCGTTCTGGTTTTTCTCTTCTGGCTCCAGCAGCAGCACACGCTTGTGGCGCAGGCGCGGCTCCTGGCTGAGGTGGTACGCCAGGCTCAGCCCGGCCGCGCCGCCGCCGGCAAGCAGGTAGTCGAAATCGGGCGGAGTCATCGTCGTCACGGGCAGAAAAGAACAGCGCGGGGGTATTTGTTTGGGCCAAGCTACGCACGCCGGCCCTAGGTGCCCCCGGGCCATACGTAACCAAGGCACCTAGGGCCGCCGCCGCGGCAAACAAAAGCGGCCCTGGTGAGTACCAGAGCCGCCACAAAATTGCAGTAGTTGCGCCGCCGGGGCTTAGAAGTTCGGCGAGAGCAGGTACTTGCTGTAGAACTCGTCGATGATGCGCACGGCATCCGAAGGGTCGTCCACGATCTGCACCAGGCTCATGTCCTCGGGCGAGATGTTGTGCTCCTCGTGCAACATCACTTCCTCGATCCACTTGAACAGGCCGTTCCAGTACGCCGAACCTACCAGCACGATGGGGAATCGGCCGATTTTGCGCGTCTGAATCAGGGTAATGGCCTCAAACAGTTCGTCGAGGGTGCCGAAGCCGCCGGGCATGCCGATGAAGCCCTGCGAGTACTTCACGAACATCACCTTACGCACGAAGAAGTAATCGAAGTTGATCACCTTATCGGGGTCGATGTAGATGTTGTGCGTCTGCTCGAAGGGCAGCTCGATGTTCAGGCCCACCGACTTACCGCCCTCGGCGCGGGCGCCTTTGTTACCGGCTTCCATGATGCCGGGGCCGCCGCCCGTGATTACGCCGTAGCCGTGGCGCACCAGCTTGGCCGCAATTTCTTCGGCCATTTGGTAGTAAGGGTTGTCGGGCTTGGTGCGGGCCGAACCGAAGATGGATACGCACGGACCGATTTTGGCCATTTTCTCGAAGCCCTCCACGAACTCGGCCATCACCTTAAAGATCTGCCACGAGTCGGCAATCTTAATCTCGTTCCAGTCCTTGTCGACAAACGCTTTGCGGATCTTCTGCTCGTCCTCGAGCTGAATGGTACGCTCGCCGTGGGTTTGCTCGCGAATGTCGCTGATGGTGGTAACCTTGTTGTCGTTAACGTCGGGCTGCGTGATGATGCGGCCGCTGCCGGCGTTGTGGGCTTCCTCCTGGAGTTTGGTTTTGCTGGTTTTTTTCAGTTTGGTCATAGCCACGCTGATGAAGTAAGGGGTTGATTAAGGCACCTGCGCAACCGCGCGGCGGCAGGCACGGCCAACCGGGTAAGTGGAAAGGTGGGAAAAGAAAGGGCAAAAAGAAAGCCGCTCTGCCCCTACGGGCGCAGCGACCAAAAGTATCGGCGCCCAAGTTAACAATTTGTTAACATTGCGCTAGCCATATAGTTAAATTGTTAAGCAAGCCCTAGGTCGTTGTCATGCCGAGCTGGTCGAGGCAGCTGGCGTGCGGTCGTTGGATGGTATTGTCATCCTGACGCAGGAAGGACCTTACCGGGACCTCACCCCCAGCCCCTCTCCAAAAGAGAGGGGAGCGGCTAGTATCTGGCGTCAGCAAACAAGATGATTCGGCAAGCTCAGCATGACACTACCTAAGCACGTCGGCCACGCGTGAGAAGGTCCTTCGCTTGGGCTCAGGATGACAGATGTAATTAACGTGCAAAGCCAAATGCCTCGCTTACGCGCAGCCCCCACTTATTTCGAGCGGATGGCAATAACCGGGTCCATCATGGAGGCGATTACGGCCGGCACGATGCCCGAAATCACCCCGATCAGCACCGATAGGCCCAAGCCCAGCGCAATGCGGTTCAGCGACATGGCCACCTTCAGGGCATCCTGCGGCACCAGCGTAACAAGCCACACCAGAAACAGGCCCGCCGCGCCGCCTACGAGGCACAGAAACACGGCCTCGAACAGAAACTGCGACAGAATAAAGAAGTTGTTGGCGCCGAGCGACTTCTGAATCCCGATAATGTTGGTACGCTCCTTCACCGACACAAACATGATGTTGGCAATGCCAAAGCCGCCCACCAGGATAGCAAACGAACCGATAACGGCTCCGGCCACGCCAATAACGCCGAACAGTTTGGTAATGGCGTCGGCGAGCATTTCGGGGCGGTTCAGGGCGAAGTCGTCTTCTTCGCGCGGTTTCAGGCCGCGGATGTTGCGCATGGCGCCGCGCACCTCGGCCTCCAGGTTCAGCAGGCCGGGGTCGGTGTCGGTGCCCTTGATGCCGATGGTAGCCTGCGCGCCGCCCAAGCTGCCGGTACTCAGGGCAAACATTTTGGTAAAAGCACCTAGGGGCAGCAGGCAATTGGTATCGTTGCTGGGCGTATCGAGCAGCTTTTTGCCCTCCTTTTCCATCACGCCCACAATCACAAACTTCTGCCCCTGGGTGCGGAACTCGCGGCCCAGAGCCGAGCCGTTGGGGTACAGGTTGTGCGCAATGTCGTAGCCCACTACGGCCACGTTGCGGGCGGCATCCATCTCCTGCGGCGTAAAATAGCGCCCCTCCTGGATTGGCACGCTCGATACCTGGCGGTAGTCGTAGGTAACGCCTTGCAGGGCAATGCCCTCCACGCTGTTGGTGCCGGCCTTGAGGGTGTTGCCGCCGCGCGCCGCAAACACGGCCACGCCGCGGTTATTCTCGGCCGTGAGGCGGCGCTGCAGCTCCCGAAACTCGCGAATAGATGGGTTGGGCCGGTTGAAATACTTCCACCACGGGTAGTCGCCGCCGAAGGCCCAGGGCCACTTCTGTACGTAGATGACCTTGTCGCCCACGAAGTTCATGCTCTGGCGGATGTTGGCCTCGAGCGAATCGACCACCGTGAATACCGAGATGATGGCGAAAATGCCCACCGTGACGCCCAGCAACGACAGCACCGTGCGCAGCAGGTTGGCACGAAGCGCCTGCCAGGCAAAGCGTAGACTCTCGAACAACAGGCGCAACGATTTCATGGCGGCGAACTTGTAGTCAGCAATTACCCGGGAAAGGTACAACACCGGAGCTCAGCCACCGGTTGGGCGGCCTCATCTTTCCGGCATGCTTTCACGTAGTGAAGGCTTTTCAGATTTAGAAAGGAAAGTAACGATATATCCAAGCCCGTTGCGTACTTTTGCAATCCGAAAATTTTGCGTATTCTCCCCGTTTTCTTGCCTGTTCTAAACGCCGGCCATGAAGCTCTCCGAGTTCAAGTTTGAATTGCCCGATAACCTGGTCGCTCAGCACCCTGCCAAAAACCGCGACGAATCGCGGCTGATGGTGGTGCACCGCGATAGTGGCCGCATCGAGCACCGTACTTTCAAAGACATCATCGAGTATTTCGACGATGGCGACGTAATGGTGGTGAACGACACGAAAGTGTTTCCGGCCCGCCTCTACGGCAATAAAGAAAAAACCGGCGCCAAAATCGAAGTGTTCCTGCTGCGCGAGCTCAACAAAGAGCTGCACCTGTGGGACGTACTCGTGGACCCGGCTCGTAAAATCCGCGTCGGCAACAAGCTGTACTTCGACGACGACGGCATCATGGTGGCCGAAGTTATCGACAACACCACCTCGCGCGGCCGCACCATCAAGTTCCTGTTCGACGGCCCTGAGGAGGACTTCTACAAGGCCCTGCACGACCTAGGCGAAACCCCGCTGCCCAAGGAGTTTATCCCGCGCGACCCGGAGGCTTCGGACAAGGAGCGCTACCAGACGATTTACGCCAAGCACACCGGTGCCGTAGCGGCGCCCTCCGCGGGCCTGCACTTCACCCGCGAGGTTATCAAGCGCCTCGAAATCAAAGGCGTGGAAATGGTACCGGTAACCCTGCACGTTGGCTTGGGCACGTTCCGCCCGGTTGATGTGGAGGACCTGACCAAGCACAAGATGGACTCGGAAAACTTCATCGTGCCCACCGATTCGGCCACGATGGTAAACCGCGCCCTCGACCAGAAGAAGCGCGTGTGCGCGGTGGGCACCACCACCATGCGCGCCATGGAGTCGTCGGTATCGGCCAACGCCCGCCTGAAGCCCACCGAAGGCTGGACGGACAAGTTCATCTTCCCGCCCTTCGAGTTCAAAATCGCCAACACGCTGCTCACGAACTTCCACATGCCCGAGAGCACGCTGATGATGATGGCCGCCGCTTTTGCGGGCTACGACCTGCTCATCGAGGCGTACCAAACCGCCATTAAGGAGAAGTACAAGTTCTTCACCTACGGCGACGCGATGCTGATTCTGTAGTGATTGGCCGGTGGCGGGACACCCCACCACCGGCTGTGTCGCCCACAACAAAGCCCGGATGCTCACTTGCGGCCGGGCTTTGTTGTGGGCGAAATTTCGATAGCCATTAGTTGTGCTGCGTAGCCAGGCGAAGAGGGTTGTCTGCCCCCAGGCCAAACCTGCGGGCACTGTTTGGCTACCGGTTGAAAGTGCCGGCGCTTGCGTTAGCTTTACCGCGTGACTGTTCTGCTCATTCGCCTGCTCACTGTTGCGCTAATCGTAGCTGGCCTCGCAAGGTCTCCGGCCGCCGTTGGTCAAGCCCCGCGGCCGGCAACCAACGGGTACGCTCGTATCGAGCACGCCGAAACGTTGGAACTGTTCAAGGTGGTGTGCGCCCTTACCCCGCGGGGCCGGCAGGATGCCAACCTGGTGGAGCAGCGCGGGCCGTATTACCAAGCCGTGATGCAGCACTTTCAGCCCTACGCCGCGCACCCGATAGTGCGACGGGTGGAGCGGCGGCTTGGCGGGCCGCGCGGCTTATGGTGGTACGTGGCGAGCCGTACCAACGGGTGCGGGCAGTATTTTGCGGGGCCACACCTGCGCGCCGCTCCCGAAGGTCCGCCCGCCCGATTGCCCTTCAATTCGCTGCGCAGCCAGCGGCGGCAATGGGAGAACTTTGCGGCTGCGAGCCAGTTTCGTGCTTTTTTCGCGGCGCAGCGCTCGTATTACCGCCAAGATTCGGCGCTGGCCCAGCGGCTGTTGCCGTTGGCTGCTATGCAGCGGTGGCTGGAAGCGCAGTTTCCGGCTCGTTACGCGCACTACCGCGTGGTAGTGTCGCCGCTCATCGGGGGCACGCACTCCACCCGCACGTACGGTCCGGCAGATAGCCGCACGGCGCTTATGCTCGTTTCGAGCCCCCGCGACTACGCCGCCCTGCCCGATACGGCCCTGGCCGCTGCGCTGTACTCGGGGGTGGTGTTTACCGAAATCGACCACCACTACGTCAACCCCATCAGCAGCCAGCACGCGCGTGCGGTGAAACAGGCCTTTGCCCAACGCACCTACTGGACAGCCGGGCGCGATGCGCGGCACTACCCGAGCCCGCTGCGTACGTTCAACGAGTATATGACCCATGCTGTGTACCTGCTGTACGTGCACGACCGTTACCCGCCCGCCGTGTACGAGGCCGTGCGCCGCAGCCGCGTTCGGCTGAATGAGGAGCGGCGTGGCTTCGTGCGCTTCGGGGCTTTTGCCGACGAGCTACTGCGGCTGTACCACGCCCGCCGCCCCGGCCAGACTGTGGCAGCCCTGTATCCCGACCTGCTGGCCTGGTGCCGCCAGCAGCCCCCTAATCCATTACCATGACCCACGCTTCTCCCGATTCAGCCCGCCCTACAAGCGCGGCAGCGCGGTTTGCCATTATCGTAGCGGGCGGCACCGGTACCCGCATGGGCGCCGATCGGCCCAAGCAATTCCTGGAGCTGCAGGGCCAGCCGGTGCTCGTTCATACGCTGCGCCGTTTTGCCGACCCAGCCCTAGGTGTGCAACGCCTGGTGCTGGTGCTGCCAGCCGACCAGCAGGCCGTGTGGCAGGAGCTGCACGCCCGCTACGCCCCCGAGCTTAAACACGAAGTAGTAACCGGCGGCGCCACCCGCTGGGCCTCGGTGCGCCAGGGCCTGCTGCACCTAGGCACCCAAACCGAGGGCGTAGTAGCCGTGCACGACGGCGTACGGCCGCTTACGCCGCTTAGCGTGATTGAAAGCACCTACGCCGCGGCCGAGCAGCACGGCGCTGCCATTGCCGCCGTACCGCCCAAAGACTCGGTGCGCGGCCTCTCGGCCACGGGCTCGTATGCCCTCGACCGCTCGCGCCTGCGCCTGGTGCAAACGCCGCAGTGCTTCGAGTTGGGCCTGCTGCGCCGTGCCTACCAGATGCCCGAGCTATCCACCTTCACCGACGATGCCAGCGTGGTAGAAGACCTGCACCCCATTCAGTTGGTGCAGGGCGACTACTGCAACATCAAAATCACCACCCCCGACGACTTGCTGCTGGCGGAGGCTTTGCTGCGGCGTGGATGAGTGGATGAGTGGATGAGTGGATGAGTGGATGAGTGGATGAGTGGATGAGTGGATAAGGCGTACTTGCTGCGTGGCGGGAGGTTGCGAACGGGTGGCTACTTTTACGGCTACTCATCTGCTCACTCACCCACTCATTCACTCAATCACTCATTCACTGAATGTATACCTGCCTGCTCTACGAGGTACGCCCCGATGGCGTGGCCACCATCACCCTCAACCGCCCCGACGTTTTCAACGCCTTTAATGATGCGCAGAGCTACGAGCTGCAGGATGCCCTGAAGCAGGTAGCCCGCGATGCGCAGGTGCGTGCCGTGGTGCTTACGGGCGCCGGCCGGGCCTTCTGCTCGGGGCAGGATCTGAAGGCCTCGCAGCAGGTAGCAGCCGAAGGCGGCCAACGCTCGTTCTACGATTCGCTGCACAAGCGCTACAACCCCATCATCCGGGCGATGCGCGCCTTGCCCAAGCCCATTATTTGCCGCCTCAACGGCGTGGCAGCTGGCGCGGGCTGCTCCTTGGCCCTGGCCTGCGACGCCATCGTGGCTTCGGCGGAGGCGTCGCTGATTGAGGTGTTCATCAACATTGGCCTGGTGCCCGATTCGGGTTCGTCGTACTTTTTGCCCCGCATCGTAGGGTCGCTTAAGGCTTTTGAGCTGTGCACCCTCGGCTCCAAAGTACCCGCCGACGAAGCCCTGCGCCTGGGTTTGGTAAACCAAGTAGTGGCCCCGGAGCAACTCGACGAAGCCACCTACGCTCTGGCCACGCGCTACGCCTCGGCTCCTACCAAAGCCATTGGCCTCATCAAGCAAATGCTAAACAAATCGGGCGCTGCTACCCTCGATGAGATGCTTGACTACGAAGCCTACTGCCAGCAGATTGCCGGCGAAAGCGCCGATTACCAGGAGGGCGTGCAGGCGTTCAGCGAAAAGCGCAAGCCTGTGTTCCAGGGCAAATAAGCCGGCCCGCTCCCTTGCCCCGCAGCCTGCTCCGCTACCTAGGAGCAGGCTGCTTTTTTGATTGCCGCGGCGCGTTGCGGCGGTACCCGGGCAGGGCCCGTTGGCGCCGTACTCGCCTTTCGGTCGGCCGGCATTGCGCCAACGGCGCAAAAACTCTGCGTGCATACGTAGCCCTGATTGCTGCTTTTGCGTACATGCCATCCGCGGCCTGTCCCAGCGGCAGGCACGTAGCCAAGCCAAAACCCTACTCATTCTACTCGCTATGGAAAATCAGCTCCAGCAGAACCTCGACAAAATCATGCCCGAGGACCTGGCCCGCACGTTCGAAAGTGCTTACCACGTGATTCAAGGCAACAACGACCACATGGAAGACCTGCTGCGCCACGGCGGTGCCTTGCTGCGCAAAGCCAGCCAGCGCTTCACGCCCACGCAGCTGGTGCTGGGCATTGCGGTGCTGGCCGTTGGTACGGTAATCGTGCTCACCAAGTATTCCGACCAGATTCAGGACGCCATTGAAGACCTGACCGACGGCGACGACAACAACGGCCAGCAAGGCCGGGGTGGCGCACAGCCCAAAAACAAACAAGCCCAGCAAGGCCAGCACTAGCGTGTAAAGCCTTCATAATCACAAGGCCCGCTTCGGAAAACCTATTTTCCGAAGCGGGCCTTTTTGCGTGTTCACATCATCATGTGATTGCACTTAGCCATCATCAGCCTGTAATCTTGCAGCATAAATAAACCATACGCCACTAAAAAAGTACCACGCCCCTCTGCTATGAAAACCCTTTGCTTCAGCCTTTTGGTTGCCGTTTTGGCCGCCGCACCTTCCGAAGCCTCGCATGCCGCTACACCCGCACCCGAAACCACCAGCACTGTGCTGGCCGAGGCCGATGGGTTTGGCGGCGGATACAAGCTCAAGCGCAAAAAGCGGAAGAAAAATCGCTCCATGCGCCGCTACCGCCGTTTGCGTGGTTTGCGCTAGGCTACTTCGCCCGCTGCAGTAGCGAAAAACTAATCCCTTACGGCCCTGATTCAGAATAGATGCCTGAATCAGGGTTTTTATTTCATTTCATATAATTACTTGCATTTATCTATTAGTTGTCATTGATTAGCACAACAATAACTCAATACAACACCAACATACACCAAACCACCGATGAAAATAACCTGCTACGCGTTACTGCTGGCGGTGCTGGCTTCTGTGCCGGCCGAGGCCGCCGTTTCCGAAACCACCGATGCCGCGGCGCTGCCCTCGGCTCAGCTAAAAGCCGACGAGCTAGGCGGTGGCGACAAGTTTAAGCGCAAGAAGCGCAAGAAGAACCGCACCGCGATGCGCCACCGCCGCCAGCGCATGCGCATGCGCTAGGCCACCTAGGCCGCTGGCTCCAGCACCGAGGGGTCGTTGTGAGCGGGCGAGTTTACCAGGGTCGTTACGGCATACTCTTTCAGCAGGCCGTCGGGCAGCGGGCGCAGCAGCGCCTGGTGCTCGGCGGCTGTTGCGTTTTCATCGAGCCAGGCCAGCTCGGCCTCGCGCGAGGGCAAAATCACGGGCATGCGGTTGTGCAGCCGCGCCATCAGCTCGTTGGGCTCGGTGGTTACGATGGTAAACGTGGGCACCACCTCGCCGGTGGTGCGGTCGGCCCACTCGTCCCACAGGCCGGCAAAGGCAAAGGGCTGCTCGTCGAGGCGCAAAATGCGGTGCGGCACCTTGCCGCGGTTGGTTTGCTGCCATTCGTAAAAGCTATCGGCCAGCACCAGGCAGCGGCGGCGCTGCAGCAACTGCCGGAAAGAGGGTTTTTCACCTAGGGTTTCGGCGCGGGCATTGATGGGCTTGGCGGCCTGCCGTACGTCCTTCACCCAGGCCGGAATCAGCCCCCATTGCACCAGTTGGATTTCGTGCGGGGCCAGATTGGTAACGATGGGCATGCGCTGCGAGGGCGCGGCGTTGTAGCTGGTGGGGGCAGGTTCGGTGAAGGTTGCGTCGAAGCGCTGCTCCGCGGTTGGGGCTGGCGCAATAAAGGTGTAGCGGCCACACATAAGCAAGAGGGAAAAGATTGGCTTTGTCCTAAAACGCAACCGAACAGCATAAGATGCTTTTCGGCGAATTATTGCTGAGCTAAGCATCGTTTTACTTTCCCCAAATAGTACCTTTACTAAGTCGGAATCAACCTTTTGTACCAATACAAGCTGCACTAGCTTTTTGGCAAGGTTGAGCCCTGCGCCCTGCCCCGCCTCCCTGCTTACTTCTGCCTATGCCCCAATTTTACCTCCTGCACGAAAGCCCGGAACTAACCATTGCCCACGACAAGCGGAACTGCTGGTTGTACGTGCAATGGCTGGGCGACCACAACGCCGAAAGCATCCGGGGGGGCTGCCTGCTGCTGCTGCACCACCTGCGCGAAACCAAGTGCGTGAAGCTGCTTACCGACGACACCCACGTAACCACCACCGCGCAACCCTCGAGCGCCGACCTGGCCTGGCAAACCGTTGTGGTGCCCTACGAGGGCTCGGCGGCTTGGGTAGGCAGCACGTTCTACACCATGCTGGCCGAAGCCGGTTTGCAATACATTGCCTGGGTAAATGCCCCCAGCATGCTGAACCGCCGCACCGCCGATCTGGCCCTGGCCATCAGCGAAACCGTGCAGCTTTCCGAAAATCGCCCCCTTGTGGCTACGTTCGACGACCTGGCCTCGGCTTACGAATGGCTGCAAAAGCGCGAAAGCAGACGCCAGTACGCCGGCGAAATGCCGTCGTTTATTCATTAAGAACCCATACTAAGTGCGCCGCCGGGTGCACGGCGCCCTAGGTGCCGGCAAGTGCTGGCAGGCATCGGCAGCCCGCCGGGCCAACCAGCATTAGCCGGCACCTAGGGCTTACTTCCACCGTATCTTTTTGCCGGCGCCCTGGGCCCGCAGCCGTTCCGGCACCCGGCCCAGAATGATGTCGCGCAGGGTCGTGAGCAGCGGCAGCCGCACAAAGCTGTGGTGTACCACCAGGCTTACCTCGCGCACGGGCTCGGGCGCGGCAAAGCGCTTGATCATGGGGTTATTATCCAGCTCATCAAGCACCGACAGCTCGGGCACCAGCGTGTAGCCGCGGTTTTGGCGCACCAGCTGCTTCAGGGTTTCGATGGAACCGCTTTCGTAGGTGAAGGGGCGGTTATCCGAGGCGGCGGGGGGCGTACAGATGTTGAGCACCTGGTGCCGGAAACAGTGGCCTTGCTGCAAGAGCCACAGCTCGTGCGCTTCGAGGTCGGTGGGCTGCACGGTGGCTTGCCCGTACAGCGGGTGCCCCTCCGATACGTACGCCAGAAACGGTTCTTCGAGCAGCGGTACTTCCTGCAGGGCGCGGTCGTCGAGCGGCGTTACCAGCAGGCCCGCATCAAGGCGGTTGTCTTTGAGGCGCTGCACGATTTGCTCGGTTTGCAGCTCCTCTACCTGCACGCGCAGCTGCGGGTGCCGCGCTACCAGCTCCAGCAAAAACAGCGGTACCAGGTACGGCGCCAGCGTAGGAATAACGCCCAGGCGCAGCTCGCCCATCAACTCGCCTTTTTCGAGCTGCACGGCCTCTTTCAGCTGCTTCACGGAACGCAGCACCTCGCGGGCGTGCTGCACCACTTTGGCGCCGATGGCGGTGGGCTCGATGCCGCCCTTGGTGCGGTGAAACAGCAGCACGCCCAGCTCGTCTTCCAGCTTTTGCACTTGCATGCTCAGGGTGGGCTGCGACACAAAGCATTTTTCGGCCGCCAACACAAACTGCCGGTGCGTATCGAGCGAAACCAGGTACTCAAGCTGTTGCAGGGTCATACACCTAGGGCCGCAATTGTTTATTTGATTTAGCTATACTTGAATCAAAATTATCGATTTTATTTATAAACCTAGGCCACTCACCTTTGCAGCGTTCCTCAACAGTAAAGCGCTGCCACCCATGGCCGATCAAACCACTCCTAATAAGCTAACGACTGCCTCGGGCCGTCCTATCTGGGATAATCAAAACTCCGTATCGGTAGGCCAGCGCGGCCCTTTGCTGCTGCAAGACTACCTGCTGCACGAAAAGCTGGCGCACTTTAACCGCGAGCGGTTGCCCGAGCGCGTGGTGCACGCCAAAGGCTCGGGGGCGTACGGCACCTTTACCGTAACGCACGATCTGACGCGCTTTACCCGCGCCAAGCTGTTTTCGGAAGTCGGCAAGCAAACGCGCGTGTTTCTGCGCTTTAGCACCGTGGGCGGCGAAAAGGGCTCGGCCGACACCGAGCGCGACCCGCGCGGCTTTGCCCTGAAGTTTTACACCGAAGACGGCAACTGGGACCTGGTAGGCAACAACACGCCGGTGTTCTTCATCAAAGATCCGGTGAAGTTCCCCGACTTCATCCACACCCAAAAGCGCGACCCGTTTACCAACTGCAAGTCGCCCACGGCCATGTGGGACTTCTGGAGCCTGAACCCCGAGTCGCTGCACCAGGTGCTCATTCTGATGTCGGACCGCGGCACGCCCTACGGCTACCGCCACATGCACGGCTTCGGCTCGCACACGTTCTCGTTCGTCAACCGCGAAAACGAGCGGGTGTACGTGAAATTCCACTTCCTCACGGAGCAGGGCATCAAGAACTTCTCGGCCCAGGAAGCCACCGAAATGAAGGGCCTCGACCCCGACTTCGCGCAGCGCGACCTGGTAGAAGCCATTGAGCGCGGCGACTTCCCGCGCTGGACGCTGAAGGTGCAGCTGATGACTGAGGAGCAGGCCGCTACGTTCCGCTGGAACCCCTTCGACCTGACCAAGGTGTGGCCCAAGGCCGATTTTCCGCTGCACGAGTTGGGCGTACTGGAGCTGAACGAGAACCCCGTGAATTACCACGCCCACGTAGAGCAGTCGGCGTTTGCGCCGGCGCACGTGGTCGATGGCATTGGCTACTCGCCCGACCGCATGCTGCAGGGCCGCATCCTTTCCTACCCCGATGCGCAGCGCTACCGCCTGGGTGGCAACTACGAGCAACTGCCCGTGAACCGCTGCCCCTACGCCACCAACAACTACCAGCGCGACGGCCTGATGGCCCTCGGCGACAACGGCGGTGCCGGCCCGAACTACTTCCCCAACTCGTTCGGCGGCCCGCAGGAAGACCGCACCGTGGGCGAGCCGGCCGAGCACCTCTCGGGCCTGGCTGCCCGCCACGACCGCAACGCCCCCGGCGAAGACGACCACTACACGCAGCCCGGCAACCTCTACCGCCTGCTCGACCTAGGCGCCCAGCAGCGCCTGGTGCAAAACATCGTGGGCGCCATGAGCGGCATCAGCAGCCCCAAGCGCGACGAAATCATCAACCGCCAACTGTGCCACTTCTTCCGCGCCGACCTGGGCCTCGGCATGGCCATTGCGCAGGGCCTGGGCGTGAATATCTCGATGCCGGCGCACCACGCGCCTGCCGAGAGCACCACAGTGTAAGGGTGGGAATAAATCGGTTTGGTTAACTCATTACACTGAAAAAGCCGGCTCCGTTGGGGCCGGCTTTTTTGTGCTAAGTTTCGGCGCTGCACGGCAAGTCAGAGCTGCTGGCCGATACCCGCTGCGTGCCGCTGTTATGGTTATTGCCTGCTTTATGATGCTGCGTGTAAAATTGGTCGCCCTTGCGGCTTTGGCGGGCGCTATGGGCTTGCTCGGCTGCGACAAGGAGCCCGCGCCGGAAAAATGCCGCTCGGGCTGCACCACGGTAACGGGCCGTTTTGTTACCGGCCCCAACGGCCGCGACCCGCTCCCCGGTGTAAAGCTTACCCTGGTGTGGTTTCGGGGCTACGGCTTTTTTGGCCGCACCGATGTGCGAAAGAAAAGCGTGGCCACCTCCAACGCCAACGGCGAGTACATGCTGCGCTATGGCCTTACCGACGAGGAGTTGAACACCGGCATCCTCGACGTGGATGTGGCCCCGCTGCCCTATTACGGCCTGAACGTCATTGACGTGGAAGCACCTAGGCAGCGGGACATCACCGTCACCAACCCCACGTACTTGCTGCCGCGGCCAGCCACTCTGGTAATGCAGCTGGCCAACCCCCAGGCCATGCAAGCCACCGACCGTATTGATATTTACGCAAGCACCTTGACCCAGCCACCGTTGCGCATCGGGTACCACGGCACTTCAACCGGCTTTTCGAGCCCCCAAAACCCAAACAGCGTAACGCAGCACCGCCTCGACATGCCGGCCGAGCTGCTGATACGCCTGGAAGTGAAGCGCTTCCGCAACAGCACGTTGCTCAGCACCAGCCTCGATTCGCTTACGCTGGCGCCCAGCGAAGCCCGCAATTACCCGGTGCAATTCTAAAACCGCGTTCAGCGACGATAGCGCAAGCCCCTTCCGCCAAGCAAAAGCCCCGACCACCTAGGCCGGGGCTTTTGCTTGGCGGAAGGGATACAGGGTTATTACAGCGCCTTTTTGCGCGTGGCCTGAAATTTCTTGATCTGCGGGTCAATCACCTTTTTGTCGCCCACCACCACAATCGTCATCGACTCAGGGCGGATGTACTTGCGCACGGTTTCGCTGACTTGCTGCGGCGTGACGGCATAGGTGTTCTTCACCTGATCGGTGAGGTACGAATCGGGCAAGCCGTGCAAATCGAGGAAGTTGAGCTGGTTGATGATGCCGCCGGGGTTGGAGTTGCGCAGAATAAACAAGCCGGCCTCGTAGTTCTGAATGCCTTTTAGCTCGTCGTCGCTGGGGGCTTGCTTCTGCAGCCGCTCAATCTCGTACACGATTTCCTTGAGCGAGTTGCCGGTTTCCTGGGTGGTTACGTCGGCCACCTGGGCCCACTCGCCCGCGCGGTACCGCGGCGAAATGTAGCTGTAGGGCGAGTAGGTATAGCCCTTGTCCTCGCGAATGTTGCGCGTAACGCGCGAGCCAAACGAGCCGCCCAGCAGCGAGTTGGTTACGCGCAGGCGCAGGTAGTCGGGGTTGGTGGGGTCGATAACCGGCAAGCCCATCACGATGGTGGACTGCGGCGCGCCGGGGCGGTCCTGGGTCATGATCTGGCCGCGCGTAACGGGCTTGGCCAGCGGAATGCTTGGGGCCGGGCCCTGCGGCCACGGGCTGAAAGCCTGCGTAATGGCCTTGCGCATGGCCGCGTCATCGAACTTGCCCGCCACGTAGATGTTGCTGCGCTGCGCCCCGTACTGCGACTGGTAAAAGGCCTGCACCTGCTCCAGCGTCATCGCGTCGATTTCGGCGTCGGTGGGCAGCATGTTGCCGTAGGGGTGGTTGGGGTACATGGCCTTCAGAAACTTCTGCTGGGCCTGCGTGCTGGGCTGGGCGCGCATTAGGGCTACTTGCCGCTTAAAGTCGGCCTTCAGGCGCGGCAGCTCGGCAGCGGGCAGCGTGGGGTGCTGCACCATTTCGGCCAGCAGGTTCACCAGCTCGGGCCCGAACTCCGACAGCGACGAGGCCCAGATCATGGTTTGGTTTGAGCCGACGCTGACATCGAGCGAGCCGCCCATGCGGGCCACCTTTTCGGCCATTTCTTGCGCCGACATCGAGCGGGTACCTTCGCGTAGCATGCGCCCGAGCAAATCGGCAATGCCGGTTTGGCCAGCCGGCTCATGCACGTTGCCGGCCTGCACGGCCAGCGTAACGGTTACCTTGGGCACGTTGCCGTAGGGCACCAGCGTGGCCTGCAGGCCGTTGTCGAGCTTAAACTCTTCCTTGGCGGGCAAGCTAAAGTCCTTGGGCGTGCCGCCTTCGGGCGGGGTTTGCTTTTTAGGCTGATCCTGCGCCTTCAGCGGAGCGGCCAGCAGCAGGGCCGCGCCGAGTAATCCTAGGCATAGTGGTTTCATGGGAGGTTGAGGGGGTGTAGCGCGGCTGTAGCGCGGACTTTGTAGTCCGCGTCCTCCGCGCCGTTTGCACGTTCTGATTGTAAGAGAATACTATCTGCGGACGCGGACTGCAACCGAAGGTCGGCGTAGCCAAAGTCCGCGCTACAGCCGCGCGTCAGCTTTTGGCCAACGGGTTAATCAGCAGCACGGTGCGGTTGGTGGGGCGCAGATACTCCTGGGCGGTTTTCTGCATCAGCTCGGGCGTTACTTTCCGGAACTCTGCCTCCAGCGTGTTGATGCGCGCAGGGTTGTTGTCGAACAAGGCAAACGAGGCCAGCATATCGGCGCGGCCGAAGCCGTCGGAGCCGCCCACCTGGTCGTAGAAGCTGGAGCGCATTTTCACGACGGCCAGATCGAGCATGGCGGGCGTAACGCCGCCGGGGCGCATCAGCTTATTGATTTCCTGATCGAGCACGGCCACCACGGAGTCGGCCTTCACGGTCTGGTCGTGCGTGAGGTTGCCCATCCAGAGCATCGGGCCGGCGTAGTTGAACTGGTTGCCTAGGTAGTTGATGCCGCCGCTCACGTTGTCGGTGTAGCCGCGCTTCTGCACCATGGCTTGGTACAGGCGGCTGTCGTTGCCCTGCAGCAGCAATTGGTCGAGCAGAATCATGGCGTAGTACTCGGGCGAGTTGCGCTCGGGCATGTGGTAGGCAAAGGCCAGGGCGGGCTTGTTGGCCAGCTTATCGTCTTTGGTGAAGCGCTGCTCCTTTTCCTGGCGCGGCTCCGTCAGGTCGACTTTCGGGGGCTGCGGCGTGCCGGGTATGGGCGCGAAGTACTGCTCGATCCAACGCCGGGCCTGGGCGGGCTCAAAGTCGCCGACCACCACCAGCACGGCGTTGTTGGGCGCGTAGTAGGTTTTGAAGAACTTCTGCACGTCGTCGAGCGTGGCGGCGTCGAGGTCCTTCAGGTCGCCGTAGAAGTTGTGGGCGTTGTACCAGTTTTTGTTGGCGTACTGCGGCATATCGAGCCACGGAAAACCGCCGTAGGGCTGGTTGAGCACGTTTACGCGCACCTCGTTTTTCACCACGCCCTGCTGGTTCGTCAGGTTGGCTTGCGTAATGGCTAGGCCGCGCATGCGGTCGGCTTCGGCCCACAGCATGGTTTCGAGCTTGTGGGCGGGCACCGTTTCGAAGTAGTTGGTGAAATCGAAGCGGGTGGAGCCGTTGAGCACGCCGCCGTTTTTCTGCACCAGCTGGATAAACTCCATCTTCCCTAGGTTCTGCGAACCCTGGAACATCATGTGCTCGAACAAGTGCGCAAAGCCGGTGCGGTCTTTGGGCTCGTTGCGGAAGCCGATGTTGTAGTAGGCCGCCACCGTAGCGAGCGGCGCGGTTTTATCGGGCGACAGCACCACCTTCAGCCCGTTGGGTAAGGTGTAGTAATCGACCGGAATCTGGTAGGCGGGCGCGGCCTCGGCGGCGGGAGCGGCCGTGGTGGTGGCGGGTGGCGCTGCTTGGGTAGCGGCGGAGGTGGATTTTTGGCTGCACGAGGCCGAAGCCAAAGCCAGCAAGCCAGCTGCCCCCAGCGCAAGCCAGGAAAGCGGAGTTTTGGCGGATTGGTACATGGGCACTACTTGGGGTTGAGAGGTTGAGCACGAGGCCGTTAAGCTAAAAATATTTCAACTTAATCAAAGCCTCGCCCTACAAACCTCCCCTGCCAGTACCATCCGCCACGAGCACCTAGGCTGCCTGCCCAACCGCGGGCCAAGGCGCCAGCCAGCTACAAACCCTAGCGCACCACCACCTCCACGCGGCGGTTGCGCGGGCGCTGCTGCGGGTCGGCGTTGTCGGCCACGGGGCGCGTGCCGCCGTAGCCCACGGCCAGCAGCCGCTCGGCGGCAATCTGCTGCCGCACGAGGTAGTCGCGCACTACCTCGGCCCGCTGCTGCGAAAGCACTTGGTTGAGGTTGGCGTCGCCCACGTTGTCGGTGTGGCCGGCTATTTCGAGGCGCAGCGCGGGGTTGTCTTTCAGAATTTGCGCCAGGCGCTCCATTTCGGGCAAGGAGGCCGGCAGCAGCCGCGCTTTGCTTTGCTCGAAGTACATATGCCGCAGCTCCACGGCCGCGCCGGCGGGCAGCTTGTGCAGCTCGCTTAAATCGGCCACAGCCGGCGTTGGAGCCGCCGCTTTGGGCGGCTCGGCCACTGCCCGGCGCGGCTGCGCGGCGGCCGCCACGCGGGCGGGCGCGGGCTGGGGCCGGCGACCCACCACCACCGCGCTGGGCACCTGGCGCACGGTTACGCCCGCGGGCAAACCGGCCACCACGGCCCTAGGTGGCGTGCTGGCAGGCTTAGCCGGGGCAGCCACGGCGGCTTTGGGGTTGCGGCTGAACAGGTAGCGCGCGGGCACCGCGGCGGGCTCCTGCACGGCGGGCAGCAAACCAAACAGGTTGTCGAGGCCTTTTTCGGCTTCCTGGTTTGGGAGCACCCACCCCAGAAAAGCGCGCGTGGGCGCCGAGCCCTGAAAGTACTCGACGCGCAACGGGTAGTACTCGCCCGCAGTTAGCCGCACTTGCCTGGTGGCCTGTATTTCGGACTGATAGCGCCATTCGTCGAGGATTTTGCGGTTGCCGAGCCACACCCGCATGCCGTCGTCGACGGCAATATGAAAGGTATACACGCCCGACACCGGCGCCAGCAAATAGCCCGTCCAGCGCACCGAAAAGTTTTCGGCCGGCACGCCCGGCGCCGGCGACTCAAACCGCCAATCGAAGTTGATCTGCGGATCGGTGCGCGTGTAGGCCCGCTGCTCGAAACGCTCGCCTAGGTAATACTCGGCGCGCAACCCGCTGCCAACGGCCGGGGCCGGGGTTTGCGCCTGCGTGGGGCTGCTCAGCAGTAGCCCGGCACTCTTTATAAACCACAGGTAATTTCGCATGGCTTAAACATAGTTATTCGAGGGCATTAGGGCCAAAAAAGCAAGCCCCGACCAACGGGCCGGGGCTTGCTTCTTTCGGAGGGAGCTAGGGCCTTGCTCAGTGCCGCACCACGATGGGCAGGTTTACCACCGCGTTGGGCAGGGTAACGCGCAGCACGTACATGCCGGCGGGCAAGTGCTGTACCGAGGTGGCAAGGTCGGGCTGGTAGTGCGGCGTCAGGCGCTGCCCGAAGCGCAGCACGCGGCGTCCTTGCGCATCGAAGAGCTGGCAATCAACGGCGCCTTGCGTTACCCCGGCCACGCGCACCAGCAGCTCGTCGGTAGCCGGGTTCGGGAAGGCCACGGCGCTAACCCCGGCATTGGGGGCCACGGCCAGGGCCACCACGCCCGAGTAGTGCGCGGCACCATCGGTATCGAGCTGGCGCAAGCGGTAGTACACCACGGGGCTGGCGTAGCGGGCCAGGTTGGCGTCGGTAAACTGGTAGTCGTGGCGGCTGGTGCTGGTGCCCTGCCCGGCCACCCGCCCGATGCGGCGGAACCCGCGCCCATCGGCGCTGCTCTCTACCTCAAAGCCGGCGTTGTTTTTCTCCTGGGCGGTGGTCCAGCGCAGCAACGCATCGGGGCCCGTGCGCTCGGCCGTAAAGCGCACCAGCTCCACCGGCAGCGGCGAGTTGCCGTAGCCGCCGATAACCGTTTGGCTGAACGAGGTAACCGGGAAGCTTACCGTGCCGGCTGCCGCGTTGGCAGCGCTGGCCGCAATGGGCGCGTCGAAAGCCCCGTCGCTGTTGCTCTCGCGCTTGTAGAGCTTCAGGTTGGCGGGCGTGGCCGCATCGGCCACGCTGATATCGGCCGGGCCCAGCGTGTACGTAATGGTGGCGGCCATGGCGGCGGTGCTGTACCGGTTCACAATCCAGTAGGCCGGGGTATGCAGGCCGCGCAGGTTGGCGTCGGTTACCTGGGTACCTAGGGGGCGGCCTTCGAGGCGCGTTACCACCACATCATAGGGCGCGCCCGTGGCGGTGGTAAAGTTGATGGCCGCGTTGGTGCCCGCAAAGGTATAGTTGCCGGCGCCCGTAACGGCCAGCAGGCTGCTTTGGCCGTAGCCCACCGGGGCGGTGCTGGCCACGCGCGTGCCGCCGAGCAGCGTGCCCGCCAGGCGGCGCACCACATCGGTTACGGCGCTGCCGCTCTCGTTGAACTGCAGGTACGATACCAGACCGGGCTCGGTGCCGCTGAGCGTGAGGTGGCGCAGCTGGCGGATTTGCGTTCGGCTCAGGGCTTGGTTCCACTGGCTTACTTCGTCCAGGTCGCCGGGGAAGCCGTTGCCCGCGGTGGTGCCCACGCTGCCCACGTAGCTCACGGGGGTGGCCGCCGGGCCGTTGGGGCTGGCTTGGGTGCCCACCACCTCGCCGTTGAGGTAAAGCGTGAGCAAGTCGGCATCGGCGTCGTAGGTGGCGGCCACGTGGCTCCAGCCGGCACCTAGGGCGTTGGGGTTGGTCCGCACGAACACCGTGCCCGTACCCGTGCCGAAACCGGCTTCCAGGCGGCCGTTGCCGGTAATGCTGAGGTAGGGCGCGGCCGCGTTGCCGGTGCCGTTGCCCAGCACGTAGTACTCCGTGCTGCTCGTGTTCAGGCTGGGCTTAATCCAGGCCTGCTGCGTGTACGAGCCGCTGAACGCCGGCGCCGGGTTGGCGGCATCGTTGCCGAAACCAACGTAGCCCAGGGTGTTGCCGCCGGCCAGGCGCAAGGCCGTACCGGCCACGCGGCTCGTCCGGATGATGAGGCGGCTGCCCGCCGGCGCCGTGGTGGCTGGTGTGAAGGCCGTGCCGCTCACCGTCAGGCTGCTGAGCGTGGCATCGAGCACGTTGCCATCGGCGGCACCGGCGGCCACATCGTACACCAGCCAGAAGTAGTTGACCCCCGTACTGAGCTGCTGCGTACCCGCCACCGTAAAGGCGCCGTTGGGGCTGCTGATGACGCCGCCAAAGGCGGTGGTGGTAGCCAGCGTGCCGCTGCTGCCGGTGTAGTACACGCGGGCCGTGGCAATGTCGGCAGGGGCGGTGCTGCCGGCGGTGCTAAACGAGAACGACTGCGCGCTCAGGGGCAAGTCGGGGCCGCCGCCAATGGTTACGGCCACGCGCAACACGCCCTGGTTGAGGCTGCCCGGCGCCACCGCGCCGGTAACGGGCTGCTCGGCGGTGCTGCTGGTGTAGGTGGCCGGGTTAGGCACGGTAAACGTGTTGGTGCCGCTGTCGGGGCCGGTGTTGCCGGCCGCATCGGTGGCGCGGGCCCGCACCGTGTGGCTCCCAAACGCCAGGGGTTGCACCTGCGCCAGATTCCAGGTGCCGCCGGCGCTGGCCGTGGCCGTGCCGATGCTACTGCCGTCGACCAGTACCGTTACCGTGGCACCGGGCTCGGCCGTACCCGAGTAAATGGGCGTGGCCGCGCTCAGCGAGCCGTTGGCCGGCGCCGTTACCACAGGGGCTGGCGGCGGGGTGGAATCTACCAAAAAGGTGTTTGTATTGGAGCTGGCACTCGTCAGCTGGCCGCTAAGCTGGGCCTGGGCGTAAACCGCGTGGCTGCCTTGGCTCAGGGCCGCGGGCTGACCTAGGCTCCAGTTGCCGCCCGCGCTGGCCGGGGTGGTACCAATGCTGGTGCCATCCACAAACACGGTTACGGTGCTGCCGGCGGCAGCGGTACCCGCGTAGGCCGGGGTGGTGGTCGAGAGTAGGCTACCGTTGGCGGGCGCAACTACCACGGGCGCGGCCGTGGGCTGCAGAATGGTGTAGTCTTGGGTGGTGGTGCAGCCGTTGGCATCGGTAACGGTGGCGCGGTACGTGCCGGCGGCCAGGCCGGTAGCGGTGGCGGTGGTTTGGCCGAGGCTGCCCGCCGGGGCCGAGGTGCGCGCCCATCCGTAGCTAAAGGGCGCGGTGCCGCCCGTAGTCGTGGCCGTGGCCGTGCCGTTGGCGCCGCCGGGGGTGGTTACGTTGGTTTGCGAGGCAGTGGCGGCCAGCGCCGCCGCCGGCTGCGCAACGTTCAGGTTCAGCGTAGCCGTGCGCGTGTTGGCATCGGTAATGGTAACCGAGTAGCTGCCGGCCGGCAGGCCGGTGCGGTTCTGGGTGGTAATGCCGTCGTTCCAGCGGTACGTGTAGGGCGCGGTGCCGCCGCTGGGCGTCAGGCTGATGGCCCCGGTGGCGCCGCCAAAGCAGGCCACGTTGGTAATGACGGCCGAAGCGCTGAGCGGTACCGGCGTGGCAAAGCTCAGCACGTTGCCGTAGGCGGTGCCGGCCGCGTTGGTGGCGTAGGCGCGCACATAGTACGTGGTGCCGGCGGTCAGGCCCGTCAGGGCCTTCGCAAAATTGCCCAGGCCCGTGCCGTTGGCATCCGTCGTTACGCCGCTGCCACCTAGGGTTGGGGTAGTGCTGGTGCTGCTGTACACCACGCCCCGCTCGCTTACGCTGGCGCCGCCGTCGGCCGTTACGCTGCCGCCCAGCGTGGCCCCGCTGCTGCTCACGCCGGTGGGCGCAGCCGTGGCCACGGTGGCCGTGTTGTAGGTGCTGAAGTTGAGCGTGGTGTTGTCGAAGATGCCCAGGTAGGCACGGTTGCTGGCATCCCGAAACACGCCCTCATCGATGCGGATGGCGTAGGCGGTACCTAGGGCCAGCGTGGTGTTGGGGTTGATAACCCAGGTGGTGCCGCTGCCCGTTACCCGCGCGTCGCCCACCGGAATGGTTTCGAGCACGCTGTTATCCGACACCCGCACCACGTAAAAGTTGCCCGCGCTTTTGGTAACGCTTTTGTCGAACACGAGCGTGATGTTGGTGGCCGGCGCGATGCCCGTGGCGTTGTCGGCGGGCGTGCTGGCGGTCAGCAGCGGGGGGTTGCCTTCCTGGCGCAGCACGCGGCCGGCGGCTCCCGTCGTAAATTCCACCAGGTCGGTATCGGAGTCGTTATCGTAGTCGGAGGCGTACAGCCCCGGGGAAGATTGCGAGATGAAATCGAAATCGAGGCCGTTGAGCGGGCCGCTGGTAAAGGTGCCGCTCGTGTTGGCGCTGGTGGTGCTGAACGCACCGCTGCCGTTGTTCAGCAGCAGGCCAATGCCGGTATCCTGCGTGCTGCCGTCCTGGTAGAGCATGTCCACGGCTCCGTCGGCGTCCACATCCACAAAGCGCCGCCGCGAGGCAATGCTCAGCGCCGGAAACGGGTTGGCCACCACGGCAAAGCTGCCGCCGTTGTTGCGGTACAGGGTGCCGGCGCTGCCGCTGGGCGCGGTCAGCAGGTCGCTGTCGCCGTCGTTGTCGTAGTCCACCGCAAACACCGACGGGTCGCCGCTGCCGATAACGCCGGTGAGGGTTACGCCCGTGAGCGGGCCGCTGGTAAAGGTGCCGCTGCTGTTGGCGTTGGTAGTGCTGAACGCGCCGCTGCCGTTGTTGATCTGCACCCCGATGTTAGTGCCGGGCGTATTGCCGTCCTGAAACAGCATGTCGATGGCGCCGTCGTTGTTCACGTCGATGAAAACGCGGCGCGAGGCAATGGCAATGGAAACGAACGGGTTGGCCACGGCGCTCCAGGTGCCGTTGCCGTTGTTGCGAAACAACGAGCCCGCCTGGGCATTCACCATTTGCGCAATGTCGGTGTCGCCGTCGCGGTCATAATCGACGGCAAACTGCGCATAACCGTTGCTGACGGTACCAAACACCACGTGCGTGAACGTGATGCCAGTGAGCGGGCCGCTCGCGAACGTACCGCCCGCACCGGCCGCGAAATCGGTGTAGTTGCCACCGCCGTCGTTGCGCCGCAGGCCGATGCCCGCACCGGCCGTGTTGCCGTTCTGGTACAGCAAATCCAAGTCGCCGTCTTTGTCCACGTCGATAAAGCCTTGCCGGTTGGGAAACGACAGCACCGGAAACGGACTCGTTTGCACCGAGTAGCTAACCTGGGCCCGGGCCGGCAAAGCCGCCCACACAAGCCAAACCAGCAGCGCCGCTTTGCGAAGCAGGCCGCCGGAGGAGTAAGTTTTTTTCATATAATATCAGATAAAAGCCAGCCCCTGCCCTGCCCCTTTGCGGCGGCTGCCCCGGCCACACCTAGGGCCCCGAAACCGCAACAGGAGCAAGGCAAGCCAGCTCGGCAATTGGCGCACAACCCGCTTGGGCCCGGCCGAAACAGCCGGCGGCGGTTGCCCGCCGGGCAGGTTAGTTGCGCGATGGGTAGATGCCTTCTACTGCAATCTGAAAATTGAGCGCCAGGTAAGGCTGCAAAGTGGAAAACGGCTGGCTGTTACCTGCTATACCGGTACTCCCGGTCGAGTTGATATTGCCGGTGGCGGCGTACCCCTTCACGCTTACGCTCTCGCCGTTCACGTCGGTAGCCGAAAGCACGGCCGGCACCGCTCCTACCGGCGAGTTGGTGGTGGCAGCACCCGAGCTTACGCTGCCCGGCGCGGAGTGCACGTGGGCGGGCATTTGGTTGGCTAGCAGCGTGGTGTTTTCGCTGCCACCTGCGCTGGCCATGGTGTACTGCGACCGGCCTGGCCCCTGGCCATAATGCAGGGGCACACGGCCGCGCAAATCGGGCAGGGCAAATGTGGTGCGCCCGTCGCCGCCGTACATGGTGCCCAGTATGGAGTAAAGGGCCGTGTTTTGTGCGATTGAGAGTATCTGGCCGTTGCAGAACATATAGCCCTGCACTTCATAATTACCGGCAAACAGCATGATTTCGCCGATGAACGGCTCCATGCCGGTAGTGCGATAGGCTTGCCGGGTTGCGGTTGCGGCAGCAGGGCCGGCCAGCAGGCTACCGCCGAGCACGGCGCCCAGGCGCTTAAGCCAGCTGCGGCGGGTGGGCTCGGCCTGGCCTACCACTTGTTGGATATTCTGTAAACCTTGTTGCGTAGCAATCAATCGCATGAAAAAGGGTTAAGAAGGTGGAGTAAAAAAGCTTGTGCAGCACCAAACCGAGGCATTTGTTACAGCCAAGCCATTCCTGAAATGGCTCGTTGCGCCTGCCCCGGCGCCGTTAAGCGTTAGCCGCGCGAAGGCTGAATGCCCGTTGGGCAGATAAAGTGATTCGTGGCCGGGAAAAGCGAAAGCAGAGTAGCCCTCTAAGCTCCCAGGCCAAAGCAGCCCCATTCAGGCTCAATGACACATTGCAGCAACCAAAAGGCTTTCTACCAGTTAGTTAGCAAGCAGCGTATATCGCCTGAACAATGGCTGCACAAATATATTATATGCATTATATACCATGGCTAAATTCATATTATCATTGATATAATTTTAATAGACAAAACACTATTTACACACCCCGGGCTGTATAACTGAGTTGCTGCATGCCAAGTGGTAGTTGCCTACCGCGCCCGCCATGCAATCGGCCGGAATCAGCCCAAAACCACCTCAACCCCTTGCCAACGCCGACGACCGTTGCCCAGGCCCCGGCAGCACCTGGCTGCCCGGGCACCTAGGCAACAACAGCAAAGCCAAGCTGCTGGGGGCAAGCACAAGCCTTGGCAAAAGCACTGTTTGCATCTGACGCCCCGCGGCCGGCAAACCCTACCCTGAGTTGGGGCGCAGTAGGTGTTGGCTGAGCCTTGCAGCGTGCCGCGCACCTAGGCGCGGGTAACGCGGCTGAACAGCGCCCACACCACCCCGGCCGCTACCACGTGCATCAGGCCCAGTACAGCCACGCCGCTGGCCGGGTTGTGCGGAATGGCCGCCGGGCCCGCCATCGAGAGCAGGCAAATACCCACCGCCACAATAGCAAACCCTTGCAGCGGCCGATCGGCCCACCGGATAAGGGCGGCCAGCACCAAAGCCCCGAGCAGGGCCGGCACCATCGAGGCCAGGGCCACGTGGGCCGGGCCAATGGTGCCGCCGGTAGGCTCGCGCAGATTGGCCGGCAACAGCCCTGTAGCAGTAGCAGCGTAGTAAATGCCCAGGTTTAGGGCTGCAGCAACCAGGCCGGCGAGGGGCGCCGCCCACCACAACGGGTTGGCGCGCAGCCCGGCGCTTGGCACGGGCGCGTGTTGGTGATAAACGGTTTCCATAGCACTCAGCAACACCACTTCTTCTACCAATAATTTACAATTAAATATTTATACTTTCAAATAAACTACACGTATTTGCTGTTGAGGTACGGCGGGGCACTTGCAAAAACTCGTGGCGGCCTCTATCTTCGTGGTGCTTATCCAGAAAGACCGAGGGACTGGGCCCGACGACGTCTTAGCAACCGGCCAATGCGGCAAGGTGCTAACTCCCATCCGAGGCCGGTGCGGCGTTCGGAGAAGATGAGCGGAACCAGAGCCCCTCGCGGCCCCTCGGCTTTCCGGATACGCGCCAGCATCCACCGCAATCCGGAAAGACCATATGCCTACTGTTCCCGCCTCCCCGCTTGCCGAGCTGCTTGCCCGCCGTGTCCTCGTGCTCGATGGTGCCATGGGTACCATGCTGCAGCGCCACCAGCTCACCGAAGACGACTTTCGGGGCGAGCGGTTTCGGGACCACCCCAAGCCCCTGCGCGGCAACAACGACTTACTGTGTCTGACGCGCCCCGACGTGGTGCGCGGCGTGCACGCCGAGTACTTCGCCGCGGGCGCCGACCTGGTAGAAACCAACACCTTCAGCGGCACCACCGTGGCGCAGGCCGACTACGCCCTGGAGCACATTGTGTACGAGCTGAACTTTGAAGCCGCCCGGCTAGCCCGCTCCGCTGCCGACGAGTACAGCACGCCCGAGCGCCCGCGCTTTGTGGCCGGCGCCATTGGCCCCACCAACCGCACGGCCTCGCTCTCGCCCGACGTAAACCGCCCGGGCTTCCGCGCCATCACCTTCGATGAGCTGGCTACGGCGTACCTGGAGCAGATCAAAGGCCTGGTTGATGGCGGCGTGGATGCGCTGCTGATTGAGACCATCTTCGACACGCTGAACGCCAAGGCCGCATTGTTCGCGGCGCAGCGCTTCTTCGATGAGGGCGGCCGCGTGGTGCCCATCATGATTTCGGGCACCATCACCGATGCTTCGGGCCGCACGTTGTCGGGCCAAACGGTGGAGGCGTTCTGGAACTCCATGCGCCACCTGCCCATCCTGAGCATTGGCCTGAACTGCGCCCTAGGTGCCAAGCAGCTGAAGGTGTACCTGCAGGAGCTGAGCCGCCTGGCCGACTGCTACATTTCGGCTTACCCCAACGCCGGCTTGCCCAACGCCTTCGGCGGCTACGACGAATCGGCCCAGGAATTTGCGGCCGTGCTGGAAGAGTACCTGCAGGAAGGCCTCGTAAACGTGGTGGGCGGCTGCTGCGGCACCACGCCCCAGCACATTGCCGAAGCCGCGAAGCTCGTCGACCGCTACCCGCCGCGCCAGCTGCCGGTGCGCCCCCAAGCCACGCGCCTGAGCGGTTTGGAGCCGCTGAATATTCACCCCGAAAGCTTGTTCGTGAACGTGGGCGAGCGGTGCAACGTAACGGGTTCGCGCGCCTTCGCTCGCCTGATTCGCTCGGGGCAGTTTGACGAAGCCGTGGCCGTGGCTCGCGCCCAGGTGGAAGGCGGCGCGCAGGTGCTCGACGTGAACATGGACGAAGGCCTACTCGACTCGGTGGAGGCCATGACCAACTTCCTGAACCTGCTGGCCTCGGAGCCCGATGTAGCCCGCCTGCCCATCATGATCGACTCCTCCAAGTGGGAGGTGCTGGAAGCTGGCCTGAAGTGCACCCAGGGCAAGAGCATCGTCAATTCGATTTCGCTGAAGGAGGGCGAAGAGGTGTTTAAGCACCACGCCCGCCTGGTGCGCGCTTATGGCGCGGCGGTTATCGTAATGGCTTTCGACGAGCAGGGCCAGGCCGATAACTACCAGCGCCGCATCGACATCTGCCAGCGCGCCTACCGCATCCTCACCGAAGAAGTAGGCTTCCCGCCCGAAGACATCATCTTCGACCCGAACATCCTTACCGTAGGCACCGGCATCGAGGAGCACCGCCGCTACGCTATCGACTTTATTGAGGCCGTGCGCTGGATTAAGCAGCACCTGCCCGGCGCCCTCACCAGCGGCGGCGTCAGCAACGTGTCGTTTGCCTTCCGCGGCAACGACCCGGTGCGCGAGGCCATTCACGCCGCGTTCCTGTACCACGCCATCAAGGCCGGTCTGGATATGGGCATCGTGAACCCCGGCCAGCTGACCGTGTACGACGAAGTGCCCAAGGATTTGCTCGAAGCCGTGGAAGACGTGCTGTTCGACCGCCGCGACGATGCCACCGAGCGCCTCGTGCAGCTGGCCGACAAGCTTAGCCATCAGAAAGCTAATAGCCAACAGCTGACAGCTATTAGCCAGGAAGAATGGCGCGGGTGGTCGGTTGAGAAGCGCCTCGAGCACGCCTTGGTAAAAGGCATTACCGACCACATCGAAGCCGATACCGAAGAAGCGCTGAAGCAATTGCAGAAGCCGCTGGCCGTGATTGAAGGCCCGCTGATGGCCGGCATGACGGTAGTGGGCGACCTGTTCGGCGCCGGCAAAATGTTCTTGCCGCAGGTAGTGAAATCGGCCCGCGTGATGAAGCGCGCAGTGGCCTGGCTCGAGCCGCACATGCAGGCCGAGCGCGACGCCGTAGCTGCTGCCGGCGGCACCGAAGCCCGCCAGACAGCCGGCAAAGTACTGCTGGCTACCGTGAAAGGCGACGTGCACGACATCGGCAAAAACATTGTGGGCGTGGTGCTGGCCTGCAACAACTATGAGGTGATTGACCTAGGCGTGATGGTGCCCCTCGAAAAGATCATCGCCGAAGCCGAGCGCACCCAAGCCGACATTGTGGGCTTAAGCGGCCTGATTACGCCTTCGCTCGACGAGATGGTGTACGTGGCGCAGGAAATGGAGAAGCGCGGCCTGCGCGTGCCGTTGCTCATTGGTGGCGCTACCACCTCGCGCCTGCACACGGCCGTGCGCATCGCACCCGCTTACAAAGGGCCCGTTATACACGTAAACGACGCCTCGCGTGCCGTGCCGGTGGCCTCGCAACTGCTAGGCCTAGGTCGGGATGCGTACGCCAACGACGTGGCCCAGGAGTACCTACAGCTGCGCGACGACCACGCCGGTCGCCAGCGTACCAAGGAGTACGTGAGCATTGAGGATGCCCGCGCGCAGAAGTTTCAGGCCGACTGGGCTGCCGCGCCCATCACCAAGCCCAGCTTTCTGGGTGCGCGGGTATTCGAAGATTACCCGCTGCAGGAGCTGGTGCCCTACATCGACTGGACGCCTTTCTTCCACGCTTGGGAGCTGAAAGGCCGCTACCCGCGCATCTTGGAAGATGAGACCCTAGGCGAGGCCGCGCGCAAGCTATTTGCCGATGCCCAAGCCCTGCTCAAGCGCATCATCGATGAAAAGCTGCTTACGGCCCGTGCTACGGTAGGCTTCTGGCCGGTTAATACCGTCGACTCCGACACAATTGAGGTATACACCGACGACACCCGCGAGCAGTTACTGGCCGAAACCTTCACGCTGCGTCAGCAAAGCCTGAAGGCACCGGGCCTGCCGTACTTCGCCTTCTCCGATTTCCTGGCTCCTAAGGACAGCGGCCGCGCCGATTACCTAGGCGGTTTTGCCGTAACGGCGGGCATCGGGCTTGATGAGCTGGTGGCCGAGTTCGAGGCGCAGCACGACGACTACTCGGCCATTCTGGCCAAAGCCCTGGCCGACCGCCTGGCCGAAGCCCTGACCGAGCGCCTGCACGAGCGGGTGCGCCGCGAGCTGTGGGGCTACGCGCCGCAGGAGCACCTCTCCAACGAAGACCTTATCAAGGAAGAGTACCGCGGTATTCGCCCCGCCCCGGGCTACCCCGGCTGCCCCGATCACACCGAGAAGATTACCTTGTTCCACCTGCTCGGCAACGGCCAAACCGGCATCAGCCTCACCGAAAACCTGGCCATGTACCCCACGGCTTCGGTGAGCGGCTTCTACTACGCCCACCCCGATTCGCGCTACTTCGGCCTAGGTCGAATTGGCAAAGATCAGGTAGAAGACCTGGCCCGCCGCAAAGGCATGCCCTCTGCCGAGCTGGAGCGCTGGTTGTCGCCTAACTTGAACTACGATGTGGCCTCACCCCCCGGCCCCCTTCCCTCGCTAGATGCGCGACATGGGGGAGAGGGGGAGCCTAAAGTCAACGTTGTTGCAGTTACAACTGCGCAGTAGTTACAGCTTTTGCGTGGACGCACCAGACCCAAAGCAGGACCGGCTAACCGCTGATCAGAAGCGGTGGCACACTCGGCTGAAGACATTCAGCGGGGAGATGCGGCGTAATCCGACGTCGGCCGAAGACGCTTTGTGGCAAGCATTGCGCAACCGGCAGCTCAACGGAGTAAAGTTTCGGCGGCAGCATGCTATAGGCAACTTTATTGTTGACTTCATCAGTACCGATCATCAGCTCATTATTGAAGTCGATGGCGACATGCACGCCGAGCGCAGCCAAGCCCAGTACGACCTAGGTCGCAGTTACGAGTTAGCCACCGCCGGCTACCGCGTGTTGCGCTTCATCAACGAGCAAGTGCTCAGCACCCTTTCTGCTGTTTTGCAAACCATCCGCGAAGCCTTGGCTTTGCCTCAAGAATAAACCAGCCACCACAATCCTGACTCCCCCCATTCGCTAATCGTCAGGCTCCCCCTCTCCCCCGGAGAGGGGGCCGGGGGGTGAGGCCACTATGAAAGTTACCGACCACCTTGCCCGCGCCAACGGCAAAACCCTCTTCTCGTTTGAGGTGCTGCCGCCGCGCAAGGGCGAAAACATTCAGACGCTGTTCTCGAACATCGAGCCGCTGCTGGAGTTTAAGCCGCCGTTTATCGACGTGACGTACCACCGCGAAGAGTACGTGTACCGGCAACGGGCGGCAGGCCTGCTCGAGAAGATTACCACCCGCAAGCGCCCGGGCACGGTAGGCATTTGCGCGGCCATCAAAAACCGCTTCGATGTGGACACCGTTCCGCACCTGATCTGCGGCGGCTTCTCGCGCGAGGAAACCGAAAACGCCCTCATCGACCTGCATTTCCTGGGCATCGACAACGTGCTGGCCTTGCGCGGCGACCCCATTAAGTCGGAGCCCGGCTTTGTGGCGCACCCCAACGGCCACGCCTACGCCTGCGAGCTGATCGGGCAGGTATCGGCCATGAACGGCGGCCGCTACCTCGACGAAGAGCAATCCGATACGGCGGCCACCAGCTTCTGCATTGGCACGGCCGGCTACCCCGAGAAGCACTTCGAAGCGCCCAACCTGAGCACCGACTTACGCTACCTGAAGCAGAAAATCGATTGCGGAGCCGAGTACATCGTGACGCAGATGTTTTTCGACAACCAGAAGTACTTCGACTTCGTGGCCAAGTGCCGGCAGGCGGGCATTACGGTGCCCATTATTCCGGGCCTGAAGCCGCTTACCTCCAAAAAGCAGCTTACCGTTTTGCCGCGCACGTTCTACCTGAACCTGCCCGAAGAGCTGGTAGAGGCCGTGGCCCAGTGCCGCGACGATGCCGCCGCCCGCGAGGTCGGCATCGACTGGTGCATTCAGCAGAGCCGCGAGTTGATGGCGGCCGGCGTGCCTTGCCTGCACTACTACAGCATGGGCCGCTCCGAAGCGGTGCGCCGCGTAGCGGCCGAGTTGTTTTAGCTTACTCGGCTTCCGGTTTTTGTTTGTCGGTTTGCCCCGGCTCGCTCCTGCAGCGGGCCGGGGCTGCTTTGTGCAGCCAATGCCACGGGCACCTAGGGCCGCCCGGCGGGTTTGCTGCCCCAGGTGCGACCAAAGCCGCCCGATTTTCGTTATAAGCCGAGCCAGCTTTTGCGCTTATGTCCTCCGACCGTCAGCAACAACTCGATGAGCTTTTTACGCGCTTGCGTACGGCCACGGCCCCGCTCGAAATCGAGGCTCTGCAGCAGGGCATCTGGCAATTGTGGCTCGAAACCGACGACCAGGCCCTGAACAAACGCCTCGAAGAAGGCATGCGCGCCATGGCTGCCGGCGATTACACCAAGGCCATCGATGATTTTACCTGGCTGGTGAAAAAGCACCCCGACTTTGCCGAGGGCTGGAACAAGCGCGCTACCGCTCACTACCTCCGTGGCGAGTACAAAGCCTCGCTCGAGGACGTAGCCCAAACGCTGGAGCGCGAACCGCGCCACTTCGGGGCCTTGTCGGGCAAAGCCACCATTCAGCGCATGGTTGGCGACGACCGCGGCGCCCTGCGCACCCTGCGCCGGCTTAGCGTGCTGTGCCCTCATTTTCCTGGTTTACAGGCACAACTCCACGATTTGCAAAATCGGCTCGACGACCCTTCGTAAACACATTTGTGTAACATTCCGGGATTACCGAAGCTTGCCTTCAACAGAAAAAGTGTAATTTCAATATCCGCTGAGTTGCCAATAGCAGCAAATCGGCAGATTACAGGCTTTTTCCAAGAACTGACTTCAACCACCCGAAGTAGAACTTAGCAAAGTTCGCTTTGGCCATTACTCCCGTCTATGGCAACACGCTTACTACTCATTGCTTTCATGTGCTGCGCCTCGGCTGCTGTGCACGCCCAGGGGCGCGTACGCCAAACCGACCTCGATAGCGGCCGCGTCGAAAAGGGCCAGAAAGTCGGCGAATGGGCCTATTACGCTTTTACCGGTAGCGGACGCAAAGTGTTGGTGCAGCGTTACGACTACGACCGCAAACGATTGCTGTACTTCCGCAAGCCCGACGAACACCCTTACCGGCACCAGGTAGCGGGCAACTGGCAGAGCGGTTACCTGGAGCGCCCGCCGCTGTACATCGGCGGCGACGGCGTCCTCTCAACCTACATGCGCCAGTTGCAGTACCCCACGCAGGCCCGCACCAAAAACGTGCAAGGGCGCGTGGTGGTGCGCTTCGTTATCGATACCCTAGGTACCGCCAGCAATTACCAGGTGCTTACCGGCATTGGTTCGGGCTGCGACGAAGAGGCCTTGCGCATTGCCCGCTCCATTCCGCACGAGTGGATTCCGGGCCGCAAGGATGGCCGCGCCGTGCCGGTGGAGTACGAGCTGCCCTTTACCTTCCGGATAACCCAGGCCCAGAACTAGCGCGCGGGGCGGCAGTATCCTGCATGGCAGAGTTTGCGTAAACTTCGGCCATGAAACCCTCTGCCGCCCCCGCCTTTTTTTGCGTTGGTCGCGCCGCCCTGCTTGCCGGTGTGGCCCTGCTGATGGCTGCCTGCGATACCACGCCGCGCGAGCGGCAAGACATCGTGAAGGACAGCGCCCGCAAACTTGATACCCTGGCCGACAAAGCCGGCGACGCGCTGAAACGTGCCGGCAGCCGCGCCGCCCGTTTCGATTCGGTATCCAAATCGCGCAGCCGCCAGCCGCTCGACGATGCGGCCGCTAATCAGTTTACGCAAGAGCTGCTGGGCAGCTACGCCAGCATCGAGCAGCTCTCGGTGCAGGAGCTGGAGCCGGCCTACACGCAGCTGTTGCGCCAAACCCGCGACAAGCGCCGCGACTGGACCCAACGCGACTGGGACTACGCCACGGCCGTGTTTCGCCGGCTCAACGACCGCTACCGCTCGTTGCGCCTCGATTTACCGGCCCGCCAGGAGCTGCGCATCAAGGCCTTGCAAACCGAATTCACGGCCCTTGAAGCCGGCCGCGACATAAAAGATTTGCGCGAGGCCGTGCGCGATAAGCCCACCAACACGCGGTAATTCGCCGCCAGCCGTATTGATTTAAGCCCCGCACGCCGCGGGGCTTTTCTTTTAGCCTACCCCCATGCTGCGTTTGCTTGCCCGCTGCCTTCCGGCTCTGTTGCTGATAACCGGCTTGCCCCACCTAGGGCGCGCCCAAAACCAAGCGCGCCTGCTGGAGCGCGCCGAAGTAGTGCCTGCACAAGACCAATGGCTGCAACCCGGCGACCGGCTGCAGCTGCGCGCCAAAGCCCAACCCGGCGCGCGGGTAACTACCTCGTGGGGCCTGCCGCTGCCCGAGCTACACCCCAGCCTCGCCAACGGCCAACCGGGCGTATACCAGGTTAGCTACGTGGTGCGCCCCGGCGACACGCTCCACACCCGCCGGATTAAGCTGTACGCGCAGCTGCCCGATGGCCGCCGCGATTCGCTGCTGACCAGCACCACCGTGCGCGTGCTCGACCCCAACGTGCCGCAGCTGGCCCGCACCCGCGGTGCCCTGGCCTACCTTAACTACGGTTTGGGCGAAGACCGCCTGGGCGGCGCCAAAATCGGCTACCTCGACTCATTGGTGCTGCTGCACCTTACGGGGCGCGTGGGGGGCCAGTACCGCGTGCGCCTGGCCGAAAACCAAACGGCCTGGGTGCCTGTGGAGGTAGCCACGCTGCTGCCGCCCGGCGGCCTGGTGCCGCAGTCGCTTACGGGCTCGTGGAGCGTGAGCGGCGACGCGCAATACGACTACGTGCGCGTGGGTTTGCAGGAGCGCCTGCCCTACCGCTCGCAACTGCAACTGGAGCCCTCGCGGCTGGTGATTGACGTGTTTGGGGCCACCTCCAACACCAACTGGATAACGCAACGCGGCGGCCTGCAGGCGATTGAGAACGTGTACTACGAGCAGCCGCAGCCCGATGTGTTCCGCATTGTTATCGACCTGAAGCACGCGCAAAGCTGGGGCTACGCCATCGGTTACCAAGGCAACACGCTTACCGTTCGGGTGCGGCGGCCGCCGGCCAGGCTCGAGCTGCGGGGCCTTACGGTAGCCGTCGATGCCGGCCACGGCGGCGACAACCACGGCGCCGTTGGTGCTACCGGAGCCAAGGAAAAAGACCTGACCCTGGCCATTGCCCAACGCCTGCAACGAGAGCTGGAGCAAAAAGGCGCCACCGTGCTGATGACGCGCGAAGCCGATGTAAGCGTGGATAACGGAGCCCGCATTGTGCGGCTGCGCCGGGCCATGCCGCACCTGCTCGTGAGCGTGCACGTCAACTCCTCGGGCACCAAGGATACCAAAGGCACGGCCACGTTTTACCGCTACGTGGGCTTCCGGCCGCTTTCGCAGGCCATTTATCACGAGATGTTGCAAACCGGCCTGGCGCCGTGGGGCAACGTGGGCGCCTTCAACTTTGCCCTGAACGGGCCCACCGAGTTCCCGAACGCGCTCGTGGAAACGGCGTTTATCTCGAACCCCGACGACGAGCAGCGCCTCATCAACCCCGCGTTTCAGCAGGAAATAGCCGAGCGCATTGCCAGCGGCTTGGAGCAGTTCCTGAAAGAAACCCGCGCCCGCGGACCTAGGGGCTGGTGGCGCAAACAACCCGCGCTGGCTAGGCAATGAGTTTGTGCGTTGTGGAGTTGGAGAGTTCAGGAGTTGAATCCCTGGCCCCGGCATAAGCAAACGGCCCCGGCAACCTGGGCCTAGGTTGCCGGGGCCGCGCGTTTCGGGAGCAGGCAGCCGAAACTCTTTAACTCCTCAGCTCACAAACTCATTACCTAGAAGGGGTAGCCAATGGCTAGGTTAAGGCGGCCCGCATTACCGCCGGTACCGCCGTAGGGCACCCGCAAGGGCACGGCGTAATCGAGGCGGATAACCAGGAACTGCACATCGACGCGCAAGCCGGCCCCGGCGCCTACGGCCAGCTCCTTGAAAAACGAGTTCAGGGCAAACTGCCCGCCGGGGCGCGTGGGGTCGTTGTTGACGAGCCACACGTTACCGGCATCCACAAACAGGGCGCCCTTCACGAACGGGAACAAATCCTGGCGGTACTCGGCGTTGGCCTCGAGCCGGATGTCGCCCACCTGGTCGTAGAAGCTGGTGCTGCGCTGCAGGCTGTCGGTGGGCTCGTAGCGGCCGGGGCCAATTTGGCGGGGCGCAAAGGCGCGCACGCTGTTGGGGCCGCCAATGCCGTACTGCTTCAGGTAGGGCAGCACCGTGGAGTTGCCGTAGGGCAGCCCCAGGCCCACCAGCACGCGGGTGGCAAAGCGGTTGCCGCTGGTGGGGTCTTGCGCTACGCGGTAGTAGTTGCGAAACTCCAGATCGAAGCGGCTGTACTGCGAGTACTCCTGCCCGAAGATTTTGCCCTCGGTGCCCGACAGCTTGCTGACGAGGCTGGCCAGGTTGCCGGCCACCTCCACCTGCCCGCTGAAGTAGGATTGGTTGCGCCGCTGTTCGTACACTTGGTTGTTGTAGGTGTAGCGGTACGACGAGGCCGGAATAAACTGCTGCCGGAAGCTGTTGTCGAGGAACGGGCGGCGGCGGCGCAGTTCGTCGAAGTCGTCGGTGGTGCGGGCCAGGCGCGCGTACTGCAGGTCAATGGGGCGCAGCTCCTGCTCGTTGGTAATCTTGGTTTTCCAGCTGTAGCCGTAGTTCAGGTTCAGGTAATCAACCTGAAAGAACTGCCGCCGCTCCACGTAGCGGTACCCCGCGCCAAAGCTGGTACGCGGCTGAAAATCGGAGTTCGACAGGCGCACATCCAGGAAAGGCAAGGGCGGCGTTATCAGCCTGGGCACTAGCAGCTGGCCGTTGATGCCCACCTCGATGGAGTTGGCCCCAAAGCCTTGGTTGCCGACGTCGGTATTGCTGCCCACGCCCTGCCGCCGCTCAAACGTACCCACCAGGTTCACGATTAGCTGCTCGGCACCGCGCAGGGCCGAGCGGTTGCGGAACTGCGCCGTAATGCCCGGCCCCGTGAAGCCGTTGGTTTTGGATATCAGCTGAAACTCGGCCCGCAACGACTTTTTCTTCAGCTGCGTCATGCGCACCGTCGAGTTCAGGAACCCGTAGCCGGCTGAGTCGGGCTTTTGCCGCGCCGGCCGAAACTGGATGTCGACAAACTTAAACGTACCGAGGCTCATCAGGCGGCTCAGGGTCTGGTCGTGGCGGCGCCGGCGGTACAACGAATCGGGGTACAAGAACACCGCGTTGGTTATGGCCTTGGCCTTGAACACCTTCTCATCGGGTACGTAGCGGTAGCCTTTGTACATGATGGGCCGAATGGCCTCGGTGGTGTCCGTAAGCCCGTACTTGGTGTTGAGCGTCACGCGGTTGAGGATGTACGGGTGGTCGGCGCGGTGCGGAATGTTGCCTTTCACGCGGATGTACACGTTGGCCTGGTTGTGCTGCGTGCTATCCACCTCAAACAGCAGGTAATCGGGCGCGAAGTAGTAATAGCCGTGCTGCTTGAGCTCGTTATCAATACGCGTACGCTCGTTTATCAGCGTGTTCAGGTTGTACGGGTCGCCTACTTTCAGCAGCGAACCGGCCTGGGTTTTCCGGATGTCGCGGTCGATGAGCGTGTCGCGCTCCGGGAAATGAATTTCCTTGATGGTGTAGGGCCGCTCCACACGCGCTACGTAATCGACGCTGGCCGTACGGCCCTTGGCCTTGATGAGGCTTTGCACCTCGGGCGTGGCAAAATAGCCGTTGTTGTAGAGGCGGTTAATCATCAGCCCCTTCACGCGTTGGGTATCTACCTGGCTGAGCAGCACCGGGGCCTCGCCGTACTTATCGGCCAGCCACTTGCCCAGGCCTTTGCTCTTGCCCTCGCCCATGTGCCAGAAGTACAGCTTGGGCCGCAGACCTAGGATGGACGTGTTGGGCTTGGGCGAAATAACGGCTTCGAGCTCCGTGGTAAGCGCCGACTCGTTCGGAACGGGGTAGTTCGATTTGATGCTGACGCTGCTGCCGGTGTAGAGCTTGTCGTTTTCGGGAATGAACTTGGTGCCGCTGCACGAGGCCAGAGCCAGGCCAGCCCCAAGCGCCAGCCCGCGCCAAATCAGGGAAGTTAGTGGATGATAAAACGGTCGGGGCTGGTTCATAGCTGTGGAGTTGAACGAAAAACTCCCCTCCTCAGATGAGGAGGGGTGCCCGAAGGGCGGGGTGGTTGATGGTTGTGCGAACGATACCACCTAGGGCGTCATGCTGAGCGCAGTCGAAGCATCTCTCCCGCTTCGTTGAGGTTGGTATCTGGCGAAGCGGGAGAGATGCTTCGACTGCGCTCAGCATGACGTTCTTGTTAGTGGTTTTACTATCTAACGCGGGGTCAACCACCCCGGCGTCAGCTAAAGCTGCCGCGTCCCCTCCTCAGCTGAGGAGGGGAGGTTGGCCGTTTTACTAGTTCAGAGCGTTGTTTTTAAGCGTATCCTGCTGGGCAGCTTCTTCTGCCTTGCGGGCGCGGCGGTCGGCTTTTACCTGTTGCTTTACCGCCTCAGGCGTGCGCGCAAACAGCTCATCCAGCGAGTTGTAGTCGCGCTGGAAAATGAGCGAGGCGCCGGTGCGCACAAATTGGCCGTCGATGTCTTCGTAGGCGTTGTTGCGGAAGGCGCGCAGGCGCAGGCGGCCGTCGGGCAGGATGTTGTACTCGATGCTGACGTCGCCGGCAAACTGGCTGGCCGCGCTGGCGCCGCTGGTGGCCTGGCTGCCGCTGCTGCTGCCGGCCAGGGGCACATCGGTACCTAGGCGCACCGTGAGGCGGTCGTTGAGCAGCTGCCGGCGCACGGCCACGTTCAGATCGGTGCGGCTGCGCTCCTCGCCGGTGGCACCCACGGCGCTGTACGAGTTCACGCCCAGCTCCAGACCTAGGCCCGCCAGGTACTCGCCCGTTAGGTTGTTTAGCTGATCGGTAAGCACCTGGCTGGCCGAGCCGCGCAGCTGGTTCTCCACAAACGAACCCGGGCCGGCGGTGCTGCGGAAGGGGTTGTCGGCGATAAAGCGGTTAAGCGCCAGCAAGGCAAACACCTGCTTGTTCAGCTCGTTTACGTTGCTGGGCTGGCGCAGCTGCTCCAGCTTGGCACGCACGGCCGCTGCAACCTCGCCGCTTGCCCCCTCGGGTAGCTTGATGTCGAAACTGATAGCAGGCTTAAGTAGCTGCTCCGTAACGTTCAGGTACACCTCGAAAGGCAGACGGTTGCGCGACAGGTTGCTCAGTGTCTGACTCGTTTCAATCTGGTTGGCAATAAGGTCGGCGGCCACGGCGCGCACGCGGTAAATGGCTGATACGCTTACCTGCGCATTGAACGGGTCGCCGCTCCACACGATGTAGCTGCCCGGCGCAATGTCGAATTTGCGCTCGGCCAGGTCGTAGAGCGAGAGTTGGTACTGGCCCTGCGTTACATCGAGGCGGCCCGTGAGGGTTTGGGCGCCGCGCTCGTCGAGCACGGCACTGAGCGTACCGGCCGCCCGCACGCGCAGGTTGTCGCCAGCGGCTTCGTCGATAACGATGGTAAAGGGCGTGTTGTCGGTGATGGTGATGTTGGCGCGCACATCGTAGCCGGTGGCTACGGCGGCGCTGTCGATGTCATCGGCGGTGGCCAGCAGCAGCGAGTCGGCATTGGGTTTGGGCGCGTCTTTATCCACGAATACCACAATGCCTTCGCGCTCCACGGCCACGGGTTCGTCGTTGGGCACTACCACGCTTAGGTCGGAGCCCTCTACCACGGCGGCGCGGGTGCGCACCACGGGGCGGTACAGGTTGCCGGTTACGCGCGTGTCCGAATCGACCAGCAACTTGCCGTAGTACAGCGGGTTGTCGCGGCGGGTGCTCTGCACGGCCAGGAAATCGTCGGTTACAACATCCAGCGCCAGGCGGTACTGACCCACCATGGCAAGGTCGCGCGCCGGCTCGATGTAGCCGTTTACCACGGCGCGGTTGCCCACCGAGTCGAGAATGGCGAAGTTGTCGAAGCGCAGGCCGCGTTCGTTCAGCACCAGTTCGTCGGAGGGCAGGCGGAAGGGTGCGCCCAGCTGCGTAAGCGTGAAGCCGGCCTCCTGGAAGCGCGCCGCCCCGCGCAGCTGCGGCGCGGCCGTGGTGCCCGTTACGGTAAAGCGGCCCGTAAGTGCGCCCGTGCTCTGCTGAATTTGCCCGGCCGCGAATGGCTCCACCGTGCGCAGGTTCAGGCGGGCCAGGTCGGCCACCACGTTGATGGTGCCGTTGGCCACGTAGTAGCCGTTCAGGCGCACGTCATTGCCATCGGGGCTTACCAGCTGCGCCGTTAAATCGTAGCGGTCGGCGGTGTTGTTTACGGCTTGAGCACGCAGGTCGCCCAGCAGGTACTTGTTGTAGGCCAGGCCAGTTAGGTTCAGGTCGGCCGTGAAGGCCTGGCCCGTGCGCCCTAGGTTAAAGGCCACGGCCTGGCCGTTGAGGGTGCCGCCAATCAGCGAGTCCTGCAGGCCGGCCGCGTGCCCTAGGGCGTTCAAATCAAAGTTGCCGATTTGCACCTGCAAGGGGTTGCGGGCACCGGACAGCGTTTGCAGCGCCAAAAAGCGCTCGGCTCGGCCGCTGTACGTCAGGCGCACGTTCTGCGCTTCAATGTTGCCGGTAGCGGGCGTGTAGCGCAGGTAATTGCCCGGTGCGGCATCCCACTGCCGCCCATCGAGTGCCAACGTGGGCTCGAAGCTGAACTGGTAGGTGCGCCCGCCCCCCAGCACTTGCAAGGTGCCGGCCAGGTTCAGGCGCTCGGCCGAGTCGCCTTCGGCGATGCGCAGGCGGGTGCCAATTTGGTTGTTGGCGATGCTGCCCGTCAGGCTCGGGCTGGGCACTTTCAGGGTAGTATCCTGCCTGATTTGGTCGAGTGCCACGCTGTAGTCAAGCTTCTGCGGATCGGAGCCCACGCGCAGCTTCAGCGAATCGAACACCACGCCTTGGTAGCGCATGCGCCGGATATCGGAGCGCACGGTTAGGTTGGCCGCACGACTGTCGTAGGAGCCTGCAATAGCGAAGGGCGAGATGCGCGTGAGGCCCGTTACGAACTTGGGCAGCAGCCGCGCTCCGCTTTGCGGCACGCGCACATCAAACGTAAAGTTGCGCGCTAACGAGGAGGCGCGGTACTGCACACCCGGCAAATCGAAGTACCGATCGATGTGGCGTTGCAGCTCGGTGGCAATATCGCCGAGGCGGGTGTTGCCGCGCAGCACCGCCGTTACGAGGTTGGAGGTAAAATCGACTTCGGTGCGGCCCGGTTGCTGCACAATGCGGGCATTCACCGAGTCGATGGGAATAACCTGGTTGTTGAGCGTGATAACCACGTTGTTGCCCTGCAGCGTACCGTTCAGGGTGTTCAGGTCGGCGCCCGAAAGGCTGCTGTTTAAGTCGCCGCGTACGCTCAGGTTGCCGCCCGAGTAAAAACCTAGGGCCGTTAGGTTCAGACTTTGCAGGTTGCCGCTGAAGCTGTAGCGCGGGGCATCGGGGTTGCGCAAATCAACCGTGGCCTTAATGGCAAAAGCCGCGTTGGCGTCGCCGGTGCTGCGCGCGTCGATGTCGTACTGCTGCCCCCGAATGCCCACGTTGGCGGCCACGTTACGGTAGGTGTAGTTGCCGTAGCGCGCCTGCTGCAGGTTGGCCACCAATTGCCCACGCATGGTCGTCGGCTCGAAGCCCACTCCTTTGTAGGTGCCGCTGCCGGTTACGGGCCCTAGGTCGGGCTGCTTCAGCAAGCGTCCCAGGTCGAAGTTGTTGAGCGTGAAGCGGGCATCCACGGGCTCCTGCCCCGTTGGGCCGGGGCGCAGGTTGGCCACAATAGCCGCGCCGCCATACGAGGTGTTAGCCCGCAGGTTCAGGGCTAGGTCGTTGGCGGTAGGGCGGCCGCGCACGGTGCCGCTAAGCGTGGCCCGCTCGGGCAGCGCAATTACATCTTCGGGGATAATGCCCGCGGGCAGGATATCGTTGATGTCGCGCCGCGTGGTGGTCAGCTGCCGAATGTTCAGATCGGTGTAGAGGCGGCCATCGGTGTTGGGCAAGCCCCGGATGCGCCCCGACGCCCGCACAATGGTATTGCGCAGGCCTACCAGCTCAAGGTTGTTCAGGGCGAAGTTGTCGAGGCGGCCGTTCAACTGCCCGCTGATGAGTACCGATTGGTTGGGCCCGCTCGTGAAGGGCTTTTCGGTGATGAGGTCGGGGGCCAGGTACAGAATGTCGCGGAAGCCGAGGCGGGTGTTCTGCAGGTTGGCCTCGAGGCGGGTTTTACCTAGGGTGCGGGTGTCGGCCAAGGCACCTAGGGAGTCGAACCCGATAGCCAGCGTACGCCGAATGCGCGTGTGCGGGGTAATCAGGTCGAGGTTATCAAGCCGAATCTGCACCGAGTCGTACACCACATCGGCCTGCGCTTTATCAACCCGAAAACCGCTTTGCTCGCGGCCGCGCAGCAAATCGATGCGGCCGGTAGTGCGGTTGTTGGTGTACACCAGGTTGCGGGTACGCAGCGCCAGGCTATCGAACAGCAAGTGGTTGTAGTCCATGGCGGGCAGGCGGGTGCGCTGCCGGGCCTCGTCCACGTTGTCGAAGGCAAACCGCACGCCGCTGATGTCGGACTCGCGCAGCGAAACGCGCCAGCTGGTGGGCGCGCCCGTGGTTTGCGCCACCGCCGAATCAACTTTCTCCACCACCTCGGCGGGGTTTACCACGCGCTGCTCTACGGGCACGTTCTCGTTTTGGGCGTAGGCTATTTCCGAGTTGCGCAGCGTAAGCGTATTCAAAGCAATGCGCTGCCGAATGAGGTCGATGTTATCGGCCGTAACCGCCGCCTGCCCGATGCGCGTGCGGATGTACTGCCGCGAGGGGTCGTTACGGTAGTTCAAGGAAACGTTATCGAGGGCGGCGCGCTCCAAACCCAGGGTGAGCGTAAGCGGCTCGGCCGGGGTATCGGGCGGTACTTTGGTTTGGGTGATGTTGATGCCCGTGTTCTTCAGCGAGGCCGTGCCGATACGGTAAATGCTGCGGTCTACGTCCACCTCGTTCATGGCCACGGCCAGGTCGCCCACGCGGGTGCGCACGTTCATGCCGTCTACCTCGTCGCGGTACGTGAGGTAGATGTTGGCCAGGTGCGCGTCGCCGATGTCGTACTTAAACCCGCCGGTCGAGTCGGCCGGGGTGGTTGTGGTAGTGTCGCCGGTGGCAAACGCCGCCAGGATGTAGTCGAAGTTGAACGTGGAGTCGGGCTCGGTGCGCGCAATGTGCACGGTGCCGTCGGTCAGCTCCACCGAGCTTACGTTGATCTGCGACTTGGTGAGGGCCCACAAATCAATATCAACCCCTAGGTGCCCCACCGATAGCAGGGTGTCGCCCTTCTGGTCTTCGAGGTATACCCCGTCGAGCGACAGGGCGTGGCGCCAATCCGTCCGGAACTTGCCGATGCGCACCTCGGTGCCAATCTTGTTCTGAAGGTAGTTGGCGGCCTTGCGGGCAGCAAAGTTCTGGGCTGCCGGAAACTGCAGGGCCACGATCAGCCCCACCACCAGCAACACAATCAGCAGCAACAAACCCAACAGCCCGCGCCACAACCAGCCCCAGGGGCTGCGCGCGTGCGGGCGTGGCGCCGGCGAGCTGGCCGGCGTAGTATCGGAAGGAGGAGGCGTAGGAGTAGCCAAGCGAGCAGTAGCGTTAGCGCCCCGCACTTGGGCGGGAACGTCCCTTCGGACGCACAATTGCCCGGGAATGTTACAGCGGATGTTTGTTTAAGCACTTGCCGCAATCCGCCCGTCCTCCTTCAAGCCGCTGTTGGCCCCCTTGTGCCGCTGGTTTACCTAGGGGGCGGCTCGCGTTTATTTATCCTCGGGTTCGGGCCGTTGGTGTGCGGCCAAGCGCCTACTTCCCGCTACTTTTGTTGCGTACTTTTTTTCGTTTTTATGCGCGTTCGTTTTCGTCTTCCCTACTTTACGCAATGGGGGCAACGTATTGAAGTGCGCGGCACCGGGCCTACGCTGGGCGACTGGCGCCCCGAGCAAGCCCTGCGCCTCGATTACGACCCGGCTACCGGTTATTGGGAGAAAGAGCTGGAGGTGCCCGCCGGCACCGCTGAGCTTCGTTATAAATACCTGCTCATCGACGAGCCCAACAACGCTACCCATTGGGAGTGGGGCCCCGACCGCGTGGTGGCCCTCGGCAACGAGCCCTACGGCCGCGTAGTGCTCGATGAATTTTGGCGCGCTCCGCTGCTGGCCGAAAACGAACTGCTTACCAACGCCTTCACGCAGGCTATTTTCCGCCGGCCGGCGCAATCGCCCTGCGCTCCGGCTAAGCCCAAAGCCCGCGTAGCCGATTCGGCCGTGCGCTTTACCCTAGCGGCCCCGCGCGTATCGCCCGAGCATTGCCTTTGCATTCTAGGTTCCGATGCGTCCCTAGGTGCCTGGGACGCCCGCAAGGCCGTGGTGCTCTCGGATGCCGGGTATCCTGAATGGACGGCTGACGTGGCCCTGGAAGCCGCCGATAAGCCAGTGTTGTATAAGTACGCCATCTGGAACCCAGCCACCAAAGAAGTAGTAGCCCTCGAAGCCGGCCCCGACCGCGTACTGCCCCCGGTGTTCGGCCGCGACGTGCTGCGCTGGCGCCACGACGAGCAGTTCCGCTACGCACAGGGCCCGTGGCGCGGGGCGGGCGTAGCGCTGCCGGTGTTCTCGCTGCGTAGCAAGCAGGGCCTGGGCGTGGGCGAGTTCTCCGACCTGAAACTGCTGGTTGATTGGGCCCACGAAACCGGCCTGAAGCTGGTGCAGGTGCTGCCCATCAACGATACCACGGCCACGCACACTTGGGTCGACTCGTACCCGTACGCGGCCATTTCGGTATTTGCCCTGCACCCGCAGTACCTGCGCCTCGATGAAATTGCCGAGCTGAAAGACGCGGCCCAGCGCGAAGAGCTGAACCGCCTGCGCGACGAGCTGAACCAGCGCGAATTTGTTGATTACGAACCCGTAACGCAGGCGAAGTGGCGCTTCGTGAAGCTGCTCTACCAGCAAGAGAAAGCCGCGTTCCTGGCCGATGCGGAGTTCCAACAGTTCTTTGCCGAGCAAAATGCCTGGTTGGCGCCGTACGCGGTATTCTCGGGCCTGCGCGACCGGTTCAATACGGTTGATTTCCGCCAGTGGCCCGCCGAGTTTCAGCAGCCCGGCAATTTGCCCGAGCAGTTGCTGCAGCCCGAGCACCCCGAGTTCGATGAGTTCGGCTTGCACTTGTTCACGCAGTACCACCTCGATAAGCAGCTCCGCGCCGCCGTCGATTATGCCCGCTCGAAAGGAGTAACCCTTAAAGGCGACTTGCCCATCGGCATTTACCGCCATTCGGTAGAGGCCTGGACGCAGCCCGAGCTATACCACCTCGACCAACAAGCCGGCGCCCCGCCCGACGACTTTTCGGTAACGGGCCAGAACTGGCGTTTCCCTACTTACAACTGGGCCAAAATGGCCGAGGATGGCTATCAGTGGTGGAAACAGCGCATGAGCCACCTGGCGCGCTACTTCGATGCCCTCCGCATCGACCACATTCTTGGTTTCTTCCGCATTTGGGAAATCCCGAACCACGCCGTGGAGGGCCTCCTAGGTCACTTTTCGCCGGCCCTGCCCCTGCACCGCAATGAGATTCGCGAGCGGCTGGGCTGGTGGGACGACGCCCGCCTCACGCAGCCGTACATTCGCTGGCACATCCTGGAGGAGCTGTTCGGCGCCGCCGCCCACGCCGTGCGCGAGGAGTTTCTGGAGGATGCCGGCCACGGCGCGTTCCGTCTGAAGGAACACGTGAACACCCAACGCAAGGTGGAAGCGGTATTTGAGCAAAAGTTGGGCAGCGCATCAGGCGAACAGCGCGAACACCTGCTTACCATCCGCAACGGCCTGTACCGCTTGCTCACGGAAGTACTGTTTGTAGAAGCCGACGGTACCAACGGCGAGTTCTGGCATCCGCGCATCACCGTCGATAAATCGCGCACTTTCCGCGACCTCGACGATGCCACGCGCCACCGCATGCACGGGTTGTACATCGATTTCTTCTACCGCCGCCACGAGAACTTCTGGCGTGAGCAAGGCCTCGTGAAGCTGCCGCCAGTGCGCTACGCCACCAACATGCTTATTTGCGGCGAAGACCTAGGGATGGTACCTGCCTCCGTACCTGGCGTGATGCGCCATCTAGGCATGCTTGGCCTGAACATCCAGCGTATGCCGGCTGCAACGGGTATCGAGTTTTCGCACCCCAGCGATGCCGCCTACCTGTCTGTGGTTTCGCCTTCCTGCCACGATATGAGCACCATACGAGGCTGGTGGGAGGAAGACCACAAGCGGACGCAGCGTTTCTTTGAGCATACCCTAGGTCATTACGGCCAGCAGGCCCCTTTTTACTGTGAGCCCTGGGTTGCTCGCGAAATGGTGGTGCAACACCTGAACTCCCCGGCAATGTGGGCCATTCTGCCGCTGCAGGATTTTGTCGCCCTCGATGCTCAGCTACGCCGCCAAAACCCGCTTGACGAGCAGATAAACGTACCGGCTAACCCCGAGCATTTCTGGAAGTATCGTTTCCACATCCCGCTCGAAGAGTTAGTGCAGCAGAAGCAGTTCAATCAGCAGGTACACGAGCTGGTACAGCAAAGCGGCCGCGACGAAGCTTTTTAATTACTTCAGTAGCTCATCCTGAACGAGGGCGCCCCATTTAGGGCGCCCTCTTTTTTTGTCTCGCGCGTCAATAGCTGATAAATTCAACCAGGCTCGTCCGTAACCTATACCTACGTTTAAGAAGTATGTCGTTGTTGAGCCTCGAACCAACGACCATGCCTACTTCAACCCGACGACCTTTCAGACGCCCCACGCATATTCCACCCACTGATTATGATGTAGTCGTAGTAGGAGCAGGTTGCGCTGGCTTGAGCGCAGCTTTAGTGTTGGGCCGGTGTCGGCGGCGTGTTCTGCTGTGCGACGGAGGGAAAACCAGAAATGCACCCTCTCCTGCTGTTCATAATTTTCTATCCAGAGACGGAATAAAGCCGCAGGAGCTTCTTCGGTATGGTCATGAGCAGTTGTCGGCTTACCCAACCGTAGAGCAGCGGGAAAGCTGCGTAACACAAGCTGAACGCGACGAAGCAACCGGCACCTTCCGAATCACTCTCGATACAGGCCGCTGCGTCACGTCGCGTAAGGTCATCCTCGCAACAGGTGTGCTTGATGTACTCCCACCCATCGATGGTATGCGCGAATTATGGGGAATAGGAGTACTGCACTGCCCGTACTGCCACGGCTACGAAGTGTCCGACAAACCATTAGCTGTTTATGGCCGTGGTAAATCGGTAGCGGGCTTTGCACTATTGGTAAGCCGCTGGTCAAAGGATGTGGTGGTATGCACCGATGGCACAGCTGGGCTAGCCGACCATTCACGCCACCGCCTTAAGCGTCATGGCATCCCGGTGTATGAGCAGCCGATAAAACGATTGATAGGCAAAAAAAACGGCGAAATCCACCACATCGAGTTTACTGATGGGAGCACTATCGAACGTACAGCTCTTTTTCTTCACCCGGATCAGCAACAGCGCACCGATTTGGCGACACAGCTCGGTTGTTACCGGTTGGCACGAAGCGGAGGCATACGCGTTGACAAACGCATCCAGACATCCGTTCCTGGTGTGTACGCAGCCGGGGATACAACCCCCGCGGCCCAGCAAGCAGTGGTTGCCGCAGCTGAAGGAGTACAGGCCGGTATCAGCTGCAATGAGCAGCTAACTCGGGAAGAATGCTCATAATCCGGTTGTCTGCAACAGAATGACGGTTCTAGGCCCGGGGAAAGAAAGCTAAGCACCGTACTCAAAGGCATTATTGCTATCCAGCAATCCGATTACTAACCCAGATTACACGGAGTTTCTGCCAGCCGGGGCGCAGGCTAACGACCAGGGTGATCCAATCTAGCCTCCAGATACCTGGTCTAGGCCCTTTCATGGACCGCGTTTCGCCCGAAACGCGAACTGCCCCCCGCGGCGGTTCCTGGGCAGGAACCCGCGGGGGGCAGCGCGGAAAAGACAAGGGTTGGCGGCGACCGACTCTCCCGCCGGCGAAGGCAGTACCATGGGCGCTCCGGGGCTTAACGACTCTGTTCGGAATGGGAAGAGGTGAACACCCGGGCTAAAGCCACCATTGTCGTGAGCGGACATCCCGGCCCCCCGGTGGGGGCGGCGGGAGCCGTGAACTTGTGACGCACGGCCAGCAAACGCAGAAGGGGAAAACACGAGGCACTGGTTCGGAAGCGTTCGGTTCATTAGTACCGCTCGGCTGGCCGTTTCCGGCTTAAGACCTGCGGCCTATCGACGTGGTGATCTGCCACGGACCTTATACAACGGAATGCTCATCTTCAGGTGAGTTTCGCACTTAGATGCTTTCAGCGCTTATCTCGACCCAGCGTAGCTACCCAGCGCTGCACCTGGCGGCACAACTGGTACACCAGCGGCTGGTCCAACCCGGTCCTCTCGTACTAAGGTCAGGTCCTGTCAACATTCCAACGCCCGCCACAGATAGGGACCGAACTGTCTCACGACGTTCTGAACCCAGCTCGCGTGCCACTTTAATCGGCGAACAGCCGAACCCTTGGGACCTTCTCCAGCCCCAGGACGTGACGAGCCGACATCGAGGTGCCAAACCTCCCCGTCGATATGAGCTCTTGGGGGAGATCAGCCTGTTATCCCCGGCGTACCTTTTATCCTTTGAGCGATGGCCCTTCCATGCGGAACCACCGGATCACTATATCCGTCTTTCGACCCTGCTCGGCGTGTCGGCCTCACAGTCAAGCCCGCTTCTGCTATTGCGCTCTGCATCCGGTTACCAAGCGGATTGAGCGGACCTTTGAAAGCCTCCGATACACTTTTGGAGGCGACCACCCCAGTCAAACTACCCACCAGACACTGTTTCCCCTTCCTGGAGATTAGGCCCCAAGCAACGCAAGGGTGGTATTTCAACGTCGGCTCCCCGAGGGCTGGCGCCCCCGGCTCAACGCCTCCCACCTATGCTACACATGCGGTGCCCAGGGTCAATGTCAAGCTGTAGTAAAGGTGCACGGGGTCTTTCCGTCCCGTGGCGGGTACTCGGCATCTTCACCGAGACTACAATTTCACCGAGCTCACGGCTGAGACAGCGCCCAGATCGTTACACCATTCGTGCAGGTCGGAACTTACCCGACAAGGAATTTCGCTACCTTAGGACCGTTATAGTTACGGCCGCCGTTTACCGGGGCTTCGATTCAGACCGTCGCTTGCGCTAAGTCCCCCTCTTAACCTTCCGGCACCGGGCAGGTGTCAGGCCTTATACTTCCTCTTGCGAGTTCGCAAAGCCATGTGTTTTTGTTAAACAGTCGCCTGGGCCTTTTCACTGCGGCTTCTCCTATTGCTAGGAGGAAGCGTCCCTTCTCCCGAAGTTACAGGACCATTTTGCCGAGTTCCTTGGCCGTGATTCACTCGAGCGCCTCAGGATGCTCTCCTTGACTACCTGTGTCGGTTTGCGGTACGGGTTGTCCAGCGGTAAACGCTTAGCGGGTTTTCTTGGGAGTCTGATTAGGGCAACTATGGCCGCGCCCCGAGGGGCTTGGCCTACTATCACGTTTCGGCAAAACCGGCGTACTTCACTACCGGTCCTATACCTACGCGCTTCAACGGGCACTTCCGTCCGCCCGCGTGCCTTTCACTTCTCCGTCACCGCATCACTCCACTGAACAAGTGCTGGAATATCAACCAGCTGGCCATCGGTCATCGCCTGTCGGCTTAGCCTTAGGTCCCGACTAACCCTGCTCCGATTAGCGTTGAGCAGGAAACCTTAGTCTATCGGCGTGGGGGTTTCGCACCCCCATTATCGTTACTCATGCCTACATTTGCTTTTCCAGCCGCTCCACCACGCCTCCCGGTCGTGGCTTCGCCGCTGCTGGAATGCTCCCCTACCACTCTACCATAAGTAGAATCCATCGCTTCGGTACCGGACTTGATGCCCGCGTATTATCGATGCCCTGTCGCTCGACCAGTGAGCTGTTACGCACTCTTTAAATGAATGGCTGCTTCCAAGCCAACATCCTGGCTGTCAAGGCAACTGGACCTCCTTTGTTCAACTTAGCCCGGATTTAGGGACCTTAGCGGATGGTCTGGGTTCTTTCCCTCTCGGCCTGGGACCTTAGCACCCCAGGCCTCACTGCCGTGTATATCACCGTGGCATTCGGAGTTCGTCTGGATTCGGTAGGCTGTGACACCCCCTAGTCCAATCGGTAGCTCTACCTCCAGGTGACTCGACCACGACGCTGTACCTCAATACATTTCGGGGAGTACGAGCTATTTCTCAGTTTGATTGGCCTTTCACCCCTACCCACAGGTCATCCAAATCCTTTTCAACGGAAACTGGTTCGGGCCTCCAGTTGGTGTTACCCAACCTTCACCCTGCCCATGGGTAGATCACAAAGTTTCGCGTCTGCCCCCCCTGACTCTGCGCCCTGTTCAGACTCGCTTTCGCTGCGGCTCCGCGTCTCCAGACGCTTAACCTCGCCAGGGAGGAGCAACTCGTAGGCTCATTATGCAAAAGGCACGCCGTCACTGCACCTAGCAGCTCCGACCGCTTGTAAGCGCACGGTTTCAGGTTCTTTTCACTCCCCTATCCGGGGTTCTTTTCACCTTTCCCTCACGGTACTGGTTCACTATCGGTCTCTCGGGAGTATGTAGCCTTGCCGGATGGTGCCGGCGGATTCAGACGGGGCGTCTCCAACCCCGCCTTACTCAGGATCCCGCTAGGGCCTTTTACAATGTCGTCTACCGGACTCTCACCGTCTCTGGTACAGTTTCCCACCTGTTTCGACTACCGTAAAAAGGTCCCACGCCGCGGTCCTACAACCCCGGGCTGGCCGTAACCAACCCGGTTTGGGCTCGTCCCCGTTCGCTCGCCACTACTGGGGGAATCATTGTTATTTTCTGTTCCTGCGGGTACTTAGATGTTTCAGTTCCCCGCGTTCGCCTCCGTCCTTGCGGATTCGGATACTTGGTCTTCAACCAAGTGGGTTGCCCCATTCGGAAATCTCGGGATCAACCGGTATGTGCCCGTCCCCCAAGCTTATCGCAGCTTATCACGTCCTTCGTCGCCTCCGAGAGCCTAGGCATCCCCCGTGCGCCCTTCGTTACTTCCGTAAGTAACGGTCGTTCCCGAGTAAGCAGGGAACTGTCGTTTGCTCGTGTGATGCCCACCCGATTGCTCGGGCAGGCTTATCTTCTATGTTTGCTAGCCGTTACGTCAAAGAACGTGTACCGGGCCTGTTGCCCGGTGCAGCTGAAAGATGAAAAGACAAAAGGCGTAGCAAGCCAAGGCCAGCTCACGGATCGGATTGCTCCAGAAAGGAGGTGATCCAGCCGCACCTTCCGGTACGGCTACCTTGTTACGACTTAGCCCCAGTTACCTGTTCTACCCTAACCGGCTTCTGTGACGAGCACCGGCTTCAGGTCTACCAGACTTCCATGGCTTGACGGGCGGTGTGTACAAGGCCCGGGAACGTATTCACCGCGTCGTTGCTGATACGCGATTACTAGTGATTCCAGCTTCACGCAGTCGAGTTGCAGACTGCGATCCGAACTGAGAACGGCTTTTCGAGATTGGCTCCGCATCGCTGCGTGGCAACCCGCTGTACCGCCCATTGTAGCACGTGTGTAGCCCTAGGCGTAAGGGCCATGATGACCTGACGTCGTCCCCGCCTTCCTCGCTGCTTGCGCAGGCAGTCTGTCTAGAGTCCCCGCCTTGACGCGCTGGCAACTAAACATAGGGGTTGCGCTCGTTGCGGGACTTAACCCAACACCTCACGGCACGAGCTGACGACGGCCATGCAGCACCTTGCTTTGTGTCCCGAAGGAAAGGCCCATCTCTGGGCCGGTCACGCGCATTCTAGCCTAGGTAAGGTTCCTCGCGTATCATCGAATTAAACCACATGCTCCACCACTTGTGCGGGCCCCCGTCAATTCCTTTGAGTTTCACCGTTGCCGGCGTACTCCCCAGGTGGGATACTTAACGCTTTCGCTAAGCCGCGGACCGTCATATTGCCCACAGCGAGTATCCATCGTTTACGGCGTGGACTACCAGGGTATCTAATCCTGTTTGCTCCCCACGCTTTCGTGCCTCAGCGTCAGTACCAGCCTAGTCAGCTGCCTACGCAATCGGGGTTCTGGATGGTATCTATGCATTTCACCGCTACACCATCCATTCCGCCAACCTCGTCTGGACTCAAGCCCGGCAGTATCCATGGCAGTTCCCTCGTTGAGCGAGGGGCTTTCACCACGGACTTACCGGGCCGCCTACGCACCCTTTAAACCCAATAAATCCGGACAACGCTCGCACCCTCCGTATTACCGCGGCTGCTGGCACGGAGTTAGCCGGTGCTTATTCAACCGGTACCGTCGATTCCCCTCGCAAGGGTTTTTTCTTCCCGGTCAAAAGCCGTTTACAACCCAGAAGGCCTTCATCCGGCACGCGGCATGGCTGGGTCAGCGTTTCCGCCATTGCCCAATATTCCCTACTGCTGCCTCCCGTAGGAGTCTGGCCCGTATCTCAGTGCCAGTGTGGGGGATCGGCCTCTCAGCTCCCCTAGCCATCGTCGCCTTGGTGGGCCCTTACCCCGCCAACTAGCTAATGGCACGCAGGCTCATCTACTTCCGAAATTCTTTAACCCCTGCGCGATGCCGCGCCGTGGTCTTATGCGGTATTAATCCACCTTTCGGCGGGCTATCCCCCAGAAGTAGGCAGATTGCCTACGCGTTACGCACCCGTGCGCCACTCGGGGCATCGCTGCCCCGCGTTCGACTTGCATGTATTAGGCCTGCCGCTAGCGTTCATCCTGAGCCAGGATCAAACTCTCCATTGTAAAAAATCAGTCGCTCCGGCCGAAGCCGAAGCCGTGTCGAGTGCTGATCCGACCCGCGTATTCGAGCTGCTTGTTACGCTTGCTCGCGCCCTGCCCGAAAGCAGGGCGGTCTTACCTTTTGTCTTTCCAGTCTTTCAAAGAACGCACGCCAAAAACCTCTCGTTTTTCGCGGTGCGGCTGAGCGTCTCAGCCGGGGCTTTTCTCGTTTGCCGAGCGGCGTTTCCGTTCGGGGTGGCAAAGGTACGAGGCCTTTTTCGTTTCGCAAGCAATTCGAAGATTTTTTTTCGAACCTTCCGTTTCGCCTGCCGTAGCGGCCGCCTCCGGGTGAAGCGGGCTGCAAAGGTAAGCCACTTTTTCGCGGCCGCAAGCCCTTGGCCCAACTTTTTTTTTGGCGAAGCGCGCCGGCCCAAAACCGGTCGTTTCCCGCCGTTAGCGCCCTCTTCCGGCTGAAGGGGAGGACAAAAGTAGCAGACCGGGTGCGTTTGCGCAACCGCTACGGCAAGATTTTTGCTTGCCCGGCCTGCGCAGATGCCAACCACCCGGCGGCAGAGGGCTTAACCCCCAAGCAGTTGCCTTTGGTTCCAACCAATTTCTTCTGACGAAAAAAAATGCTGCTGGCTCCGGAATGCCCGCTCTAGAGCTTAGCCCGACCGGTAAGCTTTACTGGCACTTGGGCAAGACGTTGTGGCCAAACCAAAAGTTCACTACTTGCTATAATACACGTAACGATTTGTAAATCAGCAATAACCCCCCCCGAGGTTCCTGAAGGTAGTTTCAGGAACCTCGGGGCTTCTTTGGTACACAGGGTGTGCAGTTTATTTCTTCAGGATCAAACCGCTGAGAGGAGGTAGCTGAACCTGATCTGAATTGACGGATGTACCTTCTAACAGGTTGGTCCAGCGGCCTTTCACAGGAAGCTTAAAGGTGCGGCTGCTATTCTCCAAGTTGAATAGCACTACAATCTGTTGCTGTTTATTAAAGCGGCGGTAGGCAAGTTGCTTACCCGTGGCAGTCAGAAACTCTATATCGCCGGTGTGCAATACGGGATTATTCTGGCGCATGCGGGCAAGTTTCTGATAGAAGATATGATGCTCGGCATTGTACCCAATAGGGTCATAAGCTTTGGTGCCGGGCTGGTAGTTGTTGCGGGTTTCGGGTTCGAACTTCAGGCCTGGCCACATCAGTGGTTTACGGCAATCCGGGTCATCGGCCCCCCACATGCCGAGCTCGTCGCCGTTCCAGATGTGCGGTGCACCTATGTTGGTGAATTGGTGCATGAGGTAAAGACGCACCCGCTTATAGGTATCGGCGTCGGGTTTGCCGGTTTTGTAACTGGCGTTGTCGCGGGGCGTAGCCTGGTACTTGTACTTGGCAGGGTTGTAGAAGTCGGTGAGAAGGCGTGGGGTATCGTGCGTGGCCGATACGTTCATCATGGCGTAGCGGTAGGGCTTAGCCAAGCGGCCCCACTCTGCCTGCAACTCGGCCACAAACTGCTTGGCGTCGATGCCCTCGGTTACGTTGGCGAAGAAGTTACGCGCCGGCCGGTAGATCTGATAGAACATTACGGCGTCGAATACATCACCGCTGACGTAGGGCACGGGGTTCATGAGCTTATCGGGCCACTCTTCCCACCAAATTTCGCCTACCAAATAGGCGTCGGGCTTGATGCCTTTTATATAGGTGCGGTAGTCGCGCCAGAAACCCATGGGTATTTGGTCGGCCACGTCGAGGCGGTAGCCATCGATGCCTTTGCCCAGGTTGCCATCGGGCGCAAGCCAGCGTTTGGAAACGGCATATATATGCTGCTTGGCTCCTTCGCTGAGGTTGCCTTCGTAGGGTTGCCCCGACTTACGTTCCGTAGTAAGGTTCACCTTCCGGATTTCGGGCAGGCTGGCGAGGTTGGCCCAGCCTTGGTAAGCAAACTCGTTGGCGGGCGTGTTGGGGTTGTCGAAGGAGGTAATCTGATACCACTCGGAGAAAGGGGAAGCCTTTTGTTTTTTCAGGATGTCCTGCCAAGCCCAAAACCCTACGCCCGTGTGGTTCCAGGAGTAATCGAGCACCACGCGCATGTTGCGGCGGTGCGCCTCTTCCACGAGTTTCAGAAATAGCTTATCGGCCGAGGTCCACTTCCAGGTGCTCGGGTCGGCGGGGTTTTCGCTGGCAATAATGCGTTGGTCGCCGGCGGGGTCGGGCCCAAAGGTTACATCTATATGATGGTAGTTGCGGGCATCGTACTTGTGGAGCGACGGCGCATCGTTCAGCGGGTTGAAGTACAGGGCTGATACGCCTAGGTCGCGCAAGTAATCCAGTTTGTTGATTACCCCCTGCAAGTCGCCGCCGTAGCGGCGCAGGCCTAGCTCATCGCCCCACGAGAGGTTGGCTTGCTTGGCCCAGGGCTCGGGCTCGTACCAGTTGTGCGACCAAGGCGTGATGCGCCAGCCCGCCGGCGCCTCGAAAGCTGGCCGCATGGTTTGGGGTGTAGGGTCGTTTTTGGGGTCGCCGTTGCTGAAGCGCTCCACAAAAATCTGGTACCACACCACATCCTTGGCCCAGTTGGGCGGCTGGTTATGGCTTGCGGCAGTATTCTGGGCCAGGCCCATATGCGAACAAGCCATGGCAGCACCTAGGATAAGTAAACCAAAGCGGGAAGAGGGCATAGCAAGCGGCAAGAGGTTTTGAGCGCCGCTAGTATAAGCTATTCAGCAGCAATGGCCCTCGTTCGGCGGCGGCACCGCTTTGTAAAACAAGCACGGGCAGCATGTTGCCGCCCGTGATGCCTATCTAATATATACTATAGTGTTCTGAGCCCAAAGCTCAGCCCTGGCTTGCCGACTTGTAGTGCACCTCCGAGAGGCTGCGCAGCTTATCGGCGCTGAACTCGGGCGTAATATCGCGCTGCGGGTTGCCCAGCATTTCGTAGCCTACCATAAACTTGCGCACCGTAGCCGAGCGCAGCAGCGGCGGATAGAAGTGCATGTGCAGATGCCACTCCGGGTGCTCGTGCCCATCGGTGGGGCGCTGGTGCAGCCCGGCCGAGTACGGAAAGGAGATATTAAATAGGTTGTCGTAGCGGATGGTGAGGCGGCGAATGGCATCGGCCAAAGCATCGCGCTCGTCGGGGGTTAGTTGCGCAATGTCCTGCACGGGGCGGCGGGCCACCAGCATGGTTTCGAAAGGCCATACGGCCCAAAACGGCACCAGCACCACAAAATGCTCGTTTTCGAGCACCACGCGCTCTTGCTTTTCCAGCTCCAGCCCTAGGTAGTCGGCCAGTAGGGTGCGGCCGTGCTGCTGGTAATAGGCCAGTTGCTGCACGGTTTCCTTAGCGGGCTCCGAGGGCACGGTGCGCTGCGCCCAGATCTGGCCGTGCGGGTGTGGGTTCGAGCAGCCCATCATCTGACCTTTGTTCTCGAAAATCTGCACGTAGTTGATGTCGGGCTGCGCACCTAGGGTTTTAAACTCGTCAACCCACAAATCGACCACCTTCCGGATATCGGGCACCGTCATTTCGGGCAGCGTGAGGTCGTGGCGGGGCGAAAAGCAAATGACGCGCCCCACACCCGACTCGGCTTCGGCCCGCAGCAAGCCGCCTTCGTCGATTGAGCCGGCAGGCGTATCGGGCAGCAAGGCCGCGAAATCGTTGTCGAACACGAAGGTGTTGGGATAGGCGGGGTTCACGGCGCCGTTGGCGCGGGTGTTGCCGGGGCAGAGGTAGCAGCCGGGGTCGTAGGCCGGGCGCTGCTCGGCATCGGGCGTTTCTTGCTGGCCCTGCCACGGGCGCTTGGAACGGTGGGGCGACACCAATACCCACTCGCCGGTGAGGGCGTTGAAGCGGCGGTGCGGGTGCTCGGTACTATCGAAGGCAGCCATGGGGAGCAATAACAATGAGCAATGATGAATCATCAGCGAGCAGGGCGCTGGCAAGCCCCTTGCCCGAAGCCGGTACCTAGGGCGCTAGTTGCCGCCGGTCGGCACCGCTTCGGTTAGCGCCTCTACGCCGCCTACAATCGTGGTTTGGTAAGTTTCGAGCGGCCGGCGGAAGTGTTGCTCGTAGGCGGCGCCTACTTGCCGGATGAAGTTTTCGACCTGATCGGGCGCTACCAAGTTGATGGTGCAGCCCCCGAACCCGCCGCCCATCATGCGCGAGCCGTACACGCCGGGCACTTTGCTGGCAGCCTCTACCAACACGTCGAGCTCCGGGCAGCTCACCTCGTAATCGTCGCGCAGGCCGGCGTGCGAGGCGTACATTTCCTTGCCGAAGGCCCCTAGGTCGTGGGCCTCCAAGTGGCGGCAGGCAGCTTCGACGCGCTGGTTTTCCTGCACTACATAAGCGCAACGGCGGTACACCACCGTGCCCATTTCGTCGCGGTGGGCGGCCAGGTGGTCGAGGGTGGCATCGCGCAGGCTTTGCACCTCGGGGTAGTACTGGCGCAGTACCGATACTCCCCGTTCGCACTCCTGCCGGCGCGTGTTGTACTCAGAGCTGGCGAGGCTGTGCTTCACGCCTGAGTTGCAGAGCACAATGCGGCAGGCTTGGGTATCGAAAGGAAAGTAGGCGTACTCGAGCGAGCGGCAATCGAGGCGCACCACGTGCTCGGGCTTGCCGAACAGGCTGGCAAACTGATCCATAAGGCCGCACTGCACCAACGCGTACTCGTGCTCGGCTTTTTGGGCAATGTGCGCCAGCTCCATTTTATCGATGTTGGCCGCGAGCAGCTGGTTGAGCGCGAAAGCCAAGCCGCACTCCACCGCGGCCGACGACGACATGCCAGCTCCGATAGGAATGGTACCGCCAAACACGCAATCGAAGCCGGTAAGGGTAAGCCCCCGTTTCTGCAATTGCGCCACCACACCTAGGAGATAGTTCGCCCAAGGCGTATCGGTGCGGTGCACCTGATCGAGGGCAATGGTAAAGCAGTCGTTCAGGTCGTGCGCTACCAGGCGTATCTCGGCGGTGCTGCTGAGCCCCACGGCGTAGTAAATGGCCTTATCGACGGCGGCCGGCAGCACAAAGCCATTGTTGTAGTCGGTATGTTCGCCGATGAGGTTGACGCGGCCAGGAGCGCGTACCAAGAGCGGGGCGGCGTAGCCAAAATGGCGTTGGAAGGCAGAAGCAACGGTTTGGGCAAGCATAGCAACGGGGGTATGGTTACCGGCAGCAGCCGGCCTAGAACTACGAATAATCCGGGGGCATGGCCGAACATCCGGCCAATTGCCGACGCTACCGCCGCCCCGAAGCAGCCTTAAGCCTGCATCAGGCAAACTCACGAATCATAAATGTTTAACCGGCCGATTCGCCCTATTGAACCGAGACAAAGTCGTGTTCAGCAAAAAAATTGCAAGCATAGTGGTTCAGCAATGAAGAGTTGGCTAACTTCGAAAAGTTGAAAACGCCGAACGCTTGGATTAGCCACCACGTTCGGCGTTTCCATTGCTGCAGCAGGGCTTTTGGGGCCCGAGCAGCGCTAAAAGGCATGAATAAAACTTCTCGTTTAAGTACCAAAGTTTTCAGCTGATTCTGGCCCGCGTTTTGCCTTCGGTGTCTTGGTGTATTTGGCTATACGCGTCGGGCAGCGGGTTGGAGCGGCTGGTCGGGTTGGCCTGATTTCTTTCTTTTTAAACTTCTCCTGCTTTGTCTTTCGAATTGGAACCCGGGGCTTACACCCCGATGCCGGACGCCGATTTGCTCGTTGACCGCCCGGAAGTAATGTACTCCGGGGCCGACGCACCGGCTCCCGTAGCGCCGGCCCTAACCGGCTATGACCGCCTGGTGCTGCCAGGAGATTTTCCGGACCCGACGATTACCAAGATTGGCGATACTTACTGGGCCAGCGCCACCTCGGCTGAGTGGGGCGCCGTGTTCCCGCTGTTCAAGTCCGACGACCTGGTGAACTGGGAGCTGGTAAGCCACGTTTTTCCGGGCCGCTTGCCGGCTTGGTGCGACTCGCAGTTTTGGGCGCCTGAGCTGTTTTACGAAGGCGGCAAGGTGTACATGTACTACACCGCCCGCAAGCGCGGCGGCGTGCTATGCGTAGCCGTGGCTAGCGCCGACCGTCCCGAGGGCCCCTACACCGACCACGGTCCGCTGGTAGGCGAGGCCGCCGGCTCGATTGATGGTTTTCCGGTGCGCGACGAAAACGGGGTGCTGCACTTGGTTTGGAAGAACGACGGCAACAGCATTGGCAAGCCCACGCCCATTTGGGCGCAGCGCATCGACGAAGCAACGATGAAGCTGGTAGGTAAGCGCCACGAGCTGTTCCGCAACGACACGCCTTGGGAGGGCAACCTGGTAGAAGGCTCGGCGCTGGTGCGCCACAACGGCTACTTCTATATGTTTTACGCCGCCAACGCGTGCTGCGGTAAGTACTGCACCTACGCCGAGGGCGTGGCCCGCTCGCGTAACCTGCTCGGCCCGTGGGAGAAGTACGACCGCAACCCCATCCTGACCGACAACGAGGTGTGGAAGTGCCCCGGCCACGGCACCGTGACCGAGAAAGACGGCCGCTGGTTTTTGCTGCACCACGCCTACCACGTAAACAGCCACGAGTTTGTGGGCCGCCAAGGCTTGCTCAGCGAGTTTACCTGGAACGAGCACGGCTGGCCCGAGTTCGTGAACAACAGCCCACAAGCTGCTCCGCTGGCCGATGTGACGCTGATGAACGTGACCGACAACTTTGCCGGCGACGCCCTTGCCCTTACCTGGCAGTGGCCGGTAACGCAGCAGCCCCCTATTGAGGTAGCCGATGCCCAGCTGCACCTAGGGGCCAGCCCGGCCCGCCTGGGTTCGATTGTAGCGCAGCGCACCTACTCGGCAACATACACCGCCAGCGTACAGGTTGATACCACCGCCATGGGCGAAGGCACGTTTGCCGGCCTGGGTGCCGTGGGCGACCCGTACAACGCGCTGGCGCTTGTGGCCGGCGACAACATGCTGCAACTCTGGCACGTGAAGATGGGCAAGAAGCAGCGCCTCACCGAGGTACTGCTCGAGCCCTGCAGCACCCTAGGTTTGCGCCTCGAGTGCTGGGGCGGCAGCCGCTACCGCTTTGCCTACACCCTCGACGGTGGCCTGAACTGGGAGCCGATCCGCACCGATGGCTTTGCCATCAACGGCACGTACCTGCCGCCCTGGGACCGGGGCGTGCGCGTGGGCCTTATTGCCCAGGGCGAAGAGGGCCAAACCGCTACGTTCTCGCACTTCAAGCTGCGCAACCAGCGGTAAGGCATTTTACCTTGCGTTATACCACGCCCCGGCTGCCTCTGCGGCCGGGGCGTGGTGTTTTCAGGGCCAACGCAGCACGCTGTTGCCCGTACAAAGCGGCCCGGCCTCTTTGCATCGGATATGGCACAACCCTCGATTACCTCGGCCCCGTTTGGTCAGTTGCCCAACGGCCAAAGCGCCCAGCTGTTCACACTTACCGGCAGCTCCGGCCTGCAGGTGCGCATCACCAACTACGGCGGCATTGTAACGCACTTTTTCGCCCCCGATCGGCAAGGCCAGCCCGGCGACATCGTGTTGGGTTTCGATAGCCTCGACGGTTACCTCAGCGACGCTTACGCTACCGCCAACCCCTACTTCGGCGGACTGATTGGCCGCTTCGGCAACCGCATCCGGGAAGGCCGCTTTGCCCTCGAGGGGCAGCCCTACACCTTGGCTACCAACAACGGCCCGAACCACTTGCACGGCGGGCTGCACGGCTTCAACCAGCAGCTCTGGGAAGCCGAAATGCTTGTAGACCTAGGGCCCGTACTGCGGCTTACCTACATCAGCCCCGATGGCGAGGAGGGCTACCCCGGCAACCTCACCGTAACGGTGCTCTACGGCCTTACTGCCGATAACGCGCTGCGCATCGACTACACCGCCACCACCGACCGCGCCACGCCCATCAACCTCACCAACCACAGCTACTTCAACCTAGGGGCCGGCGCCACGCCCGATACCTTGGGCCACGAGCTGACGCTGCACGCCGACCGCTACACCGTGGTCGACGATACCTTAATCCCGACCGGGGAGCTGCGCCCGGTGGCCGGCACACCCTTCGACTTCACGCAAGCCCACCCCATCGGCGAGCGGATAGCGCAAGTGCCCGGCGGCTACGACCACAACTGGGAGCTGCGCGGCAAAGGCCTGCGGACGGTGGCCGAAGTGTACGAGCCCACCTCGGGCCGCACGCTGGAGGTACGTACCGATCAGCCCGGCCTTCAATTTTACGCCGGCAACTTTTTGGCTGGTACGCTCACCGGCAAGCAGGGCCGCCCCTACCCCAAGCACGGCGGCTTCTGCCTCGAAACCCAGCACTTCCCCGATTCGCCCAATCAGCCCACCTTCCCTAGCACGGTGTTGCGGCCGGGCGAGGTATTTAAGTCGGTTACGGAGTACCGCTGCGGGGTACGCTAAGGCAAAACCCGTATTCGCCACCAGCTGAAATAGGTATTTGTTGGGCAGCCCGGCGGCAAACCCCGCCGTTAAAGAAAGTGGCAGGCTGCTCATCAAATGCGGCAACTAGCATGCGCTTTCCTTGTGAGGGTGCATGTAACGATGAGCGGCCTGCCTCTTTTTGTGCCCATACCTAGGGCACCGCCGCCGCGGCCCGCGTGCCGGGTGCTGCTTGCCGCACCTTCCCCCCTCCCCTGTTCGAATAATCATTTAATAACACGCCCTAAACTGGGCGCTGTTCGTAGTGAACTAGCAGAAACGCTCTGCTCCGACGTATGTCTCGTACCATTATTGTCTCTAACCGGCTTCCTACTAAAGTAAAACGCGCCGACGACGGCAGCCTCTCCTTTTCGCCCAGCGAAGGCGGCCTGGCTACCGGCCTGGGCTCGGTTTACCAGCAAGACGGCAACGTGTGGGTGGGTTGGCCCGGCTTATACCTCGACAGCGAGGACGAAGAACACCACGTGACCGAGGAGTTGCGGGCCGACAGCATGGCGCCGGTGTTCCTGACCGAAGACGAAATCCGGGACTACTACGAAGGCTTTAGCAACGAAACCCTGTGGCCCACCTTCCACTACTTTGCGCAATACGCCGTTTTCGAGCCCACGTACTGGCAGGCTTACGAGGCCGTGAACCGCAAGTTCTGCGAAGCCGTGGTAGCCCAGGCCGGCCCCGACGACACCATCTGGATTCAGGATTACCAGCTGCTGCTGCTGCCGGGCATGTTGCGCCAGGCCTTGCCCAATGCTACCATTGGGTTCTTTTTGCACATTCCGTTCCCGTCGTACGAGTTGTTTAGGGCGGTGCCGTGGCGGCGGCAGCTGCTCGAAGGTATGCTCGGAGCCGACCTCATCGGCTTTCATACCTACGGCTACATGCGCCATTTTCTGAGCTCGGTGGAGCGCCTGCTGGGCTGCCCCAACCAGAACGGCTTGGTAGAGTCGGGCAACCGGACCGTGATGGTAGACGCCTTTCCGATGGGCATCGACTACGACAAGTACGCCGAGGTAGCAGCCTCGGCCGAAGCCCAAAGCCTCGAAGCCGAATACCGGCAGGCCCTGGCCGATCAGCAAGTGGTGCTCAGCATCGACCGCTTGGACTACACCAAAGGCATTGCCCAGCGCCTGCGGGCTTTTGAGCTGCTGCTGCAGCGCCACCCCGAGCTGCACAACAAAGTAACGCTGCTGATGCTGGTGGTGCCCTCGCGCGACCAAGTGCAGCAATACAAAGAGCTGAAAGAGGAAATTGACGAGCTGGTGGGCCGCATCAACGGCGACTACCGCACCATCAGCTGGTCGCCGATTCAGTACTTCTACCGCTCCTACCCGCTCGAGGAGCTGAGCGCCCTGTACCGCATTGCCGACGTGGCGCTGGTATCGCCGATGCGCGATGGCATGAACCTGGTGGCCAAGGAGTTTATTGCCAGCCGCCTCGACCAACGGGGCGTGCTGGTGCTGAGCGAACGGGCGGGGGCTGCGCGGGAGTTATCCGACGCAGTCATCATCAACCCGACTGACATGGAGCAGGTGGCCGATGCCATTTACCAGGCCCTGACCATGCCTCTCGACGAGCAGCAACACCGCATGGCCAGCTTGCAGGCCATTGTAAAGCGCTACAACGTGCACGCCTGGGTGGAGCTGTTTATGAACCGCCTGGCTTACAGCAAAATCAAGCAGCAAATCCTGAACACCGATACCCTCGACGAACCGGCGCAGCTGCTGATGACGGAGCAGTTTAAGAGCGCCCAAAACCGCCTGCTGCTGCTCGATTACGACGGCACGCTAATGCCCTTTCAGACCAACCCGCAGCACGTGCGCCCCGATGCCGAGCTGCGCCGCCTCCTGCAGGCGCTTACCGCCAACGAGCGCAACCGCGTGGTTATCATTTCGGGCCGCGACCGGGCCACGCTTACCGGTTGGCTGGGCGATTTGCCGCTCGATTTTATCACGGAACACGGCGTTTGGCTAAAGGAGCGCGAAGGCGACTGGCACATGATTCAGGCCCTGCGCAACGACTGGAAGCGCGACATCCGGCCCATTCTGGAGCTGCACGTGAGCCGTACGGCCGGGGCTTTTATCGAAGAGAAAGAGTACTCGCTGGTGTGGCACTACCGCCGCGTCGATCCGGACCTAGGCGCCATGCGTGCCCGCGAGCTGGCCGCGCACCTCAACTTTATCGGCAGCGGCAGCGGCTTGCACATCATGGAGGGCAACAAGGTGGTCGAGGTCAAGAACGCCGGTATTGACAAAGGCGTGGCCGCCGCCCACTGGGTACGCCAATTCAGCCCCGACTTCATCCTGGCCATGGGCGACGACCGCACCGACGAAGACACGTTCCGGGCCATGCCGCCCGAGGCGTACACCGTGAAAGTAGGCGCCCGCCCTAGGTCGCTGGCCCGCTACCACCTCGACAGCCCCGAGCAGGTACGCCAAGTGTTGTGGCAGTTGGCAGAGTAGCACAACCGCTGCCCCCGGCTGTCATTGCGAGCCAAGCGAAGCAATCGGTCCTGGGCAGGGCACGACCGTTAACGCAGCACCGCCCACCCCCACGGCTGTCATTGCGAGCAAAGCGAAGCAATCTTTCCTCTCGTGGCACCACCGTTCAGCTGGCACCAACCGAATACCGCACCGCCCAAATCCTGCTGCCAGGGTTCGGGCGGTGCGGTTTTGTGCGCTCCTAGGTTTGCGGTTAGTGCTAGCTGAACGGTCGTACCCAGCCCAGGACCGATTGCTTCGTCCTTCGTCCTCGCAATGACAGCCAAGGGAACAGTTTCTGCTCCTACAAAAAGTTGGGCATGTCGAGCTTTTTGGAAATGCGGTAGGCGGCGTTTACCAGGCCCACGTGGCTGTAGGCCTGCGGGAAGTTGCCCCACTGCGAGCCGGTGCGGGCGTCCACGTCTTCCGACAGCAGCCCTAGGTGGTTGGTGTAGCCGAGCAGCTTCTCGAACTCGCGGATGGCATCGTCGAGGCGGCCGACGCAGGCCAGGGCTTCGATGTACCAGAAAGAGCAGATGAGGAACGTGGTTTCGGGCGTGCCGAAGTCGTCGGCGTGGCGGTAGCGGTAAAACAGGCCTTCGGGCGTTTTCAGCTCCTGCTCCAGCGCGGCCAGGTGCGTACGCGCCACCTCCGAGTCGGGCCGCAGGTAGCCCATCATGATGAGCTGCAGGGTGCTGGCATCGAGGTGGGGCGAGCCGATGGCATTGGTGTACACTTGCCGCGCGGGCTGAAAGCAGGCCTCGATTTTTTGCCCGGCCTGGTGCATCAGGCGTTCGGCCTGGGCGGCCATATCGGCGTTGCCTAGGTTGCTGGCCACCTTGCGGGCGGCATGAGCGCCGGCCCAATGAAACAGGTAGGTGTAGCAATGAAACTGCGCCAGGTTGCGGAACTCCCACAGGCCCGCATCGGGCTGCTCCATGGTGCGCTCGATAAACGACAGGGCATCGTACATCAGCTTTTCGGAGTGCACACGCTCTTTGGTGGCAAAGCGGCGGTCGACGTAGAGCGGCAGCAAAGCCACCAGCACCTGCCCGTACACGTCGTTCTGGATGTGCGTGTAGGCATCGTTGCCGATGCGCACCGGCTGGTTGCCCAGGTAGCCGGCCAGGTGCGAAAGCTCCTGCTCAATGAGCTCGGAGTTGCCGCTGATGGAGTAGAGCGGCTGGTACTTGTCGCGCACCTTCGTCGAGATGTTGGCGATGAAGTGGAAGTACTGCTCCATCTCCTCGAAGTGCCCGATGTTGTTGAAGGCCGTGAGGATGTAGTACGTGTCGCGCATCCAGCAGTAGCGGTAGTCCCAGTTGCGCGTGGAGCCCGGTGCCTCGGGCAGCGAGGTGGTGGTGGCCGCAATGATGGCGCCGGTATCCTCGTACTGATGCAGCTTCAGCACCAGGCCCGAGCGAATCACCTGCGGCTGGTAAAAGTTGCTGATGCTGGTGCTTTTCACCCATTGCCGCCAGTACTGCGTGGTGTCGCGCAGAAACCGCTCGCAGGTGCTTTCCAAAGCGGCCTCCAGCGGCGCGCCGTAGGTAAGCACCAGGTACTTGGTTTCGGTGAGGGCAAAGTCTTCCTCGTCGAGGATGTAGCTAAGCGGCACGTTGGAGGTAAGGCGCAGCTCCTCCGACAAGCCCAGGTAGCTGATGTGGTTGGAGGAGCGCCGCGGGCTGAGCACCTGCCGGCCGTAGTCGCCCACGGGGCGGCACACGGCCCGCACGCGCGGTGTACCGGCCAGGGGTTCGAGCTTCCGGATCAGCATCAGGGGCTTGTAGTACCGCTCGTACTGCTGAAAGCGGGGCGCGAAATCGGTAACGCGGTAGCGCCCCTGCCCCGACTCTACCTCGGTGCACAGCACGTTGGTGTTATCGAGGTAATACTGATGGGTGCGAAACTCGCCCTCGGATGGCTGCAGGGTAAACTCGCCGCCCTGCTGCCGATCGAGCAGGCTGCCGAATACAAAGCCGCTGTCGAAACGGGGCCAGCACAGCCACTGCAGGCTGGTATCCTGATGAATAAGTGCCAGGTAGGCGCAGTTGCCGATTACGCCTAGGTCGTAAGTGTGTCGATTGCTCATGGGCCGGTGCGGCACCCGCTTTGGCGAGGGTGCGTGGCCTAGGTGTACCCGCTGCGGCCCGCCGGGGTTGCCTTCGCCCACGCCGCGGCTACCCCACCTAGGGCGCCAGGCACACTTGCTGCCAGCCCGTGGGCGTACGCTCGAAGCGCATGCGGCTGGGCAGGTCGCCGGGGTTAGCGGCCCAAAACTCAATGGTGGTGGGGTGAACGGCATAGCCGCCCCATTGCGGCGGGCGCGGCACGGCTTTTTGGTCGGCAAACTGCTCGGTGGCCTCGTGCAGGCGCTCGGCCAGCTCCTCGGGGCTGCTGAGCACCTGGCTTTGCGGCGAGGCCCACACGCCCAGCTGGCTGGCCCTAGGTCGTTTGGCGAAAGCGGCCGTGGCATCGTCGGGCGGCAGCGGGTGCACGATGCCCTCTACGCGCACCTGCCTATCGAGCCCGGCCCAGTAAAAGGTAAGCGCCGCGTGGGGGTTGGCTTCGAGCTCCTGCGCTTTGGGGCTGCTGAGGCTGGTGAAAAACCGGAAGCCGGTTTTGTCGGTGGGCACGCCGTGCAGGTACACTACGCGGGCCGCGGGGTAGCCATCGGGCCGCACCGTCGAGAGTGTCATGGGCACGGGGCCGTCGAGCGGGGCTTCGTCGAGCCAGTGGCGGAACAGGTGCAGGGCGTCGGTTTCGGCGAGCAGCGCGGCCCAGCCGGCCGGCACGGCCGGCGCAAAAGTGGTTTCCATAGCAATAGGTAGGGCAGTGAGAGCGGAGTAGCGGCCACGCAAGCAGCCGTTGGCACAAACGTAACCTATTGCCGCTCAATACCAAGCATATATCACATCATTATGGTAGGCAACGCTGCGGCACACGCATGGCAGCACCTAGGGCCCAAACACGTAGCCCCGGCAGCAGCTCTACAACCTGCGCCGGGGCTACGTGTTTGGGTTTGCACCAACTTTTAACTGGCCTACAGCTTAAACTGCGCGCAAAGCTTCACGCCGAAGTCGCGGGCACCGGGCAAGTCGCGGTACGTGAGGCGGTGCAGAAAATCGACCCGCAAAAACTTGAAGATATTCTCCACGCCGTAGCCCACCTCCAGGTAGGGCGTGCTACCCAGGGGCCGGAACGAGGGCAGCGGGGCCCCGCTCGCATCGATGGCGGGCGTGGCATTGCGGTTGGCCTGGCTTACGCCGCCGTACAGCACATTGCCCGAGGCCAGCAGGCGCCAATCGAGCCGCTTGAGCAGCGGCACCGCGTTGATCAGCAGCCCTTCGAAGTAGTGCTCGGCGTGCACGGAGGCGTACCGGTCGCTCACGAACTCGAAGTAGCGCATCAGGTTGTAGGCGTTGGAGGTATAGATGAACGACTCGTTGCCCAGGTGCGACTTGAGCACCGGGTACGGCACCGTGCTCGGGATGTAGCCCGCATCCACGATGTACTCGGTGCGGCCCAGCTGGCCCAGCTGCACGCTGTGCGTCATCGTGAAGTTGAACTTGTGGTACTTAAAGTCGCTGCCCAGAACATCGGGCAGGCCCAGGGTGTAGCGGAACATAAATACCGGCCACTTCATCAGCCCCACGGAGTAGCGGCGGTTCTGGTTCTGAATCAGCACCTCGTCGGGGGCGTAGCGCGACTCAAACACTACCTCCGATAAGGCGTACTGCCGGGCCGTGGGGGCGTTGGGGCCGTGGTCGGGGCTGGTGTAGTACGCAAAGTTGTACAGCGGATCGAAGCGTTGGTGGCGCAGCGTCACCTTTTGGGTGAAGTTGTGGAACAGGTCGGTTTGGGCCGTTACGCTGGTCATGTCGCGCCACACCGGCAACCCGGGCCGGATGTTGCCGAACCGCGCAGCGGCCTCAAACAAGGGGCTTTCCAGGGCCAGGTCGTTATCGAGCAGGGCCACCAGGTCCACGTCGTGGCTGTGGCGCATGCTGAAGAGCGTCCAGTTCTGGCGGTTCAGGATGCGGTCGGCCGCGAGGCCGTATTTCAGCTGCCCGTCGCGGGTGCCGTAGGCCAGGTAGCCCTGCAGCAGCCAGTTGGGGTTCAGCTCGGGCGTGCTCCTAAAACCCAGGCGCAGGCGGTGGCCCTCCACGTTGTTGTAGTTGTAGGAGCTGAAGATGGGGCCCAGCTCGAAGCGGCCGCGCGGGCCCAGCTCTTTGTAGCCATTCACCACCAAATCGGCCACCTCCAGGAAGGTGCGCACCGAAGGCAGCTTGCCTACCGAATCGAGCACCGCGAGGGTGCGCTGCTCTTGCCCCGACAGGGTATCGGGCCGGTGCTGCTCCCAAAAGCCGACGGGCGTTTTCAGGGCTTCGGGTGCGGCGGCAAACGGCTGGTCGTAAAAAGGCAGCTCGTGCGGGCGGCCTGCCTCAAAGTTGCGGTTGACGGTGGTAAAGCGCACCAGCAAGCCGGTTTGCTTTTTGGTCGGTTTCAGGCCCACCACCACGCGCGTGCGCTGCGGCAGCCACGGCCCGGCCGCGGTGGGCGCCAGGTCCTGGTACACCCGAATCTGGTCGACGAAGTTGATGTTGGCCTTGGGGTCCACCTCCAGGTCCACGCGGCGCAGGGCGTAGGAGTCGGTGGTAATCCAGATGCGGCCCGTGAAAGCCAAATCCTGCGGGCGGCGCGGAAACACCTTCAGCTGGTAGCAGCGGTCCTGCCCGATCATCACCGAGTCCTCCAGGTCGTAATCGTAGGTGATGCGCCAGCCATCGGCAATGGGCGAGATGAAGTCCTTGCCCATCACCACCTGCCAGTTGGGGTAAAAGTCGTAGTCCTGAAACGACGAGCCCAGCACCTGCGAGAGCAGCGTGCCATCCTTGGGCGCTACGCCGTGCAGCTTGGTGTGCTTGATTTCTTCCCGCTCGCGGTTGGGGCGGTGCCGCACGTAGTAGCGCGACATCACCTCCGAGGCAAACACCGGCACCGTGGGCTTGCCCGCGGCGTTGCGCGCCAGCTCGCCTACGCCGTTGGCCACGGCCGTCATGTCACGAATCACCTTGCGGCGCGCCAAGCGGTCGGTGATGTCGGACAACGACACCTCGGTGCGGTTGTAGCTGTCGAACTCAAACGCTGCCAGCTCCTTTTTGTCGTTCTGCTTTTTGTGCTGCTGCACCCGGCGCAGAATGGCGTAGGCCGGGTTCTCGGTGGGCCGAATGGTTACCTCACCTAGGGCAATAGCCGCCGAGGGCAGGCCGATGTTCACGGTTTGGGCGGGCTCCTTGCCTACGGCCTTGCTGCGCGGCCTAAAGCCCACGGCCGAAGCCGTAACCGAATCGACCGGCTGCAGCACTTTTAGCTCGTAGCGGCCTTCGTCGTCGGCGGTAGTGCCGAAGGTGGTACCCTTAACATACACCGAGGCAAACGGCACCGGCTGCCCGGTGGCCGCCTCGGTGATTTTCCCGGTAAATACAATTCGCTGTGCAAACGCGGAGCTTGCACTGATCAGCATTACAACCAGCCAAGTCCAAGCGTACCGATACTTCATATCTATCCAACTAATGCCGTAAAGGTACGACGCAGCCGGACACGGATTACTTTATTCAGATGTTAGCACAAGAACACAAAACAGTAATTAACCTTTGATTAACAGTAAATTACTGTGTTTATCAAGTGAATTTATTTCCAGAAACACTTTCGAGCTTTATGCGCTTAACAGCCGTTATCGTGTCTGTACACTGATCTTTGATTGAGCTGCTCAAACTTTACCCAGCGTTTATCAAACCCAGAGTGCTGCGTTGACTACCTGACAAACAGAAAAGTCCTACCCCTATGCAGAGGCTCGCGCTTTGGCTGGCTAGCTACACAAACCTCCTGAGTGCAGGTGCTAAGGCGCGCACTCAGGAGGTTTGCTGTATCCGCCGTTCCCTTGCCACGAAGTAGTACTAGCGTGCTGCTGGCCCATAATAGCCGCGTTACTTTTTCGCGGGTATTATTTCCTGGTTCATCCTTTATCTATCCTGTTTCGGTCATCATCAGGTTGCTGCATTCCAAGCATCGCTACACTTTTGCTACCTATGCACCTAGCTGCTTGCAGTCTTTCCTGAGTTTATGGCCGCCTCGCCCACCTTGCAAACCATAGTTCGGGCTGCCGTTACGGCGGTGGCCTTTTACTACACCTTCGTTTTCATCTACCAGGGCACCATCTGGGTATTCGATAGCGGGGTGCTGCTCGAGCTGCCAATGCTGTTTGGCTACCTGCTGGCCAACTTCTGGGTTAATCAGCAGATAGCCGTACTGTTTGAAGCACGCCAAATACCGCGGCTTACCTCCGTGCAGAAGTCGGCGGTAGAGGGACTGGTGGTGTTCGGGGCCAACCTGGTCGTGTGCTTCCTGACGATTTACCTACCCTACCTCATCATCATCAAAGCCGACTGGGTAAACGTGCAGCTGCTACCGGTGCGGGTGCGCATGGCGTTTATCGTGAGCAGCATGATTTCGCTGTTCTCCTACTACTTCGTGGAGCGGGAGCGGAGCCGGGCGCGGCTGCGGCAGGCACAGCTGCGCGCCGAGCAGCTACAGAAAGAAAACTTCCGGGCGCAACTGGAGCTGCTCAAAAACCAGGTAGACCCGCACTTTCTGTTCAACAGCCTGAACGTGCTGAATTCGCTTATCCACAAGGACCCGCAGCTGGCCTCGCGCTTTCTGGAGCAGCTCTCCACCGTGTACCGCCTCACCCTCGACAACAGCGGCCGCCCAGTAGTAAGCTTGCAAGAGGAGCTGGCGCTGGTGCAAGCTTACGTGTTTCTGATGCAAACACGCTTCGGCAACAACCTGCAGTTCTCTATCAACCTGTCCCCGCACGTGCAGCAGCAGGGCCTGCCGCCGGCTTCGTTGCAAATGCTCATCGAAAACGCCATCAAGCACAATGGCTCCACCAACAAAAAGCCGCTGCAGGTGCGCATCTTCGCCGAAGACGGCGCCGTGGTGGTGGAGAACAACCTGCAGCCGCGTACCACGCCGGAGACGTCTACCAAGATAGGCCTGCGCAACATCGTGGACCGCTACCGCCACCTGAGCCCGCAGCCCGTGCATATCGAACAAACCGCCGAAACCTTCCGTGTTACCCTGCCCCTGCTACCCCTAGGTGAATATGAGGACGTTGATTATTGAAGACGAGCAGTTCGCGGCCGACATCCTGGCGAACCTCATCCAACAGGCGCGGCCCGATGCGCAGGTTTTGGCTATGTTGGGCTCGGTGGAGGAATCGGTGGAGTGGCTGGCCGCGCATCAGGCGCCCGACGTCATCTTCTGCGACATTCACCTCTCCGACGGCAGCAGCTTCGAGATATTCAGGCAGGTAGAAGTGAAGTGCCCGGTCATCTTCACCACAGCTTACAACCAGTACGCCATTGAGGCCTTCAAGGTCAACAGCGTAGATTACTTGCTCAAGCCGGTGCAGCTGCCCGACGTAGCACAGGCCCTACGCAAGTACGAGGAGTCGCGCAAGCACTACCTGGCCGATGGACTGGGCAACCTGCAAAGCTTGCTGCAGTCGTTTCAGGCGCCGCAGCGGCAGTACCGGGCCCGTTTTCTGGTGAAGAACGGGCAAAGCATTAAGGTGGTGCCGCTGCACGACATTGCTTATTTCCAGGCCGAAGACGCGGTGGTGTTTTTGGTGACGCACGAGAAGAAGCGCTTCATCGTGAACTTCACTCTCGACCAGCTCGAAGAGCAGCTCGATCCGCAGCAGTTCTTCCGGGCCAACCGCCAGTACATCGTGCACATCAACGCCGTGAGCGAGGTAAAGCCATATCTGAAAGGTCGCCTCTTTCTGCAGCTAAACCCCGCCCCCGCCGAGGGCATCTTCATCAGCAGCACCCGCGCCGCTAGCTTCAAGCAGTGGCTGGATTCGTGATTGTGTGAGAAGCGAATCTGTTGAGCCAAGGCGTGCGGCCAGTAAGTAAAAAGGCCGTCATGCTGAGCTTGTCGAAGCATCTCTACCAGTTTGCCTGAACTTCACTCGCCTGTCATCTCGAGCCCAAACGAGACATCTTGCATGCTGACGTGAGGTTGTAAACCCAACGAAGCGGCAGAGATGCTTCGAACGCGCTCAGCAATACGTGCTCATGGACGCGAAAACCTTTTGATAAGGCTTACCTAGCAACTCACAACCCTCATTACCGGCCGCGCCGCTGCCCCCGTTTGGGCAAATGGCGCGGCCGACGGCTTTTGTACCAACGCATTACTGAGGCAGGGCAGATAGAGCACCGTTTGAGCCCGATTCGACGCATGGTAGCGTCCATTTCATTGGGCTGATATCCCGGTTCATGGCCTAGGCTTCCTGACTCATGGGAATTCGATTCCGGCTGGCGAAGGCGCGCAGCACCTTTGGTCATCAATCAACTGATGCCCAATTCTCAACGCCTAAGCCTCACCCCAGCCATGAAACCAACCGCTACCCTTCCGCACTACCTGCTTGGGCTGCTGCTCTGCCTGAGCTTACTCACCCACGCGCAGCCCGGCCTAGCCCAAGCTAGCGGTAGCCTCATTGGCACCGTGGTCGACCAGAAAGGCGAAGCTGTGAGTTTTGCTAACGTGGTGCTACTGAATGCCGCCACTACCACTCTGGTTACGGGCATAGCTGCCGATGCCGAGGGCCACTTCGTCCTACCGGTTCATGCCCCCGGCAGCTACGTGCTAAAGCTGAGCATGCTGGGCTACGCGCCACTCCAAACGCCTGCCTTCGAGGTAAGCAGCCCCGGCTTCAGCAAAGACTTCAGCCGGTTGGTGCTTCCCACCGATGCCCAGCTGCTGCAGGAGGTGAAAGTGCAAGCCATGCGCCCTACCGTGGTGAAAGAGGCCAATAAACTGGTGGTGAACGTGGCCGGCTCGGCCCTGAATGGCGGCAGCACCGCGCTGGATGTGCTGAGCCGCTCGCCCGGCGTGGCCCTGGATCAGGACGGCAACCTGCAGCTCAACGGCAAGGCCGGCGTGCAAGTCCTGATCGACGGCAAGCGTTCCTACCTCACGGGCAAAGAGCTCCAGAACCTGCTGCAAAGCATGAGCGCCGAGAATATCCGCGACCTGGAAATCAGCACCAGCGGCTCGGCCAAGTACGACGCGGCGGGTTCGGCCGGCGTCATCAACATCAACCTGAAGAAATACCAGCAGACGGGCCTGAGCGGCAGCGCCTACGCCGGCTATCAGCACAACAGCCTGCACGGCTACAGCGCCGGCACCGACCTAGGATACCGCCACGGCCGCTGGAACACCAACGTGGCCCTCGACCTGGCTCGCCGCCCCCGTTACCGCACCCTCGACATGCACCGTGAGTTCCGCGGCGAGACGGGCACTAGCACCTTCGACCAGCAAGGCCGCGAAGAAGGCACCCGCGACGTACCGGCCCTGCGCCTAGGCGCCGATTACGCCCTGAGTCCCCGCCACACCCTAGGCGCCACCCTGAACCTGACGCACCGCCGCACCAACAACGGCTTTGTTACTACCTCGCTGCTGCGCGACGGCAGCCCAAAAAACGACCTCTTCATCGGGGCTGACAACCGGGAGAAAGGCCAGGGCACTAACGGCACCCTTAACCTGCACTATGCTGGCCAGCTCGATACCGCCGGCACCATGCTCTCAGCTGACCTGGACTACGCCCGCCTACACAGCCGCGAGGCCTCTACTTTCCGCAACCGCTACGACAGCCTAAGCAGCAGCCGCGCCGATGTGGCCACCCTGCTCACCAGCCAAAACCCCACCGACTACGACATTTACGCGGCCAAGCTGGATTTCAGCCAACCACTGAACAAGCTTACCAAGCTGGAGCTGGGCGCCAAGGTCAGCCACGTGAAATCGGGTAGCGAAGTGCGCTTCTTCGACGAAACCAGCGGCGCCGCCTTGCTCGATGCCAACCGCAGCAACCACTTCATCTACCAGGAAACGGTGTACGCCGGCTATGCAAACCTAGCCACCAGCTTCGGAGATAAATGGAAGGTGCAGGGCGGCCTGCGCGCCGAACAGACACTGACCAACGGCCACTCGCTCACGCTGGCCCAAACGTTCCGCCGCAACTACCTAGGGCTGTTTCCAAGCGTATCGGTGCTGCAGACGGTGAATGCCGATTACCAGATTGGCTACAGCTACAACCGCCGCCTCGATCGGCCGCAGTACGAAGCGCTGAACCCGTTCATCTTCTACCTCGATCCGTACTCCTGGATTCAGGGCAACCCCTACCTCAAACCGCAATACACCAACTCCTTTGAGCTGAGCCAGACGCTGAAACAGCAATACAACCTGGTGCTGGCTTACGCTACCACCAACGGCTTCATCGGCGAAGTACCCGAGCAGCGGGCCGCCGACAAAACCACTGTCTTTCAGCAGCAAAACCTGAAGCGCTTCCGCAACCTCAGCGCCACGCTGCTGGTGCCAGTGCGGGTATCGGCCAATTGGCAGATGAACAACACCGCTACCCTGGCCTACCAGCGCTACACCTTACCCGCTGGCAGCGAGCTGCTGCGAAACCAGCAAGTGCTGCTGCAGGCCCAATCTACGCACTCGGTGCAGCTGCCCCGCCAAGTGCGCCTGGAGATGAACGCCGGTTATCAGGGACCAATGGTGTACGGCCTGTACCGCTTCCAAACCAACTGGTGGGTAGATGCCGGCCTGAAGCGCGCCTTTTGCCACGATAAGCTGGACGTGAGCCTGAGTGCTACCGACCTGTTCCGAACGCGCCGCCTGCGCGCCACGGCCAACCTGAATGGCAACGTCAACACCATCGACCAATACGCCGGTGCCCGGGGCCTGCGCCTGACGCTGCGCTACCGCTTCCGCAACGGTAACCAGCCAACACCGCGCCGCCCGGCTACGCAGCTCGAGGAGCTAGGCCGCACCGGCCAACAATAAGTTTGCTATGGTTCAACCGCCTCTCCGCGCCAAGCGAGAGGCGGTTGTTTTTACCACCACTCACCACCTAGGCCCAGAACAAACTTCTTCCGGCACCTAAGCTACTCCGCGCCACTACAGAAACGGGGTAAAAAGAAAAAGGCCGTTTCTGTTGAAGAAACGGCCTTTTAGGTAGCGGGGACAGGACTCGAACCTGTGACCTTTGGGTTATGAGCCCAACGAGCTACCAACTGCTCCACCCCGCACTGTTTGGTGATGCAAAAGTAGTAGCCTTTTTCGGATTTGCAGCATAGGGGCTCAGAATTACCGGCCATAAAAGCATTTGTGCCTGAAAATCAGCGATAAAATATTTTACCGAATTATTACCCATTGCTTTTGCGCCAGTTGAAAGCTTGCCCTACTGCCCCAACCAAAGTACCGATTGGGGCGGCCGGGTTATGGCTTTCTGCGTAAGGCTGAAGACACGTTACCCTTCAGCGGATGAAACGCTTTGTTGTCTACTCCTCGGCTGGCTTGCTGCTTGCCTTTTCCTTGCTGGCCTGCGACAGTCAGCAACGCGACATGGACCAAATCTCCACCGAGTCGCCCACTACCACCAACAGCACCAACCCCGAGGCCGACTCCGATACCAGTATTGCGCCCGAAGACACGGCCACCGTGCGGCTTTAGAAGCGGCTGGTAATGCCGAAGTGTATTTTGGAAGCACCCAAGGAGAAGCGCTGGCTGTTGCTGCGCCCCACCGAGTACACGAACTGAAACAAGCCCGCCCCGGTCCGGAAGCTCAGGCCCGCTCCCAGGCCGGTGGGCGCGTCCTCGCCTAGGTCGCCGGGCAGGTCGCGGCGCAGGTAGGCCTGGTCGGCAAACAGAAACACGTAGGCATCGGGGCCGGTAAACTGCCGCAGCTCCACGGTACCAATGCCGTACTGGGCAGCAAAAAACTGCAGCTCGTTGAAGCCGCGCAGCGTGGCCAGGCCACCCAGGCGAAACAAATCGTTGAGAAACAGGCGGCGGTTTAGCAGGACCTCGCCGCGCACCCGGCCTAGCAGCACGCCCTGCTGCCCCACGCGCAGGTAGTACTCGGCCCGGCCGCTCAGGCTTACCTGGGTGGTACGCAACGGCAGCCCTTGGTACAGCTCGGGGTTGACATAGGCGTTGCGGCTGATGATTTTGTTGCCCACGGCTGCCTGCCCAGCCAGGAGCAAACCTTGCCGCGGAAAAAGCAAATCATCGAGCGTGGAGCGGCTGAAATCGAGGCCGTAGGCGGTGTAGCGCGAGTCGATGTTTTCGGGGAGGGCTTGCAACGTGGGCAGGTTGCGGCGCGGGTAAAGGCGCGAATTGCGCTGCTCCACAAACACGCTAAAGCGCCCGGCCTTGGCCGCCGGGTAGCCCACCTGCAGGCGCGGCCGCAGCGTCAGGAAGGTGCTATCTTGCTTGAACAGGGTGAAGCTGGCGGCCACATCCAGGGGCGAGCCGAAGAAGCTGGGGTGCTGGTACCCCACATCGAGCAGCTGCGAGGCCGCTCCGATTTTGCGCCACTGCAAGCCCAGCTGCTTGCCGCCGCCGCCTAGGTTGCGCAGGTTCAGGGTAACGTCGCCGGTAAGCTGCACGCGCCGCTGCTCGGCCGTGGGGTTGGGGTTGGGCAGCACCCCCACAATGGCATCGAACTGGTTGGCGTTGCGGTCGTCGAGGAGCAGGTACACGCGGGCCCGGCCGCGGGCAAAGCGCACCTCGGGCTCGGCTTTCAGCTGCACGTAGGGCAATTGGCGCAACAGGCGGGCGGCGGCATCTACCCGCTGCTGGCTGTAGGGCTGGCCCGGCAAAATCTGCAGGTACTTGCTCAGAAAGCGCTTGCGCGTTTTGGTGTTGCCGATGATTTGCAGGGAATCAAACTCCACCAACGGGCCCCGGTCCAACAGCAGCCGCCCCGTGATGTCGGAGCCATCGAGCTGCACCGAATCCAAGCGCACTTGCGCAAACGGAAACCCCTCGTTCTCGGTGTTTTCGAGCACGCGCTGCTGCAGGCGGGCCAGCTCGGTCGGCACCAACGGTTGCCCTAGGTACAACCGCTCCCGGAAGCCGGTATGGGTCAGCACATCCTCGGTGAGGTTGCCGCGCTGCAGCCGCGCCCACCGAAACTGCTCGCCTACGTACAGGCGCACGGCCAAGGTGTCGCCGTGCCAGTGCATGGTATCGGCCGAGGCCGTGAGGTAAGCATCGGCCTGCATGGCCAGCAGCAACTCGCGCACGCTGCGCATGGCTTCCAGGGTGTCGGCGGCTGTGGTGCGCACCCGGTAGCGGCGCAGCACGGCTTGGTCGGCGGCTTCGGTTTGGAGGCGCAGGTATTTGGGCCGGGCGGGTGCCACGCGGCGCTTGGCCTGCGCGGCCGAGTCGGGCAAAGTTGGCCGCGGCGGCAAGGGCGGCGCCTGGGTGGCGGGCAGGTTAGGGGCCGATACCGGCGAGGTGGTTTGTGCCCACGCGCTTGCTACCACCCCTAGCAGGAGCAGGCTTGCCAACAGCCAGAAGCGCACGAAGCTGGTATACATTTGCAGGCTCAAACGCAGTAGCGGCCGTTTTCATTTCCTGCCGAAGCCGTGGGCCCGCCATCCACCTAGGCAAACACTCCCAGGCAGGCATTGGCAGCACCGCGGCAGGCAGCCCGGCAAGGCACGAACTCCAAAGTTCGCGCTACTGTTGCACAATCTTAGCACATCCTTTTCTCCGTGGCCGGACTCTACCTTCACATCCCGTTCTGCAAGCAGGCCTGCCACTACTGCGACTTCCACTTCAGCACCTCGCTGGGCCGGAAAGCGCAAGTAGTGCAGGCTTTGGTGCGCGAGCTGGAGCTCCGCCACGATTACCTGGGCAGCGCCGGCCTCAGCACCGTTTACTTCGGCGGGGGCACGCCCTCATTGCTTACCGAGGCCGAGCTACTCACGCTCTTCGAAGCTATTTACAAATACTTCGACGTAGCCGCCGACGCCGAAATAACCCTCGAAGCCAACCCCGACGACCTCAGCGCCCAGAAGCTGCGCGAGTTGGCGGCCTCGCCCGTCAACCGGCTCAGCATTGGGCTGCAGAGCTTCCACGAGCCGCACTTGCGCCTCATGAACCGCGCCCACTCGGCCGAGGAGTCGCGCCGCTCGGTGCAGCTCGCCCAAGATGCGGGCCTGAGCAACATCAGCATCGACCTGATTTACGGCGTGCCGGCCCCCGACCACCGCATCTGGCAGCACGACCTAGGGCAGGCCGTGGCCCTGGGTGTGCCGCACCTCTCCTGCTACGCCCTCACCATCGAGCCGCAAACCGTGTTTGGCCGTCGGCTGAAGAAAGGCACCTTCCGCGGCGCGCCCGAGGAGTTTGTAGCGCAGGAGTTCGAAATGCTGCTGACCGCCACCCGCGAAGCCGGCTACGAGCAGTACGAAATCAGCAACTTTGCGCAGCCCGGCGGCTACTCGCGCCACAACTCCAGCTACTGGCAGGGCGTGCCGTACCTGGGGCTGGGCCCCAGCGCCCACTCTTTCAATGGGCGCAGCCGGCAGTACACCGTGCCGAGCAACACCCAATACGTGCAGCAGATACTGGAGCACCACACGGTACCCGCTACCGTCGAGCAGCTTTCGGCCACCGACCGCGCCAACGAGTACCTCATGACGAGCCTGCGCACCGCCCAGGGCTGCAACCTGGCGTACCTGCGCGGGCACCTAGGCGTCGATCTGGCCACCGAGCGCGCCGCTTACCTGCAGCAGCTGCAGCACGATGGCTGGGCCACCATCAGCCACGAAACCCTGCGCCTTACCGACCGCGGCAAGCTCCTCGCCGATCAGATTACCCTTGAGCTGTTCCTGGAAGCTCCCGGGGCGGTATAGCCAGCAGCCACCTAGGCTTGCGTTGTACCCGCCGAGCGCTCCGCAAGGGCCGGCGGCGCTACTGCCTGAAGCTCAGCAATAAGCCTATTGGCCCAGCAAAATTTCTTGTTGCTGATTCGGCAAACAGCCGGCTTTTGCGTAAATCCAAGGGTATTTTGGCTTCTCCCATCAACCCCGTACCCGCTTCCCCGCATGCAACGCCTCATTGACGCCGTCGAATACGGTGCTGATTTCTTTGTGGAGGAAGTACAAGTGCGCGCCATTGTTTTCGACAACTCCGACGACGTGACGCTGTGGGCCACCACCGTGTTCGATGGCCAGACGTACTTTTTTCACCTAGGGCTGCCGTTTGCGCAGCTCGATTTGCTGCTGCGCCAGGCCGGCGTGCGCTCCGGCGAGCTGCAGGAAGACGTAGCCGATGCCCTGGCTACGGCCCCGCGCCCCTGCCTGCTCGAGTACACCGCCGAGGGCCACGAGCCCTTTGTGCTGCCCGACATTGCCCTGAAGCTTTCCTTCACGTACCCCGCCGACGAAGACGAGTTTGAGGACGAAGAGGACGAGGAAAGCGAAGAGCGCTCGGCCGCCGACAACGTGTTTTACCTGGAAGGTATTTACCGCCGTTTGGATGCCTGATTCCGCCGCGCCGCTGCCACCCGTTCTCTACCTCATTCCGGGCCTAGGTGCCGACGAGCGCATTTTTACGCGGCTGATACCCAGGCTGCGCGGCCACGTAACGGTACTGAACTGGCTGCCGCCCACCCACCCCGACGAGCCCCTGCCCGCCTACGCCGAGCGCATGGCCTCGGGCATTCCGCTCGATCAGCGCTGCTGGCTGGTGGGCGTGTCGTTTGGCGGCACAGTGGCCCTGGAAATGGCCCGGCTGCGCCCTCTGGCGCTTGTGGCGCTCATCTCCAGCATTCCCGGTGCCGATCAGCTTCCGCCCCTGCTGCGCATCATTCGGGCCACGGGCGTGCAGCACTGGGTACCGCCGCAGTTGCTGAAGCTGTTTCCGCGGGCCGGCCAATGGTACTTTGGCATCGGGGGCGGCGCCGAATACCAGCTGTTCAAGGAAGTACTACGCGACCAGGAGCCCCGCTACACCCGCTGGGCCATCCGCAGCCTGCTGCATTGGGACAGCCGCGACATCGGCCCGTGCGTGCAAATCCGCGGCACCCGCGACCGGGTATTCCCGGCTGGCCCGGCCAAAGTCGAGTACCTCATCGAGGGCGGCACGCACTTTATGGTTTACAGCCGCGCCGACGAGGTAGCCCGCATCCTGAACGAGCTGACGGCGGAGTTTACTGCCGAGCCGCCCGTTGTCAATACCTAGCCACTGCCATGCTTTCTGCTTCTATCCAGTACGGCGGCCGCTCGTTCGGTTTCAACCCTGCGGCGCCCATCAGCATTGCCCTGCCGCTGGCACCCGGCCCCCAGCAGGTTAACTGCTTTTGGGCCGAACCGGTGCAAATCGACGTCATTCGGGTGGGCGACTTTGTAGGCAGTGTGGCCGAGGGCGGCAGCACCAACTACAAGCGCGTGCACCTAACACCCCACGGCAATGGCACCCACACCGAGTGTTATGGCCACATCAGCCCCGATGCGGCAGCGCTGCCGGGCTGCTTAAGCCAATACCTGTTTGTAGCGTGGCTGATTTCCGTGGAGCCGCACTGCCGCCTGGATGGCGACCACGTGGTGGAGCTATCCGACGTGCAACCGCTGCTGCAGGCGGCTCCGGTGCCGCCCCAGGCCCTCATCATTCGCACCCTGCCCAACGACGAGAGCAAGCGCAGCCGCCAGTACTCGGGCCAAAACCCGCCTTACCTCTCGGCCGAGCTGGCGCAATACTTGGTTGACCAGGGCATCCAACACTTACTGCTCGATCTGCCCAGCGTCGACCGGGAGCTAGACAACGGCGTGCTCGCCGCGCACCACATCTTTTGGCAATACCCTGCCAACACCCGCCGGCAAGCCACCATCACCGAGCTAATCTTCGTGCCCGATGCGGTGCCCGATGGTTTGTACCTGCTCAACCTGCAGGTAACTGCGCTGGAACTTGATGCCAGCCCCAGCAACCCGGTGCTGCACGCCCTCACCGAAACCGATGGCTGGGCAGGGCATTAGCCCGCCGCTGAGGTTGTTTACCGCCAGCTTACCTTAAACCGTTTCAAGGCTTCTGGGTCGCTTTGCCGCGGCTGCTCGCGGGTAACAAACACCCGAATGGCCGTTGCAGGCTTGAATTTTCGTGCCAGCCCCATAATTATGCCGCATTCATAGTCGGGCGGGGCCGGGGTAAAGCATTCCACTATTATCTCGTGTCGTCCGGCCACAGTGCTGCGGTAATAACCAATGTTGCCACCCTGAATGTTGCACCGCAGGGCCGCATCCAGGGCTTCAATGGCTTGGGGCAACGAGCCAAGGCCGGCGGGCCACACGCACTGCTCCACTACTTCCAGGCCGGCTGCATACTGCGTTGTGCTCCCGTACTCCTCTCCTAGGTCGCCCAGCAGGTCTAGCCAGGCCTGCAGCGAGTACCAGGCGTTTCTGTCGGGATTGGCCGGGAGGCCGTGCTTTTTTAGCAGGTTTTGTGCTTGCTGCGGAATGCGAAACGCTTTCAGCACCACGCCTAGGGTGGCCCCGTTTACTTGCGCGCCGGCATCAACCACGAAAGAACTTGCTGCAGCCGTTGAAGTAATCATAGAACACAACTAGCGTAAGGAGGGATAGTAATACCGGGCGCGGCGAAAAAGGTTTTCGGCTTCGCGGCGCGTTTGTAGTTAATCCTCAGCCCAAACAACCAGCCACAACGTGGCACCAACCGCAAACACAAAAAGCCCGCCTGAACGGCGGGCTTTTCTGATGCTAGTTGCAGCAGCTACTTAAGCAGCTACTTCTTCAGCAGCCGGCACAACCGTTACGAACGAACGGTCTTTGCGGCCTTTGCGGAACTGAACCGTACCGTCGATCAGAGCGAACAAGGTGTGGTCTTTGCCAATACCTACGTTCTGACCGGGGTGGTGCTTGGTACCGCGCTGACGCACGATTACGTTGCCGGCAATGGCCAGCTGGCCGCCGTAAATTTTAACGCCGAGACGCTTCGAATGCGATTCGCGGCCGTTGTTGGAGCTACCTACGCCTTTCTTGTGAGCCATTTTATTTGAGCTGTTAGCTATTAGCTATCGGCTATTAGCTGAGGTTCTGAGAAAAAGCCCGGTTGGGAAAGCAAGCCAACGGCCAGAAGCCATCGGCCAACAGCTTTCTTAGCCGATGCTGTTGATCATTACTTTCGTGTAGTCCTGGCGGTGCGTATTGAGCTTCTTGTAGCCCTTACGACGCTTCTTCTTGAACACGATCTGCTTGTCGCCGCGAACGTGTGCGAGGATGGTGCCTTTTACTTTAACGTCCGACAGGAAGGGGGCGCCTACACTCAGCGTGCCGTTGTTGTCGGTCAGCAGTACGTTGCCCAGTTCTACTTCGTCGCCGACGTTGCCGGCCAGTTTGTGGGCGTACACAAATTTGTTGGCTTCGACCTTGGTCTGCTTGCCGGCTATGTCTACGATTGCGTACATCGGTTTTCCGCAGGTTTTCTGAAAATGGAAGGCAAAAGTACGAGTTCCATTTCACAATACCAAGCCTAACTCACTAATCCTCTTTCAGTCGGCTTAAAAACAAGCTCCGCTGCGGGTACAACAGTACCGCATAACGCGAGCACGTGATACAAAATAAGTGGATAACTTCTTTTGTCCACACGCCAAATGTGGATAACTTTTGCCTAAAGCATAGAAATCCACTATTGTTTTGGGTTTTGACGGGAAATCGGCAACAGCACAACCCCGGCCCGCTTAGCGAAAAATTAACAGACAAAAAAGCCAGAACGCACCTCGGCGGTCCGGCTGGCAGGGCTATCTTTGGTCTTCGCCTAGGTCGTTACGGGTCCGATTGTGGCCGGTCCAGGTCGAACAATTGCCCGCCCGTCGAGGTTGGCAGCTCAACCGCTGGCCCGGCACGGTGCCGGCTCTTCCTTGTCGTTTTCTCAACTGTTGCCCTAGCTCATGGAACCGCTTCTCGTTGAAAACCCCAACCGCTTCGTCCTCTTCCCTATTCAGAACGACGATGTGTGGCAGATGTACAAGAAAGCCGAGGCCTCGTTCTGGACGGCCGAGGAAATCGACCTGTCGCAGGACCAAAAGGACTGGGAAAACCTGAACGACGGCGAGCGGCACTTCATCTCGCACGTGCTGGCCTTCTTCGCAGCCTCCGACGGCATCGTGAACGAAAACCTCGCGGTGAACTTCATGCAGGAGGTGCAGATGCCCGAAGCCCGCTGCTTCTATGGCTTCCAGGTGATGATGGAAAACATCCACTCGGAAACCTACTCGCTGCTGATCGATACCTACATCAAGGACCCCAAACAGAAGGATTACCTCTTCAACGCGCTGGAAACCGTACCGGCCGTAACCAAAAAGGGCCAGTGGGCCATCAAGTGGATTAACTCGGAGAACTTCACCGAGCGCCTGATTGCCTTTGCCGCCGTCGAGGGCATCTTCTTCTCGGGTTCGTTTTGCTCCATCTTCTGGCTGAAAAAGCGCGGTCTGATGCCGGGCCTTACCTTCTCGAACGAGCTCATCTCGCGCGACGAAGGACTGCACTGCGACTTTGCCTGCCTGCTCTACGAGAAGTACCTCGTGAACAAGCTGCCCGAAACCCGCGTGCACGAAATCATCCGCGACGCGGTAAGCATCGAGCAGGAGTTTGTGACCGATGCACTGCCCGTGAACCTGATTGGCATGAACGCCCAGCTCATGTCGCAGTACATCGAGTTTGTGGCCGACCGCCTGCTGGTGGCCCTAGGTTACCGCAAGATTTACAACGCCACCAACCCCTTCGATTTCATGGAAATGATTTCGCTGCAGGGCAAAACCAATTTCTTCGAGAAGCGCGTGGGCGAATACCAGAAGGCCGGCGTAATGACCGACCGCGACCAGAACGTATTCTCGCTCGACGAGGATTTTTAATCGGCCACCGGCCGCTTAGCCAGAAAGCCCGGAGCTGCCGCTTCGGGCTTTTTGTTTGCCGCGAGCTGTGCCGTTATTTTTCAGTGATGCACAATATATCAAGCTCAGCCCCTGCCCAAGCCAATGCGGCCATTGATAAGTATTTGGGCATGTGGTGGAGAGATGAGAAGGCCGAAGCCATCAAAGCTGAGTTTGGCTGGGCTGTATATCAGTTGGTTTGGGAGGCCTACCAAACTGCTGTGAACACACCTGTTAACTGGGAAAAGGAAACCCTGGAAACAGCCACCCAACGAGTATTATCGGCTACGCAAGAGGCGCACCCTTGGCTAACCAAGCAAAGCCTGCTGACGCTCGGCAACTGCTTTGCTTATGCGTGGCGGTAACCTCGTGCCTGCCTCCTCAGCACGCTGCTACCCGTCCCCTAGGTTGCTTTTAGTATAACAACCTAGGGCAGGTGGGCAGCAACAACACCGCAGTTTACTCTTGCGGAACGCCTACTTAAGTGCATGCTCAGGCATATCGCCTGATGCCTTTCAGGACCTTGCTTTCGGATTGGAGCCAAAGGGCGTTCTATGAAACGAACTCCTCTTTTAGTGCCATAACCATCGCATATTTATAACTAATGCAATATATTTTAGCAACTATGGCATAATATTATGCCAGCAATATTTTACACGATTATTTATTTGTAAATCGCACCCCGTTTGTCGAAAACCCGTCGCCAATTGCGGCTGCAGTGTGCAACGGCAAATTGCTTCTAACGAGTTTCAATTACAACCACAGTTCCGCTATCGTTCTGTTTGCGACTATTGTTACACTGCAAAATTGCTGATGATATAATATTCAAATTTTCTGCCTCCGCGCACCTCCATTCCCTGGCTTAATTAACTATTAACCAACGTCTTCGGGCGGCAGGTAGAGCGCGTGCGCAAGGCTCCTGAATAATTTTTCCAGGCAATGCAACCATTGCCCATCGTTACGGCTCACTACGCCCAGATGCCCGCCCAAATTACTGTGGTAGTGCGGGTAGTTGATTAGTTCGTGCTGTTACTGCTGAAATAAATACGCCCCAGGCAATAAACGTTTGCTTCATTACTCATGCGACAAATCTTTACCAACAAACTCTTACTGCTAGCATTTCTCTTTACCCTTACCATCAGGCTTAGCGCCACGGCAGGAGACACGCTTGTAATTGCCCGTAATTTCTACCACGTCGACCACAAGAGCCGCCTGATTTTGGTTAACCAAAAGCCAGAGGTAATTAACCGCGAGTACAACGACGTGAAGAGCCACCTTGCGCTCGATGGCGTGTACACGTTTACGCAAGGCGTGCCCGAGGTAGACAATGGCACCTCCTACGAGGTAACGCGCGAAAACAAGCTGTACCAGCTGTATTTCACGCAGTTGCCGGTGGTGCGCATCAGCACCAAAAACAAGATTGTCGACAGCCCCAGTGTGTACGCTCAGTTTGCGCTCGACGAGGCCGACGGCAAAGTGACGGAGTCGTTTCTGAAAATTGAAATCCGCGGCAACTTCTCCCAAACCTTCCCCAAGAAGTCGTACGAACTGGGCTTCGTGAACGACACGCTGGCCGGGGCCTCGCGCGACTTGAGCCTGCTGGGCCTGCGCAACGACAACAAGTACAACCTGCAGGCCATGTACAACGAGCCGTTGCGCATCCGGAGCAAAACCAGCAACGAGCTGTGGCAGGAAATACACCAGATTTACTACAAAAACCTGGAGCCCGAGGCCAAAAACGGCATCGACATGGAATTTGTGGAGGTGTTCGTCAACGACGAGTACCAGGGCATTTACACCCTGAGCGAGCGGGTCGACCGCAAGCAGCTCAAGCTCAAGAAATACAACAACGGCATTACCGGCGAGCTGTACAAAGGCGAATCGTGGGATGGCGCCGTGACGTTTACGCTGCTCCCGCCCTACGACAACGCGAACGAAACCTGGGGCGGCTTTGAGTACAAGCACCCCGAGGAGAAAACCGACTGGAAGAACCTGTACGACTTCGTTGACTTCGTGAAAAACAGCCCGAAGCAGGAGTTCAACAGCACCTACCAGCAGAAATTTCACCTGGGCAACGCGGTCGATTATTTCATCTTCCTGAACCTGACGCGCGCCGGCGACAACACGGGCAAGAATATTTACATCGCCAAGTACAAGCAGGGCGAGCCGTACTACTACGTGCCCTGGGATTTGGACGGCGTATTTGGTACTGACTGGATGGGCCTCGATCAGCCCACGACCAACGATGTGCTCTCCAACGGTTTCTACGACAGGTTGCTGCAGGATTGCTCGTCTACCGGTTTCCGGAATGCGCTGCGTACCCGCTGGGCCGAGTTGCGCGCCACCGTTGTTACCGAGCAGAACATCATGGCCAAGTTCCGGGCCAACCACGACTACCTAATGGCCAACAACGCGTTCGAGCGGGAAACACGCACCTGGAACAGCTTTGAGCAAACGCCCGAGCAGCTTACCTACATCAACACGTGGCTGAAGGCCCGCCTCGCTTTCCTCGATGCCGAGTTCGGCCGCAGCTGCCTCGCGCTGGCCGCCCAGCCCAGCAAGCAAAGCCAACCGCTGAAGCTGTACCCCAACCCGGCCAGCGACTACCTGAACATCGAGCTGGACGCCACGGCTTCGGGCGAGCTGAGCATCCGCGATTTGAGCGGCCGCGAGGTGCTGCGCTCGGCCCTGCAAGGCAAGCAGCACAAGCTCCCCGTTGCGCACCTGCAAAAAGGCCTGTACGTGGTTACGCTGCGCAGCGCGGCCGAAGTGCGCACCCAAAAGCTGGTAATCAATTGAGCACCTAGGGCCAACCGGGCCCAGGCTGCGTTGCCAAACGGCCCGCCCTAGGTGGCGGGCCGTTTGCGTTTGCGAAGGGGCTGCCGGGCGCCTGGTAGCTGCGGCCCCGGGCCCGGCCCGCGGTGGGCCAGCCCCCGCCCGGCAAGCCCGGCCGGGGCACCTAGGGAGCTTACCAAATCCGGCGGAAATCAGCAACCCGATTTGGCCTGCTTTGGCGGCGGCTTGGGGCTTGTGGATAACTCCGGAAAATCGGGCCGGGCACGGGCGCCAGGCCATTGTGGAAAACTTTCTGCGGAGTTTGCTCTTGAGGTGAGCAAACGGGCCGAGTATATTCCGGTCATGATCGGCGCGGGCTTGGGAGAAGTTGATAGTTAGTACACTAATTCTTCGCTCCTGAGCCCGCGCCCGTGTATCTTCTTAACCTCCACACCGCTACAAGTTCGCACCGCCTATGTTGGTAATTAAACGCGACGGCCGGCGCGAGTCCGTCAAGTTCGATAAGGTTACGGCTCGCATCGAGAAGCTCTGCTACGGGCTGAACATGATCTACGTCTCGCCCATTGAGGTGGCCAAAAAGGTCATCGACGGGATTTACGACGGCGTAACCACCGTAGAGCTGGATAACCTGGCGGCCGAAACCGCCGCTTCGCTCACCACCAAGCACCCCGACTATGCCATCCTGGCGGCGCGCATTGCGGTGAGCAACCTGCACAAGGTGACCTCCAAGTCGTTCAGCTCGACGATGAAGCGGCTGTACACCTACGAGGACCCCAAAACCGGCGAAAATGCCTCGCTGATTGCCCGCGACGTGTGGGAGGTGGTGCACAAGCACGCCGCCCAGCTCGACTCGGCCATCATCTACGACCGCGACTACAACTACGACTACTTCGGCTTCAAAACGCTGGAGCGCTCGTACCTGCTGCGCCTCGACGGCAAAGTGGTGGAGCGCCCCCAGCACATGCTGATGCGCGTGGCCGTAGGCATTCACCGCGACGACATTGAGCAGGCCATCGAAACGTACAACCTGATGTCGGAGCGGTGGTTTACGCACGCTACGCCTACCCTCTTCAACGCCGGCACGCCCAAGCCGCAGCTCAGCTCGTGCTTCCTGCTCACGATGAAGGACGACTCCATCGAGGGCATTTACGACACGCTGAAGAACTGCGCGCTCATCTCGCAGAGCGCCGGCGGCATTGGCCTGGCCGTGCACAACGTGCGCGCCACCGGCAGCTACATCAAAGGCACCAACGGCACCTCCAACGGCCTCACGCCCATGCTGAAGGTGTTCAACGACACGGCTCGCTACGTTGACCAGGGCGGCGGCAAGCGCAAAGGCGCTTTCGCGGTGTACCTGGAGCCCTGGCACGCCGATATCTTCGACTTCCTGGAGCTGAAGAAGAACCACGGCAAAGAAGAGATGCGCGCCCGCGACCTGTTCTACGCCCTCTGGATCAACGACCTCTTCATGAAGCGCGTGGAGAGCAACGACCTCTGGACGCTGATGTGCCCCCACGAGTGCCCGGGCCTCGACACGAGCTGGGGCGAGGACTTCGAGAAGCTGTACCAGAAGTACGAGCGCGAAGGCCGCGGCCGCAAAACCATTAAGGCGCAAGACCTGTGGTTTGCCATCTTGGAAAGCCAGACCGAGACCGGCACGCCCTACATGCTGTTCAAGGACGCTGCCAACCGCAAGAGCAACCAGCAGAACCTAGGCACGATTAAGTCGTCGAACCTGTGCACCGAGATTATCGAGTACACCGACGCCGACGAAATTGCCGTGTGCAACCTGGCTTCGCTGGCCCTGCCCCGCTACGTACGCGAGGAAAACGGCCGCGTGTTCTTCGACCACCAGCGCCTGTTTGAGGTGACGTACCACGCCACGAAGAACCTGAACAAGGTTATCGACATCAACTACTACCCCGTGCCCGAGGCCGAGCGCAGCAACAAGCGCCACCGCCCCATTGGCCTGGGTGTGCAGGGCCTGGCCGATACCTTTATTGCGCTGCGCATGCCCTTCGAGAGCGACGAAGCCAAGGGCCTGAACGCCGATATTTTCGAGACCATCTACTTTGCCGCCGTAACGGCTTCGAAGGACCTCGCCAAGCGCGACGGCCACTACGAAACCTACCCCGGCTCGCCCATTAGCAAGGGCCAGTTCCAGTTCGATATGTGGGACGTGAAGCCCAACTCGGGCCGCTGGGATTGGGAAGCGCTGCGTGCCGAGGTGAAGGAGTACGGCGTGCGCAACTCGCTGCTGGTAGCTCCCATGCCTACGGCCTCCACGGCCCAAATCCTGGGCAACAACGAGTCGTTCGAGCCTTACACCTCCAACATTTACGTGCGCCGCGTGCTAAGCGGCGAGTTTATGGTGGTGAACAAGCACCTGCTCAAAGACCTGGTGAAACTGGGCCTCTGGAACGAGCAGATGAAGAACGACATCATTGCCGCCAACGGCTCGGTGCAGAACATCCCGAGCATTCCGCAGCACATCAAGGACCTGTACAAGACGGTTTGGGAAATCTCGCAGCGCACCATTATCGACATGGCTGCCGACCGCGGGGCTTACATCTGTCAAAGCCAGAGCCTGAACCTGCACGTGCAGAACCCGAACTTCGGCAAGCTCACCTCCATGCACTTCCACGCCTGGAAGCGCGGCCTGAAGACCGGCATGTACTACCTGCGCACCAAAGCCGCTGTCGACGCCATCAAGTTCACGGTGCAGAAGCAAGCCGCCGAAACGCTGGAGCCCGTGTACGCCGAGCAGAACCGCAACGATATGGCCTGCTCACTAGATAACCCGGACGCCTGCGAAGCTTGCAGCGCGTAAGAGGATTTATATATACGAAAAGACCGTCCTGCCTATGTGGAGGACGGTTTTTTCGTATAAAAAAAGAGTGCAGAAGTGAATCTGCACTCTTTAATATGATGGGGGAACGGTCACTATAGCCTCGTGACAAACGTCATCGTATCGGCCTAGCCCGTCCCCGAGCCATTCTAATTAAGCCCGTCTACCAAACTTTCGGTATCGGAACGCAAAAGTACGCACAAAGATTCATGGAGCAAGAAGATTTAAATAAACATTTTGTACTTGAGCGCCTATTTATAGGCTTTATGGAGGAGCTTTCAACCAACTCCACTATCGATAGTTACCGTGCAAAGTCAGCTAGTGCCCGCTCTGTGTTGAAAGAGTTGTACCAAGTATTAGCCGACTGGAAGGATAAGAAAATAAAGTCTCCTGATACTGTTATGGTCATCCGAGACGAACTAGCTGATTTTATAGAAACGGATGAGCATCTACGTTACGGCAAAATATCAAAACCTTTTTTTCAAGACCTTTTAAAGGAGCTGAAGGTGGAGGATGGTAAAAAAGAAGACAGTAAAACAATAAACATAGTAAATATTCAACAACTTCAGTATAATCTATACTATTTGTTGACAATTAACAAAGAGTATCACATCGATATAATCAAAGATATAGAAAAATGCATATTTTCTACTTACAATGATGAGCAAAGCTTTGTATTAGCTCAAAAGGCTCTTAACAAATATTGTAGCCTTTTAACATCAGACTTACTGAATAGCGGATATTCAAAAACGTTTATTAGAACATTCATCAAAACAGAGTTTGACAAAAGCAATTCCAGCAATTTTGGCCCTCGTTGGGAAAAATTTAAGGAGGTATTCTCTTACGAAAATCAGATTGACTATATTGTTGTATTTAAATTATTTGTAAACATCGAAAAGGTTTTAGATGCTGATTTCGGTCAAATGAAGGAAAGTATAGAAAGCCTCAAAGAAAAATACAGATTAAATGAAAACACGAAATTATCTAAGTTTCTTGATCAGCATGGTCTTGATAATTTTATACCAATAGAAACGAAGGCACTTGACAGATTCCAAGCGGCAAACAATGCCCGAAAAAAACTAACCATCATCCTTGATATTATTCATTTGATATATCCTCACAGCGCTCAGTCTATAAATAGCCAAGTGCTAGTAATCAACACTTATGACCATGAAGATGCACATTTGTTGAGACCTAATCCACAAGTAGATAATATACAAGCAAATTCTGAAACATATAGTAGTCTCATCAGCAAGCTTACAAGTATTCGAGAGAACAACTGCGTTCTAGAAGAAGTATCGGACAAGCTCTACTCATGCGTCAAACACCTTAGGCTGGCAACAGAAGCAGACGAAATGGAACAAAAGTTTCTAAACTGTTGGATCGGTCTAGAAAACATTTTTGCGAATTACAATATTGATTCTAGCACTTTTAAACGAATAAAGCAGCACTTAGTGAATGCTCATTTAGTTAGCTATATAAAAAGGAATATACATAATTTACATAAGACATTAACAAAAAGTACAATAAGAAAGCGCTTGCCCTTGTTTGACAAGGACGATATTACTTATCTAACTGACATACAAACCTATGATGCTATAATAGCATTAGAGAGCTATTATCCTTTGATAGCTTATAGAGCGAGATATTTGAAGAGTGTTTTATTTAATGGAAAGAGAAGAGTTACATATATAGAAAAACACAAACAAAACCTTGAAAGACATATTGTTAGAATGTATAGAATTAGAAATGAAATTGTGCATGATGCAAGATCTTCTTACCAGCTAGACACTATATACGCTAATCTCAGATATTATCTCACTTTCATTCTGAGTAAATGCGTAGAATTTTTTTCCGATTGCCAGCCAAAGCCAATCGAATTGCACAAGATTAGCATTGATGATTTCTTCTCGTACCAAGAATCAATACTTAAAAGCTTAAAAAAGCATGAATATGGAGTAGCGACTTGCGTCTGTGTTCCACATTCTGTGGATTTGTTTATTTGACTATATCAATGTAATACTGTGAACTACTCGCCCACAGTATTCTGAATCTTTGCGCTTCACGAAAAGGCACGAGTGACAAATTCGCCCCAACTGCCGCGAGCTTGCAGCTCGCGACTAACGCATGATGTGGAGATTGTATCTTCACTGCCGCCCCAGTGGCAAGCTGACAACATACAACGTGAATCAAGCGAGTAGAAAACCTGCCACACAAGAAGGTACGATTAGTAAACTCGCGCCAGTTAAGCTAGAAGTCGACTAGTCAACAAACACAAACAACACAGCCGGCCTTTGCGCGAAGCAAAAGCCGGCTGTGTTGTTCAAAAACCTATGCTTAGTGACGACCGTGCCCGTGACCCCGGCCACGGTGGCCGCCTTTCGGGCCGTAATACACCGGTTGGGCTGGCACCAGCATTACGGGTTGCGCCCGATAGTGATGCCGGTGTTTCTTGTGTTTGTACTTAACCGGGTGCTCGCGCACCACCACTACCGGAGGCGGCGCTGGGCGGCCGATGTTGATGGTTACTTGGGCACGGGCCGGAGCTGCGCTGAAGGCCAAAGCGGCACTGGCGAGCAAGGCTGAGAAGAGGAAAGATGGACGCATGCAGTGGAGGTTAAGCTGAACTGTAAAGGGCGACGCATCAGCAGGCAAAGATTAAGCCAACACCCCATCCCTACGCAAAGCACCCGCCCGGCTGCGTTGCGGCAGCCAAGCGGGTGCTTGCCCAAGTGCCACGGCTACCCACCTAGGGGCTCACGAGATTTACACTCAGGTTGAAGTAAAGCGGGTTGCCGAGCGTGTTGCTGAACACCTCGCGGTTGGAGCCGCCGGGGTTTTGCGAGTCATATACATCGAAGCGCCAGTTGTAGCGGTAGCCCACCTGCGCCGACAGCCACACGAAGCCCGCCAGCTGCCGCTCGTAGGTGATGCGCGGCTTCATTTCGCCGCGGCGCAAAAACAGCTCCTGCCCGCCCACGGGCCCTAGGTAGTAGGTGTTGCCCTCAAGCTCGTATCCGAACATGAGCAGCGAGCTGGTGCCAAAGCTGCGGCGCAGGTTGACGCGGGCCGGAAACACCGCCTCGACGCCCCAGCGCGGGCTGAAGGTGCGGTTGTAAAACACCACCGGAATGTGCAGCAACTGGCCGGCGCGGTAGGTGCGCGTAAGGCCCAGGCCCCACATAAAGTTGTCGTTGGGTTTCCAGCCGTAAATGGCCGTGCCGCTGTAGGTAAGCGCCTCGCCGCTGATGTCGCCCGGGTTGCGGTAGGTGCCGTTAAGGTCGGTGTTGGCTTGCAGCAGCAGAAAGTGCTTGTTGTCGAAGGGCTTGAACACGGTGGCGTTGACGCCCGTGGAGCGCAAGCCGCGCCGCAAAGCCGCGAACAAAGGTTGCTGCTCGGCGTTGTCGAGGCCTACGCTGGTGTTCCAATAGGTGAGGCCCAGGTTCAGGATAAAGCTGGAGCGCGAGATAACGGGCGCGTTGAAGCCCAGGCGCACGCCCCCAAAACGGCTTACCGACTCGGTGACCTCACGGTCCGCGCTCGAAGGCGACACGGGTCCGCGGGCCGTTAGGTCGAAGCCGGTTTGGGTTTCGTAGCCGACCGAAATCAGCTTGGTAGGGCTCAGGTACAGCACCTTTTGCGTGGCGTAGGTGCGGGCGGCTTGGTCGTCGGCGTCGCCAAACTCGCCGAAATCGAGCGAATCGGCGGGGGCGGCGGGCGGCGGGGTGGTTTGGGCCAAGGCGGGCACGGTGGCCGCGGCCAGCAGCCCGGCCATCAGGTAGGTGTGCGGTTTCATGGGCGCGCGGCTTAAGCCTTCCTTACCTGGCGCTTCCACACATCGGTACGGCCGAAGAGCGACACGCCGATGTAGCCGCGCACCTCCAGCGTGTTTTCATCCACGAGCTTCATCTCGCAGGAGTAGTCGTTGCCGGTTTTGGGGTCGTAGATCTGGCCCGATTCCCACTGGCCGTCGCCCACGTACACGAAGTTGCGCAGGTTTTCGAGGCCCTTGAGCGGGCGGCTGCGCAGCTTTTCGTCGGGGTTGTTGATGTCGGTGCGGGGCGTGCCGTCGGGGTTGTTGGGCACCTTCAGCCACACCACGCGGCCGTAGTACTTGTCGCCTTTTTTGTAGATCTGGACCATGCCGGTGCCTTCGCCGTTTTTCCAGACGCCCAGCACGGCATCGGGGTTCTTGGCACAGGCCAGGCCAATCACGGCCAGCAGCAATAAGCTCGTCAGTAGCGTTTTCTTCAACCAGTTCATAGGAAAGGAGTTTTGTTAAGCCAAAATAAAGCAACGCACTCATGTTTTAAAGTAATACTATCATAATTTTGTTTTCGCGATACTCGCGCTGCTGTTGAGTGCCCACGTTGCCGGATTACGCCGGGGCCCGAAGCTACCGCGCCACTTTGCCCGGGGCCGCCAAAAACCGGCAGAGCAAGCGGCCATGCGCCACCGCGGGCCGTAGTATACCCCATGAGCGCTGCTACCCTTCCGTACCTCTCGGTGCCGGCCGAGCGCATTGGCATACATGCCCCGGCCGGCTCGTTGCCGGCCGAAACGCGCCTGGGCACCGTGCATCTGCAAGTAGCCGACCTAGGCCGCTCGCTCGGCTTCTACCAGGAGGTGCTGGGCTTTCGGCTGCTTCGGCAGCAAGCCGCTGCCGGGCCCCACGGCGCCGTAGCCCACCTAGGGCTAGCCACCTCCGACGAGGCGTTGCTGCTGCTGCACGAAAAACCCGGCGTGCGGCCCGTGCCGCGGCGGGGGCTGCTGGGCATTTACCACTTTGCCGTGCTGCTGCCATCGCGCCCCGACCTAGGGCGTTTCGTGCGGCACGTGCGGCAGTTGGGCGTACCCCTGGGCTCGTCGGACCACAACTACAGCGAGGCGACGTACCTCGTCGACCCCGACGGCATTACCGTGGAGGTGTACCGCGACCGGCCCCGCCAGGAATGGCAGGTAACGGCCCAAGGCGAAATTCAATCGGCCCTCGACCCCATGGACACGCACGGCGTGCTGGCTGCTGCGGGCGCCGAGCCCTGGGCAGGCCTGCCAGCCGGCACCACCCTTGGCCACATGCACCTGTACGTGGGCGACCTAGGGCAAGCCGCCGCCTTTTACCACGCCGCCCTCGGCCTCGATAAAGTAACCTGAAGCCTGACCGGGGCGCTATTTGTATCGGCGGGCGGCTACCACCACCACTTGGGCCTGAACGTGTGGGCCGCCGGCGCACCCGCCGCCACCGCCGATGATGCCCGGCTGCTGCGCTGGGAGCTGGTGCTGCCCACCCAGGCCAGCGCCGAGGCGGCTGCCCAGCGGCTCCGGCAGGCCGGCTACGCCGTGGAGGCCACGGCCCAAGGCTACCTTACCCGCGACCCGTGGGGCTCGGCGTTGCTGCTGCGCGTGGCGTAAGGCTACCAGCCGCCGCGGCGGAGTGCTTACCTTCCGGCCGAACATCAGCAGCGATAAGCCATGGCTTCGGAACGACGAAAAGCAGCTCGGCTGGCGGCCTGGTACAACGCCGTGCCGAACGTGCTGTGGTCGGTGCTGGGCTTTGCGCCGGTGGTGGCCTTCGGCTACGGCTACATGGAGCGGGCGTGGCTGTACGGGCTGCTAGCGCCGAGCTTGTTGGCCTACCTGCTGCCTACTGCGTGGCTGCGGCGTTTGCAGCTAAGCCAGTCGGCGGGAGTGTACCGGCAGCTGCGCGTGCACCGGATTAACCGCATCACCCAAAACGGCGCACTGGTGAATGCGCGGCTGCGGCAACGGTTTCCGGGGTTTCGGCAGGTGCAGGGGCGGGCATCGGCCGAGCGGCACGTGCGGGCCTCGTACCACCTCGAGCGTTTTCATCTGGTGCTGCTGCTGTTCTTTTTGGGCTGCACCCTGTACGCCGCCGCCCACGGCCGGTGGGGCTGGGCCTTGCTGATGCTGCTGGCCAACATCGGCTACAACCTGTACCCCATATGGCTGCAGCAGTACCTGCGGTTGCGCCTTGCGGCAGCGGCCGGCCAGCACGAGCCAGGAGCCGGCCCCGCCGAAAGCCACAAAGCGGTACTTTAGCCGGCATCTGTTGACGCTAAGTATCCGCATGAATCGATTGTTACTACCGGGTTTGCTGGCCCTGAGCAGCTTTTTTGGTTGCGTCACCTCGCCAAAATCTACTAGCGCCGCAGCCGCCAGCGCCACCCCGCGCACGGCCATATGGGTGCTTGGCTGCGACCACCTGGCCCAGCTTTACAAGCCCGATAAGCCCCACACCGACGTGCTTACCCCGCAGCGGCAGGCCGAGCTCACCGCCCTCAACCGCCAGATCGAGCGTTTTCGGCCCGATGCCATTATGGTGGAGCGGCTCCCCGAGCAGCAAGGCCGCATCGATAGCCTCTACAACCTGTACCGGCAGGGCAAGCTCGAGCTGGCCACGCTGCCCGATGGCCGCTCGGAGGTATACCAGTTGGGGTTTGTGCTGGGCAAGCGCCTAGGTATCGGACGTATTTACTGTGTGAATGCCCCCGGCGGCACCTCGCAGAGCATTTTGCACGAGGGCACCAACATCGAGCTTTACCAACAAGCCACTGCCCAACTGCGCGAGAAAACCAAAACCATAGGCCAGCAAATGCAAAGCGGCTCGATGACGATGGGGCAGTACCTGGCTTTCCTGAACAGCCCGGCCCTGGTGCAGGAGTTGCACACGCTGGTGTACCGCACCCCGGCGCGGGTTACCAACGGCACCCTCCGGCCCGATGCCATGGTAGATGCCGCGTTCATCAGCCCGCGCCACGTGGGCGCCGAGTTTATTTCGGTGTTCTACAACCGCGACCTGAAGATTTATTCCAACATAGCCACCACCCAGCTAGCCACCGGCAGCAAGCGCATTCTTACCATTTTCGGGGCGCGCCACACGGGCTCGTTGCAAGGCATTTTCGGCACCGACCCGGCTTTTCAGCTGGTGCAGGCTTCAGAGTATTTTAAGCAGAAGTAGGCCCAACTGCCGCTTGGCGGCGGCTTGCTACCGCAACACAACCAACCAGCCCACCCGCTGCCCATGATTAGGGCGGCAGGTGGGCTGGTTGGTTAGGCAAGTACCCAGGGGCTAGTACTTCAGCTTACGAATGGTGCCCGCGCCGGTGCTGAGCACATAGTAGGTTTGGGGGTTGATGCGCTCGATATCGGTAAGCCGATCCTGCCCGCTCAGCACGGTAGTGCCCGCATCGGTGGCTACGCGGCCCGAGTTGGGCAGCCAGCCCACAAACGTGGGCGGCGTAAAGGCAAACTGGCCGTACTCGGTAACCAGCAACCCGCCGCGCCCGGCCAGCGTGAGGCTGGTAAGGGCCGTGAAGCCCGTGCGGTACACGCTTACCGCGCCGCTGGTGCTAATCTGGTAGATGCGGGCGGCACCCGCGCTGAAGGGGAAACCGGTGAGCGTAGTTACCAGAAACTTGCTGCCATCGAAGATGATGCCCGTGGGCACGGCCTGCACCCGCGGGTTGATGTTGGGTATGCGGGCAAATACGCTGAGCGCCCGCGCGGTAAAGTTTACCTTGATGATGGCGTTGGCGCCGGCATCGGCAATGTAGAGGTTGCCATCGGGGCCGAAGGTGAGGTCGTAGAGGTTGGAGTCGAGGGGGTCGGAGAGGTTCTGCGACAACACGAAGGGCTTGATGTCGATGTACGGCACCGAGCTGGCGGGCTGCGGTGCGTCGCCCTTCTTGTAGTTGTATACATCGGCGGCGTACAAGCGGCCGTTCAGGCCATCAAGAATGTAAAGCACGCCGTCGCGGTAGAGCAGGTGGCCCAGGCCGCCGATTTCGCCGTTGAGCAGCACCTGCGAGCCAAACCCCGAAAACACCGTTTGCACCTCGCCGTTGGGCCGCACCACCACCACCGAGCCGTCGTTTTGGCCGGTGCCGCTTTGCGTTACCCACACCAAGCCTTTCTGATCGACGCTCATGCCAATGGGTTTCACCAGCTGATCGGTGAGAATAGCCGCTTGGTCGGGCAGCACTTTGGCATCCGACTGGCTGGGCGCCACCTGGTCGAGCGCGTGCTTATCGGCGCAGCTCGTACCGAGCATCAACATCGACACAAAAGCAAGGGAAATGCGGGCGTACTTCATGGCAACAGGATTGGAGGTGAGAAAGAAAATAGAACTTACACAAGCACAATCATCTGTTAATCAGCTGATTGACGTTGAATATAAGCAAATCACTTCCCGCTGCATATACTTTTTCTTATTTATGATTGTCGGAAGCAAAGACACATGCCCGAGCTGCTGCCAAGGCTCGGCAAGGGGTAGCAAACCACAATGGCTCAGCAAAAGCTGCTTCGGGCTTTTTGCGGCCGCTGCGCCAACTGCCCTAGGTTGCGGCCAGCCACACCAACCCAGGCAATGCAGCCCCACCGGCCCCGCAGGCGTACAACACAGGCAGCCCGGACGTGCTCCGCGGCCCTAACCCCCTGATGCTCCGATGTACCGCCTTCTGCTTATTTGTTTGCTTGTGGTAGCTGGCTGGAGCCGGCCCCTACTCGCTGCCGCGGCCGATGAGCTGCCGCCTCGGCCCAACCCGTTTAAATTCGTAACCGACCAGGCGCAGCTGCTCAGCCCAGCCGATGCCAACACCCTGGAGCGCGGCCTGCACCGCTACGCCGACAACACGGGCACCCAAATAGTGGTGGTAACCGTGCCCACTTTGGGCGGCCGCCCCGTAGCCGACTACGCCCGCGACCTAGGCGAGGCCTGGGGCATCGGCCAACGCACCCAAAACAACGGCGTGGTGGTGCTGCTGGCCGGCCAGGAGCGACAAGTGAGCATACAAGCCGGCAGCGGCCTGCGCCAGCAGATTACCCCCGAGCTGACGCAGCGCATCATCGGCCAGCAAATGACGCCCGAGTTTAAGCAGGGCCGCTACTTTGCCGGGCTGCGCGCCGGGCTCAACCAGCTGATGCTAGCGGCCAACCCCGAGTCGGCGCCGCGGCGCGAGCAGCCCGATGCCGCGGCCGCACCGGGCAGCACCGCCCCGCTCAGCAGCAACCCGGGCCTGGGTGCCGATGCCGGCGCGGGCAGCGGCAGCCTGCAAACGCCCGCGCCCAGCTACGGCGACGAACCGTTTTCGCCGGGTAGCCAACCCGCTGCCGCGCCGGCCAGCCCAGGCCTGGGCATTGGCAGCATGCTGCTCGGGGCCTTGGTGCTGGGTGGGGGCGTGTGGCTGCTGCTGCGCCTGTTTCGGCGCAAGCAAGCGCCGCCTGCTGCCCAAGGCCCAGTGCCCGATTTTTACCCCAACCGCCCGGCCGGCCCCAGCGGTGGCTACGGCACCGGCGGAGGCTATGGCGCAACCGGTGGCTACAACCAGGCCGGCAACTACGGCCGCGCCCCCATGCAGCAACCCGCCCCCGATTTTTACCCCAACCGCGGCAGCGGAGGCCTGAGTAGCGGCATGGGCGGCGCCCTGCTCACGGGCGCGGCGGCCGCCGCCGGCGCTTACCTGGGCAACCGCATAGCCTCGGCCCACGACCACCCCGACCATCCGGCCGCCAACGACCTGGGCACCGGCGGCACCCCGCCCCTGCCCACCGCGCCCGCGGCCGGCGCCGCAGGCGGCTTTGCGGCCCTGGATGGCGCTGGTGGCCCCAACGACCTAGGCCCCGATGCGCCAGCCCCCGACTACTTCAGCAACGAAGCCCTGCAGGACAACTCGGCCGACTACTTCGCCAACGACGATGCCTCGACCTACGACGACCTTTCGTCGGACGATACCGGCGGGGGCGGCTTCGACGATACCAACGACAACAGCGGCTCGTGGTAAGCCCCGCTGGCCACGGCCTGCATGCCCACGGCCCGGCTGCGCAGCGCAGCCGGGCCGTGGTGCTTGTAATGCGCTGCATTGGGGGGCTGCGGCTACCACATGAATTGGTGAGCCAAGGCCTAAAACCACGCTAAAAACCTGATTTTCATTGGGCATCACATCATTGTGTGAAACGAAGCAGGCAACCGTTGGGGGTAATTTAGCACCTACTAAACCGAACGCCAGGCAGGTGCCCGGCACCGGTAACAAGCCAACCCACTCCCAACCCTACCAACTATGAAAACGCTTCTGCAAACCGCCCCCCGAGTACTGATGATGGCCGCCTTCGCCGGCCTGGGTTTTGTTCAGCCCAGCATGGCGCAGTCGCCCAGCGGGCAGCCGGTGTACGTGGATAAGGTGGCCGATTTCACCTACCTGGTGCGCGTAAGCAACCCCGCCCAACGCGCGGCCAAGGTGCAACTGGTGCGCCTGCGCGACGGCAACGTGCTCTACCAGGGCAGCAGCTCGCGCCCCTCGTTTGGCGAGAAGATAAACGTGGGCAGCCTGCCCGATGGCCACTACGCCTTTGTGGTGCGCATCGGCAACGAAACCCACCGCTACGCGCTGGATTTGCAAACCACCCGCACGGTAGCCCTGGGCACCAGCGCCACCGCCATGCGCTAGGCCGCCGAGCTTAGCCCAAACGGCAAGGCCTCCGCACCGATGCGGAGGCCTTGCCGTTTTATAGCGTGCCCTAGGTGCTCAGGCCAGCGGGGCGCGGTTGGGGCCAGCCGGCGTTGGCGGGTTGGCATTGGGGGCGGCAGGCGTGCCGGTAGCGGCGGGCTTGCGGTTGAGCATCAGCGCCAGCACCATAAAAATAACCGGCAGGCAAAGCAGCACGCCCGGCAGCGAGGCTTCGTCGTGGTTGGAGTACCAGTAGGCGCCGTAAAGCAAATTGAACAGGTTCAGCCCGTGAATAAGCCGGTAGCGGCCCCGGGGCGGGTCGGCGGCCGCGTTGCGCAGCAACAGCAGCACAAACAGGCATACCAGCACGAAGGGCACCGTAACGAGCGTGGAGCGCAACAGCTGCTCAAACGGTATGCGCAGCAAAACGGCGGCGTAGGGTAGCATAGCAGGCAGGGGTAGCGTGGCCGAAACGAGTGTTACCTAATGTAATGCAAAGCAGCTAATTACAACATCGCTGAGCTTAGCCCTAGGCACCCGTTGCCTGCCCGTAACCCGGCACCCAGGGCGGCAGCGCTTGCTAGCTTGAGGCCGGCAGCCGTTGTTTGTGCCCATGAACATCCGAGCCCTTACCCCGGCCGAAATGCGCCCTAGGTTGGCGGCCTTGCAAGAGCTGCTGATTGATGCCGTAGCCAGTGGCGCCTCGGTTGGCTACCTGCACCCACTGCCACCCGAACTGGCCGCGCAGTACTGGGCCGGCGTGCTGGCCTCGGTAGCGGCCGCCGAAACCGTGCTGTTGGTAGCCGAAGCGCCCGATGGCAGCGTGTGCGGCACCGTGCAGCTGGTGCTGGCCACCAAGCCCAACGCGCCGCATCGGGCGGAGGTAAGCAAACTGCTGGTGCACTCGGCTTACCGCCGCCAAGGCATCGGCCGCGCCCTGCTGCACGCCCTCGAAACCCACGCCCGCCGGCACCAGCGCAGCACCCTGGTGCTCGATACCCGCCGCGGCGACGTATCGGAGCAGCTGTACCGGCAAACGGGCTACACCTTGGCCGGCGAAATACCCGCCTACGTGCGCAACGAGGCCGGCGAGCTGCAAAGCACCATGGTGTACTACAAGCTGCTTACCGAGGCGGCACCCGGCACCACCTAGGAAGTATTTCTGCTACCTTACCCCCAACCTAAGACCCTCTCCCCCATGAACGACCAGATTCTGGCGCTGGTGCACCAGGCGCACGCCCTCACCGAAAGCACCGCCGTGGCCGAAACCGATTTGCTGGAGCGCAAAAAGCTGGTGCTGGCCGATTTATCGTTGCACTTGGTGCAGGCTGCCTTGCGCCCCGGGCAGCCCAGCCCTGCCGAGCTAAAGCGCTACCTGTTCTCGGTGCTCACGGTGGCCGATGTGTTCGTCGACGACCTCGACCTGAAGGCCATGGCCGACACGCTGCTGCCCGCCGCGCCGGCCACCGAGCCAGCGGCCGTATAACCGCACCGAGGCCCGCCCCGGCACACGCACGGCCTTGGCCCTGCGTGCCCGAAGCGGGCCCCCGGCTGACACCTAGGCGTTGCTACAGCTGCGCTACCGGGCTGGCAGCGGGCGTAGCGGCCAACGAGGCCGCTGCGGCTTTGCCCAGGCGCACCTTAATGCTGCGCATGGCCACCGCGCGCTGCTTGCCGGCGGCCTGCAGTTGCAGGGTGTAGCGGTACTGCTGCTCGCCCGCCTTCACCACAATGGCGTAGCGGCCCGCTGGCAGCACGCTAAAGTTGAAGCGGTGCCCGTAGGCCTGCTCGGAGTAGGTTTCGCTGAAGATCGTTTTGCCGCTGACCAGGCTTACCACCTGCACCTGCCCCAGTTGCTGGGCCGGGTTGCTGATGCGCACCCGCAGGCTTACCTCATCAACCCGCTCCAGCGAAACGGGCTGCCCCGGCATGGCCTGCACCGGCGAAGCGGCCAGCACGCCACCTAGGGCCAGCAGCCCCAGCAGCACCCGCGAAGCGCGGGAGCCAGGTGCAGCAACGGCCGTAAACATTTGCGAACGGAGGGCGGAAGCGAAGAAGGTTTTCATAAGGGTATTGTGAAAAGATGGGTGAATCGGGTTTGGTCTGGGCGCCCTTAGCGGAGCGCCCCCTCCGGGCCGGTTGCCGGTGCCCACCTAGGCGGTGTGCAGTTCCGGACAACTGTAGCCTGGGGGCCAGCTTATATTCCCAATACCGATGCCAAATTTATATCGCTCTTATTATCAGTTAATTAACCCAAAGTTACGTTTGAACGCAGCGCTAAAATGTGTCCGGATGCGGGCACCGTGTTCAGTTTTGCAGGGCTGCACAAAGCCCCGCTGCCGTTTGCGTTCGGGCACGGGGCCACAAGCAAGCGGCAGCGGGGCTGCGTTGGCCGGAACTTAGGTTGGTTACATGCCCGCAGCCGCCAGGCGGTTGGCAGCCGGAGCGGCGGCCAACGAGCCGGGCCCCTGCTTGGCGAGCCGCACGCGTATGCCGCGCACCGCTACGGCCCGTTGCGTGCCGTTGGCTTGCAGGCGCAAGGTGTAGCGGTACTGCAACTTATCGGCTTTCACCACAATGGCGTAGCGCCCCGCGGGCAGGTTGCCGAAGCTGAAGCGGTGGCCATAAGCCGGGCCTGCGTAGTCTTGTCCGAACAGCAACCGGCCGCTGCTCAGGCTTTGTATCTCTACGCGCCCGGGCTGCTGGCCGGGGTTGCTGATGCGCACCCGAAAGCTCACGTCGTCGACTTTTTGCACGGTAACGGGTTGGGCGTCGTTTTGCGCCCGCGCCGGCTGGGCGGCTAGGGCGCCACCCAGGGCGAGTAGCGCCCCTACGGCCAGCGGCAGGTAGCCGCGTTCGGCGGCGGGGGTTGGCAGGGCAAGCGCGGCGGCTTCGGCAGTGGGCATTTGATGGGTTTTCATAGCGGTAGGTTGTGAGGGCGTGTTGTTGATGCAATGCTACACGCTGCTGGCCCCTGCTGCACTATTTCGGCCCGACATGATTGTGCTATAACCGATTGTTTACCAAGCAGTAGATAGCACAAATACCCATACCGCGCATCACATGCTCATGCTGTTCGGGCTGCCCATTTGCCTAGGTGCGGTTGCCGGTGCGGGGCACTGCCAAAACACCAAGCCGGCCGGCAGCACGCAGCTGCCGGCCGGCTTGGCTTGGGCCCCTGGGTGGGCTACTGAATAAAGTGCGGGCGGATGAGGTTCTCGAACGTAAAGATTTCGTCCCACTTGGCCTGCGTCAGCAAGCGGCGCTCGGTTACGGCAATCTGGTACACCGATTTGCCGGTGCGCAGCGCCTCCTTGGCTATTTCGGCCGAGGTTTCGTAGCCCAGCACGGGGTTTAGCTGCGTTACAATGCCCACGCTGTTGCGCACCATGTCCTCGGCGTGCTTGGCGTTGGCCGTGATGCCCACCACGCACTTATCGCGCAGGGTGCGGCAGGCGCGGCTCATGTAGGAGATGCTCGTGAACAAGGCAAACGAGATGACCGGCTCCATCACGTTCAGCTGCAGCTGCCCGGCCTCGGCGGCCATCGTCACGGTAAGGTCGGCGCCGATTACGTAGAACGCGGTTTGGTTTACCACCTCCGGCACCACGGGGTTTACCTTGCCCGGCATAATGCTGGAGCCCGGCTGCAGCGGCGGCAGGTTAATCTCGAACAAACCGGCGCGCGGGCCCGAGGACAGCAGGCGCAAATCGTTGCAGATTTTGGAGAGTTTCACGGCCGTGCGCTTCAGCACACCCGAAAGCTGCACATAGGCACCCGTGTCGTAGGTGGCCTCAATCAGGTCGCCGGCCAGCACCAGGTCGAGGCCGGTAAGGTCGCGCAGGTGCTGGGTTACCAGCTCGGCGTAGCCGTTGGGCGCGTTTACGCGGGTGCCGATGGCCGTGGCGCCCATGTTTATCTCGCTGATGAGGTGGCGCGAGTCCTCGATGCGCAGCAGCTCCTCGCGCAGGTTGGTGGCAAAGGCCTTAAACTCGTCGCCCATGCTCATGGGCACGGCATCCTGCAACTGGGTGCGGCCCATCTTCAGCACGTTCCGGAACTCCTCGCCCTTGGCGGCGAAGGCATCGGCCAGCTGGGCCAGCGCATCGCGGTAGCCCACCAGCTTGTTGTTCAGGGCAATGCGGAAGGCCGTGGGGTAGGCATCGTTCGTCGACTGCGAGCAGTTGACGTGGTTGTTGGGGTGGCAGAACTCGTACTGGCCCTTCTTACGGCCCATCAGCTCCAGGGCCACGTTGGCAATTACCTCGTTGGCGTTCATGTTCACGGAGGTACCTGCCCCGCCCTGAATCATGTCCGTCAGAAACTGGTCGTCGTGCTGGCCGGCAATTACCTGGTCGCAGGCTTCGGCAATGTAGCGGGCCGTGGTGGCGTCGAGCACCCCTAGGTCGCGGTTGGCCAGGGCGGCGGCCTTTTTCACGTAGCCCAGCGCCTGAACAAACAGCGGCTCGGCCCGCAGCGGAATACCCGTGATATCGAAGTTCTCGAGGGCGCGCAGGGTTTGGATACCGTAGTAAACGTTGTTGGGAAGGGTGCGTTCCCCAAGAAAATCGTGTTCGATCCGGGATGTTGGCATTGGGCTGAGCTGATCGGGTGTGGGATACTTCTACGCAAAGGTGGGGTTGGTTGGGCAAACCCAAAACGCATGTGGCCCAAACCACCGCCGCAAACCGCGGCCCCTTGCCTCGGCCATGCAACCCTAGGTAGCGGGCCGGGCCTCTTGCCCTTGCCACCCCTCACGCTGTTTTTTGCATGAAACACCTCTCTTATCTGGTTCTGGCCGCGGGCATGGCCCTGGGCAGCTGCCACAAAAAACCCGCTCCCGAACCCGCGCCCACCCTGGCCGGCGACTGGAAGGGCCTCGACGAACGCCAGGAAATGTACGACGAGAACAATCAGCTCCTGAGTTCTTACCTGCTGCCTTACCGGGTGGGCCTGCACGCCCTCCACTTCGATGAGCAGGCCCGCATTTACACTGTTTACAACAACGGAACGGTGGCAGGGCGCATCAGCTACTGGGTTACCGACAACCGCCTCTCGCTGCAGAGTGGCGGCGAGTTTACCATTGAGGAGCACACCAAGGCGAAACTGGTGCTGCGCGCCCGGCAGGACATCAACTCCACGCGCTACCTCATCCGGACCAAAACCTACACCCGCTAGGGCGGCACAAAAAAATCGGCCGCTGCTGCGGGTGCAGGAGCGGCCGATACCTAGGGCGTACGCCGGCAAGCAGGCTTACTTGCTGCGCACGGGCTTATCGACGGTGATTACGCCTTTGCGCGAACCGGCTTTGTTGGGATTGGCTTTGTGAGCAGCGCGGATTTTGCGGCGGGTTTTGCGACGCTTGGCCCAGCGCTTCATGGCGGCAATGGGGCCGCGCTTGCGGCGGCTGTTGCCTTTGTAGCGCTTGTAGTTGGGGCTGGGCACGGGCGTGGCCACGGAGGTTTCGGCCGCTACCTCGGTGGTAGCCGCGGCAGCCATTGCCACCTCGGCCAAAGCCTCGGCAGGCTCGATGAGCACCATTAAGGTGCAAAGAAACAAGAGTAGAAGTTTGCGCATGTCGAATGTAAGTTTTAGAAGTTAAAACAGGATGCGTGAGCAGTTTTTGATTCGAAATGTGCAATAGGTGGCGCGTGTTAGCACTAATATAGCCAGTATTTGGCAGAACAATACAAAAATATCCGCCGCGCCAAAAATTGTACGCTCCCGCCAGCAACCAATAGCAAAGCGCTGCTACCTAGCGCGGTATAGTCCTACCTGCCCAATATCAGCGCTGGACAACCCACCTAGGGTGGTGGCAATAAAAAAGCCGCCTGCTCCGGGGCGGAGCAGGCGGCTTTGCAGGTAAAGCAGCGGGCGCTTAGTTGCGCACCGGCGGCTCTACGGTAATTACCCCGCGGCGCGGCGCGGTGCGGGCTTTGTGCTTGGCGCGGCGCTTAGCCGACCACCGGCGGAAAATATTGCGGCGGTACTTGCGGCGGCTGTTGCCTTTGTAGCGCTTGTAGCTGGGCCGCGGCACGCGCGGGGGCGCATCGGCAATTTCGGCCTCGAGCACGGCCTCGGTGGTAGCAGCCGGCGCAGCGGGCTCGGCCAATGCCAGCACCGGATCGGCAAAGGCAAAAATCAGGCAGAGCAGCAGTAGAAAGAGTTTGTTCATAGGGAGGAGTAAAGCCAGGTGGAGTAGCAACCGCACGAGCAGCGCGCTTTTGCGGCGCAAATTACGGACCAATAAGGCTACCACCTGCTTATCACCGAATTATGCAGCAGCGCCGAGGTTCGCTTATACTCCTAAGTATCAGCGGCTACCCCGGGCAGCAGCGGCACCTAGGCCTTGCGCGGCAGCTTACGAGCAAAGGCCATTACGGCTGCCTGAAACTCTTTGTTGTTTTCGAGGAAGGGGTAGTGCTTGCCGGGCAGCACCACCACCTGCTGCTGCGGAAACTTAAACGACTTGTAGTGCTCGGGGCCGGTTACGTAATCCTCGCGGCCGCTCAGCACCAGCACGGGCGCCTGCAGCTTGGCCGAGGCGGGCGTAAAGTCCTGCACGTAGTCGGGCAGCTTGTACACGGCGGCGGCAAAATCTTGGTTCAAGGGCATGCTGCGCACCACCTTGCTGGCGCGGGCGGCGGCCGTATCGGTTACGTACATCAGCTTGCCCATGAGCTTTTGCTGGCCCAGCATGCCCATTACCATGCCCCAGCGCTGGGGCAGCGGCATGGCGGGGTCGAGGGGTGGGCGGCCGGCCTCGGGCAGCAGGCTGTAGCCGTAGGTGGTGGTGGTTTCCATGGTGGCGGGCAGGTTAAGGATGCTGTTGACCAGCACCATGGCCTGCACGCGCTCGGGGTATTTGCTGGCGTAGGCGGTGGCAATGGTGCCGCCAAACGAGTGCGACATCACCACCCATTTCTCGAGGCCCAGCTGCTGGCGCAGGTCTTCGAGGTCTTGCACCAGCCGCTCCAGCTTGTAGTTGCCGTTCGGGTCGCTGGCCGAGCGGCCGCTGCCCCGCTGGTCGAGGTAAATCATCTGAAAGGTGCTTTCGAGCGAGCGGCCGCCCAGGGCCTCGAAGCCGTAGCTGCCCGCGCCCGGCCCGCCGTGCACAAACACGCACGGCAAGCCCTTGCCCGCTACGTGGGTGTAAAGTTTTACGCCGTCGGAGGTAGTGATAGTAGGCGTGCCGTTGGCCAGCGTTGTTGCCGCCGCTTTGCGCTGGGCGGCCAAGGGCTGCGCCGCAAACAGCGCCAATAGAATTACAACGAACAATCGGCTCGGCCGAACCGACTTCAGGTAAGCATACTGCATGATGGATGGGATTGATGAATGATAAAGGAGCCTCAATATAGAAGTTTCGTATGGTGGCTGATAATTACTGCATTGCGGACAACCAGACCGCCCTCCGCGTTTGCTATTTTGTAAGGCTCAGATACAAGGGCCACAAACAAATCCTTACCCTTGCGCCACCCTGCGCTTGTGGTAGCCCGCATTCTTCTACTGCGCCGGGCTGTTGCCTAAAAAAACGGCCCGACTGCTACTGGCAGTCAGGCCACTTTACAAGCCATAATTAGTTGTTAGGCACAAATCCTTGCCTACGGGTTGTCGGTCAGCACAATTGGCCACTACCAATGCCTAACACCTAAGCCCTACAACCTAAATCTGCACGAAGAACTGCTCCTTGCTGCGGCGCACTTTTTGGGCGCTGGCTAGGTGGTCGTTGGCGGCATCGCGGTAGCCCAGGGCCAGCAACGACACGCTGCGCAGGCCTTGCGCGGGCAGGTTCAGCAGCGCGTCGAGGGCGGCCGGGTTGAAGCCTTCCATCGGGGTGGCATCTACCTGCTCCACGGCGGCGGCGGCCAGGGCGGTACCTAGGGCAATGTAGGCCTGGCGGGCGGCCCACTGAAAACGCTCGTCGGGCGTTTTGCCGGCCACCACGCCGCCCAGCATGGCCTTGCGGAAATCGGCCAGCGACTCGGCCGGCACGCCGCGCACCTCCTGGATGCGGCGCAGGTAAGCGTCCACGTGCTGCTCGGTTACATCGGCCCAGGCGGCGAATACCAGCACGTGCGAGCCCTCCACAATCTGGGGCTGCTTGCAGGCTTGCTCGAAAATTTGGCGGCGCACGGCGGGGTTCTCCACCACCAGTACGGTGTAGGGCTGCAGGCCCATGGAGGAGGCCGACAGGCGCGTGGCCTCCAGAATGGCATTTAGTTTCTCGGCCTCAATGGCTTGGCCGTTCATGCGTTTGGCGGCGTAGCGCCAGTTCAGTGCTTCTAGCAGGTTCATAGCAGTGGATGCGTACTTGGGGCAGCGCGGCTCAGCGAGGCGGCGTTGCCAAACAATGGCCCAACAACTGCCCACCTAGCCCGAATGTTTACCGCCCCGCAGCCTAGCCTTCAATCACGATGCCCAGCTGCGTTACCAAGCCCGGCAGCCCGGCCGTGCTGAAGCGGGCTTTGCGCAGGTAGTTCAGGGTGGGGTCGATGATGAAGTTGGTGGCGGTGGTGAAATCGGCGCCGGCCAGCTGCGTGTGCTCGAACACGGCCCCGGCCAACGAGCATTCGGCAAACACGGCCTCGGTGAGGTCGGCGTTGGTGAAGTCGGCATCGGACAGGGCGCAGTGCGCGAAGCGGGTGCGCGGCATGCGCCGGCCGTAAAACGACGCGTACGGCATTTGGCACCGCTCGAAGTGCACGCCAAAGAGCATGTCGCGGCAGGCCCCGAACTGCAGCCCCGACAGCTTGCACTCGCTGAACGCCACGTTTTGCAACCCCGTGTTGGCCAGCGTGGCCGAAGCCAGGTTGCAGCGCTCGAACAGGCAGTCGATAAACAGCAGGTTGCTGAGGTTGGCCCCCGAAAAGTCGCAGCTTACAAAGCGGCACTGCTCCAGCTCGTGCGGGTAGGCAGCCAGCCGGGCAGCATCCCAGCGCTCAAACACGTTTTCGGCCGGAAATACGGAGGGTTTGCGCAGGGCGGAGGCAGCACGCCGGGATTTCACAACAAGAGCTTTCGAGGGGGTGGAACCAGCAATGCCGCTGGGCGCCGCAAGGTACCCAATAAACACGGCGGCCCGGCTGCCTAGGGCAACCGGGCCGCCGGGGCAGCTGGCACCTAGGGCCCTAGCCGCGTTGGCCGCTTTGCTCGTCGGTGCCGAGGGTGGCGGGGTCGTTGTTCTGGCCTTCCATGCCGTTGGTTTGGTCGCTGTCGCCGTAGCCCCCGCGCTGGCCGCTGCCGTCGCCCATGTTGCCTTGGGTTACCTCGGTGGCACCGGCGGCGCCCTGCGGGGTTGCGCCGGCTGTTTGCTGCTGCTGCGGGGCTTCCTGGCGGCTGTTCTGCTCGTCGGCTTCGTTCGGGGTGCTGGTGGGCTGGTTCGGGTTGGTGCTCATGGTTGTTGGTCGGAATAAAAAATCGGGAGCCGCGGCCCTGCGCCGGCAGCTACGTAGCTGTACGCCGGCCGCGCGCGGTGGTTGGGCTGCCGGCCTACGGGCGCGCCGCCCTGGGTATCTTTGCCTGCCCCTACCCCGCTTCGCCCCCATGACGACGATCGACAAAATTGCCTGGCTGCTGCTCGATGCCGAGGGCCGTGTGCTCAGCACCCGCAGCCGCGGCAAAGACTGCTACTACTTCCCCGGTGGCAAGCGCGAGCCCGGCGAAACCGACGCCCAAACGCTGCTGCGCGAAATCAAGGAGGAGCTGACCGTTGACCTCGACCCCGAGAGCCTGCAGCACCTAGGCACCTTTACGGCGCAGGCCCACGGCCACGCCAGCGGCATTCGGGTGCAGATGACGTGCTACGCCGCCCGCTACCAGGGCACCCTGCAGCCCGCCGCCGAAATCGAGGAGGTGGTGTGGCTCCGCTACCACGACCGCCCCCGCGTGTCGCCCGTCGATCAGATCATCATGGACTGGCTGCACGCCGCCGGGCGGTTGGCCTAGGTGCAATTCGCAAAAGTTACTGCTGGCCGGCTACCGCGTGTACACCCGAATAATGCCGTTGCGGCCTCGCTCGCCGTAGGTTTGCAGCAGCTCGGGGTGGCCAGCCATTACGGCCACGCCCTTGAAGCGCGCGGCGGTTAGGGCGCGCAGCTGCTCCGGCGTGGCTGCCTGCTGATCGATGTAGAGCAGGCGCCCGGCCAGCTCCTGCTCGGTCAGGGGCTGCCCGGTTAGTAGTTTATTGTAGAGCTGTTTGGTGTACGCATACCGCTGCGCATCAAGCCCCGGATGAGTAGCCGGCCGGTGGCGGGCCACGAAGGCGCGCACGGCCGGCTGCTCGGCGTTTTGCCGGGTAGTAATGAGCACCACCACCGGCGACATGGGCCATAGCAAGCTGCTGCTCAGCCCTTCGCGCTGCAACAGGGCCGCTGCGTCCGCGTCGCGCACGCCGCTGATTTCGTCAATGGCGTCGGGGGCCAGTTGGGTAGCGGCCGTGTGCTCGGACAGCTGGCCGTCGATAAAGTACACGGCCTTGCGGGGCAGCGTCGCGGGCTCGTACCTGGGCCGAAACAGCGCCATAAATCCGCCGCTCGGCGCCGGATTTTGCTGCGCCGAACTTGGGGCCGCGCCCAACAGCACCGGCAATGCAACAAGCGCCACGCGTAGCGCGCGGCCCAACAATGGTTTCATCATGGCGATAGAGGTGTAGTGGTGATGAATGATAAGCAAATACACCAGCATAACGCCCTGCCTGGCTGCACATTGTGCGGCACCATGCCGTTGTTGGCCGGCTGCCGCAACCCTGCAGGGTGCCATGCGCCGAACGCCGCCGCAACACCTAGGCCCGCGTTACCCGGCCCTTCAAATCCCAGTGGCTGGCCTGCACCTGCTGGCTGCCGGGCACGCGCTTAATGGTGCGCACGTACCGCTCGCCGGCAATGGCGCCATCGGGCCGGCGCTGGCCGATAAACAGCGTAACCGGCTCGCCCAGGTCGTTGGTAACGAAGGTGATATCGAGGCCGCGAAAACGGTCGTGGAGGGTGCTGCTGGGCTCGTAGGTTTTGCTGAGCTTTTCGACAAGCTGGCGGTGCAGGGGCATGGCGGAGGCAGATAAAAGTACCTCGGGGCTATACGCAGCAGCCCGGCCCGGGGTCGGCCGCCGGTAGCCTGGTTGGCGCCGGCCCAAGGCACCTAGGGCCGGCCCAGGCGCATGGCTGGTATCTGAGAATTTTTTGTTTAAATTTTATATATCAAAGTTTAAACAAATCTTATATCAGATATATTATATGTGTGACCTTCAACTCAACCTCTTTCACTATGAAAACCTTGTTGCTTGATGTCATGGAAATACCGGTCGACGATCCGGTAGCTTTCACGTTCTTCACCGGGTACATGGCCATGTTTGCGGCGGCCGTGTTTTTCTTTTTCGAGCGCAGCACCGTCGACAAAAAGTGGAAGACCTCGCTGCTGATTTCGGGCCTGGTAACGGGCATTGCGGCGGTGCACTATTACTACATGCGCGACTACTACGTAACCACGCGCGCCACGCCCATTGCCCTGCGCTACATCGACTGGACGCTGACCGTGCCGCTGATGGTGGTGGAGTTTTACCTGCTGGTGCGCGCCGCCGGGGCCAAAACTTCGCTGCTGTATAAGCTGATTGCAGCGGCCCTCGTGATGCTGGTGTGCGGCTACATCGGCGAGGCCTTTACCGACGGCTCGATGCGCCACTCGGTGCTGTGGGGCACGCTTTCCACGGTGGGCTACGTGTACATCCTGTACTCGGCCTGGGCCGGCGAGGTAGCGCAGCTGGCGGCGGCCTCGCGCTCCGAGGCGGTGCAGCGGGGCGTGCGGGCGCTGGCGTGGTTCGTGCTGGTGGGCTGGGCCATTTACCCCATTGGCTACATGGCCATGCCCGGCGGCTGGCTGGGGCCCGATGGCGCGGGCCTGCTGCGCCCCCAAGACCTCGACCTGTTCTACAACATCGGCGACGCCATCAACAAAATCGGCTTTGGCCTGGTGGTATACGGCATTGCCCGCAGCGAATCGGCCGTGAAGGTGGCGCCGCCCAGCTACTCATCGGTAATGTAACACCCTAGGTAGCGCTACGCCATCAGCCATGAACGACAAGCCGTTTTTCGCGGAAACGCAGCAGCTGTTCGACAACGTGCGCGACCACGCCTTTGAGCCCCTGGCGGCCCTGTGCGACGATGATTTCGGCATCGTCGACATCAACGCCGAGGGCGGCACACTCGTCATCCGCAACCGGGCCGAGTGGGAAAGCTGGTTCCGCAACCTGTTTGGGCAGCTCGACGCCATGGACGCCCGCACCTGGTCGGAGATAACCGGCTACCAAGCCGTAAAAACCGCCGAAATGGGCTACAGCGTCGTCGATTTCGACCAGATGCTGGTGCACAACGGCAAGCGCCTGCGCTTCTCGTGCCTGAGCACCATCGTCTGGAAAAAAGTGGGCAACGCCTGGAAAGAAGCCCGCTACCACAGCTCGCTGCTGGGCGTGCGCGAGGAAGAAGCCGCCGCCTGACCCCTGCCTGCTCCACCGAAACAAAAAGCCCGCCCTAGGTACCTAGGGCGGGCTTTTTGTTTCGGGGAGGGGCTAGGAGGGCTGGGCAAGCCCTACCACACCTTGGCGCGCGTGGCCTGCGGGCGCACCATTTTGTCGCCCTCTTTGCAGCCGAACGCCTGGTAGAATTCCGGCATGTTCATGAGCGGGCCGTTCACGCGGAACTGCGCCGGCGAGTGCGGATCGGTGAGTACTTGCTGGCGCAGGGCCTCGGGGCGCATGCTGGTGCGCCACACCTGCGCCCAGGCCAGGAAGAAGCGCTGCTCCGGCGTAAAGCCGTCGTAGCGGGGCGCGTTGCCGTTGGGGTACTTCTGCTTCAGCTGCTTTTGCAAGGCCGAGTAAGCCAGGGCCGTGCCGCCGAAGTCGGCGAGGTTTTCGCCCATGGTCAGCTTGCCGTTCACGAACACCGAGTCGAGCGGCTGAAAGGCAGAGTACTGGGCGCCCACCAAATCGGCACGCTTCTGAAATTCGGCGGCGTCTTCCTTGGTCCACCAGTCGCGCAGGTTGCCCTCGGCATCCGATTGGCGGCCGCGGTCGTCGAAACCGTGCGTGATTTCGTGGCCGATTACCGCGCCCATGCCGCCGTAGTTCACGGCATCATCGGCTTTGGGGTCGAAGAAGGGCGGCTGCATGATGCCGGCCGGGAACACAATCTCGTTGAGCGAGGAGTTGTAGTAGGCGTTTACGGTGGGCGGCGTCATGCCCCACACCGAGCGGTCGATGGGCTTGCCGTAGCGCTGCACGTTATCCTTGTACTCCCATTCGCGGGCGGCAATTACGTTTTTCAGGTACGACTCGCGCGAGATGGTGAGGGCCGAGTAGTCCTTCCACTTGTCGGGGTAGCCGATTTTTACCGTGAAGGAGTTCAGCTTCTTCTGGGCTTCCTGCTTGGTGGCGGGGCTCATCCACTCGAGCTGCTGAATGTGCTCGGCCATGGCCTCTTTGATGTGGCCCACCATTTCCAGCGCCTTCTGCTTGGTTTCGGGCGTAAAAGCGCGGTCGACGTACAGCTGGCCGAACGCCTCGCCCAAGGAGGCATCCGTGGAGCGCAGCATACGCTTCCAGCGGGGTTGCTGCTGCTTGGCGCCCGTGAGCACCTGCTGGAAGCGGAACGACTCATCGACATACGCCTTGGGCAACGCCGAAGCCATGCTCGAGGTGAGGTGCCACCGCAGGTAGGTTTTCCAGTCGCTCAGCGGCTCGGCCTTCAGGGCAGCGCTGGCATCCTTAAAGAAGTCGGGCTGGCCCACAATTACCTCCTTCGCCGAACCCAAGCCTACTTGCTGCAGCACCGCCGGAATGGCCAAGTTGCCGAACTGCTTGTCGGCTTCGGCCACCGTCATTTTGTTGTAGTTGGCGTAGGGGTCGCGCAGGGCTACGCGGTCCTTCGAGGCCTTTGCCAGGCGCGTTTCGAGGCGCATCACTGTTTCGGCGTTTTTGCGGGCCGTGGCCTCGTTGTCGCCGAGCAGCTTAAAGGTGTTCGTCAGGTAGGTGTTGTAGGCCGAACGAATAGCTTTGGAACGCGCATCCTCCTTTAGGTAGTAGTCGCGGTCGGGCAGCGTGAGGCCGCCTTGCGAGAGGTACACCGCGTACTGGGTGCTGATCTTGCGGTCTTGGTTTACACCTAGGCCAAATACCGAGCGCGTTTGCAGCATCTGCTGGCGCGCCAACGACGTTTGCAGGCCTTTCAGGTCTTTGATGGCGCTGATGCGGGCGAGTTCGGGCTGCAGGTACTTCAGGCCCGCCGCCTCGATGGCGGCCGTGTCCATGGCCGAGGCGTAGAAGTCGCCCACCTTCTGCAGGTTCGTGCCCTTCTGCGCACTCTTGTTCGCCGCGGCTTCCTCCAGAATCTGCCGCATCAAAGCCTGATTCTTATCGATGAGCGTGTTCCAGGAACCCCACGAAGTTTCGGCGGCCGGAATGGGCGTGTTCTTCAGCCAGGTGCCCGAGGCGTACTGGAAGAAGTTGTCGCACGGCGACACCGACTTGTCGATGGTGGCTACATCGAGGCCGACGCCGGGCACGCTGGGCTGCTCGGTAGTAGTGGCGGTAGCCGTGGCCGCCGTGGGGGTGGTGGCGGCCGTTTGGGTGGAGCTGCTGGAGGCGCAGGCACCCAGGAAGCCGGCCAATGCGCTGGCAGCCAGCAGCAGGTACTTGTTGTTTGTCATGCGGGGTACTGACAACAGTGAACGAACGGGGAAAAGCGCGCCGCTTCCGATGGGGCAAAAGCGGCGCGCTCCTAAGTTCGGTATTAATGCTGGGTTTTATAGCACAACCTGGCAAGCAACCGGGCAACAAAAAAGCAGCCTGGCAATTTCAGGCTGCTTTTCTTGCGTTTTTATCAGCGGCTCAGCTGCTTACCATATTTTGGCTCGCTCGGCTTCGGCGCGCACCATTTTCTGGCCGGGTTGGCAGCCAAAAGCTTCGTAGAACTGCGGCATGTTCATCAGCGGGCCGATGGTGCGGTACTGCCCCGGCGAGTGTGGGTCAGTGAGGATTTGCTGACGCAAAGCTTCGGGCCGGATGTTGGTGCGGCGCAGCTGCGCCCACGCCAGGAAAAAGCGCTGTTCCGGCGTAAAGCCGTCGATTTTCGGGCGCGGGTTGCTGCCGTATTTCTGCTGCAGCTGTTTTTGCAGGGCGCCGTACACCACCGTCAGGCCGGCAAAGTCGGCCAGGTTCTCGCCCATGGTCAGCTTGCCGTTTACGTGCACCGAGTCGAGCGGCGAGAAGGCGTCGTACTGCGTGCCCACCACGGCAGCGCGCTTGGTAAACTCGGCGGCGTCTTCCTTGGTCCACCAGTCGCGCAGGTTGCCTTGCGAGTCGTACTGGCGGCCCTGGTCGTCGAAACCGTGCGTGATTTCGTGGCCGATTACACCGCCAATAGCGCCGTAGTTCACGGCATCATCGGCTTCCGGGTCGAAGAAGGGCGGCTGCAGGTACCCGGCCGGAAACACAATTTCGTTCATGGGCGGGTTGTAGTAGGCATTCACGGTGGGCGGCGTCATGCCCCACTCGTTGCGGTCGATGGGTTTGCCGAGCTTCTGCGCGTTGTCCTTGTACTCCCACTCACGGGCGGCCAGCACGTTTTTGAGGTACGACTCGCGCGAAATCGTCAGCGCCGAGTAGTCCTTCCACACGTCGGGGTAGCCAATCTTCACGCGCAGCGCGTTCAGCTTTTTCAACGCCTCCTGCTTCGTTGGTTCGCTCATCCAGGTGTTCGAGCGAATGTGGTCGGCCATCGACGCCTTGATGTTATTCACCATCTCCAGCGCCTTGGCTTTGGCCTCGGGCGAGAAAGCCTTGGCTACGTACAGCTCGCCGAAAGCTTCGCCCAGCGTAGCGTCCGTCGAGGCCAGCATGCGTTTCCAGCGCACCGTTTGGGTTTTGGCCCCGCCGAGCACTTGCGAAAAGCGGAACGTTTCGTCGACGTACGCTTTGGGCAGCGCGCCCGCTACCGAGCGCACCAGGTGCCAGCGCAGGTAGGTCTTCTGGTCACCTAGGGGTTCGGCCTTCAGCGTGGTGTTCAGCTCGTCGAAGAACGCCGGCTGGCCTACGTTTACCTCCTTGGCGGTGCTGAGCTGCAGCTCCGCGAGCAGGCGCGGCAAATCGAGGTTGGGGTAGCGCTTGGCCGCGGCGGCCACCGTCATTTTGTTGTAGTTGGCCTCGGGGTTGCGCAGCTCCACGCGGGTACGCGAGGCCTTGGCCAGGCGCGTTTCGATGCGTTCCACGGCAGCGGCGTTTTTCTCGGCCGTGGCCTCGTTGTCGCCGAGCAGCTTAAACATATTGCGCAGGTAGGTGCGGTACGCCTCGCGGATGTTCTTGGAGCGTGCGTCGTCTTTGAGGTAGTAGTCGCGGTCAGGCAGCGTTAGGCCGCCCTGGTTCATGCCCACGATGTACTGCGTCGAGTTCTTGTCGTCGATTTCGACGCCGGTGCGGAAGTAGCTGCCTACCTGCAACATCTTCTGCCGGGCCATGGCCGATTGCAGGCCTTTCAGGTCTTTGATGGCGCTGATGCGGGCCAGCTCGGGCTGCAGGTACTTCAGGCCCGCCGCTTCGATGGCTGTGGTGTCCATGGCCGAGGCGTAGAAGTCGCCCACCTTCTGCAGGTTCGTGCCTTTCGGCGCGCTCTTGTTGGCGGCCGCCTCCTCCAGAATCTGCCGCATCAGGGCCTGGTTGCGGTCTTGCAGCAGGTTGCGCGGGCCCCAGCTCGAGGCGTACGACGGAATAGGGTTGCTCTTGAGCCACACGCCGCCCGAGTACTGGAAGAAGTCTTCGCACGGCGACACGGAGCGGTCGATATCGGCGGGGTTGATGCTGCGCCCCTTGATTTCGGGCTCGGTGCTGGCCGCGGCCGTGGCCGTACCGGCGTTGTTGGCCGCAGCGGCGGGGGCATTGCCGGCCGGGTTGCTGGCGGCGCAACCCGCCAAAGCCAGCACCGAGGCGGCCGCCACGGCGCGTGTAAGCGCTAATTGATGTTTCATGGGGGACTGTGCAGGGATGGAAGGCACCCCTTGGGGCGAGGCAAAGACTTGGGTTGCGTAAGTTAGGCTGCATGCCCGGTTGCCGGCCGCTGTTCGGCCCTGCCAGCGCCCGCCGCACCTAGGGCCCGGCAGCTAGTGCGTAACTTGCGGCCTTCACCTGCCCTTTGTTGACGTCGTGCGTAAGCTCCTTTGTATCTCTTTCGCCCTATTCGCTACCCTAGGTGCTGCGCCGGCAGCTTGGGCACAAGCACCTGCCACCGCAACGCAGGCCGCAACCAACAGCCCCGAACAGGAATTTCTGACCGCTGCCGATGCCGCCGCCGGCCTGATGAAGCGCCTGATGGCCCAGCCCGCTACTGCCGCTGCCGAGGCTCCGCTACTGCGCGAGTGCACCGCCCTGTGCCAACGTGCCAAAGCCCAGCGCATTACGCCTGCCTATGCCCAATGGCTGCGCAGCCTGCGCCGCGAGGAGCTGCGCACCGCCGTGCAACACCTGCAGGCCAGCGCCTTTGTGCAGTACCTGGGCAAGCTGCAAACCGCGCCCGAGTTTGAGGCCCGCTACAAGCGCAGCCCCGCCGCCGCCGATATGATGCTGCAGATTTTGAATGCGTTTGACATTGAGCGGTATTAGTACCGCGCAGCGCAGGCCGGGCGCTGTCTTGCTGCCTTTGTAGCTCGCGTTTGCAAGAACGAACTGTAATACCAGACACCACCCGTCATCCTGTGCCGAGCGCAGGATCTTATCACGGCCGAACAACTACTTCAGTTCGTTGTCATGTCGAGCTTGCCGAGACATCTCGCCGGATAGTAATTTCTATCTGACATCGGCACGCGAGATGTCGCGACAAGCTCGACATGACGTTCTTTTACTCAGGTCGTTCGGGCGTGATGAGGTCCTTCCTGCGTCAGGATAACAGGGAAAACAACGGCACTTGCGGCCTACCGCCGGCGCGGTTTGGCGCGCAGGTACTGCGCCGGCCACTCCACCTCGGCGCCCAGCTCTTCGGCGGCGTGCAGCGGGAAATACGGGTCGCGCAACAGCTCGCGACCCAGCAGCACCAGATCGGCCTGGCCGCTGGCTACAATCTGCTCGGCCTCGGCGGCGGTGGTAATCAGGCCCACGGCACCGGTGGCAATACCGGCCTCGCGCCGGATGCGCTCGGCAAACGGCACCTGGTAGTTCGGCCCAACGGGAATAGCGGCCGTGGGCACGTTGCCACCCGTGGAGCAGTCAATCAAATCGACGCCTTTGGTTTTGAGCACCTGCGCCAGGGCCACCGAGTCGTCGGCCGTCCAGCCGCCCTCGGTCCAGTCGGTAGCCGAAATGCGCACGAGCAGCGGGTACTCGTCGGGCAGCAGCTGGCGGGTGTCTTCGGCCACTTCTACCAACAGCCGAATGCGGTTTTCGAACGAGCCGCCGTAGGCATCGGTGCGCTGGTTGCTCAGCGGCGACAAAAACTCGTGGAACAAGTAGCCGTGCGCGGCGTGCAGCTCAATCACCCGGAAGCCCGCATCGAGGGCCCGCAACGTAGCGGCCCGAAAATCGGCCTTTACCTGCTCGATGCCGCCTAGGTCGAGCGCAAGGGGCGCGGGCTCCTCGGGGCCGAAGGGCACGGCGCTGGGCGCTACCGTGGGCCAGCCGCCCTGGCCGGGGGGCACCACCGCGCCGCCTTTCCAGGGGCTGCTGTGGCTGGCTTTGCGCCCGGCGTGGGCCAGCTGAATGCCGGGCAAGGCGCCTTGGGCCTCCATAAAGGCGGTAAGGCGCTGCAGGCCGGGCACGTGCTCGTCCTGCCAAATGCCCAGGTCGTCGGGGGTGATGCGGCCCTCAGGCGATACGGCCGTAGCCTCGATGATGATGAGGCCGGCCCCGCCCACGGCGCGGCTGCCCAGGTGCACCAGGTGCCAGTCGTTGCTGAAGCCGTCGAGGCTGCTGTACTGGCACATCGGCGACACGGCAATTCTATTCTTCAGGGTTAGGCCGCGCAGCGTAAGCGGCGAAAACAAGGCTACCGTCATAGCAAAACCATCGGGGAAAGCGGGTACAGGCAGCTTAAACCGCCGCGCCCGCCCGTTGGTTGCGGGCGGCCCTAGGTGCGCGGCTGGGGCTGGCAGCCAAGCAGCCAGGCCACGGCATCGGCCTCGTCGGTAAAGCGGTCGGCCAGGTAGGGTTTATCGTCGAAAAAGCTGGCGGGCGGAAAGTTTTCGCCCGAGGCGGCGTCGCGCAGGTGCAGCGGCGCCACCAGGTAGGCCAGAAACGAGCGTTGCCCGCCCAGCCGCAGCGGCAGCTGCGGGGTAAACGTGTCGAGCATCCAGTGCATTGCCTCTTTATCGGTATCGATGCGCCGGCGGGCGTCGAGCAGCCAGTAGGGGCATTGGTGCACAGCGGCCAGCTCGAGCATATCGAGGTAGCCCTGCTTGAGCTCGGGCAGGCTGGCCTGGCGCAGCCAGCGGCCCACCACCAGGTGCAAATCGGGGCGGTAGGCAAGGTCCAGGAAACTGCTCGTAGTGGGCGAAGTCATAGCAAGAGATGAGCGGCAGATGGGCGGCAAAGGTAGGCAGCATCCCCCGATGCCCGCGCGCCCCCAGCCCCCACCGAAAACCCGGACGGCCCGCCGGTTGTACTACCACTTTGCTGCTCCCGGGCGGCGGCTCGCCCTAGGTTGCCCTCACCCCTATTTGCTTAGCCATGCGCTCCATCAAACAACAGCACCGCGCCCAAAGCGCCCCCATCGACGACCTGATAACGTACCGGGCGCTGCCCACGCAATCCGTCGAGCACCTCGATCCGTTTTTGTTTCTGAACCACCACGGGCCGCAAACCTACCCGCCCAACAACCGCGGCTTGCCCTTTGGCCCGCACCCGCACCGCGGCTTCGAAACGGTAACGTTTATTCTGGAGGGCGACATCATGCACAAGGACACCGGCGGGCACGAAAGCGTGATCAACGCGGGCGGTATTCAGTGGATGACGGCCGGCTCGGGGCTGATTCACGCCGAGGTGTCGTCGGAGGCGTTTAAGCGCCAGGGCGGCCCGCTCGAAATTCTGCAGCTGTGGGTAAATCTCCCGGCCAAGCACAAGATGACGGCGCCGCGCTACATCGGCCTGCAAGCCCCCGATATTCCGCAGGTTACTCTTGGCGAAGGCCGCGTTACGCTGCACGCCGTATCGGGCGAGTGGGCCGGCACCGCGGGCGCCGTGCAGCCGCTGGCGCCCGTTGCCCTGGCCTGGGCCGTGCTGCGCGCCGGGGGCAAGCTCAACCTCCCGATTCCGGCCGAGCACACGATTTTCTTTTACACGGTGCGCGGCAAGCTGCGCGTGAACTGCCACGAAACCGAAGCGCTGCGCCTGCTGGAGTTCAACCACGACGGCGACGAGCTGCAGCTCGAAGCGCTTACCGATGCGGTGGTGCTGCTCGGCCACGCCCAGCCTTTCAACGAGCCCATTGTAGCCTACGGCCCCTTTGTGATGAACACGCCGCAGGAAATTGAGCAGGCCTACCACGATTACCAGGCGGGCAAGTTTGGCCGCTGGCGCGGCTAAGCCCTAGGTGCTGCCGGGGCTGCGCAGCCCCGGCAGCACCTAGGGATAACCCTACCGCCACCACTACGCGCCACCGGCGGCAACCACATCTTTTCCCGAAGCTCAACTATATGGAATCCAATATTATATAGCACCAATAAGATGCTTTAAAACTTACAATTTTATCCTTTAAAGCTATTACCACAATCCCGGAATTATATAATAAACTTGTTAAACGGCTCATTACCTGAACAGAAGCCGCCAATAAGTTTGTAAAACGTTTACTCGGAGCGGGATTAGTGAAGAAGTGGCTTACGGTGCTGCTGGGGCTTTGGTCGCTGGCGGCGGTGGCGCAAACAGGGGTTTCGGAACCGGAGTTGGCGCAGTGCGATGCGGCGGTGCAGCACTTTATGCAACGCTGGAAAATACCAGGTGCCACGGTGGCCATCAGCCGCCACGGCAAGCTGGTATACTCCCGCGGCTTCGGCCACGCCAACCTGGAGCGTACCGAATTAATGCAACCCTCGCACTTGCTGCGGGTGGCCAGCGTATCGAAGCCGGTAACGGCCGTGGCCATCATGAAACTGGTGGAAGACGGGCAGCTGCAGCTCTCGCACAAAGCGTTTGGCCCCGAGGGCTACCTCAACACGCCTTATTATACCGGCGTAATCGAGGACGCGCGCATCTACGACATCACGGTGCAGCAGCTGCTCGAGCACACCGCCGGCTGGAACCGCAACGCCGGCGTCGACGGCTTCAGCAGCTCCGACCCCATCGACTTTCCGCTGCACGTGGCCGCGGCCATGCTGGTGCCCAACCCCGTGCCCGACTCCACGCTGGTGCGCTACCTGTTGGGCAAGGGCCTCAACTTTACGCCCGGCAGCCGCTTTGCCTACTCCAACATCGGCTACCTCGTGCTGGGCAAAATCATCGAGCGCGTTACGGGCCAGCCCTACGAAGCCTGGGTGCGCCGCCACATCCTTGAGCCTACCGGCGTCAGCGAAGCCCACCTGGGGCGCAACCTGCTGGCCGATAAGCTGGAACGCGAAGCCGAGTACTTCAGCAAAGACACCCGCGAATCGTGCTACGGCACGGGCAAGCGCGTGCCCTACCCCTACGGCGGCTGGAACCTGGAAGCCATGAAAGCCCACGGCGGCTGGCTGTTTTCGGCGCGCGACTTGGTGCGGCTGGTGCTGGCCATTGATGGCTCGCCCACGCGCCCCGACCTGCTGCTGCCCGCCACCCTCGATACCATGACGACCTCGCACGAGCCCAACCGGCGCTACGCCAAAGGCTGGCTCGTGAACAAAGACCGCACTACCTGGTGGCACACCGGCTCGCTCGATGGCACGGCCAGTTGCGTGGTGCGCACGGCCTCGGGCTACACCTGGGCCATTCTGCTGAACAGCCGCTCCACCACCAACCGCTTCTGGAACGACCTGGAGGAGCTCGGCTGGGAGTGCATCAACGGCACCAACGCCTGGCCCAGCTACGATTTGTTTCCGCCGGAGCAGAACGCCAGCCAGCTGCGCGTGGCCAGCCTGAGCGCCAACACGGCCCGCCTTACCTGGAGCAAGGGCAACGGCAGCGGCCGCCTGCTGGTGCTGCAAGAAAAAAGCCCCGTACGCGAGCTGCCGCAGGATGGCACCAACTACGTAGCCGATGCCACGCTGGGCCGGGGCGCCATTCTGGGCCAGGGCTCGGTAGTGGCCGCCGGCCCCGATAGCGCCGTAACCGTACGGGGCCTGCAACCCGGCAAAACCTACTACGCGCGCCTGGTGGAGTACAACCAGAGCGAGGCCACCGGGCAGCACCCCGTGTACGCCCTGGAGGGCAACCCCGTGCTGGAGTTTACCACGCCGGCCGCGCCGTTGGTGGCCAAGAGCAACAAGGCCTCCAAAGCGCCCCTGGCCCGGGCAGCCAAGGCCCGCACCAAGCGCACCACTCAGGCCGCACGCCCCATGCCCAACCTGATGCAGACGGCCGATGCGGAGCGCACCCAAACGGGGCAATCCATGCCAGACTCGCCGGCCATCGAGCCGCAGTCGGCCTCGTACTGGATTCGCCTGCGCGAGATGAGCCGCGGCCTGCTGAAGTGGTTTGGGGCTTCGAGCTAGGCACCCGGCGGAGTGCCCACCCAATAATTTATTACGCAACTGGCGCCCCCGGATAGTTGCGTAATAAATTCTTCCGCTATATTAGCTATCTAGCTAAACCTCAAGGAGACGCAGAAACAGAATGACTAGCTTTTCGGATGAAGTCCTGCATCTGCTGCAAGAGGCAGGTTGGTACAGGGGCAGAAGCGTGGATACGCACCGTTACGCGGCCGCCATTCGGGCAAACAAGTTTCCGTGGCAAGAGCCTGCGCAGCGCTTTCTGAGCGAGTTTGGCGGCTTGCTGCTGCGCTTTCTGCGCTCCGACGGCAGCGTTACCACCCTGCATTTCAACGTGGCGCAGGCTTTGGCCAGCCACGCCAGCTCGCAGGTACTGAACGATTGCATGACGCGCCTAGGTGCGGGCGGCTTCACGGTGATTGGGCAGGCCTACGCCGAAGATCTGTTGTTGCTCATGGATGCGCAGGGCCGCGTGTACGGCGGTGGCTGCGACGACTGCCTGTACCTGATTGCCAACAGCGGCGCAGAAGCCATCGAAACCATTTGCCTCGATCTGGCTTTCGAGGTGGTGGCAGCGGCTTAGCCCGCTGTGGTACCTAGGCGCTTTTCGTAGCAGTAAAAGCGTAGGCCCGGCCGGAAAGCCAGCGTTATTTCGCCCGCAAACCGGTAGCCCAGCTTCGGGAACAGCCGCTGCGTGGCCTTGTTCTCCGAATTGGTATCGACGCGCAGGCTGCGCAGCCCCCACTCGGCGGCCAATTGCTCGGCCTGCAACAGCAAAGCAGCCGCAATGCCTTTGCCCTGCGCCTCCGGCGCCACGGCCAGGCGGTGCGTAACCACGGCCGGCTCGGCAGCATCCCAATCGGCCTGGGCGTACTCGGGGTCTTGGTCGGTGGTGAGAGCGGCCACGCCCGCTATTTGGCCGCTTAGCTCGGCCACCCACAGCTGTTCCCGCTCGATATCGGCCCGAAACACCGCCGCGTTGGGGTAATCGGCTTCCCACTGAAAATTACCCGCGGCCTGCATCAGCGGCACCACGCGGCGTACGATGTTCAGGATGGCCGGCAAATCGGCGGCGGTGGCGCGGCGTAGGTGCAGCATAACGCGGTTAGGTCGGGGTAAGCAGAGCGGCAAAGGTGGCGCAACGGTGCGGCCAAACCTACTGCGCCGGTACCTGCTCGGCGGGCACCGGCTGGGGCAGGTGGTGGCGCAACGAACGCCGGGCCAGCAATACGCTGATAACCGTGAGCACGGCCCCGGTCAGGAACGGCGCCCCCGGAAAGTAAACGGGCGCTTGGGGCCCGGTGAAGTAAGCAAACAGGTTGGTCATCAGGGGCGGGCCGATGATGGAGGTAACGCTTACCAGGCTGGTTAGGCCGCCCTGCAGCTCGCCTTGCTCGTTGGCGGGCACCTGCGACGAAATCAGCCCTTGCAGCGCCGGGCCGGCAATGCCACCCAGGCAATACGGCACCAGAAACACGAACATCATCCAGCCTTGGGTGGCAAACGCGAACAAGGCAAAGCCCACCGCGTACAGCGCCATACCCAGGTAAATGGCGCGTGCGGCGCCCAGACGGGGGTTGAGGTAGCGGATGAGCACGCCCTGCACCAAGGCCACCATCAGCCCCACGGCACCTAGGGAGTAGCCCACCCACGCCTTGTTCCAGCCGAACTTTTGCATGGTGTAGTACGACCACGTGCTTTGCGTGGCGTGGGCCGCGATGTAAATGAAAACCAACGAGCCCACCAGCCCCAGCACCACGGGGTAGCGCTGCAGCTGCCGCAACGAGCCGACAGGGTTGGCCCGCCGCAGCTCGAAAGGCCGGCGGTTTTCGGGCTTCAGCGACTCGGGCAGCACCAGGTAGCCGTAGAGCCAGTTGACAAAGGTGAGCCCCGCCGCGGCCAGAAAGGGCACCTGGGGCCCCAGCTCGCCCAGCACGCCGCCAATTACCGGCCCGATAATGAAGCCCAGACCGAAGGCCGCGCCCACCATCCCGAAATTTTGGGCCCGCTCCTCGGGCGGGCTTACATCGGCTATGTACGCGGTGGCGGTGGTCATGCTGGCGCCGGTAACGCCCGCAATCAGGCGCCCCACAAACAGCCACGTAATGCTCGGCGCAAACGCCAGCAGCAGGTAATCGAGCCCGAAACCGAAAAGCGAAATCAGCAGCACCGGCCGGCGCCCGTACTGGTCGGAGAGGTTGCCCAACACCGGCGAAAACAAGAACTGCATCACGGCAAAGGCAAATACCAGCCAGCCCCCGTACTGGGCGGCTTCGCTGATGCTGCCGCCCGTGAGCTGCCGAATCAGGTCGGGCAGTACCGGAATGATGATGCCGAAGCCGATAACATCGATGAGCAGGGTAACGAAAATGAAGCCCAGTGCGGCTTTGCGTTTATCGGCCATAGCGGAGGGGTGCGGCTGCAACTACGTGGGGCGCTCCGCGGCCATGTGCGCGGCCCTAGGTGGCCGGCGTGGCCTTGCAGCCCAGCAGCAACGGAGCAAACCATAAAAGTAAGCGGCGGCCGTGCGCCAAGCATGGGCTCAGGCTATTACTTTGGGGCGGTAGCCTACGGTTGGCTGCTCAAGCGCATTACTTACTTTATGATTCAGAGATTACGCACGGTGGTGTACCCCGTGGGCGACCTGGCCCGCGCCAAACAGTGGTACAGCCAGGTGCTGGGCCAGGAGCCTTATTTCGATGAGCCGTTTTACGTGGGCTACAACGTGGGCGGCTACGAGCTGGGCCTCGACCCCGACGGCCCCGCGGGCGGCCAGGGCGGGCCCGTGGCGTACTGGGGCGTGGCCGATGCCCACCAGGCTTACCAACGCCTGCTCGACCTAGGGGCCAGCCCGCACGAAGCGGTGCGCGACGTAGGCAGTGGCATTCTGCTCGGTACCGTGCAAGACCCCTCCGGTAACTTGTTCGGTATCATCCAGAACCCGCATTTCCAGCTGCCGGCGTAGCCTGCCCTGACGCCCCGGCAGCGTAGCACCGTCAGGTTGTACACTCGCCCTGACACCGTGGCACTATTTATCGTTTGGAAAGCACTTTGCCAGGAAACAAAACAGCCGCTCCGGTGGTACTCAAGCTGCCGAGCCCGTACCGCGCCGGAGTTTCATTGTTGTCATCCTTCCAACCCAAAACGCTAAGTACCATGGCTATTCAACGTTATTCCGACTCGTTCGGCGACATGATGCCGCAGAGCTTCTCGTCGATGCTGGACCGTTTCTTCAACGACTCGTTGAACACGCGCGGGCGCATGAACTCCTTTATGCCCCACGTGGATGCGTACGAAACCGAGCAGGGCTACGAAATCGAGGCATCGTTGCCGGGCCTGAAGCGCGAAGACATCAAGGTGGAGTTTCAGCAGGGCCGGCTGTCGATTTCGGGCGAGCGGCGCATGCAAAACGAACGCAATGACCGCCGCTACCACATGATGGAAAGCCAGTACGGCTCGTTTCAGCGCACTTTTCAGCTGCCCGATGTAGCCAACGGCCAAGGCATTGAGGCTACGTTCGAAGACGGGGTGCTGCACATTACCGTGCCCAAGGATCAGCAGAAAACCATGCGCCACCAGGTGGAGATACGCGGCCGCCAGCCGCAGCAAAACAACCTGCAAACCGGCCAGGTATCGGACCGCATGGGCCAGCAGGCCACCGACATTCCGGTAGAGGCCGGCAACGGCCATCAGCACGCCGGCCATGGCTTGCAGCAAGAGCAACCGGCCCGCTCGTACCAGGGCGCCACGGCCTCGGCCGGCACCGGGGCCAGCGGCGGCAGCGCCCAGCAGCCTACCATGGGTGGTCAGAGCAATGCCGGCGGCCCCGCTTCCTGGACGAACACCAGCGCCGCCTCGGATAGCTACGGCGACGGCCACCCCGACGACGGCGCCGGCTCGATGCGCGGCTCGGGCGTGGGCTCGTGATTTTGGATGTTTTTTAAATGCGAAGGGCGCTTTCTTCAGCGGAGAAAGCGCCCTTCGCATTGGCTAGGCAGTGGGGTTGGGCGTGGGGTCGTGCTCCACGGGCTGCCCATCGGCCGTAGGGCCTAGGGCGGCCAGCGTAATGGGGCCGGGCGTAACGAGGCGCAAGGTGGCGGGCAGGCCCACGTCGAGCAGGTCCTGCACCAGGCCGTCGCCGGCGGCTTCGGGAGTGTAGGTATCCACGGTGGTGGCTACCACGGTTACGGGCCGCTCGGGCAGGCTCACGAGGGTAGCGCGGCGGTCGAAATCGGGCGGAAATACGCCGGCGTATAAAATCAGGCGCTCGTAGTTGAGGCGGTTGCCGCTAAGCCAGCGGCAGGCCGCGGCCGCGCCTTGGCCATAGCCCAGCACGGTGCAGCTAACATCGGGCGGGCACTGCGCCAGGATGTGCTCGGCCAGGGCATCGAGGTAAGCCGTGAGGTCGGTAAGGTCGGGCAGCAGGTCGCCGGTGCCGGGGGCCAGCCACGCGGCGGCCATGTGCGGTACCTCGGCCAGGCTGTTGCCGGGCACCGTGTAGCGCGAGAGGCCCTCGGGCAGCACCAGCAGGCGCTCGGGCGTATCGATGGGAGCCAACTGCGCGGCTAAGTCGGCTACCGATTGGTCGGCATCGTGCAGGCAAAACCACACGCTCCGGATGTTTGGCCCCGGTTCGCCCAACAGCGCGTAGCGGGCGGTGCGGGTGGTGGCAAAATCATGAAGAGGCAACATAACACGGGGTGCTTTGGTGGGCCTTTGCCTATACGCACACCTAGGGTTTTGGCTGCCAAGCTGGCGCACTGCCGGCCCGCTCGGGCTGCCAAAAACGGCCAATGTGGCAACCAGCTTATTCGGCATGCACACAATCAAGGTTGGTACACGGTTTGCCTATAACCCGCTGACAAACAGAAGGACGACTCATACCATGAAGCTCATAAGCCAACAATTCCTGCACAACATTGCTCCTCAGCTCGATCTGCTCAACACGCTCGGCGGTGGGGTAGTGCAAGCCCAGGCCAAGGTGCACAAGCGCGAGCAGGGCGTGGTTATCCAGGTGTCGGCTCCGAGCGTCGACCCCGAGACTTTTCACGTGGTGCTCAACGACCATACGCTAAGCGTTTTTGCCGAGTACCGCCACGCCCCCGACGATAAGCTGGCCGCTCCGTTGTTCGTGCAAACGTTCGACCTGCCCGATACGCTCGACGTAACCCGCATCGACGCGGTGCACCAGGACGGCGAGTTGCGCGTGCGCATTCCGTACGAAGGCCCCAACGGCCGCCACCGCGAAATCAACATCAAGCGGCGCTAAGCCCTGCCTGCCGCGCTCTTCATTGCTCCATATAACGTCGGGACCGACCGACACCCATGGTTTCACAGCCACTGCGGCTAGGCAGTGGCTTTTTTGTTTTTGGGGGTTTGGCGGTAAGGAGTCTTGTCTACGCCCGGTTAACGCCTGTCATCCTGAGGCGCGAGTCGAAGGAGCCTCTCACGCCCGCACGATTTTTCCTAGGTCGTGTCATGCCGAGCGCAGCCGAGGCATCTCGCGTGCGGACGCAGGATGCTAACCGCTCCCCTCTCCTTTTGGGGAGGGGTTGGAGGTGGGGACCTAGGCGCGTTGCCCAAGCGTGAGCAGGTCCTTCGCTTGCGCTCAGGATGACGGTGGCTATCCAGTTTCTATCGAACGTCAGCACGCGAGATGTCTCAACAAGCTCGACATGACGTTCAGGCGAAGTCGACTACCAACGAACAAACACTGCCGTCCTACCCGAACAGCGGCCAAAGCAGGAAAAACATGGTTACGAGCGAAAGCAGAAACCAGCGCATGATTTGGCCGCGGTGCTGGCGGGGCAGCATGTTGCTGAGCACCAGCAGGGCTACAATCATCAGGGTGAGGTGCAGCAGCAAAAAGGCGGTGGTTTTTACCCAGTTGCGCACAATGGTGTTTTCGGGCTGAAACTGGTTGCTTTCGCCCAGCCCCGACACCACCCAGCTGATGAGGAAATACGCCAGCACCTCGAAGGCCACAAAGCCCGCTAAACCAACAAGAAAGGATTTGGAGCCAGCAGATTGCGGTTGTACGTCGGTAGCCATAGCAGCAAGATAGCAGCCGCAGGCCAATGCTTACCCAGGGCAGTTGCCGCGCCCGCAGGGCACGAGTTACGCCGTGGTTGGCGTTATCTTCGCTCTTAGCACCGTTTGCCCATGCCCCGTACCCGACGCCCTGTGCCCGTTTCGCCCCGACGCCGCCCGGCGCCTAAGCGCCGCGCGTGGCTACCGGCCGTGCTGTGGGCGTTGGTAGTGTTGCTGCTGGGCACGGGCGCTTTTTACTGGCACTACCGCCGCCAGATACACCGCTACGCCCGCCGGGCCTGGGCCACTTTTACGGCCGAGCAGCTTACGGGCCGCGAAAAAACGCCGTTGCTTTCGGGCTACTCCGTGCACGGCATCGATGTGTCGTCGTACCAGGGGCGCATCGACTGGGACGAGGTTTCGCGCCACAACGTGCGGTTTGCCTTCATCAAAGCCACCGAAGGCGTCAGCCTGCGCGACCGGCGCTTCCAGCGAAACTGGAGCGGCGCGGGCAAGGCCAGCATTGTGCGCGGCGCCTACCACTACTTTCAGCCCAACTACGACGGCACCGACCAGGCCAACCTGTTTGTGGGCACCGTGCCCCTGGGCCCCGGCGACCTGCCGCCCGTGCTCGATGTAGAGCACCCCGAGTTTCATGACGTGGCCGTGATGCGCCGCAACGTGGCCACTTGGCTGCGGTTGGTGGAGCGGCACTACGGCGTGCGGCCCATTCTTTACTCCAACTACAGTTTTTACAAGCGCTACCTGGCCGGGCATTTCGACAAGTACCCGCTGTGGCTGGCGCACTACGAGGTGGAGCGCCCCGCGCTGCCCCGCAACAAATGGATTATCTGGCAGCACTCCGACGAGGCCTACGTGCCCGGCATCCGCGGCGCCGTCGATTTCAACGTGTACCAAGGCAGCTACGAGCAACTGCTTTCGATGCGCATTCCGGAAGCCGGGGGCAGCCCAGCGGCCAGGCCAATTGGCCCACCCGCGCCCTAGGTGCCTGGCCGCCCGGGGGCATCGGGCTCCTAGGGCGCAGGTGGCTTTTGCCCACGCAGCGCACCACAATGCCACGAATAGGGCTAATTTAGGCTCTGGTTGAGCTTGTGTTTGTTGCTTATGGTATCTGCTTTCTTCCGCTTACTCTTGTGCCTTGGCCTGGGGGCCAGCCTGCTGGCGGGCTGCGCCGGCAGCAAGGCCTACACCGAAACCGGCAAGGCCTCGTACTACGCCGATAAATTCAACGGCCGCAAAACGGCCAGCGGTGTGCCCTACCGCCCCGGCAAACGCACGGCTGCGCACAAAACCCTGCCCTTTGGCACGGTGGTGCGCGTTACCAACCAGCAAAACGGCCGCTCCGTGAAGGTAACCATCAACGACCGGGGCCCGCACGTAAAAGGCCGCGTGATTGATCTTTCGAAGAAAGCCGCCCGTAAAATCGGGGTCGATAAGGCCGGGGTGGCGCCCGTGCAGGTGCGCGTGGTGCGCCAGGCCAGCGCCGCCCGCTAGCTTTCTACTTTCTCTTTCAGCCCTATGCGCATCCGTAAAAAAGTAAAATGGACCGTGCCGCCCGCCACCGCCGCGCGGTTTGTGGTGCTCAGCCAATTCATCAAAGCCGCCGAACAACAAGGCTGGACGGAGCAGGAAGTGCAATTTGTGATTGACGAGGTGGTGGAAGCCCGCGACGACACCGAGGCCCGCGAAATTCTGGCCGATTACACCTTTGCCTGAGCCCGCGGCCCTCGGTGCCCCCGAACGCACAAGCGCCCGCAGCAGCTGCTGCGGGCGCTTGTGCGTTCGGGCGAGTAGCAAGTGCGGGTTAGCCCTTGCGCTTCGATTTTACTTTGGCTTTTCCGGATTGGCCCGACTTCACGGCCTGGATCAGGCTGTCCTGCTCGGCCTTCATGCGCGCGGTGGTGATGCGGCCGCTCAGCGACATGTAATCGCCTTCCTGCAGTTGCGAGGTGTTGCCATCGGCCATTACCACTACCCCATCGGCCTGCACCTTGGTGCCGTTGGGGAAGCTCATGATGTTAGGCGCCGTCAGCTCGGAGGTATGGCCGTGCTGCGTTACCATCACTTTGCCTTGCTGCATCAGCACGCCGTCTTTCACGCCGGCGTTTTTCAGTACGGGTCGTTGCGGCGGAGTGGCCGGTTTGCGCGGTGCCGGGCGGGTTTGCGCCTCTGCCGACAGCGTTAGGGTTAGAGCACCTAGGGTCAGGAGCGAGAAGAGAACTTTCATGTGTGGGGTAGGAATGCGGAGAGATGGTTGAAGTTAGCCATTGGCACGTTACCATGCTACTGCTGCCTGCGCAATGCCTCGCCCGGAACGTGGTGGTAGCCAGCGGCAATAAATGGGCCAGCTTGGCGGCGCCCAACCCCACGAAAAAGCAACCCAAACGGCTTTGCCTCCGAATTATGAATTCTGACGGCTGCTAGCGTCTTTGGTAGTCGATAAGCACCTAGCCCACGCGCAGCCCCGCGGCCCATGGAATACAAGGACTACTACCAGATTTTGGGCGTTGAGAAGAACGCGACCAAAGACCAGATCAAGAAGGCGTACCGCAAGCTGGCGCGCCAGTACCACCCCGACGTAAACCCCAACGACGCCGAGGCCGAACGCAAGTTTAAGGAGGTAAACGAGGCCAACGAAGTACTCAGCGACGACGAAAAACGCCGGAAATACGACCAGTTGGGCGCCGACTGGCAGCGCTACCAGCAGGCGGGCGGCCGCGGGGGCTTTGGCGGGCAAGGCGGCTTCGATTGGTCGCAGTACACCAACCAAGGCGGTGGGTTTGGCGGCTTCGGAGGCGGCGGCAGTGCCCACGATTTTGCCGACGCCGGCGACTTTTCCGACTTCTTCAGCTCCTTTTTTGGAGGCATGGGCGGCCACGGCCACGCTCGCACCACACGCCCGGCGGCTGGCCACGATTTGCAGGCCGAAATGGAGATTACGCTCGAAGAGGCATACCACGGCGGCCCGCGCACAGTGGTGGTTGGCGAGCGTAAGCTGCGCATCAACATCAAGCCGGGCGTAGAGGATGGCCAAACCATTCGGCTGCGCGACCAAGGTGCGCCCGGCCGCAACGGCGGGCCCAATGGCTCCTTGCTTATCACCTTCCGCATTCAGCCCGATGCGCGCTACGTGCGCACCGGCCACGACCTGACCATGGACGTGCCCGTTAGCCTCTACAAAGCCCTGCTCGGCGGCGAGCAAGTGGTAGAAACCCTGGGTGGCCCCGTGAGGGTGAAGATCAAGCCCGAAACGGCCAACGGCACCCGCCTGCGCCTGCGGGGCAAGGGCTTTCCGGTGTACGGCCACGCCGGCCAGCACGGCGACTTGTACCTGCGCCTGCAAGTGCAGTTGCCCCAGCACCTCACGGCGCAGGAGCGCGAGCTGTTTCAGCAGCTAGCCCAGTTCCGCGGCGAAGAGGTAAGCCAACCCTCCTAACCCAGCCCCTCAGCCATGAGCACGCACTATATCACCCTCTCCTTCCGCGACTGCGCCACTACTTATGGCCTGCCCGAAGCGGCACTGCAGGACCTGGCCGACCTAGGCTGGCTGCGCCTGCACCCACAACCTGCCGCCGAGCCACTGATCGAGGACGACGCCGAGCACCTGGCCCGTATTGCGCGCCTGCACCACGAGCTGCACCTGCCGCCCGAAGGCATCGACCTGATCCTGAATATGCGCCAGCGCATGCTGCAGCTGCAGTACGAGTTGCGTCGCCAAACCGCCCGCGCGGCGCAGCTCGAGGCCTGGGTGCGCCGCCACCCCGCCACCGACGCCGATTAATTTTGGGAGTTAAAGAGTTTCGAGTTGGCGAGTTAATGAGTTCTGACATAGTAGAGAAAACCTAGGAGCTACCAAAACTCCCCAAACTCTACCCTCATCAACTTATAAACTTCATACCTCATAAACTCCTACCCTCACTAACTAGCCCTCAGTGGCTGTTTACCAGCAACGCCAGCGCCGCACCTAGGAGCGTGGCCAGCAGCTTGCGCACGTTAATCTTGTGCTCGGGGCTTACCTCGAACAGAATGGTGGTGGATACGTGCAGGAAGTTGCCGCTTACCAAGCCCAGCAGTGCCGGGTACCAGCCGCCCGGCTGCACCGGGTTCAGGCCGCTGTAGTGGCTCCAGAGCACACCTAGGGGCGCGGCAGCCGCAAATAACATCAGCCAAGGTAAGGCCCGGCCAAAGCTGCCCAGGCGCGTTACCAACACTGCCATCAGGGCAAAAGCTGCCGGAATGTGGTGCAGCGCCACGCCGGCCAGCACGGCATAAAAGCCGCCGGGCACCTCGGTGTGCGGCTGCCGCACCAAAATGCTGCCCTCCAGAAAGGCGTGCAGCGTAAGCGAGCTGAGCAGCAGCCAGGGCACGCCGGCGTGGGCATGCTCGGCGTGCACGTGCTGGTGGCCGTGCTCCACGCCCTGCGAAAACAGCTCGAGCACCAACTGGCCAAAAAAGCCGGCCAGCAAAAAGTACCCCACGCGGTGCGCCGAACCATCGAGGGCAATGGCCTCGGGCAGCAGGTGCGTAAGCGTGAGCGTAACCAGGTAAGCACCGCTGAATGCCAGCAACGGACGAAGCCAGGTAGTGTGGCTGGTGGGCACAAAGCGCGTAAGCCAGCCGGCGCCAAGCACCGTTCCGAACAGCAGCACAAGAGCTACGAGCATGGCGGAGAAGCTGCAGTACCGCGCGCGGGGCGCGGTTACTTTTTAAGAATGAAGATCATGCGAGGACTCTCGGCCTCGATGTAAGGGTTCAGGTTGTAGTCGCCCAGCACCTCGCCCAGCCGCAGGCCCGCGAGGTAGAAGTACTCCCTGAAACGGTCGATGGTAAGGGCCCGCACGCGCTCCTGAAAGTGCTGCTCCCGGCCCTCGGCATCGGTAAACCGGATGTCCTTAACGATGAAGTCACGGTCGAGGTGACGATCGATACGGAACAGCGTGTTCTCTACCTGCTTCTGCTCGTGGGCCACCAGCTCGCGCACGGTGCGCTCGGTGTTCATGAAATCGATAACGAGCTTGCCGCCGAACTGCAGCGCATCGGCCGCGTTGCGCAGGGCCACCACGTTCTCGGCTTCCTCGTCGAAGTACCCAAAGCTGGTGAACAGGTTCAGGATAAAATCGAAGGGGCCTTCGGGCAAGGGCGCCCGCATATCGTGCACCAAGAAGTGGAGCCGCTCGTTCTCAAACTGCCGGGCGTGGTCGATGCTCTGCGGCGAAAGGTCGACGCCGGTAACGTCGTAGCCCTGCTGGTTTAAGTAAATAGCGTGGCGGCCCTTACCGCAGGCCAAATCGAGCAGGCGCTCCTTGGGCTTGGGGTGCAGGTGTATCAGCAGCTTATCCAGAAACTCACGGGCTTCGTCGTGGTTGCGGTGCTGGTACAGCAAATGGTAGTAGGGCGAATCAAACCAAGTGCTGAACCACTCGGCCGACTCGGCGTAGGATCGTGCCATAAAAAGGCAGAAAGCAATAAGCGGAGTAAGCGGGTGGGCCGCTTCGGTGGCTAGCTAGCATGCACCGGCGCCCCGGCGCAGCCACTGGCGGGCATGCCAGTGCTGCGCCGGGGCGCTCTAGCAAACAAATGGGGGCGTGGGCCGAAGCTTAGTTCTGCTTCTGTACGCCTTCCTTGTTGTTCAGGTCGTGCTGGGTGGCGCTGGGGCCTTTGGTAGCCGCGGGGCCTTCTTTGCTGCCTTCGGCCTGGGTGGCGTCGGGCGTCATGGCCTGGTCGGCGGTGGGCTTGTCGGGCAGGCCACGGGCCGGGTCCAGGGTTTGTTCTACTTCCATTTGCGAGCTAACCGGCTTCTCGATAGCGCCGCCTTTGTGCTGGCTCGGCGCGTCGGTAGCCAGGTCGAAGTCGTACGACTCGCGGGCTCCGGGAGGCACCATGTCAACCGATACTTTTTTGTCGGCGCGCCAGTCCGAAGGTTCGCTGCTGCACGAAGCCAGACCCAGCAGAGCTACAACGGCCAGGCCCAAAATGCTTTTGTTGGAGGTCATAAGGAGAGAATGCGGAAGAAATCAAATGCGAAATACGGAGAAATCGGCCATTAGGCCGCCTTCGGGGCGTTGGTAGTTGCGCCGGCGTCGGCGGGCAGCAGGTTTTTGCGGCGCAGCAGGTTCTCAAACATCTGCTGATCCTTGCCCGAGTTGAAGATGCGCGTGGGGATGTGCAGAAATACCGGCACCCACATCAGCTTGGCCAGCCACAGCCGCCAGCCCGAAATCTGGTCGGCTACATCGGGCTGCTTCAGGTACAGCACGTAGGCGTCCTTGTCGCGGCGCACCGATTCGATGGTTTCCCAGTTCATGCCGCGCGGCGGATCTTTCTCGTTGCTGCGCATGGCAATGTAGCGCGGGTCGAACTCGTAGCTTACGCGGTCGAACAACACCTTGCTCTGCTCCATCTGGGTTACGCCGGTTACCTGCGCCGAGCGTACCAGCACGTAAAGCACCGCTACCAGCACGGCCGCCGCTACCCACCACCACGAAAAGCTGAACGCGGCCGGCAGCAGCAGTACTACCAGCGGAATAACAGCCTGCCACCAGTCGCGCTTCCACACCTGGGTAAGCGCCATGCGGGTGAAGGTGTTCTTATCGAGTTGATGTTTTTTGGTGCGGACGGCGAGCGGCGAAGGCTGCTGTTGCTGCTGAACGAATTGCCGGCCGCCGCCACGCGGAATGGGAGGTTGCATTATGTAAGTTGTCGGTTATCAGTTGTCAGTTGTCAGGTCGTTGTTAGGAAAAGCGGTGTTGAACCACTGACAACTAACAACTCGCAACTGACAACCCAATCAAATTGCTTTCAGGCTGAGGTCCAGGCTTTTTACGGAATGCGTAAGCGCCCCGACTGAAATAAAATCGACGCCGGTTTCGGCCACGGCCCGGATGGTGTGCTCCGTGATGCCGCCCGAGGCTTCGGTAGGGAAACGCCCGCCCACCAGCGCCACGGCTTCGCGCAGCGTATCGGGCTTCATGTTGTCGAGCATGATGCGCTCGATGCCGCCTACTTCGAGCACCTGCTGCACTTCCTCCAGGGTGCGGGTCTCTACCACAATGGGCAGCTCCCGACCTAGGGTTTTCAGGTAGGCGTGGGTGGCCTCAATAGCCTGCCGGATGCCGCCGGCGTAGTCAACGTGGTTGTCCTTCAGGATAATCATGTCGAACAAGCCGTAGCGGTGGTTTACGCCGCCACCAATCAGCACGGCCCATTTCTCGCAGATGCGGAAGTTGGGCGTGGTTTTGCGCGTGTCGAGCAGGCGGGCTTTGGTGCCGGCCAGCAGGCTGTTGAGGTAGGCCGTGTGGGTGGCAATGCCGCTCATGCGCTGCATGCAGTTGAGCACCAGGCGCTCGGCCGTGAGGATGCTGCGCGCCGGGCCTTCCACCGTCAGGGCCACGTCGCCGTGCTTCACGCGGCTGCCGTCGGGCAGTTGCACCTGCACGGTAAGCGCGGGGTTTACCTCCCGAAAGATAATCTGAGCCAGCTCAACCCCGGCCAGCACCCCCTCGTCCTTCACCAGCAGGCGGGCCTGCTTGCGGGCCCCGGCGGGCACTCCGGCCAGCGACGAATGGTCGCCGTCGCCGACATCTTCGGCCAGGGCCGCCTGAATAAAAGAGCGTAAGGCTTCGGGCGTGAGGTAAGGAGCGTTTTGCACGGCGCAAAAATAGCAAAAGGCCCCGACTTAAAGCCGGGACCTGCTATTGTACTCAGACCGCAAAAGAGGAGGGAAAAGTAGCGGTCTAGGCCATCTATTCGTGGGTAAAATCGATGGTGTCGATCTGCTGGCTACCCTGCGCCGGTTTCATCTTGATGAAAACGCGGTAGCTGCCACTCTTGCCGGCGTATTTGCCGATTGCATATTGAATGCCTTCGTTTGAGGCGCCCTGGTGCACTAGCTCAAACGTGGCGGGCGAGTTTTTGGCGAAGAAATCCTTCAGCACAAACTCGGCTTGCGTAGCACTGTAGCTCTGCTTGTCGCCGTCGAAGCCCAACTCCACCGTACCCCCAAAGTACTGGGATATGGCGCGGGAAGAGCCGTTGCGAATGGCCGAGCGTACCGCCCCGAACGTATCGCCCTGGGCGTTGACGGCCGGCGTGGCCAAAGCCAGGCACAACAGCGTCAGAACTCGGAAAAACAATCGTTTCATGTAGTAAGCTGGGTTGCAGCGGCGATTGTGCCAAAACTGTGCCAAGGTAGGCAGGTATACAAGAAGCGACAAATAGGCGGCAACTGCCCCAAAATAGTGAACCGGTGCCGTTTGCCACTTGCCTTCCCGCTATCTTTGCCCCATGAATAAACCGGTACTGTTGGTAATCCTTGATGGGTGGGGTTTAGGCACCAATCCGGCCGTGTCGGCTATTGCCGCGGCCAACACACCCTTCGTGGATTCGCTTTTTCAGCGCTTCCCGCACAGCCGCCTGCAAGCTTCGGGCGAGGCGGTAGGCTTGCCCGAAGGACAGATGGGCAACTCCGAAGTGGGCCACATGAACCTAGGCGCGGGCCGCGTGGTGTACCAGGATCTGGTGCGCATCAACAAGGCCATCCGCGAGCGGAAACTGGGCTCGATGCCGGCCTTGCAGCAGGCCTTTGAGTACCTGCGCCAGCACCCCGATAAAAACCTGCACCTGATGGGCCTGCTCTCCGATGGCGGCGTGCACTCGCACATCGAGCACCTGAAGGCCCTGTGCACCCTCGCCCACGACGAGGACGTGCACCGCGTGTTTATTCATGCCTTTACCGACGGGCGCGACACCGACCCCAAGAGCGGCGTACGCTACGTAAACGACCTGGAGGAGCACCTGCAGCACGGCGCCAGCGGCAAAATCGCCTCGATTGTGGGCCGCTACTACGCCATGGACCGCGACAACCGCTGGGAGCGGGTGCAGGTAGCCTACGATTTGCTCGTAAACGGCAAAGGCCAGCGTTGCACCAACCTCATCGGGGCCATGCTCGACTCGTACCGGGCCGGCGTTACCGACGAGTTTCTGAAGCCCTTGGTGAAGATCGGGGCCGACGAGCAGCCGCTGGCTACCATGCAGCAGGGCGACGTGGTGATCTGCTTTAACTTCCGGACCGACCGCGGCCGCGAAATCACGCAGGCCCTCACGCAGCAGGATTTCCACGCCTTCAACATGCACCGGCTGAACCTGCACTACCTCACGATGACGAACTACGACGCCACGTTCGTAGGGGTGCAGCCCATCTTCGATAAGGACAACCTGAATCACACCCTAGGTGAGGTGCTGGCCGCCAACGGCCGCAGCCAGATCCGGATTGCCGAAACCGAGAAATACCCGCACGTTACGTTCTTCTTCTCGGGGGGCCGCGAGGCCGAGTTTGCCGGCGAAAAGCGCATTCTGCGCGCTTCGCCCAAAGTAGCCACCTACGACCTGCAGCCCGAGATGAGCGCCTATGAGCTACGCGACGCGCTGGTGCCGGAGCTGCGCGCCCGCACCGCCGACTTTGTGGTGCTGAACTTTGCCAACCCCGACATGGTGGGCCACACCGGCGTGTTTGAGGCGGCCGTACGCGCCTGCGAAACCGTGGACCAATGCACCCACGACGTGGTAACGGCCGCCCTGGAAAGCGGCTACGCCAGCATCATCATTGCCGACCACGGCAACGCCGACATGATGATTAACCCCGACGGCACCCCCAACACGGCGCACACCACCAACCTGGTGCCGTGCATTTTGGCCGACCCCGACTACCTAGGCACCCTGGCCGATGGCAAGCTGGGCGACATTGCGCCTACCGTGCTGCAGATACTGGGCTTGCCGCAGCCCGCCGAAATGACCGGCGAATCCCTGCTGCGCCCTCAGGCACATGCGTAACCACCTAGGGCTGCTACAAAAAGCGGCGCTGCTCCTGCTCGGATGCAGCGCCGCCTGCTCTTCCGACCCCTCGGAGCGGCCGGCCCGGCAACCCGCCGGCTACTTCGACGTGGTGGGCCTGCTCGATGCCCAGGTAAAGCAGCTACAAGCGAAAAGCCCCGCTTTGCAAAAGCGCGTGGTACTGCGCAACGGTAAGCCCGAAACAACCCGCCTGGCTTCGCCCAACTGGGCCAACGAGCTGCAGCTGTTCTACCAGGCCGACATCAACAAACCCGCCCTGCGCGGCGCCTACCAGGAGTCTAGCACCGATTCGGCCGGGCTGACGCGCCGCACCTACCGCCGCCGCCCCGACGTGGACCACCCCGTAACGGAGCTAACCGTGCTGCAAGCCGGCCCGGTGTTGCGCGAGCTTACGGCCACCGTCAGCCAGGATAACCCGCTGTTTTTCTCGGGCAAGCAGTTTCGGATGCGCTTCGGGGCCGATGGCGGCCTGAGCAGCTACGAGGTGCGCGGGCAGCAAAAGCTGGTAGCTTTCGATACGACGCGCTACCAGGCCAGTGGGCAGGTGGTGCGGTAAGCTAAACTAGGCGACAGCACCGTCGTGGGCTAATCCAGATACGGCTCGATGCGCACTTTGCGCACTTGCCCGCTGCTCATGGAGGCCACCACGCGGTTCATCTGCATGTCGTCGGAGATGAGCAGACTGTCGCAGCCGCCGCCCTGGCGCCGGTAGCTGGCGCCCACGCGGCTGCGCACGGCTTGCCCGTAAGGCGTGGTAAACGACACCAAGGTGGCACTGCTCAGCAAATCCTTTTCGGGGGTGCGGTAAAACACCCAACGGTTGCCACCCTGCTGCACCGTAACGAGCGTATCGGTTTGCGCGGGCACGTGGGCGTTTTTCACGGCTTTGCGGCTGGTGATGCGCCCGCCGCTGCGCACGATGTCGGCGGCGGTAAGCTCGGTGCCGAAGGGGTCGTTGGCGGCCGCGGCATCGGTGATGGAGCACACGCGCTTGGTGCGGACCACGGCAGGCTTAGCCGCAACGGCCTGGGCGCGCGGCTTCGGCACCGGGCGGCGGGGCGGCTCGGTGGTAGCAGTCTGCGGATCATCGCGGCAGGCAACCAGGATCATCAGACCTGTCAGGAGCGTACCGGGCACCAGGATATTCATGCGCAAAGGCTATTTGCAGCCCTATACGCAACTCGGCGCAAAACAACTACCTAGGCCACGCCCAACAGCGTAAGAACCAGCCAGCGGCGGCCGCCGTCGTTGCGATGCTCGCCCAGGTACACGCCCTGCCAGGTACCCAGGGCCAGCTCGCCGTTGGTTACCGGAATGCTCACGCTGCTGCCCAGCAGGGCGGCTTTCAGGTGGGCGGGCATGTCGTCGGGGCCCTCGAGGGTGTGCCGGAAGTACGGAGCGTTTTCGGGGGCCGCGCGGTTGAAAAACTGCTCGAAATCGTGGCGCACCGTGGGGTCGGCGTTTTCGTTGATGCAGAGGCTAGCCGAGGTATGCTGAATAAACACCTGCAGCGTGCCGATGCGCACCTGCTCCAGCTCGGGCAGCTCGGCCGTAATCAGATCGGTGATAAGGTGAAACCCGCGCCGCACGGCCGGCAGGCGCATTCGCTTCTGAACGCTGATCATGGGTTGGGATTAGGTACTGGGTATTGAGTAGTTCGTATTGAGACATCGTTCGAACATTCCTGCACGTGGTCTTACAGCTGACATCTGTGTACTCAATACCCAGTACCAACTGCTAAAGAATCACGGGTTGGCGCGCTCGTAGGCGCCGGGGTCGGGGGTGGTGGCGCTGCGCCCTAGGTTGCGCAGATCGGTGGCAAGCTGGGGCAGCGGCACGGCGCGGTTGCTGGCCGGCGAGAGGGTATCGAGGCGGTAGTCGAAACGCTCGGCGAAGGTTTCGGGCGTGCGCCGGAACTTGGGATTCACGTTCAGCAAGTTGCCGTTGCGGGCCAGGCCGGGCCGGCCGTTGGCATCGGTGGCGGCCGCGTAGGTTTTGGTGCGCAGCACGCTGTTGCTTATGGCCAGCTGCCCTAGGTACTTCTGGCTGTTCACGAACAGGAGCTCATCCTCAACCGAGCCCCACACGATGCTGTTTTGCAAGTTCAGCACGGGCAGCACGCTCAGCGTGGGTTCGCGCACGGGCAGCACGTCGGCCAGGGTAATGGAGGCCGTTTCGCGGCGGAACTGCGGCGTGAAGTTGGCAATGGTGCAGTACTGCACGTTGTAGGTGCCGCCCTGAAAACCACCTAGGGCGAACTCGCCGCAGTTGGTAAGCAGGGTGTTGCGCACGTCGAAGTCGCCGGAAAAGCTCAGGATGCCGCCGCCGTTGAAGCGCTGCCCGCCGCTGGCAAACGTGAGCCCCGCGCCCGAAATGTTGCGAATTACGCTGTGCTCGACGGTAACCTTGGGGAAGGGCTGCCGGGCCTCGGGGTTGAACACGAGCAGGCCAAACGAGGCGTTCTTGATTTCGCAGAAGCGCACCACGCTGTTGCGGCTGCTGCCGGCCTCGAACTGAATGCCCGCCCACTGGCCCGGGATGTCGTTGTAGAACGCTTCGAGCCGGTCGCCCTGAAAGCGCACGATGCGGCGGTCGTCGGGGCGCACCTCACCCGAGGGCTGCAGCGTGGGGTTCACGAGCAGCGTGCCGCGCACGATGATGCCCGTGCGGGCGTGGCAATACACGCGGGTGCCCTCCTCGAGGCGCAGGCTGCAGCCGGCCGGCACCACCACCCCGCCGTAGATAACGTGCGGTTTGTCGTTGCGCCACACGGTGTTGCAGGCCAGCGTTTCGTTGAAGTGGAAGTAGGCATTTTGCCCGTAGGCCACCAGCTGCACTTGCTGTTGGTTGCCGTTGGTACGGAACTCGATGCGGTCTTCCTGCAGAAAGGGCTTGTTCTGGGCCTGGTTGGTGGCCCCGAGCGTGGCCTTCACCAAAATCAGGAGGCTATCCTGGCCCCGGATGGTGAGGTTTTGAGCCACCGCGCCCGAGTCGCCGTTGATGACGAGCTTGTAGGGGTTGCCGTAGGGGCCGGCCAGCCGGATTTCATCCACCCGCACCGCCCGTTTGTTGCGGTTGTACACCCACAGGCGCTTGGCCACGGTGCGCGTTTGCACAAACACCGTATCGAAGGCCACGGTATCGGCCGAAAAGGTTAGCCGGGCGCTGCCGTCGGTAGTAATCAGCTCCTCTTTGGGTTCGCAGCCGGGCAACACGGCGGCAGCCAGCATGGCCAACAGAAGCAGAACGGGCAAAAGAAAGCGCACGGCAAAAGGCTAAGATGAGAAACGGCTGTTGGGCCGGCGCGGGCTTGGGCGTTGGGCACCAGGGCTTCCGCGCGGCTTTCAACCAGCCGAAACACAAACCTACGAGTCAGCAGCTTAACAACGAAGCCGCCGCAAAGTGCCACGGGGTTAGTCGCGCGGGGGCAACTGCATCGACACCAGCGGCTTGCGCACCCAGCGCCGGGCTTCCTCTACCGTGTCGAAGTACATTACGTGGGGCTGCAGCACCAAGCCGTGGCTGCGCGCCATGCCCACCGCGGCCTGCAGGTGCTCGTACCGCACCGGGTCGGTGGGTTTTACTACGGCCACTTTGTGCAGCGGCAGCTCCTGGTAGCGCGCAAAGTACTGCTGCAGCCACGCATGCTCGCTTGCGGGTATCAGGGGCAGGCGGCGCAAATCGTTTAGCCACGACAGCACCTGGTAGCGCTCCATCATCAGCACCCCTTGCCACAGGCCTTCGCGCAGCTCCGCCGTCCCTAGGTCTTCGGTTAGCCACTCGCTCTCCAGCAGCCGCAGGTGCTGGTCGTAGTGCATGCGCAAGAAGGGCTGATCGTAGAGTTTGATCATGAGCACGAGCGATGTAGAGTGGTAAGCATGGGGCCTATTGCAACCGTAAAGTACAACTTTAGTTTAATCGGCTATAAACAAGAACGCCGCAACCCGGCGGGGTTGCGGCGTTACAACATGCAGCAGGCCAGATTATTGGCCCAAGGCAATTAGCGGGGCAGCTCGCCCACCATGTCCTCGGGCTTCAGCCATTCGTTAAATTGCTCTTCGGTGAGGTAGCCGAGTTGCAGGGCGGTTTCCTTCAGCGTCGAGCCGTTTTTGTGGGCCGTTTGGGCAATTTCGGCAGCTTTGTAGTAGCCGATGTGCGGGTTCAGGGCCGTTACCAGCATCAGCGACGACTCCACGTGCTTGCGGATGTTGTCTTCCAAGGGGCGGATGCCCACGGCGCACTTGTCGTTGAACGCCACGCACACGTCGCCGATGAGGCGGGCCGAGTGCAGGAAGTTGTAAATCATCACCGGCTTGAACACGTTCAGCTCGAAGTGGCCGTTCATGCCGCCGATGTTGATGGCCACGTCGTTGCCCATTACCTGCGCGGCCACCATGGTCATGGCCTCGCTCTGGGTGGGGTTTACCTTGCCGGGCATGATGCTGGAGCCGGGCTCGTTGTCGGGGATGAACAGCTCGCCGATGCCGGCGCGCGGGCCCGAGGCCAGCAGGCGCACGTCGTTGGCAATCTTCATCAGCGAAGCAGCCACGGTTTTCAGGGCGCCGTGAGCTTCCACGATGGCGTCGTGGGCGGCCAGGGCCTCAAACTTGTTTTCGGCCGTGATGAAGGGCAGGCCCGTGAGCTGGGCAATGTGCTTGGCTACGTTCTCGGAGTAGCCGGGCGGCGTGTTGATGCCGGTACCCACGGCCGTGCCACCTAGGGCCAGCTCGGAGAGGTGGGCCAGCGTGTTGCGGATGGCGCGCAGGCCGTGGTCGAGCTGCGAGGCGTAGCCCGAAAACTCCTGGCCCACGGTCAGCGGCGTGGCGTCCATCAGGTGGGTGCGGCCGATCTTGACGATGTGCATGAACTCGCGCGATTTGGCCGCCAGCGTGTCGCGCAGCTTCTCGATGCCCGGAATCGTCACCTCCATCAGGATTTTGTAGGCCGCAATGTGCATGGCCGTCGGGAAGGTGTCGTTCGACGACTGCGACTTGTTCACGTCGTCGTTCGGGGCCAGGGCCTTCTTCTCGTCGGTAAGCTGGCCGCCCTGCAGCACGTGGCCGCGGTAGGCAATTACCTCGTTCACGTTCATGTTCGACTGCGTGCCCGAGCCGGTTTGCCACACCACCAGCGGAAACTGGTCGTCGAGCTTGCCTTCCAGGATTTCGTCGCACACGCGGCCGATCAGCTCGGCCTTTTCGGCGGGCAGAATGCCGGCGTCGCGGTTGGTGAGGGCCGCGGCTTTCTTGAGGTAGGCGAAGGCGCGGATAATCTCCTTGGGCATGCGGTTGATGTCCTGCGCAATCGGGAAGTTCTCGATGGAGCGTTGGGTTTGGGCGCCCCAATAGGCGTCGACGGGTACCTGCACGGTGCCCATGGTGTCTTTTTCGGTGCGGAATTGCATCAGCAGCAGACGACTCGGTGAAACGATGGGAATAAGCGCGGCAAAGGTAGGCAATGAGGCCACTCGGCCTACTGCCGAGCTTGGGCTTTGCGTGGCCACCTAGGGCCGTGGGCCATACGCCGCTGCGGGCCCTAGGTGGCAGCGGCCAAAGGCAGTGCCGGGCACCTGGGGCAGGGGCCGCCGGCACCCTCCCAAAAGCCGCTGGGAGGCCCCTAAAACGACCAAAAATTAAACGATTTTAATACGCTATAACATTTTTGGTTCGTCTCATCCTAGCCAACGTTCATCGAGTAATAGTCGAGCTTCATCGAATTCGGCCAACTAGTAAGCAGGTCTACCGTTTAGGTTGCGCTGTTGAATCAATACCAACCCGACGTCCACCTATGCAAAAAAAGTACTATCAAGCCAGCCGTTTTATTGCTTTGCTGCTGCTTGGCGCTTCGCTAACGGCCACCACTGCCTCGTGCGGCGAGCAGGAAAAAGCCCCCGAGCCTACCCTCTACGACCGCGTGGGTAAGGTAGACGGAATCAGTAAACTCGTCGACAAATTCATGGCCAACGTGGTGGCCGAGTGCGCCTCGCCCAACTCGGTGCTGCTGCGCAGCCACACGGCGTTTCTGGCCGATGTAAGCGCCGGCAACGACGCCCGCCGCCTGGCATTCCGCAACAACCTCATCGATCAGCTGGGCCAGATTTCGGGTGGCCCGCTGGTGTACCGCGGTAAAAACATGGTGGCGGCCCACATCGGCATGAAGATTACCAACGCCGAGTTCGACGCCGTGGCGGCCGAGCTGACCAAGGCCATGAACACGCAGCAGATCAAGCCCGCCGACCAGGAGCAGCTGCTGGGCCTGCTGGGCGCCATGCGCGGCGATATAGTCGGAAAATAAGCCCTTGCTGAATCCGACTACTGCCGAGCTTCCGTACATGCGCCGTTCCGCTTTTAAACGCCTGGTGGTTTGGGCACTAGCGCTGGCCCCGGTGCTGGCGCTGCTGACCTGGGCCAACTGGCAAACCCCCAACCTCCACGACTACGTGCCGCCCGTAACCGTAACGCGCCTGCAATACCAGCCCGGCCCGGCCGAGCCGGCCGCCGTGCTGGAGCAGGTACCCGGCGTTACGAGCTGCACCGCCAACCCCGCCGCCGGCATTGCGGTGGTAATGCACCGGCCCGAGCACGTGTCGCCGCAACAGCTGGCGGCGGCATTGCAGCAGGCCGGGGTGCAGGCTACCGCGCTGCCGCGCCCGCCCGCGATGGTGCTTACCGGGCCGCAATGCCCGGTGCCGCCCTCGTACCTGCTGGCGCTGGAGCGGTTGCGCTTTGCGCTCAACTTCCGCCGCTTTTTCGTGGAAGTATAGCACCTCCTTGGGGCAGGCTGCCCAGGCGCCACCTAGGGCGGCCTGCCCCCAGTACCGCTTGCGCCCCGGGTAGCTACGTGCCTGCCCGGGGCCAGCCGGCACCGCCCCTACGCTACTAGTACCCCGCTTCACCGCTTCGTTTTTTACACGCCTCCGCCGCTCCGCGGTTTTCCCTGTTGCATATGCGCCGATACGCTTTACTCTTTATGATGGCCCTAACGGGCTGTGCCTACGACAACGTGGAGGAGCTGGCCAGCCCCAAAGTGCCCTGCACCACGCCCGAGCAGGTTTCGTACTCGCTCAACGTGTCGCCGCTGCTCGACCGCAACTGCCGCTCGTGCCACGCCTCGGCGCTGCGCTCCGGCAACTTCAACATGGATGACATGAACGAGCTGCAAACCCGCGCCCGCAGCGGCTTACTCATGCACGTCGTCAACCACGACCCCGGCTACCCGCAAATGCCCCAGGGCGGGGCCAAGCTCTCCGACTGCGACATTGCCCTGCTGCAGAAATGGGTTACCGCTGGCGCACCCAATAACTAGATGGCCGCGCTCCCGACAACCGCATTCTGGCGGCGATATGGTGGCTGGCTGCTGATAACCCTGCTCTGGGGCGTGCCCGAAGCACACGCCCAAGGCAAATACCAAACCCGCACGGGTACGGTGTCTTTCTTCTCCACGAGTATTCTGGAAGACATCGAAGCCCGCTCGGAGCAAACCTCGGCGCTCATCGACTTGCAAGGTGGGCAGGTGGCCTTTGTTATCCCGATCAAGTCGTTCCAGTTCAAGCGCACCCTCATGCAGGAGCACTTCAACGAGAACTACATGGAGTCGGACAAGTACCCAAAAGCCACCTTCAAGGGCCAGATTCAGCACCTCGACCGCGAGGCCCTGGCCAAGGGCGTTTCGCAGCAAGTGCAGGTAGAGGGCGACCTGAGCATCCACGGCGTAACCAAGCGCGTGCAGGTGCAGGGCGCGCTCGAGATGCAGAAAGGCAACCTGCTGGTGCACGCCTTCTTTAGCGTAGCCCCGGCCGACTACGGCATCGAGATACCCCTGCTGGTGCGCGAAAACATCGCCCGCATCGTCAGCATCAAGCTGGTGGCCTCGTGCGAATCGGTGTCGCAGATATCGGCCGCCAAACCCTAACCCTCTCCCACGTCAACGCACACACTCCTATGCATTTATCTATTACCCGCCTAGGTCGTCGGGTGGCCGCGACGCTGCTGGTGGGGGCTGCCGCCTCCACCGCCGCGCTGGCCCAGGACGACGACTTGCTGAACCAGCTGGAGCAAACGCCCCAGCCCGCCGCGCCCGAAGTGGTGGAGGCAACTTTTAAAGGCCTGCGCCTCATCAACGGCCACACCGTGCAAACCCCGGGGCAGGGCACCATGGCGTTCCTGATCAGCCACCGCTTTGGGGCGCTCAACAGCGGCGCCTACAACTTTTTCGGCCTCGACCAGGCCACCCTGCGCCTGGGCTTTGAGTACGGCCTGACCGACCGCCTGACGGTGGGCATCGGCCGCAGCTCCATGGAAAAGGCTTTCGATGGCTTTCTGAAGTACAAGGCGCTGCGCCAGACTACCGGCCCGCGTGCCATGCCCGTAACGGTTACGCTGCTGGCCACCTCGGCCGTGAACACGCTGCGCTTCACCGACAACGTGGAGCGCACCTTCGGGCGCCGCCTCACCTACACCTACCAGGCCATGGTGGCGCGCAAGTTCAGCTCCGATTTGTCTATCCAGGTGATGCCCACGGTGGTGCACCGCAACCTGGTGTCGCGCGCTACCGAGCCCAACGACGTGTACGCCCTAGGTGTGGGCGGCCGCCAGAAGCTTACGAAGCGCACCTCGCTGAACCTGGAGTATTACTACCTGCTGCCCGGCACCAAGCCCTACGACCTGCGCAACTCCTTGGCCGTGGGCTTCGACATCGAAACGGGCGGGCACGTGTTTCAGCTGCACGTTACCAACTCGCAGGGCATGATTGAGAAGCAGTTCATCACCGAAACGCGGGGCAATTTCTTTAAAGGCGACCTGTTTTTCGGCTTCAACATGGCCCGCAACTTCACGGTGCGCGCCAAAGAGGGCTTCCGCAAGTAAGCTGCTCTACTCCAACCTGTTCCTTCTTTTTCCTCTCTTCTTCACCTCTGTTCTTATGAAGCGTTTTTCTACGATGCTTATGCTGGCCGGCCTGATGGCTACCGCTGCCTGCAACAACAACGACGACGACAAAACCCCCACCGTGATGCAGGCCTCGGCTACGCTGAACGGCAGCCAGGAAGTACCGGCCAACAACTCGGCGGCCACCGGCACCATGACGGGCACCTACGACAAGGGCACCCGCACGCTCACCTACACCGTTACGTACCAGGGCTTTACGCCTTCGGCTGGCCACATTCACCAGGCAGCACCGGGCCAGAACGGAGGCGTAATCATTCCTTTCTCGAGCGTGGCCAGCTCGCCCATCAAAGGCTCGGCTACCCTTACGGAGGCCGATGCCGCCAGCCTGGTGGCCGGCAATACCTACGTAAACCTGCACTCGACCACTTACCCCGGTGGCGAAATCCGCGGCAACATCACGCTGAAGTAAGCCAGAGCAGCCGTACCTAGCAGCCTAGGTTGGTTGTACCGTAACCCCGCCCGTTGCCTGCTGCCTTCCTGGCAGCGGCAACGGGCGGGGTTTGCGTTTTGCTGGGGCCGGCAGGCGTATCAGCGGTATCGGAAAGAGCCTGATTATAGGATCGGATATTCAATATATAGAGAACAGATAACCGGGTTAAATACATAAATATCAACTACTTACTGATGGTAAACACGTTTACAGCACAACGAACAATTAGCCTGCCACTATATAATTGTAACCTAGTTTACTACCCGGCATTTGCCGTTGTTTCCGGTGGCCGAAGCGCTTGAGGTAACAGCTTTTTGGCTGGTGGCTGCGTAGTACCACTGCCTTGCCTGTGGTCGGCCGACCGGGCGGGGCTTGCCGTTCACTACAAACCCCTCATCGGCTATGAGCACCATCAAAAAAGTTATCGAAGTGCTGGCGTCTTCCGACAAAAGCTTCGAGGATGCCCTGCAGCGCGCCCTCACCGAAGCCAGCACCACCGTTAAGGGCATCAAATCGATTTACATCAAAGACCAGAGCTGCAAAGTACAGGACAACAAGATTGTGGAGTACCGCATCACGGCCAAAATCACGTTTGAGGTGATGCACCGCTGGCAGCCCGGCCAGCACGGATCGGCCAGCGCCGCCGAAACCATCGACGGGGGCGGCGTGCCCGATTATTCCGGCGTCAACATCAACGCCGAGCCGCAGCTGCCGCGCCCCGTGGTACCCGGCGGCAGCGCCACCGCCCCCGAAAGCGGCGGCGGCTACAGCGGCTAGGCCTGGCCGCTGGCCCAAATGAAACCCCGCGGGGCCCTAGGTGAAATGTTGCACCCTGGGCCCCGCTGGCTGTTTGTGTGTAGCGCGGAAATCCGTTCCGCGCTACAAGTTCCGCTAATCGCGGAACGGTACCTCCAGCAGCACCGGCATGCTGGTGCGGCGGCCGTTCACGATGCCGGGGTGCCAGCTTGGGCCTTCGCACACCAGCCGAATGGCCTCGGCATCGGCTTCGGGGCTTAGGCCTTTCACCACCTGGATGTTTTGCAACGAGCCGTCGGCCTCCACCATGAACTTCAGCTTAACGCTGCCGCGCACCCGCGGCGCTTCGGGCGGCAGTTGCTGCTCCTGGCGCAGGTAGCGCGTAAGGGCCGGGTAGCCACCGGCGGGCAGCGGGGCCATGGGCGGCACGGCCGGCATGGCCGCTTTGCGGCGGGCGGCGCCCTCGTAGGCCACGGCCGCTTTGGGCTGCTCGGCCAGGCTCAGCGTTTTGGTATCGGGCGCGGCGGCCAGGCGGGTGCGCAGGGCCAGGGCGGCCGTGCCCGAATCGGGCACCGAGGCCGGCGGCGCGGCGGCTACGACGGGCGCATCGGCCAGGGGCTCGGCACTGGCGGCTGCGGCGGAGGCGGCAACCGGGGCTGCCACCTCGGGCGCGGGTCGGGGGGCACCTAGGCGCGGGGCCCGGCGGCGCGGTTTGGCCGGCGCGGCAGCGTAGGCGGGCCGGGTGGGCTTGGCGGCGGCAGGCTCGGCGGCATCAGCGGCCTGCTCCGGAGGTGCTTGCCCGGCGGCCGCGGCATCGGCTTGCGGCACAGGCGCCGGGGCAGGTGGCGCGGCGGCTACGCTTTCCGGGGCGGCTTGCTGTGGCTGCGTGCTGGCTACCTGGGGCTGCCGCAGGTTGGGCCATTGCCACACACCTAGGGCCACGAGCAGCACCAACACGGCCGCGGCTACGCGCATCCACCAGCCACCAAAACGCTGCGGCTCGGCGGCTTCGGCTACGCGGGCGTGCAGGCGCTGCTGCAAATCGGCCAGGGCGGCCGGGGCTATGGCCTGGGGCGCGGCCCCTAGGTAGCCCTCGAGGGCATCGGCGCAGAGGGGGCAAGCAAGGGTATGGCGCTCTACCTGCCGGCGCTCGGCGGCCGCCAGGGTGCCGGCCGCGTACTGGCGCAGCACCGCAGCCGGCACGTGCGCGGCGGCGGGGGCGTGGGGGGGCGGCTGGTTAGCGGGCGACATGGCGGGCGAGGTAGAGTTTGAGGTTGCGCTTGCCGTTTTGCAGGTGGCTTTTTACTTGCTTGAGGTCGTAGCCGGTGAGGTCGGCTATTTCCTGATACGACTGCTGCTGGCGGTAAAACAAATCGAGGCAGCGGTGCTGCTCGGGGGGCAGCCGCGCCAGGGCTACCTCGAGCTGCTGCAGGTGCTCTTCGGTCGGGAAATCATCGTCGGCATCAAGCAGATGCGCCGCGCCGTCGGATTCCACACCGGGCAACGAAATTTCGACGGCCTCGGGCGAGGCTTTGCGCCGGCGCAGCTCCATGAGGCAGTGGTTGCGGGCGGTGGTGTGCAGCCAGCTGCCGAGGTTTTGCACCTCGTGGCGGCGCAAATCCGTCACCAGCTTCTCAAAAATCTGCATCACGGCGTCCTTGCTATCGGCCTCGTCGCGCAGGTAGCGCAGGCACACGCCGTACACCAGGTGAAAGTATGGCTCGTAGAGGCGCCCTAGGTCTTGCACATCGCCGTGGGCGCGGTAGCGCGCCAGCAGCTCGGCCTCGGTGGGCGGCTGCTCCTGGGGCTTGGGGCGGCGAAACAAAAACATGCGGCAAGGCTAAGCGAACGGCGGTGGCTAAAGGTAGCGGCTTTGGGCGGCGGCAAAAAAAGTTGTGGCGGCCGTGTGGAATTTCTGGCGGGGCCACATCAACTCAGCAAACGCCACCGCTAACCACTCACCGCCATGCGCACCGTTCTATTCTGCGGCCTCCTAGGTGCCGCCTTGTACCTAGGAGCTGCCAACCCGGCCACGGCCCAGGTAAAACCCAAAGCCGAGCCCATAAGCCCCGCTTCCGATTCGCTTGCCATTAGGGGCCTCGTAACCGACGTTAGCACCGGCGTGGGCATACCAGGAGCTACCGTGCTCCTGAAGGGCACAACGACCGGCGTCAGCACCGATGCCAAGGGCGGCTTTCGGCTTGTACTGCCCTCAGCCAAAGGCAAGCACATCCTGCAGATCAGCAGCGTAGGCTATGTTACCAGAGAAATGCCCGTGCGGCCGGGGCAAACGGTAGCTGTGGGGTTGGCAGCCGACACCAAAACACTGAACGAAGTGGTGGTAACTGGCGCAGCGCCAGTTCAGCAACGTCGTGAGGTAACCGGAGCCGTTGCTACGCAGAGCAAGGCCCGTGTGATGATACGGGGCAACAATAGCATGCCATCTGTATCAACTCCTTACTACCCCTACGACCAAGCCCGGCGCCCGCGCGAAAACCGCGAATCGTACGAGCACGTGGCCGAAAACGGGTTTCAGCTGGTTGGCAAAGCGCCGCTGAGCACCTTCAGCATCGATGTGGACGCGGCCTCGTACAGCAACGTGCGCCGCTTTTTGCTGCAGGATGGCCAGCTGCCCCCGCCCGATGCCGTGCGCACCGAGGAGCTGGTAAACTATTTCCGCTACAACTACCCGCCGCCCACCGATGCCAGCGCGCCCTGCACCCTTACGTTGGAGCAAGCCCCCTGCCCGTGGGCGCCGCAGCACCAGCTGGTACTTGTGGGCCTGCAGGCCCGCACCGTGCCCACCGATAAGCTGCCGCCCGCCAACTTGGTGTTTCTGATTGATGTGTCGGGCTCGATGGCCTCGGCCGATAAGCTGCCGCTCGTGAAGGCCTCGCTGAAGCAGCTGGTGCGCGAGCTGCGGCCCCAGGACAAGGTATCGATGGTGGTGTATGCCGGCGCGGCGGGTTTGGTGCTGCCGCCCACGCCCGGCTCGCAGCGGGCCGATATTCTGGCGGCGCTGGATAACCTGGAAGCGGGTGGCTCCACGGCCGGCGGCGCGGGGCTGCGCCTGGCTTATGCTACGGCCCGGCAGAACTTTCTGAAAGAAGGCAACAACCGCGTGATTCTGGCCACCGACGGCGACTTCAACGTGGGCGAATCGTCGGACGACGCGATGGAACACCTGATTAAGCAGGAGCGCGAATCGGGCGTGTTTTTGTCGGTGCTGGCCGTTGGCACCGGCAACCTGCAGGACAGCAAAATGGAGCGGCTAGCCGACAAAGGCAACGGCAACTACGCCTACATTGATAACCTGGCCGAGGGCCGGCGCGTGCTGGTGCAGCAGTTCGGTGGCACCTTGTTTACCCTGGCCAAAGACGTGAAGCTGCAGGTCGAGTTCAACCCCGCCCGCGTGCAGGCCTACCGCCTCATCGGCTACGAAAACCGCCTGCTGGCCGACGAAGACTTCAACAACGACAAAAAAGACGCCGGCGAGCTGGGCGCCGGGCAGCAGGTAACGGCCCTCTACGAAGTGGTGCCCGTGGGTGCGCCGCCCGTGGTTGATGGCCTGAAGTACCAGTCCGTGGCGCCGGCACCCGCCGGCGCGGCCGCCGCCGAGCTGCTCACCGTGAAGCTGCGCTACAAAGAACCCCAGGGCCAGCAGAGCCGCCTGGTAAGCCAGGCCCTAGGTGCCGCCGATGCCAAGAACATAACGGAGGGCTCCGAAAACCTGCGCTGGGCGGCGGCCGTGGCCCAAATGAGCCTGCTGCTGCGCCAGAGCGAGCGGCGCGGCCTGGCCACCTGGGATAACACCCTGCAGCTGGCCCGCGCCGCCCGCGGCCGCGACGACGACGGCTACCGTGCCGAGTGCATCCGGATGATGGAAACCGCCGCTGGCCTCGCGCCCACCAAAGAAGTGTACGGCAGCCGCTAACCCCTTAACGCCCTAGCTCTTATGCCACGTGCCGCCATACAAGTAGAAGTGCCGCGCCCGTGCGCCGAGGCGTGGGAGGCCATGACGCCCACCGCGCACGGGCGCCATTGCGCCGCCTGCCAACACACCGTTACCGATTTCACCCACAAAACCGACGCCGAGGTGCTGGCCCTGCTGCGCCAGGCTGCCGGGCGGCGCGTGTGCGGCCGCTTTCGGGCCGATCAGCTGCAGCGGCCCTTGCAAGTACCTAGGGCCGCCGCGCGCTGGCACACGTGGCTGCTGGCCGCCGGTGCCTTGCTGGGCCTGCGCGCCCTAGGTGCCCCCGCGGCGCAGGCCCAAACCGCCCCGGCGCAGCACCCGCGCCCCAGCCAGCTACCGGCCCCCGTGCCGGTTCCGCAGGTAATTGCCCTAGGTATGGTAAGCCCCAGCGCCGTGGGCAGCACGCCGGTTACCGGCCAGGTGCTCGATGCCGCCACCCGTGAACCTATCCCCGGCGCAACCGTGTTGGTGAAGGGCACGCTGGTTGGCGTTTCGACGGATGCGGAGGGGAGGTTTCGGCTAAATGTGCCCACGGGTGCCCAGGTGCTGCAGATTTCATCGGTTGGGTATGTGCGCCGCGAGGTAACCGCGACCGATGCCCTTGGAGCTGCGCCCATCGAGCTTGAAATGAGCACCAAAACGCTTGGCGAATTGGTATACGTGCGCCAGCCCTGGTACGCACCGCGCACCTGGTGGCACGTGCTGCGCTCGGTGCCGCGCCGCGTGGCCAACGTGTGGCGCTAGCAAGCTTTGCCCCGTTGCACCGAATAACCAAAGGAATCCGCAACTTCGCGCCGCGAAAGCCTTCTTCGACACACCTTCAACCATTCACTCACCTATGCAAACGGCCCGCCTCTGGCGGGCCGCTTCTTTTTGCGCCGGTTAGTTAGCTGTTTTTGGAAAGGACGAAACGGTCATGCTGAGCGAAGTCGAACCGAAGGAAGGCGCAAGCCAAGCATCTCGACTGATAAACGTAAAACGACTTTTCGGACGAAACCTAGCTGGGGCTGGTTACAGCTTTTTATCGAAGCGGCCGTGCGTGACCTTGACGGTATCACAGCCGGGTTTGACCAGCGTAAAATCGAACGTGCCGGACACGATGCCGGCCTGCAAGTCCAAACGGGTGATGGTAAACGAGCCGCGGCTATACGTCCCGGCATCTCGTGAGAAATACTCACATCGGGTCGGGCGGTCAATGAAATTTCCCCGATGACGACTGCGGTAGGTAATCGGGTAGCGGCCGGGTGCGCGCACGCTGTCCGAGTAAAACCCGAGCGTCTGGTGGGCCGTGCCCTTGTTGTAGATGCGGTAAGTGGCGACGTTGAGCAGACCGTAGTTATAGCCTGGGTCACAAACGATGCTGTAGTTGCCCGTGCCGTCGTTTCCTTGCGGCGTCCAGGGTTGGCCGTTGACGAGGCAGCCGAAGGTATTGGCGCCGGTTTGGGTGGCCGGCGGCAATTGGTCTTCGGGGCGCTTGGGCTGCGGGTCGTTTTTGCACTTGCTGCACTGCGTGAGCAGCAGCAAGGCAGCATACGACAGCAACCGACGCGGCATTAGTAGGCTTAGTAGCATAGCGAATATCAGCGGCGGGGCTTGCTTTCGGCCAACCCGCGCCGGATGGTATCAAACAACGGATTATCGGCCTGGGCCACCTGGCGCAAGTGCGTATCGGCTTGCTGAAAGTGCGGGTACGCGGCGGCCGGGCGGCCCAGCTGCATGTTCAGGATAGCCACGTAGAAGTGCAGCATGCCCTGCGCCGTGGGGGTTTGGGGCGCCGTGGGCAGCTGCTCCCGAAAGAACACCTCCAGGGCCGGAAACTGGTTGTGGGCCTGGTAAATATCCATCAGGTCGGCGTACATGGCGTCGTTGTCGGGGTCGAGCCGGAACAGCTTTAGCGTAAGCTCCCGAACGTTGGGGGCTTTGCCCGCCACAGCGGCAGCTACTTGCTCGCGCAGGGCCGCGTAGGTATCGGCCGCGGCGCTGGCCTGCTCGCGGGTACCCGGCAGGTTGGGGGCCGGGCCGCCCTGCAATTGCTGCTCCAGGGCGGCGGCCATGCCTTCGGCATCGGCTTTGTACTCGGCTACTTGGTAGAGGGCGGCAGCCTGGCGGGCGTGCGGCAGCGCCTCGGCGGGCCGGCCGAGGGCGGCGTAGGCGTAGGCCAGGTTGTAGTGGGCGTTGGGGTACTGGGCATTGAGGGCTACCGAGCGCTCCAGCTCGGGCACGGCGGCGGCCAGCTGCTTCTCGCGCAGCAGCATAAAGCCCGTAGCAAACCGCGACTCGTAATCTTCCTGCTGGTGGGCGTGGGCCGCGGCGTAGTACTGTTGGGCTTTTTGGAGCAGCTCGTCGTCGGCGAAGCGCTGCCGACCGCAGCCGCACTGCTGCAGGGTGTAGTAGTAATGGCCCAGCCCTAGGTCGAGGCGGTAATCGGTGGGATGGCGGCGCTTCAGGGCGCCCAGCACCTGGGCCACGGGCAGCTGGTAGCTGCCGTACTTGCCCGGCTTGCCGCGCAGCTGCGCTACCTGCTCGCCGGGCCCTAGGTCGCGCAGGCCAAACACCTCCAGGTTCAGGCTCAGCAGGTAGTAGTTCAGGGCAATGGCTTCCTTTTTCAGCACCACCGCCACGTGGGCGTTTTTGGGGTCGAACTGCTCGAGGGCGCGGTACGCCGATTCGTACTTTTTCTGGCCGATAAGCGCCTCGGCCCGGGCCAGCACGGCGGCCTCGGTTTGGGCCCGCAGCGGGCCGGCACCCAGCAAAACCAGGACGGCACCCAATAAAAACACGCGCATAAACAACGATTGCAGGCCGCCCGACTGCCGGAAGCCAAATGGATTCGTTAAATATGATTGATTTTGGCCATTGTGGGCAATTGCATCTGCTCCGGCCTGCTGCCGCTTTTCTTCGAGTATGCTCTTTTACGCCCTGCTGAAGCCCCCCGTGCAGCTCGCGCTGCGCGTGTTTTTCCGCCGCCTCCAGATCCGCAACGCCGAGCGCCTGCAGGAGCCGGGGCCGCTGCTCATCGCCGCCAACCACCCCAACACCCTGATGGACCCCTTGGTGGTGGCCGCCAACCGCCGGCAGCAGATTCATTTTCTGGCCAAGAGCACGTTTTTTCAGAACCCGGTGTCGCGGTGGTTTTTTGAGCGCTCCAACTGCATCCCCGTGTACCGCCGGCAAGACGTGGAATCCGGCGACGCCAACATCACGCCCGAGCAGCTGCAGGCCCTCAACGAAAAAGCCTTCGGCCGCAGCTACGACCACCTCGGGCGCGGCGGCACGCTCATGATTTTCCCGGAGGGCACCAGCATTGCCGAGCGCCGGCTGCGCCCGCTCAAAACCGGCGCCGCGCGCATTGCCCTGGGTGCCGAGGCGCGCCACCAGTTTAAGCTGGGGCTGCGCATCCTGCCCATCGGCATCAACTACTCCGCCTCCACCCGCTTCCGCTCCGATGTGCTCCTCAACCCGGCCGCGCCCATTGTGGTAGCCGATTACGCCGCCCAGTACCGCCTCGACCCCGAAGCCGCCGCCGAGGCCCTTACCGAGGAGCTGCGCCGCCGCCTGGAGCAGCACCTGGTGGTAACGCGCGACGACGCCGAAGACGCCCTGGTGCGCCAGATCGAGGCCACCTTTGGCCAGTACCTGGTGCCCGAGCACAACGAAGGCAGCCCCTACGAGGAGTTTCAGCTGACGCGCACCTTGCTGCAAGCCGTGGCCTGGTTTGAGCGCCACTCGCCCGACCACCTGCAGGAGCTGCGCCGCCGCGTAACCGACTACACCCAGGAGCTGCACCGCCTCCGCATCAGCGACGAAGCCCTGCAGCGCAGCGGCGCCCGGCGCGGCCGCCTGAAGCGGGGCCTGCTTACGGCCCTGAAGGTGGTACTGGGCTTTCCGGTGTATGCCTACGGCGCGCTCAACAACTACGTGCCCTACATCATCCCCTCCGTAATTGCCAAGCGCGCCACCCAGGATGTGGAGTTTATTGCGCCCATAATGCTGGTTACGGGCATGCTCACCTTCGGGCTGATGTACCCGCTGCAAACCTGGCTCGTGCACCGCCTCACCGACAACAACTGGCTGACGGCGCTCTACGCGCTCAGCCTGCCCGTTACCGGTTTCTACGCCCTGCACTACTGGAACCGCCTCACCCAGCGCCTCCAACGCCTGCGCCTGCTGCGCCTGTTTCGGGAGCAGCGGCCGGTGGCCGAAGGCGTGCTGCGCCAGCGCACCACCATTCTGCGCTTGCTGGCCGATGCCCGCGACGCCTACGTGGCCGCTCGGCGTGAGGCTTCGCCCCGCGGCTTATCCGAGGAAAAAGACGGGGCCGCGGCGGCGTTGTAGGGCCCGGCTGTCGTGGTGAGCGGAGCTAGCTGTCATGTCGAGCGCAGCGAGACATGACAGACGTGAGCAACGTGCTCCTACAAATCCACCTTCACCCCGAAACCCAGGGTGAGGATGTCGTGCAGGGGCAGGCCGCCCAGGTTGGTCATGGCGCTGGTGAGGTACAGGTCGTTGGTGCCCAGCTCGTAGTAAGCGGCTACGGTGCGCGGCTGCCCAAAGCGGTTGGTGCCGACTACGCGCGCCACGCGGCCGCCCACAAAGCCGCCGATGCGCGTGCGCGCCGACCACCAGTAGTAGCCGTTGTAGTATTTCTCGTCGCGCGACTCGACCATGCCGTTGCTGGCCGTGTGGCTCACGAACATGCCCACCGACAGCGGCCGCAGCTGCCACTTGGTTTCGCCTAGGTCGAGCGTGAAGGGCGAGTACGTGGCCTTGCCCGTGAACACGCCCATGGGCGTGATGCTGTACTTTTTGGGCACGTAGCCCGCCAGCACGTCCACATCGAGCTTGCCGCGCAGGGTGGTGTAGCCCACGCCGGCCGCTACCATGCCCTGCCCGCCGGCGGCTTGCGCAATGGCGTGGTGGGGGCGGTACCAGGGTTGGGCAATCAGGCCGAGGGGCGCTGCGGGCTCATCGGGGGCAGCGGCAGTGGTATCGGGCGCGGCGGCGCCTAGGTGCGCGGCGCGGGCGGGGGCAGGCAGCAGCGCGGCCAGCAGCGGAAGCAGAAACAGGCGGCGCATCAGAACTGGACTTTTTCGAGCTTGAACTCCTTTTCGCCCCACACCGTGAGCACCACGTACTGGCGCTTCTCGAAGCTGTACGAGTTGATGAACGTCACGTCGTTCTCGTAGGGCTTGCCGATGCTGAAATCGTGGTTGTGGCCGTTCAGCTCGAAGGCCAGGCGCGGCGCATCGCCTAGGGTTTGCACGTAGGGCTCCACCAGTTTCGGGTCGAAGTCGGAGCTCATGGGGGCCACGTGGCTCATCACAATCTGGCGCTTTACCTCGGGGGCGGGCTCGCGCAGCTCGCGCTGCACCCAGCTTACATCGGGCACGCGGCCGTTGAAGCCGTACTCGCGGCCGTTGGTATCCACCATCACGAACTTGGTGCCGGCGTAGGTAAAGGTGTAGTTGAGCGGGCCGTACACTTGCTGGTACGCTCCGCTGCCGTTGGCCACCAAATCGTGGTTGCCCACCACCGTGAGGTAGGGCATGCGCAGGTGGCGCAGCTTATCGTGCACCCAGCGCAGCTCGCGCACCAGCCCGAAGTCCGATACGTCGCCGGCCAGCACCACAAAAGCAATGTCGCGTTGCTGGTTTACGCTCGTTACAAAGTCTTCGGCCTCGGAGTAGAAGCGCTGCGAATCGCCGGTGAACACGAAGCGCACCGTGTCGCCGCCCGTGGGATTGGGCTGAGCCTGCAGGCGCTCCAGGTTTTTCTGGGTGAGGTTGCGGAACGCTTCGGGGGTGCGGGTTTCGTTGGGGCTGAACTCGATTAAATCGCAGCCGGCCAAGAGGCACAGTACGGCACCGGCCAACAGGCTGCGGTGGAGTAGTAAGCAGGTATGAAGAAAGGAGAAAAGCTGTTTCATGTGGTCTGCACCCGCCCCGCATGTGCGGCATGGGGCTTGGTGTGCAGTCGTTCTATACCACCGAGGCCTAAGTTTTGTTAATATATTTTTTCATTTAAGCAATATTTTACACTGCATTCTTTTATTACTACTTGTAACAGCCTCATCAACAGCAACTAAATTTATTCAGATAGCCCTATACTGTTGAGCTTATTCGTCGAGGTATTGGTGCACAAACTTGATGGCCATGGCCCCCTCGCCCACGGCCGAGGCCACGCGGGCCATGGCGCCGGCGCGGCTGTCGCCGGCCGCGAAAATGCCCGGCACCGAGGTTTCGAGGGCGTAGGGTTCGCGGCGCTTTTTCCAGATGGGGGCAAACCGGGCATCGGCCAGCAAATCGCGGCCGGTAATTACAAAGCCTTTGCCGTCGCAGAGCACGGCATTGCACAGCCACTCGGTGCTGGGCTTGGCCCCGATGAACACAAACACGGCCCGGGCGGAGCACTCCTGCTCGGCGCCGCTTTGGTTGTGGTGCAGCACCACGGTTTCGAGGCTATCCTGGCCGCGCACCTCTTTTATTTCGGTGTAAGGCAGCAGCTCGATGTTGGGCGTGCGGCCGATCTGCTCGATGAGGTAGGCCGACATGGACGCCGCCAACGACGCCCCGCGAATCACGATGTACACCTTGCGTGCAAACACGGCCAGGTACATAGCCGCCTGGCCCGCCGAGTTGCCACCGCCCACCACGTACACATCCTGCTGGCTGCAGGAGCGCGCCTCGGTGCGGGCCGCGCCGTAGTACACGCCCGCGCCGGTAAGCCGCTCCATGCCGGGTACGGCCAGCTGCCGGTAGCTTACGCCGGTGGTCAGCACCACGGCGCGGGTGCGCACCTCGCTGCCATCGGCCAGGGTAAGCACCTTGTACTCATCCTGCACGCACAGCTGCGTTACCTCCTGCGGCGACAAAAACTCGGCCCCCAGGCGCACGGCTTGCGCCCACGCCCGGTGCGCCAGCTCGGCCCCGCTCAGGCCCGTCGGGAAGCCTAGGTAGTTTTCGATGCGCGACGAGGTGCCAGCTTGCCCGCCGGGGGTTTGCCGCTCAATCAGCAGGGTTTTCAGGCCCTCGGAGGCCCCGTACACCGCGGCACCTAGGCCCGAGGGGCCGGCGCCCACCACCACCACATCGTAGAGTGGCTGCGAAGCTTTTAGGGCCAAGCCCAGCTTTTCGGCAATGGCCGTGCGGCTGGGCTGCGCCAAGGCGGTGCCGTCGTCGAACACGGTTATGGGCAAGTCGCTCGGCGTCAGACCTAGGGAGCTAAGCAGTACGGCCGCTTCGGGGTTGGTTTCGAAATCGAGCCACTGAAACGCCACCATGTACGCCGCCAGAAAGTCCTTGAGCTCGTGCGACTGCGGCGACCATTGAAAGCCCAGCAGCCGCACGCCCTGAAAGCGCGGCTGGTACTGCGCCTGCCAGGTGGCCAGCAAATCGTGCAGCGTGGGGTAGAGCAGGTGCTGGGGCGGGTCCCAGGGCTTCATGAGGTAATAATCGAGGTGCGCTTCGTTGATGGCCCGGATAGCGGCCTCGGTATCGGCGTAGGCCGTGAGCAGCACGCGCTTGGCCTCCGGAAAGAGCGTGCGCGCCTGCTCGAGCAGCTGCACGCCCTCCATATCGGGCATGCGCTGATCGGAGAGTACCAGGGCCAGTGGCTCGGCGCGGGCTTTTAGCTGACGAATGGCCTCGAGCCCCTCGGCCCCCGAACCAGCGCGCAGAATGCGGTAGTCCTGGCGAAACTCCTGGCGCAAGTCGCGGTCGATGGCGGCGAGTACCTGCGGGTCGTCGTCGACCACGAGCAAAGCTGGCTTCTTGGGCATGGCGAGGGTACTAATTAATAAGTGACAGGTAACACGAAACAGGTGACAGGAAGGACGCGCGAGCCAGATGGCACGTGGTGGGCAACAGGCAATACGTAAGCAAGTGGCTTTTCCAGCCTGTGACGTGTCACTTGTTACCTGTTACTTTTAATCGGCCAGCGGCAGCCACACGCAAAACTCGGTGCGGCCGGGCTCGGAGTTGGCTTGCAGGCGCCCGCCGTGGCTGAGCACGATGCGCCGGGCAATGTCGAGCCCCAGGCCGGTGCCCTCGCCTACGGGTTTGGTGGTGTAGAAGGGCTCGAAGATGTGCGGCAGCACCTCTGGCGCAATGCCCGAGCCGCTGTCGATAATGCACACACAAATAAAATTGCCCTCGCGGCGGGTGCGCAGCGTAAGGGTGCCGTCTTGGGGCAAAGCGTCGATGGCGTTGTCAATCAGGTTGGTCCATACCTGGTTGAGCGCCCCCGGCGAGCCATCAACAAGCACCAAACCCTGGGCGTACTCGCGCACTACCTGAACGTGGCGCTGCCGCAGCGGGTAGCTGAGCAAAGCCAGGGTGCTATCGAGGCCGCCGTGCACATCGGTGGGCACCATGCCGGCACCGCGGTCCATGTGGGAGTACTCCTTTACGTTGCGCACCAGCTCCGAAATGCGCCGGGCCGCCTCTTGCACATCGCGCACCAACTGGCGGCTGGCCAGCTGGCCTTCGAGCCACCGCAGGGCTGGTTGGCGTGCGTGCCTAGGTAGCGCGGCCAACACGGGCGCCAGGGCATCTTCGTCGAGGCCGCCGCTGAGCAGGCCGGCGGCCAGGGTGTGGGCGTCGGCAATGCCTTGCTTGCGCAGCCAGGCCTCCAGCTCCTCCTCGCAATCGGCCTGCTCCAGCACCGAGAGCGAGGTGCTGGCCAGCGCCGAGCGGCTGGCCAGGGCCAACAACGGGGGCAGCTGCTCGGCCGGTACGCCCGCGGCCAGCAACTCTTGCAGCAGCATGGGCTCGGCACCGGTGCGGGCCGAGAGGTCGGCGGCGGCCCGGCTGATGGCGGCAGCGGGGTTGTTCAGCTCGTGGGCCAGGCCGGCAGCCAGCTTACCTAGGGCGCGCAGCTTGTCGTCGCGCTCCAGCCCGCGGGCTTCTTCGCGCACCCGGTCGCTCATCAGCCCCACCAACCGCTGCACCAGCTCGGGGCTTTGGTGCTCCAGCTCCGGAAACTGGCTGCGGTGCAGCATCAGCAGGGTTGCATCGGCCGTAACCACGCCGGTGGCCGTGGTTTGACGCAGCCGCGAGTACGGCAACACCCCCGACACGGCCGGCGCCTCGAAGCGCAGAAAAGGCTCGCGCTGCCCGCCTTGCTCGCGCCACAGCTGCAACGCACCGCGCAACAATACAAACATATGGTCGGTAGGGTCGCCGGGCCTGAACAGCTCGGTACCAGCGGGCAAAAAGCGCGCTTCGCTGTGCTCCAGCAGCCACATCAGTACTTCGTCGGGCAAGCCGGCCAGTACTGGTATGGTGGCCAAGTCGTCGGCCGTTACGAGCGGGGTAGTTGAGGTAGCCATGCCCGAGTTAAATGGTTGAACGATAAGCTACACGAACGCCGGCACAAAGCCACCGCATGCCGGCTAACCTAATTGCAACCCGCCTGCGTACCCGAGGTTTGACCCGGCTGCTATCCGTGCAGACGCAGCCCCGCGCCATATGCTTTATGCCGTACGCCAGAAAATTGAACAGCCGCCGGCCACGGCGCAAAAAGTAGCGTTCCTAGGTCGGAAATAGCGTTTCTTGCCAAACTTTTCTGCCCAGCTGCGCATTAACCCAGAATACCCTCAGAGCATTACATGGCCAAAATCAAGACCCTTTATTTCTGCCAAACGTGCGGTGCGCAGTCGGCTAAGTGGATCGGGCGTTGCCCCTCGTGCGGCGAGTGGAACACCTACGTGGAGGAAGTTATCCAGAAGGAGGAAATTACCCCGGCTACCGCCTGGAAAGCGTCTACCTCGGTGGGCGGCACCAGCAAGGCGGCCAAGCCCAAGGCCCTAGGTGAAATCCTGTACGAAGAGGAGTCGCGCCTCGACACCCACGACGGCGAGCTGAACCGTGTGCTGGGCGGCGGCTTGGTGCCGGGCTCGTTGGTACTTATCGGCGGCGAGCCGGGCATCGGCAAAAGCACCCTGATGCTGCAGATTGCCATGCAGCTGCGCGATTTGCGCATCCTGTACGTATCGGGCGAGGAAAGCGAGCAGCAGATAAAGATGCGTGCCGAGCGCCTGGGCCGGCAGCACCAGGGCCTGTACATCCTCACCGAAACCAACACCCAGAACATCTTCAAGCAGATTGACGCGCTGCAGCCCAACGTGGTGGTGGTCGACTCGATCCAGACCCTGCACTCGCAGCTCGTCGAGTCGGGCGCGGGCTCGGTAAGCCAGGTGCGCGAGTGCACCACCGAGCTGCTGAAGTACGCCAAAGACACGGGCGTGCCGGTGCTGCTTATCGGCCACATCACGAAGGACGGCTCCATTGCCGGCCCCAAAATTCTGGAGCACATGGTGGATACGGTGCTGCAGTTTGAGGGCGACCGGCACCTGACGTACCGCATCCTGCGCACCATCAAAAACCGCTTCGGCTCCACGGCCGAGCTGGGTATTTACGAAATGCAGGGCTCGGGCCTGCGGCAGGTCTCGAACCCCTCGGAAATTCTGCTGTCGCAGCGGGCCGAAACCCTGAGTGGCATTGCCATTGGGGCCACGCTCGAGGGCAACCGCCCCCTGCTGGTGGAGGTGCAGGCCCTGGTAACGCCCGCCACCTACGGCACGCCGCAGCGCAGCAGCACCGGTTTCGACAGCAAGCGCCTGCAAATGCTGCTGGCCGTGCTGGAGAAACGCTCGGGCCTGCGCCTGGGCCAGCACGACGTGTTCCTGAACATTGCCGGCGGCCTGCGCCTCGAAGACCCCGCCCTCGACGCGGCCGTGTGCGCGGCGGTGGTATCGTCGCTGAACGACATTCCGGTGCCCGGCGACGTGTGCCTGGCGGCCGAAGTGGGCCTGAGCGGCGAGATACGCGCCGTGTCGCGGCTGGATCAGCGCTTGTCGGAAGCCGAGAAGCTGGGTTTCCGCGAGATGTACATCTCGCAGTTCAACGGCCGCGGCCTCGACCTAGGGCGGTTTGGACTAAAAGTTCACCCGGTTGCACGTCTCGATGAAGTTCTCAGCGGACTGTTCGGCTAATCACATAAAAAGGGGATAATCGCCTAAAAATGTGGTGCGCGATATAGGATTTTATATACCTGTTCGCCGTAACTTAGACCCAACAATTGTCTTTTCCCGTGAATGACTTGCGGCTGAACTATTATAAGCTCAAGCACAACGGGGCGGCCCCGGCCGCGTATGCGGATTATTGTTCTTGTGCCACACCCCGATACCTAGCCGCCTGATGTCTTTCGTCACACGTCTTTCTGCTCTGTCCCTGTTCGCACTGGGATTGTTAGCCGCCCCCGCGGCCGCACAGGCGCAGAGCACCGTGGTGCTCACCGGCAAAATCAACGGCAAAACCGACGATACCGTAGCCGTATCGTTGCGCGAACACCCCCTCGACCCCAAGGAGCAGCTTACCTACGCCCGCGTCGACGGCAAAGGCGAGTTTAAGCTGGCCGTGAAGGTGGACGGCCCGACCAAGGCCGACCTGGTATACGGCGACGACGTGACCGGCCTGTGGCTGGAGCCCGGCACCAACCTGGAGGTGCGCTTTAAGGGCGAAGACCTGGCTACCACGGTGAAGTTTAAGGGCAAAGGCGCCGAGGCCAACACCTACCTCGCCGATTTCGACGAGCGGTTTGTGGAGAACGACGGCTTTCAGGTACTGCCCGACAACATCAGTCTCTACGAGGGGCCGTTTTTGTCGTTTCTGGACTACCGCCGCAAGGAGGAAATGAAGTTTTTGAAGGATGTGGAGGAAGACGCCAACGTGTCGGCCGCATTCCGCAACTACACCAAAGCCGAAATCGACTACAGCTACGCCAACGACCGCCTGACCTATCAGGACCTGCGCGAGCAGGTGGTGGCCACCGAGGGCCGCCTGAAGATATCGGGCACGTACTACGACTTCCTGAACGACGCGGCGCTGCTCAACAACCCGGCCGCATACCAGAACGAGAGCTACCAGGAGTTCCTGCTGAACTACGTGCACTACGCCGCCACGGTGGCCGGCCGCAAAAAAGGCGACCCGGAGTTCTACCAGATGTGCTACAACCTGGCCAAGGAAAAGCTGCAAGGCCCCATGAAGCCCGTTATCATGGGCCGCGTGCTGCAGGAGTCGTTCCGCTTCGGCCACGTAAAGATGTCGGCGGCTATGCTGGAGGATTTCCGCCATTCCGTCGACCAGAAAAACCACTTCTACCCTTTCCTGAAGGCCGATTTCGATAAGCACAAAGACTTCGCTATCGGCTCGCCGGCTCCCGGCTTCAAGCTTGTTTCGGCCAAAGGCGACTCGGTATCCTTGCAGGATTTGCGCGGCAAGCTGGTGTACGTAAATTTCTGGCGCACCACCAGCGGCCTGGCCCTGCGCGATTTGCCCTACGCCCAGGAGCTGGCCAAGAAATTCAGCGGCCAGAACATCGTGTTCGTCAACATCGCCCTCGATGAGAACGAGCCGGCCTGGCGGCAGCTGGTAGCCAGCAAACGACTCTCGGGCATGCACCTGCGGGCCCCAGGCGGCCAGCGCGGCCCCCTGGCCCGCGCCTACATGCTGCAGGAAGTACCGGCTTATTTCCTGATTGCGGAAGACGGCACCTTCCTGAACACCAAGCCCAAGCGCCTGAGCAGCCGCGCCGCCGTCGACGAAATCAAGGAATCGTTCGGCAAGGCCTCTACCTACAGCAGCGCCCTGCCCTCGGGCAAGTAATTGCCCCTAGGTCGGGCATAGTGCAACGGCCCCGCCCACCCAGGGCGGGGCCGTTGTTTGTGCAGCGCTGAGCGGTGCTTGGCGCTGGCGCCGCAGGCGCCAAGGCGGAACCGCGCCGTTTGGGTTGTGGCAGCGCAGTAGCACTGGGAAAACTGGCGCGAGTCTTAGCGCGTTAGCGCGCGACTCGTGCCGCAGCATTGCGGGGAGTCTCCGACTCCCGGGCGTTGCACGGAGCGGCCTAGGTGCCGCTGGTTGCTGAAGCATGAGGCACCTCACGCCGCCCAGTCGTTTCCTAGGTGCTGTTCAAAGTACAGGAGTCTGGAGACTCCCCGCCATGCTGCGGCGCGAGTCTTAGCGCGCTAACGCGCTAAGACTCGCGCCAGGATTTACCGTTTGGCTCATACTGCGCAACTCCGTATGGTTGGCTTCGCCAACCGCGCCGAGTGCCACTCAGCGCTACACAGCAACGGCGGTTTACCAGCCATTCGCGACCTTTGCAACCATGCGCTCCACCCTCCGCGACGGGCTGAACTTCTTTTCCAAGCTTACGCCCCTGCGGGCCCTGAACGCCGTGCAGGTAACGGGCTCCTACGTGCTGAGCCGCCTCACCAACCGCTCGCGGGCGTGGGGGCTGCCCATGGCCGTGTCGCTGGAGCCTACTACCTCGTGCAACCTGCGCTGCCCCGAGTGCCCCAGCGGCTTGCGCTCCTTTACGCGACCTACGGGCATGCTCGAAGGCGAGGTGTTTTACCGCACCATCGATGAGCTGGCGCCGCGCCTGTGGTACCTCACCTTCTACTTTCAGGGCGAGCCGTACCTGCACCCACAGTTCCTCGACATGGTGCAGTACGCCGCGCGCAAGAAGATTTACACCGCCACCAGCACCAACGCCCACTACCTCACCGAGGCCAACGCCAAGAAGACCGTGGAAAGCGGCCTCGACCGGCTTATCGTGTCGCTCGATGGCACCACGCAGGAGGTGTACCAGCAGTACCGCGTGGGCGGCCGTTTGGATAAAGTGCTGGAAGGCGTGAAGCGCGTGGTAAAGTACAAGCAGGAGCTGGGCAGCGCCACGCCGCGCATCATTTTCCAGTTTTTGGTGGTGCGCCCCAACGAGCACCAGATCGACGAAGCCCGGCAGCTGGCCCGCGACCTGGGCGTGGACGACGTGTGGTTTAAAACCGCCCAGATCTACGACTACCAGCAAGGCTCGCCGCTCATCCCCACCATCGACTACTACTCGCGCTACCAGAACAATCAAGACGGTACCTGGAGCATCAAAAACCGCCTGCTCAACCACTGCTGGAAGATGTGGCACTCCTGCGTGATTACCTGGGACGGGCTGGTAGTGCCCTGCTGCTTCGACAAGGACGCCGAGTACCGCCTAGGTGATTTGAAGGGCCAGACCTTTCGGCAGCTGTGGCACGGGCCCAAGTACCAAGACTTCCGCAAAGCCCTGCTCAAAGGCCGCGACCAGGTAGAAATGTGCCGCAACTGCACCGAGGGCACGCGGGTGTGGGGGTAGGCTGGTTCGATTCAGGGAAGGATTAAAAGCACGTCATGCTGAGCTTGCCGAAGCATCTCTACCGCTTCGTCTGAGTTTCAGACAGCCCACTTGCAACATGGCTGAGATAGAGGACCTAGACCCCGCAATTAGACGGATAGTCAATTCTGAACTTGTTCTTCAGCACTTCGGCTATTGGCCGAGTTTTCATGACGCCGGTATTGGCAAGGTGACCTTTGAAGTTCATCCTTCATCCGGGGCAGCAGTGACGTTTGTGATAGAGGCTTGTGAAACGACCGATGAAGTCACAGAACAAGGCCACTATAAACAGATAAAGCACTGCGACATCGAGCTTCAATTTCTTGGTATACAAGAAACGGTTTTGGGGTTCGACCATCAGCCGATCATTTTCGGGCTTGACTTTGAAGAGCGCGGCAACCTCATAGAATGTGGGTTTGCTTCCTCTGCTGATACCCGGATAATAGTTGCTGAGAAGGTGTCGGTCTTAAGTTTGACGCCTACCGCTCCTCCTACGGATGAGCCAGAAGAAGTTGAGCAGGTAAACCCGGACGAGCCGATGGATGCAAAAAACATCTTCATTTCAAGTCAGCATAGGCTAGCCGATTTCGATTGGTCAGACTTGATTTATGTTGGCCTTGATTATGAACAGGCGAATGAGTACAAGACAGAAAAAGTGGCAGAGTACGCCTATACACTTTTTGATGAAGACGATGTATACGTCGTTCTTGGACGCCATGACTCTTACCGGTCAACCTTAAAAGATGCTCTAAGTAGGATAAGTACGTTTTTGAAAACGACGAATGTAGACCTCTGCAACCTCTCGTTTACAAAGGCTATGAGGTTTAACAAGATTGGTGTCATGTCCTACGGGCACAAGCGCAATCTGGCTTCCGCAACAAAGCGGTAGAGATACTTCGACAAGCTCAGCATGACGCGTTGTAAACGCTACAGAAAACAAAAACGGGGCGTTGCCGCAGTGGCAACGCCCCGTTTTGCTGCGGGGGCAGGTGAGACTTAGGGCTTAGTCGGCCTTTTCGGTTTTCACTTTCTCCTTGCCGCCGTCTTCGTCCGACTTCTGCTTGCGCTTGGCTTTGTTGCCGTCGGCGTCTTTCACTTTGGTCTTGCTCTTCTTGTCGGAAGTAGCGGGGGCGGCGGGGGCAGCGGCCGGGGCCGGAGCAGCTTCGGCGGCTACGGCCGGGGCCACGGGGTTGCCGTCGGCATCGAGCTCAATTACCTCGTAACCAAGCTGGCGCAGCTCGGGCAGGTACTTCTTGTCGCCCACGGTTACGATATACATGTTCTCGGCGGGCAGGTACTTCTGCGCCATGGCCGCTACATCTTCCTTGGTCAGCTTCTGCAGAATTTCGGTCTGCTTGGCTACGTAGTCGGTGGGCAGGTCGTACTCTACCAGGCGCGCCAGGAAGCTGGCCTTCTGCTGGCCGGTTTCGTACTTCAGGGCGTCGCTCTGGCCGATGGAAGCCTTCAGGAACTCCAGCTCCTCGTCGGTGATGCCGGTTTTGCGGAACGTCTCGATTTCCTTCATGAACTCGCGAACCGAAGCCGCTGAGGCATCGGCGCGCACACCGGCCTGCGCCACGTAGGGCCCGGCGTAGCGCGTGCCCTGGAAGCCCGAGCGGGCGCCGTAGGTGTAGCCTTTATCCTCGCGCAGGTTCAGGTTGATGCGCGAGTTGAAGGCGCCGCCCAGGATGTAGTTCATCAGGTAGGCGCGGTAGTACTCGCCGGTGGCGTCGTAGGGCAGGCCCAGGTAGCCAATGCGGATTTCCGACTGCGGAGCACCGTCCTTGTTCACGAAGTACAGCTTCGTTTTATCGGCCTTGGCAGCCATGTTGCCGGCGGGCAGCGTCACGGCTTTCTGCTGCCACTGGCTCAGGAAGCCCAGCTTCGGCTCGATGGATTTCTGCGCGGCGTCGCTCACCACCACCAGGTGGCTGATGTTGGGTGCGTAGTTTTCCTGGTAAAACTTCTTCACGTCGTCGAGCGTGAGGGCCGACACGGTAGCGGCCGTACCCGAGGTGGGCACGCTCATGATGTCGCCGGCACCGTAGAGCAGGCGCGCGAAGGTTTTATCGGCCACCATCACCGGCTGCGTGTTCTGGTTGGCAATGCCTTCCAGCGTCTGCTTTTTCAGGCGGTCGAAATCGGCCTGGTCGAAGCGCGGGTGCAGCAGGCGCTGCTCCAGCAGGGCCAGCGTCTTGTCGAGGTTTTTGGTCAGCGACTGCACGTACACCGTGGTGTTGTCGGTGCCGGGGCTTACCGAAATCTGGCTGCCCAGCTTCTCGAGCTCGGCCGAAAACTGCTCGGCGGTGTACTTCTCGGTGCCTTCGTTCAGCAACGAAGCCGTGAGCGAGGCGATACCAGCCTTGTTGCGGTCGTTCTGCTCGAGGCGGTGGCCACCGCGGATGGTGAGCAGCATGGTCGTCGTCGGCATTTCGGCGTTTTGCGTGCCGATTACCTTCAGCTTGTTGGGCAGCTCGCTCTTCCACACGGCGGGCACGGCCACCATGGGGCTGGCGCCGGCCTTGGGCTGCTTGGTGCGGTCGAAGTTGTCGGTGGCCTTCACGTACTTCAGGCCGGCGTACTCGTCTTTGGGGGCCTTGAAGCCGTCCTTCGATACGGTGTAGTTGTCGGCTTTGGCAACGAGGTCGGGCGAGGTTTTGGGCACCACGCTCAGCACCACGGCGTGCTTGCCCTGGATGTACTGCTTGAACACGCGCTGCACATCGGCCTTGGTGAGCGACTGAATGCGCTTCAGCTCCACGGGCAGCAGGTTGGGGTTGCCGGTGAGGTACTGGTAGGCGGCCAGGGTGCTCACTTTGCCGCTCACGCTGTTGAGGCGGTTGATGAGGCTGGCTTCGGCCGAGGCTTTGTAGCGGGCCACGTCTTCGTCGCTGATGCCGCGCTTGGCCAGCTCGTCGATGGAAGCGCGCATGGTGGCTTCGAGGTCGGCGAGGGGCTTGCCGGGGTAGCTTAGGCCCACCAGCGTAAACTCACCGCTCAGCTCGGAGGTGGGGTGGTACGACTGGGCTTGCACGGCCTTTTGGGCCTTCACCAGGTTTTGGTACAGCGGCGAGGTTTTCGAGCCGCCCAGGATTTCGGCCAGGGCGTCGAGGGGTACTTCGTCGGGGTGGTTTTGGGGCACCGTCGGGAACACCATCTGCAGCATCGGGAAACGAACGTTGTCCTGGTAGCTGGTGTAGCGGTCCTGCGTCAGCTGCGGGGTGGGCAGCTTCATGTTCTGCACCTCGGGCCCGCGCGGAATCGAGCCGAAGTATTTCTCTACGAGCTTCACCACGTCGGCCGCTTTCACGTCGCCGCCCACGGTTACGGTGGCGTTGTTGGGGCCGTACCAGCGCAGGAAGAAGTTTTTGAGGTCCTGCAGGTCGGAGCGGTTCAGGTCTTCGAGGTAGCCGATGGTCAGCCACGAGTAGGGGTGGCCGTAGGGGTACAGCGTTTTGGCCACGTACTCCGAGGCCAGGCCGTAGGGGCGGTTGTCGTAGTTCTGGCCGCGCTCGTTTTTCACGGTGGCGCGCTGCACCTCAAACTTCTTCTCCGTTACGGCGTCGAGCAAAAAGCCCATGCGGTCGGCCTCCAGCCACAGCGCGGTTTCGAGCTGGTTCGAGGGTACGGTTTCGAAATAGTTCGTCCGGTCGCGGTTGGTGGTGCCGTTGAGGGTACCGCCGGCGGCCGTTACCGTCTTGAAGTGCTGCTCGTCGGCTACGTTATCCGAGCCCTGGAACATCATGTGCTCGAAGAAGTGCGCAAAACCCGATTTGCCGATGGTTTCGCGGGCCGAACCCACGTGGTAGGTTACGTCGACGTGGGCAATGGGGTCGGAGTGGTCCTCGGCCACAATCAGCGTCAGGCCGTTGGGCAACACGTACTTCTCGTACGGAATAGCCACTTCGCCGGCCTTGCGGGTTACTTTTTCGACCAGGCGCGTGCTGCCGGTGGCGGCTTTGGCAGCGGTTTTGGCGGCGGGTTTTGCTTGTGCCTGGGCTAGCTGCGGCGTGCCTGCCGACAGAAAAGCACCTAGGCCCAGCAGCAACAGTTGGTTGCGGGTCATACGGTGAGAATAGAGGAGTTTAAGTGAAGCCAAGTTAGGAACTGTCGGGTAAAACGCGCTGTGCGCTGTAACCTGTTCGCGCGAATGACGTAGGCCGCGCCGCAAGGCTGCGTGCGGAGCTGCCCTGCGGCCGGGTTTTTTAGCGGCCCGCCGCGGGCACCCGCCGCGCCCTAGGTGCCATTGCTCGGAAAAGCGTTGACAACCCCTTAGGTGCCGCCGGGGCGGCCGGGCGCTGCCGGCAAGCTTCAGAAGGACCGGTAGCGGAAATATTTGGGCTTGAGGCGGCGCCGCACGTAAGCGGGCAGCGGCTCGCCCTGGGCGTAGGCTGCGGCTACCTGCTCGTACCGCTCCGGGCCAAACCGCTGGGTACGGAACAGGCCGTACCCCATCATCAAACCACCGGCAAGCACGTTCTGGCGCGCTTCTATGCGGCAGTCGGCCAGCACTGTATCGCGCGGCTGCAGCAGCCCGCTGGTGCCCTGGCCAACCAACGCACTGCCGCCATCGAGGTAACCGGCGCCGCCCTTGCCGCGCTGCTGAAACAAGTGCCGCACCGCCCGCAAAGTATCGGCGGGGCTGTAGCGGGCGGCACTCAGCGGGCCGGACGGCGGCACGGCGGCGGTTTGGGCAAGGGCCGGAGCGGCCGACAGGAGCAGCGGCAAGGCTAACAAGTAGCGCATGGAGTAATTTCGGCCGAAAAGCAACCCGCCCCGGCCAGCGTGGCCGGGGCAGCCAAAAGTAGCAACCGCCCGCGTGCGGCCAAAGCCCCCTCGGCGGACGAGGCGGCCCTAGGTGCGTTAGCGCGCCAACAGCACCTTTTGCTGCCAGGTGCCCGCGGCGGTGGTTAGCCGGATGATGTACACGCCCGTCGGCAACGCCCCGGCCCGCAGCGTTACGGTGTGCCGGCCGGCGGCGTGGCGGCCCTCGGCCAGCTGGGCTACCAGGCGCCCAGTTAGGTCGTAGGCGCGTACGCTGGCCTGGCCGGCCGTCGGCAACCGGAAGCTTAGCTGCGTGCTTTCGCCGAAGGGGTTGGGGAAGGCCGGCTCCAGGGCAGCAGTAGCCGCGGCGGCGCGGTTGGCCAGCACCGTGGTAAACTGCCCTACGGGCGCGCTTTCGTTGTGCAGCCGATCGAGGGCCGTAACGGTGTACAGGTACTGCGGCGTGCCCGTTTGGGCCGGTACCCGGTAGCTCGTGCTATCCTGCACCGACAGCAGGTGCGCCGCATTGGCTACATCGGCGGCGGTGGCGGGGCCAGGGTGGTACGGTGCGCGGTACACCGCGTACCAGCGGGCCAGCTCACCATCGGGGGCGGCGGGGCCGGGCTGCCAGCTGAGCCGTACCGAGCCGGTGGCTTCGGTTTGCATGCTGGCCTGCACCGGCGTGGTGGGCGGTACGGCGTCTTTCCAGGGCATGGTGGGCGGCAGGGCCCGGTGCCGGTAGAAGTTGGTGCGCAGCGAGTCGGCTACCCCCAGGGGGTTGGCCAGCAGCTCGGTGCTTTTGTAAAACATGCTGCCCTGCACATTGGCTTGCTGCCGCGCCAGGCGCAGCTGCGTGGGTATTTGCGTGGGCTGATTAAAGGCATCGGTGGCCGAGGCGCTTACCTTGTAGGCGGCATGGCCGATGTACACGTGGCGCGGCATGGTGCCGAGCACCTGCTGGCTCCACCAGGGCACGATCAGGTCGTAGCGGGCGGCGGCGGTGCTGGTGGTCCAGTACACTTGCGGCGCGAGGTAATCAACCCAGCCTTGCTGCAGCCACAGGCGCGAGTCGGCAAAAATATCGGCGTAGCTCTGGAAGGCCGTGGTGGCGGTGCCGCCCACGCTGGTGCCGTTGCGCCACACGCCGGGCGGCGAAATACCAAACTTTACACGCGGTTTGGCTGCCCGAATACTATCGGAAACGGTGCGCACAAACAGGTTGACGTTGTCGCGGCGCCAGTCGTTTTTGTTGCTGATGCCGCGCGGATCGGCCGCAAAGGCCGCGTCGTCGTCGAAGGCCAGGCCGCTTTGCGGGGCGGGGTAAAAGTAGTCGTCGAAGTGAATGGCATCCACGTCGTAGCGGCGCACCACGTGCATCACCACCTGGGTAAGGTAGGCGCGCACGGCGGGCAGGCCGGGGTTCAGCACGCGCAGGGTGCCGTAGGGCACTACCCAATCGGGATGCAGCTTGCTCACGTGGTGATCGGCCACGCTGGCGGTGTTGGCGTTGGTTACGGCGCGGTACGGGTTCAGCCAGGCATGAAACTCGAGCCCGCGCTTGTGCGCCTCGGCAATCATAAACGCCAAGGGGTCGTAGAGCGGCTGCGGCGCGCGGCCCTGCTGGCCCGTCAGCCACTCGCTCCAAGGCTCCAGGGGGCTGGGGTAAATGGCATCGGCCGACGCCCGAATCTGCACCACCACCGCGTTGATGCCGTTGGCCTTGTGGCGGTCGAGCAGGCTGATGAAATCGGCGCGCTGCTGCGCGGGCGTCAGGGTTTTGCTGCGGGGCCAATCGAGGTTGAACACGTGCGCCACCCACACGGCGCGCATTTCGCGCTTGGGCTGGGCGGGCGTTTGGGCCTGGGCACCTAGGGTCAGGCCCGCGAGCAGCAGGGCGCAGCCCGCGCGGGCTGCATAAGTGTAAGCTTGTTTCATGAAGGATAGAGCGGGTAGGAATGGAACGGGCTGTAAGTATAGCACTTCGGCCCCTCCTACCCCACTGCCGGCCTACACCTCGGCCCACACGTAGCGGCGCTCCTTCCAGCGGATGTGACCGGGCATAAGGGTGTAGCCGATTACCAGCAGCGACATGCCCGCCAGGTAGAACTCGTAGCACAACAGCACCCACAGCTTTTCGCGGCGACCTACCTGCCGCAGGCTGCCCCACAAAAATGCCACCTGCAGCAGCACCTTCAGGCCAAACACGAGCGGCGTGAAGGGCCACGAGACAAACGGCGGGCAAAACAGCACCGTGTAGAACAGCCCGTACATGCCAAACAGCCCCGACAAATACCACGGCAGCCGCGTGGTGCCGCGCATCCAGCGCTTGCGCTGCTCCAGCAGGCACTTTACGGTGGGCTGCGGTACCGATACGCCCAGCACGTGCCGGTGCCACAGGTTGCGGTAGCCCCAACCGGCCTGCACAATGCAGGCAAACAGCTGCAGGTCTTCGGTTATCTGAAAGGCCAGGGTTTCGTAGCCGCCGATGCTGTTGTAGGCCGCGCGCGTTACGAGCATGTTGTTGCCCACGGCCGTTACAGGCAAGCCCGCATCCGACAGAATCCGGATGACGCTCAGGCCGAACAGCCAGTCGAGGCCCTGCAATTTGCCGAACACGCCGCCCTCGGCGGTGGTGGCACCGGTTACCACGCCCACTTTGCCGCCGTTATCGATGTCGGCGGCGCCCAGCATGTACTGCACCCAATCGGGGGCCATGGCCATGTCGGCATCGGTAAGCAGGAAGTAATCGGCCGTGGCCTGGCGGCTGAGCTGGGCAATGGCGTTGCTTTTGCCCTTGGCCTTGCCCACCGGCGCCCCAATGCGCACCAGCCGAAACTGCGGCTTGCCCTGGATAAAGCGCTCCACCACGGCGGCCGTGTCGTCGGTGGAGTGGTCGTCGCCGATGAGGATTTCGAGCTTGTCGGCGGGGTAGTTGAGGGCGGCCAGGGCGCGCAGGCAGCGTTCGATCTTGTCGGCCTCGTTGCGGGCCGGCACCAGTATGCTCACCCGGGGCCGGGCCTGCGCGGGCACGGGCACTTGCCGAACCCACGCCAGCCGCGCCAACAGGTACAGGCACACGCCAAAAAACACTACGAAAAAGGCGTAAACAAATAGCATAACGGCTGGCTTTCAGAAATCGGGTCGCGCGGCTTCTGCCTTACGTTAAATCACCTAGGGATAGTTACCGACGAGATACCGCCGAGCTACCGGTTTTAGGGCTTTTGGCTGCTACCTTCGGGCCCTTGTGCACTCCGCCGCTATGCACCTCATCAACCACCACGATTACCTGCGCCTTTCGTACCGCCCCGATCTGCAGCTGCTGTTTATGCGCTGGGTACGCCCCGTGTCGTCGGAGGAGCACCGCTCGGGCTACGCCGCCGCCCTGGCGCTGGGCCAGGAGCACCAAAGCGGCCGCTGGCTGATTGACTTGCGCGCCCGCGGCTTGGCCTCCGTCGAGGATTTTGCCTGGGTGCTGCACACGTTTCGGGAGCGGATGGCGGCTGCCGTACCCCCGCCCCGCCGCATTGCCTACCTGGTTACGCCCTACCAGGCCGAAATTATGAACGAACGCATCCGGCAGCTCGACCCCGAGGTGCCCGAGGCCACGCGCCTAGGTGCCGCCGTGCACACTTTTACCGAGGAGCTGCCCGCCCAGCACTGGCTGCGCCTGGGCCTGTGAGCCCCTAGGTGCCTTTAAACGCCGAACGCCCCGGCAGCCAGTACTGGCTGCCGGGGCGTTCGGCGTTGGGGAGTTGCGTACGGGCTACACCCGCGGATCGGCCTGCACCGGGGCCTCGTAGGCGGGGCCGGTTACGGGCTCCACATCGGGCAGGTGCACATCGTCGGCATCGTTAACGCGCAGCGTCAGCAGGCCCGAAATAATCATCGAGCAGCCGCCCAGCACCAGCGTGTAAATGCTTTCGCCGCCGAACACGTTTTTGGTGAAGAAGCCCAGAATCAGGCCCGCCACCACCTGCGGAATCACGATGAAGAAGTTGAACACGCCCATGTAGTAGCCCATTTTGTTGGCGGGCAGGGCCCCGGCCAGCATGGCGTACGGCACCGACAAGATGGACGCCCACGCGATGCCCACGCCCACCATCGAGAGCAGCAGCATCTTGGGGTCCTGAATGAAGTAGAACGAAATCAGACCCAGGCCGCCCGCTGCCAGGCAAATCATGTGCGTGAAACGGCGGCTGGTAGCTTTGGCAATGGCGGGCAGCAGCAGGGCAAACACCGCCGATACGCCGTTGTACACGGCAAAGCAAACACCTACCCAGTCGGCGCCTTCGTTGTAGAGCTTGGAGGTGGCATCGGAAGTGTGGTAGATGTGGCTGGTAACGGCCGGGGTGGTGTAAATCCACATCGAAAACAACGCCAGCCACGAAAAGAACTGCACCACGGCCAGCTGCCGCATGGTAGCGGGCATGTGCAGCACGCCCGCAAACGATTCGCGCACGCCGTTCATAAAACCGGCGTTGCGGCGCTTTTCCTCCTCAAAAGCGGCCAGGTCGGCCGGCGGGTATTCGCGCGTGCGCAGCACCGTCCAGAGCACGGCCAAAAAGAAGGCCGCGCCGCCCAGGTAAAACGCGTAGCGCACCGAGGGCGGAATTTGGCCGGCCGGGGCGGTATTGGGCACATCAAACCAGTTGGTGAACATCCAGGGCAGGGCCGAAGCCACCACGGCCCCTACCCCGATGAAAAAGGTTTGGGCCGCGAAACCGGTGGTGCGCTGCTCCGAGGGCAGCAGGTCGCCCACGAGTGCCCGGAAAGGCTCCATGGAAATGTTGATGCTCGAGTCCATGATCCAGAGCATGCCCACCGCCATCCAGAGCGCCGTAACGTTGGGCATTACCAACAGCGCAATCGAGGCCAGAATAGCGCCCACCAAAAAGTAGGGCCGGCGGCGCCCCCACTTAGGCGACCATGTGCGGTCGGACATGTACCCAATGATGGGCTGCACCAGCAGGCCCGTCAGCGGCGCGGCCAGCCAGTACAAGGCTATTTCGGTGCCGCCCATGGTTTCGAAAATGCGGCTTACGTTGGCGTTTTGCAGGGCAAAGCCAAACTGAATGCCGAGGAAGCCGAAGCTCATGTTCCAGATTTGCCAGAACGAGAGCCGCGGTTTGTGCTGCGTGCCGGCCGGCACAGTGGCGGAAGCGGTGGCCATGAATGAGAGGGGATCTTAGGGACTGAGGGGCTTGGGAGCCTGGGGTAGTTGGGGGCTGGGACCTAGGTGCTTAGCAATGTAACAGGCCCGGGGCACCTAGGTGCTGCCGGGGGCTTTGGGGCTTGGGGCCAGGCGGGCCTGCACAGCCAAGCTCCTGAGCAGCCAAGCCCCAACACCCCTATTGCAGCGGATTTATTTCGAGTACCACGGCCGAGAGGGGCGGCAGCGTAACGCGCGAGGTGTTGCTCACGGTGCGGCCGTTGAGCACGTCGGTGTAAGTAAACTGGTTGCGCAGCGGGTCGAGGCCCATCAGCTGCCAGGCCGTGGGCGGCACCTTGAGGGTGGGCACGTAGGTTTGGGTGGCGCTGAAGTTGACGACCACCAGCACGCGCTTGTTTTCGGTGTAGCGCAGGTAGGCGTACAGGTTTTTATCGTTGTACTCCTTGGCCAGGTTGTTGGCATCCTGCAGCTCGTAGAAGCGGCCGCGGCGCAGGGCCTCGTGCGAGCTGCACAGGTTCAGCAGGCGGCTGTAGAAGTCGCGCAGCTGCTTTTGCTGCAAGCTGAGCTTGCCGCCGTCGAACTTGCCGCCGTTCAGCCATTTCTGGTGCTCGGGCACGCCCCAGTAGTCGAAAATGGTGGTGCGGCCGTCTTCGCCCGAGAAGCCCTCGGCCCCGCGGCCCGGCTCGCCTACCTCCTGCCCAAAGTAAATCATGACGGGGCCCGAGCCCAGGGTGGCCGATACCGTCATGGCCGGGATGGCGCGCATCGGGTCGCCGGCAAAATCCTTGGAGGCGATGCGCTGCTCGTCGTGGTTTTCCAGGAAGCGCAGCATGTTGGAAGAGAAGCCGCGGCTTTCTTCGCTCCACACCTTGGTAATGTCCTCGGTTTTGCCCTCGTCGCGCATCAGGCGGCGCAGGCCGTCGTAGAGGCCCACCTTGTCGTAGAGGAAATCGAACTTGCCCTGCTCCAGGTACTTGCGGTACTCCTTGGGGTTGTAGGCTTCGGCCAGAAAGATGATGTCGGGCTTCACCTTTTTCACCTCCGGAATAACCCAGGCCCAAAACTCCACGGGCACCATCTCGGCCACGTCGCAGCGGAAACCGTCGACGTCCTTCTTGGCCCAGTACACCAGAATGTCGCGCATTTTCAGCCACGTGTCGGGCACGGGCTCGAAGTACGTTTTGCGGCCGGCCTGGTAATCCACGCCGTAGTTCAGCTTGATGGTCTCAAACCAGTCATCGATGGAGGGCGTTTCCGAAAATACGTCGTTGCCGGTGGCCTTGGCCGGGGTTTCGGCAAACTTGCCGTCTTCCTTGGGCCCTTTGATGGCGGCACCCAGGGGGTTGTTGCCTTTGGGCACCACCAGGCTTTTGCCGGGCAGGTAGTAGAAGTTGTTGCCGGGGGCAAAGGCCTTGGTTTTGTCGTCCTTCTGGCCCAGGTCAATCACGCCGGCGGGCTTGGCATCCGACTTATAGCTGCGGGCTACGTGGTTCGGAATAAAGTCGATGAGCAGCTTGAGGCCGTTTTTGTGGGTGCGCTGCACCAGGGCTTCAAACTCCTGCATGCGCTTTTTGGGGTCCACGGCCAGGTCGGGGTCCACGTCGTAGTAGTCCTTCACGGCGTAGGGCGAGCCGGCGCGGCCTTTTACCACGTCGGCGTCGTCGAGGGCAATGCCCAGCTTGCTGTAGTCGGCCATGGTGGCGTGCTCCAGCACGCCGGTGTACCACACGTGCGAGGCCCCCAGCTTTTTGAGCTCTTGCAGGGCCTTGTCGTTGATGTCGTTGAACTTGCCAACGCCGTTTTCGGCCGCCGAGCCGAAGGGCTTGTTGGTGGTTTTCTGGTTACCGAACAGGCGCACCATCATCTGGTAGATGACGAGCTTGTTGTCCTTCGGTACCTCGTCGGTGGTGTTGGGGTCGGCGGCTAGGTCGGCGGCGTGGTCCACGGGCAAAGGGGCCGGGGGCGTATGGGGGTACAAGGTAAAAGAGGCAAGCCCAAGGCTTAGCGCGGTGGCTGACAGGAGGAGGGAGCGTCGCATACGGCTCGTAAGTTAGGAAAAGTGCGAGGTGGTTGGGCCGGTGCGCCCAAAGGCTTGCGGCTACCTAGGGCCGCGCACTACCGGCAGGCACGGCCGGGCTGCGGTTCGGCTACCACTCCTGCGTAAGGGGGTGCAGCATCAGCTCGTCGATTACTACGTGGGCCGGAGCCTCCAATACGTAGCGCACGGCCTGGGCTACATCCAGGGGTTGCAGGTGGGTAAGCTGCTTTTCGGGCGAGCCGGGCCGCGAGGCGTTGAAGTGGGTATCGACGAGCCCGGGGTAAATCACGCTCACTTTGATGCCGTGCGGGCGCACCTCCTTGCGCAGGGCATCGAGCACGGCGTGCTGGGCGTATTTGCTGGCGCCGTAGGCGGTGCCGTGGGCAAAGGTGCGCTTGCTCACGTCGGAGGCAATGCCCACGATGTGGCCGCGGCGCTGCTCCTTGAGGTGCGGCAAAGCGGCTTTGCAAAGCAGGAAGGTGCCCTTCACGTTCACGTCGAACATCCGGTCCCACTCGGCCTCCTCAAAGTTTTCGAGCAGGTTGAAGGAGCCCACGCCCGCGTTGCACACCACCATATCGAGGCGGCCGTAGCGGTTCAGGGCCTCGGCCACCACCAGCTGCGCGTCGGCTTCTTGGCTGACATCGGCCACCACGGGCAGGCCGTTGGTTTTGTGGGCTACCTCCAGCAGGTCGTCTTCGGAGCGGGCTACCAGCACTACCTGGGCGCCCTGCAGGGCCAGCAGCGTGGCAATGGCCCGGCCAATGCCGCGGCTGGCCCCGGTTACAATGGCTACTTGGTTGGTTAGGTCGGTCATGGTTCGGATGATTTTTAGCCCGCAGAGGGCGCAGAGGTTTTCGCAGAAGGCGCTGAGCCCTAGGTACCCAAGCCGTTGACTTTGCGAAAGATGCCGTTTTTGATCAGGGGCACGTTGAAGTTGATCAGCAGCCCGAGCTTCAGGCCCGAAAGTTTTAAGTACGTGATGAGCTGCATGTGGTGCACTTCTAAAAGCGTTTCCACCGACTTCAGCTCCACTACTACTTTGTTTTCCACCAGCACGTCCAACCGAAAGCCGTTTTCCAGCTTCAGGCCGTCGTACAGCACAGGCAGCGCCACCTGGGTTTGCACCCGCAGCCCAGCCTTGCGCAGCTCGTGGCACAGCAACGTCTCGTACACCGACTCCAACAACCCCGGCCCAAGAGCCGTGTGAATGTTGTACGCCGCTTTTCGAATCGAAAAGGATATTTCGTTCTCGTGCATCAGCGCCTTCTGCGACAAGCCTCTGCGCCCTCTGCGGGCTAAAAACCCTAGGTCGAAAGCTACTTCTTCAGCTCCAGCACCCAGGCCGTGTAGGCGGGCACTTTCAGCGTGGCGAGGTTGTCGAGCGAGGTGCCGGTAATTACCTCCTGCGCCGATTTGTAGCCTTGCATGCGCTCGGCAAAGCGGGCGGTATCCACGGTTTTGGCTTCCTTGCTGGCGTTCATCACCACCATCACGGTTTCGCCCTGCTCGTTGTAGCGGAAGTAAGTATACACGCCGTTATCGGGGATGAAGTGCATGTACTTGCCGGTGTGCAGCACGGGGTGCGTTTTGCGGTAGTTGGCCAGGCGGCTTACGTACTCGAACGCGGCCTGCTGCTGCTCGGTGCGGCCGGTTTTGGTAAAGGCGTTGTTTTTGTCGCCGGGCCAGCCGCCGGGGAAATCCTCGCGCACTTTGCCGTCGGGGTTCGAGTAGTTTTTCATCAGCACCTCGGTGCCGTAGTACAGCTGCGGGGTGCCGCGCGTGGTCAGCAGCCAGGCAATGCCCATCTTGTACTTCTGAAAGTCTTCGCCCACCACCGAGAAGAAGCGGCTCACGTCGTGGTTGTCGAGGAACACCACGTTGCGCTGCGGGTCTTCGTACATCCAGTCGGCCTGCATGGTGTAGTACAGCCGGCTGATGCCTTCCGTCCAGCCCGCATCTTTGGTCAGGGCCTCGTTGAGGGCGTACTGCAGCTGAAAATCGAGCACGCCGGGCATGTTGCTCTTAAAGCCCTGCACCTCCGGGAAGATGTTGCGCGCGAAGTAGGCCTGCTGCGCCGTGCCCTGCACCCAGGTTTCGGCAAACATCCCCAAGTTGGGGTACTCATCCAGAATGGCTTTGCCCCAGTCCATCAGAAACTTGCGGTCCGAATAGGTGTAGGTATCCACGCGGTAGCCGTCGAGGCCGGTGTACTCTACCCACCACAGGAAGTTCTGGATAAGGTAGCGGGCCACCTGCGGGTTGCTCTGGTTTAGGTCGGCCATGTGCTTGTCAAACCACCCCTCGCCAAACTGCTTGCGGTCGGCAGCCGATACGTATGGGTCGTTGAAGGCGGCGTCGCGGAAGTTGGAGCGCGTGAACGTGGGCCACTGATGAAACCAGTCCTTCGCGGGCGCGTCCTTCACGAGGTAGCCCGAGGTGCCCATGTGGTTCAGCACCACGTCGTGTACCACTTTCAGGCCCTGCTGGTGGGCGCGCTGCACAAAGCGCACGTAGTCGTCGTTGGTGCCGTAGCGGGGGTCAACGCGGTACCAATCGGTGGCCGCGTAGCCGTGGTAGCTGGCTTTGGGCTCGTCGTTCTCCACGATGGGCGTGGGCCAGATGGCCGTTACGCCCAGCTCCTTGAGGTAGCCGAAGTGGTCTTCGATGCCCTTCAGGTCGCCGCCGTGGCGCGAGAACATGGAGTCGCGGGCAATGCCCGGCGCCTGCATGCCCTTCACGATGTCGTTTTTGGGGTTGCCGTTGGCAAACCGGTCGGGCATCAGCAGGTAAATAAAATCGGCGGTGCCGATGCCCTGCACCTTCGATTTGTCGCCCGGCGTGGTGCGGGCGCGCAGCTCGTACTGAAACTTCTGCTTTTTGGCGCCGCCCGTAAACGTGAGCGGCAACTTGCCCGGCTTGGCCGTGGGCTCGATGCGCAGGTTGACGAGCAGGTAGTTCGGGTTCTCGAGTTTTTCCTGGCTGGTAAGCGTTACGCCGGGGTAGCTGCCATCGATTGCGGCCGTGCCGGAACCGATTCCGGGGCCGTACACGAGCAATTGCAGCTCGGGGTTTTTCATGCCCACCCACCAAAAAGTGGGGTCGATGCGGGTAATGCCGCTTTTGGCAACGGCTACTGGGGCAGGCTCGGCCGCTTGGCTGGCCACAGGCGCGCCGAGCAGCATCAGCAGCAGCGGCGCCCAGGAAAACTTACGGGACATAGGAATGGGGAAAATAAGCGGAAAAGCAACCTAGCGGAAACGCTCCAAAGTAGCATGCTCCGGAGCGCGCACTCAAACCTACCTCGGCAATTGCAGATAATTTGCGTTATTTATTTACTTTTTCTTGCGCTTAGCCCCTAATTCGCATGCACTTTGGCCTGCCGCGGCCGTAGCAGCCCGCCGGCACCTAGGGCTGCCGGGGGCGCCTGGGCAGCCGGCCTAGGTGCTTGCCGCTTAAGCGGTTGCGCTTGCCACGTCATCATCACCCGGCTGCGCCCGCGGGGCGCGCCTTTTTCTTGTTTAGCAGCTTTACCAGCTTCATTTCCAACAGTTTTTAAACGAAATGGCCTTTTCATTTACCTCGTACCAGCCAGCACCCGAGTTCAGCAAACCGGCGGCTTACTTCTCCATGGAGTTTGCCATCGATCAGGCCCTCAAAACCTACAGCGGTGGCCTGGGCTTTTTGGCGGGCTCGCACATGCGCTCGGCCTACGAGCTGAAGCAAAACCTGATCGGCATCGGCATTCTCTGGACCTACGGCTACTACGACCAGGCCCGCCAGGAAGACGAAACCCTGCGCGTCGACTACATCCATAAGCACTACAGCTTTTTGCAGGATACGGGCGTGATGTTCGAAATCACCATTCACAACGCCCCCGTGAAGGTGCGCGCCTACTACCTCGCCCCCGAGGTGTTCGGCACGTGCCCCATGTTCTTCCTGACCACCGACGTGCCCGAGAACGACTACCTCTCGCGCACCATCTCGCACCACCTCTACGACGCCGACCTGGCCGCGCGCGTGGCCCAGAGCATTCTGCTGGGCGTGGGCGGCGGCAAGCTGCTCGATGTAATCGGCAAAACGCCCGAGGTGTACCACCTCAACGAGGGCCACGGCCTGCCCCTGGGCTTCTACCTCTACAACAAGCACGGCCACAAGCTGGAGGAGGTGCAAAAGCGCCTGGTGTTCACCACGCACACGCCCGAGCTGGCCGGCAACGAGGAGCACGGCTTCAAGCTGCTCGACGACATGACGTTCTTCGCCGGGGTATCGGGCGAGGAGGTGCGCCGCCTGGGCTTTGTGGAGCACGAGCGCGTCAACTACACCCTCACGGCGTTGCGCATGTCGCACATTGCCAACGGGGTATCGGCGGTACACGGCCGCGTGTCGAACCAAATGTGGGCCGGCAACGCGGGCATTTGCCCCATCATCCACATCACCAACTCGCAAAACGGCACCTACTGGCGCGACAAGCAGCTGCACGAAGCCCTGGCCGCCAAGGACACCGACGCCCTGAAAGCCCGCAAGCGCCAGCTCAAGCAGGAGCTGTTTAAGGAAGTAGCCAACCAAACCGGCAACCTCTTCGACCCGGATGCCCTCACGGTGGTGTGGGCCCGCCGCTTTGCCGGCTACAAGCGCGCCAACCTTATTCTGCACGACTTTGCCCGCTTCGAGGCCCTGGTGCGCAGCTCGGAGCGCCCGGTGCAGGTAATCTGGGCTGGCAAGCCTTATCCCAAGGATTACGCCGCCATCGGCTTGTTCAACGACCTGATTAAGCGCACCCGCCACCTGAAGCAGTGCGCCGTACTTACGGGCTACGAGCTGCAGCTTTCGGCCTTGCTGAAGAAGGGCTGCGACATTTGGCTGAACACGCCGCGCTTCCCGCGCGAAGCCTCGGGCACCTCGGGCATGACGGCCGCCATGAACGGCGCGCTCAACCTGAGCATCCCCGACGGCTGGATTCCTGAGTTCGTGCGCCACGGCGAAAACGGCTTCCTGATTCCGCTGGCCGAGCTGCACGAGTCGGACGACACGAAGGACGCCATCGAATCGAGCGGCACGCTCGATGTGTTGGAGCAGGAGATTCTGCCGCTGTACTACGGCAACCCCGAGGCCTACTGGCAGGCCGTGCAAACCGCCATGCGCGAGGTGGAGCCGCAGTTCGAGTCGGGCCGCATGGCCACCGAGTACTACGAGCTGATGTACAACGCCAACGTATTGGCGGCTAAGTAAGCTGTCAGCGTTTAGCTGTTAGCTATCAGCTGTTGGCTTTTAGCGGCCGGGAGTGGTTGCACCCCGACAACCGAAAACCCGCGACCACCTCCGGCCGCAAGCAACTGGCAGGCGAAAACTAACAGCTAATAGCTGATAGCTAACAGCTGCCCCGGCGAACGAAAAAGAGGCGGGCACCCCCTAGGTGCCCGCCTCTTTTTCGTTCGCCGGGGCCTGGCGTAGCACCGGCTCCAGTACCTGCCACACGTTTTCGGCCACAATGCGGTAGCCGGCGGCGTTGGGGTGGGCACGGTCGGGCAGGTTCAGCTCGGGCCGACCTAGCACGCCCTGCAGCAAAAAGGGCACAAAGGGCAGGCGGTTTTTATCGGCCACCTGCCGGAACAAAGCCTTGAACTCCTGGGCGTAGCGCGCAAACTGGTGGTTGCCCAGCGGCCCTAGGTCGAAGGGAAACTCCATGCCCACCAGCACCACCTGGGCATCGGGGTACTTGCGGTGCACCTCCTCGATGATGCGCTGCAGGTTCTGGGTGGTTTCGCGCACGGGTATGCCGCGCAGGCCATCGTTGGCGCCCAGCTCCAGCACAAACACATCGGGCCGGCGCTTGCTCAGCACCGCGGGCAGGCGGTGCAGGCCGCCGGCCGTGGTTTCGCCGCTTACGCCGGCGTTGATGCATTGCCAGGCCAGCCCCGACGAATCAATTTTTTGCTGAATAAGCGCCGGAAACGCCTGGTGGGGCGGCAGGCCGTAACCCGCCGTGAGCGAGTTGCCGAAGAAAACAATGTTGCGCATACGTACCACGGGCGGCACCGCTTCCGTGCGGGCCCGTTCGTCGGGCGAGCAGGCCAGCAGAAGCGCCAACAAAGGCACCAGCCAAAGGAAGAAGCGTTGCATGTGGTTGCTGTACGGCGAAGCTCCCCTGCAGGATAACCGCACCGGCCGCGTAGCCCTGCCGCCCGCCCGCCCAAGCCGCCCGACGCGGGCCTTGCGCAGCCTCCGGCAAAGGGCGTTTTGCCGGCCTCAAGCCACCCGGTTTAAACCATTGGGGCGCGGGCGCGTTGGGGAAAAGGCAGTGGCCTGTGCCTTGCGGGCTAAACTATTTTCTGCCCGAAACGCTTTAGGTTTGCAGCCAGATAAGAATGATTCTTAGCTGCTCTTACTTCCTCCCTTTACACACACATACGATTCATGGCCGTAATCAAAGCCACCGATGCTGATTTTCAGCAGCTTCTGCAGGAAAACGAGAAAGTAGTTGTGAAGTACTACGCCGATTGGTGCGGCAACTGCCGCTTGTTTTCGCCCAAGTTCAAGCGCCTCTCCGACCAGGCCGGCAACGAGCAGGTGGTGTTTCTGGATGTAAACGCCGAGAACAGCCCCGAAGCGCGCAAAGCGGCCAACGTTACCAACCTGCCCTTCTTTGCCGTATTCCGGAACGGCGAGCTGGTTGACACCGTAGCAGCCAGCAAGGAAGACGCCGTGGCTTCGCTTATCGATAAACTCCGTTAGTACCCCGCTATGAAAATTCCGGCCATTAAGCGCTTGGTTGAAAGCCAAACCCTGCAAACCCTGGTGGAGGCCGAAGAAGCCCTGCTCGATGAGCGCCAGCCTTCGTTTGAGGTAGAAGGCGAGGACGAAGGCGAGCAGCTCACGCACGTGTTTGCCGCTATCTGGATTCTCAACCACATGAAAGACCACGGCGTGGAGTTTACGGCCGCGCTGCGCGAGTACACCAAAAAAGTGCGCGTGTCGATTAGTTAATTTTTTAGGTGATGAGGTGACAGGTAACAGGTGACACGTGTGCTGCCTGCCCGGCACCAACAGCAAGGGCCGCCCCCCAACGGGAGCGGCCCTTGCTGTTTCATTCAGGTTTTGCTGCAGCAGGTGCCTGCCACTTGCCGGGCCCACGCCACCTAGGCACGCACCCGGCTCGCGTGTTACCTGTCACTTGTCACGTGTAACCTGTCACCCAACTACATGCGGGCGAAGTAGGCCCCGGCGGCCCGAATGCCCTCGTCGGTGCACAGGCCGCGGAAGTAGTACAGGTACACGCTGCGGAATACCTCGGCCACGTTGTAGCGGGTAGGCGGAAATATCTGCTCGTTCAGCACCATGTTGAGCTGCTCGAGAATGATTTTAGTAACGAGGCCAATGTTGATGTCGCCGCGCAGCAGCTTTTGCAGCACGCCATCGTTGAGGATGCCCGAAATCTGCGGAAACGAGTACGTGGCCAGGTGTTGCTGGGCTGCCTCCCACACCTGCGGGTAGTGCTGAATGAGGTCGGCGAAGTACGTGGGCGAAATGTCGCGCAGGTCGCGGATGCCCAGCTCAAGCAAGCTCAGCAGCCGCCCCACGGGGTTTTGCACCAGCGCAAACAGCTCGGCGTGCTCGCGCTTTTGCCGGTCGATGTCGTATTGCAGCGTTTGCATCACCAGGTCGGCCTTGTCGGCAAACATCTCCCGAAAGGTGACCGGCGACACGTCGAGCGCGGCTATGATTTGCTCCTGCGACTGGCTTTCGATGCCTTCGCGCCTGAACAGCTGGTTGGCTTCTTCGAGTAGGGTGTCGCGTAAAGTTCGGCTCATGAGCGGGGGGTAAGCGGGTACGAAAACGCGGCAGCCAGGCAAATTAGGTGATCAGCAGCCCTAATGCAAAAAAGAACAGCAATTGCAGCATGTACACGAACGGCACCAGCGGGTTGCGCCCCGCCGCTACGCGGCTGCGGTTGAAGTACACTTGCAGGATCAGCGAGACGGCAAACCAGGCCTTGAAGTTCTGCATCGGGATGAGATCGGCAAACCACTTCCACCACCCAAAATGCACCGCCACCGGCTCGATGCACACATCGAGCCCCACCATGAGCACGGCGGCCAGCAAGGCGCGCACAAAGCCCGGCAGCGGCAGGCGCTGCGCCAACCCACCGGCCACATACGTCAGAATCAGCCAGTTGAGGCCGATAATCACGGGCGTACCCAGGAACTTAGGCCCCAGCGTAGTGCCGTACTCGTAACGCCCGAAAATAACCCCGGTTTGCACGCCGGCCACCTCCACGCCATAGCCCACCAGCATGGTGGTAAGGGCAAACCAGCCGAACATGGGCGCCGGGCTGTGCTTATCGAAGCCCAGGAGCAGCGCCGCCGTGAGCAGCAGCGTCAGGGGCATAAACTGCAGGTAAAAGGTGGGGTCCTGCGAGTAGCCCAGGCCTATAAAACCCGTTGCGTAGAACAGCAGCATCACAAACTGCGCGAAGCGCAACCGGCGCGACGAGCCCGGTGCCGGCGGTGCCGCCACCGGCGGGGTCAGTTGATCGGGTTGTGGCATCAACGAAAAGAATTATTAATTAATAATTAGGCATTATTAATTAAATCAGCAGTGATTTTGGCCGACAGCAGGCACAGCGGTATGCCGCCGCCGGGGTGCACCGAGCCGCCGCAAAAGTACAGCCCCTCCAGCTTGCGCGAGAAATTGGGGTGGCGCAGAAACGCCGCCATCATGGTGTTGGAGGAGCTGCCGTACAACGCCCCGCCCTGCGACGAAGTATCGGCGGCAATGCCTGGGGGCGTCCACACGCGTTCGGCCCGGATCAGTGTCTCAACGTCTAGGCCGAGGGCTTGGTTTAGGCGGCGCAGCACGGCGGCGCGGGTATGCTGCGTAAGGGCCCCCCAATCCTGGCCTTCGTCGTGGGGCACGTTCACCATCACAAACCAGTTTTCGTGGCCGGCGGGGGCGTCGGCGGGCGTTTTTTTGGAGGTGATGTTGACGTACACGGTTACGTCGTCAGCCACGGTTTTCTGCCGGAAGATAGCCTCGAACTCGCGGCGGTAATCCGCGGAGAAGAAGATGTTGTGCACGCCCAGCTCCGGAAACGCCTGCCCGATGCCCCAGTAGAAAATCAGCGCCGACGACGACCTAGGCTGCCCCAGGGTGCGCTCGGGGGCGGGCTGCTGGGGCAGCAGGCGGCGGTAGGTAGGCACCACATCCATGTTGCTGACTACCTGCGTAAAATCGTACACATCCTGCGCCGTGCGCACGCCCGTAATGCGGCTGCCAGCGGTCAGGATTTCCTCCACGGGCTCCTGGTACCGGAACTCTACGCCCAGCTCCTCGGCCAGCTGCACCAGGCTGCTGGCAATGCTGTAGATGCCGCCCTCGGGGTAAAACGCGCCGATGCCGTGCTCGAGGTGCGGAATCATGCTCAGCGTGGCGGGGGCTTGGTACGGGTCGGAGCCGTTGTAGGTGGCAAACCGGTCGAAGAGCTGCACCAGGCGCGCATCCTTCGGGAAAGCCCGCTGGTGCCGCCGGTGCATGGAGCTCAGCAAACCCAGGCGCGGCATTTCGGCCACGGCGCGCAGCGTATCGCGGCTGAGGTAGCTTTGCGGCCGGTGCAGCGACTTGTGCAGAAAGGTAGAGGCCGTGGCCTCGTAGGCGCGGCGGGCACCCTGCAGAAAGTGGCGCACCTCGGCCGCGGGCACCCGCAGCTTTTGCTCTACCTCGTGGGCAAACTTGTCTTCGTCGGCCCAGGCCGTGAGGCGCGTGCCATCGGCAAAGAAGTACTGCGTAATCGGGTCGAGGCGCTCGTAGCGGAAGTAGTCTTTAGGGTCGCGCTCGGCCAGCCGGAATAGGTCGTCGACGAGCTGCGGCAGCGTGAAGAGCGAGGGGCCGGCGTCGAAGCGGTAGCCGCCGGGCAGGTCGAACTGGTGCATTTTGCCGCCGAACGACTCGCGGCCTTCAAATACCGTGACATTATGCCCCGTGGCGGCCAGCCGCACAGCCGCCGCAATACCGCCAATGCCCGCCCCGATTACGGCCACGGGCTGCTTAAGGGAAGACGCTTGGCGGAACTTGCGGGCGGCGGGCAGAACGGACATGAAATGCGCTGGCAGTATCGGCGGGTTTGAGCAAAGACGTGCTGCTAAGAAATGCGTTTCGGCAGGTAATGTTTACGCTATTCTGCTGCTGCTACGTTTTTCCATTGTCATCCTGACGAAGGAAGGACCTTACCAGGCCAGAACCCGACGTTGTTACGCCAGCCATTCAGCCTTGATAAGGTCCTTCGTCAGGATTGCAGGGAAGCGGACTAATCCACGGCCAGCACCAGGCCCTTCAGGTACTCGCCCTCGGGGTGGAACAGGCTAACGGGGTGGTCGGCGGGCTGGGTGAGGCGGTGCAGGATGCGCGCCGGGCGGCCGGCCTCGATGGCGGCGGCCATTACGGCGCCCTCGAACAGCTCCATGCTCACTACCTGCGAGCAGCTGAAGGTGAACAGCAGCCCACCGGGCGCGATTTGCCTGATGCCGGCCACGTTCAGGCGCTTGTAGCCCATAATGGCGTTGTGGCGGGCCGAAAGGTGCTTGGCAAACGCCGGCGGATCGAGCACGATGAGGTCGTATTGGTTGTGACGGTCTTTCAGGAACGAGAACACGTCCTGCGCATATGCCTCGTGCTTATCCCCTAGGCCCGATAGCTCGGCGTTGCGGTTCGTCAGCTCGATGGCCTTCTTGCTCGAATCGACGGAGTGCACCAGCTCGGCGCCGGCTTGCAGGGCGTATACCGAGAATCCGCCGGTGTAGCAAAACGTGTTGAGCACGCGGCGGCCGGGGGCGTAGCGGGCCAGCAGGGCCCGGTTGTCGCGCTGGTCGATGAAGAAGCCGGTTTTCTGGCCGGTTTCCCAGTCCACAGCAAAGCGGTGGCCGTTTTCGTTTACCACGTGCTCGGCCCCGGTGCTCTCGCCGAAGAGGTAGACGTTTTGGGCGCCGGGCGCGGCTTTGGCGGGTACGGTTTCGCTGCTCTTGTCGTAGATGGCGCGCAGGCCGGGCACGGCTTGCTGCAGGGCGGCGGCAATGTCGGGGCGGGCCTGGTACATGCCGGCGCTGTGGGCCTGCACCACGGCTACGTCGCCGTACACGTCGATGATGAGGCCGGGCAGGCCGTCGCCTTCGGCGTGCACCAGGCGGTACACGTTGGTGTTGCCCTGCCCCGTGAGGCCCAGGCTGTGGCGCAGCTTGTAGGCGTTGCGCAGCTTTTCAACCCAGAAAGCAGCGTCGATAGGCGCGGTTTCGCCGAAGGCCAGCATGCGCACGGCAATGGAGCCCGGCGCGTAGTGGCCCTGGCCCAGCAGCTCGCCGTTGTGGGCATGCACGCTCACTACCTTGCCCTCTACCACTTCGCCCTGCATGCGGGCAATGGCGCCCGAAAACACCCACGGGTGCAGGCGGCGCAAGGATTGGTCTTTACCGGGCTTCAGAAAAATGGTAGCGGCTGACATGGGTATTCGGCAAAACAGGTACGAAAGGCAAAGGTACGCACCTCGGCGCAGGCGGCCGAGGTAAGTACCAGGCATACGGACAACCGCCGCGCCGCCTAGGTTCAACCCGCCCGGGGTTTGCTCGGGGCCCTCGGCGCACCTCCGCGCATACCTCCGCGAGCCTCCGCGAGAAATCGTACTGCCTACTGCGCCCCGAAATACCGCCGGTAAATGGGGCGGCGCCAGGCAAACTGCGCCCACACCAGCGGGTACAGCAAAGCATCGAGCACCGACGAAAAGGTGCGGTACTCCAGGTCTTCCACGATTACGGTGCCGCCGCCCGGGGCGGCCTCCAGCAGGTGGCGGTGCTGCCAGTAGCGCAAGGGCCCGGGCAGCTGCTGCCCTAGGTCCACGAAGTAGCGGCCACCGCCGGGCAGCTCGCCGTGCTCGGTGATGAGGGCCGTCCAGCGGGCGAGGCGCAGCGGCCCTAGGTGCATTTCAATTTCGACCACGTCGCCGCGGTGGCAGCCATCGAAGCGCAACAGGCGCAGCTGCGGCACGGGCGGGGCCAGGTCGAGGAAAAGCTGACGGGTAAAGCCGGCCCAAACCTGAGCAGGCGGTTGGGCCACGGGGGTGCGGAGCTGCAGGCGCATAGGCTATGCAAACCGCGCGGGGCGGCCAGTGTTCGGCTTGCCGTTACAAACGGTAGGTGAGCGTGGGCGTGAGCGTCAGCATCTCGAACGTGCTCACCGACGCCAGGTAGTAGCAGCGCACTTTCAGGCCCAGGCGCAGGCGCGTATCGACGGGGCGCGAGTACTCCAGGCCCGCCACCACGCCGCCCTCCTCAGCAAAGCTGTTGCTGCGGTTTGTTTCCGACACCAGCACCAACGGCATGCCGCTGCCCAACGAGCCGTTGACGGTGGCCGACTGCTTGGCCGTGGTGAGGTACAGCAAGCCGGCGTGGGCCTTGAAATCGGCCGAAAAAGCCCGCTCGTACACGGCCTGAAAGGCGTTGTTGATGTAGCGCAGGCGGAAATCGAGCGAAGAAGGCATGGCGTAGCCCGTGCTGTAGCTGATGTGCTTTTGCTGCATGTTCACGGTGCGGGTGTAGCCCAGGGCCACGGCCCCGGCCTTGCCCACGCGGTACGATAGTTCAGCCCCGCCGGCCGAGCCGACCAGATCGACACTGTTCAGCTCCTCGGGGGTGTCGCGCTGCCCGGCCGCCTGAAAGTTGGCCCCGGCGCCGTAGTGCACCTGCAAACCCAGCTTCCGGTTGGGCGCGGCTGCCTCCTGGGCGGTGGCAGCCGTTGCGGCACCTAGGAAGGCGGCTAAGACAAGCGCAAGCCGGAGCTGTGCGGGATAGGTATGCGCCATAGATTTTGTGACGGTTACTAGCAGTTTGCGGGTAAGTTAGCAGGGGCAGGCTTGTGCCGCGACAAATCATGCAGCAACCTATGAAATAGATGGCGCGCTTGATGTGCTAGTTAATCGTGGCCTCACGCGTCAGTACCGTTGGGTTTAGATATAATCGATCAGCAAACAGCTGACGCAGTAATTCAGGTACTTCGAGGTGGTTTACAGTATTGCTTTGCCGACGCATCTGCGCGTAGTGCTCTTGCATCAGCTTAGTAACCAGCTGTCCTACTGTCTTTACTTGCAACTCCCGACCTAGTCTAAATGCAAGAGTCCATCCAGCTAACGAGGCAGCAAATGCTAATACTCCTGTGCTTGCATCAATGAATAGGTAAATAAGTGAACCAGCAGACACCACCGCCAATACTGATACAATCCACCACTTAGGCGTAAGCAACCAGTTCAGTGACAATCCTAACTCATGCTGAAGCTGCGCTACGTACTTGCGGCGCTTGAGGCGCGGAAGTAAGAAGGAAAGGCTGGTTTGCGGGGCAAGCTGCTCCTCAAATTGTATGCCGACGGCTTTTATGGCCCCGCGTAGCTTGTAAAAAGCCTGTTGTGAAGTACAACTGTTGTCGAAAGGTCGCTGCTTGAGCTTATCCACAACAACATCGCACAGCTCGCCAAAGGTGACTACATGCTGAAAGTCCGTCTGCCCGAAACGAATACTAAAGGACTTTTCAATCAGCTTTAACACATCATTGATGTCCTCAGGGTCGGTATTGCGCAGATCATCCATGGGAACAAGCATATTGCTTACACCGCAGCAATGTACAGAATGCCCTAGAACAGCATATGTTAGTCGCTCAATAATGTCATTGCTTGCCCATGCTGCACGCCGACTACCTGCCGGGCCGCACCTTATGCGCCGATGGCCGCGAGTACTTGTTCTGCAGCGGCACCAGCTACCTAGGCATTCCGCGCAATCCGGTTTTTGCCGAGCTGCTTGCCGAAGGATTAGCCCGTTACGGCACCAACTATAGCAGCTCCCGCAACAGCTCGCTGCAGCTTCGCATTTACGACGAAGCCGAGGCATACCTAGGGCACTACACCGGGGCCGAAGCGGCCCTCACGGTGTCGTCGGGGTACTTGGCGGGGCAAATGGCCGTGAAGGCCCTGGCCAACGCGGGCCGCTTCGAGTACGCGCCGGGCACGCACCCCGCCGCCTGGCTTACCGAGCACCCCGCTTTGGTGGCCGCCACGCGCACCTTCGATGAATGGGCGCAGCACTTGCTTCGCCGCCTGCGCCACGAAACGCCGCACCCGGTTGTTATCGTCAGCAATTCGCTCGATGCCCTGCGGGTGCAGCGCTACGACTTCGCCTGGACCACCGAGCTACCCACCGACCGCCCCATCACGCTGCTCCTCGACGACTCGCACGGCTTCGGGCTGATTGGCCGCGACGGGGCCGGCATCTTCACCGAAATCAGCGTGCCCGATACGGTGCGCCTGGTGGTGGTCAGCTCCCTAGGTAAGGCGTGCGGCATACCCGGCGGGGTGGTACTGGCCGATGCCGCTTTTGTGGGCAGCCTGCGCCGGAGTGCGTTTTTCGCAGCCAGCTCGCCGGTGGTGCCTGCATATTTATATGCCTTTCTGCACGCCCAAGCGCTGTATCGGCAAGCCCGGCAGCAAGTGGCTGCCCACGCTGCCCTCTTTGCCACGGCCACCGCGCACCTAGGGCTGTTCCATTCGGCCGAAGGATTGCCGGTGTTCTATACCCCCACCAACGAGTTGGCCGGTTACCTGCAGCAACAGCAGGTGCTTATCTCGAGCTTTCCTTACCCCTCGCCTACCGACCCGTGCATTACCCGCGTGGTGCTTTCGGCCCTGCATACCCCAGCCGATGTAGCGCGGGTAATCGAGTTGTGCCGGCAGTTCGCCGCTGCGCGCACAGCCACCTAGCCGCCCAAAAAAAGCAGCTTCCGGCCCAGGCCAAAAGCTGCTTTAAAGTAGAGCATGGCGGTTGCGGTTCTTACCCCAGCAACTCCTCAATATCCTCCTTGGTGAGGCTCTTGATGATGGCCTCGTCGGTGGTTATCAGGTCCGATACCAGCTGAATTTTCCGGTTTTGCAGGGCCAGGATCTTCTCCTCCACCGTGCCCTTGGTGATGAACTTGTAGGTGAACACCGTGCGCTCCTGCCCGATGCGGTGGGCGCGGTCGACGGCTTGGGCTTCCACGGCGGGGTTCCACCACGGGTCGAGAATGAACACGTAGTCGGCGGCCGTCAGGTTCAGGCCCACGCCGCCGGCTTTCAGCGAGATGAGGAACACGCGCAGGTCCTCGTCTTTCTGAAAGCGGGCTACTTCCTTGTGCCGGTCGCGGGTGTTGCCGTCGAGGTAGGCATACTCAATCTGCTTTTCGTCGAGCACGTGGCGCACCAGCTCCAGGTGCTTCACGAACTGACTAAACACCAGCACCTTGTGCCCCTCGGCCACCACGCTCCGGATCATGCGCACCACCTCGCGCAGCTTGCCCGATTCGGCCTCGTAGGTTTCGTCGGCCATGCGGGGGTGGTTGGCAATTTGGCGCAGCTTGGTAAGGCCCTGCAGCAGCATAAACTGGGTGCTGGCCGTGCCGTGCTCCTCAATGCTCTGCAGAATCTTGTTGCGGTAGTAGCTCTTGGTTTCCTCGTAGCACTGCTGCTGCTCGTCGGTCATGCGGCAATAGCTCAGGTGCTCAATCTTCTCGGGCAGCTCGGTTGCCACCTGCGCTTTGTGCCTGCGCAGGATAAACGGCTTGATGAGCGTATGCAGGCGCCGCGTCTTCAGCTCGTCCTTCTCCTTCTCAATCGGCTTCAGGAACTCCTTGCGGAAGAACGCCTGCGAACCTAGGAGGCCCGGGTTGATAAACGACATCTGCGACCACAAATCCATGGTGCTGTTCTCCACGGGCGTGCCCGTGAGGATGAGCCGGTGGCGCGAGTGCAGGTGCCGCACCGCCTGCGAGGTGGTGGAGCTGGGGTTCTTGATGGCCTGCGACTCGTCGAGGATGACGTAGTCGAACTTGTAGGTTTTGAGCAGCTCGGCATCGAGGCGCACAATGCCGTACGACGTCAGAATGAGGTCGTAATCGGCAAACTGCTCCACGTTTTTGTCGCGGTAGGTGCCGGTGTAGGTCAGCACGCGCAAGCCGGGCGTAAACTTCTGGGCCTCGTTTAGCCAGTTGTAAACCAGCGAGGTAGGCATTACCAGCAACGAGGCCGCGCCGCCCGCCGCACCGCTTTCCTTGCGCTGCAATAGCATGGCCAGCGTCTGGATGGTGTTGTGCGTCACCACGAAGTTGTCGGTAACGTACAGGCGGTCGGGCGCATCCACGGCAATGCACTGCGCAGGCATGCTGCCCACGCGCTCGACGGATTTGATACCGCGGTAGGGCAGGTATTTGGTCTTGGGGCGGTACAGCGCCAGCTTGCGCGCCAGCCGGAAGGGCATCACATCGGGCGGCAACGACAGCGTGAGGGTGTACGCTACCATTCCGGTCCGCAGCTCGCCGGCATAGCGGTAGGTCGGGGTTTTGCTGGTACGCTTTGCCGTGCCGCCCAGTGACTGCACCAAGCTGGTAAGGCCCTCAGCCAGCTGGGCCGAGGTGGTCGTGAACTGGCATACGTCGCCGCTGGCCGATACGTAGCCGTCGGTATCCATAAGGCCCTGCAGCAAGGCCACACGCGTGGGCACGTCGTTGAACAGGTAGTCCTCCGGGATAAACTTATCCTTCGAGCCTTTTCCTTTCAGCCCTAGGTGTTTTACCTGCTGCATCAGCTGGTTGGTCCAGCCGGTGTCCTTTACAAATGCATAGTCATACGAACCCGGATTACGACGCACCCGCAAGCCTTTGGGCAAGGCTTCGGTAGCATACGCCACAATTTCGGTGTCGCCCGAAGACAGTGCAATGCTGTTCTGCCGGAAGCAACCATCGCCTAGCAACAGGCCCAGGAAATACGGATCGATGGTAACAGGCCGGGGCGCAAAGGCAACCGGCTGCACCACGGGTACAAACCATTTGGTGTTGCCGTGCTTGTCGTGCAGATCATGGCGCAGCTCGCGGAGCTCTTTCACCCGAAAACCTTGGCCGCGGTGCTTCTGCACCGGGCTTTGCACCGCCCATAGGTGTTCGGCGCAGCATTCGGCCGTGGCCCCGTCGGTAAACGTAACGCGGAAAATTTCTTTCTCGCCCTGCGGAAACACGCCCGTAATGCGCGAGCGGCCACCCTGCGCGTTAATCACTTCGTCGCCGATTTGCACTTCCCCCATAGTGGTCCAGCCCGTAGGGGTCAGTATGCGCGCATGCAGCGGCTGGGCTTTGCCCAAGCCCATATCGTCGGCCAAGCAGCCGCCAAAGTGGTACTCCTGCACAAAGTGCAGCCAGTTGTAGCCGGCTTGCTGGTAGGGGCGCAGGGCGCCATTAAAGCCGGCAGGCAGGGGCCGGTCTTCCACGGCCTCGAAGCCGCGCAGGCGCTCCAGCTTGCGGCTCATGGTTACGGTGGCGAGGTTACCGTTCTCCAGGTCCGAAACCAGCGCTACGTGGTGCTTTTTGAGCGTGAGCGAGTGGTGGTGCTCCTCCGAGAAGGCAAACAGCTCGAGGTACTGCGTAAACCACTCCTCCGGAATAATGGCAATCTGGCCGTTGGGCAGCTTAAACTCGTGGCGCTTCTGCAGGATGTAGGGCCGCAGCTTCACGAAGGGTATTTCGAACTCGCCGAAGCGCACCGTGCCGTGGATGTCGAACCAGTCGTTGTTCTCGGTGATGCCCACGTTCACCGTTACCGTGCCGATAAAGTAGTCCTTACCCGAGGTGCTGCCTTGCTGCACCGTAAAACCTAGGCGGGCCAGTTCCTCGGCGTGCGAGTGCAGCCACTTAAAGGCGGTGGCTTTCTCGAGCACGGCGCGGCCGTTGCGCACCTCCAGGGCGCGGTCTTGCAGCTCCCGGATAAAGTTCTGCTCGTTTTCCAAGTCCCGGATCAGGCGGTGGAACACGTACGAGTCCGACGTCTTCTCCAGCTTCACGCTCACGCGCTTATCGTGGTTGCGCACGATATGGTCGCCGTACTGGAAAGCAATGTCGAAATGAATCTGCTCGGCGTTGGGGTCCGTGTCGTACATCGTGCCGCCGTGCCCCGGCACATCCGAAAAGATGAGGTGCGGCTTGGCCTGGTAGCGCTCCGAGCGAATATCGAACCCGCGGGCATGCACGTCGAACGACTCTACCAGGGGCGCCACAAAGCGCTGGTAGTAGCTGTCCTCCACCTGCCTAGGTATCACGATGAATTTCTTGTTGAGGAAGGGCTGCAGCTTCTTGCCGTCAACCTCGTTGCGGAAGTTGTGGAGCACTCCATCGAGCAGCATCCAGGCGGGCTGGCAGCACACCATCACGGCGTCGCGCTGCTGAAAGTCGAGCCGCTGGCCGCGGTACTGGATGGTGGGGAAATAGTGCGTGTTTTCGGGGTTGCGGCGAAAGTGGAACAGCACCGAAGCCGGCTCGGGCGCTACCGAAATTTCCTTCCAGGTAGGCTCGCCGTCTTTGCCCATGATAAACACGTGCTTGCCGTGCAGCCCGTCGAGCAGCTGGCCCATGCGTTGCTGCACGTACTGGCAAATGCGCTCCTGCAGACCTTTGTCGCCCTTCTCGGGGTCGTAAATCTTCAGGAAGAAATCGGCCGGGGTCGTTTTTTTCGGCCAGAATTCTTTGATGACGGCGTCCTGCTGAATTTGGTCGGTCAGGGCTATCAGCTCGAAGTCGTTAGCGTCGAGGCCGTCGGCGAATTCGGCCGCGTTCATGGCCGAAATGTTCTGGTGCTGCAGGGTCAGCTGCCCCTTAGCATTGCGCTGAACCACGTAGGATTCAAACAGATATCCCAGGTACTCGTGCTCAAAGAGCGAGTACACTATTTGGAAAGGCTGTGAAGTAGAAACCTTCATGGCGACAACGAAAGCAGCGTTGAAAGTAGGAACAAATGCTAAATAGCATATAATTTCAACAATATTGAAATTGATTCTATAAATAGTTATACGTCATAGACCAACAATACCGTGCCGGTCGGCAAACAGCCGGTACAGCTCGATTAACAACCCGCAGGCTGCCGCAAATGTTGACCGCAGGCGACCGAAAACAGTCGAGCTTATGCTAGAGGTTCTCGCGCAAGTCGATTTGGGGGGCGTTGAGCGCCGGCCTGATCGATACCGTGATGGTGATGAGCACAATGGCAATGCCCACCCACACCACGTCGGATAGCTGCATTTTTACGGGGTAGGCATTCACCACGCTGGTGGCCATGCCCATCGACACGAGCTCGAAGCGCTGCTGCAGCCAGCAGATGCTAACCCCCAGCACGAGCCCGGTAATGGCCCCCACCTGGGCCACAATGGCCCCCTCCATCAGGAAAATGCGCCGCACGGTGTTGGGCGTAGCGCCCATGGCCATCAGGATTGCCACATCCTTGCGCTTGTCGATAACCAGCATCGAGAGCGAGAAGAAGATGTTGAGCGAGGCAATCAGCAGAATAAAGGCGAAGGTGATGAACACGAACATCTTCTCCACCTTGATGGCTTTGAGCAGCGATACGTGCTGCTCATCGGAGTTGAGCACCTGAAACTGCCCACCCAGGAGCTGCTTGAGCTCGGTTTGCACCTCGTCGATGGGGCGGCCGGCCACGTTTACCTCCAGGGAGGTGCGGCGGTTGCCGTACTTGAGCAGGCGCTGGGCAAACTCCAAGGGCACGAAAATGTAGCTGTCGTCGACGTGCTGCTCGATGGCAAACACGCCGCCGGCCAAGATGGGCTCCTGGTTGAAGGCGTTTTCGGGGTTGATGCTGAGCGTGCGCTTGCCCGGCGTGTTGCGCGGGTACAGCAGCTGCAGGGGCGAAAACCGGTTTTCGAGCGCGATGCTGAGCTCGTGCTGCACGCCGGCGCCAATCAGGGCAAAGTCTTCGCCGTTGCGGCGCAGGCGGTGGTCGCCGTCGACAATGGCCGAATCGATGTCGCTCTGGCCGTAGTAGTTCTCCGACACGCCCTTCATCTTCACCACCATTTGCCGCTCGTGGTAGCGCAGCAGGGCGTTGTCTTCGATAACCTCCGTCACGAGGCCCACGCCGGGCACCGTACCTAGGCGCTGCAGCAAAAAGCTATCGACGGCAAAGCTCTTGCCCTGCACGGCGGTGATTTTCAGATCGGGGTCGGATTTGCCGTAGAGCGAGCGTACCAGGTCTTCGAGGCCGTTGAACACCGATAGCACAATGATCAGCGCCATCGTTCCCACGGCCACCCCAATCATGGAGATGTTGGAAATGATGCTGATGATGTTGCGCTTTTTCTTCGAGCGGAAGTAGCGCCAGGCTATCAGGAAGGGAACGTTCACGCCTTAGTTTAGGAGTTAGCGAGTTTGGGAGTTAAAGCGTTTTCGGTGGGCGTGGCACCCCCTTTACGCTCGGCAGTAGCATGGGCGCTTTTACGAATTTTGGCAAGAACGGACACAATTTCGTGGGCTTCCTGCTGCAATTCTTTCAAGCGCTCGGCGGGCAGCAATTCTGCTTCGGCAAGTAGTTCGAGCCAAAACAACGACTCGTCGGCCTCCTCCAAAGCTACGCCTACTTTGGCCACAAACTCCTTGGCCGAGCGCGCCCGGCAAGCGGCCCGGTAATTGGCCGCCGTGGAGGTAGCTGCCCGCAGCAGCTGCTTGCCCACCACCTGCTCCACGGCCGAGGTAGGCAACACCTTGTACAGCCGGATTACGCGCAGGGCAAACGCTTTGGTGCGGGCTTTGAACTGCTCGGCAAACTCAAAGTTGTTCATAACGGCCGAAGCATAAATAACTCGTTAACTCACAACCTTTTAACTCACTAACTAAATTTATTTCCAGGCTTTCACAATCAGGCCCGTGCCCGAATCGTGGCGGGAGGTGGTATCCAGCCAGTTCAGCAGCAGGCAGAGCGGAAAGGTAACGAGATAGTAAAAAGGCAGCAGCACGAAAAACAGCTTGGAGGCACCCAGCAGCAGAATGGGGTACTTCATCGACAAGCGCCACGAAATCTGGCCCGGAATGCCGTAGCTGTATTTGGCCTCGATGCGGTCGAAGCCGGCTTTGCGCAGCTTCTGCTGAATTTCGTCGATGTTGTAGCCGTCGCGCACGTGCTCCTCGATAAAGCTGGCGTCGTCGGCGCCGTGCACGTCGGAGCCGCCTTGGTCGGAGGGCGTGCTGATGATGAGCATGCCGCCGTCCTTGAGCGACGTGTGCAGGTTGGTCATCACCTCCACGTCTTCCAGGATGTGCTCCATCACATCAATGGCCAGGGCCAGATCGAAGGTGTTGGGTTCCCGGTACAGCACCAGGTCTTGCACGGCAAACTGCACGTTGGGGCGCCCGATCTGCCGAAAGAAGTTGTTGGAGTCGTTTACCTGCTCGTCCTTGACATCGACGGCCAGAATCTGCCACTTCGGGCTCATGCCCGACAACCAGTAGGTGTACTGGCCATAGCCGGCCCCGGCATCGATGATGTTGATGGCCTGGTCGCGGCGGTTTTGGGCCCACTGGCGCAGCTCGCGGTGCACGTGCCAGGTACGCAGCAGCAGCAAATCGAGCAGGTTGTAAAACAGCCGGCGGAGCCAAGGCGTGCGGTTGAACACGTTGCCAAGCGTCCGCTTAATCGGGTCGTAATGCAAGGGAGGATGAGTGGATGAGCGGATGGGTAAATGAGCAGACGATCAGATGGGAATGAATACACGAGCGGCGGCCACTGCCATCCGCTCATCTACTCATCCGGGCATCTATTCATCGGCAAAGAGGCGCGGGCGCTGGGGTTTGTCGTCTTCGTCTTCCTTGGGCGTGGGCGGAATGTTCAGATCGGACAGGACCTTATCCATGTGCGTAGCGTACGCGGCCGAGTCGTCGAGGAAAAACTGGAGGTCGGGGATGACGCGCAATTGGTTGCGCACGCGCTTGGCCAACGCGTGGCGCACCTCCTTGGTGTGCTCCTGCACGGCGGCCACCTGGCTCTGCGGATCGGAGGCCAGCAGCACGCTGAGGTAAATGCGCGCCACGCCTAGGTCGGGGCTTACGCGCACAGCCGTGATGCTGGGCGGCAGGGTGCCGGCGAACAAGTGCGGCAAATCGCGCCGGAACACTTCGGCCAGCTCTTTCGTGAGTAGGCTGGCGAATTTCTGCTGTCGTTTGCTTTCCATAGAATGTGCAAAGGTAAAAGGAGTTTAAGAGTTAAGGAGGTTGGGAGGCTAAGAGTTAAGAGCCTGCCCGGCCAGGGCGCGAAGCCGGGCACCTAGGCCCGCCGGTTTCTGACTTCCTGCCTACGGGGCTACGGCGCAGGCGGCGGCCGCCGGCAGCACCAAACTTTGCAGGGCCGCCCGCTACCTTTGAACGGGCGGGGCCAGCCGTTGGCCAAGCCCCCACGACTCCTGGCTTCCAAGACCCCGATAACTTGCTTCAGTTTTTCCGAAGTACGCTCCCCTCGCGCCTCGTGCTGCTGGTGCTGCTGGCCCTAGGTCTGCGGTTGCCCCTGCTGTGGCTGGGCGAAGTACCCCTCTCGATGGCCGAGCTGCGCGGCTGGCTGCTGGGCGAGCGGCTGCACGCCGGCGCCGTACTCTACCGCGACTTGTACGACCACACGGCCCCGCTGGCCGCCGTTTTTTACGGCCTGCTCGATGTGGCCTTGCCCCGCTCCTGGGTGCTCTACCGCGTTGCGGCCCTAGGGCTGGTGGTGGTGCAGGCCATTCGGCTGAGTGTGGTGTTCAACCGCTACAACGTGCACCCCGAGCGTGGCTACCTGGCGGCCCTCACCTATGCCCTGCTCGCCAGCGTTACCACCGACCTCGACGTGCTTTCGCCTTTGCTGATGGGCCAAACTTTTGTGGTATTCTCGCTAAGCGCCCTGCTGCCCACTTCGCGCGAGGGGTACGACAGCAGCCGCCTTTTCAGGGCGGGCTTTCTGCTGGGGCTGGCGGCGCTGTGCTACCTGCCGCTGGCGTGGTTGCTGGTGGTGGGGCTGTTTGCGGTTATCAGCTTCGCGGCCAACTCGTTCCGCAGCTTTTTGCTGCTGCTCTGCGGCTTTGCTTTTCCCTACGCCGTTACGGCTACCTTCTTCCTCTATACCAACTCGCTGGCGAGCTTTCAGCAGTTTCATTTTGTGCCCATGTTTACGGGTGCTGCCATGGCCGACGCCCTGCCCCGCGGCCTGCAACTGGGGCTGGCCATTTTGCCCGGCATCGTGCTGCTGGCAGCGCTGGCCCGCACTTTCACTTCCTCCCTAGGTCTGGTATTTCAGGTGAAGTTTCAGCAGCTGATGCTGGTGTGGCTGGCCGTGGCCCTGGTGCTGGGGGCGGTGCTGCGCGTAAAGGCGCCGGGCATACTGGCCGTGGCCTTGCCGCCGGTTGCGTACTTCGGATTGTTTTTGTGGCAACGCACGCAGCGCCTGTGGGTGGCCGAAACCATGTTTCTGGTGCTGGTGGGCGCCGTGGCGGTGGTGCGCTACCGCACGGTGCTGGGCCTGGAGCAAGTGCTGCACCTACCCAGCGAAGCCCAGTACGCCGCCCGCCCCGATAAGCGCTACGCCGCTGTGCGGGGCCAGAGCGTGCTGGTACTGGGCCCGAGCCGGGGAGTGTACGTCGAAAACTCGGCGGGCAGCCCCTACATCGACTGGCGCCTGGCGCAGCGTGATTTCGGCTATCTGAATCAGTACAGCGCCATTTTCAGGCTGGCCAACAACCTGGCCTCTCCCCCGCCCTACCTCATCGATGAAGTAGGCCTGCTGCCCGAGCTACGTTACAAGCTGCCCACCATTTTTGGCCGCTACCAGCCTACCGGTACACCTAGGGTTTATCGGTTAGCGGGTGGCAGGTGACAGGTTAGAGGTTAGGAGTTAGGAGTTAGGAGTTAGGAGTTAGGAGTTAGGAGTTAGGAGTTAGGAGTTAGGAGCGTACTGGGTTGTGATTTTGGGGTTTCGAAAGTCTGGCGGAAGCTTCTGCCAAACGAAAAAGCGAGAAACCCGGGCCCGGCCCTAGGTGGCGCCGAACCCCAGATTCCTCGCTGCTGCTCGGAATGACAGATGACGTGTCACGTGTTACCTGTCACCTCATTAACTCACAAACTCGTCAACTCATAAACTCTTAACACTCAATCTTCCCCACGCGGTTTTGGTGACGGCCGCCCTCAAAAGCGGTGTTCAGAAACTCGGCGGCAATTGCGCGGGCCTGCTCTTCGCTTACGAAACGGGCGGGCAGGCACAGCACGTTGGCGTTGTTGTGCTGGCGCGCCAGCGAGGCCAGCTCGGGCAGCCAGGCAATGGCCGCGCGCACGCCCTGGTGCTTGTTGGCCGTGATGCACACCCCGTTGGCCGAGCCGCAGATCAGGATGCCCTGGGGCAGCTCGCCGGCGGCTACGGCAGCCGCCAGCGGGTGCGCAAAGTCGGGGTAATCGGCCGAGTCGGTGGAGTGCGCGCCGAAGTCGCGCACCTCGTAGCCTTGCTGCTCCAGCCAGGGCTTCAGCATTTCTTTGTAGGCAAAGCCGGCGTGGTCGGAGCCGATAGCTAGTTGCTTGTTCATGCAGGTATCAGGGTTTGATGCCGCTGGGCGGCACCTAGGTTAGTTAGTTGGTAGTAAAGCAAAAGAGCGGGTTGCGGCCCGCTCTTTCTGGTAGTTACACCTGGCCGTGGTTTTCGGCCAGCTGGGCATTCAGGCGGTCCACATCTTTGCGGCGCACCACGCGGGCAATGTTGATGCTGAGCTCGTAAAGCAGCAGAATGGGCAGCGTCACGATAATCTGCGACGACACATCGGGCGGGGTGATTATGGCCGCTATTACCAGAATTACCACAATAGCGTGCTTGCGGTAGAGGCGCATGATTTCGGGCGTAATCAGTCCGGCTTTGGCCAGGAAGAACACCACCATCGGCAGCTCGAACACGAAGGCGCACGACAGCGTCATGGTGGTGAGCGTGGAGAGGTAGCTCTGCAGGTCGAACTGGTTTTCCACCGTCGGATCGAGCACGTAGCCGGCCAGGAAGTTGATGCTCATGGGCGCGGCAATAAAGTAGCCGAACAACAACCCGAAGATGAACAGGATGGAAACGAAGAACACCGCCCCGCGCGAGTTGGCCCGCTCGTGGGGGTACAGGCCGGGGCTGATAAAGCGCCACAGCTCCCAGAACAGGTACGGAAAGCCCAGCACCAACCCGACGATAAACGAGGTGCTGATGTGCATGGTCAACTGGCCGCTCATCTGGCGGTTCTGAATCACGAAACCCACCTTGTCCATACACAAGGCTGGGGCATTAAGCATTTGCCCCAGCTTGCAGAACATGCGGTACGTCCAGAAATCGGAGCGCGACGGGCCCAGGATCAGATCGTGAAAAAGAAAATCCTTGGCCAGAAAGGCCGCAAGCGCAAACACCAGTACCGCAATAGCCGCACGAATAATGTGCCAGCGGAGCGCCTCCAGGTGGTCGATGAAGGACATCTCGCCCCCTTCGGCGGCCGCACGGTTTTGCTGAAATTTTTGGGTCGGAGACTGCAAAGAGTTGGTGAGTTTTTGAGGTAATGAGTTTAGGAGTTTGACCAAACCGAAATGGGCCACACGGTAACTACGCGTTCAGTTGCTGAGCCGGATTCGCACCCAACTCTTAAACTCCCAAACTCCTATACTCTTAAACTGAAAAGAGCGGCAGGTCGCGCATCATGGCGTTTACCTGCTGGCGCACCTGGCCGATGCGGGTGTCGTTGTCGTGGTTCATCAGCACCTGATCGATAAAGTCGACGATGCGGGCCATGTCGGCTTCGCGCAGGCCGCGGGTAGTTACGGCAGCCGAGCCGATGCGCATGCCCGAGGTAACGAACGGCGACTTGTCGTCGAAGGGCACCATGTTTTTGTTGATGGTGATGTCGGCCTTGATGAGCGTGTTCTCGGCCAGCTTGCCCGTCAGGCCTTTGCTGCGCAGGTCAATCAGCATCAGGTGGTTATCGGTACCGCCCGAAATAATCTGGTAGCCGCGCTCGGTAAAAGCGTTGGCCAGGGCCTGCGCGTTGCGGATTACCTGCTGCGCGTACTCGCCGTAGGCGTCGCTGAGGGCTTCGCCGAAGGCAACGGCTTTGGCACCGATTACGTGCTCCAAGGGGCCGCCCTGCGTGCCGGGGAACACCGCCCCGTCGAGCACCGACGACATCGAGCGGATTTCGCCCTTCGGGGTTTTCAGACCTAGGGGGTTCTCGAAGTCGCGGCCCAGCATGATGAGGCCGCCGCGCGGGCCGCGCAGGGTTTTGTGCGTGGTGGTGGTTACGATGTGGCAATGCTCGAAGGGCGAGTTCAGCAAACCCTTGGCAATGAGACCCGAGGGGTGCGAAATATCAGCCAGCAGCAAGGCGCCTACCTCGTCGGCGGCTTCGCGCAGGGCTTGGTAATTCCAGTCGCGCGAGTAGGCCGAGGCCCCGCAGATGATGAGCTTGGGCTGCTCGCGGCGGGCGGTTTCCTTTACTTTTTCCCAGTCGATGAGGCCGGTTTCGGGCTCCACGCCGTAGAACGAAGGCTGGTAGAGCTTGCCCGAGAAGTTTACCGGCGAGCCGTGCGTGAGGTGGCCGCCGTGCGAGAGGTCGAAACCCAGAATTTTGTCGCCGGGCTTCAGAATGCCCAGCATAACGGCGGCGTTGGCCTGCGCGCCCGAGTGGGGCTGCACGTTGGCCCACTCCACGCCAAACAGCTCTTTTACGCGGTCGATGGCCAGTTGCTCGATCTGATCGACGATTTCGCAGCCGCCGTAGTAGCGCTTGCCGGGCAGGCCCTCGGCGTATTTGTTCGTCAGGATGGAGCCCTGGGCTTGCATTACCTGCTCCGAAACGAAGTTTTCGGAGGCGATAAGCTCCAGCCCGTGCATCTGCCGCTCTTGTTCGCGGCGAATCAGGTCGAATACAACGGTATCGGGAGCGAGAGTGCGGGTCGTGGTTTCCATTCTTCAAAGGTAAGGCGCGGCTTCTTACCGACGAACAACCGTGGCCCCGGCTTGCGCCCAACTACTTGGCCTAGGTGCCGGGGCGGGTTTTCGGGCCCGGGGGCCAACCAAAGCCAAGCCCGGCCGTTAGGGCAGGTAGCCTAGGTTATGCGGAGTTTTCCCGGAACCGGCAGCAACAGGCCTTACTTGCCGTTCGTTGTTGTTACTTGCTGCTTGAAGCCTTTTGCCCCGTGAGTTACTTTCTGTCGGAACAGCTTGCCCGGTTGCGTACCGGTACCCTCACGCCGCTCACCGATTTTTACGAGCAGCAGCGCGATATTTTTAGCCGCTGGGCCCGGCGCCAGTTTGGCACCACGGCCGAGCCGGCGCACGCGGTGCTGCGCGAGGTGCTGCTTGAGTTCTACGACCAGGCCAACGACGGACGCCTCAGCCGCTGGCCCACCGATTTGCGCGCCCACCTTTACGGCGTAGCGCGGCAAATCCTGACAGCGACCGTAACGAACACGGCGCTGTCGGCCGAATTGCCCCTGCCCGCTTCCGAAGCCGACCGCCGCGTGCTGGTGCTGCGCACCATGCGCCAGCTACCCTACGACAGCCAGCTGGTGCTGCAGCAGTTTTATTTCCACGGCTCCAACTTCGAAACGCTGGCCGTAAAGCTTGGCTACCCCAACGCCAACGTGGCCCGCCGCCAGAAATCCGACGCGCTGCGCAAACTCTACGAAGCCCTGCAGCGGCAGGGCGCTGTGGGCACCGCCGAGTTGCTGCCCCACCTCACGGAGGTAGAGCGCTCGGCCGATGGCCTGATGACGGCCGCCGAACAAGACGAGTTCGATGCCCAGATGATGCTCGACGGGGAATTGCGCCAGGCGTGCCTGGCCTACGAGCAGTACGCCGCCGATTTGCGCTGGGCCGCCGGCCGCGAAACCCTGCGCCTCCGCCTCGAGTCGCTGGACCGGCGGGTGGCGCAACGCATGGCCGCGCAGCAGCGCATTAGCCGGCGGCAGCGCCGCCAACGGGTGCGCCTGGGGGTAGTGGCGGCGGCGCTGGCAGTGCTTATCGGCTGCCTGGTGGTGTTTTGGCCCAAGCGCAGCTCGCCAAGCAAGGCCTGGGCTGATTTTGATGTGCAGGAGCCCGGCCTGCCCGCTGCCGTTACGGAAGGCCGCCCGCTGCTCGAGCAAAGCATGAACCTCTACCGCAGCGGGCGTTACCCGGCTGCGCTGCACTCGCTGCGCCGCTTGCCGGCGGGCTCCCTAGGTCAGGATACCTTCTTGTTTTACAACGGCTTGCTGCTGCTGCGCCAAGAGCAGCCCCAGCAAGCCGAAAGCTACTTTCAGCGGGTTAGCCAGATGCCCAACTCCCCCATGGCCGGCCGGGCCACGTTTTACCTAGGGCTGGCGCACTGGCAGCAGCAGGAGCTGCCGCAGGCCCAAAAAGCCCTGCAGCGCGCCGCCGAAACCGGCCCCCAGCCGCACCGCAACATGGCCCAGCGCGCCTTGCGCGAGGCCGGCCTGTAACACGCGGCCTGGCAGAGTCTTGCGTTATCAGCAAGGCAATAAGTTTTACCGCAACCCGATAGGGTAAGGCACTTCCAGGTTCTCCTGGCTGAGCAGCTCCCAGGTATCGAGGTTCAGGGCCGAAAGGTGCCGCAGCTCGGGGTTGTGGCGGTACACGCAGCCGGTATCGAGCCCGATGGCGCCGGCCCGCTGCTTTACGCGGCGCCGCAGCTCGCGCCGGGGCGTGGGGGTGTGGCCGTGGAGCAGGCGCTTGCCCTGCAGCCGCGAGGCGTCGAAGGTGAAGTTCTTGATGTTGAGCATGCTGTGTCTATCGGTGCGCATGCGTTCGGGCGGCAGCCGAAAGTCGAAGCCGGCGTGCACCAGCACAAAATCGGGCAGCTCCAAGGTAAGCGGCAGCGCCTCAAGCCACTGCAAGTAAGGCTCCTGAATGTGCTGGGGCTGCGTTACGCCAAAACTACCTAGGGTTAGTTGGTCGGGCTTGGGGCCCGCGGCCCACGGCGCCAGGGGCCGCGCTTCGCGGGCAGCCTTTAGCAGTTCCTCGTCGTGGTTGCCGAGCAGGCACTGCACCTGGTAGCCCGTGCGCTGCAGCTCCATCAGGTAATCGAGCACGCCGCGGCTGTCGGGGCCTTTGTTTACGTAGTCGCCCAGCAGGTACAGCTCGTCGGAGGTACTGAGGCCGATGCGCTCCTCAACCAAGTGGCGCAAGGTGCGCAGGCAGCCGTGAACATCGGTGGTAGCGTAACGCATTTGGGTAAGGAAGAAGGTAGAATGAGGAAGGATGAGGTGGCGGTAGGCACACGAAAAATGGATAATAAACCAAGCGCCTAGGTGCCCAAGCGCCCCGGCAGCCACGGCAGGTGCACGCAGGGCAGTACGTATGCCGGCTCACTTGTTTTTACATCTTCCTTCATCATCCCTCCTTCTTCCTTCTCGCCGGCCGAACGCACGGAGCCCCGGCCTTTTCTCGAAAAGGCCGGGGCTCCGTGCGTTCGGCCGGCGGCTAGTGGCCGCCGCCGTAGCTGGGCTTATCCAGGTCGGGTTTGTTGAGGTTGCGGTTGGGGTGCGCTTGCGGCGCATCTTTGGCCAGCTGCTCCAAACGCTCCTCGGTTTCGTCGTCGCGGTTGGTAACGGGCAATTGGCCTACGGCGCGGGGCTGGCCTTCGCCTGCGGGGTCGCCGTGGTTTTCTTTCGATTGCTTGTTGGTGTTATTGCTCTTGTAAGGCATGACTTCTGAGGTTTAAACGTGATACTCCTAGGTTCTCAGTAGCCCGGCACTGCCAGGGAGTTAGAACCCTTTGGCAATGCCCGACTCCTGCGCGTCGGGGTCGGTGAGGTCGGCGTTGGTATCGGGGCGGGCGTCTTCGGCCTTCATGTTGTAATCGATGGCCGCGCCGCGGCGGGCGTTGTTGCCCGAGGCATCGTTGTCGGAGCCGGATTCGTCTTCGCCGGCATCGTTGCGGCGGTCTACGCTGTCAAAATCGTCTTCGTCGGTCAGGTCTTCGTCGGCGTTGCGGGCCCGCAGGGTGTCGCCTTCGGTTTCGCTGAGCGGGTCGGGCAGGCGGCGCGGGTCGAGCATGTCGGGCGTGGGCATGTCCTCGTTGGGGATAACGGGGCGGCCTTCGTCGTCGGAGCGCATGTTGTCGGCGGGGTGGCCGGGCTTGTCGGCGTCTTCGTTGACGGAAACCGAGGTCATGCCATCCGACGAATCAGTGCCGAAGCCCTGCTTGCCGTCGCGGTTGCCGAAGCCGCCGCGGGCGTTTTCGTTTTTGGGCGGATCGGCACCCGGAATGATGTGTCCCGCGTTCAGTTCTTCTTCGGTCGTATCGTTCGGTATTTCCCGGATCGGCCGGTTTTTCGGATCTATAGCCATGGGAGTAGGTGCGGTGTTTTGGAAGAGAAGGTTCTTGCGGAGGTTTACTGCGGCGGGCCGGTTTGGGTTGCCGTTCGGCCGAAGCTGTGTATGTTGGCAAGGCCCACGGGCTTGCACACCCTTTTACCGACCGCCTCAACCGTTATGTGGACCGAAGTAGACAACTCGCTGCGCTGCACCTTCCGCTTCAAAGATTTTCAAACGGCGTTTAGCTTCATGACCGACGTGGCCGAAGAAGCCGAACACCAGGACCACCACCCGTGGTGGGCCAACGAGTGGAATACCGTGGAGTTTCGGCTGCGCACCCACGACGCGGGCAACACCGTATCGAAGCGCGACCACCGTTTGGCCGAGGCCATCGACAAGATTGCGGCCGAGTACGGCGGCGAGGTAGTTGGCAGCTGATTTCGGGCAGGCGAAGGTTCCTGCAGAGGTCCGCAGAAGAAACGCTGAGGTTCGCGGAGGCCGTGCCGACGCTCCGTACCGGGCCGCTAGCCGGCAAATCGGCGCAAAATCCGCGCAATCCGAAAAATCCGTTTAATCCGTGGTTTAGCTTTGCCGGCCCATGCAAGACAACACGCCCGAACCCGCCGCGCTTACCATCGTGCCCACGCCCATTGGCAACCTCGAGGATATCACCCTCCGGGCCATTCGGGTGCTGGGCGAGGTGGACGTGGTGCTGGCCGAAGACACCCGCACCAGCGGCCGCCTGCTGCAGCACCTAGGGCTGAAAAAGCCCATGCAGAGCTACCACCTGCACAACGAGCACAAAGTAGTAGCGGGCCTGCTCGAGCGCCTCGAAAAAGGCGAGCGAATGGCCTTGGTATCGGATGCCGGCACGCCGGGCATCTCCGACCCTGGCTTTTTGCTGGTGCGCGAGTGCCTGGCCAAGGGCCTGAAAGTGGAGTGCTTGCCCGGGGCCACGGCGTTTGTGCCCGCGCTGCTGAAATCGGGTTTCGGGGCCGAGCGGTTTACGTTCGAAGGATTTTTGCCCGTAAAAAAAGGGCGCCAAACCCGCTTGCGCGAACTTGCCGAGGAGCGTCGAACGTTGATCTTCTACGAGTCGCCGCACCGCGTGGTGAAAACGCTCGAGCAGCTGGCCGAGGTATTCGGCCCCGAGCGGCCCGCCTCGGTAAGCCGCGAACTAACCAAGTTGTACGAAGAGACCGTGACCGACACGCTGGCCAACCTGGCCCGGGTGTTTGGCGCGCGTCCGGCTATTAAAGGAGAAATTGTCATTGTCGTTCAAGGACTTCGCGAATAAACCCTGGCTGCTGGTTCTGCTAGGGCCTTTGTTGCTGTGGGCGGGCTGGCCCGTGCATCCGGCACCCGCCCCGCTGCTGTTGCTCGTTGGCTTGGTGCCGCTGCTGCGCCTCGAGCAGGTGCTCCGCACGCAAGGCGCCCGCACCGGCCGCTTTTGGTGGCTTAGCTATGTGTTTCTGCTGCTCTGGAATGTGCTCACCACCTACTGGGTGGCCTACAGCACCCTGGGCGGCGGCATTGCGGCCAACATCCTGAACGCGGCGCTGCAAAGCCTGCCGCTGCTGGCCTTCTGGCACACGCGGCGCCGGCTGGGCCCGGCGCTGGGCTACCTGGGGTTTGTGGTGTACTGGCTGGCCTTCGAGCAGCTGCACCTTACCTGGGACCTCTCGTGGCCCTGGCTGACGCTCGGCAACGGCTTTGCTATGGTGCCCGGCTGGGTGCAGTGGTACGAGTACACCGGCCAGCTGGGCGGCTCCTTGTGGGTGCTGCTGGCCAACCTGGCGGTGTTCTGGGTGCTGTTTGGGCGCCAGGAGCTTGCGGCACCTAGGGTACTGGGTTTGCGGTGGAAGCCCTGGCTCGCAGCTTTTGCCGCGTTGGTGGTGCCGCTGCTGGTGTCGTTTGCCATTGATGCCCGCTGGCAGGAGAAAGGCCCCGCAGCCGAGGTGGTGGTGGTGCAGCCCAACATCGATCCGTTTCAGGAGAAGTTTGCTGGCGGCGCCAACTACATTCCGGCCGATCAGCAGCTGCAGCGCCTGGTGTCGCTCACCGAATCGGCCCTGACGCCGCAAACCAAGCTGGTACTCTGGCCCGAAACCGCGCTGGAAGAAACCCACTGGGAAAACCAGCTGGCCCAGCAGGCCGATGTGCAACGGGTGCAACGCCTCGTGGCGGCGCACCCGGGCTTACGCTTGATTACCGGCATCACCTCCGTCAGCTCATATGCCTCCAAGGAAGTAGCTAGCCCCACGGCCCGCTTCCGCGACGACCTAGGCTACTACGACGTGTTCAATGCGGCCCTGCACGTGAGCAGCCCCACCGGGCCACTGCAGGTGTACCACAAATCGAAGCTAGTGCCCGGCGTGGAGAAGGTGCCCGGCTGGCTCAACTCAGCCCTAGGTACTATCGACCTGGGCGGCGTAGTGGGCTCGTACGGCTCGCAGGAGTACCGCACGGTGTTCCGCTCGTTCAGCCCCGCTACAGATAGCTCGCTGCGCGTAGCGCCGGTAATCTGCTACGAATCGGTGTACTCCGATTACGTGAGCGAGTACGTGCGCCGCGGGGCCACACTCATCGGCATCATCACCAACGACGGCTGGTGGAGCGACTCGCCCGGCTACAAGCAGCACCTTACCTACGGCCGCCTGCGCGCCATCGAAACCCGCCGCGACATTGCCCGCTCGGCCAACACCGGCATTTCGGGCTTCATCAACCAGCGCGGCGACATTGTGCAGCAAACCGGCTGGTGGGTGCCCGCCGTGAGCCGCTACACCGTGCACCTCAACGACGAGCTTACCTTTTACACCCGCCACGGCGAGCTGTTGGGCCATGCCGTGCAGGCCGTGGCCGTGCTGCTGCTGGCCTTTGTGGTGGTTCGGCGCTTTGTGAAGTAAGCACGACAAGCTCCCCTCCTTGGATGAGGAGGGAATGCGGCAGCTACAGGCTGACGCTGGGGTGGTTGACCCCGCGTCGGATAGTAAAACCACTAACATGAACGTCATGCTGAGCGCAGTCGAAGCATCTCTACCGCTTCGCCAGACACCAACCTCAACGAAGCGGGAGAGATGCTTCGGCTGCGCTCAGCATGACGCCCTAGGTGGTATCGTTCGCACAACCATCAACCACCCCGCCCTTCGGGCACCCCTCCTCATCTGAGGAGGGGAGTTTCGTTCAACTTGTTCCATATTCCATGACTCCCGATTTCAACCAACTCAGCCTGCAAGTAGCCGATGTAGCCCGCCGTGCGGGTCAGTTCATCCGCCAGGAAGCGGCCAACTTCGACCGTGGCCGCGTGGAGAACAAGGGCGTGCACAACCTGGTATCGTACGTGGATGAGGAATCGGAACGGATGGTAGTGGCTGGGTTGCGCGAGCTGCTGCCCGAAGCCGGCTTTATCACCGAAGAAGGCACCGCCGGCGAAGCCACCCGCCAGGAGTTCACCTGGATTATCGATCCGCTCGATGGCACCACCAATTTCATCCACGGCTTGCCGTGCTACTCCGTAAGCATCGCGCTGCTGCACGGCCAGGAGCTGGCCGTTGGCGTGGTATACGAAGTAAACCTCGACGAATGCTTCCGGGCGGTGCGGGGCGGCGGCGCCTTCTGCAACGATACGCCCATTCGGGTGTCATCGGCGCCCGATCTGAACCATTCGTTGGTGGCCACGGGCTTCCCGTACAGCAACTTCAACCGCATCGATACCTACTTGCCCATCCTCAAGGAGTTTATGCGCCGCACCAACGGCGTACGCCGCGTGGGCTCGGCGGCCGTCGATTTGGCGTGGGTGGCGGCTGGACGCTTCGAGGGCTATTTTGAGTTCAACATCAACTCCTACGATGTAGCCGCCGGCATTTTGCTCGTGCGCGAAGCCGGCGGGCAGGTAACGCAATTTCTGATTGATGGAGACCCAATTTTTAACCGCGAGATTCTGGCTACCAACGGCCACGTACACCGCGAAATGCAGGAGGTAATAGCCGAGCACTGGCAGTAGCCTAGAAGAATAACAGACTCCTCTCCTCAGCTGAGGAGGGGACGCGACGAGTTTACTCGCCGCTGGGGTGGTTGATAATCGTTGCTGACGTGAAGGCAGTAACTCCCTAGGGAAACAACATCAGCAACGACGCAACCACTCCCGTCGCTGCTAAAGCAGCAACATTCCCTCCGCAGCCGAGGAGGGAATGTTAACGCGCAACTTTTTACCCATCTCGCTAGTTTTGCAGGCGTTATGCTGATTCAGGAACTCATCATTCTGGCGCTTTTTCTAGGTGCTGCCTTTTACGTGGGGCGCCGCCTGTGGCAGAGCTTGTTTGCCAAAGCGGAGGGCGCCTGCCCCAAAGGCTGCGGCGGCGCGTGCGGCACCATCAACGTCGATGCCCTGCAGCGCACCATCGAAAAAGCTCAGCAGCAAAAGCAACAACCCGCCTAGTCAAGCATTTCGCTTCTGGCATATAACCCGCCCCGCCCATGGCTGCGTATAGCCCGGGCGGGGCGGCGTGTTTCCGGCCGCTTCGTGTTCCTTCTCTCAATCCATCCACACCAAGCACCCCCTGCGCTATGCAAGACAAAGAAGAAGAACGCGCCCTTGTCAACGTCGAACGCAAGCTGACCGAAGACGGCTTTACCTCCGATTTCAACGTGCAAGACGGTCGTTTGTGCGTTATCGGCTCCGACAACAACAAGTCGTATGGTCCCGATGAAGTGACCATCGTCGATTTTTACCGTTTCGAGGGCGAAAGCAACCCCGATGATATGTCGATTCTGTATGCTATTGAAACCAACGACGGCGTACGCGGCACCATCTCGAACGCCTTCGGCACCTACGCCGACGTTGACGTTGACGACTTCCTGCGCAAAGTTGAAGACCTAGGAAAAAACCTCGACAAGGCACACAAGTAAGCCCTAGCCCGTATACCTATTGCCGCGCCGCCACCAGCTGCCTCCCTACAACCCAGGGAGCAGTTGGTGGCGGCGCTCCGTTTTTCATCCTTCCCCCTAAGCTGGCCATGAAAACAAGCATTCCGCATCATCCGCTGCGCTCCGCCGCCGACCTCGACCCACTTATTGAGGCCATTGGCGATGCGCGCGTGGTGCTGCTGGGCGAGGCCTCGCACGGCACCCACGAGTACTACACCTGGCGCGCAGCCCTGAGCAAGCGCCTGATTCAGGAGAAAGGCTTCAATTTCATCGCCGTGGAGGGCGACTGGCCCGACTGCTTCGAGGTGAACCTGGCCGTGAAGCAACAACCCGATGGCCAACCCAGCGCCAAGCTGCTGCAAACTTTTAACCGCTGGCCCACCTGGATGTGGGGCAACTGGGAAATTGCGCACTTGGTGGATTGGCTGCGCCAGCACAATGCGCAGCGGCCCACGGGCAAAAAGGCGGGCTTTTACGGGCTCGATGTGTACTCGTTGTGGGAATCGTTGGAGCAGATTATGCAGTACGCCGGCCGCAAGGGCGAGGCCGCAGCCCAAGCCGCCCAACGCGCTTACAAGTGCTTTGAGCCGTACAGCGCCGACCCGCAGGAGTACGCCGAAGCCGTGGCCTTTGTGAGCGAAGACTGCGAAGACGAAGTGCTGACGATGCTGCGCGCCCTGCAACGCCGCACGCCCACCACCGGCACCGACGGCCTGGAAAAGGAAATGGACTTTGCCACCGAGCAGAACGCCTTGGTAGCCGTAAATGCCGAACGCTACTACAAAGCCATGCTGCGCGGCGGGGGCTCGTCGTGGAACGTGCGCGACCACCATATGATGGAAACCCTGCAGCGCCTGCTCGATTTGCACGGCCCCGATAGCAAAGCCATTGTGTGGGAACACAACACCCACGTAGGTGACGCCCGCTACACCGATATGGTGGCCGATGGCATGGTGAACGTAGGCCAGTTGGCCCGCCAGGAGCTCGGCCGCGAAAACGTGTTCATCGTGGGATTTGGCTCGTACCAGGGCTCGGTAATTGCCGGCAAAAGTTGGGGTGCTCCCTTCGAGAAGATGCCTGTGCCCGAAGCGCGCAACAACTCCTGGGAAGCCTTGCTGCACACCGACATCGGCCAAAATGCTCTGCTGTTCTCCAACGAGCTGCGCCACCACGATGCCCTGATGGACCACCTGAACCACCGCGCCATTGGCGTGGTGTACCGGCCCGAGCGCGAACGGTTCGGCAACTACGTGCCCACGGTAGTGCCCGAGCGCTACGATGCCTTCCTGTACATCGACGAAACCAGGGCGCTGCACCCGCTGCCCACCTCCGCCGACGAGCACGTGCCGCCCGATTTGTACCCCTGGGTGTACTAACCCGAGGGCGGTGCTTACCTCAGGCCAGCCCATTGCCCCGCGCAGCCGTGGCGGTACCTAGGCCGCCCGGTTGCGCGGGGCTGTTGTCGTCGGCGGGTTGCATGTACACCATTTGGCGCGGCAAGGGTATTTCGATGCGGTGGGCGTTGAAGGCTTCGTTGATGCGCAGAATGGCCTCGCTGCGCGCCCCGATGTAGTCGACCTGCCGGCGGTAGGGCACCCAAAAGCGCACCTCAAACGTGATGCCGCGGTCGGCGAAGCTGCTGAACATCACCTCGATGGGTCGGCCTTCAATCACGTGCGGCACGGTAGCCACGGCTTCGCGCACCACGGTTTGCACCTGCCGCAGATTGGAGCCGTAGGCCACAATGCAGTCGAGGTCGATGCGGCGCATGGTGTTTTCGGTGAAGTTGATGAGCGGGTTCTCGAACACCTTGCGGTTGGGCACGCGCACCAGCTCGCCGGTGGTTTGGCGGATATCGGTGGTGCGCAGGCTGATGCGCTCCACATACCCGAAAAACGTGTTCGACTCCACCACGTCGCCCACATTAAAAGGCCGCTGCAAGGCGATGATGATGCCGCTGATGAAATTGGCCGCTATGTCCTGAAACGCGAAACCCAGGGCCAAACCCAGAATACCCACGCCGGCCAGCAGCGAGGTTACGGTTTTCTGCAGGTTGAGCACCTCCAGCACGAAAAACACGCCTACCAGCAGCGTGGCCATGTAGGCCAGCGTGCCTGTGAGGCTGTTGAGCGTAGCGCTGGCCGAAAACCTGGGCAACAGCCGTTGGGTGGCGCGCTGCACAAGGCGGGCAACCAGAAAGGTAAGCGCCAGCAGCAGCGCGGCTATCAGCAGGTTGGGCAGCATTACAACCAGCTGCCGAAACCAAACCAGCAGCTTGTTATACAGCAAATCCAGTGCGCGTTCGAACTCCGTCACGACACCAAGCATAAAATACGGCAAGAGGTGGATGTGCAGTAAGTACGCAACCCACCCCAAACCGGCTAGGCCGCTTGCCCGCTGACTAGGTGCCGATCAGCGCCGTTGCACCTAAGGCCTAGCCTTGCCGCTGCGCAATAATGACTTCGGCCACCTCGCGGCCGGTTGCCATAGCGCCGTTCAGCGAGGGGTACGAGGCCCAGTCGCCGCAACGGTACAGGCCCTCGGCCAGCTGCAGCGGCTGGCGCGCCGGCTGCCCGGCTTCGTACGCGGGCAGGGCCTGCTCGAGGTGGTAGGTACCTAGGCGCCGCCACTTGCCGGCAGCCGGGCCAAACCACGCCATCAGCTCCTCGCGCAGGCGGTGGGCCAGGTCGTCGTCGGCGAGGCCGTGGTGGCCGTGCGTACTCACCGACACCAATGTTTGCCCTACCGGGGCGTACTCCTGCGCCACATCGCTCAGGAATGCCACGTTTTGCGCCAACGGGTTGGGGGCAGCGTTCAGGCGCAGCAGGCCGTCGGCGCGGCCAGGCGAGCGGCCTTCGGCGGCAAAGTACGTACAGGTGGTGCGGCGCGCTTTGGTGGGCTCGTGGGCACCTAGGGCAGGTACCAGCTTGCGCAGGGCGGGGCCATTGGTGGCCAACACCACGGCGCTGCCTTCGTAGCTGCGGCCGTCGGTGAGCTGCACCCTAGGTCCGCCGTCGAGGGCGGCTACGCGGGCGTGCAGCACCACGCTTTCGGCCGGGAGCCGGGCGGCCAGTTGCCTGGGTATTTCCTGGATGCCGCGGGCGGGCAGGGCGGCGTCGCCCTCCACAAACTGCTTGAACACGAACTCGAAGAAGTTGCTGGCCGTGGTCAGTTCCCGATCAAGGTACACGCCCCCGAAAAACGGCCGGAAGAAGGATTCGATGATTTGCTCGCTCCAGCCGTAGCGCCGCAAAAACGTGAGCGTATCGGTGGAGGGGCGCGCCAGCAGCTCCTCGTTGCTGCGCCGGCTTACGTGCTGCGCCAGGCTTACCAGGCGCAGTTTATCAGCCAGGGTACCAATGGGAGCCGCAATGGAAGCCAGCCCGCGCACCGGCTGCCGCAGCGGGTTGCGCAGGGTAATTTCCTGCCCGTAAGGCAGCCGGATAACGGCCCCGGAGGTAAAGGTTTTCAGCTGCAGCGCGCCGTAGTCTAGCAGGCGCTGCACCTCGGGGTATTTGGTGAGCAGGATCTGGAAGCCGTGGTCGAGCCGGAAGCCATCGGGCGTGACGTCGGTGCGCACGCGGCCACCCACGGCATCGGAGGCTTCGAGCAGCAGCACCGGCAGGCCGGCGCGGTGCAGGTAGCAGGCGCACGTAAGGCCGGCCATGCCGCCGCCAACAATGATTACGGGCTTCGGAGCAGCCGGAGAGGAGGGAGCTTCAGCATTCATACCCTGCCCAAACTGCGAAACTGGCCGGAAGGTTGGGCCCGCAGTAGTCCGCATTCCCCGTTAGTAACTCCTGACCTAGGGATGTAGCGCGGGCTTCAGCCCGCGTTTGATGGAACAACTACGGTTGAATGGCAAGCGCCCAAACGATTTCGTTCACGCCAACGCGGGCTGAAGCCCGCGCTACATCGCGCCAGACCGCGCAACACGCAACGATTGAAGTTACTATCTGTGGACGCGGACTACAACCGTAGGTCGGCGTAGCCAAAGCACGCGCTACAGTGCGCTACGGCTTACCACAAGCGGCGGCGCTTCGGGATTTTGCGGGTTTTCTGGGTGTAGAACTCGGCCACGCCCTTGCGCGTCATCGGGATGCTCCAGCGGCCGATCAGTTGCCCGGCCACGTAGCCCGTGAGCTGCTTGCCGGGGTAGGTATCGGCCAAAAGCTGAGCATCGGCGGTGGCTACATCGGTGCCTACTTGCCCGTGGCAGCGCAGGCACATATCGTTGGGCATCAGCACCAAGGGGCTTTCCACCAGAAACTTATCCTGGCCGGGGCGCTGGGCGCGCAGCGAGTCGGCCTCGGAAATGGGCCGGGGCGGCAGCAGCTCGCGGTGGGGCTGCGCCTCCAGCTCGCGGGCCAGCGCCAACACGGCCGGTAAGCGCTCGGGCTGGCAAAAGGGATGCGCGGCGGCCACGCCACCGGCGTTGAGGCGCTCGGTAAGTTGGGCACGCCAGCCACGGTCGGCGGTGCGGGTAAGCGAGTCGGAGGCCCAGCGCGCCGCCTGCAGCAATTGCTCGGGCTTGATGCGCTTGGGCTGAAAGTTCTCGACCTCGCGGGCAATTTCCTTGGTGTTCTCTAGGTGCTCAACCTGGTCGGGGCGGCAGGCAGCCAGCAGGGGCAACAGGGCCAGTAGGGATAGGCTTCGGCGCATATAGCAAAACGACAACACTGCCGGAACCACTCCCGGGCCCGACGGGTTTTGTACCTTTGCAAAAGTACCGCCCAAATTCGGACCCCAACGACCGATGCTCGACAAATTAGAGGCTATCAACCAGCGCTTCAACGACGTGAGCCAGCAACTGCTGGACCCCGAGGTCATGAGCGACATGAAGCGCTATAAGGCCCTCAACAAAGAATACAAAGACCTCAACAAGATTGTAACGGAGTACAAAGCTTACCAGAGCGTACTCTCGAACATCGAAGGCGCCCGCGAAGTAATTGCCACGGAGAAGGACCAGGACTTCCGCCAGATGGCAAAAGAGGAGCTGGATATGCTGCTGCCCGAGCAGGAACGCCTCGAAGCCGTCATCAAAGACCTGCTGATTCCGAAGGATCCGAACGATTCCAAGGACGTCATCATGGAAATCCGGGCCGGGGCCGGCGGCGACGAAGCCGCGCTGTTTGCCGGCGACTTGCAGCGCATGTACATGCGCTTTGCCGAAAAGCAGGGCTGGAAGATGGAGCTCATCGACGCGATGGAAGGCACCGCGGGCGGCTACAAAGAAATTATTGTGGCGGTGCGCGGCGAAGACGTGTACGGCAAGCTGAAGTTCGAATCGGGCGTGCACCGCGTGCAGCGCGTGCCGGCCACCGAAACCCAGGGCCGCATCCATACCTCGGTAGCGTCTATTGTGGTGCTGCCCGAGGCTGAGGAGTTCGACATCGAGCTGAACATGAACGACATCCGCAAGGACTTGTTCTGCGCCTCGGGCCCCGGTGGTCAGTCGGTAAACACCACGTACTCGGCCGTGCGCCTCACGCACTTGCCCACCGGCCTGGTGGCCCAGTGCCAGGACCAGAAGTCGCAGATGAAGAACTTCGACAAGGCCCTGCAGGTACTTCGCTCGCGCGTGTACGAAATGGAGCTGGCCAAGAAGAACGAAGCCGAAGGCGCCCAGCGCAAGAGCATGATCGGCGGCGGCGACCGTTCGGATAAAATCCGCACCTACAATTACCCGCAAGGCCGCGTTACCGACCACCGCATCGGCTACACGGTGTACAACCTGGTATCGGTGATGGATGGCAACATCGACGACTTCGTGGAGCAGCTGCGCATTGCCGAAAGCGCCGAGCGCCTGCAAGAAGGCACGGTAGCTTAATGGAGCTGTTAGCTTTTGGCTGTTAGCTGTTAGCTTACAGGCATCAGCCCTAAGCCAAAAAGCCTGATAGCTAACAGCTGTCAGCTAATAGCTACCCCCAAACGGACCTTGCTGCGGTGAGGTCCGTTTTTTCTTGCCCAAGCTCGTTTCTTTGTATTCTCACCTAGCGTTGCTGCAGGCCGCCGGCAACTCGCATCCTCCTGATTGCTCCTGCCCATGGATTGTTCGCGTTGCATCACGCTCGAGAATAGCCGCGTACGGCTGCGGCCGCTCGAAGCCTCGGACTTCGATGCGCTAAAGCAGATTGCCTTCGACGCCGATATCTGGCGCTACCAAACCATATCGGCGCCGCGCGACAACATGGCCCTGGCCGCCTACCTGGCGCAAACGCTGAAGGACCGGCAACAAGGCAAGCGCTACCCCTTCGCCATCATCGACCTGGAAACCGGGCGCCTGGCGGGCAGCACCAGCTACGGCAGCTTTGCCATGCCCGATGGCCGCCTCGAAATCGGGTGGACGTGGCTGGGTAAGGAGTTTCAGCGCACGGGCGTAAACCGGGCGGCCAAGCACTTGCTGCTGAAGTACGCCTTTGGCGAGCTGGGCTGCGAACGGGTAGAGCTGAAAACCGACCTACGCAACCACCAGTCGCAGGAAGCCATGCGGCGCATGGGAGCCGTACAGGAGGGCATATTGCGCAGCCACATGGCCCTGCCCGATGGCTCGCGCCGCGACTCGGTGTATTTCAGCATCTTGCGCTCGGAGTGGGATAAGCTGCGCCAGTCGGTATTTCGCGAGTACGACGGCCGTGGCTAAGCCCCCAAGCCGGCCCCGCCGCCGTTGGCGCCACGAGGTAGCCTCGTTTGGCTACGCCTTGCAGGGCATTGGCGAAGCGCTGAAATCGGAACCGCACCTTCGCTTTCATGCCCTGGCCACGGTGGCAGCCGTTGCCCTAGGTGCGTGGCTGCAAGTGCCTAGGTACGACTGGGCCTTGCTGGCGCTGGCCATTGGCGCCGTCTGGACGGCCGAGCTGTTGAACACCGCCGTGGAAAGCATCGTCGATTTGGTGTCGCCCGAGTTTCATGTGCTGGCCGGCCGCGCCAAAGACGTTGCCGCGGGCGCCGTGCTGTTGGCCTCGGTGGCCGCGGTGGTGGTGGGTTTGCTGGTGTTTGGCCCGCCGCTATGGGCCAAGCTGCTGCCGCTGCTGTAGCTACTCGGCGGCACCTAGGATAAACTGCGGCGGTACGCTATCCGTCAGCCACACGCCGTTTCCGGATTGATAGAACGGGTGCCCTAGGTCGTGCATCTGCCTGGCGGCAATGGCCAGTACCACGGGCCGGCCGTAGCGCTGGCCCACGCTGCGGGCGGTAGCCACATCAGCCGAAAGATGCACGTGGTGGCGCTTTTGCCGGAGCAGGCCGTGCTCCCGAATGCTGGCCAGGTTGCGCTCGGCCGTGCCGTGGTACAGCAGCGCGGGTGGCATTTGCGGCTGATAACCTAGCTCGATGGCAACGGAATGGCCTTGGTTGGCCCGAATGCGCTGCCCATCGGGGCTGAAGGCAAAACGCTGCTTGTCGTTGTGGTCCACCACGGCTTGTAGGGTAGCCCGACTGACGCCACGACCGTGCTGCTGCAAGCGCTCCAGCAGTTCTGCTACATCGGCCCAGCCGGCGTCATCGAGCCGGAGGCCGATAAGCTGCGGCTGGTGGCGCAGCACCAACGACAGAAACTTGCTCAGGCGGCGGTCGGAATCGGGAGTAGCCATGGCGGCGCTGATTGCGTAAGGGAAAAGTACGTAAGCCCGTCTGGCAACGCCGGGGCAAGTTGTAGATTTGCCGCCTTCCCTCGAAAAAGCCTATGCGCTGTATTGCTGCTTTTGCCCTAGGTGCCGTGCTGCTGAGCGGCTCGTGCGCCCGCCGCGTCGACCTGACCACGCCCACCGATACCTCGGAGCCCAGGGCCACGGGCAACGCCTCGACGCCCGCACCTACTACCACGCCAACCACCATTCCCGTGCCCGACGGCGGTCAGATTCCCTTCGACAAGCGCAACCGCCCCACGTGGCTGGACAACAAAATCAGCAAGTACCTGGCAGCCAAGCCCGAGAACCCGCCCATCCGCATCCTGAGCTACCAGTACAACGGCCAGACGGTGTACTACGAATCGGCACCCTGCTGCGACCAGTTTACCACGCTCTACGATGCCAAAGGCAACGTTTTGTGCAGCCCCGATGGCGGCATTACCGGCCGCGGCGACGGCCGCTGCCCCGATTTTGAGAAGACCCGCACCAACGAACAATTGGTGTGGCAGGACCCGAGGAAGTAGTTGGTAGTTAGTACAGGGTATTTGGTGCCGAGTACTCAGTACTAACTACCCAGTACCAGACCCCCATGCACGACTTCCGGAAGCTGCGCGTGTGGCAGGAGGCTATTGAACTGGTAGTGCAGGTATACGCGGCCACACGGCAATTTCCGCCGGAAGAGAGGTTCAACCTCAGCAGTCAGCTAACCCGCGCCGCCGTTTCTATTCCGTCGAACATAGCCGAAGGTGCTGGCCGGATACCAAACGGGGAATTCGTGCATTTCCTGGGCATTGCCAGCGGCTCCTGCTCCGAAGTGCCTACGCAACTCATCATTGCTCAACGCTTAAACTACCTCACCTCCCAACAATACAACGTAATGGAGCAACGCCTGAATGCCATTCAGCGCATGACGGCTACGCTAATCAAGAACCTGCGTAATCAGCAGTGAAGCGCCGTCTTACTACTGAATACCTAGTACCACCTACTGACAATGATTAACACGATCGAAAAGCTCGGCGCCTACAACGTGTGGGCCAATGGCAAACTGCTCAGCCACCTCGATGGCATTGTAGCCAACGGCCAACCGCTACCCGAGCGCGCCCTTCGCCTGTTTAGCCACGTACTGAACGCCCAGGCCATTTGGCTGGCCCGCCTTACCGGCACCCAAAGCCCCGTGAAGGTGTGGCAGGAGCACGATTTGCAAGGCCTGCACAAGCTGCACCAGCAAACCTCGCCCTCGCTGCACCAATACATGCAGGATGCCGACGATGCCGAGATGACGCGCATGATCAGCTACGCCAACTCGCTGGGCAACGCCTACGACAGCCAGGTGTCGGATATCCTGACGCACGTGTGTGTGCACGCCAACTACCACCGCGCGCAAGTAGCTACCGATTTGCGCCAGAACGGGTTAGAGCCCATCAACACCGATTTTATTACCTATTGCCGCGAGCTGGCCGGCCAGGCCTAAGCCGCGTAACCTAGGGGGCCGCTCCCTGCGTTTCAAAACCCTTCCGCCCAGGAAGGGTTTTTTATTGCTCCTTCACCCTATCAGCCCAAAACCATGTCGGAAAATAGCACTGCCTCGGCGCCGGTGCTGGCGCCCGAGCGCCTCGCCAACGCCTATACCTACGAATCGTACCGCCAACTCATCGACGATTTGCTGGCCCAAGGCCGCACCACGGGCCCCAACCAATCGGGGGACTTGCTGAAGTATGCCCGCCTGAACGAGCAGCGCATGTCGCGCATCGACAAAACGGTGGTGGTGCAGCCCGAGCTGCAGGCCGAGCTCGACCGGCTGCAGGGCCGCTACGTGTGGCTGGTGCTAACCGAAGGCTGGTGCGGCGACGCCGCCCAGATTGTGCCCGTGTTCGAGGCCGTGGTGCGCGCCAGCCACCAGAAGCTGAAATCGGCCTACTTGCTACGCGACGAAAACCTGGACCTGATGGACCGCTACCTCACCAACGGCGGGCGTTCCATCCCGAAGCTCATTGTGCTGCAAGGCGATACGCTTACCGAAGTGGCCACCTGGGGCCCGCGCCCGGCCCCGGCGCAGGAAATGTTTCAGCGCCTGAAAGAGCAGCAGCTGCCCTTCGAGGAATTTGCCACGCAGTTGCACGGCTGGTACGCCAAAGACCGCACCCAAAGCACCCAGCAGGAGTTGCGGGCCCTGCTGCAGCAGCTGGCTTAGCTGCCTCACTAAGCCCGTGCCCATGCCACCTAGGCGGGGCCGTGGCTGTACTCTCCTTCCGATTCACGCCGAGCTTATGTCCGTAAAACACGCCCAAACCAAGTACCCGGTAGCCGATTTCATTAAGCACCGCTGGAGCGCCCGTTCGTTTTCCAACCAACCCATCGACGACGAAACCCTGCGCACCTTGTTTGAGGCCGCGGCGTGGGCGCCCAGCGCCATGAACGAGCAGCCCTGGCGCTTTGTGTACGCGCACCGCGAGCAAACCGAGGCGTTTCAGAAACTGTGGAGCTGCTTGCTGCCCGGCAACCAGCCGTGGGCCAAAAACGCGGCCGTGCTGGTGCTGGTGCTGGCGCACAAAGCCTTTGCCCAGAACGGCCAGCTCAACCGCCACTACCTGCACGATACGGGCATGGCCACCGCCAACTTGCTGCTGCAAGCCGGCGAGCTGGGCATCCATGGGCACCCCATGGGCGGGTTCGATGTGGCCCAAACGCGCGAGGCGTATCAGCTGCCCGACGAGCTGGAGCCCGTAACCGTGCTGGCCCTAGGGTATGCCGGGCCGGCCGAGCAATTGGAGGAGCCGTTCCGCTCGCGCGAGCTGGCCGCCCGCAGCCGCAAACCCTTGGAGGAGTTTGTGTTCGAAAACAATCTGCCCAGGTCCTGATTTCTGCTGATACTTTCCACCCCTCATCTGTTCTGCCCCGATGAAAACCCAACGCTTTGCCGCCGCCGAGCGCGGCCTGAAAGACATAGGTTGGCTGCAAAGCAACTTCACCTTCAGCTTTAGCTCCTACGCCAACCCCGTGCGGGCCGGCTTCGGGCTGTTGCGCGTGTTCAACGACGACTTCGTGAAGCCCGGCAACGGCTTCGGCATTCACCCGCACCAGAACATGGAAATCATTTCGGTGATGCTGGCCGGCCGCATGAACCACCTCGACAACCTAGGGTACAAAGAAGTGGTGGAGCAGGATTGGGTGCAGATTATGAGCGCCGGCGCGGGCCTGCGCCACGAGGAGCACAACGTGGGCGACGACGAGGTGAACTTCCTGCAAATCTGGATCGAGCCCAAGCTGCAGAACATCAGCCCGCGCTACCAGCGGCGGCAGTTTCCGCGCGAGCAGCGCCGCAACCGGCTGACCACCATCGTCTCGAACGAAGAGGGCCAGGCGCATTGCTGGATCAACCAGAACGCCAAGCTGAGCCTGGGTTACTTTGACGCCGGCCAAGCCCTCACGTACTCGCTCAACCCGCTGAATAAGTGCTTGTTCTTGTTCGTGATTGAGGGAGAACTGCGCGTAGCCGGCGAGCCGCTGCCCAAACGCGAGGCCCTAGGTATTTGGGAGACGGACAGCCTCGCCATCGAGTGCACCACCGAAAGCCAGTTCTTGCTCATCGAGGTACCCGTAAACCACTGAGCTCCGCTTCAGAAACAACAAAAGCCCGTCCGGCAATGGTACCGGACGGGCTTTTGGCATTGGCAAGCAGCCGCCACTACTGCACCGCGATGGTGCCCAGGTCGGTGGTAGCGTTATTGGTTACGGTTACGCCAGTGCGCGTTACTTCTTTGTAAGCGGCCTGGCCGCTGGGGGCCGTGGTGGTCGGGAACAGCTTCACGGTGTAGGTGCCGGCCGGCAAGCTCATTAGCTGGAAGCTACCCGTGGCATCGGCTTGGGTGCTGAACGTATCGGGCACCGTGATGCTCTGGCGAATGGCCAGTACCTGCGGCAGGGCCGCCGAAGGCGAAGCCGTGCCGCGCAGCATGCCGTTCAGGTTTTGGGCTACTACCCGAATCACGGGCTTCAGCAGGTAGCGGTCGGAGCCGGTGCCGCGCTCCACAATGGATTTGGCCACGTCGAAATCGAGGAGCAGCTGGTAGGTTTCGCGCTCCTTCAGGTTCACGTTCTGCAGCTTCAGCTTCACGCCCGAGGTTTGGCCGCTCGGGGTTTTCAGGGCGAAGGTGCCGGTGCGGGTGGTTACGGTGTTGTTCGGGCCGAGAACCAGGCGAATTTCCTTGATGTCGCCGGGCTCGAAGTCGGTATCCACGAGCAGCGCCGATTTGCCGTTCACGTAGTCGAGGATGTTGATGCTTTGCGCCGTGAAGGGCAGGTTCTGCCAGCCGTCGGGGTTGCCTTCGTCTTTGAGGTGCACCTCAATCTGGCGCAAATCGAGGTTCACGGCCCGGAAGTCGCCGGGGGCGTCGGTCATGCGAATCTGCAATTTGGCCGACTTCGAATCGTTGTCTTTGCCGCAGCCACCTAGGGCCAGGGCGCCCATCAGGGCCAGCGGAGCGAGGAATGATTTTTTCATTGGTGGAGAAAAAGGAGGCAGAGAAAAGTGCAAGCGGGCCTAATACGAGCGAAGTTTAGAAAGGGTACACAGCTTGAAATATACTATTTCGGCTATAAACAACCCTGTCGTCACCGATGCTGGTTACAAGTTACCCGCAAAAAGTTCACAGCCATAATCGGACCAAAACAAACCGGCCCGCCGATGCTGATCGGCGGGCCGGTACCTAGGAACATTGCAACTTAGTTGCGCCCCGCGGTGGTGGTATCGGTTTTGGTGGGAGCAGGTTGCGGCGCTTCGGTGGGCGGCGCCGCCTCAGTGGGCGCGGTAGGCGCCGGCTGGGTGGGCTGTGCCGGCTTCTTGCGGCGGTTCAGCAGGTTGTCGAGGCCTTGGGTGGCTTTGGCTTTCAGCTTGGCTTCGGCTTCGAGGCGTTTCTTCTCCACCTCTTGCTGTGCTTTGGCCTGCAGCTCCAGCTGCTTGCGCTCCAGCTCGCGGCGGGCGCTGTCCTGGGCTACCTGGGCCTTGGCGGCCAGCTTCAGCTTGGCATCGTCTACCTTGCTCTGCACCACGCTTTGCACCAGGTTCTTGGCCAGGTCTTTGGCCTGAGCTTTGGCGCCGGCAGTGGTCAGGCGCACCTCGGGGTTAGCCATGGTGCCGCCAATGCGCAGGCCCATGGTTACGCGCTCGGTGCCTTTGATGTCCTGCACGCCCGTGAGCTGCGTAAGCTTGGCGTTCAGTTGGTTGCCGATTTTGCCGGTGGGCACATCCAGCGCCATTACGTACTCGAGGTTGCCCGCCACGTTCGAGGATCCGCCCACGGTAGTCTTGATCTGGCCAACCGTGAAATCAAACGGCTTCACGATGAAGTTGCCGTTGAGCATTTCAGCGGCCACGTCTTTGTTTTCCACCACAAAGCGCTTCAGCTCCTGCAGCTGCGTGAGGTTGCTGACTTTGGCCAGCGCCGGCGAGCTGCCCACGGCGGCGCGCACCACCTCAAACAAGCCTTTGCCGGTGAGCGTGCTGTACACGGGCATCATATCCTGGCCCATTTCGCCGCTCACGTTGAAGTTGGTGGAGAAGACGCCCTCTACCTGCGAGGCCAGCGGCAGCAGCACCTTCACGGAGTTGAAGGCCCGGAAGGCGTTCTGAAAATCGAGGTTCTTGATGTTCAGGCCCAGCGAAAAGCGCGGGTGCTGCAGGTTTTTGCTGCTGTAGCTGCCGGTGGTGGCAAACGCCCCACCCAGGGTGTTGAAGGTTAGCCCGTTCAGGTTTACCGTTTCGTCGTTCACGGCCACGGTGCCCTTCACGTTGTCGAGCTTCAGGTTGTCGTATACCACCTGGCCCACGTTGGCATTCAGCTTCAGATCGAAGAACTTCGGAATTTCGAGCACGCCCTGGGCCGCAGCCGGCGCCGCCTGGCCTTTGGCGGCCGCCGTAGCCGGGGCGGTAGGCTTGCCGCTTACCTCATCCACCATCCACTCGTTCACGTTGAAGCGGCGCGAGTTCACGGTGAGGTTGCCGCGCAGCGGCTGACCGGGCGTGAACAGGTAGCCCATGTAGTTGCTGATGGTACCCGAGGCCACAATGTCCGACGAGCCGACGAAGCCCGTCATGTTCTGCAGCACAATGTTGGCGTTGTTGAACGTGGCCGTGGCTTGACTAATGCGCAGGCCCTGCGGCAAATCGGTGCTCTTGTAGGTTACGTTTTGGGCCTGCACCGTGCCCGAGGCCACAATGTTCTGGTAGCGTTCGGCCTCGATATCGGCCATACTGCCTTTGGCGGCCACGTTGCCGTTGAGGCGGCCCGTAACCGTCATGCCCTCGAGCGGAAAGATTTTGGTGAGCTTCGTCAGGTCGACCACGCCGCGTACGTTGGCGTCGAACACGGGCTTATCGATGTTCTGGGCGGCTAGGCGGCCCTCCAGCGGTTCGCCATCGAGCAGCATCCGGAACTGCGGAATGTCGATGCGGGTGTCGTTTACCTGGCCGGTAGTGTTCACCACGGTGCCGTTCAGCGTCAGGTTCTGGATGGGGGCCGGAAATTGCTTGGCCTTCACGTAGCCATTGCTGAGGCGCAGGGCGGCCTGCGTTACCGGCATCTGGGTTTTGGAGTAGGTACCCTTGGCCGTAGCATCCACAAACAGCAACCCGCGCAGCACCATATCGGGCACGGGGTACACCTTGGTGGCTTCGGCCAGATCGATGTTGGCTTTCACGCGGCCATCCACCTTCATGGGCTCCAGGCCGTCAATGGTCACGTTGCCGTCGACGGGGTTCTTACCTAGGTCGAGGTGGAAGCGTTTCACGTTCACCTTCAGGTTGTTGGTGAAGCCCGAGGGGTTATCCAGCTGCATATCGACGTTGATGTTGCGGGCAGCTTCGGGCAACTCGGGGTAGTGGAACATGCCGTTTGTTACCTGCAGGTTCACGCCGTAACCAGGCATGCGTACATCGTTCTGCACGCCTTTGAAGTAGCCATCAAAGGCCACCTTACCGGTGGTTTCGATCTTGTCAAAATCCTTCGTGAAGGTGCCCGGCACCAGGCTCAGGATGTTCTTAAAGTCGGTTTCGAGCGCCTTAAAGGTGAGGTCGTAGGTGATGTCGGTTTCGTTGGGCAAGCCAATAGCACCCTGAAAGCTGAACGGGAAGTCGTTGAGCCGCACCTGGTTGTCCTTGAAGGTGAACAGCATGCGGCCTAGGTCCATGCCCATGGTTACGTCGGCCGTGAGCTGCTTTTGCTCCAGGTACGTGGTGCCGTCGTAGCTCATCGTCAGGGCCTCGGCCGTGGTTTGCGACTTCATATCGAACACGTTCTCGGCAAAATCGCCCGAGCCCGAGTGGTCGATGCCGCGCAGCTGCATGGCAAACGGCAGGCTCTCGTCGAGGTAGCGCAGGCGGCCGTCGGCAATTTTCCAGCCCTTAATCGTGAGCTTAACGGCGGCCGTATCCTTGCCCTGCTCGGCCAAGGCCGAGTCCGGAATAACGATATCCCAGTTGGCGCGGCCGCTTTTCAGCACGTGCACGTTGATGTCGGGCTGCTCTACGTTCACCTGGTTGATCTTGATCTGGTCGCCGCCGATTACGCTCATCAGATCGAGCCCAATGTCGAGGCGCGGCAGGTAAGCCAAGGTGTCGCGCGCAAACGAGTCCTGCCCGATGATGCGCAGCTGCTCCACGCTCAGTGCCATGTCGGGGAAAGTGCGCAACAGGCTCACGCTCACGTTTTCGGGCTGGTACTCTACCCGCGCCGCAAGCTTTTGGGCGAGTTGTTTGTCGAGGGCGGCTTTTAGCTTATCCTTGAACAGCACCGGCGCCAGCGCAAGGGCGGCTACCAGCACCACCAAGAAAATCAGCAAGCCCAGAAAAAATTTACGCATGGGTATAGTATTGATGGCGAAGCCGAAACACCTAGGGCAAATGTCCGGCCAGCTTGGGTGGCAATAGAAAGATGGGCGAATTTGCAATTTTAGTTCCGGGGCCCCGCACCCGTGCACCAAACGCAGCCGTTCCGCCGTTAGTACCGCCACTTATGCGCGCCACCCACGCCTTGCTACGCTTGCTTTGCCGCCCTAGGTCTGCCAGGGGCGAGGGGCTCGTTGTGGCATTGGCAGTGGCAGGCGCCCTAGGTGCCGCGCACGTGGCGCAAGCCCAGGACGTGTACTACTCGCAACCCTACGCCACGCGGCTGCACCTGAACCCGGCGTTTACGGGTTTGCTCGATGATTTCAGCGCCACGCTGGCCTACCGCAACCAGTACCCCACGCTCATCGGCACGCTGCAAAGCAGCCAGCTCGCCGCCGATTACCGCTTCCGCGACCAGCGCAGCGCCTTGGGTTTGCTGGTGAACGCCGACAGGGGAGGGGGGCTGAACTTAACGCGGCTGGAGGCGGGCTTTACCTACGCCTACCGTACGCGCCTGGCCCAGGACGTGTACGCCAGCGCCGGGGCCCATGCCGCCTACGGTTCGCAGCGCATCGACTACGGCAACCTGATTTTCGGCGACCAGCTCGATGCCGACGGCAACGCCACCGGCCCCACAGCCGAGCCCGTGGAGCTGTACGACCCCAAACGGTACCTGACCCTAGGTGTGGGCGGCCTGCTTTACACCAGCCAGGCATGGCTGGGCGTGGCGGCCCACCACCTCAACCAGCCGCTTATCGGCTATGCCTCAGATGCTAAGCTACACATGCGCTTAGCAGCCCACGGCGGATACAAATACTATTTCGTGCGCCGCAACGTTAAGCAGAAGTACCGCGAGGTCAGCCTTTCGCCTACGGCCGCCTACACCTACCAGGGCGGTTCGCAGCGCGCCGAAGTTGGCCTGTACGGTACCACCACGCCGCTTACCCTGGGGGTGCTGTGGCGGGGTGCGGTGCCCGGCCCCGGCAAGGCACAGCAGAGCTTGGTAACACTTGTTGGCTTGGCATGGAACGGCTTTCGGTTCGGTTACAGTTACGACGTGAGCCTCAGCCGTTTCAGCCGCGAAGTAGGCGGCGCGCACGAGCTCACATTGTGTTTAGAAAAGATTGACTTGATTGAAGCCGCGAAGCGTCGGCTCAGGCGCAAAAATTACGCCTCTCCCCCTTGTCCGAGCTTCTGAAAACTCGTAGTATTGCGTTCAGTTTGCCTATCTCAAGCCTTTTTCGCTCAAGGAGTTCCACGTAAACAAGTATGAATTTTTCCAAGTACCTGCGTTTAGCTGTCGTTGGCGCGTGCGCCCTGTCGGCTTGCAAAAGCGGTCCGCCTTCGGCTCAGAAGCCCGGTAAGTACTCGTCCACCACGGGCATTGAGTACAACACCGAGGAGGGCATGAAGGTAGCTGACTATCAAGGCATCCCCGAGGGCCCCGGCCTGGTGTTCATCGAAGGCGGCCGTACGGTTCTGGGTTCGGGCGAGGAAGACGTGGCCATGACCCACGACAACCTCGAGCGCACCGTAACCGTGGCCTCGTTCTACATGGACGAAGCCGAAGTAGCCAACATCCACTGGCTCGAATACCTGCACTACGTTCGCAAAGACTCGTCGGAGGAGGTTTACCAGAAGGCGCTGCCCGACACCACCGTGTGGGCCCGCGACCTGTCGTTTAACGACCCCTACGTTGACTACTACCTGCGTTACCCCGGCTTCCGCTACTTCCCGGTAGTGGGCGTAAGCTGGCTGCAGGCCAACGACTACTGCACCTGGCGTACGGCTAAGGTGAACGAAAACCTGGCCGGCATTTCCGACGAGGGCAGCGAAGAAGCTCCCAAGAAAAAGAAAGGCGGCCTGTTCGGTAAGAAGAACAAAGGCGGCGATGCTGCTGCCGACGGCGCCGAAGGCACCACCGACGAGGATGGCAAGGTGAAAATCTCGATCGAGAACGGTAACACGCTCCCGAACTACCGCCTGCCCACCGAAGCCGAATGGGAATACGCTGCTCAGGCTATGATCGGCACCCAGGAAACCGGCAATGAAAACCAGGAGAACAAGCGCGTTTACCCCTGGGATGGTCGCCAGATGCGTAACCCCTACGGCAAGAAGATGGGCCAGTTCCTGGCTAACTTCAAGCGTGGCCGCGGTGACTATGCTGGTATTGCCGGTTCGCTCAACGACGGCGCTATGATCACGGAGTACATCTACAACTACCCGCCCAACGACTACGGCCTGTACAACATGGCTGGCAACGTGAACGAGTGGGTACAGGACGTGTACCGCCCGCTGTCGTTCGAAGACATGGAAGACCTGAACCCCTTCCGTCGTAATGGCGTGCTCGACGAATCGGAGAAGTACGACAAGAAAGGCTACCAGTCGCTGATCGACGACCACGTGCGCGTGTACAAAGGCGGCTCGTGGAAGGACGTAGCTTACTGGCTCTCGCCCGGTACGCGTCGCTTCATGGCCGAAGACTCGGCTACGGCCAGCATCGGCTTCCGCTGCGCCATGATCAACCCTGGCTCGAACAAGTAAGCCACCTAGGGTTGCCCTACTTACAAACGGCCCGGACTCTTGCAGTCCGGGCCGTTTTGCGTTTTACCTACCTAGGCGCAGGCAATGGTGACAATGCTCACGCGAGCCGCGCCGGCTTGCAGCAGCTTCTGCGCGCAAGCCTCTAGGGTGGCACCGGTGGTCAGCACGTCATCAACTACCAGCACGTGCTTGCCCGCAACCGCGGCGGGCTCGGCCACCTCAAACACGTTGGCCACGTTCTCCCAACGCTCGGCGCGGGTTTTCTTGGTTTGGGTAGCCGTGTAACTATTGCGCCGCAGCACCTGCGCCGACCACGGCACCTGCAGAGTGGCGGCCAAGCCCTCGGCAAACGCATCGGCCTGGTTGTAGCCGCGCTTGGCCAGCTTGCGCCGGTGCAGCGGCACGGGCACGATCAGGTCTATTACGCCTAGGCTGCTGCCAGAGGCTAGCTCTTGCCCGTACATCTTGCCCAGCGCCACGCCTACTTCAGCTTGCCCACGGTACTTTAGTTGATGCAGCAAGTGCTGCACGCGGCCCCGGCGCAGAAAACGCAAGTAGCTAAGCACGTGCTCGACGGGCACGCGGCCCCAGAAGCGCGGCGCCAGCGGGTTATCGGCAGGGGCGAGGAGGTGATAATCGGTGTAGGGCAGCGCGGTGCGGCACGGGGTGCAGATGTGCTGCTCGCCCCGGCTCAGGGCTTGCTCGCAGGCCAGGCAAGTGCGCGGGAAGATCAGCGAAACGAAGTCGGATAGGGCAGTGCGCAGCATAGGCAACGGCAATAGCTAACGGCTACTTGCATACGTGCCCGGGTGCCGGCCGTTGAAACCTAGGGCGCAAGCAGGCGGTTGTGGTTACTTTCGTGCTTTCACTTAGCCTTACACTTACCGAAGCCCATGAGCCTCGTTACCGAATTCAACGACTACCGCCAGCGCATGAACGAAAAGATCATGGCGGCGGATAACAAAGTCATTAAGCGCTTCTTCAACCTCGATACCAATACCTACCAAGCCGGCGCCCTCGATGTGCGCACGAAGGAAATGCTGGGCCTGGCCTGCTCCATGGTGCTGCGCTGCGACGACTGCATCAAGTACCACCTGGGCAAGTGCTACGAGGAAGGCATCAACGACTCGGAGATTTACGAGGTGTTTGCCATTGCCAACCTCATCGGGGGCAGCATCGTGATTCCGCACTTCCGCCGCGCCGTGGAGTACTGGGAAGCCCTGAAGGAAGAAACCGCTACGCCGGCCGCGCCCCACGCCGAGCACAGCGCCTAGGTATGCTGAACCCCCAGGAAACCGAGGCCCAGTTTGAGCAGCGCTGGTGGGAGCTGATGACCGAGCTGCGCCAGCGCTTCGGCAAGAAGCCCGACCTGAATGCCCTGCTGCTGCTTATTGGCGTGCAGGAGCTAGGGCAGGGGGCAGGCCCGTTCTCGAAAGAGCAGAAGCAGGACCTGATGCACATTGCCACCTGCAAGCTGTTCAGCCTATCGGGCTACTACGAGCTGGAGCGCGTGGACGAAGACGGCTGGCCGCACTACCGCCTGGCCAAACCCGTCCCCTTCGCCAACCTGAAAGAGCAGGAGCGCATGCTCAAGTGGCACATTCTGGAGTACTTCGCGCAGCAAGACAATGAGTAGGTGAGCGGATGAGTAAGTGAGTGGATGTACGTACTGACCATCTACTCATCCGCTCATCCACTCACCTACTCATCTACCCATTTATCCCTTGAAAATCATCTCCTACAACGTCAACGGCCTGCGCTCGGCCCTCAGCAAAGGCCTGCTCGACTGGGTGCAGGAAGCCAACCCCGATGTGCTTTGCCTGCAGGAAATCAAGGCCGGGCGCGAGGCGTTGGATGTGGCCGGTTTCGAGGCTATGGGTTACCACGCTTACCTGTGCCCCGCCCAAAAACCGGGCTACAGCGGCGTGGCCACGTTCAGCAAGCAGGTGCCTAGGTCGGTAACGATGGGCTGCGGCCGCGAGCTGTACGACCACGAGGGCCGCGTGTTGCGCCTCGATTTCGACGACGTATCGGTGCTGAACGTGTACATGCCCTCGGGCACCAGCGGCCCCGAGCGCCAGCAGTTTAAGCTCGATTGGCTGGCGTGGTTTGCCACCTACGTGAAGGCGCTGCGCCACACGGTGCCGCCACTGGTTATTGCCGGCGACTTCAACTGCTGCCCCACGCCCATCGACCTGCACAACCCCAAGGCCAACCAAAACAGCCCCGGCTACACGCCCGAAGAGCGCGCGTGGTTTGCTGCGTTTCTGGCCGATGGCTACACCGATTCGTTCCGGCATCACCACCCCGAAACCCCGCACCAGTACTCGTGGTGGAGCTACCGGGCGGGCAGCCGCTCGCGCAACGTGGGCTGGCGCCTCGATTACCTGCTGGCCGACAACGCTCTGCAACCCCGGCTGGCCGCGGCGGGTCTGTTACCCGATGCCGTGCACTCCGACCACTGCCCGGCTTACGTGGAACTGACGTAGGGGCGCGTCGCACGCGCCCAGATTCGGGAACGGTTTGCCCGTGCGCCGCTGCCCTAGGTGTCCGGTGCCGCAGCCGACCTAGGGGCCAACTATCAGGAAGCGGGCACCTGCCACTTTTTCAGACGGGCGGTGGTTAGTAGCTCAACGGCGCGGTATTGCTCGGCCTGCTGAGCGGTTTCGTCGTATCTTCCTGTACTCTGCCGTTCACCTGTGTCGAAAGGTTCTGCCATGCCGGCAACGCAATACGTTTCCTCTTCATCCGCGCCTGCCGGTTGGCAAGCCGTACGTCAGCACCTAGAGGGTTTCAAACGCAAGTTTTACCTCAGTTTGCTGGTGCGCGGGGTGCTGGTAGCCGGCGGGCTGCTGCTCACGCTGTTTGTTGTCTTCAACCTGCTCGAGTACTTCCTGTACCTGCCCACGTGGGTGCGGGGCGGGCTGCTGTTCGGGTTTTTGGGGCTAACGGTTTGGGCGTTTGTGCACTGGATTTGGCAGCCGCTGGCCGCCCTTACCAACCTGCGCCGCCTGCTCTCCGACGAGCAAGCCGCCCAGCGCGTGGGCCAGTTGTTTCCGGAGGTGCAAGACCGCCTGCTGAACGCTCTGCAGCTGCAAGGCCAGGCCCGCGACAACGCCCTGATTGCCGCCAGCCTCGAGCAACGCGCCGGCCAGCTGCAAGGCATCGACTTTGCCGGCCGCATCCGCATCAAGGAAGAAACCCGCCCGCTGTGGAAGTACGCCGCCGTGCCGGCCCTGGTAGCCGCCGGTTTGCTACTGGTGTGGCCCAGCCTGTTTGTGCAGGGCACCGAGCGCATTTTCCACTACAACCGGGCGTACTCGCGCCCCATGCCGTTCAGGTTTGTGCTCGGCAACAAGCCGCTGCAAACCTTCAAAAACGAGGACTTCAAGCTGGAGGTAACCGTAGAGGGCGACGTGATGCCCAACGAAGTAAGCGTGCTGTACGACGGCCGCGAACGACGCCTCACCAAAGTAGGCCCCGGCCGGTTTGCCTTCACCTTTCAGCAGCCGCAGCGCAGCACCGAGTTTCAGCTGGCTGCCGCAGGCTTCACTTCCGACGATTACCAGCTGCGGGTGCTGGAGCGCCCTACACTGCGCGAATTTGCCGTGCGCGCCGAGTACCCCGGGTACCTGCGCCGCGCCGCCGAAACCCTGCCCAACGACGGCAACCTAACCGTACCCGAAGGCACCCGCCTCACTTGGCAGTTCAATACCGCTGCTACCGAGCAGGTAAAGCTGGAATTCCTGGAGCCCTCGGAAATTGTAACGGCCCAGGCGGCCGCCGATGACCGCTTCACCGTTACGCGCCAGGCCCTGCGCAGCCAGCCCTACCGCGTGCAGCTGCGCAACGCCATCAGCCCGCAGCGCGACCCCATTGAGTACCAGCTTACCGTAGTGCCCGACCAAGCACCTAGCATCACGGTAGAGGCCTTTGCTGACACTGCCACGCGCCGCTACCTGGCCCTGGCCGGCACCCTGCGCGACGACTACGGCCTGACGCGCCTAGCGCTGCATTACCGCGTGGGCACGGCCCAACGCCCCGGCCAGTGGCGCACGGCACCTATTGCCTTGGCCAACAACGGCCCGGCCCAAACCTACACCCACCAATGGGACCTAGCCCCGCTACGCCTGAAGGCCGGCGACCAGCTGGAGTACGCCGTGGAGGTATGGGACAACGACGGCCTGCGCGGCCCCAAGAGCGCCCGCACACGGCCAATTACCTACCGCCTGCCTTCGCGGGCCGAGCTGCGCGAGCAGCTGAATGCCGCGTCTTCTTCGATGCAAAACAAGATGACCAGCGCGCAGGAGCAGAGCAAAAAGCTGCAACGCGAGCTGGCCAAAGCCGAGCAAAAGCTGAAAACCAAGCGCGAGCTGAGTTACTCCGACCGCAAGGAGATGCAACAGCTCCTGCAGCAAAAGCAGCAGATGGATCAGCAGCTCTCGGAGATGAAGCAGATGTTTGAGCAGCTGCAGCAAAAGCAGGAGCAGATGGACCCGCGCAGCCAGCAGCTCGCCGAAAAAGCCCAGGAGCTGCAAAAGCTGATGGACTCGATGATGGACGAGCAGACCAAAAAGCTGTACGAGGAGCTGCAGAAGCTGCTGCAACAGCAGAAAGCACCCGAAGGCGAAATCCAGAAGCTGCTCGAAAAGCTCGAGAACAAGGAAGAAACGCTGCAGAAAGAGCTGGAGCGCGCCATGGACCTGTTCAAGCAATTGCAGCTCGAGCAGAAGATGGAAAGCACCACCGAGCAGCTCGAGAAGCTGGCCGAGCAGGAGCAGAAGCTAGCCGAGCAAACCCAAAAAGCTGCCGACAAGCCCAACGACCAGCGCAAGCAGGAAAACGAGCAGCTAAAGCAACAGCAGCAAGAGGCTCAAAAGGCGTTCGAGGAGGTGAAGAAAGAGCTGCAGGAACTCCAGAAAATGGATCAGCAGCTCGACAACCAGAACAACCTCGACCCGATGCAGCAGCAGCAACAGGAAACCGAGCAGCAAATGCAGGATAGCCAGGAGCAGCTGCAGCGCAACCAGAATCAGAAAGCCAGCCAAAGCCAGCAACAAGCCGCCCAAAACATGAAGGAAATGGCGCAGAAGATGCGCCAGCAGATGGAAGAGGAAGAGTCGGATCAGCAGCAGGAAAACATCGACCACCTGCGCGACATCCTCGAAAACCTACTCAAGCTTTCCTTCGACCAGGAAAACCTGATGAAGCAGTTCCGGCAGGTCGATCAGTCGGACCCTAGGTTTGTGCAGCTCAGCCAGCAGCAGCGCAAGCTCCGCGACGATGCCGTGGTGGTGCAGGACTCACTCGATGCCCTGGCCAAGCGCGTGTTCCAGATTCAGAGCTTCGTAACGCGCGAGGTGGCGGAGATGAACGGCCAGATGGACCAGGCCATGGAGCAGCTGCGCCAGCGCAACCTAGGCCGCGCCACCAGCGCGCAACAGCTGGCCATGACCTCGATGAACAACCTGGCCCTGATGCTGAACGATGCCCTGAAGCAAATGCAGGAGCAGCAGCGCCAGGCCCAGCAAAACCAATCGGGCAGCGGCAGCCGCGGCAAAAAGAAAAAAAGCGGCCAGCAAAACCCCGGTGCCGGCCAAATGGGCAAGCTGCAGCAGCAGCTCAACCAGCAGATTCAGCAGCTGCAGCAAAGCGGCAAAAGCGGCCGGCAATTGTCGGAAGAGCTGGCCAAAATGGCGGCCCAGCAGCAGATGCTACGCGAGGCACTGCAGCAGCTCGAAAAAATGCAGCAGCAAGTCAAAGACGGCAAAAACGGCCAGCAGAAAGGCAACGACGGGCAGGGCGGCCTAGGGGATTTGAAAAAGATGATGGAACAAACCGAGGAAGACCTCGTAAACAAACGGTTGACGGAGCAAACCGTTATGCGCCAGCGTCAGATCCTGAGCCGTTTGCTGGAGGCCGAGAAATCGGCCCGCGAGCGGGACCTCGACAACAAGCGCGAAGCCGAGACGGCACGGACGGTGCCGCCCGGTTTTCCGCCCGCTTTCGAGAAATATCGTCGGGAACGTAACCGTCAGACGGAGTTGCTACGTACGGTACCGCCGGCCCTCACTCCATATTATCAGCGGGAGGTGAGCGAGTATTTTCAGAAAATGAAATAGCGCTGCCTATTTTTACGCCCGTTGCCCCTTTCTCCACACCATGAAGCAGGTTAAAATCCAGATTCCTTCCCTCGTCGAGAACATCCGCGTGGTGGAAAGTTTCATCGACAACTCGAAGGAAACGTTTCACATTGAGGACGACATTTACGGCAACATCATGGTGGCCGTAACGGAGGCCGTGAACAACGCCATTCGCCACGGCAATAAGTTCGATAAGGACAAAAACGTGTTGCTGTGCCTTTCGGTCGACGAAGGCCAGGTGAAGTTCGAAATCGAAGACCAGGGCACCGGCTTCGACTACGACAACCTGCTCGACCCGACGGCCCCCGAGAACTTAGAAAATCCCGGTGGGCGCGGTATCTTCCTGATTCGCCACTTGGCCGATGAAGTGGAGTTTACCAAGGACGGCCGCAAAGTGGAACTCACGTTCTTCCTGCCGACTTCGGGCAACGGCCACGCCACCGCCTAAACCGTGTCATCTTACCTCACCGCCGACACCCGCATGCAAGACGATGCCCAGCTCCCGCCGGCCCACGACGAGGCCCACGACGAGGCCTACGACCCGTTGCACGACGCGCCGGGTATCGAGTTTGTGGTGGAGGACGTGGACTTTGAGCTGACCGATGCCACCGAGCTGACCGAGTGGATTGAGCGCGTAGCGGCCGTGCACGAGCACAAAATCGTGCAGCTCACCTACATTTTCTGCTCCGACGAGTACCTGCACCGCGTGAACGTGGAGTACCTCGACCACGACACGTACACCGACGTTATCACCTTCGATAACGCCGACGATGCCGACATCATCGAGGGCGACGTGTTTATTTCGGTGGAGCGGGTACGCGATAACGCCCAATCGCACAACGTGAGCTTCCGCGACGAGCTGCACCGCGTGATGATACACGGCGTGCTGCACCTGCTGGGCTACAAAGACAAAGACCTGCTGAGCCAGACAGCCATGCGCAAGAAAGAAGACGACTGCTTGTCGCTGCGCACCTTCTAGCCCTTATCAGCTGCTGATCTTATTTGAAAACGCCCGCCCAGCTGCGGGCGTTTTTCGTGTGTGCCCTAGGTCATTCGCCGTTAGGCAAGCTCAGCCACCTAGGGTTAGGAACTATCCGCGCTTGCGCTTACTCTTGTAGTTGTTCGGCACCTGGGCAGGCCTGGGTGCGGCGCTTTTCGCTATGTCCGTCTCTCCATCTTCGTTGCCCGTTATTCAGGGCGAGGTGCTCGATTTTTACTTAAGCCAGGGCTACTACCGGATGCACCAGGACCTGTTTACCTGCCGGTTCCTGCCCATCGACGAAGGCCTGTACACGGTGCACTGGCTGCGCCTCGACCTAGGGCGCGTATCGTTCGGCACGGAGCAGCGCCGCCTGCTGCGCCAGAACAAGCGGTTTACGGCCGTGGTGCGCCCGTTTCGGCTTACCACCGAGTACGAAGAGCTGTACGCCCGCTACCGCAGCACCGTCACCTTCGAGGCACCCGAAACGGTAGAGGCTTTCTTGCTGGCCGGCGCCCGGCACAACGTATTCACCACCCACGTGATCGAGCTACGCGACGGGGAGCGGCTGATTGCCGCCGGCATTTTCGACAGCGGCGAGCAGAGCCTGGCGGGCATCATGAACTTTTACGACCCCACGTACCGCAAGCACAGCCTGGGCAAGTACCTGATGCTGCTCAAGATTATCTATGCCTTGCAGGAGGAAAAGGCCTATTACTACCCCGGCTACGTGGTGCACAACTACCCCAAGTTCGACTACAAGCTGTACCCCTGCCCGGCCGCTACCGAGGTGTACGACGCAGCCGCGCGCCACTGGCTGCCATTCTCCTGGGATATTGTAGCGGCCCAATCGGCTGAATTGCTGAAGGATTGGCCGCCCAAGTTTGGCGAAGAAGGCGAGGCGGAGTAAGGAGCTTATGTGCCCTAGGTCGGCAGAGCCCGATTGGCCGATGGCAGCCCTTAGTCAGCTCGTAATCAGCTTATCACCCGAAAAAGCGGCGGAGTGCGTATCTTTGCGCACGTTCTGAGCGGGTTAGACCACAAGTCAGTTGCCATCCGAAAACCGTTTCTGCCAGGCGTGGAAGCGGTTTTGTGTTTTGGCACAAAACGCGGGCTAACGCTGTTCATACCCTCCGAAACAACCCTCCAGCTATGCTGACTCAGGAATACGATGTGATTGTGGTAGGCGCCGGCCACGCCGGTTGCGAAGCAGCGGCGGCCGCGGCCAACCTAGGCTCGAAGGTGCTGCTCATCACGATGAACATGAACACCATCGCGCAGATGTCGTGCAACCCGGCCATGGGCGGGGTGGCCAAAGGCCAGATCGTGCGCGAGGTGGACGCCCTAGGTGGCCAGAGCGGCATTATCACCGACAAAACCATGATTCAGTTCCGGATGCTGAACCGCTCGAAGGGCCCCGCCATGTGGAGCCCGCGCGCGCAAAGCGACCGGATGCGTTTTGCCGAGGAGTGGCGCCTGACGCTGGAAGGCATTTCAAACGTTGATTTCTGGCAGGAAGCCGTAACTGGCCTGCTGGTAGAAGGCGACGTGTGCGTAGGCGTGCGCACGCAGCTCGGCATCGAGTTCCGCTCGAAAACGGTGGTGCTCACGAACGGCACTTTCCTGAACGGCCTCATCCACATCGGCGAGAAACAGTTTGGGGGCGGCCGCGCCGCCGAAAGCAAGAGCACCGGCATTACGGAGCAGCTGCGCGACCTAGGGTTTGAAACCGGCCGCATGAAAACGGGCACGCCGCCCCGCGTGGATGGCCGCTCGCTCGACTACGCGCGCATGGAAGAGCAGCCCGGCGACGAGGAGCCGAGCAAGTTCTCGTACCTCGATACGCCGCGCCTTGCCAAGCAGCGCCCCTGCTACATCACCTACACCAACGAGAAGGTGCACGAGATTCTGCGCACCGGCTTCGAGAAGTCGCCCATGTTCCAGGGCCGCATCAAGGGCCTGGGGCCGCGCTACTGCCCCTCGGTGGAGGACAAGATCAACCGCTTTGCCGACAAGGACCGCCACCAGATTTTTGTGGAGCCCGAAGGCTGGAGCACGGTGGAGGTGTACGTGAACGGCTTTAGCTCGTCGTTGCCCGAAGATGTGCAGTACAACGCCCTGCGCCAGATTGCCGGCTTCGAAAATGCGAAGATGTTCCGGCCCGGCTACGCCATCGAGTATGACTTCTTCCCGCCCACGCAGCTGCACCTCACGCTCGAAACCAAGCCGGTGCGCAACCTTTACTTCGCGGGCCAGATTAACGGTACCACCGGCTACGAGGAAGCTGCTTGCCAGGGCCTGATGGCCGGCATCAACGCCCACTTGCGGGTGCGCGAGCAGGAGCCGTTTGTGCTGCGCCGCTCCGAGGCCTACATCGGCGTGCTCATCGACGACCTGGTGAACAAGGGTACCGACGAGCCTTACCGCATGTTTACCTCGCGCGCCGAGCACCGCATTTTGCTGCGCCAGGACAACGCCGACCTGCGCCTCACGCCGCTGGCCCACAAGCTGGGCCTGGCTTCGGATGAGCGTATGCAGCGCGTGGAGCAAAAGCGCCGGCAAACCGCCGACGTGCTGGAGTACCTCAACAAGAAAGCCGTGGAGCCGGGCGAAATCAACGGGCTGCTGGTGGAGCTGGGCTCGGCCCCGATCAGCGAGAAAACCCGCGCCGTAAACCTGCTGCGCCGCCCGCAAATCGAGCTGGCCGATTTGCAGCGCGCCCTGCCCGAGCTAAACCAGTACCTAGGCACCTACGGAGCCGAGGCGCTGGAGCAGGCGAGCATTCACGTGAAATACGAGACCTACATCGAGAAGGAAAACCAGCAGGCCAAGCGCATGGGCGAGCTGGAAGACGTGCGCATTGTGGGCCGCCTCGACTACAAGCAAATGCCCGCGCTGTCGCACGAAGCCCGTGAAAAGCTGCTGCGCATTCAGCCCGAAACCATTGGGCAGGCCTCGCGCATCAGCGGCATCTCGCCGGCCGATATTTCGGTGCTGATGGTGTACCTCGGGAAGTAATTAGCAATGCTGAATTATGAATTCTGAATTGCAGCTTTGCGACCTGATTTGCTGACGGGCGCCTGGACAGCTGACTAAATTCATAATTCAGCATTCATAATTCAGAATTAACCAAAGGGTGTCTTTAGAACGCGTAGAACAGTGCCCGGTGTGCGGGCAGAACGACTTTCGGCCGAAAATGACGGTGGAGGATTACTCCGTCAGCCACGAGCAGTTTACCATTGTGCAATGCACCAGTTGCACGTTGCTGCTCACCAACCCGCGCCCCGACGCGGCCAGCATCGGCCGCTACTACGAAAGCAACGACTACGTTTCGCACTCCGACACGCGCCAAGGGCTCATCAACCAAGTTTACCAGGTGGCGCGCTCGTTTACGCTGCGCCGCAAGGTGGCCCTCATCAACCGGTTTGCCAGCCGGCCCGGCCGCGTACTCGATTACGGCTGCGGCACCGGCTATTTTTTGGCGGCTTGCCAGAAAGCCGGCTGGCAGGTTGCCGGCGTCGAGCCGAACGCTACGGCCCGGCAGCTGGCCGAGCAGCACACCGGCCAACCCATCGGCACCGGCGACCTAGGGCAGCTGGCATCGGCCTCGTTTGATGTGATTACGCTGTGGCACGTGCTCGAGCATGTGCACGAGCTCAACGCCACGCTGGCCGAGCTGACGCGCCTGCTCAAACCCGACGGCGTGCTGGTTGTGGCCGTGCCCAACGCCGCCAGCCCCGATGCCCAGTACTACCGCGAGCAGTGGGCCGCCTACGATGTGCCCCGCCACTTGTACCACTTCACCGACAAAACCATCGGTCTGCTCTTCGGCAAGCACCAGCTGCAGCTGCGCCAAACCCTGCCGCTGCCGCTCGATGCGTATTACGTGAGCATGCTGAGCGAAAAATACCGCGCCGAGCGCGACGGCGGCCTGCTGGCGGCCGTAAAATCGGGCTACCAATCGAACCGGCAGGCCAAGCAAAAAGGCGGGCAATACTCCAGCCTGATTTTCGTGGCGGGCAAAAACCACCAGGCCGGGCAAGCCTAGGTAGCCACGGCAGGGGAGGGGCTAGGGGGGGCGCCCACCCGGGCCCCTGGGTACTCTGGGGGCGTTGCCGGCCTGCCACCACCTAGGGCATAGTAGCGGGCCGGCTTGGGTGCTGCTCAAGCGCCCCGCAATCCGTTTGTATTTTCGCCCATCCGGCGGCGCCTGTGCGTACAAGCGCTGCCGGGCGGCCGTACTTAGCCCAAGGGTTGTGCGTTAGCTTCGGCGCGGGCAGCACGCTGCGGCAGGGCGGCCTGCCCGTGCGCCTTTATACTTCCCCGATTCTGCATGTTCGTACGCCCTCATTTGCTGTTGTTGCTGCCGGTTGGGCTTTCGGTAGCGGGTTGCGCGGCCATCAGCCAGCCCGAAGGGGGCGCCCGCGACACCGTGGCGCCCAAATTCGTGAGCAGTTCGCCCAAAAACGGCGCCACCAACGTGTCGCAGCAAAGCATTCGGCTGGAGTTTTCGGAGCCGGTGCAGCTGAAAGACCTCAGCAAAAACCTGATTATTACGCCTAGCCTGGCCGAGGGCAACGAGTACAAAGTTCGGGAGGAGCGCAATGCCGTGGAGCTGCGCTTCGAGAAGCCCCTCGACGAGAATACCACGTACGTGTTCAACTTCGGGGAGGCCGTAACCGACATTACCGAGAACAACAAGGCGGCCAATGTGGTGCTGGCCTTTAGCACCGGGGCGGCCCTCGACTCGGGCTCGGTAAGCGGTACAGTGGTGCAGCTGCTCACGGGCCAACCCGAACCCGACGCCGTTATTGCCCTGTACCCCGCCCGCGACACGGCCGACATTCGCCGCACGCGGCCCTACTACCTAGGGCGCTCCGATAAAAGCGGGGCCTTTCGGCTCAGCAACCTGCGCACCGACAGTTACCGGCTCTATGCCCTGATCGACCGAAACCAGAACACCCGCTACGAAGAGCCCGAGCGCATTGCCTACCTGCCCCAACCCGTGCAGGTGCAGCCCCGGGCCGACTCCTTGCGGTTGTTTACGGTACGGCCCGATTCGCGCCGGCCGCTTATTCAGTCGCAACAACCGGGCGCGGCGCAATTCCGCATCGGCTACAACGAGGGCCTGCGCCAGCTTACGTTGGCGGCCCTGGGTGGGCAGCCCACGCCCGAGCTTAACCAACTGGTTGCCCTGGCCGAAAAAGGCCGTTCGGGCGTGGTGTACCGCGCCGCCGCCGTGCCGCCCGGGCGTTACCTCGTGTCGGCCACCGACAGCGCCGGCAACGTGGGCGCCGATACGGTAAACGTGCGTTTTGAGGGGCAGGCTGCGCCGGTGCGCAAGGGCCCGCAGTACCAACTGCCCAACAACCAACGCGAAACGCCGGCCACGGGGCAGCTGCGCCTGCAGTTCGCGGAGCCCTTGCGCCTGGCCACCAACAAGCCCTTTGCTACGCTGGTAGAAGACTCGACCACGCGCCGCCCGTTGCGCGCCCCCGCCGACGGCCAGCTCAGCCCTGACCGCACCCAGCTCATCATCAACCTGAACACACGGGCGCGCCGCGCCATTACGCTGGTGCCCGATAGCACGGCCATTACCGGGGTTTCGGGCCTGTCGTTGGGGCTGCGGCCGGTGCGTTTGCGCATCACCGAGCAAGCCAGCACCGGGAGCCTCTCGGGCACGGTGCAAACCACCGCCAAGCGCTACGAGCTGCAGCTGCTCGACGACAAATTTCAGCTGGTGGCCGCGCTGCAAAACCCGCGCACCTTCCGCTTCGATAACCTGGCCCCCGGCGACTACCGCCTGCGCGTGCTCGTGGATGCCAACAACGACGGCCGCTGGCTTGGCGGCGACCCGGCCCTGCGCCGCCCGGCCGAGCCGGTGTGGCTTTACCAGCAGCCCCTGAAGGTGCGCGCCAACTGGGAGGTCGAAGACATTCGCCTCAGCTTTTAGCCCGCATGCTATGCATGCCGCCCCGGTGCCCTAGGTGCCGGGGCTTTTTTGTGCTGGGGCAGGGGCTCCGGAGATCATCTATATTCGCAGAAGTAACTATACACTGATTTTCAGCAGCATTGTTCGGGGCTGATATTCAGTTATCCACGAATCCACAGGCCATTGTGGACTACTCGGGCCTGTTCGCGGCGGCCCAAGCCCCACCGGGGGATAAGCCGTGGAAAACGACTGTATAACCGGTGGACACCGGTGGAGAACTTTCGGAAAAGTTTTTTTGGCATTTCGCACCCCGTACCACTGCCAAACCGGTGTGAATAGCGGTGGACAACTTCCCCACGGTTTGGGCGCTATCCACTATGCACACCGGTGTTAATTCACAGGGCTGTGCACAATCCTGTGGATTGTCGAAAACACCGTTAAGTATCTGGCAACAAGGCGAGTACTTTTAACATACCCTGTGGAAAGGCAGTGTATAAGTGCGTTCTTGTGCACATGTTATCAAGCCGTGTGCATAAGCCCCATTTTTATCCACTTATGCACCGCCCTAACAACTGAAGACAAAAAAGATTTTTAAAATTTTATTTAGTGAAAAGTTATTAGGCAGGTGGATAAGTTGGGCCGGCCGGAAAATGCCGCCGGAAGAAGTCGGCCCGAAAAAAAAGAGCGCCGCGGCTCGCGCCGGAAAAAGCCCGACCCGAAACCGGGGCGCCAGCGAAGGAAAGCCCGCCGCAGGTTCGGCTTCGCAAAAGGAACCCTGCCGCAGCTCGTGCGAAAACCCCGGCTCACCTAGGCGGCCGCGCCCCCGGCCCACACCAGCTGCCCGGCCACCTAGGGCCGTGGGCAAATCATTTGGGCGGCGGTTTTGCGTATACAGCCACTCATTGCTGCCGCACCGCCCTATGCCGTTCGATTACACCCTCGACTTTCGCCACGTCGATTTCCGCGCCCACCCCGAGCTGTACCGCGTGGGCAAGGGTGAGCAGGGCGTTTTGCTCGTGGAGCCCTATAAGAGCGAGATCCTGCCCTTCTGGCGCTTTCGTACACCGGCGGTAGCCCGCGAGTCGTCGGAAGCGATTTACGAGCTGTTTCTGGCGTATTTGGGCAAAGCCGATTTCGTGGGGGCCGACATGGCCCGGAAGTTTCTGCAGATGGGCTTTACCCGAGCCCGCCGCTACGCCAACCACCGCGGCGGCAAAAAGTACGACGGCCCCGTGCCCGACGATAAAAAAGGCCAAAGCGGGGCCCACGGCCGGGCCGAGCTGCCCCGCACCCCCGAAGACCCTGTGAAAGCCGAGGCCGCGGCCATCTTCAAAGCCAAATGGGACGAGGCCAAGCACCACCCCGAATACCTGCGCCAGAAAGCCGAGTTCGAGCAGCGCTACGGAAAATGAGTTGTTAGTTGTCAGGTTCGGGTTGTTAGGTTGTGTATGTTCCGCCTCTCCACGGATGCCGCCAATAATTCACAACCGGCAACTCACCACTATCAACCGACAACTCGCAACTGACAACTGAACCCAACACCTACCTTTACCCCACTACCAACCCTTCAAACCTCCCTCCGCGATATGAATACGCTCCAACCCCGCAGCACCGAGGAAAACGAAATCGTGTTGGGCCAAGGCATGGGCCCGCTGAAGTTTGGCGCCAGCATGGACGAAGTGCGCGCCCTGATGGGTGAGCCCGAAGAAATCGAAGAGTCGGAAGACGACGACGAGTTTGAACACCAGGCCTGGAACTACCTCGAAGAAGGATACTCGCTGTACTTCGACCGCGAAGACGACTACCGCCTCTCCTGCATCGAAACCGACCACCCCGGCATGCGCCTCTACGGCGAGCCCATCCACAGCAAGTCGCTCGAGCACGTGCAGGAGCTGATGCGCCGCCACGGCCACGGTGCCGGCGAAATGGAAAAGGTGGATACCGGCGAAGTGCGCCTCTCGTACGAGAAGGAAATGATTGACTTATACTTTGATGAAGACGAGCTGCAGTTCGTGAACTTCGGCGTGTTCATCAACGACGACCTGGAGGTGCAGTGGCCCGCCTAGGTGCTACTTATCCACAAAAACCGCGTTTTTGGGTGTTGATAAGTTGATAAGTATTTGAAAACAAAAGATCAACGCCCCGAAACCAACGTTTTTTTAGCGAAGCGCGTACAAGCCTGCTTGGGCGCCGAGTAGCTGCCAAACAAAAAGCCGCCCCGTTGCTGGGGCGGCTTTTTTGTGCCTTTCGAAGAATACGGTTGCGCTTACAGCAGCGCCCGGAACAGCAGGAACAGCACGCCCGACAGCGCCATGGTTACGGGCAGCGTAAGCACCCAAGCCAGCGCAATGTTGCGCACCATGCCGGGGTTCAGGTTTTTGATACCGCGGTTGGCCACCATGGAGCCCGCAATGGCCGACGACAGCACGTGCGTGGTGGAGGAGGGCAGGCCCGAGGCCGTGCTCAGGCCAATCATGGTAGCGGCAATCAGCTCCGACGAAGCACCCTGCGCGTAGGTAAGGTGCTCCTTGCCGATTCGCTCGCCAATGGTTACCACGATGCGCTTCCAGCCAATCATGGTACCGATACCTAGGGACAGCGACACGATCAGCACTACCCATTTGGGGGCGTAGTCGGTAAAGCTGCGCATGTTCTTGATGCCTTCGTCGTAGGCCTCGCGGTCAGCGGGGCTCAGGCTTACCCGGTCGCTATCCATCAGCTTTTTGGCCCGGGTGTAGGTCAGCAGAATGGCCTTGCGAATCTGGAAACGGTCGGTTTCGGGCAGCTGCTTCACGTCGGTTTTGCCGGCGAAAATGCGGTCGAGGTTAGCCGTTTGCTGGTTGATATCGGCCAGGGCTTTTTGCTCGTCGGGGGCCAGCTCGGCCGGGTTGATCTTGCGCATTACCTGCTCCACGCGCACGAGCGAATCGCGCATGTCGAGCGGGTTCTTCGACTCATCGAGCGCAAACTTGATGGGCACAATGCCAATCAGGATCAGCATGATCAGCCCTACGCCCTTCTGGCCGTCGTTGGAGCCGTGGAAGAAGCTTACCAGCGTGCAGGTGGCAATCAGGATCAGGCGAATCCAAAGGGGTGGCGGCTTGCGCTTGTGCGGCTCCTTAAAGATGGCTTTCGACTTGACGAACCGCTTCAGGATGAACATCACCAGAATGGTAAGCGTGAAGCCAAACAGCGGGCCAATCAGCAGCGCAATGCCGGTTTCGGTGGCCTTGCCCCAGTTAACAGCGGCGCCGTTGGAGCCGGGCAGCAGCGAAAAGGCAATGCCCACGCCCAGGATGGAGCCGATGAGCGCGTGCGAGCTGGAAGCCGGGATGCCGTAGTACCAGGTGCCCACGTTCCAGATGATGGCGGCCAGAATCAGGGCGCCCACCATGGCAATGCCGTGGTAAATGTTCTGGTCGACGAGGCTCTCGACGGGCAGCAGGTACACAATGCCCATGGCCACGGTGATGCCGCCGCCAAACACGCCGATGAAGTTCCAGAAAGCTGACCAGACCACGGCTATCCAGGGCCGCAGCGTATTGGTGTAAATGACGGTTGCTACCGCGTTAGCAGTGTCGTGAAAGCCGTTGACGAATTCGAACGCGCAGGCGGCAATCAGACACACCAGCAGCAGCAGGAGCACTTGGGGCTCTAAGCCAAGCATATTGGTGAGGGTTAGTGAGCAAAAAAGTTTGGCCGCCCAAAAGTACGGGCCACCGAAAAGGGCACAAGATTATGAAATTGTTACTCGATACGCCCGCACCGCGGTCAGCAGAATAGGCCTTGTACCATTGCTTCTACAAAAAGTTTAGTCGGCGGGCTTTTACCGGAAGCCGTACTTTTGCCCCATGAGCAACCCGACGCAGAAACCAACCCTCGAAAATACCCAGCTGAAAGACATTGTTGCCCACGCCAAGGAATACGGCTTCGTGTTCCCGTCGTCGGAAATCTACGACGGCCTCGCGGCCGTGTACGATTACGGCCCCAACGGCGTGGAGCTCAAGAACAACCTGAAGCGCCTGTGGTGGGAAGCCATGACGCAGCTCAACCCCAACGTGGTGGGTATTGACGCGGCCATCTTCATGCACCCGCTCACGTGGCACGCCTCGGGCCACGTGGCTGGTTTCAACGATCCGCTCATCGACAACCTCGACAGCAAGAAGCGCTACCGCGCCGACGTGCTGGTGGAGGAAAAAGCCGCGCAGTACGAAAACAACGGCGAAGTGGAGCGCGCGCAAGCGCTGCTGCAGCACCTGGGCCGCCTGCTCACCGACAACGACCTAGGCGGCGTAAAGCAGCTTATCATCGACGAGAAGATTACCTGCCCGGTATCGGGTACCGGCAACTGGACCGACGTGCGCCAGTTTAACCTGATGTTCTCGACGCAGGGCTCGGCCGTGGAAAGCGACGCCGCCCAGATTTACCTGCGCCCCGAAACCGCCCAGGGCATTTTCGTGAACTTCCTGAACGTGCAGAAGTCGGCCCGCATGAAGGTGCCCTTCGGCATTGCGCAAATCGGCAAAGCCTTCCGCAACGAGATTGTGGCCCGCCAGTTCATCTTCCGGATGCGCGAGTTCGAGCAAATGGAGATGCAGTTCTTCGTGCGCCCTGGCACCGAAATGGAGTGGTACCAGCAGTGGAAGGAAACCCGCCGCCGCTGGCACGAGGCCCTGGGTTTGCCCGCGGCCAAGCTGCGCTTCCACGACCACGAGAAGCTGGCCCACTACGCCAACGCCGCCGTCGATATCGAGTTTGAATTCCCCTTCGGCTTCAAGGAAATCGAGGGCATCCACTCGCGCACCGACTTCGACCTGACCCAGCACCAGGAGCTCTCGAAGAAAAAGCAGCAGTACTTCGACGCCGACATCAACCCCGAAACCGGCAAGCCCTACGGCAACTACGTGCCCTACGTGGTAGAAACCTCCGTGGGTGCCGACCGCCTGTTCCTGGCCACGCTCTGCAACGCCTACACCGAGGAAACCCTGACCGAGGGCGAAGGCGAGCAGCAGCAAACCAAGCAGCGCACCTACCTGAAGCTGCACCCCGCGGTGGCGCCCATCAAGGCGGCCATCTTCCCGCTGGTGCGCAAGGATGGTTTGCCCGAAAAGGCCCAGCAGATTTTCGACGAGCTGCGCCACGACTTCCGCATCATCATGGAAGAGCGCGACGCCATCGGCAAGCGCTACACCCGCCAGGACCTCATCGGCACGCCGTTCTGCATTGCCGTCGACCACCAGACGCTGGAAGACGACACCGTAACCGTGCGCCACCGCGACTCGCGCGAGCAGGTGCGCATGCCCATTGCCGAGCTGCGCCAGTACATTGGCCAGGCCGTAAGCTTCCGCCGCATTTTCGAGCAGCTGTAAGAAGCCCTAGGTGCTACAGAAAAGAAGAGGCCCCGGACGAGTGTCCGGGGCCTCTTTGTGTTTCAGATGGGTGCTGATGCCGCTGCCACCTAGGGCATGGCGCGCGAGGCGACGCAGCGGAAGCGAGCCTGCCCGGGCCGGAACGTGCTGCCGGCCGGGCAGCTGCCAATGCTGTAACGATACTGCCCCTCGCTGGGTAGCGAAGCCATAAACATGGGCTGCGCAGCACGGTTGGGTTGCGGGCCTAGGTGCACCTCGGTAAGCCACTGCTCGTAGGAGAGCGAGGCCGGGGCGCTACGCCGCAGGTTAAGCAACAGCTTGCCTACGTGCTGCGCCAGCATGTGCTCGAGGGCACCGTGGTAACCCCCGCCAAAGGATAAGTGGCGGTAGCTAGCGGAAGCGGTAAGCGGTAACGTATCGGATACGGCACCGCGGCGGGGCGCTGCATCCGGAGTAAAATGCCATGTCATTGTGTGCATACGGGCCGCCGAGCAAGGGTGGGTTGCGTGGGCTGGCAGAAAACTAAGCACATATACGCGCTTTACAACGCTATGAGTTACAAATACTTGCACTATTGATGCTTTTTCGGTGCTAGGTGCAATCGGCCCCGGAAAAATAGCCCCACCGGCATTGCGTACCTTTGCCCCAATTTTCCTGCCGTAGCCGATGTGGAGTAAGCTTGCCCTGCTGATTATCAAGAACCGCCGCCTGCTTGTTGGGGTGCTGGCGGTCATCACCGTGTTTATGGCCTGGAAAGCCAAGGACGTGGAAATGACCTACGACTTTGCCCAGGTCGTATCGCCCGACGACCCGGACATGGTATACTTCCAGGAGTTCAAGAAAACCTTCGGCGAAGACGGCAACGTGCTGGTGCTGGGCATGCAGGATAGCTCGGTGTACCGCTTGGGCAACTTCAACGAGCTGCGCATGCTTACCGATACCCTCGGTAAGGTAGAAGGCGTGAACGGCGTGCTATCGGTAACCAAGCTCATTCAGCTTACCAAGGATACCGCCAACCAGCGCTTTGCCGCCGAACCCATTTTCCGCACGTTTCCGCAAACCCAGAAGGAGCTCGACTCGCTGATGCAGATCGTGAACCGGCAGGAGTTCTACAAAGGCCAGCTTATCAGCCCCAGCACCGGGGCCACGCTCATGGCCCTTACCATGGACCCCAAGTACCTGAACTCGTCGCGGCGGCAGGCCGTGATGCAGGACATTCTGGCCCATGCCGAGCGGTTCACCCAAAAAACCGGCATCAAGCTGCACTACGCCGGCCTGCCCTACGTGCGCTCCACGATGACAAGCAAGGTGGCCGGCGAAATGAAGTTTTTCCTGATGCTGGCGGCGCTGGTTACCAGTGCCACGCTGCTGGTGTTTTTCCGGACGTGGTCGGCGGTGGTGTTTCCGCTACTGATTGTGGGCGTGGCCGTTATCTGGTGCGTGGGCACCATTGTGCTGCTCGGCTATAAGATTACGCTGCTTACGGGCTTGATTCCCAGTATCCTGATCGTAATCGGGATACCCAACTGCACGTACCTGCTCTCGCGCTACCACTACGACTACCGCATTTCGGGCAACCAGGTGCTGGCCATGGTGCGCGTGGTGCGCAAAATTGGCCTGGTTACGCTGATGAACAACACGGCCACGGCCACGGGCTTTTTCGTGTTCTGCTTCACCAACATTGCCATTCTGTACCAGTTTGGCTGGGTGGCCACCATCAGCATTTTCGCGGCCTTTTTCATCTCGATCATTCTCATCCCGATCGTATTTACCTACCTGCCGCCGCCCACGCCCAAGCAGCTCGAGCACCTCGATGCCAAGCCGCTCACCAAGCTGCTCGAGTTCTTCGACTACCTGGTGCTGGAGCGCCGTGGGCTGGTGTACGGTACCGCCATTGTGCTGTGCGCCCTAGGTGCCCTGGGGGCCAGCCGGCTGCAGTCGGTGGCGTACATGGTCGATGATCTGCCCAAAAACTCGTCCGTCAACGCCGACCTCAAGTTCTTCGAGCAGCATTTCAACGGCATTATGCCGCTCGAAATCGTGATTGACACCGGCAAGAAGCGTGGCATTCTGAAGCTGAAAAACCTCGAGCGCATCGACCGTCTCGAGAACTACCTGCGTACGCAGCCGGTGCTTACCTCGCCCATCAGCATTGTTACCTTCCTGAAGGCCTCCACCCAGGCCTTCTACAACGGCGACCCGGCGTATTACCGCCTCCCCGACAACTCCGAGCGCAACTTTATCCTGAGCTACCTGGCCCGCTCGCAGGGCAAGGAGGGCTCGGGCATGGACAACAAGCTGCTGCGCTCCTTTGCCGACTCCACGGGCCAGAAGGCACGCATTTCCCTCAAGATTGCCGACATCGGTTCGCGCAACCTCGATACGCTGCTGCTCAACAAGATCGAGCCCAAAATCAAGGAAATCTTCAACGGTACGGGCATGGAGGTGAAGCTAACCGGCACCACCATCCTGTTCACCAAAGGCAACGAGTACATCATCGGCACGCTGCGCAACAGCCTTATCCACGCGTTTGGCCTGGTGGGGCTTATCGTGCTGGTGCTGTTCCGCTCCATCCGCTCGGTGTTCTTCACGCTGCTGCCCAACTTCGTTACGCTGCTGCTCACGGCCGGCCTCATGGGCTACTTCGGCATTGCCCTGAAGCCCGCCACGGCCCTGATTTTCTGCATCGCCCTAGGTATCGACGGCGACAACTCCATTCACCTGCTGGCCAAGTTCCGGCAGGAAATGGCCACCAACGGCCGCCGCGTGCGGGCCGCCATCAGCACCACGCTCTCGGAGGCCGGCACCAGCATGATTTACACCAGCATCGTGCTGTTTGTGGGCTTTAGCATCTTCGCGTTCAGTGAGTTTGGCGGTACCAAGGCCCTGGGGCTGCTGATGTCGGCCTCGTTGCTGATTACCAACTTCTCGAACCTGATTTTGCTGCCCGCGCTGCTGGTAACCTTCGAGCACGGCAAGGACGAAACCATCGACCGCGCCCTGATTCAGCACTACGACGACCAGTACCACGAGGAGGACGACGACCTGGAGCTGAACCTCGATAAGATGACCGTGCAGCCGCGCCTGCCGCACGGCTCGCCCGCCGAACGCGGCCCTGCCACCACCTAGGCGCGCAGCCGCCTGTGCCTGAGCCTTTTTGCTTTCTCCTTTGTTTGCTTTCGATAACCGACTTTCCTAGCCCAACCCAGAGCTAAAAAACCAGCGCCGATAGCTGCCCTTAAGCGCAGAGCCGCCTAGGTGCTGAGGCCTTCTGACCGATGAGATACCCCGAATACAAACAGCCCTTCGATTACGCCCAGGTTGGCACCGATATCCTGCGTTGGTGGCAGGAAAACGGCATTTTCGAGAAAAGCGTGAGCACCCGCGAGGGCCGCGAAACGTTCGTGTTCTACGAGGGCCCGCCCTCGGCCAACGGCGCGCCCGGCATTCACCACGTAATGGCCCGCACGGTAAAAGACATTTTCTGCCGCTACCAAACGCTTAAGGGCTTTCAGGTAAACCGCAAAGGCGGCTGGGACACCCACGGCCTGCCCATTGAGCTGCAGGTAGAGAAGGAGCTGGGCATCACGAAGGAGGACATCGGGAAGAAGATCAGCATCGAGGACTACAACCAGCGCTGCCGCGAAACGGTGATGCGGTTTAAGCACCAGTGGGATGACTTGACCGAGAAGATGGGCTACTGGGTGGACCTCAACGACCCCTACATCACCTTCGAGCCGGAGTACATCGAGAGCTGCTGGGCGCTGCTGAAGAAGCTCTACGACAAGGGTTTGCTCTACAAGGGCTACACCATTCAGCCGTACTCGCCGGCGGCCGGTACCGGCCTCAGCTCGCACGAGTTGAACCAACCCGGCACCTACCGCGACGTGAAGGACACGACCATCGTGGCCGAGTTCGAGGTGAAGCGCAACGAGCAGTCGGAGAAGCTGTTTGCCCTGGCCGACGGCCTGCCGGTGTTCGTGCTGGCCTGGACGACCACGCCCTGGACGCTGCCTGCCAATACGGGTTTGGCCGTGGGCAAAAACATCCGCTACGCCGTGGTGCGCACCTTCAACCCCTACACCCGCGAGCCGCAGGTAGTGGTGCTGGCCAAGGATTTGCTGAGCCGCCACTTCTCCGAAAAAGGCGCTGAGGCTTGGCTGGACGAGTACAAACCCGGTGATAAAGTGCTGCCCTGGCGCCAGGTGGGCGAGTTCAGCGGCGCTGAGCTGGTGGGCATCGGCTACCAGCGTTTGTTCGGCCGCGAAGTTGGTTTCCCGGCCTTCGAAGGGGAGGAGCGGGCTTTCCGCGTAATTCCTGGTGACTTCGTAACCACCGAAGACGGTACCGGCATTGTGCACATCTCGCCCACCTTCGGCGCCGATGACTTCCGCGTAGCCCAGCAAAACGATATCCCGGCCCTGCTTGTCGTCGGCGACGACGGCAAGCCCGGCCCCATCGTGGACCGCACCGGCCGCTACGTGCCGCAAATGGGCGAATTTGGCGGCCGTTGGGTGAAAAACTACGACGGCCACGACGACTCCGCCGCCGACTACCGCACCCTCGACGTGGACATCAGCGTGCGCCTGAAGGAGCGCGGCCGGGCCTTCAAAGTGGAGAAGTACGAGCACACCTACCCGCACTGCTGGCGCACCGATAAGCCCGTGCTGTACTACCCGCTCGACTCGTGGTTTATCAAGACCACGGCCGTCAAGGACCGCCTCATCGAGCTCAACAAAACCATCAACTGGAAGCCCGAAAGCACCGGCACCGGCCGCTTCGGCAACTGGTTGGAGAACCTGGTTGACTGGAACCTGAGCCGCTCGCGCTACTGGGGTACGCCGCTGCCCATCTGGCGCACGCAGGATGGCACGGAGGAGCTGTGCATTGGCTCGGTGGAGGAGCTAAAGCGGGAGATTGACAAGGCCGTAGCGGCCGAAATCATGACCCACAACCCCTACGCCAACGGCGAAAAGGTAGACCTGCACCGGCCATACGTCGACGATATTTTCCTCGTGTCGCCGTCGGGCCAGCCCATGTACCGCGAGCCGGACCTCATCGACGTGTGGTTCGACTCGGGCGCTATGCCCTACGCGCAGTGGCACTACCCGCTCGAAAACGAAGGTCAGTTCAAGAAGAATTTCCCGGCCGATTTCATTGCCGAAGGTGTCGACCAGACGCGCGGCTGGTTCTTTACGCTGCACGCCCTAGGGGTGATGCTGGAAGACTCGGTGGCGTTTAAGAACGTAATAGCCAACGGCTTGGTGCTCGACAAGAACGGCAACAAGATGTCAAAGCGCCTCGGCAACGCCATCGATCCGTTCGAAACCATCGGCAAATTCGGGCCCGATGCCACGCGCTGGTACATGATTGCCAACGCCCAGCCCTGGGACAACCTGAAGTTCGACCTGGCTGGCATTACGGAGGTACAGCGCCGCTTTTTCGGCACGCTGTTCAACACGTACTCGTTCTACGCCCTCTACGCCAACCTCGACGAGTTCCAGACCCGCGAGTTCGACCGTGTGCCGCTCACCGAGCTGTCGGAGCTGGACCGCTGGATTCTCTCGAAGCTGCAGTCGCTCATCTTGGAAGTACAGGGTCATTTCGACAACTACGACCCCACGAAAGCGGCCCGCGCTATCCAGGATTTCGTCACCGATCAGCTCTCCAACTGGTACGTGCGCCTCTCGCGCCGCCGTTTCTGGAAAGGCGAGCTAACCACGGATAAGCAGGCCGCCTTCGAAACCCTGCAGCAGTGCCTCGTGGTGGTGTCGCAGCTGATGTCGCCCATCGCGCCCTTCTTCGCCGAGTGGCTCTACAAGAACATGACCGACGGCATGCGCGCCGAGGCGGTGGAAAAAGCTACCCCGCTGCGCTACGAATCGGTGCACCTCACGGAGCTGGTAGAAGCCGAAGAAAGCCTGATTGACAAGGCTTTGGAAGAGCGTATGGACTTGGCCCAGCGCATCAGCTCGCTTACGCACTCGCTCCGGAAGAAATCGGTACTGAAGGTGCGTCAGCCGCTGCAGCGCATCCTCGTGCCGGTGCTCACCGAGACGACTCGCGAGCAGGTAGGGAAGGTAGAGGACCTGATTTGCGCCGAGGTGAACGTGAAGCACGTGGAGTTCCTCGACGATACCTCGGGCGTGCTGGTGAAGTCGGTGAAGCCCAACTTCAAGCGCCTAGGTCAGCAGTTTGGCCCGCGCCTGAAGGCCGTGGCGGCCCGCATTCAGCAGATGACGTCGGAGGAAATCGGCCAGCTCGAAAAGGCTGGTCAGCTGATGGTAGAGGTTGAGGCTCAGGAGGTAACGCTTTCGCCGGAAGACGTGGAAATCCGCACCGAAGACCTGCCCGGCTGGCTGGTAGCCACCGACGGCCCGCTGACAGTTGCCCTCGACGTAACCCTGACCGACGAGCTGCGGCACGAAGGCGTAGCCCGCGAGCTGGTGAACCGTTTGCAGAATCTGCGCAAGGATTCGGGCCTCGAAGTGCAGGACAAAATTCGGGTGACCCTAGGTGCCGACCAGCCCGAACTGGTACAGGCCGTGCAGGAATTCGGCGATTATATCCGCACCGAAACCCAAGCCCTGTCGCTGGATCTGGCGAATGGTCTGACGGACGGCGCCGTGCTCGAATTTGACGAGTACAGCGTGCCGGTGCGCCTGGAAGTCGTAAAAAGCTGAGCCACAGTAGCCGGGCGGCGTGCTAAATTCGCCGCCCGGCACACCGGCGCACAAAATGCCGCCGGAGTAGTCTGAAAAGGTCAAAAATCCCCATTTTCAAGCCCGGAAGGGCAAACCTATCGGCACAAAGCCCGACAGAATCTTGTGCCAAGCTAGTCTAAGATTGGGGTGTAGCGGTGTGCCAACTGCAGTCCAATTCGGCCCGGCGGCTAAATCAGCGAATTCATGAAATACTGGAAGTACTACCTGCTCGCGCTGCTGGTAATTGTTATCGACCAACTCTCGAAGTGGGCCGTGCATACCTACATGCAACCGGGCATGCCGGGCGAAATTCCACTGCTGGGCGACTGGTTTAAGCTGCACTACACGCTCAATCCGGGCATGGCTTTCGGGGTAGAGTTGCCGCCGCCTTACGGCAAGGTGTTGCTCACGAGCTTCCGGTTGGTGGCCGTTACGGGCATTGCGTACTACATCTACCGCTTGCGCAAACAAGGCATGCCCAGCGGCCTGATCTGGTGCGTGGCCGCCATACTCGGCGGGGCCATCGGTAACCTTATCGACTCAATTTCCTACGGCCTGATCTACGACAACGCGCCGTTTGGCTCGCCCACGCCGTGGTTCCACGGCCAAGTTATCGACATGCTGTACCTCGACCTGTACGAAGGCTTCTTGCCCGACTCCTGGCCGCTGATTGGCAACATGCACGTGTCGCTCTGGCCCATCTTCAACATTGCCGATGCGGCCATTTTCCTGGGGGTGATGTTCATTTTGCTGAACCAGAACCGCTTTTTCCACCCGCATCCGCAGCCAGCCCACCATGCCGAACACCGTTCTGATGCCGAAGCTGCCACCGAAATAGCCTAGGTACTCCGGATTATGTTAAGTAGCTGAGCTTAGCCACTTTTTTGCAACAGCCCGCGCCGAAAGCGCGGGCTGTTGAATTTTTACGCCGAACGTTGCCGTTCTTGCACCTGCGCGGCTATTTGCTGGCGCCTCATACTTTGTTTGCCTTTTGAAGCCGCTGCTCGACATCCGCGACCTGACCATTGATTTTGCCTCGCAATACGGCACCACGCGTGCGGTAGAAGGGATTTCCTTTCAGCTGAACGCGGGCGAAACGGTGGCCATTGTGGGCGAGTCGGGCTCGGGCAAATCGGTGACATCCTTGGCGCTGCTGGGGCTGATTCCAATGCCGCCGGGCAAGCTGAGTGGGGGAGAAGCACGCTTTCAGTCGCAGGCCCTAGGTGGCGAGGTCGATTTGCTGCGTCTCTCGGAGGAAGAGCTGCAGCGGGTACGCGGCAACGAAATTTCGATGATTTTTCAGGAGCCGATGACCTCCCTGAACCCCGTGCACACCTGCGGGGAGCAAGTGGTGGAGGCTTTGCTGCTGCACACTTCGCTGAGCAAACAGGAAGCCGCGGCGCGCACCATCGAGCTATTCACGGAAGCGCAGTTGCCACGGCCCGAAAAAATCTTCAAGTCCTACCCGCACGAAATCAGCGGGGGCCAAAAGCAGCGGGTAATGATAGCCATGGCCATGGCCTGCCAGCCCGCCATCCTGATTGCCGACGAGCCCACCACGGCCCTCGACGTAACGGTGCAGGCCCGCATTCTGCAACTCATCGACGATTTGCGCCGGCAGCGCAACACGGCCGTGCTCTTCATCACCCACGACCTAGGCGTGGTGGCCGAAATTGCCGACCGCATTCTGGTGATGTACCGCGGCAAGGTGGTGGAGCAGGGGAGCGTGCTCGACATTTTCACGAACCCCAAGCACCCGTATACCAAAGGGCTGCTGGCGTGTCGGCCAAAATTGTCGCAAGGCAAAAAAAGATTGCCCACGGTGGCCGATTTTATGCGCGAAGATGCTGCCGGCGGCTTTTTTAGCACTGAAACCGCGCCGTTGCAAAGCCCTGCTAACGAGGTAGCTGCTTTAGTAGACGAACACTCTCAGAGTGCAGACGAAACTACCAAATTGTTCCCCGTGGAACATCCGTCTGATGTTCCACAAGCGGCCGATGCTTTGGTGGGTTTTAAGCAGGCGCCGCTGCTCGAAACCGGAGTGCCCGTACCCAATGCCGCTGCTGCACCCATCGTAACTGCTCCGGCTGAACCAGCTGCGGCTGATGTAGCTCAGGTGAAAGCCCTAGGTGCTGCCGCAAGCGAGCAGGTGAAACAGTCGGGCGAGGTGCTGCTACGCGTGCAGGACTTGCGCGTGTACTACCCGGTGCGCAAAGGCTTTTTCGGACGCGCCACCGAAGTGGTGCGCGCCGTCGATGGCGTGAGCTTCGACATTTACCGCGGTGAAACCGTGGGGCTGGTAGGAGAGTCGGGCTGCGGAAAAACTACCCTGGGGCGTACGCTGCTGAGGTTGGTGGAACCAACCAGCGGCAGCATTCTGTTTGATGGTACCGATTGGGCAAAGCTGCGGGCGGGCGAGTTGCGCCGCCGTCGCCGCGATTTCCAGATGGTGTTTCAGGACCCCTACGCCGCCCTCAATCCCATGCTCACGGTGGGTGAGGCCATTTTGGAGCCAATGCGCGTGCACAACGTAGGAGGAACCCGCCAGCAGCAAAAAGACCGCGTATTGGAGCTGCTGCGCACGGTGGGCCTGAAAGAAGAACACTACCTCCGCTACCCGCACGAGTTCAGCGGTGGCCAGCGCCAGCGCATTTGCATTGCGCGGGCCTTGGCGCTGCAGCCCAAGTGCATCATCTGCGATGAATCCGTATCGGCGCTCGATGTGTCGGTGCAGGCGCAGGTGCTCAACTTGCTGAACGACCTGAAGCGCGACTTCGGCATCACGTACCTGTTCATCACCCACGATTTATCGGTGGCGCGTTTTATGAGCGACCGGCTGCTGGTAATGAACCAGGGGCAGATTGTGGAGCAAGGCCTGGCGGCCGACATCTACGCCAACCCGCAGCACGAGTACACCCAGCGCCTGCTGGCAGCCATCCCGAAGGATACGCCGGCTGACATTCGCGCCGCCGTGGCTCGCCGGCAATTGGCGTAACCTGGGCTCCTATAGCAAGGTCTGGTAGCTGATATTTTGGCTAGGTGGCTTACAACGCCTGGCTTATTGCGGCTGCAATGCTCTTCTGAACGCATTACAACTCCTATACGAGCACTTTGTAGTTCAACCATGGCCGGGTGTGCCTCAAAACACCAGCGTGGCTTAAAACGCCCGAAAACTGCTTAACTCCCCTCTTGCTGCTTCTCGCGTATCACCTAGCAGCTTCGATTACCGTCGAAATATTCAGAAGTTCTGTTTTTTCGCACAACCTAAGTCGGCACTTTGCCGAACAACTACTGCCCGCAGGCCCCTAGGTCGGTAGGCAGTTACCATCCACCCGTGGGCAAGCCCGGTACCCAGTCCAGCGGCTACCCACTGTTACCAGCTAATTCGCCGCCCGTCAGAGATACCCAAAAGCAGCCCGGCGGCGACCCTTTTCGAATGAGAAGAAACAACGAATCGGCCGATGCGCCGCGCCCCTCGCGCGACCCGGCCCGCCGCCGCGAGGCAGCCGCCCCGGCACCCGTATCGAAGACCCTGGTGTTCCGCATTTTTGCCGACAACCCGGGCAAGGTGTTTAGCTACCGCCAGATTTCGCGTCGCCTAGGTGTCGTGAGCAAAGAGCAGCGCGAAGAGGTGTTTCACCACCTCAAGGACCTCAAGCGTAGCGGCCACATCGCCCTGCTCCAGAACGACGACTACCGCTTGGTAGAGCTGCCGGGCCGCTCCTTCAACGAGCGCCCCGACAACGACAAGCCCGCCCGCGACCGGGGCCCGAAGCGTGGTAAGTTCGACCCTGGCTTTGTGGCCGAACTGGGCCAGGAGCCCGTGACGCACCGCCGCCGTACGCCCGGCTTCGATTTCCCCGGCACCACCGACCGCACCCACCGCCCCGGCAACTACCGCCACCGCGAGGCCGGCGCCGGCGGGCAGGAAATTACCGGCACCGTCGACCTGGCCAACAACAAGTACGCCTACATCGTGAGCGAGGAGCTCAGCGAAGACCTGCGCGTGTACACCGACCGCCTTGGCTTTGCCCTCGACGGCGATACCGTGCGCGTGCGCCTGGGCAAGGCCCGTGACGGCCGCCCCTCCGGCGACGTGGTGCAGGTACTTGAGCGTCGCAAAGAAGAAGTGGTAGGCCGCCTGATGATGCAGGCGGGCTTTGGCTTTGTGCAGCCCGACAACAAGCGTATCTACTTCGATGTGTTTGTGCCCGGCCATGCTTTTGCCGATGCCAAGAACGGTGACAAGGTGCTCGTGAAAATCACCGAGTGGCCCGACGAGTTCGGCCGCCAGCCGGTGGGCGAAGTGCTGCGCAGCTTCGGCGCGGCCGGGGAGCACGAGGCCGAGATTCACGCCATCATGGCGGAGTTCGGCTTGCCCTTCGAGTTCCCCGAAGAAGTGGAGCGCGAGGCCAACGAAATCCCGGCCAACATCTCGGCCGAGGAAATTGCCAAGCGCCGCGACTTCCGCGACATCACGACTTTTACCATCGACCCCGTTGATGCCAAGGACTTCGACGATGCCCTCTCCTTGCGCCAGCTCGAGAACGGGCACTGGGAGGTGGGCGTGCACATCGCCGACGTAACGCACTACGTGTTGCCCGGCACCCGCCTCGAGAAGGAAGCCCACTGGCGCGCCACCTCGGTGTACCTCGTCGACCGCACTATTCCGATGCTGCCCGAACGCCTCTCCAACGGCCTCTGCTCGCTGCGCCCGCACGAAGACAAGCTGACTTTCTCGGCCGTGTTCGAGCTCGACGAGCAAGGCAAGCTCTACGACGCGTGGTTTGGCCGCACCATCATTCACTCCGACCGCCGCTTCACCTACGAAGAGGCGCAGGAGCGGATTGAGTCGGGCGAGGGCGATTTTGCCGACGAGGTGAACCTGCTCAACCGCATTGCCAAGGAGCTGCAGGCGGCGCGCTTCCGCAAGGGCGCCATCAGCTTCGAGGCGCCCGAGGTGAAGTTTAAGCTCGACGAGCACGGCAAGCCCGTGGGCGTGTATGTGAAAGAGCGCAAGGACGCGCACAAGCTGATTGAGGAGTTTATGCTGCTCGCCAACCGCAAAGTGGCCGAGTTCGTGTACCGCCTCAAAAAGACGAAGCCGCGCTTCACGATGGTGTACCGTACCCACAACGCGCCCGACCCCGAGCGCCTCGAAAACTTCGCGCTGTTTGCCCGCCAGTTTGGCTACGACCTGAATCTGGGCGAAGACGCCAACGTGAGCAAGGAGCTGAACAAGCTGACTGCCGAGGTAGAAGGCAAGCCCGAGCAATCGGTGATTCAGGCTCTGGCGGTGCGCTCCATGGCCAAGGCCATTTACACCACCGAAGCCCTAGGTCACTTTGGCCTGGCCTTCGACCACTACTCGCACTTCACCTCGCCCATCCGCCGGTACCCCGACATGATGGCGCACCGCCTGCTCGAGCACTACCTGCACGGCGGCAAGAACGTGGACGCCGAGGAGCTGGAAGAAGACTGCAAGCACTCTTCGGAGCGCGAGAAGCGGGCCGCCCAGGCCGAGCGCGCCAGCATCAAGTACAAGCAGGTCGAGTTCATGGCCGAGCACGTGGGCGAGGAATTCACCGGCGTGGTATCGGGCCTTACCGAATGGGGCCTGTACGTGGAGATGGGCGAAACCAAGAGCGAAGGCATGGCTCGCCTGGCCGATATTCAGGAGGACTTTTTCGAACTCGACAAGGAGAACCTGCGCATCATCGGCCGCAACACGGGCCGCATCATTCGCTTCGGCGACGAGGTAAAGGTGATTATCAAAGCCGCCAACCTGCTCGACCGCACCATCGACCTGGAGCTGGTGTCGCTGCCGCGCAACGCCGGCCGTGCTGCCCGCCCCCGCGAGGAGTTCGGCGACCGGGCTCCGCGCCAACGCCCCGGTGGCCGCGGCGTGGCCGGGGGTACCGGTGGCGGTGGCCGCCCGCGCCGCGAAGGTGGCCGTTCGGCCTCCGACAAGCCCAAGCCCAAGGGCAAAGGCCGCAGCCGCTACCACGGCTAAGCTGGCTTATTGCCGAATGAATAGACCGCCCTGTTGGCCTAGCGCCGGCAGGGCGGTTTTGCATGTAGCGCGGACTTTGTAGTCCGCGTCCACAGATACTATTCTCTAAATCCTTGCCCTAGGTCCTGAGGATTGAGTTTCTATCCGGGGACGCGGACTGCAACCGCAGGTCGGCGCAGCCAAAGTACGCGCTACTACGCGCTGCCGCGCCTTGCGCAACTGCCCGTGCCACCCAGGCGTCGTACCTTGCACCCGACGACTTACTGCCGCCTCTGTGGATCTTTCTGTTTTCTCAAACGCCCTTACGGCTGCGCTAACGCAGCTGCACTACGGCGACCAACCCGCCGAACTTTACGAGCCCATTCGCTACTCCATGCGCATGGGTGGCAAGCGCATTCGGCCGCTGCTCACGCTCCTAGGTGCCCAGCTCTTCACCGATGATTGGCAGCTGGCCCTGCGCCCCGCCATGGCCGTGGAGGTGTTCCATAACTTCACCCTGCTCCACGACGACATCATGGACCAAGCGCCGCTGCGCCGCGGCCAACCCACGGTGCACGCCAAGTGGAACCCGAACGTGGCCATCCTCTCCGGCGACGTGATGCTGGTGCGGGCCTACGAGCTGCTCTTCGACATCGAACCCGCCTTGCTGCCCGAGGCTTTGCGCCGCTTCAGCCAAACCGCCGCCGAGGTGTGCGAGGGCCAGCAGCTCGACATGAACTTCGAGAAGGAGGCCCGCGTCAGCATCGCGCAGTACCTCGATATGATTCGGCTGAAGACGGCCGTGCTGCTGGGCTTTGCCCTGGAGCTGGGCGCCCGCCTAGGTGGCGCCTCCCCTGCCGATGCTGACCACCTGCGCCGCTTCGGTACCGATATCGGCGTGGCCTTTCAGCTGCGCGACGATTTGCTCGACGTGTACGGCGACGCGGCCACCTTCGGCAAGCGCGTGGGCGGTGACATCGTATCGGACAAGAAAACCTACCTGCTGCTGACGGCGCTGGAACAGGCAAACGAAGCTCAGCAAGCCACGCTGCAGCAATGGGTAGGCAACACCGCCCCCGAAGCCGCCGAGGCCAAGGTAGCGGCCGTACGGGCTGTTTACGACGAACTGCAGATCCGGCCCCGTACCGAAGCCCTCATCAACGAGTACTTCCAGGACGCCCTGGCGCACCTGGAGGCCGTGCAAGCCCCCGCCGAACGCAAGCAGCCGTTGCGCGGTTTGGCTTTGCAGCTGATGGAGCGCGAAAACTAACGGCTTTCGTTCGGGCTTCTTTTTATTCTGACCCCTCTCTTAATTCTCATGACCATCGACCTCGTGCTGCTGCTGATTCTCGTCACCTGCGGCATCTCCATTTACGCCTGGCAAAACCACTCCTTGCTGGAGCAGTGGATTTTTAGCCCGTACCGCGTGCAGAAAAACCGCGAGTACTACCGCTTCCTCACGTCGGGCTTTTTGCACGCCGACTGGATGCACCTCATCTTTAACATGTTTTCGTTCTACTCGTTTGGGCAGCTGGTGCTCCAGCGCATGCAAATCGAGTTTGGCGGACTGAACGGCATGTGGGTGTTTCTGCTGCTCTACATCGGCGGCATTATCGTGTCGGATATTCCCACGTTTTTCCGGCACCGCCGCGATGCGCGCTACGGCAGCCTGGGTGCTTCGGGCGGCGTGGCCTCAGTCATCTTTGCGGCCGTGCTGTTTTACCCCGTGGCGCCGGAAGGCGGCGGCATCCTCATCTTCCCGATACCGTTCCGTATTCAGCCCTTCATCTTCGGCTTCCTGTACCTGGCCTACTCCTACTACCAGGGCCGCCGCATGGGCGACAACATCAACCACGACGCGCATTTTTACGGCGCGCTCTACGGCGTGGTGCTCACCATGCTCATCAACCCACAGGCTGGACTCGAGTTCTGGCAACAAATAAGTGATAAGTATTTGTAAGTCAATGATTTGTATATAAAATTAGAATTTCACTATATCCAATATGTCGGGCTTGCGTAAAGAGAGCAAATTGAACGCTCCTTTCTTACCTAAGCCAAACACCACATGAACTTCCTCGCTAAGTATTCCCTGCGCCCGGCTGTTACGGCGTGCCTTATGTCGTTGCTCACCCTAAGCATGTCGGCCTGCAGCCGGCGTACGTCGAGCGGCAGCCTCACCATTTTCGGCGGCATTATCCTGATCCTTGATATTCTGGCCCTGATCGACATTCTGCGTCAGCCGTGGTCGTTGGGTAAGAAAATTCTGTGGGTGGCTATTATCTGGTTCTTGCCGCTCCTAGGTTTGTTGCTGTACTACCTGCTGGCCGGCCGCGGCAAATCGTAAGCTCGCGTCAGAACGCTTCCAACAACAGCAAGGCCCGCTCCCATCAGGTAGCGGGCCTTGCTGTTGTTGGGAGGATAAGCAGCCTGTGCGCAGCGAGGTTGGCCTTACTGCACCCGGCCAAATACGCGTTGCTTCTCCAGCCGAGCGGCCTGGCGCAGCACCTCGCCTAGGTTCGTTATTTCGGTTACCTGCCAGTAGTCGCCCCGGTCGCGCATTTGCAGCTCCAGCACGAGCGTGGTATCGAGCTTGGGCTGCGTAAACTCGAGGCCCACCAAGGCTAGCTCGCCCTGCTCCTTTAGGTATTTCACCCCCTTGAAGCTGCTTTCGGGACTTACTATACGGCTGGCCAACCCGGCCAGCGAAAACTTCACTATGCGCTCGAATTCGTTGTTGGCGTTGGCATCGAACGAGCCCGTGGCAACGTAATGCTGCACCTCTTTGCGGGCTACGCTGGCCAGCTGTGGTTTGGCCAGGTTAAGCGCGCCGCGCATCAGCAAGCCGCCGCTGTTTGCGTTCAGCAACCCCAGCAGCTGGTCTTGCTCGGCTACCTGATCCACGAGGCTGCTGGCCACGCTTTGTATATCTACGTACTTTTCGAAGCTGGCCACATCGTGGTCGTGCACGGCCTTTGCCGCTTTAGCCAGGGCAAATTTGGGCCCAGCTGCCACCGTGCGGTAGTACCAATAGCCGCCAACGGCCAGTACAACCAGCAGCAGCAAAACAAGAATACGTTTCATATGTGGAGTTGTGGTATGCAGATTGGGCCTTGCCGAGCTGGCAAAATATGACTTTGCTGCCTAATAAGGCCCTGGCATACTCAACAGCAAAGCCGGTGCTGTTTGTGCCCTAGGTACTGGGTTCGGGGAACACCAGCGGGGGTAAATGCTGGTTGTGCCTGCGCTGGTCCGTGGCTTGGTGCGCTGCTCCAAGGCGAGGTATCAGGGTTGCAGTTTATCCACGGGCTGGTTCTTGCGTATCAGCAGCATGGCTCCTCGCACCCCTTCGCTGCAGCGCCCACGCATTTACGGCCACCGCGGTTGCCGCGGTTTGCGCCCCGAAAACACGCTGGCCGCCTTCCTGCACGCGTTGGAATGGCCCATTTACGGGCTGGAGCTCGACGTGGTGCTTTCGGCCGATGGCGAAGTCGTGGTGTCGCACGAGCCCTGGCTGAATGCCGACATTTGCCTAGGTCCCGACGGCACACGCCTGACGCCGGAGCAAGGCCGCGGGTTCAACCTCTACCAGCAGCCGTATGCTGCCATTAAGCGTTGCGACTGCGGCAGCCTCCGCCACCCCGCCTTTCCGGAGCAGCAGTTAATGCCTGCTGCCAAGCCTTTGCTAAGCGAGGTGTTCGAGGCCGTGGCCCAGCGTGCTGCCGAACTGCGTCGACCCGTGCCTGCGTATTCAATCGAACTAAAAAGCGAGCCGCATACCGACGGCGTGTTGCACCCAGCGCCTGCTGCTTTCGTTGCACGCGTACTCGCCGAGCTCAGCGCCAGCTTGCGCTACCCCGCGCCCGAGGTGCTCATCATGTCCTTCGATCATCGGGTGGTGCAGGCTACGCGGCAGCTATCCGACCTCCCGGTTTGCTTGCTTATCGAAGACAACTTGACAGTAGACCAGCACATCGCCGGGCTTGGCTTTGTGCCCGATGTCCTAGGTCCGAAATACACCTTGCTTACTCCTGAGCTGCTACGCTATTGCCGCTTGCATGATCTGCCCATCGTGGCCTGGACGGTAAACGACCCAGTGGCAATTGCTGCGGTTGCCAAGCTAGGTGTCCGGGGCATCACCACCGATTACCCCGATCGTGCCGTTGGTGTACTAGGTGCGTAACACCGCCACGGCGTTGCAACAGTACCCTAGCTCTGATTTCTCAGATTTAGGACAAGAACTGTTGTGGCAAAGGGTGGGGGAGAGGTACAAGAAGCCATTGGGTTTTGTGCTGCACAAGGTGGGTCGGTACAACCTGCCCTGCTTAAACCAGCGCTTGGGCGCTGCTACAAGGGTATTTATGCTTGCGAGGTTTGATAAGTGCTTGTAGGTGTTACAGGCATGTGTTGCAACAACTGTATCGCTGTGCGTGTAACAAGTGTTGTGTAACAGTGTTGCGTAGTGTTATTGTTACAGTTACAACGGTGTATTGTAATGCATTTTTTAACTGTTGTGTTTGATACAATAAAACATTTTTACATCTTTACAACGCACCCCGTAACGACACACTGTATATGGCTCACCAAGGCGAAATCTTGCAGGAAGCAATCAAAAACAGCGGTATTTCGATTAGTAAGCTTGTACAGGAGCTGGGTATTACACGTCCGACCATTTATCGTAAATTCAAAGAGACAACCTTGGATTACAGTTTTGTTCAGCGTGTCGGCGAAGTGATACAACACGACTTTACGGATGAACTTGATACACCTGTTCAGTCTCAAATACACTTTACACCTACACCTGTAAAGGCCGCCGCTGCAACACGAAGTGTATCATTACAGCCTGTGGATCAGGACCCTGTAAAAGCATTAATGGCCCTGCAAGCGAAGTATATCGCCCTGCTCGAAGCATATAATGAGTTGCTGTTAAAAGTCTATGGCCCGAAGTGAACAGGTGATGTTTCACGTGGAACATTGTAGTGTTTCGCTACGGCTAAAGCCTGTCTCTTCCTTTACAGAGTGCCCAGCCCAGGGGTGGGCAAAGGCAACCAGATTCATGCGGCTTCGAGCCCGCGGGAATTGAGTGCCGATAAAGAGAGCGGCCTTATAATAGTTTGGCCGATGTATCGATTCTGCGGCGTTAGCGCCTGATGACAACAACCCTTGGTCGCAACGATATTAGCTAGCTCCGGCCAGCTGTGTCAGGCTTAAAAACAACCGCTTTACGTCACTTTGAGCAAGAGCTGATAGACGTGTTTAAGTAGGCAGCGGTACCGCCAAAACGACACACTTAGGTGCTGTCTTATAACTAAACTCTTAGTAGATAGGTCCTCTAGGATGGGGCCTGGTGGCTTCACATGCTAAGCCAAACGAGCAGTTGATGCAGAGTGGAGCGCGGCTTTATTAGAGCGGCACTGACAAAGCGAAACGGGCAGCAAGCAAGGTGTTCAACAGCAATGCACACAAAGGCGCTGGCCACTCAGAGAACAGCCAGGTAAGGCAGCTGGCAATTAGGCCAGCAACAACGGTGCAGCGTAGTAAAAGGCAGTAGCCACTGAGCCCGGTAATTTCCGGACAAACCGAAAGATGAGGGCATGGAAGCCACGTTCCACCTGTGCGGGGGAGTTGTGGCAAGCAAGTGGGTAGGGGAGGCAACCTGGGCTGGGAAAGCCGGAGGTGTTAGTGGGGCTTAGAGGAAAACAACCTCGTGCACGATGTCTTCGCCGACCTCACTGTTGATGATTTCGGCAACGCGCGTCTTAGCCATGAAGAGCTCGTGTTTCAGAGGGGCTGAGGTAAGGCGCACAAACAGCTTGTTGTTGCGGAAGTATACCTCCTGAGTTTTGAGGGCTACGGCCCTCCCCATTATTCGCTCCCACGAAGCAACCACGTATACCTCGTTCATTTTGCCTTGCAAACGGTACGCCTTCAGCAGTGCCTGGATGCCCTCTTTGAGAGGTACGACATCGGCCTTGCGGGAAAACTCGGAGGCGTTACGTGATTTCAAGGTGAAAAAGGTAAAATAATGCGCGGAAACACACAGCAAGCCTGATTTTGAACAGGCCGGCGAGCAGTGCAAAGGTAGCTCCACTTAGGGGTTAAAGGGGCCGAACCGCGCCCTTATCTACTCTGAACCGGGTGATTTGTTCGGATAGTCCGGAAAGGGCCCGGTCGGTGCGCTCCAGGTGCGTATCGGTAAGGAAAACCTGTCCGAAGGTATGATTGGCTACCAGCTGCAGCAGGCGAGTGATGCGGCGCTCGTCGAGGCGGTCGAAGATGTCGTCGAGCAGCAGCAGGGGCTTGTGCTGCTTCTGGGTGGCCATTATCTCGAAGTGGGCGAGCTTGAGCGCAATGGCATAGGACTTTTGCTGGCCCTGCGAACCGAAGCTCTTAACCGGTGCCTCGTCCATGAGAAAGACGTAATCGTCCTTGTGGGGGCCCATGGTCGTGCGCTGCAAGGCTAGGTCTTTGCGCTCGTGCTGGCGCAGGAGCTGGCCGAAATTCTGATCGGGCAGCTGGCTTTTGTGTTCAAGGGTGACCTGCTCCCGGCTGTCGGCCAGCTCTTGGTAATGGCGCTGAAACACGAGAGTAAACTGCTTCAGAAACTCCTGCCTCCGGATTACCAGTTGCTCGCCCGCAGGCACCAATTGCTCGTCGAGCACCTGCAGGTAGTCGCGGTCGAACGTGTGGCGCTCGGCGAACTGCTTGAGCAAGGCATTGCGTTGCTTCAGCAGAAAGCTGTACTGAATCAGGAGCTCGAGGTAGGCATGGTCGAGCTGGGAGATAATACTGTCGAAATACTTCCGCCGGTCTTCGCTGCCTTGCCGTATAAGGTCGGTGTCGTAGGGCGAGATGAGGACAACCGGGTACTGGCCGATGTGGTCGGATATGCGGTCGTAAGGTTGCTTGTTGTGCGTAACCAGTTTTTTCTGGCCGGTGCGCAAGCTGCACTGAATGGTATCGGAAGCAGGAGAGGAGGGCAGCGAAAAGCTACCCTTCACCAGAAAGAAGTCGGCGCCTTGCTTCATGCACTGGGCATCGGAAGCGGCGAAGGCGCTCTTGGTCATGGAGAGGTAGTGAATGGCGTCGAGCAGGTTGGTTTTGCCGCTGCCGTTCTCCCCAATAAAGCAGTTGATGTGAGGCGAAAGAGTAAGGCTGGCCTCGTCGTAATTCTTGAAAAAAAGGAGTTGCAGCGAGTCCAGCGTCATGAAAAGCGGAGGTTTCGGAGTTGCAATGCTTTTACGTACTTTCGCATTCCAAAACCCGATCAAGAAGAGCTACTAATGGCGGATACGAAGGTAAAGGCTGCTTCGAAGGCATCCAATTCGGTAGGCAAAGCCAACAACGGCGCCCAGCAGCAAGGCCAGGCGCCCGAGGCTGCCGCCGGCAACGCCGAGTTCAATAAAGAAACTTACCTCACTTGGTACGAGAGCATGATGCTCATGCGCCGGTTTGAGGAGAAGGCAGGTCAGCTATACGGCCAGCAGAAGATCAAAGGTTTCTGCCACCTTTACATTGGGCAGGAAGCGTGCGTGGCCGGTGCTGTTTCGGCCCTGCAGAAAGGCGACAAGTGGATTACCGCTTACCGCGACCATGCCCACCCGCTGGCCCTAGGTACCTCGCCGAACGCCCTGATGGCAGAGCTGTTTGCCAAGGAAACCGGCTGCTCCAAAGGCAAAGGCGGCTCCATGCACATGTTCGATAAGAACGTGAACTTCATGGGCGGCCACGGCATTGTGGGGGGCCAGGTGCCCCTAGGTGCCGGCGTTGCATTTGCCGAGAAGTACAACAAAACCGGCAACCTCTGCATTTGCTACATGGGCGATGGTGCCGTGCGCCAGGGTGCTCTGCACGAAGCCTTCAACATGGCGATGCTCTGGAAGCTGCCGGTGATTTTTGTGGTAGAGAACAACGGGTATGCCATGGGTACCTCGGTGAGCCGCACCTCCAACGTTACCGACCTGTACACCATCGGCGAGGGCTACGACATGCCGTCGGAGCCGGTTGATGCCATGCAGGTGGAAGAGGTACACCAGGCCGTGGCCCGGGCTGCAGAGCGCGCCCGTGCTGGTGAAGGTCCTACTTTCCTTGAGTTTAAAACGTACCGCTACAAAGGCCACTCCATGTCGGACCCGGCCAAGTACCGCACCAAGGAGGAGGTAGAAGGGTACCGCCAGCGCGACTCGATCGAGAACGTGCGGGCCGTGATTCTGGAGCGCCAGTACGCCACCGAAGATGAGCTGAACGCCATCGACGAAAAGATCAAGGCTGCCGTGGCCGAGTCGGTAGAGTTTGCCGAAAACTCGCCGTTCCCGCCCGCCGAGGAGTTGTTCCAGGACGTTTACGTGCAGGCGGATTACCCCTACATCCGCGAGTAACTACAGCTTACGCAAAGCCGGGCAGCCCGCACAGGCTGCCAACTTTTCTTCTCTCATGTCGAAGATTCCCTTTACGCGCAACTCGCCGCTCGCGCGCCAGAACCAGCCGCAACAGCAGCCCGAGCAGGGTCAGCCGGACCCCAACGCACCCGCTGCGCACCCCATGCTGGAAGATCCGAACGCCCTGGCCGCGCGCCTAGGTGAATCGGAGGATTTTGTCCGTCGCAATAAAAACATCCTGTTCGGCATTCTGGCAGCAGTGGTGTTGCTGGTGGTAGGTGGCTTTGGCTATTACACGTGGCGCAGCTCGCAAGACGAGAAAGCCCAGGCAGCCATGTTTCAGGCGGTGCACTACTGGGAGTCCGATTCGCTGAAGAAAGCCATGAAGGGCGACGGGCAGTACGCCGGCCTGGAGGCAGTAGTCAACGAATACAGCGGTACCAAGGCCGCTAACCTGGCTAACTTCTACGCTGGTACGGCCGCCCTGAAAAACGGCGAGTTTCAAAAGGCCATCGATTACCTCGAGGACTTCAGCTCCGACGACCTGCTGCTGCAGGCCCGCGCTTACGCCCTTATCGGCGATGCCAACATGGAGCTAAAGAAGTACAAGGAAGCCGGCGACTACTACCAGAAAGCCGCCGACTACAAAACCAACGACTACTTTACGCCGGCTTACCTGATGAAGCTTGCCTTGGCGCAAGAGATGCAAAAGGATTACGCCGCTGCCGAGCAGACGTACAGCAAAATCGTAACCGACTACCCAACCTCGTCGGAAGTAACCGATGCCAAGGTGTACCAAGCCCGAGCCAAGGCTATGCTCGGTGGTAAGTAGGCCCTAGGTTAAAAACAGCGGCGCCGCTTCCTGCATAGGGGAGCGGCGCCGCTGTTTTAGCGCGGCGGGGTATTGTAGCCGCCGAAGCAGATATTTGCAGCCACTAAATCAACAAGCCTTACCTATGGCTACATCCCTGAAAAACCTCAGCGACTATACTTCCGATCAGTTTATCGACATCAGCGATAAGCGTTTTGGGTTGGTGGTAGCCGAGTGGAACCGCACCATTACCGACACCCTGTGCCAAGGCGCCTACGAAACACTGCTGAAGCACGGCGCGAAAGCCGAAAACATTTTCCGCAACACCGTACCCGGTAGCTTCGAGCTGGGCCTAGGTGCGCAATTGCTCGCGCAACACGAGGAGATTGACGCCGTGATTTGCCTGGGCGTCATCATCAAAGGCGAAACGCGCCACGACGAGTTTATTGCCCATGCCGTAGCCCAGGGGCTTATGGACGTGGGCCTCAAGTTCAACAAGCCCGTCATTTTCGGAGTACTTACCACCGAAAACGAAGAGCAGGCCTGGGACCGCGCCGGCGGCAAACACGGCAACAAGGGAGTGGAGGCGGCCGTAACGGCCATTCACATGCTGGGTTTCTGAACCTTGCCAAGCCCGACAGGGTTGGAGTAGCAGTAAAGTCTTAGCTTTGTGCTACGAAAACCGGGCTGACTGATCGGCCGGAACACTTTGGGCTACTTGGCATTGCCGCTGCAGGGCACTAATCCTGAACTGCTTATGTTGCCAACGCTACAAGCTCAGGGTGCTTCCGCAGCTAAGATGCACTTGGTAAGTTATTTATTTTCAACTGCTTACAACATTTTCCTGCCTCACCATGAGTGAAGAATCACTACGCTACTCCCGGGAAGAGCTGGCCGAGTTCGAAGCCATCATTCAGGAAAAGCTAGCTGCCGCCCGGAAAGAAGTAGCGTTCATCAAAGAAACGCTGAGCCGCCGCAACGACTCCGGTACCGATACCACGGCTTCGCCCTCGAAGGTGTTGGAAGATGGTGCTGATACTGCCGAGAAGGAAAGCCTGAACCAGCTGGCTTCGCGGCAGATGAAGTTTATTCAGCAGCTCGAAAACGCGCTTATCCGCATCAAGAACGGTACGTACGGTGTTTGCATCGGTACCGGCAAGCTCATCCCGAAGGAGCGCCTGCGGGCCGTGCCGCACACGCAGCACTCCATCGAAGCCAAAATGGCGCGCCGCGACTAAACCCCGCTGGCCGTTGTGTTACTAGCCGCCCGGATTTGCGCGGTCGACTTTGCTCCAGTTGGAGAAAAGCCGTGCGCGAAATCCGGGCGCTGTTTTCGCAGGCACTTCGCCGCACGAAAACGCCCCTGCTGACGTTTGTCAGATCTAATAAGTCACATTAATAGTCCGGCAGCGATGCCGTGCGTCTGAATACTCCCACATGGGTAAGAAGCAGCAATCATTTGGAGGCCCCGGCAACCGCCGGCCTGGCCGCCCCGGCTCCGACAACAACCGCGGAGACAAACCCTTTAACTCGTACGGCGACGACCGCCGCTCGGGAGGTGCACCGCGCCGCCCCGAAGGCGGCAACGACTTCCCCTCGCGTCCGCCGTTTGGCCGTCCGGCCGGCAAGCCCGGCTTCGGCAACGGTCCCGACCGTCGCTTTAGCCGCCCTGCCGGTGAGGAGCGCCGTTTTGAGCGCCCCCGCTACAACAAGCCGGCCGAGCCCGATGGGGCTGCCGACTTTATGCGCGGCCGCCTGAACAAACCCGATTTCCGGGGCGACGAGCGCACCGAACGCCCGAACAACGATGAGCGCGGCCCGCGCCGCAGCTTTGACCGCCGCCCCGAGGGCAATGACCGTCCGCGGCGTAGCTTCGGCAATGAGCGCGGCGGCTACGGCAGCGAGCGTGGAGGCAACGACCGCAGTGGCTTTGGTGCGCGCGGTGGCAGCAACGAGCGCGGCGGTTTCGGAGCGCGCGGTGGAAACTTTGGCGGCGAATCGCGCTTTGGGCGCGACGAACGCCCGGCACGCCGCTTTGAGCGCGATGGCGACGCCCCGCGCCCCAGCCGCGGCAACCGCGGACCTAGCAACGACGAACCCCGCTTTGAGCGCGGCCCGGCGCGGCGCTTCGACCGCGACGAGCAACGCCCGGAACGCCCCGAGCGCCGGTTCGACAACCGCGAGGAGCGCAGCGGAGCCGGCCGCTTTGGCCGCCCGGCCGACGACAAGCCCCGCTTTGGTGGCACGGGCCGTTTTGAGCGCCCGCAGCGCGAGGAGCGCCCCAGCCGTGGCGAGCGGCCCGAGCGTTTTAACCGCGAAGAGCGCCCAAGCTTCGACCGGAAGCCCCGCGCCCCGCGCGAAAACCGCTACGACCGCACCAACGACGAGCAGCAGGAAGCGCCGGCTTACAAAAACCTCAAGTTTTACGAGGAAGATAAAACCCGGGGCAACAAGCGCCGTCGTGAAGAGGCCGAAGGCGACGAGACGGTACGCCTGAACCGCTACATCGCCAACGCCGGCATTTGCTCGCGCCGCGAAGCCGATCAGCTGATTGAGGCCGGCGAGATTCGCGTGAACGGGGAAGTAGTAACCGAGCTGGGCTACAAGGTGAAGCCTAGCGATACGGTGCACTACGGCAAAACCAACCTGAAGCGCGAGAAGCTGGTGTACGTGCTGCTGAACAAGCCGAAGGATTTCCTGACGACTACCGAAGACCCGGAAGGCCGCAAAACCGTGATGGACCTGGTGAAGAACGCCTCGAAGGAGCGCATCTTCCCGGTAGGTCGCCTCGACCGCAACACCACCGGCCTGCTGCTGTTCACCAACGACGGCGAAGTTGCGCAGAAGCTCAGCCACCCTTCGCACCGCAATAAAAAGGTGTACCAGGTAGAGCTGGACAAGGAGCTTACCGACGAGCACCTGGCGCAGATTGCGGCGGGCCTGGAGCTGGAAGATGGCAAAGCCGAAGTAGACGACGTGGCCGTGGTGGCGGGTAACCGTTATTTCGTGGGCGTCGAAATCCATATCGGGCGCAACCGCATTGTGCGCCGCATTTTCGAGCACCTGGGTTACGATGTGAAAAGCCTTGATCGGGTGCAGTACGCTGGCCTGACCAAGAAGGACCTGCCACGCGGCAACTGGCGCTACCTCACCGAAAAAGAGGTAATTCGCCTGAAATATTTCATGTAAGCACGCAACCCCGGCCGCGCGTTCGGGGCTCTTACCGGCGGCGGTCTGGCCTTAAGCAAGCCAGGCCGCCGCTGTTCGGTAGCATGACCACTCTCGTACTCGACATTGGCAACACGGCGGCTAAATACGGCTGCTTCCGCGGCTCGGCTTTGGCCGAAACCGGCAGCGTAGCCACGCCCGCCGAGTTGCGCGAGGTGGCCAAACGCGTACAACCCGAGCACGTATTGCTGGCCTCGGTAGCAGCCCCGGCCGAACCCTGGGCCGACGCCCTAGGTGGCGCGGTAAGCGGCAGGGTAGTGGTGCTGAAGCCTGGCGAAACGCCGGTGCCCATAGCCAATGCCTACGCCACTCCGCTTACCCTAGGTGCCGACCGCCTGGCCGCCGCCGCGGGGGCTGCCCACTTGCTGCCCTGCCGCCCGGTGCTGGTGGTTGATGCAGGCACCTGCATTAAATGCGACTTGGTAGCCGCCGACGGTACCTTTATGGGCGGTAGTATTGCGCCGGGTTTGCGCATGCGCCTGCAGGCCATGCACCACTTTACGGGGCGCTTGCCCGAGTTGCCGCTGCTAGGTGCCAACGAGGCCGCCACCTTGGCGCTGTGCGGCACCGATACGCGTACGGCCATGCTCAGCGGGGCCCTCAACGGGGCCGTGGCTGAGGTAAACGGCATGCTCGGCAGCTACCGCCAGCAACACCCCAACTTAGCGGTGGTGCTGGCCGGCGGCGACGCTGCATTTTTTGAATCGCGCCTGAAAGGGCACATCTTTGTACTGACCGAGCTGGTTTTGCTGGGTCTTCACCGAATACTGGTGCATAATGTCGGGTAACAAACTGACCGCACTGGCTCTGCTGAGCCTGCTGGGGGCTGCTTCAGCTGCTTCAGGGCAGGGTCTTGGCAACTCCCCATACTCACGCTTGGGCCTGGGCGACATCACTCCGAATGCCGGTGGCGTTCGGCAACAAGGCATGGGAGGCGTTGGCCTGGCGGCACCAAACGCCGTGCAGATCAACGAACTAAACCCCGCGCTGCTATACTACACCAGCCGCACTACCTACGAGGCCGCCTTTACGGGGCAGCTAAAGCAGCTGCGCAGCAGCACGGCTTCGCAGCGCACTGGTAGCGGCACGCTGGGCTACCTGGCCCTGGGCATTCCGATTTCGCGGAGCTGGGCTTTGGCGGCTGGCCTCAAGCCGCTTTCGGCCGTGGATTACGAATCGGTGGTTACCCGAACGGTAAGTGGCAGCACCGATGCCCTGGTACGCAACGAGTTGCAAGGCTCGGGCGGGTTGTCGGAAGTATACCTAGGGCACGGGGTGCGCTTGGCCAAGGGGCTGAGCATGGGCCTTACAACCTCGTACATCTTTGGCACCATCGACCGGGCCGCGTACGCCACTGTGCAGCCGCCGCTCGAGCAGCTGGAGCCCGACGAGATTCTGAAGCGCGTAGGCACCGTCGACCGTACCCGGTACACCGACTTTGGCTTCCGTACGGGCCTGCACTACCGCCGCGACCTCAGCAAGAAGATTGCGGCCAACGTAGCGGCCGTGTACTCGTTTAAAACGAACCTGAACGGCCGCCGCACCCTGCAGCAGGAAACCCAGGACATAAACGGCACCAAATTGCAGGAGCCGCGCATTTTGCAGAATGAGGTAAAAGGCGAGGCCGTATTACCGGGCTCGTTGCAGTTGGGCGTAAGCCTCGATAACAACAAAAACTGGAGCCTGAGCGCCGACGTGGCCCGGCAGCAGTGGTCGAAGTACCGCGACTTCAACGGCACGCAGCAGGTGTTCGGCGACACGTGGCGCATGGGCGTGGGCGGCGAGCTGACGCCCGACCCGGGCTCGGTTACCAACTACTTTCAGCGCGTAACCTACCGGTTTGGCCTGAGTGCCGCGCAGTTGCCCTACCGCCCCGGTGGCCAAACGCTCTACGACCGGGCCGTAAGCTGGGGCTTCAGCTTCCCGTTCCCCACGTCGTCGGCGCTGGAGGCCACCAACATGAACCTGAGCTTTACCTACGGGCAGCGCGGCAACACCGATGTGGTTACCGAGGGCAACACGCGCCTGTCGAACATCAAGGAAAACTACATGCGCGTGCAGCTGGGCGTATCGCTCAACAGCCGCTGGTTCTTGAAGCGTCGTATTGAATAAGTCTGCCGTGAAAGCCACGGAATGCACCATCCAGGCCGTTTGGGGCGCCCTGCTGCTGGGCGCCGCCCTTGGGCTGGGCAGCTGCCAGGAAAAGGCCGCTGACCCTGTTAAAAAGGTGGTGTACGCAGGCCCTACGCTCGAAACTTCCAACGTCACGACGCTTTTCAGCGACTCGGCTCGGTTGCAGGTACGCCTGACGGCTCCGCTTGAGCAAACCTTCGAGAACGGCGACCTGGTGTATCCCAAGGGCATGAACATCGTGTTCTACGCCAAAGACGGCACCACCGTCGTGAACACCCTGCAGGGCGACTACGGCAAGTATACGCGTGCCGAGAACGTGTACTTTGTGCGGGGCGATGTGCGCGTGCGCAACGAGCAAAAGCAGCAGGGCATGCGCTCGGAGGAGCTGTACTACGACCGCCCCAAGGCCCGCATCTACACCAAGAAGTTCGTGCGGGTGGAAACGCCCACCGAAATCCTGACCGGCCACGGGCTGGAGGCCAACGAAGATTTTTCGCGCTACAAAATTCTTAAGCCCGAAGGCGTGTTTACCATCGAGCAGGGTGCAAGCCCTGCCGGTTCGGCCAATCCCTAGGTGGTTCTCTCATGAAGCTTCCTTCTTTCGACCGCGGCATGGCGCGCACGGTGTTGTTTTCGGTAGCGGTGGTGGCGTTCATCATCGGGGTGTACGAAACCCTGCTTACCAACGACATCATGCGCAACTATGTGTTTTTCATGGTCAGCGTCATCTGCCTGCTGGTGTACCGGCGCCTGAAGATTGCCGAACAGGAGGCTGCACCGGCTGCGCCCGAGCCCAAGCGCAAAACGGCTAAGCCCAAGGCCAAGGGCCGCCGCTAGGTCGGCTTTTGTCATTTGCCCCAAAAGGGGTTATTTTGCGCGTCTTACTGCGTTTTCTTTGCTGCTTACTTTCAACTAAATGGCTTTAATCAACACCATCCGGGAAAAATCAGGCTGGGCCGTTGGCACCGTGGCCATCGGGATGCTGCTGTTCATCGTGGGCGGTGACCTGATCGGCGGACAAAACAATCTGTTTAACCGGCAGGATACCTCCGTGGGCGAAGTGGCCGGCGAAGAGGTGAGCCTCGACGAGTTTAACGCCGCCCTGGAGCAGTCGAAAGAAGCGTTTGCCGCGCAGAATGGCCGCCAGCCCACCGAGCAGGAGCAGCAGCAACTGCGCGACCAGGCCTGGAACCAGATTGTGTTTCAGCGCGCCTTTCAGCCGCAGTTCGAGGCCCTGGGTCTGAAAGTGACCGACGAGGAGCTGACCGACATGGTGCAGGGCAAGAACATTCACCCCACCATTCAGCAGGCCTTTACCAATCCGCAAACCGGCCAGTTCGACCGCGCCCGCGTGATTGAGTACCTGCGCGCCCTCGATAAGCTGCCCCCGCAGCAGCAGGCTGCCTGGTACAGCTTCGAGCAAAACCTGCCGCAGGAACGCATGGGCAACAAGTACTACGCCCTGCTGAAAAATTCGGATTACGTAACCAGCGCCGAGGCCCAACGCTTCGACGTATCGCAGAACAGCCGCGCCAACCTGCGCTACCTGTTTGTGCCTTACTTCAGCATCTCCGACTCGGTCGTGAAGGTGAACGACTCGCAGCTGCAAGACTACATTGCGCGCAACAAAGCCCGCTACAAGGTGCAGGACGGCCGCGACGTGGAGTTTGTGGTGGTGAACGTGGTGCCCTCGAAAGAAGACTCCGCCGCCGTGCGCCAAACCGTGGACCAGCTGGCCCAGCAGTTCCGCACCGCCCCGAACGACTCGTTGTTCGTGCGCCTGAACTCCGACCAGCCTTACAACGGCCAGTTTGTATCGCCGGCCGACCTGCCCGAGAAGCTGCGCCAGCAGCTGCCGCTGCAGCAAGGCCAGGTGTACGGCCCCTTCGCCGAAAACGGCACCTACTCGCTCTACAAAGTAACGGGCACCAAAGCCGGTGCTCAGCAGGCTGCCCGCGCCAGCCACATCCTGATTAAGCCCGAAGGCACCACGCCCGAGGCCGATGCAGCTGCTAAAGCCAAGGCCCAAGGCATTCTGAACCAGATTAAAGGCGGCGCCGATTTTGCCGCCTTGGCTCGTCAGCACGGCACCGATGGCACCGCGCCCCTAGGTGGCGACCTGGGCTGGTTTACCACGGGCCGCATGGTGCCCGAGTTCGAGAAGGCCGTGTTCGGTGCTTCGTCGGCGGGTGTGCTGCCCAACCTCGTGAAAACCTCGTTTGGTTACCACATCATTAAGGTTACGGCGCCCAAAACCAACCAGACTTACCGCGTGGCGGCCGTTCAAAAAGGCATTACGCCTTCCGACGCCACCAACGAAACCGCCTACCAGCGTGCCCAGGAGCTGAAGGCCAAGGCCACCGACCTCGAGTCGTTCCGCAAGGCCGTGGCGGCCGACAAAACCTTGCAGAAGCAGGAAGCCCGCGGCGTAGGCAAGTCGGATGCCGTGGTGGGCAACGTGCCCAACGCCCGCGAAGTAGTGCGCTGGGCCTTTAACAAAGAAACCGAAGTAGGCGAGGTATCGGACGTGTTTCAGGTGAACGACCAGTACGTGATTGCCGTCCTCACGGGCACGCGCACCGAAGGCACCGCCGATGTAGCCGCCGTGAAGCCCGAGGTTTCGGCCTTTGTGCGCAACGACGAGAAAGCCAAGCAGATTATAGCCAAGCTGAAGGGCAGCACCCTGGAGCAGATGGCCGCGGCGTACGGCGCCAACGCCCAGGTGCGCACGGCCAACGACGTAACCCTGGGTCAGGGCGTAATTCCGGGCCTCGGCAACGAGCCGGTAGCCGTGGGTACGGCGTTCGGCCTGAAGCCCGGCCAGCGTTCGGCCCCCATCCAGGGCGAGCAGGGCGTGCTGGTGGTTGAGCTGGTAAGCAAAAACGAGCCGGCTGCTCCCTCCACCGACCTGAAAACCGTACGCAACCAGCTGCAGCAAATGCGCGGGGCCCGCTCCACGGGCGCCATCTACGAAACCGTACGCCAGAAGGCCGAGGTGAAAGACGAACGCGTGAAGTTCTTCTAAGCCACTGCCGCTACCACAACCGCCGAAGGGCCGTATCTTTCCAAGGGTACGGCCCTTTTGCTTTGCGCAACGGCGGCGGTATTGGCTGGTCTTTGGCATTGCGGAGGCCGGGCTTGAATGAAACCCGCGCGGTAGATGTTGAGCGCCCAAAGCCACCCGAGTTTGTTGTTGCGTAGCCGCCATCCGTTTTGCCTGCCATGAGCCTGTTATCTGCGTTGAGGAATAAAAGCTACCTAGGGCTGCTGGGCCTGCTGCTGGCCGCCGGCCCGGCGCTGGGGCAGGAGGGAAGCGGGCCCATTGCAGGCGCGCGCGAATACGCCCGCAAAGGCGAGCTGCTGAAAGCCGAGGCGCTGTTCGAGGGTTTGCCCAAGGATGCGCAACTGGCCCCAAACGTGCTGCCCGATTACCTGCAGGTGCTGGTGGAGCTGAAGAAGTACAAGGACGCCGAGAAACTGGCCCGCCGCGCCATCAAGAAGAACCCCGCCGAGCCCACGTTGGGCGTGGCCCTAGGTGGTGTGTACGCCGCGGCCGGCGACAGTGCCTCCGCCAACAAACAATACGGCCGCGTGGTGGCTAGCCTACGCCCCGAGCAGGTGCTGCCCTTGGCAGCCGAGTTTCAGCAGCGGGGGTTGGTACGGTGGTCGGAGCAGGCCTACCTGCAAGGCCGCCAATTGGCCCACAACCGCACCGAGTACGCCCAGCAGCTCATCGACCTGTACAGCCGCCAGAACCGCGTAGAGCCGCTCATGAACGAGGCGCTTAATCTGGTGGAGCAGGACGAAAAGCAGCTGCCCTTTGTGCGCAACATGCTCCAGAACCTAGGGCAGAACGAGCAGGCATTTGCGGCGCTCGAGAAAGCACTCATTACCCGTACCCAAAGCAACCCCGAGAAAAGCGCCTGGCCCGAGCTATTGCTGTGGCTGTACCAGCAGCGCCGCGACTTTGGCAGCGCCCTGGTGCAGGCCCGCGCCCTCGACCGGCGCCTGCGCACCGAGGGCAGCCGCGTGATGGATGTGGCCACCATTGCCCAGCGCAACAAAGACTACGATACCGCCATCGAGGGCTACGAGTACCTAGCCAAGGAGTACCGCGGCGGGCGCTTCTACCAACCTGCCCGCCAGAAATTGATTCAGGCCCGCGAGGAGCAGGTGCGCAATACCTTCCCCGTCGACCAGGCGAAGCTGCGCGCTTTGGCGGCCGATTATCAGCAGCTCCTTTCCGAGCTGGGCCGCACGGCCCAAAGCGCCGATGTGCTGCGCAATCTGGCCCTGTTGTACGCCTTTCAGCTCGATGAGAAGGATAAGGGTATGCAGCTGCTGCAGGAGGTAATTGAGCTGCCCCGGGCCGATGCGCAGCTCGTCGACGAAGCCAAAATTGCCTTAGGTGATATTTACCTGCTGCGCGGCGAGCCGTGGGAGGCCACGCTGCTGTACTCGCAGGTAGAAAAATCGCGCAAAGATCAGCCTCTGGGCTACGAAGCCAAGCTGCGTAACGCCCGCCTCAGCTACTTCGCCGGCGACTTTAAGCTGGCCCAAAGCCACCTCGATATTCTGAAGCTGGCCACCAGCCGCGAAATTGCCAACGACGCCATGCAGCTCAGCCTGCTTATCGGCGACAACACAGCCATGGATACGGCCGGCGTAGCCATGCGCGCCTACGCCGCTGCCGAGCTGCAGGTGTTCCAGAACAAGGTGCCGCAGGCCATCAAAGCCCTCGACGATTTGCTGACCAAGTACCCCGGCCACGCCCTCACCGACGAAGCCTGGTACCTGAAAGCCCAGCTGCAGCGCCGCACCGGCGACTACAACGGCGCCGTGGAAACCCTGCAGCGCATCACCAGCAACCCCAAATACGACATCCTTTCCGACGACGCCCTGTTCCTGACGGCCGAGATACAGGAGCAAAACCGCCAGGACCGCGTACGGGCGCAGGAGCTCTACACCACGCTGCTCACCAAATACCCCGGCAGTATCTACGGCGCCGAGGCCCGCAAGCGCGTGCGCCGCCTGCGCGGCGACATGGTCAACTAAAAAGCCGGCCCCGTGTGGGGTCGGCTTTTTTCATTTAATGATGACGTTGAACGTGCTTTTCTGCTCGTAATACACCATCGCCTCGTGCGCGCCATGCTCGGTGGAAAAGGTTTTGCTGTACTGCTGCAGCAAGTCGAAGTTGGTGAGGCTGCCGTTGATGGTGTAATAGAGGTGACCCAACACAGCACGGATCGGCACCCCGTCGGTGTCTTTGCCCAAATCGATGAAGGGCAACGGCTCGCCCGGACGGAACACGTGCCGGGTGTCACCGGATGCATTGATGGTGATGCTGGCAATGCCCGGCTTTACGGCCACCAAGCCGAGTTTGATGCGGTAGCGCCCGTCTTGGTGTACTGGCTCGAAAGACCCCACTGTAGCCCCCAAATTCGCGACGCGGCCCACTCGATTGAGCACCTGAAAAGCGGAGGCGAAACCCCGCTGCCGCTCTGGCGCGCCGGTGAGCTGGTAGAAGCTCATGAACGTGAACGGTTGCGCATCCTGGGGCCGCACGCGGTGGCGCTTGCCGGTACGGATATCGAGCAAAGAATCAGAATAATTGGCTTCCACCCAGAGCGTGTCGCCCAGCCGCATTTCCCGGTGCCCGGGCCGGATGGTAAGCGGCACCTCAAAAAACAACTCCTGCGACCTAGGTACGGGCTCAGGCTTACACGCGGCCAGCAAGGCCAGCGGCAAAAGAATGGTCAGTATAACTCTCATCGATAGACCCTGATAACCGGCTTTGTTCGCCGAACTCTTAAGTTATCGGTTCGTTCATGACCACACGCGTGGTTGCAGAATTACGCGCGCCACGGCAGAGCATCAGCAACCGGCTGCGGCCCTAGGTGCCAGCGGGCTGGGTGCCGGGCTGCACCTGCCGACCACCTAGGGCTACCCGAAGAACACAAACATCAGCAGCAGCGCCACGATGAACACGAGGTACATCAGCCCATCGGTGAGGATGTACTGCCGGTAGCGTTGGTAAAATTGGCGGAGGCGCTGCATGGCTGAAAAGGAGCAGAATGGCGGCCAAATTTACCGCTGCCGAGGTGGCGTTTCGCAAAATCGGGGCTGAAAGCGTGCCGTTTTCTTCTTACTTTTGAAGGTATTGCCCTCCCCACCATGCTAAAACGTTGGATTCGTAAGCCTGCTCCCGACCGCGAGAAGGTCGAGCACCTGTCGGCAGCCCTGCGCGTAAACGAGTCCATCATTGCCTTGCTGTGCCAGCGGGGCATTTGCACCTTCGAGGAGGCCAAGGCGTATTTCCGCCCGGCCCTGGAGGAGCTGCCCGACCCCATGCTCATGCGCGACATGGACCGGGCCGTGCAGCGCCTCGTGGAAGCCCTGTTTCAGGAGGAAAAAGTGCTGGTGTACGGCGACTACGATGTGGACGGCACCACCTCCGTGGCGCTGGTGTACTCGTATCTGCGCTCGTTGTTTGGGCCCGCCCGCATCGACTACTACATTCCCGACCGCTACATCGAGGGCTACGGCATTTCGACAATAGGCATCGATTGGGCGGCTGCCAACGGCTTTAAGCTGATTGTGGCGCTCGACTGCGGCGTGAAAGCCGTCGACAAAATCAGCTACGCCCGCGATAAAGGCGTCGATTTTATCGTGTGCGACCACCACTTGCCCGGCGACGAGCTGCCGCCCGCCGTGGCCGTGCTCGACCCCAAGCGTTCGGATTGCCCGTACCCCTACAAAGAGCTGTCGGGCTGCGGCGTGGGCTTTAAGCTGATGCAGGCGCTGTGCCGCAGCCAAGGCTTCGATGAAGCCCCCCTGCACGAGCTGATGGATTTGCTGGCCGTGAGCATCGCGGCCGACATTGTGCCCATTACCGGCGAAAACCGCACGCTGATGTTCCACGGCCTCAAGCGCCTGAACGACCCCAGCATAGAAACGCGCCCCGGCCTGTACGCCCTGCGCCAGCTGGCCGGCCTGCGCGAGGGGCCGCTCACGGTAAGCAGCCTGGTGTTTGGCTTTGCGCCCCGCATCAACGCGGCCGGGCGCCTCGGTGATGCCAAGCGTTCGGTGGCTATGCTGCTCTCTGAAACCGCCGAGCAGGCCCTGGCTACGGCCAGCGTCGTCGACCAAACCAACACCGAGCGCCGCGGCTTCGATACGCGCATTACCGAGGAGGCGCTGCAGATGATCGAAACCGACCTGGAGCTGCGCAACGCCCGCTCCACCGTGCTCTTCAAGCAGGATTGGCACAAGGGCGTAATCGGCATTGTGGCTTCGCGCTGCCTCGATAAGTACTACCGCCCCACGGTTATCCTCACCGAATCGAACGGCAAAGCCACGGGCTCGGCGCGTTCGGTGGCGGGCTTCGATGTGCACCAGGCCATTTTGGAGTGCTCCGATTTGCTGGAGCAATTCGGGGGGCACATGTACGCGGCCGGCCTCACGCTGCCGCTCGAAAACGTGGCCGAGTTCCGCCGCCGCTTCGAGGCCGTGGTGGCTTCGCGCATCAAAGAGGAGCAGATGATTCCGCCCGTCGACATCGACCTGCCGCTGCGCCTGCGCGAGGTCACCTGGAACTTCTACAACCTGCTGCGCCAGATGGAGCCCTTCGGCCCCGGCAACCCCAGCCCGGTGTTCGAGGCCGAGCAGGTGTACGCCGTGCCCGGCACCGTGAAGGTGGTGGGCTCGTCGCACCTCAAGCTGACCCTGATGCAGGAAGACTCGAACCAGATCGACGCCATCGGCTTTGGGCTGGCCGACCACTACGGGCGCATTGCCAAAGGGCAGCCGTTTAACATCTGCTACACCGTGGACGTGAATGAGTGGCGCGGGCAAAAATCGTTGCAGCTGCGCCTCAAGGACATCGGCTGGGCGTAAGCCACCTAGGGCCTTTGGGCCTGCGCGCCGCCGCTTTGGCGCAGCCCACTAACCATTACCTTAGTAGCCTAGGTCGCTCCCGGCCTAGGCTATTCGCTTTTCTATCCTTTCCTAGGTTGATGAAATCCTTCCTGCTCAGTGCCAGCCTCGGCAGCTTGTTTGCTTTTGGCGCCCACGCCCAAACGCCCGCCGCCGGCACCTACCGCATTACCGTCGATACGCAACCCGCTGCCAGCTCCGACCAGCTGCGCGTAATCATCCAGACGCCGCCCGTACGCGAGGAGCGCGTAACGTACGTAATGCCGAGCGTGGTGCCGGGCTCGTACTCCAAAAAGGACTACGGCCGCTTTGTGCAGGGCCTGAAAGCTTTCGACGACAAAGGCAAGGCGCTGAAGGTGACGCGCGAGGGCCAGAACCTGTTCACCATCGACAAAGCCACCAAGCTCGCCCGCATTGAGTACCTGGTAGACGACACCTGGGACGCCAAGCAGGACGACAGCTACATCTTTCAGCCAGGCGGTACCAACTTCGATGCCCGTTCGGCCTATAGCAACTTCGTGCTGAACCACTACGGCCTCTACGGCTACTTAGAGGGTTACAAAATGGTGCCTTACGAAGTAACCGTGAAGCATGCGCCCGAACTCTACGCCAGCACTGCGCTGCCGGTGCAGCGCTCCGCCACGCAGGATGTGTTTCGGGCCGATAGCTACGTAACCCTGGCCGATGGCCCCATTCTGTACAGCAAGCCCGATACCACCAGCTTTGTGGCCGGCGGGGCGCGCATTGGGGTGTCGGTAGTGTCGGAGCTGGGCAAGGTGAAGGCGGCGCAAATCAGCCAGACCATCCGGCCCATGGCCGAGGCCCTAGGTCAGTTTTTCGGGAAGATGCCGGTGCCCAACTACCAGTTTCTGATGTATTTCCCCGATTACCAGACCTCGCAGGTAATCAACCGCAACACGGGCGGTTTCGGGGCCATGGAGCACTCGTACTCGTCGTTGTACTTTTTGCCCGAGCGCAACACCGAGGGCGAGCTAACCGAGATGGTGCGCGAGGTGGCCTCGCACGAGTTTCTGCACATGCTGGCGCCGCTGAACATCCACTCCCGCGAAATCGGCGAGTTCGACTTCCGCAACCCCAAAATGTCGCAGCACCTGTGGCTGTACGAGGGCGTGACGGAATACTTCGCTCACCTGGTGCAGGTACGGGCCGGGCTTACCACCGAGGAGCAGTTCCGCAGCGCCATGCAGGAAAAAATCCGCGACGCGGAGAAGTACCCGGCGGGCGTGTCGTTCACGGAAATGAGCCGCCGCATTCTGGAGCAGCCCTACGACAAGATGTACGAGAACGTGTACAAAAAGGGCGCGCTCATCGGCTTGCTGCTCGATATCCGTATTCAGGAGCTCACCAAAGGCCAGAAAACCCTGCGCGACGTGCTGCTGACCCTGCGCGACAAGTACGGGCCCACGCGTTCCTTTGAGGATGCGCAGCTGATACCCGAGGTAGTAGCCCTCACGCACCCCGAGGTACAGCAGTTCTTCGACCGCTACGTAGTAGGCACCGAAGCCTTGCCGCTAACCGAGTACCTCGACAAAATTGGCTGGCGCTACGCCGATAAAGCCCCCGCCCGCATCAAGGCGTTCGGGCAGCTGGGTTTCCGCTACGACGAAGCCAAAAAGGAGTTTGCCACTGCCGATGTAACGCCCGAAACCAACGCCTTCGGCCTGCAAAACGGCGACGTGATTGTAGCCGTGAACGGGCAACCCGTAACCCTCGAAACGGCCGAACAGCTGCTGCGTTCCTTGGTGGAGCCCACTACGGATAAGCCCGTGCGCCTCACCCTGCGCCGCGGCAGCACCACCAAAGATGCCCAAGCCGCCCCGCGCGAGTTCGATGTGGAAATCCGGAACCAGCTGGCCCCGAGCACCGCACCCACGCCGGCGCAGCTGGCCTTGCGCCGGCAGTTGCTCAACAGCAAAAGCTAGCCCGAAGCACCTAGGGCTTACCCACAGAGGACGGGGCCGGCAAGGTTAATTGCCGGCCCCGTCGTTGGTAAAGAGTTATTTGGTTGCCGTAGCAGGCAAGATGTACGACTCGGTGCCCCAGCGCACGTAGCCGTTGCCCGAAAGCCAGCCCTGCTTGGCCACGGTCGGCAACGATACGTAGGGCGTCCACTTGTAGCGCGTTATGCGCACAAAGGCAAGCTGGCCGTTGTGCCGCGTTTCTTCCAGAACGGGGTGCTTGCCTTGATAGCCGTAAAACACATCAAGCGTAGCACCGTTGCGGCGCACTCGGCGTACGTGCTTCCAGAGCAATACCTGCTTGGGCGTACGCCCTTCAACCGAGGCAGTAGCCGTGGCTACCAGGCGCTCCGGCTGGGCGTAGCCGCGCGTAACTACGCGGCGCTTACCAATGGCCGGAGCTTTGGTCACGAGGCTAACGGTGCGGCTTTGAAGCTCCTGGCGCAGCGTATTGGCGGTGTGCACCACGGAGTCGCGGGCGGCAGTGGCCTTGCCCACATCGGTAATTACTTGGGCTCCGGCCCAGCTGGGCAGTATGCTAATGGCGGCAACAACACCAACCCGAGTAATCGTAAGCATGCAAATGGATAGTGAGGTGGACTAAAACCGGCTCAAAAACGTTGCCAAGCTCGGCAATAGACTTTGCGGTAGCATTGTGCGCCGCCCCCTTACCTTTGCCGATAGCATGATTCTGCGCGCCGAACACCTCGTCAAGAAATACAAGCAACGCACCGTTGTCAGTGATATGTCCCTGCACGTGGAGCAGGGCGAAATCGTGGGCCTGCTCGGGCCCAACGGGGCTGGCAAAACCACTTCGTTTTACATGACGGTGGGCATGGTGAAGCCCAACTCGGGCCGCATCTTCCTCGACGACGAAGACATTACCGGCCTGCCCATTTACCAGCGCGCCCGCCGCGGCATCGGCTACCTGGCCCAGGAGGCCTCGGTGTTCCGCGACCTGACGGTGGAGGAGAATATCCTGTCGGTGCTGGAAATGACCAAGCTCAGCAAGCAGCAGCAGCACGACAAGGTGGAGGAGCTGCTCAACGAGTTTAGCCTCACGCACGTGCGCAAAAACCTAGGGCGCGTGCTGAGCGGCGGCGAGCGGCGGCGCACCGAAATTGCCCGCGCCCTGGCCGTCGACCCGAAGTTTGTGCTGCTCGACGAGCCCTTTGCCGGCGTCGACCCGATTGCGGTGGAGGAAATTCAGGGCATTGTGGCCAAGCTGAAGCACAAAAACATCGGCATCCTCATCACCGACCACAACGTGAACGAGACGCTGAGCATCGTAGATCGGGCGTACTTGCTCTTCGAGGGCAAGCTGCTGAAGGCCGGCACCGCCGAAGAGCTGGCTGCCGACGAAATGGTGCGCCGCGTGTACCTAGGGCGCCACTTCGAGCTGAAGCGAAAGATTTAAGCGAATGTCAATTATCAATGAGCAATTAGTAATGAACAATTGCCCGGCATCCAGCACGCGTGGTTAGCGTACACGGGCTGGTTCGTTACTCGTTGATCGTTGTCGGCAACGATTGCTCATTGTTCATTGCCCATTGATAATTAAATGATCGATACCCTGCTCACCTGGATGGTAAAGCCGCGTTTGGCGCGCCTCGAACGCATGCGCGCCGAGCCGCACGCCGCGCAGCGCGAGGTGCTGCAGGAGCTGCTCCAAACCGCGCGCCACACCGATTGGGGCCGCATGTACGGCTACGCCGAGGGCCTTAACGCCCGCGAGTTTGCCCAACGCGTGCCCGTGAGCAGCTACGAGCAGCTGTACCCCTGGATTGAGCGCGTGCTCCGCGGCGACGACGACGTGCTGTGGCCGGGCCGCGTGCAGTGGTTTGCCAAAAGCAGCGGCACCACCAACGCCCGCAGCAAGTACATACCTGTTACGCCGCAGTCGCTCGAAGACTGCCACTACCGCGCCGGCCGCGACATGGTGGCCGTGGCCCAGACGCTGTACCCCGATGCAGGCATCCTGCGCGGCAAAACGCTTTCCCTAGGGGGCACGCACGTGGCCAACCCCTTCCGGCCCGACGACCCCGCCTCGCGCGTAGGCGACGTATCGGCGGTAATCATGCAGAACCTGCCGGCCTGGGCCGAGTCGCGCCGCACGCCGCCGCTCGAGCTGGCTTTGCTTGATGAGTGGGAAGAAAAGCTGGAGCGCATGGCCCGGCACGTGCTGCACGAAAACGTGGCCTGCCTGGCCGGCGTGCCCACCTGGATGATTATGCTGCTGCGGCGCGTATCGGAGCTGGCCGGCGGCCGGCCCATTCCGGAGGTGTGGCCCAACCTGCGCCTGTTTATGCACGGAGCCGTGGCGTTTGGGCCCTACCGCGAACTGTTCCGGCAGCTGATACCGGAGGCGCAGATGCGCTACCTCGAGATTTACAACGCCTCCGAGGGCTACCTGGCGTTTCAGGATCAGCCCGACTCGCAGGACCTGCTGCTGCTGCTCGACCACGGCATTTACTACGAGTTTATTCCGCTTGAAGAAGTAGGCAAGGAGCACCCGCGTACCCTCACGCTCGAGGAAGTGGAGGTAGGCCCGAGCTACGCCCTCGTCATCAGCACCAACGCCGGCTTGTGGCGCTACCAGATTGGCGACACGGTGCGCTTTACCTCGGTGGCGCCGTACCGCATTCGCATCTCGGGCCGTACCAAGCACTTCCTCAATGCTTTCGGCGAGGAGGTGGTAGTAGAAAACGCCGATGCCGCCATTGCCGCCGCGGCCGCTGCTACCGGTGCGCTGGTGAAAGAGTACACGGCCGCACCCATTTATTTCAGCACCGGCGAAGGCTCGCGCGGCGGGCACCAGTGGCTGATTGAGTTTACGCAGCCGCCGGCCAGCGAGGCGCAGTTTGCGCAAGTGCTCGACGAAACCCTGCGCCAGCTCAACTCCGATTACGACGCCAAGCGCCACCGCGACATTGCCCTGAAGCCGCCCGTGCTCACGGTAGCGGCACCGGGCACGTTTGAGCAGTGGCTGGCCCGCCGCGGCAAGCTGGGCGGCCAGCACAAAGTGCCGCGCCTCAGCAACAACCGCGAGCTGCTCGACGAGCTGCTGAGCTAATTGCGCCTGCCCTAGGTACTCCGGCCGTTGCAGCAGGCGGGCAGGGCTGCTACCTTGTCCCGATGGAATCATCACCTAGGAGGCTAGCATGGGTTGGCTGCGCAGTGCTGCTGGCTGCCGCGCTAGCGGCCTGCCAGGCGCCGCGCGGGCCCATCGGGTTTTGGTCGCGCAACCGGCTCGATGCCCGGCAGGAGCGGCACGGCCCCTGGCGCGCCTACTTCGATAGCGCCAACACCAGGCTGGCCTCGCGCGGGCACTACCAACACGGGCGGCCGCGTGGCCACTGGCGCTACTACACTTTTGCGGGCAAGCTCGACCACGACGACCGGTACCGGCCGGGCGGACTCATGCTGGTGCGTCATTTTCACCCAAACGGGCAAGTAGCGCGGCGCGGGCAGGCCCGCCTCGAAAGCGACACTGCCGTGGTGCAGTACTATTGGTTTGGGCTGTGGCAGCTTTACGATAGCACCGGGCACGCCACAAACTGGGAGCTGTACGAAAAAGGCCACCGCATGGCAAAAGGTGCAGGAGTAGCCAGGCCCAATGCCGCACCCCGAAGCGGCAGCTCCCGCAGCAAATAATCCTATCGTCTTTCCTTGTTTATTATTTGGTCGATTATATATTTATCGTAATCGTTCTACTCCCAAACCCCACCTGCATTGCACACATTTACTGCTTCTGAAGTCGCTTCGCAGCCGTATGTATCGCGCAAGAAGCGCTACCGGCGCCGGGTCGTAACCGAATCGAAAAGCATTTTGGGCAAACGTGCCGTGCTGGGTTTGCTGGGCCTGCTGGTGCTGGCCCTGCTGGCCAGCCTGGGCGTAATTGCCGGGTCCATGATTGGCGGCAATCCGGTTTAGTTGCTAGTTGGGCAAAGCCGCCGCGGCAGCGCCCTGGGTCTTGCTCTCATGCCTAAAAAAAGGCGGCGCTACGTAAGCAGCGCCGCCTTTTGGCTTAGGGCAGTACCCTAGGTCGGTTATTGGTCGAACATCCGGCCCAGGCCGCCCAGCACGGTGCCGCTTTCCTTTTGCGCGTTGGCGCCGTTGGGCATCAGGGCCTGAATGAGTTTTTTCACGGGCATGCTTTGCAGCCATACGCGGCCGGTGCCGCGCAACGTGGCCAGCATCAGGCCTTCGCCGCCAAAAATCATCGACTTGAGGTTGCCGGCCCGGGCAATGCTGAACTCGATGCCCGGCTCAAACGCCACCACGCAGCCCGTATCTACGCGCAGCATTTCGCCGTTCAGGCGCCGCTCAATTACGGTGCCGCCCGCGTGGATAAACGCCTTGCCGTCGCCGGTGAGCTTTTGCAGAATGAAGCCCTCGCCGCCAAACAAGCCCGAGCCGATGCGCTGGTTGAAGTGAATGCCGATTTTGGTGCCCCGCGCGGCGGCCAAAAAGCCGTCCTTCTGCACAATCAGGCCGTTGGGCAAGGTGCTTAGGTCGAGGGGCATGATGGTGCCGGGGTAGGGGGCCGAAAAGCCTACGCGGGCTTTGCCGTGGTGCCCGGCGTGGGTAAAGTGCGTCATGAACAACGACTCGCCCGTAATCATGCGCGTGCCGGCCGAGAGCAGCTTGCCGAAGAAGCCCTGCTCGGGCTCCGAGCCGTCGCCCATGCGCGTGTCCCAGGCAATGGGCTCGTCCATGTACACCATGGTGCCCGCCTCGGCAATAACCGACTCGCCCGGGTCGAGCTCAATTTCTACTACTTGTATATCGTGGCCAAGGATGCGGTAATCAACGTCGTGTGAACGCATAGGTAAGCAGCTAGTTGGTGTGGCAGCAAGTATAGCAAAGTCGGTATAAAAAAGCCGTGCCCGGCACCTGGGCGCGGGGCCAGGTACCGGGCACGGGCAGCCGGTTGTTGGGCGGCGTAAGCTATTCGTCGGCGGTGGGGCCGGCGGGCAGGGCTGCGTCGTCGGCGGTTTTTTTGCTGCGCTTGGCCTCGCGCGAAGTGCGCCGCATGAAATCTTCGTCCGACTCTTCGGGCTCGGCCGCTTCGCCTTCCTCGATGGGAAAATCCGCCTCTTCGGCCTCGGCAGCGGCTTCTTCAAGCGCTTTTTCGCCGAACTGGCCTTCGCGGTTCACCAGCTTCTTGTCGCGCACGTGGCGGTTCAGAAACTCGTTGATCTGCTCGATGCTATAGGTGGAGGTGATTTCGCCCAGCGGGTTCACCTTTATTTCGAAGCCCTCCAGCTCTTTGTGGACCCGGGGCTTTTTTTCGGGGTCCTGCTGTTTTTTCTTGACAGGTTTCTTGGCCATGATGGGTCGCGCCTAGGTTGGTGTATGCCGCGCCCGCCCCGCTGCACTTTTGGCGCAAAACAAGGCGGCCGCGTAGCTTCTCACCTACGTAGCGGCCCCGGTATCGGATGCGTTCCGGGCCGGCTACTTGCCGCGCCGCCCGGTTGCCAGCCATGCCACCAAAAAAGAGAGCCCGCCGGCAACGATGTGCCGGCAGGCTCTCCAAAGCCAATCAAGGATTAAACCCGGCTGCTAGCTGGCCTGCGGCGCCAGCGCCGCCACGGCCGCCTGAATGCGCTCGGCCGTTTCCTGGGTACCCAAGATGCTCATAATGGCCATCAGATCGGGGCCGGCGGCGGCGCCGGTTACGGCTACGCGCAGGGCTTGCAACACCTGGCCGATTTTGATGCCCTGGCGCTCCAGTACCTGCGTCAGCAGGGCCTTGATGCCGTCGGGGGTGGTGTCGGCGGCCGCGGGCAGCTCCTGGGCAAACTCACCTAGGGCGGCGGCCACCTGGGCGTTCCACTTCTTGCTGATGACCTGCTCGTCGTAGGCGGCGGGGCGCTCGAAGAACAAGCGGGCCTCGCGGGCCAGATCGGCCGGGAACGTGGCGCGCTCCTTTACCAGGCCGGCAATTTGCTCGGCTTTATCGGCGGGCAAATTGGCCTCCAGGCCTTGCTGCTGCAGGGCCTCGGTGAGGTACTGGGCCAGCTCGCTGTCGGGCTTGACGCGTAGGTACTGCTCGTTGTACCAGCGCACTTTGTTTTGGTCGAAGCGGGCCGGCGACTTGCTCACGCGCTCAATCGTGAAGGCGTCGATCAGCTCCGGCATCGTAAACAGCTCCTGCGTGGTGCCGGGGTTCCAGCCCAGGAAGGCGAGGAAGTTGATGAACGCCTCGGGCAGGTAGCCCGATTCGCGGTAGCCGCTGCTCACGGTCGGCTCGCCGGTTTCGGCGTCTTTGCCGTGCCACTCCAGCGGGAACACCGGAAAACCCAGCCGGTCGCCGTCGCGCTTGCTCAGTTTGCCGGTGCCGTCGGGCTTCAGCAGCAGGGGCAAGTGGGCAAACTGCGGCATGGTGCTTTCCCAGCCTAGGTAGCGGTACAGCAGCACGTGCAAGGGGGCCGAGGGCAGCCACTCTTCGCCCCGAATCACGTGGGTGATTTCCATCAGGTGGTCGTCCACGATGTTCGCCAGGTGGTACGTGGGCATGCCGTCCGACTTCATCAGCACTTTGTCGTCGATGCTGGACGAGTGCACCACCACCCAGCCGCGGATGAGGTCGTTAAAGCGCACTTCTTCCTTGCGCGGCACCTTCAGGCGAATCACGTACGGCGCGCCGCTCTCGAGCAGCTGCTTTACTTCCTCGTCGGGCAGCGTGAGGGAGTTGCGCATTTGGGTGCGCGTAATGCTGTTGTACTGCGGGTTGGGCACCTTGGCCGCCGTGAGGCGCGCGCGCATAGCGTCGAGCTCCTCGGGCGTATCGAAAGCGTAGTACGCGTGGCCGGCCTCGATGAGCTGCATGGCGTACTGCATGTACATGGGCTTCCGCTCGCTCTGGCGGTACGGTGCGTGCGGGCCGCCTTGCTCGGGGCCTTCGTCAATCTCGATGCCGCACCAGCGCAGCGAATCCATGATGTACTGCTCGGCGCCGGGTACGAAGCGGTTTTGGTCGGTGTCTTCGATGCGCAGCAGCATCTTGCCACCCAACTTGCGGGCCAGCAGGTAGTTATACAGCGCAGTGCGCACGCCGCCAATGTGCAGCGGCCCGGTCGGGCTGGGCGCAAAACGCACCCGAACTTCTCTTTCCATACGAAACGACAATATCGGGCCCCAACCAACTGCAGGGGCCTAACAGCGGCGCAAAGGTAGGAAGGAAGTCAGGGAGTTTTGGAGTTAATGAGTTTAGGAGTTAGCGAGTTTTGAGTTTGGGAGTTGGCGAGTTGTGAAGGTCAGGCTCAGCAACTGAACAACTGAACGGCCGAGGTCCTAGGTCGCCTGCGCGTTTTGGCCCAAGGGCACCTAGGCAACTCTTCCCCTCACAACTCACCAACTCCTAAACTCCAAAACTCATTAACTAAACCGCGTCTCGGTGGCGGAACGAAAGCCAGAGCACCAGCCCGAGCAGCGTTACGCCGCCCCGGATAAGCCAGGCCGTGGTTTCGCCCCACTGCTCAATCCAGCCCAGAAACATGAATTTCATGCCCACGAAGGGCAACACCAACGACACCAGCCCCACCAGAAATAAGCCAATTCCGAGCTCTTTCATAACGGTTTTGTTTAACGTACCTAGGGCCAACGCCGGGCGGCCGGGCTTAGTGTGCGGCTAGCCTTTTACGGCGATGCACGAAATTTCCACCAGCACGTCTTTGGGCAGGCGGGCTACCTCCACGGTTTCGCGGGCGGGGTAGGGGCCCTGGCCGAAGTACGAACCGTAGATTTCGTTGATCGTGCCGAAGTGCCCCAGGTCTTTCACGAAGATGCTGCACTTCACCACGTCGGGCAGGGCGTAGCCGCCGGCGGCCAGCACGGCCTGCAGGTTGCGCATTACCTGGTGGGTTTGGGCCTGCACGTCGCCTTCGCCGATGAGCTGCCCGCCCGAGGCGTCGAGGGCAATTTGGCCCGATACGTAGATGGTGTTGCCGGCCTGCACGGCCTGGCTGTAGGGCCCGATGGGGGCCGGCGCTTCGGGCGAGTTGATGATGGTATTTGCCATAAGAATGCTAAGAGCGGGCCGAAGCCCTATTTTCGTGGCCTGAACTTAGCCAAAACGATGCACCTGCTCATCCTCGACGGCCAGCACCTCGCAGCCGAACTCCGCGAAAAGTTCGGTGCGCAGCACCAGTACACCTTCGTGCCCGAGGCCGGCGGCCGCCTCGTCGACGAGCTGGAAACCGCCATGCCGCTGCTCGACGAGGCCCTGCCCACCGCCGATGTGGTGTTCGATTTCGGCAACTACGGCCCGCTCTACGAAGAGAAAGCGGGCATCGTGGCGTTTGTCGAAGCCGCGACCGAGTCGCTGGCTTCGCGCTTCGGCGCGGCCCGGCCAGCCTACCCGGTGTTCGGTTTTTGCGGCCTGCCCACGCTGCTCAACCGCAGCCTGCTCGAAGTCAGCCTGCTCGACCCTGCCGACGCCCAGCCGCTTGCCCAGGTATGCGCCGCCCTAGGTACCGAGTACCGCGTGGTAGAAGACCGCGTGGGCCTGGTGACGCCGCGCGTGGTGTGCATGATCATCAACGAGGCCTGCTACACCTTGCAAGAGGGCACGGCCAGCATCCGCGACATCGACCTGGGCATGAAGCTCGGCACGAACTACCCCAAAGGCCCCTTCGAGTGGGCCAATGCCATCGGCGTCGAGCGCGTGTACGAGGTGCTGAATACGCTCTGGGAAGATACCCGCGACGAGCGGTACAAAATCTGCCCACTGCTCAAGCGCATGGTGCAGCGCCAGGAAAGCTTCGCGCTTTAGGGTTGCTGAACAGCCGGGGCCGGGGCTTCGGGTATGCGGATGCTGCGCTTGCCAAAGTACTCGGCGTAGGCTTGGTTGGCCCAGTCGTTGGGGTTGGTTTCCAGGTCTGAAAACAGGATGGTAGCGGGCGGTTCTTGCAGGCGCGCCACTACTACATCGGGCGGCGTGGGCGTGTGCAAGTAGGCGTAGCGGGCGGTGAGCTGCCGGTCGTAGCGCGCGGCGGCGCCACCTAGCCAGTCGCGGTAGGCCACCACAATGTTGTTGGCGTTTTCGCGTGGCTCGCGGCCGCGCATCCGGCGGGTGTGCCCGAACGCAAACACCAACGCTATCCAGAGCACCAGCGCCACCTGCACGGCCCTAGGTACCGAAACCGCCTGCACATCGAGCTTGCGCCAGAAGTACCGGGCCCATGCGTAAGCGTGGAGAAACCACCACACCAGAAAGAACAGGTACAGCACGTTCTTCGACCGGGGCGGCATGGCCAGGCTCGTCGTCCAGAAAGCCACAAACATCAGCAGCACCAACGAAACGGCCATCAGCACCAGCATCAGCAGCGGACGGCGGGCCAGGCGGTTGAGCGGCAGGTCGGCTTTCTTGCTTAGCCTGAAGGCCACGGGCGCGAGCAGCCCCGCAACCGCCGCCAACACGCCGTTGCCGAGCCAATTTACCACGAGGCGGTAAGCCGTTAGTCCGCCTTTGTCTAGCGCTTGCCACCAAGTGTACTGCCGCGTCGATTGGTCGAGCCGCACAAAATTGCCCGGTGCCAGAATCGTAGCCGCGCAAGCCGCGGCCACCACCAAGGCCAGCACCACGTAACCCCGGGCTATGCGTCGTTGCTGCAGGCTGCTCAGCAACGCAACGGCCCCGGTACCTAGGAGCAAGGGCACGGCATTGGTTTCGTTACCGCCTACAATCGCCACGGCCAGCAGGCATGCCGCTACCAGCCAGTTGCGTTGGGTTTGGCGGCTGGCGCTGTTGGCGTATTGGGCCAGCACGCCCAGCCAAACGAGCGTCAGCACGGCCGGCAGCAGGTAGTTGTAATTGCTGGTAACCCAGTAAAACGCCTCCGCGGGGCTGGGCATCTGGAACAGGAACAACAAGGTCAGCAGGCCGCTACCCGACCACAGTTGGCCGCGGCTGAAATGCTTGCCCAGCAGCAGGCGCAGCATAGCAAAACCCGCCACCGGTACCGCCAAAATTGTGAGCAGGCAAACCAGGCCGTACCCTTCGGTGATGAAACCGTACGTTACGGGGTGCAGCAAGGCCCACAGCACGGCCGAAGTGTAGCGGCCCGTCCACTGCGTGTACAAATAAGTTATCTGCCCGAAATGCCCGTTTTTGCCTACCTGCGTGGCCATCAGAAAATCATCGGCCGACGGATGTGCATACCAGCACAGCGCCAGAAAAGGCAACAAGCCCAGCCCAATGGCCACGGTAAGCAGCGCAGCACCTAGGCGCCGGGGTTTGGCCGATAAAGCAGTTTTCACGGCAGGCAACGAGCAGGAGTTGTTTAATGCAGCAACAAGAAGCTGAACAGTACCGAAAGTGCATAAAAAAAGCGCCTCCCATTGAGGCGCTTTTTTCTTTTAGCTGAGGCAGCTTACTCTACCGTTACCGATTTAGCCAGGTTACGCGGCTGATCGACGTTGCAGCCCCGCAGCACCGCAATGTGGTACGAGAGCAGCTGCAGCGGAATCACCGATACCAACGGCATCAGCTCGTCGGAGGTGTGCGGTACCTCCACCACGAACTCCGCCATCGGCGGAATCACCGTGTCGCCTTCGCTTACGATGGCGATGATGCGGCCTTTGCGGGCTTTCACCTCTTGAATGTTCGATACGATTTTCTCGTACGAGCTGTCGCGGGTGGCAATAACCACCACCGGCATGTTCTCGTCGATCAGGGCGATGGGGCCGTGCTTCATCTCGGCTGCCGGGTAACCCTCGGCGTGGATGTAGCTGATCTCCTTCAGCTTCAGCGCGCCTTCCAGCGCTACCGGGAAGTTATAGCCGCGGCCCAGGTACAGGAAGTTGGCGGCGTCCTTGAAAATTTCCGAAATCTGACGAATCTCGGTGTCAAGCTCCAGTGCCTTTTCTACCTTCTGCGGAATGGTGTGCAGCTCCATCGTCAGCTCGCGCAAGCGCTGGTCCGACAACGTACCGCGGCGGTGGCCCACAATCATGGCCAGCAGCGTCAGCACCGTTACCTGGGCAGTAAATGCTTTCGTCGAAGCCACCCCGATTTCCGGGCCCGCGTGGGTGTAAGCACCCGCGTCGGTGGCGCGGGCAATGCTCGAGCCCACCACGTTGCAAATACCGAAAATGGTAGCGCCCTTGCTCTTGGCCAGCTCAATGGCGGCCAGCGTGTCGGCCGTTTCGCCCGACTGCGAAATCGCAATTACGATGTCGCGCTCCGACAGCACCGGGTTGCGGTAGCGGAACTCCGAAGCGTATTCCACCTCTACCGGAATGCGCGCCAGGTCCTCAATCAGGTACTCGGCCACCAGGCCGGCGTGCCACGAGGTACCGCAAGCCACAATAATAATGCGCTGGGCATTGATGAATTTCTGCTCGAAGGCACGTACGCCGCCCATGTTCAGGTGACCGGCCTCCAGCTCCAAACGGCCACGCATCGAGTCCAGAATCGATTTGGGCTGCTCGTAGATTTCCTTCAGCATGAAGTGCTCGTAGCCGCCCTTTTCGATGCTGTCGAGCTCCAGCTCCAGCTTCTGGATGTAAGGAGTTTGGGGTACGTCTTCTTTGCTGCGGATGTCGAGCTTGCCGTCGCGGATTACCGCGATTTCGTAGTCGTTCACGTACACCACCTCGTTGGTGTACTCAATGATGGGGGTAGCATCCGAAGCCAGGAAGAACTCGTTGTCGCCCACGCCAATTACCATCGGCGAGCCTTTGCGGGCTGCAATGAGTTGGTTCGGCTCGTCCTTGCTTAGCACCACGATGGCGTAAGCACCTACCACTTCGTGGAGGGCCAGGCGTACCGCTTCTTCCAGCGAGCATTTGTTCTGCTTCTGAATTTCCTCAATCAGGTTCACGAATACCTCCGTGTCGGTGTCGGAGTGGAACTCGTGGCCCTGCTGAATCAAGTGCTGCTTCAGAGCGGCGTAATTCTCGATAATGCCATTGTGAATGATGGCAATGCGCTCAGAAGTAGAGTAGTGCGGGTGCGCGTTCACATCGTTCGGCTCGCCGTGCGTGGCCCAACGGGTGTGGCCCATACCTACGTGAGCATGCACATTCTTGTCGGCAATAAAGGCTTCAAGGTCGGCAACTTTGCCCTTTTTCTTGAATACTTTCAAGTCGCCGTTGAGCAAGGCAACGCCCGCTGAGTCGTAGCCGCGGTATTCCAGACGGCGCAGACCTTTGATGATGATGGGGCAGGCTTCACGGTGCCCGATGTAAGCTACAATTCCGCACATAGTGTGTCAGAAGAAAAGTAAAGTTCAGTTAAAAAAGTCGTCGGCCCCTAGCAAAGCTCGTGCCGGGGTTACCTAAGGTTAGTTTTACTAAGCTCCAGGTTTGGAGTAGTACACACGCAAGCGAATGTTGCTGGCGTCGATGGTGGCCCGGTCGAGGGAAAGCGGCAAACTGGTTTCGTTTCCGCGTAGTTCCCGCCGCAGCGTTGGCGAAAGAATAAATGCCGCCGGGTAGGGCGTTGCGAGCTGATTGGTTACGTACGTTTGAACGTAGGTTGTAAGCAGGGCTGTGTAGTTGTTGCTAACACCCGTCGCTGTGTTTTGGCGGGTTAGCTGGGCTTCGAGCCGCTGCCCCTGGGAGTTCACGTTCTCGCCTAGTACAAAGCGCAAAGACTGGGTCAAGCCGTTATTCGTTTTCAGCACCTGATTACGAGCGTTGGCCTCGTAGAGGTACAAGCTGCTGGGTGCCGGATACACGAGGTTTGAGCCCGCTTTCAGAGGTACAATCAGCTCGGCGCGGTTGATAATGATGTTTTCGCGCTGTTGCAGGGCTCGAAGCTGCTCCAAGCCTGGAATGACCAGCTTGGTTGACAGGCCAGTACCATCCTGCGCGTAACTGGTATTATCAAGCAAGTTGGCAGGTACTTCGGCAGCGCTGTTACCGTTAAGCGAACTAAACGGTGCTCCGGCGCTGCTCAAATCATACCGGAGATTGGTAAAGAACCGTGGATCGGCAACGGCACCCGTGCTATTCACATAATTGAAGCGGTACGCCTTCTGTTCGGTAGGCGAGGTGCCCGATGTGGTATTAACCCGGTAGTAAACCAGAACCTGCGAAATTCCCGAGCGGTCGAATCCTATAACCGTACGCTCGGTGCCAGCGCCCGGAAGAATGGCCAGGCCCCGCCAAACGCGCTGCAGCTCCTGCTGCGAAAGCGTTTCGGTGGTGGTGGCCTTCATCAGGTTAAACAGAGCCGTTGCAAAGGCAGTGGGCTGCGAACCGGAAATCAGGATACGCAACGGCAACTGGATGCTATCGGCCGTGTTGGCTTTGTTGCGGATCGTCCGGTTGAGCGACACCAAGGCATTCTCCACGATTGCCTGACCTAGGGCCGGGCGGCTGGTGGAGTTGTAGGTAGTTCGCTCATCCAGCGGCTTGTCCAAGTCGTACAAACTCAGCCGCACAGGCTGGGTAGCGCTGCCGTACACGCGGTCGAAGCCAGCCGTCAGCACGATGGAATCGAGCTGCGGGTTTTGCCCGGCAAATTTGGAGGGCAGCGGGTTGTTATTCGGGTCGAAGCTGGGCTGTACTTCCAAATAGGCGCGAGCCTCCAGCGTACCGCGCGTGTTAGCGTCGGTGAGCCGGCCTACCAAGAAGCGCGTGCGCCGCTGGGTGAGTAACGAATCCTGCCAGATGGTAGATGCAGTTACGGGGAAGTCCTCGTACTTCGTATCGACGGAGGCAGAGCCCGGCACATCCAGGCCTAGCTCGTTGGCATCTTCGCACGAACCGAGCGAAAACAAAGCGGACGCCAACAGCAAAGCCGTCGACGTCCGCAGGGTCAATAGCCTAGTTGGCCAATTCATTATAAAGGGCGTAGTATGAGCTAAGCAGGTTCTCGTCGTCGGCCACCCGGCCTAGGCTGTGGCGCTGCGAGTATTCCTGGAAAAGAGCGTTCAGATTTTCGCTGAAATCCTCGTCGGAACGCACCACCGAGTCGGCGTACTCCATGCCAATCTTCACAAAACCAGTGAAATCGGCCGATTGCAGGGCCGCCAGCATCGAGTCGTCGATGTCAAGCATCTTGGCCTTCTCGATGATGTCGCCTTCGAATTTGTAGTCGAACTCGTTGTTGTAAACGGTAAAGATCGACTTCGCATCTTTGAAGATGGGGTCTTTCTTGTAAGTCGTCTTCAGGTACAACGGCATCAGGCCCGTCATCCAGTCGTTGCAGTGCACAATGTCCGGAGCCCAGCCAAGTTTCTTAACGGTTTCCAGCACGCCCTTGCAGAAGAAGATAGCCCGCTCGTCGTTATCGGCGTGGAACTGGTCGTTCTTGTCGCGCAGTACCGATTTGCGGTGGAAGTAATCTTCGTTGTCGATGAAGTATACTTGTAGCTTCGCGTTCGGAATGGAGGCCACTTTGATAATAAGCGGCTTTTCATCTTCGCCCACGGCAATGTTGATGCCCGAGAGCCGAACCACCTCGTGCAGGCGGTTTTTGCGTTCGTTGATGATGCCGAAGCGGGGTACGAAAATGCGGATTTCCATCCCCATCTCCTGCATGCCTTGCGGCAGGCGCCGCAGGAACTCCGCTACCCGGGTCGTTTGCAAAAACGGATTGATTTCCGTGGCAGCATAGAGAATTCTCAGCTTCGACATACGGGGTTAATGGAGAAGTTAGGAAAAGGAAACACCATTGGGACGCACAAAATTAAACAATTTTGCCCGATAAATCCACTATGCTTACCCCGGGCGTCCGGGGCCGTCTGCCTGACATGGAGATACTTGAAACCGCCGCGGCGTTGCAAGCCCTTACCGAAAAATGGCGCCGCGAGGGCCGTAGCATCGGCTTTGTGCCCACCATGGGGGCCCTGCACGAAGGTCATTTGCAATTAGTACGCACTGCTGCAGCCCAAAACGACGAGGTGGTGGTGAGCATATTTGTGAATCCCACGCAGTTCAACAACAGCGAAGATTTCAAATTATATCCCCGGGTGCCCGAATCAGACGCCGAAATGCTGCGCGGAACGGGCTGTACAGCTTTATTTAGCCCCGCGGTAGCGGATATGTACCCGCAGCCTACGGTGCTGCAGTTTAATTTTGGCGCCCTCGAGAACGTAATGGAAGGGGCGCACCGGCCCGGACATTTCAACGGGGTGGCTACCGTGGTGAGCAAGTTGTTTCACCTGGGGCGGCCGCACCGCGCCTATTTCGGGCAGAAGGATTGGCAGCAAGTAGCGGTTGTGCGCCAGTTGGTGCAGGATTTAAGCTTCGATCTGGACCTGGTGAGCTGCCCAACCATTCGCGAAGCCGACGGGCTGGCCATGTCGTCGCGCAACCGCAGGCTTACGCCCGAGGCCCGGGCCGTGGCGCCGCGCCTGTACGAAGCTCTGCAGCTGGCGGCCGAACAACTTCAGCAAACCAGGCGACCGGCGGTGGCGCAGCAAGCGGCTATCGGCTTCCTAGGTGCCCATCCGGAAATTGAGGTGGAGTACCTGGAGGTGGCCGACGCCCGTTCGCTGCAGCCACTACCGGCAACCGCGGCGCCCGGGCAAGAAGCGGTGATTTGCCTGGCAGTGTGGCTTGGCGGCGTACGGCTGATTGACAACGTGGTACTCTCGCTGACCTAGGACGGGCACCCGCAGCGGAGCGGACCTTATTTGCGTATCTTTGCCGCCCTATTACCCGCACCGCTTACCCATGCACATTGAGGTTCTAAAATCCAAGATACACCGCGCCAAAGTCACGCAGGCCGAGCTGCACTACGTGGGCAGCATCACCATCGACGAAGACCTGCTCGACGCCGCCAACATGGTGGAGAACGAGAAGGTGACGGTGGTGAACGTCAACAACGGCGAGCGGTTCGAAACCTATACCATCAAAGGCGAGCGGGGCTCGGGCATGGTGTGCCTGAACGGTCCGGCAGCCCGTCGGGTAGCCGTCGGCGACATCGTCATTATCTTTTCCTACTGCCTCATCGACTTCGCCGTGGCGCGCGAACACAAGCCAACGCTTGTGTTTCCCGACCAACACAACCGGCTGGTTTAGCCATATTGCATCAGCACCCGAAGCCAGTAGCCTTGCTGCTGGCTTTGTTTTTGGTGCTTTGCCCCGATTAGTCTTACCCAATCAGATAGAGTGAAACGGGTACTCGATATACTGAAATACGCCTTGCTGCTAGCTTTTTCGGCAGCCCTGATGATTTACGCCATTCGGGGCCAGGACCTGAGCCGCATTGGGCAGTACATGCTTGAAGCCGACTACAGCTGGCTTGGGTTAACCATGGCGCTGTCGGTGCTGGGCTACTTCAGCCGCAGTTACCGCTGGAAAATGCAGCTGGATGCGGCTAACTACCGGGCGCCTTTCTGGCAGGTATACCACGCCATGATGGTGGGCTACCTGGCCAACATGGTGCTGCCCCGCATGGGCGAGGTCATCAGGTGTTCGGTACTGCGCCGCACGAGCGGGGTGCCGGTGCACGTGGCCGTGGGCACGGTTATCACCGAGCGCGTTATTGATGTGCTGGTGCTGTTTGGCCTGTTGGGCGCCACGTTGCTGCTCGACTTCCACAAGTTCTGGGCGTTTGTGGTAGATAAGCTCCTGGGTGGGCAAGCCCAGTATGATGCCCTGGCCCGCAACCGCACGCCTTTGCTGTGGGCTGCTGTTATTGCCGGCGTGCTGCTGCTAATTGTGGCTTATGCGCTCTGGCGCAACCTCGAGCGCATCAACGAAAACCGCTTTTTCAACCGCATCATCAAATTCGTGCGGGGCTTGCTCGAAGGCGTGTTCAGCATTCGGAAGCTCGAGAACAAGGGCCTTTTTTTACTGCATACCTTCTTCACCTGGCTGGTGTATTTCCTGATGGATTACTTGGTCTTCTTCGCCTTTCCCGAAACCTACAACTTGGGCGCGCGGGCGGGCCTGGCGGTGCTTACGTTTGGGGCGTTTGGCATGGCCGCTCCGGTATCGGGCGGCATTGGTACCTTCCATTTGCTGGTGCAAAGCATACTTATCGTGTTCGGGGTTTCGCCCGAGGCCGGCATTGCCTATGCGCTGGTGGTGCACGGTGCCCAAACGTTGCTGGTGGTGCTCATGGGCGGCATCAGCTTTGTGGCTAGCATGATGCAGGCCGGCCGCAACGCCCGCGTAGCCACGGCCGAGTCTGCCGAACTGTCTGTAACCCATGCCGACGAAAGATAAAATCCTGACCTGCGAGCAGTTGCCCGCCGTGCTTAGCGGCTGGCGCCAGCAAGGCAAGCGCATCGTATTCACCAACGGCTGTTTCGATCTGCTGCACCTAGGGCATGTCGATTACCTCGAAAAAGCCCGCGCCCTAGGTGACGTGCTGGTGGTGGGCCTGAACACCGATGCCTCGGTAAGCTGCCTGAAGCCCGGGCGCCCGCTGCAAGACGAAATGTCACGCGCGCGGGTGCTGGCCTCGCTTTTGTTTGTAGATGCCGTGGTGCTGTTCGGCGAGCCTACCCCGCTGGAGCTTATCCACCTCGTGCGGCCCGATGTGCTGGTAAAGGGCGACGACTACGCCATCAGCGGAATCGTGGGCCACGAGTTTGTGTTAAGCAACGGGGGGCAGGTGCAAACCGTACCTCTGGTGCCTGGTTACAGCACAACCCGCATAGTGGAGCGCATGCGCCAGGCCGAGGGCAGTACCGGCGCTTAGCACGCTCGAAGTCAGTTGGGCTGCTAGTTGCCGGGCACCACGCTCTTACACTTTCACACGCCTTAACTTTCTCCAGACGATGAGTCCGAACGCTTTTTATATGCTGATGATCCTGCTCATGGTCGTGAGCATGGGTATTCAGTGGCGCCTCCGCAGCAAATTCACCAAGTACTCCCACATCGGGTTGCAGTCGGGGCTGTCGGGCAAGCAGATAGCCGAGCTGATGCTGGCCGACAACAACATTCACGACGTGCGCGTGATTTCGACCTCGGGCCGCCTAACCGACCACTACAACCCCGCCGACAAAACCGTAAACCTAAGCGAAGAGGTGTACGAAGGCCGCTCGGCCGCTGCCGCCGCCGTAGCCGCCCACGAGTGCGGCCACGCCGTGCAGCACGCCACCGCTTACGGCATGCTGCAGTTCCGCTCGGCCATGGTGCCGGCCCTGAGCGCCGTCTCGCGCTTTATGCCGTTCATCCTGATTGCGGGCATTTTCATGGTGCAATCCACGCTCATTCCGTTGGGCATCGGCATTGCCCTGTTTGCTCTCACCACACTGTTTAGCTTCATTACGCTGCCCGTGGAGTTCGATGCTTCGCGCCGGGCCCTGGTTTGGATCGATAAGCGGGGCATCGTAACGGCGCAGGAGCACGCCTTGGCCAAAGACGCCTTGTGGTGGGCCGCCATGACGTACGTAGTAGCTGCTATCAGCTCGCTGGCAACGCTGCTGTACTACGTAAGCATCTTTATGGGCAGCAGCCGTCGCAACTAATGCCCGCAGCCGGCATCCGCACCCAATACAAGCGCCCGCAATTGCGGGCGCTTTGTTTTTGCTGCCTAGGTGTTCAGCAAGGCAAACAGTAGTTAAACCTAACGCCCGTTAGCCATGTTATGCAAGCAGCTTATAACTTAGCGTGCGCATCGGTGCGTTTAATGCTGCTTATCGGTTGATAACCACTCACCAGCTTGTAATTTCGCGGCGCCTTGCCGGACCCCGGTAGGTGCCAAGCCTCTTTTTCCCATTCCCACATGAACTTTCAGCTCACCGAAGAACAACTCGCCGTGCAAGCCGCGGCCCGCGAATTTGCCCAGAACGAACTGTGGGCCGGCGTAATCGAGCGCGACGAACACCAGAAATTCCCCGCCGAGCAAATCAAAAAGATGGGCGAGCTGGGCTTTATGGGCATGATGGTGAGCCCCGAGTACGGCGGCGGCGGCATGGATACCGTGTCGTACGTGCTGGCCATGGAAGAAATTTCCAAGGTCGATGCCTCGTGTTCGGTTATCATGTCGGTAAACAACTCGCTGGTTTGCTGGGGCCTCGAGAAGTACGGCACCGAGGAGCAAAAGCAGAAATACCTGACCAAGCTGGCTACCGGCGAAATCATCGGCGCATTCTGCTTATCAGAGCCCGAGGCTGGTTCCGACGCCACCATGCAGCGCACCACCGCCGTAGATATGGGCGACCATTACCTGCTGAACGGCACCAAAAACTGGATTACCAACGGCTCGTCGGCCTCGGTATACCTGGTAATTGCCCAAACTAACCCCGAGCTGCGCCACCGCGGCATCAACGCCCTGATTGTGGAGCGCGATACTCCGGGTTTTGTAATTGGTCCGAAGGAAAACAAGCTGGGCATCCGCGGCTCCGATACGCACTCGCTCATGTTCACCGACGTGAAAGTGCCCAAGGAGAACCGCATCGGCGAAGACGGCTTCGGCTTCAAGTTCGCCATGCAGGTGCTGGCCGGTGGCCGCATTGGCATTGCTGCGCAAGCCCTAGGTATTGCTTCGGGTTCGTACGAACTGGCCGTTAAGTACTCAAAAGAGCGCAAGGCATTCGGTGTGCCGATTTCGCAGCACCAGGCCATCCAGTTCAAGCTGGCCGATATGGCTACCAACATCGATGCGGCCCGTTTGCTGTGCCTGCAAGCCGCTCACGACAAGGACGCCCACCTCGACTACGCCAAGTCGGGGGCTATGGCAAAGCTCTTCGCTTCGAAGGTTGCCATGGAAACTTCGGTGGAGGCCGTACAGGTGCACGGGGGCTACGGATTCGTGAAAGAATTCCACGTAGAGCGCCTGATGCGCGACGCCAAAATCACCCAGATTTATGAGGGAACTTCTGAGATTCAGAAAATTGTAATCTCGCGGGAAATCCTGAAGTAAAATCGGAATTGCCTTAAAGTCAGAATCCTTGCACAAAACCCAGCCAAATTTCTGGCTGGGTTTTCGTTTTTGTGAATTTTTATATCTTATTTTGCATTGTCTAAACAGCGGCGAAGCCGTAGTCCGCTGGTAGTCAGCCAACCACTCCCGCGTCCGAATATGGAAGATTATAATAAAGTCATAGAATCGCTCGGTGTGCGCTACATCAAGGCTAAGAACCTGGTGTTGCAGCAGCCCTTCACCGTGCGCAACTCCTACGATGTAGGCAACAACCTCATCTTGTTGCACAAGGGGCGTATTTCGTTTGGCGATGAGGACACCGTGGTGGAGGAAGGCGACATGCTCTTCATTCCGGGCGGCCGGGCTACCCGCGTGAGCTATGGCGAGGCAGGCGGCAAAACCATCACCAACGACGACCTGATCAGCAACAAGGACAAGTTCTTCCATTCCAACACCGACCTCGACCTAATTTCGGACGCCGAGGAAAGCCACTCGTTCGTATCGTTCGAGGCCAAGGTGTTCGACTCGGTGAACTTCTTCGCGTCGCTCGACGTGCCGGCCTTCCTCATCAGCGGCAACTCGAAGCTGGCCAACCTGGTGATTAAGGTGGTGGAAGAAAGCTTGCAGGAGCTACCGGGCCGCGAGCGTCTGATTTCGATTTATACCGAGAACATCGTTGTTGAAATCATACGCTACATCTTGAAGAACAAGATGTTTGTGGAGCAACTGGCCACCAACAGCACGTACTTCAAGGACCCACGCCTGATCGACCTGTTCAACTATATCAAGGAAAACCTAGGCGGCGACTTGTCGAACAAGGTGCTGTCGGGCGTGGCCAACGTGTCGGAGGATTACGTGGGCCAGTACTTCAAGATGCTGACGGGCATTAACCCGCAGGATTACATCGAGTACCAGCGCATGGAGCGCGCCGTGTTCCTGCTGCGCACTACCAAAAAGAGCATCCGCGACATCGGCAAGGAAGTGGGTTACAAAGACACCGCGTACTTCTGCCGCCGCTTCAAGATGATGTTCGGCATTCCGGCTGGCAAGATGCGCCGCCGCGAGTCGGCCATGAACATCTAACCTAGGGCGCCCCAAAGCAAAAGCCCGCAGCACCACCTGGTGCTGCGGGCTTTTGCTTTGGGGCGTTGTGCTTAGTTAAGCGCAGCGTCGAGGACGGTGTTGAAGCCGTGCACCACGCGCGACACCTCGCCCAGGAACTCGGGGTCTTTCTCGATCTGGTTGCCGATTACGATAACGTCGGCCCCGGCCGCTAGGGCGGCATGGGCTTTTTCGCCGGTGTTGATGCCGCCGCCCACAATAACGGGCAGCTCGACGGCCTGGCGCACGGCCCCAATCATGGCGGGCGACACGGGGTGCATAGCCCCACTGCCGCCATCGAGGTAAATCAGACCTAGGCCCAGCTGCTCGCCCGCCATAGCAGTACAGGCCGCAATGGTGGGCTTGTCGTGGGGCAGGGGCGTGGTGCCGCTCATGTAGCTGGCCGTGGTCTGCCGACCCGAGTCGACGAGCATATAACCTGTTGGCAGAATCTCGAGCTGGCTGGCGCGCAGCAGCGGTGCTGCCACCACGTGTTGGCCAATCAGGAAATCGGGGTTACGGCCCGAAATCAGTGAGAGCAGCAGGATGGCATCGGCTTGCGCATCAATGTGCAGGCTGTTGCTCGGAAACAGCACTACCGGCACCGGCGAGTGGGCTTTGAGCAAGCGAATAAGGGCAGCCTGGTGCTGCGAAGTCACCAGGCTGCCCCCTACGAAGAAGTAATCAACGGAATGCGTGTTGCTTAGCGCCAGAATACGCCGCGTACCGGCCTCGTCGAGGTCGTCGGGGTCGAGCAGCACGGCCAGAGACTTCTGGCCGCGGGAGCAGCGGTGGCGCAGGGCATCATGCAGTGGGGTCAGGCGCATGCGCGTCGTCGTGGTGGATGACAAAGTCGATGTCCTTGGTTTCGGGCTCAGTGGCCGAAGCTGCAAGGTCCGAATTTTTGTTTACATCCATCCACTCGCTCACTTTGCGCGTGACAAGGGCGATAACCACCCCCGACAGCTGACCGATGAGCATTTTGCCCGTATCAGACTCGGCCAAGGCCCGGAGCGTATCCCACACCATGGAGCCTTGTTCGGGCTCGGGCTGTGGGCGGTAGCTGCCGCGCTGCTGCGACTGATACCCCGAGGCCACGGCCGGCACACCCGCCGAATACGGTTCTGAGGCATCAAACGCCGGAAACGGGTCGCCATCGGCGGCGGCAGTGGCATGGTACACCGGCGGGGCCAGTTGCGCCCTGGGGCTGATGCCCGAACCAAAATGATAATCGTCGGAGTGGGCTACCAGCTGCGCTTTGCGGCGGCCGCTTTTCGCTTTTTTGCCTTTCAGCTTCTTCCGCCGGCGGCGCGATGAGTCCTCCTCGTCGTCATCGTCGTCGCGGCCACCTAGGGCTTTGCTCACGAGCCACACGCCGCCCAGCAGGGCGGCACCAATGGCCACGTACTTGCCCACTTGCGTGGTGCGTTCCTTGATATGGTCTACGTCGCCGAGCAGAGCACGCTCGTACTCCTGCTTCTGGCGCTCCAGAAATTCACGTTCGTCGTCGAACAGCGGGTTATGCAATTCGCTCATCGCGCTAAAACGGTTGGTGGGTTATTGGCGCTTGTCCGATTTGTAAATGGTATTGCTCAGCATTTTATCGGCCAGGCCCTGGTAGAGTTTTTTGCCTACGCCCACCAAGAAAACGATGAGCAGCAGCAAATAAAAGCCCGCCACAATGCCAAAGCCCCAAAACGGGCTATCCAGTGCATCGTTGAGGGCCAGGCCCGCGAAGATGCTCAGGAATACCAAAAAGAGCAGCCCGAGCAGTCCTAGGGTCACGCCTTGGGCCGTGCCGACAAATGCCGTCTTGACTTTTTCTTGCACCTCCAGGCGCACCAAATCGATGCGCGTGTCGATGTAGCCCATTAGGTTGCCCATCAGCGAATCGTTGCGGGGCGTTTTGTCGTCGTCGGTAGCCATGCAGCGGCGAGGTTTGTTTAGGTGAGTGGTTTGGATCGTAAAGAAGCGGAAAAGTAGAAAGCCCGGCCGAACTCCAACCCCTGGGGCATCGTTCTGCAGGTCGAGGGTATCTACGGAAAAGGCCGCTGCGCGTCTGAACTTCCCCGTATTTTTACCACAACCCTTCGTCTGCCATCGTGAGCCAAACTCTCTACCAGGTGCTGGGCATTGCGCCCACGGCCACGCTGGCCGACATTAAGCAGGCCTACAAGCAGCTGGCCCTACGCTACCACCCCGACCGCAACGGGGGCAGCAAGCTGCACGAAGAGCATTTTAAAGCCGTGGTGGCGGCTTACAAGGTGCTTTCCGACCAGGCCCGCCGGGCTAGCTACGACCACCAGCTGCACCTGGCCAAGCTCCGGGCCGACGAAGCCCGGCGGGCGCAGGCCTTTCGGCCGCAGGCCCAGCACGTGTACGGCGTGCCCATGCCGCCACCCCAGCCGCTGCGCACGCGCCGGCCGGCTTCGTCGGCCGAGCGGCACTACGTGCGCCGCCAGAAGGCCCGCTTCACCCGCAAAGACTACATCCTGGTGGTTGGCCTGCTGCTGGGTGTTGCGCTGTTTGCCCTAGGTGTAAAATTGGTGGTGGAGCGCGTGGCAGCCGGCGATAACTACCGGCAGGGCCTGAGAGCGTATGCGCAGCGGCGCTGGGGCACGGCGCACGGGTATTTGAGTGAGACGCTCGAAGTGCAGCCCAACCACCTAGGGGCCCTGCGCCGCCGGGGCGAAATCGAGCAGCTGGTATACCGCAACTATGCCGCCGCCAACGCCAACTACAAAGCCGCGCTGCGCGAAGCCGACAACCGCGTGCTGGTGGCGGAGCTGCTGTACCGGGTTGGCCAATGCGAAACCGAATTGGGCAAGCACCGGGCCGCGGTACGCAGCTTTAGCCGCGCGCTGGCCCTCGATACCGCCCTTACCAATGCCTGGCTGGCCCGGGGCGAGGTATCGTTGTTCGAGCAGCGGCGGTTTATGGCCGCCGCCCGCGACCTGAGCATTGGCTTGCGGCAACGCGCCGGAAGCCATTCGCCTTCGGTTAAATGGCTTACCTACCGCGGGTTGGCTTACTTCAAGCTAGGCGACTACCCCGCTGCTTTGGCCGATTACCAGCAAGTGCTGCTCCTCAAACCCGACAACGGGCAGGTGTATTTCCTGCTGGGGCGGGTGGCCCAGAAACAAAACCGCAAATCGGCGGCCTGCGAGTTTTTTCGGCGCGGCGCCCGCCTAGGGTATCTGCCCGCCGAGGATGCCCGGCGGCGCAACGCCTGCGGCCGCTAAGTGCTGCCAGGCCTACCGTACGTAAAGCAGTATCGGTTTGGGGCTGTGGTCGATGTACCCGGCCAGCGTTGCCAGAAAAGCCGGGTTCACCGTAGGGCAGCCCTGGCTTTCGCAAATAGGGTAGGAGGTAGGCTCGGCCGGCACGCAACTGTGCGCATGCAGCACCACCGCCCGGGCAAACACATTGCTGTTGCTCGTCTCCAGGCCTTCGAGCTTGTAAGCTTTGCCAAATTGCCCGTTGTAGGCGTACGACACCTTCGCTGCCCCCTTCGAGCTGCAGTTTGAGTTGGGGGTGTTGGAGTAAACAACCTCGCCGGCGGCATTGGTGCGGCCGTTGCAACAGAGCCCCTGGGCCAGCACCTGGTTCGTTTTCAGGTCGAGCACGAAGAAGCGGGTTTGATTGGAAGGGCGCGTCAGATCGACGAAGAACGCCACCCGCTCGTTGAAGCGCCGGCCTAGGTGCGGCTCCAGCAGGCTGCGGTAGTAGGCCAGTGGCAGCTCGTCGGCCAGCTCGGTTGCGGGATTTGCCGAGCAATTGCTCAGAAGTGCCCCGATCAGAACCAGCGCCGGCAGGGGAGGTGTTGCCCGGAGTGTGGAGGCAAGCCCGCGTACCGGCGCGCTCAGCGGCTTTTGCAAATGGGGCACAGGCAAATCGAACAGTATGGGGCCGGGCCTGTTCCACAAGCATACCGTTGGTCATCCATTATTGAGCGGTTGAACACTGATCGGTGGTAGGCGCAATCGGTTTGGCAAAAGGCACGTAACAAAAAAAGCCTCCGATTTCTCGGAGGCTTTTGGGAGTGGTGATGGACGGACTTGAACCTTTGTACTCTGTGTTCTTCTAAAATGCCCTAGGATACACATAAAGGCGGTTTTTACTCGCTCTAAGTCGGTGCATAACGATATAATTCTTCTCATAACGATACTAAACCGATACTCAAACGGGCGGCTTTCTGCGTAAAAGGACTGAAGTTCATTCAGCCGTAGCACATGAAAGCTAAAGTCAACGCAGCGCAATTAGTACTGCGCAACCCCAAAGGAGAACTATCTTCTCTGACAGTCGAGTACCGGGACCCCGAAGGACGGTTTAAGCGCGTAGCGACAGGAGTTCAGGTAGTGAACCGGAAGAACGCCAAGGGGGAGTTCATCTATTGGGACGGTGTTACGATAAAAGCGAACGGCTCAAAAGACCCCAAGAACGACACCAAGTCTGCTCGGGAGACACTTGCCGATGTTAACCGAGTTATTGATAACCTAGAGCGTCAATTGAAGCGTTGGCCGATGGTTAACGAGGTTACGGCGGCTATGAAGTCGGAAGCAGCCCCCGTAGCTCAGGAGGAGAAGCCTCTGGTAGATATCCTGGAAGAGTTCATTACTACGCGGACAGGGTGGCAGCCTGCTTCACGGAAAAGCTTCACTACACTGCTGCACAACATCAAGGCATATCAAGAGGCTGAGGATATCACTTGGACGCTCTTGACGCTCACTAACAGCGAAATCAAGAAGTTTCAGCATTGGATGCTTGAAACCTACGATTACCGTAATAGCACCAGCGGAAAACGCACACGACTGCTGAGGCAGTTTTTAGCCGAGCATCCGGCCCCAGGAGTCAACTTGACCAAGGTAAAGCCCCTGCATACGCAGCTGCTCACTGCGCCCGTAGTGCTCGAACAAACAGAAATAGAGGCCTTAAGGACGCTACCTCTAGACCCTAAAAGCAGGCTCGGAAAAGTGCGTAACCTCCAAGTGTTACAGATTTTCACTGGGCTGAGGGTATCCGACCTCATGTGCTTAGACTGGCACCATATCCGCAGTAACGAAATAGAAATCCGCGAACAAAAAACCAAACGTACACGGTACATACCACTATTGGAGCCTGCACGTGAAGTACTCAAGCTCTACACGGACGCCGATGGTATGCTGCGTTTGCCTAGCATTAGTCCTCAGAAGTTTAACGACTACATAGGCGAGCTTGCTCAACAATACCTGACGGACTCGAAGGGGAAAGCTAAGATGGTGTTTGTCACCCGTAAGCACCGGGAATCGGTTCTGGAAGAGTGGCAACCCAAACACGAGCATATCACCAGCCACACGAGCCGCCGTAGCTTTTGTAGTCTTCTGCTCAGCTTGGGCTACTCCGTACGGGATACAATGGCATTGAGTGGGCACCGGTCCCTAGCAGCCTTCCAGCGCTACGTAGGTCTAGTCGAGTCACGAGCTGACTTAGCCCAGGATATCAACGCCCGCTATCAAGCGAGCCTCAAGCAGTCGGTAACTACTACGTAAGCCGTAGATTGGTAATTCAACGCAATTCAACTCACATGGCCCGGCCAACCCAGCAGCAGATTACTCAACTCGACCAAGATGTATCCAGCTACCAAAGGGTTAGGTCAGCTATTATATCGAAGGTTAACCAGACGGAAAGCGACGCCCAGAACAACCGTATACCATTATGGTTGGCTGCTGAAAGCATAACTGACCTGTACCAGGAACTCCATGCTACTCCGGAGCGCCGCCAGTTCCTAACGCACGTTGCCAGAGCCAAAACAGATGCTGATTACGAAAAGTACCTGAGGGCCGCTCACTCGAAACACTTTCTTAAAGTAAAACTCGACCCTACTAAGCTCTAGATATCTTGGTTTTCAACAAAAAGGCGCCATAGCAGGGGCTTTTTTTATGTGCCTGTATGGGAGAAATTATATGCCCTTTAAGCTCCTCCAAAGCGGTCTTATGTACTCTTTACATGCCCATCAAGGTTGTTTACGCGCACTTGCTAAGCTAGATAAATGCGCATTTCAAGCCTGTGGACAGCAAATTTCAAGTTGTTAGCAATCCTAAAGGAGCATAGTAAAGCCTATAGCTGTAAAACGGGCACCCTGCTTGTGTTTTTTGTACACAGTTCTGGATTGTGGAAAGAGTTTTCGGGCTAGGCATCATTTTCATTTTTCTGGAACTCCTAACTGCGTGGACGTTTGGGCACACCCCTAACTATTTAAGGGAAAACGCCCATGAAGTACAACGATAATCGCTTGCACGTCAGAGTTCCTGCAAGCCTGCTTACGAAAGCACACCAAACAGCGCGTGAGAGCAACGAAACCCTTTCACGCCTAGTCAGAGCTTACCTAGAATCTTATGTCGCCTCACAGCCTCTTAAAACCACCTCAGAGGCCGCATAAATAACAGAAAAGCCGGAGGCCTTCTAGCCCCGGCTTTACCATTGATTAGTTGCAGTACCTCCTTACCCTTGACCGCTTGACCTTGCAGATGGTCAGCACCTCAGAAGCTCGCTTTGACAGTAAATACGTAGCCGAACATTACCCGTACAAAGGCAACGCTTACGTTGTAAATAACACCCTCCAACTGCGCAAGCTGGATTACGAAACTCATTACCTGAATAAATACTCTGTGTGGATAGAGGGCCGTCACGTGGCCGATATCTCCACGGATTGCCGCCGAGCTTCGCAAGCCCAGAGCATCAAGCTCAGCTTCAAAAACAACGTCTTTTACACCCTACCCGGTTGGGCTTTTTACCTGGATATCATTGAACAGTGCTTGCCCCTAGGTTTTCAATTGGTCAGCTACGTTGAAGTAGCATTCCACTTCCAAACGGCCGAACCTTTACGCCCGCGTATGTGGCACATCTACAGCCAAAGCACCTTTGTTAAAGATGTGAAGAACCCGCTATATGCTCCGCTACGGGGTATGCAGACCTGTAGCCTACACTACGGCGAGTCCTACACGTTCGGCAGCAAAAAGGATGGTAAGCAAATAGCGGTGTACAACAAAACCCAAGAAATAGCGGAAAACGGCTACGAAAAGCAGTATATCCTGGACTGCCTTGCCGCAAACGGTTTCGATATGGGTGCCGACGTGGAAAAGATAGAGGCCAAGCTTGGCGGCAAATACTTCGCCCGGCAGAAAGACGAATGCCCGCCCGCCCCCTCAGACCTACACGGGGCTACTCTGTGGCACATTTTCAAAAAGGCCCTGGGGGATACCCTGACTTTCCGCAAGCTCACTGAACACACGTTCGACGCCAACCGGAATCGGAAGACCGCAACGGTCACGCTGTTTGAACTTCCCGATGAAGTTACCCAGCCCCGCCCGGCTCCCTACGCTTGGCGCGAAGAACGAGACGAGAGCGAACACCGCAACCGCATCGAAGCCAAGAACGCCGTAACCCGCTTCATTCGCCACGGGCGCCCGGAAGACCTGACCCAGCTTGACTACCTGCGCAAGCATGTCAAAGCCCCGAAAGGCACGGATTGGAAGTATCTGCTGAACCGATACGCTCAAGACTACACGGGTGCCCCATCGGTTGACAGTAGGGCACGAATCGAAATGTTCGGGTAGTTCATCGTAGGGTAAACCCCAATAACAATAGGTGAATACCCTACGATGGGAGTATAGGTAGAGTACGAATACTTCCGATATCTACCCGTAGAACTCCCCAGCACCCATCGGAAAAGCCCACGGCAGCGAACGGCCGTAGGCTTTTCTTTCTCCGTAGCAAAGCGAAGGGAGAAAGGAAACAGTAAGCGTGTGCGGTGAACGTAGCGCCCCGCAGGGATTGATTCTGGGCACAGCAAAGCGAAGCCCGGAAGCAATAGCGTAGTGTGGAACGACTTCGGAACTCCTGAAACCCACCAAATGACTTACCCGTGTCGGTTTTCACTATCTGTCCCTCCCCAGCGGTATAGGTACTGCTCCCCAGAGTTCCACCTGAGTAAACCCTTGCCAACCCTAGCAAAGCGTATTAGAAAGTTCTGGAAAGTCACTATATATATTTGATAGGGGAGGGGGTATCCGCCCCCTCCTGCTCCTCCTACTGCCCCCCACAATGCTGGGATAACAGATGTATAATTTTTTCAAAAAAAATTGATATATAAAATCGATTTTGCAATATGTAAAAACCCCATCGCTGAAAAGCAATGGGGTTCCTGGACTTCATACTGTAGGTAATTGCCCTATTGAAGGGTGTAGGAATCCTTGGTGCTAATACCGCCTGTTGAATTGTACGTAGTGGTGGTATTATCGAGGATTATCCGCTTAACAGAAGAACCCTCAACGAATATTTCAGCAGTCAAGCTTGTATTTCCCTGTATTCTGTTAGGAGTCCGGATACGGTCAAAGCTCAGTTGAATATTAAACTTCTCTCCTTTTTTAACTGTGGGATAGTCGTAAGTTACGCTCGGCCGATTGGTGCTATTGTACTCAGCATTTTCGCCAGTCGTTTGCGTAGCCGTTTCATATTCAACATTACTGCTCGCGCCTAGGGTGCTCGTATAGATACCTGGTTGGTTCGTGCTTAGTGCTCCACCTGCGTTGACGCTGGTAATCACTATGCGGACTGCTTTGGTAGGAGAAGGGTCCTCTTTCTTGTCATCACCGCAGCTTGTTAAGAGGAGACTTGCGGTAATCAGGGGTAACGCCAGGAGGCGCGAAAAGTGGCGTTTCATGTTCGGCGGAAACGTGATGTAGTTGAGAGTGCTGTTTCGGCCAAAGATAGACAGTGAACCTCAATTGGCATCTAAAAAGATGCCAGTGCTCTTTGTTACAATCGACTGCTTGCACTGTGGCAGAACACCAGGGCAAGACGTTAAGGCATCAATCCAAGCTAGAGGAGTTTGGGCTTAAGCTACGCCGTTTACGGGATGCCAAAGGGCTTAGCCAGCAAGAGCTAGCTGATATCGCCGAGGTTGCTAAGCCTACGGTACAACGTATCGAGAAGGGTACAACTTCTGCTAGGTTGGATATCCTGTATTCGTTGGCGGAAGCCCTTGGAGTTAAGCTTTCGGAACTGTTATAGAACAGCACGTCGAAGTGCTAGCGCGTAACCTTGCTGTTGCCACGTGCGGGCTTTGAGCCTTTTCGAGTAAGTACGGGGTAGTCATCGTAGAACCTCCAATAGTCCTCTACCGAGACTCGGTAGAGCGGCTTGCTGGGAGTTCCCCAATTGCGAGCTTTTAACTTCCCATCGGCAACCCACCGCTCAACAGTTTTACGCACAACGCCAGCGTTGGTCGCTACCTCTTCTAGGGTCAGCATCTTCAACTCATGCCGGGACTGTTGCGAGGCTAACGCTTCATCAATGCGGGGCAGTAACCCCGTTAGGATGGCAGCGGAAAGTTCCTGGATTTCGAGAGCGGTAAGGGTCAGTACCATGAGCGAGAAGGGACAAATAGTCTTACCCGTCAGTTTTGATTAGGCCATTCCCCTGAGTGAGGTAGTTCCTGGTGACGTGGTCTGCCGTTTCTATTGACAGCTCGGACAAAAACTTACCTCTGCATGATTTTTAAGAGAACTCTAGCAACTAGCCCGTAGCTAGGATATCAATTCTAGAGGAAAATAGGCCCAAAAGGAGTACACAGAAGCCATATCGATACTCAACCGATACTTGCGAAAACAAAAAACCCGCTAAATGCTTCGTAAAGAAGCAGTTAGCGGGGTTGGTTGTGGTGATGGACGGAATCGAACCGCCGACACAAGGATTTTCAGTCCTTTGCTCTACCAGCTGAGCTACATCACCATGTGCCATTTGGTGGCTGAATGGAGCGCAAAACTAGCAACCAGATCTTACAATGCAATATTTCTGCTGAAAAAAATCTTTGCCCCGAAACGGATTACTTTTGCTCACGTAGCAAAAGTATTAGGCATGCCTACTATCTTGCCGCCAACGAAAACTCGCTGAGTTGTGATTCAACAAATTCTTTTTCTGCTCGTCGCGGTCCTAGGGATAGGACTGTTTGTGTGGCAGGTGCGAAAGATTCGCGCCAACATTCTGAAGGGTAAGGACCGCGTGATGGGCGGCTCCGTGAGTGAGCGAATCAACAAAACCTTGCTGGTGGCGTTTGGCCAGCAAAAGATGTTTAAGCGCATCACGCCGGCGCTGCTGCACTTGGTGGTGTACGTGGGCTTCTTGGTCATCAACGTCGAGGTCATCGAAATCATGATCGACGGCATCTTCGGCACGCACCGCGCCCTGAGCTTCATGGGCCCGGTGTACGATGTGCTGATGGCCACCAACGAAATCCTAGGTGCTCTGGTGATTGTGGCGGTGGTGGCCCTGTGGTGGCGCCGCAACCGCAGCCAGCCAGTACGCCGCTTTACGGGCGTGGAGATGCGCGCCTGGCCGCGCCTCGATGCCAACGTGATTCTGTACGTGGAGGTAATCCTGATGGCGGCGCTGTTCACCATGAACACCGCCGACCTGAAGCTGCACCAGCTCGAGGGCGTTGATCTGCCCGGCACGTTCCCCATCAGCTCGCTGCTGGTAGGCCTGTTCCCCGACAACGTAGCCGCGCTGCACGTGTTGGAGCGCGTTGGCTGGTGGCTCCACATTCTGGGTATTCTGGCCTTCCTGAACTACCTGCCGTCGTCGAAGCACTTCCACATCATCATGGCTTTCCCGAACGTGTACTACACGCGTTTGGTACCGCAGGGTCAGTTCTCGAACGTGGATAGCATCACGCACGAGGTAAAGGCCATGATGGACCCGAGCTACCAGGTGCCTGCCGGCCCCGTGGATGCCGACGGCAACCCCGTGGTGCAGCGCTTCGGCGCCAAAGATGCCGACGACCTCTCGTGGCTGAATTTGCTGAACGCCTACTCCTGCACCGAGTGCGGCCGCTGCACCTCAGTGTGCCCGGCCAACCTCACGGGCAAGCTGCTCTCGCCGCGCAAAATCATCATGGACACGCGCGACCGGATTGAGGAGAAGTACGAGTCGCCGCTGATTTTCAGCCCCAACAAGTACAACGGCGAAATCGGCGCCGAAAGCGAAGACGGCTCGCTGGTGCGCGGCAAGGTTACGCCCGAAGAGCTGTGGGCCTGCACCACCTGCAACGCCTGCGTAGAGGCCTGCCCCGTAAACATCAACCCGCTCGATAGCATCGTGGAGATGCGCCGCTACCTGGTGCTCGAGGAGTCGGCCGCGCCGCACTCGCTCAACGTGATGTTCAGCAACATCGAGAACAACGGCGCGCCGTGGGCCTTCTCGCCCTCCGACCGCTTTAACTGGGCCGACGAGCTGTACGTGGCCGAGAAATAAGCTGTCAGCTATTGGCTATTAGCTGTTAGTGAGCAGCAAAGCCAGTTGTTGCAGCCGAAAACGCATCATTCAAAAAACACTAACAGCTGAAAGCCAACAGCTAACAGCTTCGCAAAAAAATATGGCTGAGCAAGTAGCCAAGCGTCAAGTAAATGTTCCTCTGATGGCCGACCTCGCCGCCCGCGGCGAGCAGCCCGAGGTGTTGTTCTGGGTAGGTTGTGCCGGCGCCTTCGACGACCGGTACAAGCGCGTTACCCGGGCCTTTGTGCGCATTCTGGAGCACGTGGGCGTGAAGTACGCCGTGCTGGGCATGGAAGAAAGCTGCACCGGCGACCCGGCCAAGCGCGCCGGCAACGAGTTCCTGTTTCAGATGCAGGCCATGCAGAACATCACCACGTTGGATGGCTACGGCATCAAGACGATTGTGACGGCCTGCCCGCACTGCTTCAACACCATCAAGAACGAGTACCCGGCCCTAGGTGGCAACTACGAGGTAATTCACCACAGCACCTTCCTGCAGCAACTCATCAACGATGGCCGCGTGAAAGTGCAGGGCGGCGAGTCGTTCAAGGGGCGCCGCATCACCTTCCACGACTCCTGCTACCTGGGCCGCGCCAACGACATTTACGAAGCCCCGCGCGAAGTATTGGCTGCTTTGGATGCCGACCTCGTGGAGATGAAGCGCAGCAAAGCCAACGGCCTGTGCTGCGGTGCCGGCGGCGCGCAGATGTGGAAAGAGCCCGAGCCCGGCAAAAAGGACATCAACATTGAGCGCACCGAGGAAGCCCTGGCCACGCTCGATGGCAACGCGGCCGCGCTCGACAACCTCTACGGCGTGGAAAGCGGCAACGCCGGCGCTACGCCCGCCAAGGGCAACGGCAACGGCATCATTGCGGTGGGCTGCCCCTTCTGCATGACGATGATGAGCGACGGCGTGAAAAACAAAGAGCGCGAAAGCTCGGTGCAGGTATTCGACCTGGCCGAGCTGGTAGCCTCGGCCGAAGGCTTGAACGCCTAACCGCCGCAGCCGCAAAACCTGCCTAACTTGAGGCCCGCGCCGCCGGAACTTTGCTCCGGGGCGCGGGCTTTTGTTTTGAAAGCCGCAGGCACCTAGGGCCGGCAATTATTGCCTGCACCTGGGTGCCCGGTCCCTGATCTTTCTTGTCTGCTATGTTCGTTTCGTTTCACGAACTCCCCGCCACGGCACGCATCTGGATTTACCAGGCCAGCCGCCCCCTTACCGAGGCCGAATTAGCCGCCGTGCAGCCCGCGCTGCAGCAATTTTCGGAAGCCTGGACGAGCCACGGCCGCGAGCTGCGCGCCTCGGCCGAGTTCCGCCACCGCCAGTTTTTGCTTATCGGCCTCGACGAAGCCGTGGCCGATGCCAGCGGCTGTTCCATCGACTCGTCGGTGCGTTTTGTGCGCGAGCTGGAGGCCGCCCTGGGTGTGGAGTTGCTGGCCAAGGAGCAACTGGCTTTCCTAGGCCCCGATGGGCAGGTGCAGCTCTTCAACCGCCGCGACTTGAAACAGGCCGTAGCCGAGGGCGCGCTGCAACCGAATTCTTTGTACTTCGACAACACCATAAGCCAACGCGGTGCGTTAGAGGCAGGGTGGCCCGCTCCGGCTTCGGCTACGTGGCTGGCGCGGTATTTCAGCGCTTCCTAGAAAAAGCTGCGCGGCGGCCGATTGCTTCGTAAACTTAGTATTATTGTTAGCCCAAGTTGGGTTGAAGGCGGCTCCGCACCTAGGGCCGCAGCCCACCCAACGACACCCCACCTTTCCTTCTGACCCATGAGGAACCTGTTAGTTGTCTGTGCTGCGGCCGGTTCGGTTGCCCTGCTTGGCGGTTGCGCCGCATCGGGCAGCATGAGCAAGGCCGAGAAACGTTTTTCGCGCGGCGAGTACGAAACCGCCATTCAGCTGTACAAGGCTGATGTAGCGCGCGGCAAAGACGTAGCCACGGCCAACTACAAAATAGCAGAAGCCTACCGCCTCTCGAACCGCATTGAGCAGGCCGAGGACTACTACAAAGCCGCCCTCGACGGCGGCCTGAAAAACCCCGACGCCCCGTTTTACTACGCCCTGGCCATGAAAGCCAACGGCAAGTACGATGACGCCGCCGCACGCTTTAAGCAGTACGCCGAAAGCGGCACCAACCGCAACCTGATACCCCGCGCCGAGCTGGAAGTGCAGAACGCGCAAGCCGTGTCGCAATTGGTGGCCATGCGCAGCAACAGCGAGGTGCTGCCGCTCGACCAGATCAACACGCCCTCGGCCGAGTTCAGCGCCACCATCAAACCCGATACCAAGGAGCTGATCTTTGCCTCGGGCCGCGACGGCAAAAAGTACCTAGGCAACGGCGAAGGCTTCAACGATCTGTACGCCATCAAGTTTGATGACGTAGAGAAGATGACGGGTGGCACCGTGGTGCCGTTTGAGACGGTAGCCAAGGGCGCTGCCGCTACCGGCACCGATGCGGCCAAGGACACGGGCAAGCCGCTTTTCAACAAGCCCGGCACGCACGAGGCCTCGCCCACCTTCTCGCCCGATGGCAAAATGATGATCTTCGCCCGCTCGAACGACGGCTCGAAAAAGGGCTACCTGAGCGTGGATTTGTACGCCTCGTACTTCCGCGGCGGAGCCTGGACGGAGCCCGAAATCATCCGCGGCATCAACAACAGCCGCGCCGACGACTTTGCCCCGGTACTCTCGCCCGATGGCCGCACGCTGTACTTCGCCTCATCGCGCCCCGGCGGGCAGGGCGGCAACGACTTGTACAAATCGACCCTGGGGGATAACAACCGCTGGGCCACGCCCGAGAACCTGGGCGAGCAGATTAACACCCCCGGCAACGAGAATTTCCCGGCCGTAGCGCCCGATGGCACGCTGTACTTCTCCTCCGACGGGCACCCGGGCTTGGGCAAACTCGATTTGTTTCGGGTGGAGAAGACCGGCAAGGTGACGAACATGGGTGCGCCCATCAACAGCACCGGCGACGACTTCGCGCCCTACCTCACGGGCAAGGACGTGGGCGTGTTTGCCTCGAACCGCGCCGGCGGCAAAGGCTCCGACGACCTGTACTTCTTCCGCAAAAAGCCGCTGAAGCTGGTGACGTTCTACGTGGAGGGCAAAGTGCAGGAGCTGGATAGCAAAACCGGCACCACAACCCCGCTCGCCAACGAAACGGTAACCATCAGCGGCAGCCGCGGCCAAAAGCAGGAGGTGCAGGTTGGAGCCGATGGCACCTTCAAGGCCAAGCTCGATACCTCGGCCACGTACACGCTGTTTGCCGACCGCCCGGGCTATTTCTCGGCGCGCCAGAGCGTGACCACCGTGGGCAAAGTGCCGCCGCAGGATCAGCTGCCCAACGAGATGAATGACATCAGCATTCCGGTGACGCTCACGCTCAACAAGATTGTGGTGAACAAGGCTATCGTGGTCGAGAACATCTTCTACGACTACAACAAGGCCAACATTCGCCCCGATGCCGCCGTGGAGCTGGATAAGCTGGTGGAAACGCTGCAGGACAACCCCGACATCACCATCGAGCTAAGCTCGCACACCGACGCGCGTGGTAAAGATGCCTTCAACCAGGATTTGTCGCAGCGCCGGGCGCAATCGGCCGTCGACTACATCATCTCGAAAGGCATTGATAAGTCGCGCATTACGGCCCGTGGCTACGGCGAAACCCGCCCGGTTATCCGCACGGCCAAAACCGAAGCCGAGCACCAGCGCAACCGCCGCACCGAGTTTAAAGTCACCAAAATCAACGGCCGCTAAGCCGCTGGTTTAGCTGAGTTTCAGAGGCCCCCGCGCCCACCGGCCGGGGGCTTTTTTGTGGCCCTAGGTGAAGCGCGCATGGAATAGCTCGGCAGCACATGATGATGTGAGCCGCAGGCCGCCGAATTGGCACAGAAGTTGGCTTAGCGCTTTGTAGCCGATGTCGCACCGGTATCGGCTGCTATTGCCTCTCTCAGCTATGAAACGAACCCTACTCCTGTGCCTGAGCCTGCTGTTGCTGGCCCAGGTAGCGCTGGCCATTCCGGCGGGCATGGCCGTGCGCTCTGAGCGCGGCTTGCCTTTCCGGTTGCGCCTCGATGGCAACCGCATTGGCGGCCGCCACGGCCTCACGCAGGTGCGCTTTGTGCGCCTGGCGCCTGGCTACCACTGGGCCGAGTTTCAGGTGCCAGCCAACGGTGGCGTGCTCAACTACCGCACCCGGGTGCAGCTGCTACCGGGCCGCGAAACCCGCTTTGTGCTGGTGACGCGCCGCGGCTACCCGCCCGTGCTGCAACGCTTCGACGAAGTGCCGCTGCCGGGCTGGGCCGGTGGCTACGGCCGCGGCCCGCAGCCGCCCTACGAGTACGGCTACCAGTGCGAGCCCACGCCCTACAGCGGCCCAAGCGGCTGGCCCGCTCCCGGCAGCCGCGACGATTGGTACGGCCGCGACGACGATGGCTACAGCAATAACGGTGGCTACGGGCGCGACCCGTACGAGCCGGTGCCCGGCGGCTACGGCAACGGCGGGTACAACAACGGCGGCTACGGCAACAACTACCGCCACCTGCTGACGCCGCAGGAAGCCGACGAGCTGCTGCGCGCCATTCGGGCCCGCTCGTTCGACGACGAAAAGGTGCAGCTGGCCCGGCAGGCCCTGGCCGAAAGCAACCTGCGTACCGACGACCTAGGGCGTTTGCTTAGCGGCTTCGGTTTCGACGAAGGCAAGGTGAAGCTGGCCAAGTACGCCTACCCGCGCCTCACCGATCGGCACAACTTCTATCAGATTTACAACCAGTTCTCGTTCCGCTCGAGCGTAAGCGAGCTGCAGCGTTTTGTGGAGGAGTATGCTGCGGGCACCACCCTAGGTGGTGGCTACGGCGCCGGCTACCGGCAGCTGCTTGGCGCGCACGATGTTGATCAGCTGCTGCAAGCCCTCCGCACACGTTCGTTTGATGCGGAGCGGGTGCAGCTGGCCAAGCAAACCCTGGCCGAAAGCGACATCCGCGCCGACGATCTGCGCCGTTTGCTCGGCGGCATCAGCTTCGATAGCCACAAAGTAGAGCTGGCCAAATACGCTTACTCGCACGTGTCGGATCGGCAAAATTTCCACCGCATTGCCGATGCGTTTACCTCCAGCCTGAGCATGCGCGAAGTGCAGCAGTACGTAGCCGACAGCCGCGGCTAAGCAGCCCTAGGTGCCTGGCAACAAAAAGGCCCGAAGCACGTGCTTCGGGCCTTTTTGTTGGGCTTGGTACGGGGTGCGCGGGGCTAGCGCAGCCGGTCCATCGAGCGCACCAGCTTTTCGTCGCGGCGGATAAAGCGGTTGGCCAGCAGGTTGAGCAGCAAGGCCAGCGTGGGCAGGTAAAAGCCGGCCTCAAACTCGCCGGGCATCTTCACGTTCAGCATTTGCTCTCCTACCGATGAGTAGTAGAAGCTGGCACCTAGGGTGGCCGCAATCAGCATGAGGTTGAGCGAGCCGAGCATGAGCTGCGTCATGCGCTTGCGGTACTGAAAAATTTCAACGAGGGCTACAAGCACCGAAGCAGCTGCCAGCCCGGCAATGGCGTAAGTGCCAACTGGCGCTTGGCTGGGGTTGGTGGAGGTGATTTGCGTGGCCGTCATGGTGAGAGCTTGCTTGCTCAGCGGGTCGGTTTTCGACCAGATGGGCAGGAAAAGCACGCAAGCCATGCTGATGGCCAGCAACAGTAAAAACACGCTTTGGATTCTTTGTATCATCTTTGTGGTTATGTGCTAAATCCGGCTTCAGTGGGCCGGCAAAAGTAGCCAAAAGACTCCGCTAACCCGCATTTCTCCAATGCCTGAAGCATATATCGTCGACGCGGTGCGTACGCCCGTTGGCAAATTTGGTGGCGCCCTCAGCGCTGTGCGCCCCGACGACCTGGCCGCCGTAGTACTGCGCGAACTGCTGCGCCGCAACAACACCATCGACCCCAAGTTGGTGGAAGACGTGATCATGGGCGCCGCCAACCAGGCCGGCGAAGACAACCGCAACGTAGCCCGCATGGCCGGGTTGTTGGCCGGCCTGCCCGCCAGCGTAGCCGGTGTAACGGTAAACCGCCTGTGCGCCTCGGGCCTGCAGAGCATCATCGACGCCACGCGGGCCGTGCGCTCGGGCGACGGCGACGTGTACCTGGCCGGCGGCTCCGAGAGCATGACCCGCGCGCCGTTTGTAATGGCCAAGTCGGAAACCGCTTTCGGCCGCGACTTCACCGCCCACGATACTACCCTGGGTTGGCGCTTCGTGAACCCGAAGCTGGCCAAGATGCACCACCCGTACTCGATGGGCGAAACCGCCGAGAACGTAGCCAAGAAGTACGGCATCAGCCGCGAAGAGCAGGACCAGTGGGCTTTTGAATCGCAGCGCAAATACCAGCGCGCGTTCGAGAAGGGCCGCTTCCGCCGCGAAATCGTGCCCGTGTTCGTATCGCAGCCCAAAACCGAGGCCGTGATGTTCGACACCGACGAGCACCCGCGCCTCACCTCAATCGAAAAGCTGGCTACCCTGAAGCCCGCCTTCAACCCCACCGATGGCTCCGTTACGGCCGGCAACTCGTCGGGCATCAACGATGGCGCCGCTGCTACCATGGTAGTAAGCGAAGAAATGGTAAAGCGCCTGAACCTGAAGCCGCTGGCCCGCGTGGTATCCACGGCCGTGGCGGGCGTCGATCCGGCCATTATGGGTGTTGGCCCGGTGCCGGCCACCCAAAAGGCCCTGCAGCGCGCCGGCCTCACGGTAAACGACCTCGATTTGATTGAGCTGAACGAAGCCTTTGCTGCCCAGGTAATTGCCTGCTGCCGCGACTTGGATCTTGACCCAAGCAAGATCAACGTCAACGGTGGCTCCATTGCCATCGGCCACCCCCTAGGTGCCTCGGGTGCCCGCATTACGGCCACCCTGCTGCACGAAATGCAGCGCCGCGAGGGCGTGCGCTACGGCCTGGCTACCATGTGCGTAGGCGTAGGCCAGGGCGCTGCCGTTATCTACGAAAAGCTCTAACCCGCTGCCGCATGCCTGGCGCCCCGGCTACCGAGTTGTTGCGGCCCACGCTGCCGCTCGCCGTAGCCGGGGCGCGCTTGCGTCCGTTTGCGGCTGCCGATGCGCCGGCACTGGCCCGCCACGCCAACGACCGCGACATTTGGCTGAACCTGCGCGACCGGTTTCCGCACCCGTATTCGCTAGCCGATGCCGAGTGGTACCTGGGGTTTGTGCAGCACGAAGGCGCCGCCGATGTGCACCTGTGCATTGAGGTTGACGGCGAGGCCACCGGCAGCATCAGCGTGTTGTTTCAGGGCGATGTGCACCGGCGCGAGGCCGAAATCGGCTACTGGCTGGGGCGCGCCCACTGGGGCCGCGGTATTGCCACGGCGGCCGTGCAGGCGCTAACGGCTTATGCCCTAGGTAACTTCGACGTGTGCCGGCTCTACGCCACGGTGTTCGAGCACAACCTGGCCTCGGCGCGCGTGCTCGAAAAAGCCGGCTACACGCTGGAGGCCCGTCTGCGCAAAAGCATCACCAAAGACGGCCAAACCCTGGACGGTTTGCTGTACGCGTTTATTAATTCTGAATGCTGAATTAGGAATTCTGAATTGGTGGAATAACTCAGCCAAGCCACCATACCAATTCATAATTCAGCATTCATAATTCATAATTCCCCCTTGCGCTACTTCCTCGAACTCGCTTACGACGGCACCCGCTACTGCGGCTGGCAAACCCAGCCCAACGCCCTGAGCGTGCAGCAGGAGCTCGACCGCTGCCTGTCGCAGGTGCTGCGCCAGCCGGTGTATAGCCTGGGCAGCGGCCGCACCGATGCCGGCGTGCATGCCAGCCACCAGGTAGCACACTTCGATGCCGAGCTGCCCGCGCACCTGAACGAGGAGCAGCTGGTGTACCGCCTCAACCGTGCCCTGCCGCCCGACATCGGCGTGTACGCCGTTACGCCGGTGCAGCCCGATGCCCACGCCCGCTACGGCGCCGTGGCGCGCTCCTACGAGTACCACGTGGTGCTGCGCCGCGACCCGTTTCGGCGCGACCAGGCGCTGTGGCTTGACAAAGCGCCGAACGTAGAGACCATGAACGAAGCCGCACACTACCTCCTGGGGCAGCGCGACTTTACGAGCTTCTCGAAAACCAAAGGCGCCGAAACGCACTACGTTTGCTGGGTGCACGAGGCCGGCTGGCACCCCACGCCGCACGGGCTGATGTTCCGCATTCGGGCCAACCGCTTTGTGCGCGGCATGGTACGGCTGGTAGTAGGCACCCTGCTCGATGTGGGCCGCGGCCGCCTTACGCCCGCCCAGTTTGCCGAAATATTGCACCGCCAAGAGCGCATAGCTGCCAGCGGCGCGGCGCCGGCGCAGGGCTTGTTTCTGAGCCGCGTGGAGTACCCACCGGAAATCCTGCTGGCTGAAAGTCAGCCTGAAAGCAAGCCATTTTTCGTAACCGACGAGGAGCTGCGGCCGCATTACTGGCGGGCCGGCCTGGGGCACGCGCCCGACCCGGCGTAACTTGCGAGGCGTTTGGGCGGTTTAGCCTCTTACGTACCTATCGTCCTGACCTAACCTGCTGCCCGTGGAGCCTGCTGCTACTGCTACGTCGGCCAAAGCCGGCAATATCTTCGACTGGCAAGTGCTCAGCCGCCTGCTGGTGTACATCCGGCCTTACCGCGGCATTTTCGCGCTGCTGATCTTCCTGACCGTTGCCACCGCGGTGCTAGGTACCATGCGCCCGTTTCTGATTCAGCAGATGGTGGACGTGCAGATTACCAACGGCGACTGGCAGGGGCTCAACCGCATGTTTGCCTGGCTAATGGCCTTGCTGGTGGCCCATACCGGCGTCAGCTACCTGCAAACTTTTTACGGTGGCTGGCTGGGCCAGTACATCGTGCGCGATATCCGCGTCGACCTCTACCAACACATCCTCAACCTGCGCCTGCAGTTCTTCGACCGCACACCCATTGGGGTGCTGGTAACGCGCAACATCTCCGACGTAGAAACCCTCTCGGACGTGTTCAGCGAAGGCCTTGCGGCCATGATCGGCGACATCCTGCAGCTGGTGTTCATCATGGCCTTCATGTTTTACATCGATTGGCGCCTCACGCTGGTAAGCCTGTCGGTGATTCCGCCGTTGCTGCTGAGCACGTACGTGTTCAAGGAGAAGGTGAAGAAGTCGTTTCAGGAGGTGCGCACCGCCGTGGCCAATCTCAACGCCTTTGTGCAGGAGCACCTCACGGGCATGGGCATCGTGCAGATTTTCGGCAACGAGGAGCGCGAGTTTCGCAAGTTCGAGAAGCTGAACCAAGCGCACACCCGCGCCAACATCCGCTCGGTGCTGTACTACTCGGTGTACTTCCCGGTGGCCGAAGTCCTAGGTGCCGTTGGCGTGGGCTTGCTGGTGTGGTACGCCGCGCAAGGCCAGATTGAGGGCACCATCTCGAAGGGGGCGCTCATCGCCTTCATCATGTACAACTCGCTGTTTTTCCGGCCCATTCGGCAAATTGCCGACCGCTTCAACACGCTGCAGCTGGGCTTGGTAAGCACCGAGCGCCTCTTGAAGCTGCTCGACAGCAAGGAGTTTATCCCGAACGAAGGCACGCGCCAGCCCGCTACCCTGCGTGGGGAGGTTGACTTCCGCCACGTGTGGTTTGCTTATAATGAGCCCGAATGGGTGCTGCGCGACATTAGCTTTGAGGTGAAAGCCGGCCAGACTGTTGCTTTCGTGGGTGCTACGGGCGCCGGCAAAACCAGCATCATCAACCTGCTGTCGCGCTTCTACGACATTCAGCGCGGCGAAATATGCGTGGATGGGCACGACCTGCGCGAGTACGACCTGAAGGCGCTGCGCAAGCACATTGCCGTGGTGCTGCAGGATGTATTCCTGTTCAACGGTACCATTCAGGACAACATTACCCTAGGCGACCAGAGCATTACGGAGGAGCAAATCTGGGCCTCGGCGCGGCTGGTGGGGGCCGATAAGTTTATCGAGCGCCTGCCCGGCGGCTTGCAGTACAAGGTGATGGAGCGCGGCTCGACGCTGTCGGTAGGCCAGCGCCAGCTCATCTCCTTCGTGCGCGCACTGGTGTACGACCCGCGCATCATCATTCTCGACGAAGCCACCTCGTCGGTCGACTCCGAAACCGAGGAAATGATTCAGGAAGCCATTGAAAAGCTGATGCTGGGCCGCACCTCGCTGGTAATTGCCCACCGCCTGAGCACCATTCAGAAGGCCGACCGCATCATCGTGCTCGACCGCGGCGAAATAAAGGAAAGCGGCCAGCACGAGGAGTTGCTGCGCCTGGGCGGCTACTACGCCCAGCTTTACCAAATGCAGTACTTAGTCAATGAACAATAAACAATTATCAATGAGCAAAACCCGGTTTAGGGTGGTTCTCATTGCTAACTACTCATTGTTCATTGCTCATTGATAATTGTTCACTACCAAATGTCTCGTTGGTTTTTCATTATTGGCGGCGTGCTGCTGTCGGTTTTTGCAGGCGTGTATGCCTACCTAGGTGGTTTTGCCACGCCGGAGGTAGAGCAGCTTACCACCAAGCAGCCCATTTACCTGGCCGGCCGCTACTACGAGGGCATCCCCGACCAAAACTTCGCCAAGCTGTTCAGCCAAACCAACGAGCTGTACCGCGCCGGCACCCTTAAGGGCGCGCTGGGCAACATTTACTACAACGACCCCGAGAAAGAAGGGCAGGAGGTGAAGGCCTTTATCGGTATGGTGGTGCCCGATACCACCAGCCAGCGGCTGCCCGTGGGCTACTCGTTCCGGGCCTTGCCGGCCGGGCAGCGCGTGCTGCGTGCCCGCGTAAAAGCCAATTTCATGCTGGCGCCGGGCAAGCTGTACCCCGCCCTGAAAGACGCCGTGAAAGAGCGCAAGCTCCAAACGCGGAGCGTCTTCGTGGAACAATTCCCCGAAGACGCTCCGTCGGAAATGCTGGTGGTGCTGAAGTAAGCCGCGCCCGCGCCTAGGTGCCGGCTAGCGCCCGAGGTACAAAGAGGCACCTAGGGCAAAGCTCCGCAAGCCAAGGTTGGCCCCAAACGATTTGCTGGTGTACTGCTGCCGCTCCACTTGCGCATTGGTGGGTTGCTCCTGCTTGTTGCGGAAGTACGAATACCCAATGTTGCCAAACGAGGCCTCGATGCCCACCTTGGGCACCGGGAAGTACACCACGCCGGGCGTAAACTCGGCGTAGCCGCCGCGGCCGTGGTAGTTGGCGCGCGGGTCGTACCACTTGTACTTGTCCCAATTTTCGCGGTAGCCGGCACCCAGGGTGCCCACCAAACCAAATTGGCTTTCGCCCAACATTTTATAGTAGCGCACAAACGGGCCCACCGAGTACTCGAGGTAGCGGCGGGTATCCTGGCCGGTTGTCTGGTGCTTATCGGCGCTCAGGTGGCCGTCGATACCTAGGGCCAGGTTGTCGCTGATAAAGTAGCCCACCTGGGGCCTAAAGGAGACGTTACGGGATTTGCTTTCGGGGCCTGAGGCATTGGCGATAATCGGGTAGGCTTGCACCGACGTGCGCGAGTAGCCCGCGCTGCCGCCCACCAGTACGGTACCAGCCGGAATTTGCGCCTGTGCGCTAATAGCCGTTGCGCCCATCAGCAGGGCTGCCCATCCAAGGAATTTCATGGGGTACAGATTGAATATAGAATCGGGTAGATGTTGCGCCGCTTGACCAACTTCCTTGCCAAAGCACGGATGAGGTGCAAGCAAGCCGCGAAATAGGTTCATGGCATGGCACCGATGGCTCGAAAATCTATAAGAGCACCGATTATCAGTAAGCTTAACAGCCGAAAGCAGCAACGCGCCAGGGCCGTACCGCCTTAGCAGCCCCGGCGCGTTGCCAAGGTGTTCCTAGTGGCCTAGGTACAAGGAGGCGCCCAAATGCAGCGAGCTGATGCCGAACATAGCATTAAAGCCCGAGCTGGTGCTTTTGCTTGTATTGGCGCCGAGCGGGTCTTCGGTGCGGCTGGTGCCGCGGCTGTAGCCAAGGTTGCCCAGGCTTACCTCCAGGCCTATTTTGCTGCTGGGGAAGTACACGAAGCCCGGCGTTAGGCTGGCGTAGCCGGTTTTTGTTTTGATGGGGTGGGCAACAAAGCCGGGAGCGGTGCTTTCGGCAGATGCACGCTGCTGGCCGTAGCCAACCGAAAACTGCCCGAAGAAGCCGGCTTTTTCGCCCAGTAGGTGGTAGTACCGAACAAATGGCGCCACACTCACCGAGCTCTGTTTTGAGGAGCCCTGAAACACTGCCAGGCCGCCCGAGCCGTCGTAGGCATAGTGAGGTTGCTCGTTGCTGCTGCCGCCGAGCCCCACACCTAGGCCCACTGCCCAACCATCGCGCACGAAATACCCGCCGTTGAGCGAAACGGCGCCGCCACGGGCAGTCGATTTGGTTTGCCCGAGCGGCGTTCCGATAAGTTGACTGGTGGTTTCGGTGTTGGCGCTGTGGAAGCCGAGGCTGCCGCCCAGCAGCTTGGTGCCTTGCGTGGTTTGGGCCTGTGCCGATAGTGCTGCCAGCGTCAGTAGCGCGCTGCCAAAGAAGTACTTCATGTAGATAAACGAACGGTGGTGATAAGGTGCGAATAGCTCTCTTGGTAGTCGAGCTTCGGATGGCAAAACGGTACGCAGGTATAGTTATTACCTAATGCTTAGCAGCAAATATGCTTTGGGTGTTTGCGTTTTTGCTAATACGGTGGCTCTTCCAACGTCATGCGAAGACCCGTCCGAGCTTCTTCATCGATAGTATTCTGCTACGCACCGAAGCGGTGAAACTGCTTTGGCTATGCCTGGCTGCCCGAAACGTAGTTCGCGCACAGGTTCCTAGGTGCCTTCAGCAAACCGGAGGAGTCAGAAAACAAAAAGCCCGCTGAACAAGCTGTTCAGCGGGCTTTCGGACTTTCGTCGGAGTGGCAGGATTCGAACCTGCGACCTCCAGCACCCCATGCTGGCGCGATACCAGGCTACGCTACACCCCGAGCGTGGCGCCTTTCGGGAAGGCGGCCTTCACATTGTCCAGAAAAAAAGCCCTGGTATTAGCTTCTTTCCTATTGCGTAGTCGGGGTGGCAGGATTCGAACCTACGGCCTCTACGTCCCGAACGTAGCGCGCTACCGGGCTGCGCTACACCCCGATTCGGACAATGTGGGTGCAAATGTAAGCAGATGGCTGGCAATCCTGCAACCCCTGGTAACTGATTTTTTTCGGGTGCCGGCACTACGTAGAAATAGGCACGAAAGTTGGCATGTGGTGCGTTTAATACCCCGACGAGCTTGAGAACAGTTGCTGAACCAAGCTCATCATGGCCAAAATCAGTATCTTTGAGTTCTGACACGCAGTCGTTTCCACCTATGAAAGCGTACGTCTACACCTTTATGTTTGTGGCGCTATCGAGCGCTGCACTTGCCCAAAACAGCCCCACGGCAAAGCCTGCGCTTATCACTTCCGATTCGGTGCAGCAGCCCGTGGCCGGCCCCGGCATCACCTTCAACGTGGAGGCCAACCCCGTAAACAACACGTTGCGGGTGCGCACCAACGCCAAAGGACCGATGCAGCTGGAAGTAAACGATGCCTCAGGCCACCCGGTGCTCACCAAAGCGTTGTCGGTTAATGGCTCGGCCATTTCGGTGCCGCTGGGCAACCTGCCCGGTGGCTCGTACGTGGTGCGCTGCATGGTAGCCGACAAAACATTCATGCGCCGCGTAACCCTGGGCCAGTAAGCCTTTGCGCCTATTTTACGGGCTAGTACTTTAGCCTCCCGACTGTTGTGGTTGGGAGGCTTTCTGTTTTTATCTCCGAGCGTTTGCCGTGGCTACTTTGCTGTCATACTGGGAAAAACAAAGCTTTTTGCAAGGCTTTGATGTGGCCGTGGTAGGGGCCGGGCTGGTAGGGCTCACGGCTGCTGTCTTCACCAAGCGGCTCCGGCCTAGGGCCCGCGTAGTGGTGCTGGAGCGCGACGTGCTGCCCAACGGCGCTAGCACCAAAAATGCCGGCTTTGCCTGCTTCGGAAGCGTGTCGGAGCTCATAGAGCAGGAAAAGCGCGGCGGCACGGCGGCGCTGCTGTCGGTGGTGCAGTACCGCTGGGAGGGACTGCGCCTGTTGCGCGAGCTGCTGGGCGACGAAGCCATCGGCTACGAGGCCCTAGGTGGGTTCGAGCTGTTTCGGGAGCAGGAAGCGGCGCTGGCCGCGCAATGCCGTGAGCACCTAGGGTACTACAACGCGCTGCTGGCGCCAATCATCGGCGAATCGGAAATCTTTCGCGTAGCCGACCACAAGTTGCCCGACTTCGGCTTTGCAGGCGTGCACAGCATGCTGGAGAACGTAGCCGAAGGTGCGCTGGATACCGGCCGCATGATGCACGCGCTGCTGCGCCTTGCCTGGCAAGAGGGCGTAACCATATTGCACGGCGTGCCGGTTACGGCAATCGACGCGGGCGCAACCACCGTTAAACTCAAAACGCCACTTGCCCAGGTGGAAGCCGGGCAAGTGCTGTTGGCTACCAATGCTTTCAGCCGCACGTTCTTCCCCGACCTCGATGTAGTGCCCGGCCGCGGCCAGGTGCTGGTAACGGCACCCGTACCCGGGCTCAATCTGCCCGGCACCTTCCATTACGATAAGGGCTATTACTACTTCCGGCCCGTGGCGGGCAACCGCCTGTTGCTGGGCGGCGGCCGCAACCTCGACTTTGCGGCCGAAGCCACCACCGAGCCCGGCCTCACGCCGCTCGTGCAGCAGCGCCTGGAGCAGCTGTTGCGCGAGGTGATACTGCCCGGCCGAAACGTTGAGGTTGAGCACCGCTGGAGCGGCGTAATGGGCTTTGGCCAGGAGCTGGAGCCGTTTATCGGAGATCTGGCGCCAGGCGTGTACGGCGCCCTGCGCTGCAACGGCATGGGCGTGGCCATGGGCACGCGCAGCGGCCAGCGAGCCGCCGAGCTGTTGTTGAATTAAAAAGAAGAAGGAGGAAGGATGAGCAACGGTCTGATTGCTCATCCTTCCTCCTTCTTCCTTCGCCCTAAGCCTCTTCGCTTTGCAGCTGCCGCTCGTAGAGGGCGCGGTACAGGCCATCTTGGTCGGCCATGAGTTCCTCGTGGGTACCGTGCTGCACAATGCGGCCGTCGTCGAGCACCAGAATGTGGTCGGCCAGCTTTACCGACGATACCCGGTGAGAGATAATCAGGCTGGTGCGGTTCTGCATGATGCGCTGCAGGCTACCTAGGATCACGTTCTCGGTCTTGGTATCAACAGCCGAAAGCGCGTCGTCCAGAATCAGGATGCTCGGCTCTTTTACCAACGCGCGGGCAATGCTGATGCGCTGCTTCTGGCCGCCCGAAAGGGTAATGCCCCGTTCGCCTACTTTGGTATCGAAGCCCTCCAGAAACCGCATGATGTTCTCGTACACATCGGCATCCTTGGCAGCTTGCACCATGCGTTCTTCCGAAAGCGCATCGAGGCCAAAACCAATATTGTGGCCAATGGTGTCGGAAAACAGAAACACATCCTGCGGCACGTAGCCGATCTGGCTGCGCAACGAGGTAAGCGCATAGTCGCGCACATCCACGCCATCGACCAAAATACGGCCCTCCGTCACGTCGTAGAGGCGGCAGAGCAGGTTGGCCACGGTGCTTTTGCCCGAGCCTGTGTTGCCGATAACCGCCAGCGTATGCCCCGGCTGAATACGGAACGACACCTGATCGAGCGCCCGAATGCCCGTATCGGGGTACACAAACGACACGTTATCGAATACAATGTCGCCCTGAATGGGCTGCTCGATGTTCTGGCGCGACACGATGTCGGTTTTCTGGTGCAGGAACTCATTGATGCGCGCCTGCGACGCCTCGGCCCGTTGCACCAGCGACGAGGTCCAACCTAGGGCCGTAACGGGCCACGTCAGCAGGTTCACGTAAATCAGAAACTCGGCAATGGTGCCGATGCTGATGGTGCCGCGGATAACCTCCTGGCCGCCAATCCACACTGTAACGATGGTGCTGACGCCCACCAGAAACAGAATCAGCGGGAAAAACAGCGAGTTGACGAAGTTCAGGCTCAAGGACTTTTCCTTGTAGGCGTTGGAGGCCGCCGCGAACTGCTGGTGCGAGTCCTGCTCGCGCACAAACGACTTCAGCACCCGGATGCCCGAAAACGCCTCCTGCACGAAGGTGGTCATGTTGGCCAGGGCCTTCTGAATCTCGTCCGATTTCTTCTCGATCAGGTTGTTGACGTAGAAAATGCTGATGCTCAGCACCGGGAGCGGCAGCAGCGTGAGCAAGGTGAGCTTCACGTTCACCATCAGCATCAGCGGCACAATCAGCAGAAACAGGATAACCAGCTGCATGAAGTACATGATGGCCGGCCCGATGTACATGCGCACGCGGCCCACGTCCTCGGAAATGCGCGACATCAGGTCGCCGGTGCTATGGCGGCGGTAGAAGGAGAGGGGCAGCGACTGGTAGTGCTGGTAAATCTCGTTTTTCTGATCGTTCTCAATCAGCCGCGACATCACGATGAGCGTCTGGCGCATGAAAAACAAAAACACCCCGCGCAGCAAGGCCAACCCGATAATAAGGGCGCCATACAGGATGATGTTGCGGCCAAACAGGCTGTACACGCCCTGCTGGGCTTGGGTGCCCCCGAAGAGGTGGTACAGGTCGATGCCCTCCTGCACCAGATCGAAGGCGTAGCGCACCACCTGCGCCGGAAAGATGGCCAGCAGGGTGCTGAGGGCCACAAACAGCACCCCACCTAGGAAATGCCATTTGTAGCGGATCAGGTATTTATCGGTAGCGCGGAGGGCTTTCACGGGCGGGAGTGTCGGAGGCCAAGTTGACCGGTTTTCGGGAACGTTGCCGGTGGGCTGAGTCGGAAAAACGGGTTACCTTTGCGGCCGGTTTCGGGGCGGTGGCCAAAGGTACTGCGTAGTGGGAAGTCAGTAGTCAGAAACCGGCCACGACTCCCTAGGTTCTGCGCAACGTTTGGTCCGGCCACGGCGACCATATGCCGTCTACCTACATCCTACCCATTCCCACAACGTTTTCCCCATGGTTGAGATCCAAGCCCTGCCCGAGACCAGCATTTTCGGGCAAATTGCTGAGTTCCAGCACGAGCAAGTCGTGTTCTGTCACGACCACGAAACCGGACTTCGCGCCATCATCGGCATCCACAACACCGTACTGGGCCCGGCCTTGGGCGGTACGCGCATGTGGCACTACGCCTCCGACGCCGAAGCGCTGAACGACGTGCTGCGCCTCTCGCGGGGCATGACCTACAAGGCCGCTATTTCGGGTCTGAACCTAGGGGGCGGCAAAGCCGTGATTATCGGCGACGCCAAAACGCAAAAGAACGAAGCCCTGCTGCGCAAGTTCGGCCGCTTCGTGAAGAACCTGAACGGCAAGTACATCACGGCCGAGGATGTGAACATGACCACCAAGGACATGGAGTACATCCGCATGGAAACCACCCACGTAGCCGGCCTGCCCGAGAGCATGGGCGGCTCGGGCGACCCCTCGCCCGTAACGGCTTACGGCACCTACATGGGCATGAAGGCGGCCGCCAAAAAGGCGTTCGGCTCGGATAGCCTTGTGGGCAAGCGCGTAGCCGTGCAGGGCGTGGGCCACGTGGGCACCTACCTGCTCGAGCACCTCACCAAGGAGGGCGCCGAAATCGTGCTGACCGACTACTACAAGGAGCGCGCCGAGGAGGCTGGTGCCCGTTTCGGTGCTACAGTGGTGGGCCTCGATGAAATCTACGACCAGGACGTGGACATCTACTCGCCCTGCGCCCTAGGTGCCACCCTCAACGACGACACCATCGGCCGCCTGAAGTGCGCCGTGGTAGCAGGCTGCGCCAACAATCAGCTCAAAGACGAGAACGTGCACGGCCCGGCGCTGGTAGAGCGCGGCATCATCTACGCCCCCGACTTCCTGATCAACGCCGGTGGCCTGATCAACGTGTACTCGGAAGTAGTAGGCAGCAGCCGCCAGGGCGCCCTGAACCAAACCGAAAAGATTTACGATTACACTCTCCAGGTACTGGAGAAAGCCGCCAAAGAGGGTACGCACCCGCAGGCGGCGGCCGTTCGCCAGGCCGAGCAGCGCATTGCTGCCATCGGTCGGGTGAAATCGACGTACTAAAGTTTAGGAGTTGGGGAGTTTGTGAGTTTAGGAGTTGTTGTTCAGGACTTCTGAGCCGCGACTTCCTAACTCGTAAGCTCCCCAACTCGCAAACTCATTAACTCCTTCCGTTTTGCTTAACCGCCGCACGCTTCGCATCAAAGTCATGCAGGCCCTCTATGCCTACGATCAGGCAATCGGGTCCGATTTTCTATTGGCTCTGGACCGCATCAGCGAAGCTTTTCAGCCCGACCTGAACTCCATGGTACCGCAAGACCGGCGCCTGCTGCAAGGGCAGCAGAAGCTGGCCGAAGCGGGTTTTCGGGAGTGGCATAAGGCCGGCGGTACGGCCGAGCCCGAACAGCTCGACAACCAGGAGGTAAACGATGCCGTTCGCGACGCCGTCAAGTACTACCAGAAGCAGGTGCAAAAGGAGAACTTGTTCTACCTGAACCAGATGCTCCATGCCACCGAGAGCATTCACGATCAGTACATCCACCTGCTGAACCTGCCTGCCGCGCTGCTGCAGGTGCTGGAAGAGGAACGTAGCCGCGAAGCGCGCCGCTTTACGGCCGCCACCGACCGCGTAGACACCACGCGCCTCGAGCAAAGCCCGGTGCTGCAAAAGCTGGCCGCCAACAAGCAGCTGCAGGAGCTAACCATTCGGCGTACCCTGCAGTGGGCCGGCGAAGATGAAATGGAAGCCCTGCGCCAGGCCTGGCGCAACGAGATGCGCAACGACACCGAGCTGCGCAGCTACTTTGAGGCGCCCGCCGCCGACTACGCGGCCGAGCAGGAAATCCTCAAGCACATCTACAAGACGTACGTGTTCAAGGGCGAGGCCATTCCGGCGCTGCTGGAAGAGCAAGACCTGAACTGGGAGGAAAACCGCGCCATCGTGAAGAACCTCGTGGTGAAGACGATGAAGATGCTGGAAGAAGGCACCGACGAGAACATGGAGCTTCTTTCGCTTTCGGCCAACTGGCAGGAGGACAAGGAGTTTGCCGAAACGCTGTACAAGCAAACCCTCACCGACGACGCCCGCTACGAACAGCTGATTTCGGGTGCCGTGCAAAACTGGGACGTGGAGCGCGTGGCCCTGCTCGATAAGATTATCCTGAAGATGGCCTTGTGCGAAATGCACCTGTTCCGCTCCATTCCGGTGAAGGTGACCATCAACGAGTACATCGAAATCAGCAAACTCTACAGCACGCCCAAAAGCAAGCAGTTTGTGAACGGTATTCTGGATAAATTGGCCCAGGACCTGATGGCCAGCGGAGCAATCCGTAAGTCGGGCCGCGGCTTGCTGGATAACCAGTAAAGCCCTAGGCAACCCCGGCAACGGCACCTGCGTTGAGCCCCTCAGAAACCGTTCTGTTTTCCGCACTATCCCTTCTCTCCCTACCGCACCCGCCCCATGGCTAGCAAAACCACTACCGGCATTTTGTGCTTTGCCACCGGCGCCCTAGCCGGCGCTACTATTGGCCTTCTGTACGCCCCCGAAAAGGGCCGCGAAACGCGTAGCTGGCTTAGCTACAAGCTCGAGAAGTACCGCGAAGTGCTGGCCGATCTGACGGAGAACCTCGTTACCAGCCGCGTCGACGAAGGTCCGTCGTCGGCCCGGGCCGAGGGGCAGCGCGTAATCCGCGACGCCAAGGACAAAGCCGAACAACTGCTGGGCGACGTAGATCAGCTCATCAACCAAATCAACTCGCGCCGCACGGCGCTGTAAGCCGCGCCAAACCAATGTGCTGATGCGCTACCCGATGAAATGAGCTGAGGAAGTACCTAGGCGCATTCATCGTTAGCACATCAGCACATTCTTCTATCCGCACATTCATTCGTCATGCATACTATCACCCTCATTCCTGGCGACGGCATCGGTCCTGAAATCACCCGCGCCGTGCAGGACATTTTTGCTGCCGCGCAGGTGCCCGTGCAGTGGGAAGAACAAAACGCTGGGCAGACCACCTACGACCAATCGGGCGAGCTGATTCCGCAGGCCCTGATGGACTCGCTGGAGCGCAACCGCGTGGGCCTGAAAGGCCCCATTACCACACCGGTGGGCAAGGGCTTCCGCTCCATCAACGTAACGCTGCGCCAGAAGTACGACCTGTACCAGAACCTGCGCCCGGCCAAAACCACCGAGGGCGTGCCCACGCGCTACTCGGGTGTTGACATCGTGTTGTTCCGCGAGAACACCGAAGGCCTGTACTCGGGCCTGGAGATGTACGACGAGCCCCGCGGCATCGCCGACTCCATTAACCGCATTTCGGTAGAAGGCTCGCGCAAAATCTGCCGCGCGGCTTTTGCCTACGCTGCCAAGCACGGCCGCAAAAAGGTAACGCTGGCCCACAAAGCCAACATCCTGAAAATGGCCGGCAAGCTGATGCTCGACGCCGCGCAGGAAGCCGCGCGCGAGTTTCCGCACATTCAGTTCGAGGACAAGATCATCGACAACATGTGCATGCAGCTCGTAACCAAGCCCGAGCAGTTCGATGTGATTGTAACCACCAACCTGTTCGGCGACATCCTCTCCGACTTGTGCGCTGGCCTGGTAGGCGGCCTAGGTGTGGTAGCTGGCGCCAATATCGGCGACGACATGGCCATCTTCGAGGCCGTGCACGGCTCGGCTCCTGACATTGCCGGCAAAGGCATTGCCAACCCCACCGCCCTGCTGCGCTCGGCCCTGCTGATGCTGGAGCACCTAGGCGAGAAGGAGTACGCCACGCGCATCGAAGCAGCCCTAAACGAAACGCTGCGCCACAAGGAGCAGTGCACCGGCGACCTAGGCGGCCCGGCTACTACGCAGCAGTTTGCCCAAAACGTAATCAACAACCTGCGCTAACCCGCTGGCCGTTGTATATTTGAAGGAAAGCCTGCCGCGCTGCCGGTAAAAGGCAGCGCGGCTTTTCCATCTTATCGATTCCATGAAACGCACCTTGTTTTCGACCCTGCTGGTAGCCGGCCTGCTCTTCACAGGCGCTTGCAATCAGCAAAAAACCGAGGTCGGCGAAGCCGGCATGAACGTGGCCGCCACCCAAGCTGCCGATGCCGCCAACCCCACGGTAGACAACCCCAACGTGGCGGCCGAATCGGAAGCCCCGAACCCGAACGCGCCGGTAATGACCTTTGCCGAGCCCGAGCACAACTTCGGCGATATTCAGCCCAACTCGGTAGTAAAACACACCTTCGAGTTCACGAACACGGGCAAAACCCCGCTGCTCATCGACAACGCGCAGGCATCGTGCGGCTGCACCGTGCCCAGCTGGCCCAAAGACCCGGTAGCGCCGGGCCAGAAAGGCAAAATCGAAGTGCAGTTTGATGCCCACGGCAAATCGGGCATGCAAAACAAGCAGATTACCATTACGGCCAACACCCAGCCGAGCACCACGCAGCTCACTATCAAAGGCAATATCCTGCCCGATGGCGCCAGCGGCCCGGTTCGCCAGTAATTGCTAAACCACGAAAAAAGGCCTGCGGCAACTGCCGCAGGCCTTTTTTATTGTAAACTTGTCTTTCTTCAACCTTTTCTCTTCTGCCGTGCTTCTCACGCTCTTGTTGCAAGCCTCCGCCGCTAGCGGCCCGTTGCAGTACCTGTTCCCGCTGCTGCTGCTGGCCGTGTTCTACTTCTTCATGATTCGGCCGCAGCAAAAGCGGGCTGCCGAGGCGCGCAAGCTGCGCGAAGGCCTGAGCAAAGGTTCGCAAGTGGTAACCATTGGAGGCCTGCACGGCCGCGTGGTGGAGCTCAGCGACGACAAAGTAGTACTGGAGGTCGACAAAGGTACCCGCCTCACCTTCGACCGCAGCGCCGTAGCCCGGCAACTAAACGCAGGTAAGTCGGCCGAGGCCACCGCCTAGGTCGTAGCCTCTGATTCGCTTGTTCGTAACGCGCCATGCCGCTCCAAACCGCACGTTCGTTGGCCCGCTGGTTTGTCCGGCCGCTTTCGGAGCCGGAGCGTAGCTTTTGGCGCGTCGTAACCAGTTGCTTTCTGGCGGCTGTAACGCTCTGGCTGCTCAACGCGCTCAACAAAACCTACACCACGCGCGTGAGCTACCCCTTGCAGTGGCGTTACAACGAAACCCAGTTTATTCCAGTCAGGCCGCTTACCGAAAGCATTGCGGTGCAGGTAACCGGCCGGGGCTGGAAGCTGCTGCGCATTGCCCTGGGGCTCGACATAAAACCAGCCGAGGTAATCGTGCGCCGGCCCGGCGGGACCGGCGCCGTGCCCGGCACCGCCTTGCGCGGTGGGCTTATCGGCGCTATGGACGGGCTGCAGCTAAACGCGGTGCTGACGGACACCATTTATTTTGAGTTTGATCGGCTGGTAACCCGCCGTTTGCCGCTGCGGCTCAGCCCCGATGCTACCGGCGAGGCGTTGCCTTTCGATGCCCGGTTTATGCCCGCCAGCATCACCTTTAAAGGCCCGGCAAACACAGTAAATGCGCTGCCCAACCCTTATCCGGTGCACTTGCCGCAGGCCCCGGCCGGCAGCACCGATGGCAGCATCAGGGTGCCCATGGGCGGCCCGGCGTTGGTGCAAACGGACGTGCAGGAGGTGCAGGTGAAGCTGCAGCCCCGGCAAGTGCATACCCGCACCATTATCGTGGAGCCCCGCCTGCAAAACTTTCCCGGCGACAGCAGCGTGAAATTGTGGCCGGCACAAGTGCCCGTGGAGGTGCAGTTTTTTCCCGAGGATTCGGCCAAGCTCAACCCCAGCCAGGTGCAGGTGTTTGCCGACTACCGCCAGCTGCGCGAAGACGACTCCACGGTGCAGCTGTCGTTGCGGCCGTTGCCGGTGGTTATCCGGGGCGCGCGCATTGGCGTAACCACGGTGCGGGTGTTGTCGGGCGCCAAATACAAATCGGTACCTAGGCGTTAGCGCATGCTGAAAGTTGGAATAACCGGCGGAATTGGCTCGGGCAAATCGGTGGTGTGCCGGTTGTTTGCCTTGCTGGGCGTGCCCGTGTACGATGCCGATACCCGCGCCAAATGGGTAATGCACCACGACGATGTGTTGCGCAGCAGCCTGCTGGCGGCCTTCGGCGCAGAGGTGTACGCGCCCAACGGCGAGCTGAACCGTACGTACCTGGCCGGCTTGGCTTTCAGCAACCCCGAAAAGCTTGCTCAGCTCAACGGCTTGGTACACCCGCGCGTGGGCCACGATTTTGCGCAGTGGGCCGCCGCGCAGCAGCAAGCCGGCCACCGATACATCCTGAAAGAAGCCGCGCTGATGTTCGAATCGGGCTCGTGGCAGCAGCTCGACCGTATAATTACCGTTTACGCGCCGCAGCAGCTTCGCCAGCAGCGCGTGCTGCGCCGCGATGCCCACCGCACCCCGGCCGATGTTGCGGCCATCATCAGCAAGCAACTCAGCGAAGAGGAAAAGCTGCAGCGGGCCGACTTCGTAATCTACAACAACGACGAGCAGCTGGTGCTGCCGCAGGTGCTGGCCCTGCATCAGCAACTGTTGCAACTGGCTACTGCCGCGGCACCGGGCGCTGCAGCACCGAGAGTATCTTGATGCCATCGGCCCACACGGCGTACACCTCGCGGCCGTATTCGGCGGGCCAGGGCTGCGGGTGGTTGCGATAGTTGGTAAGAAAGTAACGCGCCTGTTGGTGGTCGCGCGCCAGCACAAGCCGCTGGCGGTCGGCGCCGGACAGGATAAGGGTATTGACGTACACCGGATCGAGCGGGCGGGCGCATACGGGTATGCGGGCGGCGGTATCGTGGGCCAGTATCCACTCCAGGCCCTTGCGGTAACTCAGGCCCCAGTAGTCGCGCTCGAACTGCTGCTCCACCACCCTGCCGGGCAACAGGCTGAAGTATACCTGCTGATGCGGATGATCGAGCACAATGCGCGCGAGAGGCTCGGCGGCACCTAGGGCTAGCAGGCCAGCACCTACCAACGCTACGCGGCGCACCAGCCGCCGCTGCCATTGCCGGTGGGCCAGCTGCAAGGCCCGCACCCCTTGCAAAGCCAGCAGCAGGAAAGCCGGGTACACGAAATACAAATGCCGCCACCCGTCGTACAGCACCGAGCGGAACAGCACTACCGCCACCAGCGGGCCCAGTAGCCAGGCCCAGGTAAGCAAATCGAGCCACCCGGCGTAGGTACGCAGCACGCGCCCTAGGTGCGGCAGGTACCGGCGCAGCCAGGCACCAGCACCTAGGGCAAAGGTCAGCGTGTAGGCTACTGGAGTGGTAATCAGAATCCAAACCGGGGCGTAGTGCCAGGGTAGCTCGGTGCCCCGCACAAAGTGGCTGAAGTAAAGCACTTGCCCATCCCAGCGCGAAAAGCGGCTCAGGTTGCGAAAGGCCGTAACAAAATGCGCTACCGGCGACTCCCACAAGTAAGGCCAGAACAGCACCGTAGCGCCGGCCGCCGTGAGTAGCCAGGCGCCCATGCTCAGGAGCCGCTGGCGGCGGGCCCTAGGTGTAGCCCAAGCGGCCAGCAGCACGCCGGCCAACGTAAGCGGCACCAGCAGCACCCCGTTTACCCGCAGGGCAATGGCTGCCCCGGTGGCAACGCCGTGCAGCAAGCCCCGGCCGAGCGTGGGGCGGCGCATCAGCCTTGCCAGGGCAAACATGGCCAGCGTGAACAGGGCCAGAAAAGCGGCGTCCTTGGCGTTGTAGAACGATTCGGCAAACAGGCGGGGCGTAAGCCACAACAAAGCGCTGCCCAACAAGGCCAGGCGCCAGTCGCGGAAGCGCAGGCGCGCCAAGCCGTAAAACGCCAGCATGCCCACCCAGTACAGCAAAAACGTGAGCAGGTGGCGCAGCTGATAAATCTGCTGCTGGTCTTCGGCGCCCGCCAGCTTGGTAAGCACCACCACCGGCAACTCGAACGTAGCGCCGTGGTCGTGCTCCACAAACGTGCGCAAATCCGGAATGCGGTGGTAGTTCTCCTGCCGTCGGGCCAGCTCCGGGGCCAGGCGCTCGGCCACGTATTTGGCGTTTACCATGCCGTTGAGCCGGTCCGTCCATTCATCCCACGATACGCCGTAGTCGCGGTGCAGGGCGGCACCCAGGGCCAGCACGCCCGCAAAGAACAGCGGCACCACCCAGCGGCGGGGGCTAAGGGCTAAAAGGCGCACGATGCGGGAAAGTGAAAACGGCGGCATGAGACAGGCTCGGCAAAGGTAGCTTCCGGAGCGGCTGCGTTACCTTGCAGGCTATTCTATTTGCCTCTGGTATGCTGCGTCGTTTGCCCCGCGCTTTCTGGCTTCTTGCCTTGCTGCTGATTGCTTTGCGCCTGGGGCTGCTGTGGTACAACAACCCCGGTCTTGAGCTGAACTGGGACGAGGTGCGCAACGCCCGCATTGCCGACAACTGGCTGCAAGGCAAAGGCTACGTCAGCTTCGATCATACGCGGCAGCAATTGCGGCCCGATGCGTTTCATGCCACATTTCCGGTGTGGGTGTACGCCGCCTGGGCCTGGATGGGCCTGCCGCGGTACTACCTCGTGGCCGGCCTGATGCTGCTGATGGCGGCCGGCGGTGCAATCACGTGGCTGTACGGGCAGCGTACGCTGCGTTGGTACGGGCTGCCGCCCCGTTGGGCATGGCTAGGCGCAGGCCTGCTGGCGCTTTACCCATCGGTGCTGTGGTACGTAGGGGCCTGGTTTTGGTACGAAAACCTCTGCCTGCCGGCCTTGGTGTGGGTTACGTACCAGCTGCTACGCCTGCAAGAAGGACGCCCGCTGCCCGCTGCCAAAGCCCTGCTGCTGGCCTTGGTAGTGGTGGTATCGTGTTTGTTGCGCGGCTATTTGCTGGCCGTGTACGGGCTGATGTTCGCGCTGGTGCTGTGGCGCGGGTATTGGGCCGGTACATCAGCATTGCGCCATGTATGGCGCCCGGCCGTGCTAACGCTCGCGCTGACGGTAGCGCTCCACGTTCCGGTCCTGATGAAGAACCACCGCCTGTTCGGGGTTTACATCCTTAGTACGCAGCCGGGGTTCGAGCTGCTGCAAGGCCACAACTCCGCTACCCAGGGCAAGTTCATGTTCAACTGGGACGAAGCCGACGAGCCGTTTGGCCGCTGGGTGCAGCAATCCATTCCCAACCTAGGGCAACTTAATCAGTACCAGGAAAGCCAGGCCCGCGCCCGCCTGGCCCGGCAATGGGTAGCCGAGCACCCAGCCGAGGAGTTGCAGCTACTGGGCCGGAAGCTGCGGGTATTCTTCAGCCCCGAAAACTTCGTGGCCGATGCCGACCGCACCAGCTACAACCCCGTAACGGCCGTGGTGCACCTAGGCTTTTTGCTGAGCTTGTTGCTCACGGCCTTGGGCTGGCGCGGGTTGCGCTTTCGGGTGCCCGATTCCCTGCTGCTTACGCCCTTTTGCGTAGTGCTGCTGCTTAGCCTGGTGTTCTTTGTGGGCTACCGCTGGCGTTTGTTCGCCGAGCCCGCATTCGTTCTCTTCCCACTTATTACGCTCTGGCGGCTGAAAACGAACCAGCTAAACCAAGCAGCCACGCAACCCAAAACCTAATTATAGCTACGCCTTGGGCGGCCCGGTAATCTGCTCCAACTGTGGCCAAAACCCTGCGTATGCTAGGCGAACTGCCCCAAACCTATGTCGCAACTCCTGTACCGCACGGCTTCCATCGAAATTCATCTTGACCCGCTTAACGAGTGGTTGTACGTGAACTGGTTAGGCAACCAAACCGAGCAATCGGTGCGTGAGGGCGCCACCAAAATCCTGGATTACGTGCGGCAGGAGCAAGTGCGGAAGGTGCTCAACGACAACACCAACGTAACCGGCATGTGGGGCGGGGCAGCCGAGTGGGTAGGCCAGGAGCTGCTGCCGGCCCTCAGCGCAGCCGGCCTGGAGTACGCGGCGTGGGTGTATTCGCCGGATATCTACAGCCGCTTGTCAACCGACAGCTCGCTGCAGCATGTAGCAGGTAGCGTTATTGTGCTGCCCTTTGAGGATGCGGAAACGGCCGCCAGCTGGTTGAGGCAGATGTAGCAGCCAGGCTATGTGGCCGCGCCTGCACTGGCAAAAGCATCAAAAGCAAAACAGCCACTCAGTTTTGCAACTAAGTGGCTGTTTTGCAGTGGTGGGGGATGACGGGTTCGAACCGCCGACCCTCTGCTTGTAAGGCAGATGCTCTGAACCAGCTGAGCTAATCCCCCTTGTTTAACCGGGCTTGTGTCCCGATTGCGAGTGCAAATATGGGGGGTGTTTTCGGAAACCGCAACAGTTTGCCGACATTTCGGGGAAGAAATTTCTGCGAAAAAGCTGCGTTTTAGCGCAAGGGATTAGTAATCAAGCTTAAAAAATTTGGGGTGCGGGCGCTAAAATGGTTTGGGTATGGGCTGCTGAGTGTGCTGCTGCTGGCGTTGGGGCTGGCTGCGGCCCTGTGGCTGGGCGAAGACCGCATCATTAATTTGTTTGTAACGGCCGCCAACCGGCACCTGCGCACACCGGTACAAGTGCAAAAGCTCGAGCTTTCGTGGCGCGAGGATTTCCCCCGGGTAAGCATTTTGCTCACCAATGTGCGGGTAGGCGGCTCTTTGCCGCTCGATACGGTGGCGCTGGCCCGCGTACGGCGGTTGCATTGCTCGTTTGATGCCTGGGATGTGCTCGGCGGCCGCTACCGCATCCGTACCCTTACGGTGGAGCAAGGCGCCGTGCAGGTGCGCCTCAACCAGCACGGGCAGCCGAACTACCTCGTGCTTCGGCCCGATACGGCTGCCAACGGCGACGAGCCCCTGCGCTTCGATTTTGAGCGGGTGCGCGTGCGCAACGTGGCCGTGAGCTACGCCGACTCCTCGCTACGGCAGCGCTACACCCTGCACGCCCACGACCTGACGGCCGCCCTGCGCATTGCCGGCGACACGGTGCAGGTGCAGGCAACCGGGCCCTTGCGCGTGGAGGGCTTGCGCGTAGGCCCCGACACGTACTTCCGGCAGCGCGAGCTAACGGTAAACACGGCGCTGGCCGTAAACCGGGCCACCCGGCAGGTGCGTATTCAGCCCTCGGAGGTGCAGGTGGGGCCGGCCGTATACACGGTGGCGGGCACGGTAGGCTGGCGCGGACCCACGCAGCTGGCCCTGCAGCTCGGCGGCAAAAACACCGACGTGCAAAGCCTGCTCGCCCTGCTGCCGCCTAGGTTCAGCAAGCCCCTGGCAGTGTACCGCAGCGAAGGCGCGGTGTACTTTGGCGGCACCGTAAAGGGCGAATTATCGGCCAAGCACTACCCGCGGGTAGATGTGCGCTTCGGCTGCCGCGACGCCTCTTTTGTGCACCCTCAAACCAAGCAGCGCATCGAGCATGTGTTCCTGACCGGGGCTTTCCGCAACGGGCCGCAAGCCCTGGCGCGCACGGCTGTGCTGGAGCTGAGCAACATTCGCGGGCGCCTAGGTGGCAAACCGTTTAGCGGCAGCCTTAGCTACCGCAACTTCCACGACCCCTACGTGCGGCTGAACCTGCGGGCCGAGCTGGAGGTGGCCGATGCACTGCGCTTTTACCCGGTGGCCGCCCTGCACCAAGCCAGCGGCCAATTGCGCCTCGAGGCACAGCTGGCAGGCAACCTGCGCACGTTCAGGCAAAACCCCGCCCGGGCAGCGGGGGAGGCCTCGGGCGAGCTGCAATTGCGCAACGTGAGCTTACGCCTGCGCAAACTAAACCTAGGGCTGACGCAGCTGAACGGCAGCTTTTTGCTGCGCCGCAACGACGTGGCAGTTAGCAACTTTACCGGGCGGGCCGGTAGCTCTGATTTTCGCCTGAACGGTTTGTTTCGCAATGCGTTGGGCTGGCTGCTGTTGCCGCGGCAGCCCTTGCGCGTTGAGGCCGATGTAGCGGCGCGCCTGCTTAACCTCGATGAGCTGTTGCAGGCCGGGTCCTCCGGGCCGGCAAACGGCCCGGCACCTAGGGCCGCTACGGCTGCCAACGGCTACGCCCTGCAACTGCCCCCCAACATCGACCTCGACCTGAACGCCACCGTGCAGCAGCTGCGCTTTCGGAGCTTCCGGGCCCGGGCGCTGAGCGGGGCCGTGCGCATGCACGAGCAGGTGCTTACGTCGCCGGGTATTGCCCTTTCGGCGGCTGCCGGGCGCCTGCAGCTGCGCGGAACCCTCGATGCGCGCCAACCCGGGCTGCTGAAGGTGAGCACCGTGGCCTCGTGCCAGCAGGTACGGCTCGATAGTTTGTTTTACGCATTCGAGGATTTCGGCCAACACTTCATCACCAGCCGGCATTTGCGCGGACAGCTCAGCGGCACAGCCGAGGCCGATATGTATTTCGGGCCGCAGCTACAGCCCCTTACCAACAAACTGGAGGCCGAGGTGCGGGCCACGGTGCGGCACGGCGAGCTGAACAATTTTGGGCCGGCCCAGCAGCTGAGCATGCTGGCCAGCCGCGAGCAGCTGCGTCGCCTGCGCTTCGATGAGCTAACCAACACGATTTACATTCAGAGCCGCACGGTGTACGTGCCCGATATGGAAATCCGCTCCAACGTGCGCCGGGCCTCGGTTATTCGCGTTACGGGCACCCACACTTTCGATCAGCAGATGGATTACCACCTGACCATTCCGCTGTTGCCTGGGCTGCGCCGTCCCGTGCTGGCTGGCGCCGACGGCAGCCTGGCCAAAGGGCCCGATTTATTGCTGCGCGTGTGGGGCAACGAAGACAAGTTTCGGGTGGCCTACGACCGCGAAAGGGCAGTAGCCAGGCGGCGCGAAGCGGGCAGCCCGGCCCCGGGCGGCCCCGCGCAGGCCCCGGCAGGCAACGGCGGCGGTGCCACGCCCGCCGCTGCGGCGCCCGCCGTGCGCAGCCGCCCGCCAACGCCTGCGCCGCCGCACCAGAAAAAGCCCGCTTCGCCCCAGCCGGGCGAGTACTTCGAGTTCTGACCTAGGGCCGGGCTGCTAACATTTAAGCCACGTGTGCGTTTAGAGGCAACACCCGCGTGCGGTGCACAGTAACAATAATAGCTGCGCACCGGCGCCGTTTCCCACTCCCAAAACCCCTAGCGTATGCAACCCGAAGAAGTATTTAGCCAGTATTCCGAGCAAGAAAAAACCGCTTACCTCAGCGTAATTGCCAGCTTAGCCACGGCCGACCGCCAGGCTACGCAGCACGAGGCCGAGTTTCTGCAGCAAATGGCGCAGGTGGCCGGCCTCTCGGCCCAGGGCACGCAGTACGTGCTCAACGCTGCCCAGGACTCGACCAACGAAAGCATCAAAGGCAACCTCGATGTGCTGCGCAACAGCAACCTGCGCTACTCGTTGGTAACCGATTTGGTAGGCTTTGCCCGGGCCGATGGCGCTTACTCCAACGAGGAAGAAGCCATGGTAAACAAAATGGCTTCTTACCTAGGCCTCAACCAGCAGCAAGTGAGCACCATCGAAAATGTGGTGTCGCAAACGCAGCAGGCGCAGGCCCAAAACCCGCAGCAAGCCCCGCAAGGCCTTATGGATTCGCTCGGCGATAAGCTGCGCTCGGTGGGCATTCCGCCCCAGGCCGCGCTTACGGGCCTGTTGGCAGTGGCTGCTCCCATGGTGCTTTCGCGCGTGATGGGCGGCAACCGCGGCGGCATGGGCGGTGGCCTGATGGGCGGCGGTGGCGGTACCCTAGGTGGGTTGCTCGGCGGGGCAGCTGCCTCCATGGGCGGCGCCGGCACCATGGGCGGCTTGCTGGGCGGCCTGCTCAACAGCGGCGGCCTGGGCGGTATGCTCGGCGGCGCAACCGGCGGCTACGGCACACGCCCGGCCGGCTACGGCGTGCCCGGCGGTGGCTTGGGCGGCCTTATGTCGGTACTGGGTGGCCTGGGCGGCGGCGCACACATGGGCCCGCGCAGCACCGGTGGCGGCGGCCTGGGCGGCCTGATGGGCGGCGGCATGGGCAGCCTGCTCGGCGGCTTGCTGGGCGGCCGATAAGCTGGCTTTCAGTAGATATAAACACCAGAAGCGGGCGGAGGTAGCTACCTCCGCCCGCTTCTGGTTTTCAGCCTAGGTGGTAATCAAATGATGGAGCCATCGGAGGCTTGGCCGGTACCGGAGGTGATGCCCGGGTCGGTTACCATGCGCACTACCGTGGTGTTGGTGGCAAATACACCGTCGTGCTCTTCCACTATCTCCAGGATGCGGTAGTTCACGGCTTCTTTTACCGTGAGGTACTCGTCGTAGGTGGCTACCTGCACAAAGTACTGCACCGATAGGTCGCGGCCGGTTTGGGTAAGGGCAGCCAGCTTAATCTGCACTTCCTCGGGCATAATAAGCGGGTGCTCGTGCAGGTAGGTGCGCAAATCGGCCGCAATGCCCAGCAGCTGCTCGCGGCTGGTTTCGTGGCCGAAGTTGAGGGTGAAGCTTACCCGGCGCGCCGTGCGCAACGAGAGGTTGTCGAGCGGCTTGTCGATCATCGACTTGTTGGGCACCGTTACGTAGCTTTTTTCGGCCGTGCGCAGGCGGGTGCTCCGGAATCCTACTTTCTCTACCGTGCCCGTGATGCCGCCCACCGTTACCAGGTCGCCTACCTGAAAAGGCCGGTCGAGGAAGATGGTGAAGGAGGCAATCAGATTTTCGAGGCTTTCCTTGGCCGCAAAGGCCACGGCTAAACCGCCGATGCCCAGACCGCCAATCAGGGCCGTTACGTTCACGTTGAACACCTGGCCCAGCATCACCAGAAACGCGAAAATCAGGATCATCACCTTCGCAAAGTCCTTCGCGAACGGGATGAACTGCGCATCGAGGCGGGTATTGGTAGAGGTAAGCAGCTCGGCCCGCCGGCGGTACACCAGCTCGGCAAAATCAATAAGGCGCAGCACCACCCACGCCAAAGCTGATATCACCCCGATCTGGTAAATGGCAAAGGCCAGGCGTTTGGGCCAGGTTACGCTGCGGGCCAAATCGTGTGTAACGGAGGCCGGGTAATCGAGCACGTTGAAGGCCAGAAACAACGTGAACAGAAACAGCACCACCGAGAGGGGCTGAATCAGGAAGTCGTTCAGCTCTTTTTCTGATACGCCCGCCGTATGGCGCTTGATGATGCGGAAGAAGATGCTCGAAACAATGCGCGACAACAGCCGGCGCAAGCCAAAACCCAACAGCAAAATGGCGCCGCAGAGCAAGTATTGCCCGATGGTGTTGCCTAAAAACTGCTGGTTCAGAAACTCCTTGGTGCTCATAGCAGAACAGGGGTAAAAACAACGGCGCCGCCGCACCCTTGGCAGGCGAGGCGGCGCCGATAAAAGCGCGGCCGTGGCTGCCGCTTATACGAGTTGGCGCAGCGCCAGCTCGAACGAGGTGCGCGCTACCTGGTTGGTGTGCCCCTGCGAGTGCGTGCGCTCCAAGGCGCGTAAGATGGTGCGCGAAATGTCGGCGAAAATGGCCTGGTCGGTGATTTCGGCGTTCGTCTCCATCAGGTAGGCAAATACGCGTGCCATGCCGCAGTTGGCAATAAAATCGGGTACTACGGCCGTGTGGGCATCGGCAAACTCGCCGGTGGGGCCGAAGAAAATTTCCGGGTCGGCGAAGGGCACGTTGGCGCCGCAGCTGATTACCTCGAGCCCGCCGGCCAGCAGCTGCTCTACTTGCTCGCGCGTAACGAGGCGCGAAGCCGCTGCCGGCACAAATATTTCGGCGCCCGACGACCAGATCTTCTCGTTCACCTCCTGGAAGGGCAGCAGGTTGTCGGCCGAAAGCGCGTTGCCCTGGCGGTTGAGCAGCAGCGCCCGAATTTCCTCGAACGTGAAACCTTCGGGCTTCAGCAAACCACCGGCCCGGTCGATGATGCCGGTGATAATGGCGCCTTGCTGCGCCAGGTAGTAAGCTGCGGCGGCCCCTACGTTGCCCCAGCCCTGAATAATGGCGCGCTTGCCCGCTACCTCTTGCTCGGGCCACAGGCGGTAGTAGTGGCGCACGGCCTCGGCCACGCCGTAGCCGGTAATCAGGTCGGCCACGGTGTAGCGGCGGGCGCGGTCGGGCGTAAACTGCTCGTCCTCTACCACCTTAATTACGCCTTGCCGCAACTGGCCAACCTTCTGAATCTTCTGCGGCTCGCTGGCGCGGTAGTGGCCCGTAACTACGCCTTCCTGCGGGTGCCACAGGCCGTAGTCCTCCGTAATCGGGATTACCTCATGAATCTCGTCCACGTTCAGGTCGCCGCCGGTGCCGTAGTAGTTCTTCAGCAGCGGAATTACGGCGCGGTACCAGCGCTCCAGCACTCCGCGCTTGCGCGGGTCCTGCGGATCGAAGTTGATGCCCGATTTGGCGCCCCCGATGGCCGGGCCCGACACGGTGAACTTCACCTCCATGGTTTTGGCCAGGCTTTCTACCTCGCGCTTATCGAGGCCCTTGCGCATGCGGGTGCCGCCGCCGGCCGCGCCGCCCCGCAGCGAGTTAATCACCACCCAGCCCTCGGCCTCGGTTTCGGAGTCTTTCCACTCAAATACGATTTCGGGGCGTTTGTTCTCGAAGGTGACGAGTAAGTCGCGCATAATCAGGGGGTAACGAGTTGGGTGGGAGAAATCGGGAAGCAAAGCCACCAAGGGCTTAAACCGCCCTGGCCGGCGCCCAAAGGTACAGCGGCCCAGGCAATGGGGCGAAAATACCTGCGCACTAAACTCCCCTTGAAAGGCAGCATTCGCGGAAACGCCCAAAAATTTCGGCTGCGGGCCCCCTGTATAGGAACTTTAGAGTATAGGAAGCACGTATTACGCGTACTGCACACCTAGAGTAACATTTCCACCTTGCAAGCCTCCATGAAACCACTGCTTTCGCGCGTAGAATCCAAGAAAGTGGATAAGGCTGCCGCGATGCTCAAAGTGCTGGCTCACCCCAAGCGTTTGGCCATCGTTGACCTGCTCGGCAAAGAAGATAAAATGACCGTGACGGAAATCTACCGCACGCTCGGATTACCCCAAGCCATAGCTTCTCAGCACCTTATCACACTCAAAGACCGCGGCATCTTATCGTCGTTCAAGGTCGGTACCAAAATCTATTACTCCCTGTCCATTCCCAAACTGCTCGACGTGATTGACACGCTCGAGGGGTGCTGCGATACGATGTAAGGGATACCACCCACGCCTAGCTTTCTCACAAGCACGAAGGCCCCGCCTCTAACCACGAGGCGGGGCCTTCGTGCGTTCAGACGTGGCGGCGCGGCGACCTGGGGAAACCACCGATGCCCTAAACCGACAGCGCCCCCGCGGTTGGCGGGGGCGCTACATCGTAATAGGTAGTAAGTAGTAGTAGGCTAGGCAGTGGCTTGCTGGCGCTCCAGGTCGAAGAGGTCGTTGAGCACGTCGATCATCTGGTCGGCGTCGTCGCGCTTGCAGGCGGCTTTCAGCTGCAGCACGTGCTGCTTCAGGATTTTCTGCATCAGCGACTTCGTGACGTCGTCGAGGCGCTTGGCTTCTTCGGCCGATACTTTCTTCTGGTAACGGTCGAGCTCTTCCTGGCGCAACTGCTCCAGCGCGCCTTTTATTTTCTGAATCACCGGCGACACCATCATTTCGCGGCTCCATTCGTCGAGGCCGGCAATGCTGTCGGCAATGATGGCGCGCACCTGCGGCACGGCGGCCAGGCGGCGGTTGAGGGCTTCCGAAGCACGGCCCTGAATGGCGTCGATGTTGTAGAGCAGAATGCCGGGCACTTCCTCCACCTCGGGCTCGATGCTGCGCGGCACCGACAGGTCGATGAAGAACTTGTAGCTGAGCACCTCCAGGCGGCTTACCATCTCGGCCGTGAAATACGGCGTGTCGCGGGCAATGGAGGAAATAACCACGTCGGCTTCCTGCAATGCCTCGGCCAGGTTTTCAAAGTCGATAACCTTCAGGCCTTCGCACTCCTCGGCCAGCAACTCGGCTTTGGCGCGGGTGCGGTTGCAGATGGTTACATCGGCAAACGACTTGTTGTTGGTGAGGTGGCGGCACACATCGGCGCCAATCTCACCTAGGCCCACCACCAGCACACGGGGGCTGGCAAAGTCGGTGGTTAGTTCTTCTACCAGCTCCACGGCCGCGTAGGAGGTAGAGGCGGCCCCGTCGCGGAAGGAGGTTTCCTGCTGCACGCGCTTGTTGGTGAAGAACACCGAGTGCATGATGCGGTGCAGGAAAGGCCCGGCCGCATCGGCGTCGGCCGACCACTGGTAAGCCGTTTTCACCTGGTTGGCAATCTGCAGGTCGCCAACCACTTGCGCATCGAGGCCCATGGCTACCTCGAAGAGGTGCTGCGCGGCTTCGTCGGCGGTGTTGTAGAGGTTGAAGTACTCGTAGTAAGCGCCCATATCGGCCACGCCCTTCAGGTTGCCCAGCGCCTCGATGATGGCGGGGCTCTGGTCGCGGTCGGCGGCGTAGTAGATTTCGGTACGGTTGCAGGTGCTCAGCACGAGCAGATCGGACAAGCCGAGCTCCTGATGAAGCGTGTCGAGAAAGCGACGGCAGGCCGGTTCATCCAACGCAATCAGCTCGCGAATGGCGAGCGGTGCGGTTTTATAGGATAGCCCTACGGCCTTAAACGGGTGGGTCATAGCTGGTGCTACGGGCGACGTAGAAGTGGATTGCAAAATTACGGCGCATTTTGCTAGAGAAAAACACCGAAAAATGTAAAGCGGTTCGAGCGAAGGTTGAAGTACGTTTTTTGAACGTTAAAGCGGCATTGCCGGCCGGTGAGTTGATAAAAATCATCTTTGGCGGGCTGCCGAAATGCCTTTCCGACAACACGTTAAACGTACTGCCAAAGCGGGTGCTGGTCAATCACCTGATGATGTGATAGGGGAGGGCCGGCCAAAAAACCGGGAGCCTCCCGGCTCCGCTGCACCCTTCGGCGGGCCTAGGTGTTGTTTGGGAGGTACTGCTTTACCAGGCCGCGGCCAGGTATCGGTAGGCCCAAGTGCTGCGTACTTTCGCAACCATGCACGCGTTGCTGGCAGCTAACCGGCTGGCGGCCGCCGTTGTTTCCGTTTTCGCCCTGTGCTCCCCATCTACGACCAAAAATCTCGGATTAAACTGCTCATCGTGGTGATGGCGCTGGTAATCGGCGCCGTTACGGTGGTGTACACCAACTTGCTGGTACGCCGCCTGTCGGAGCGCGAGCAGCAGCAGATCGACTTGTATGCCAAGGCCTTGCGCTTTGTTATCAACTCCGAGTCCGACGATACCAACATTCAGTTCGCCTCCACCGAAATCATCGAGGCCAACAAAACCATTCCGGTAATCTGGGCCGATGCCGAGGGCACCGTGCTCGACTACCGCAACCTCGATGTGCCCGCCCGCCTCAACGAAGCCGACCGCGAGCAGCTGCTGCACCGCGAAATCGAGGAAATGCGCAGCCAGCACCCGCCCATTGTGGTGGAGCTGGGTGCGGGCCTGCGCAACTACATTTATTACAAAGACTCGGTGATTCTGAGCCAGCTCCGCACGTACCCGCTGGTGCAGCTGGCCGTAATTGCCTCGCTGGCGGTGGTGGCGTACTTCGCCTTCAGCTACTCGCGGCGGGCCGAGCAAAACCGCGTGTGGGTGGGCCTGGCCAAAGAAACCGCGCACCAGCTGGGTACCCCACTCAGCAGCCTGATGGCCTGGCAGAGTTACATGAAGGATTCGCCTAGGTTCGAGGGCGAGCCGGTGGTGGAGGAGCTGGCCAAGGACATCCGCCGGCTCGAAATTATTACGGAGCGTTTCTCCAACATCGGCTCCGTGCCGGTGCTCAAGGACGAGGACATTTACCAGGTGGCCGAGCGCGCCGTGGATTACCTAAAGGTGCGCGTGTCGCGCAAGGTGGTGTTTAAGGTAGAAAGCCTGCTGCCGCCCGGCGCCACGGCCCGCGTGAACGTGCCCCTGCTGGAATGGGTAATCGAGAACGTGTGCAAAAACGCCGTCGATGCCATGGATGGGCGCGGCTCCATTACGCTGGTACTGCGCCACGGCGGCCGCAACCACAAGCAAATTGCCCTCGATATTACTGATACGGGCAAAGGCATTCCCAAAAGCAAGTTCGAAACGGTGTTTTTGCCGGGCTACACCACCAAAAAGCGCGGCTGGGGCCTCGGGCTGGCGTTGGCCAAGCGCATCATCGAGAACTACCACAAAGGCCGGCTGTACGTGCGCTGGTCGGAGGTGGGCAAAGGCACCACGTTCCGGGTGTTGCTGAACGCCTAGGTGCGTTACTGCGCGGCGCCTTCGGCAGCTTCGGCGGCGGCACCACCGGCGCGGCGCGGCTCCTTGCGGTTGGTAATTTCGACGTAGCTGTTGCCGCTTACGGGCTTGCCGCGGTGCGTGCCCGTTACGCGGCACATGCCTTCCCAGTAGGGCAGCTTAATGCCGGCAATCAGCTTTAGCACCAGCTCCTGGTCGTTCATCACGGGCTCTATCAGCAAGTCGTAGCCCTGGCTGGGCACGCGTACGCGCCACTTGGCGGGGTAGCGCAGGCCGGTTTTGGGGCTGCGCCACCACGCCAGGGTTTCCAGCTGAAAATCTTGTTCGCCGAGGTGGGTGTTCTCATTGGTAGCGGAGTTGTGCGAACCGCCCCCTAGGTACTGGCCGGTGTTTTTGTTGTACACGGTGTACAGCATCAGCTCCTCGCGCGGTTCGCTGAGCTGAATACTAAACCAGTCCCAACCGATGTCTTTGCGCGTTACGGAGCCGCAGTTCCACTGCCGGTCGTACCACAGCTCCCCCGATACCGGGCGGGCTTGGCCACCTAGGGTGATGGTGCCGCGGGCATCGAGGCGCGGGTAGCTGTAATAGCCCGCCGAGGCAATGTTGCCGTAGTTCTCGTAGCCGGTGCCGCCGTGTAGCAGCACGGGTTTGGTGGGCTGGGTAGTCAGATTCAGCCCAAAGCCGGGGTGGCTTACCATGTCGGCCTGCAGCTGGTACTTGCCCTCTTGGCCGCGCAGCGTCCAGGTCTGGTCTTTTTTCTGCAGGTGCAGGTTCAGCGGGAGGGTGGCGGGCAACTCCTTGGCCAGGCCGCTCCACTTGTAATCGTACCGGAAGTTTTTCTGCTGCGGGTCGGTCAGGGCCACGTTCACCATCAGGTGGTCCTTTTTGCCCGTGGGGTTGAAGTGGAAGAACACATACTCCAGCCCATAGGTGTGGCCCGAAAGCGAATCGCGCAGGTGGCCCGTAAAGTACCACCACTCCAGGGAGTTGCGCGGGTGCACGGCTTCTTCCTGCGGCAACTGGGCCTGCTGGTTAAATACGTCGTGCTTGGTGGTGGGCTTGAGCGAACAGGCGGGGCTGAGCAGCGTCAGCAGCAAGGCGGCGGCCGGGAGCAGCTTATTCATCATGGCCTTGGCATAAGCTGCTGAGGTGCCGAAAGGTTTCAGCGGCTAACGAGGTTACGTGCCTTGATGCGTAGGGTGCTGTACCAACGCAGCGGATGCCACCAAGGGCGAACAACCCCACAGCCGCCAACTACTACGATGTCGTTCAGTTGCGCAAGGTCAGTGCGCATTACCAGATCGGGTATGGCGGCGCCAGTATTCCGAACTATTCGCTCCTCCGAATAATATCCGACGGATGCAAAGGTTAACGTCAGCGGAGTTGATAAGCCTTCAACGTCAATGTTGTAGCGCCCTTCTGCGTCCGTCGAAACACCTCGGGTGGTGCCTTTCACCAAAACTGTGGCACCGGGTATAGGCGCAAGTGTAGCTGAATCGAGCATAACGCCGCGTAACCAAATAGGAGCAGTTGCCTTTGCTGCTGATTTAGCGTCCTGTGCGGGCTGCAGCGGCTGTTGCACAGCTGGTATGCGTTGGGCTACAGCCGCATCAGGAGCTATTTCGCGCAACCCCCAAATAGTGGCGGCCGCTGCCAGCCATTTGCGCCATGTACCACTCGTTTTGCCGACGCGAAGTGGCCGGTTGAGCTGTGATGCTTTAAAACGGCCGCATGCTAGGCCGGAGTGCTGGCGTAAATAGGCTATAATCTCGGCATCCGTTTGCTGGGTGAAGTCGATAACAACTTTTTCACATGCAGCGCAATAGCGGCCGTCTTTAGCCGCGACCATCTGGCTCCAGTTCTCTTGGCAGGGTTTGGAAACGGTAAGCTGTGCAGAAGGGAGGATCATTGGCAGTTGCTGAGTAAACACCGCTAATAGATGCAGCAAGCTCACTGATTCCATAAGCAAGGGCAAACTTTCGCACGCAGCCCCGCCGCATTATTTTCTATCTTTTGCCCCTTATTTCATCCAATACGCCTTGTCAGCTCCTCTACCTCCCACGCGCTCGGCCGGTTTGTTCCGCCGCAAAGCGCTTTCCGACCTGCTGGCCAACCCCCCGGCCGACGAAGACCTGCACGGCTCGCACCCCGGCGAGCATGGCCTGGCGCGCCACCTTACCGTGCGCGACCTCACCTCCCTAGGTATTGCCGCCGTAATCGGGGCGGGCATCTTCAGCACCATCGGCAATGCCTCGTACGACGGCGGCCCGGCGGTGTCGCTGCTGTTCGTGTTCACGGCTATTGCCTGCGCCTTCTCGGCTTTGTGCTACGCGCAGTTTGCGGCCACTATTCCGGTGTCGGGCTCGGCCTACACCTACGCTTATGCTTCGTTTGGCGAGCTGGCCGCCTGGATTATCGGCTGGGCGCTCATCATGGAGTACGCCGTGGGCAACATCGTGGTGGCTATCAGCTGGTCCGACTACTTTACGGGGTTGCTGAGCGGCGTGGGCATCGAGCTGCCCTTGTGGCTAACGATGGGCACGCAAAGCGCCTACAAAGGCTACCACGCGGTGCTCGAGCTGATGCAAGCCGGCAAGCCGCTAACCGATGCCGCCCCCGATCAGCTGGAGGCGTACAAGGCATGGTCGGCAGCGCCCGAGCTGGTGGGCGGCCTGCGCTTCGTGGTCGATCTGCCCGCTTTTCTCATTACCGTGCTCATTACCAGCCTGGTATACGTGGGTATCAAGGAGTCGAAAAACGCCTCCAACCTGCTGGTGCTCCTGAAGCTGGCGGTGGTATTTGTGGTTATCGTAGTGGGCGTGTTCTACATCAAGCCCGCCAACTGGAGCCCCTTCGCGCCCAACGGCATCGGCGGCGTGCTCAAAGGCGTCTCGGCCGTGTTCTTCGCCTACATCGGCTTCGACGCCATCAGCACCACGGCCGAGGAGTGCAAAAACCCGCAGCGCGATTTGCCGCGGGCCATGATTTACGCGCTGGTTATCTGCACGGTGCTGTACGTGATTATCACGCTGGTACTCACGGGCATGGTGAACTACAAAGAGCTGGCCGTGGGCGACCCGCTGGCGTACGTGTTCAACAAAGTAGGCGTGGAGTGGCTTGGCGGCATTGTGGCCGTTTCGGCCATCTTCGCCATGGCCTCGGTGCTGCTGGTGTTCCAGATTGGCCAGCCCCGCATCTGGATGACGATGTCGCGCGACGGGTTGCTGCCGCCGGTGTTTGCCCGCGTGCACCCCAAGTTCCGCACGCCTTCGTTTAGCACCATCGTAACGGGCCTGTTTGTGGGCGTGCCGGCCCTGCTGCTGAACATGGACCTGGTTATCGACCTGACCTCCATCGGTACGCTGTTCGCCTTTGCGCTGGTGTGCGGTGGCATTCTGGTTATCGACCCGCGGGGCCAAAGCAACGCGCGCTTCAAAGTGCCCTACATCAACGGCCGCTACCTGGTGCCGCTGATTTTGCTGGCCGGCGCCGCGCTGGTGATGGTGTACAACCGCGAAAACATCGACGACTTTGCGCGCAAAATCAGCTTTGCCGAGGGCTACGAAGGCTTCCGGCACCAAATTCCGATGCTCGTGTTTTTGCTGGCCAGCCTGCTGATTGCGGTGGTATCGTTCCGCAAGCAGTTGTCGTTGCTGCCGGTGCTGGGCCTGCTCACCAACCTGTACCTCATGACGCAGCTGGGCATCAGCAACTGGGTGCTGTTTGGCGGCTGGTTGGTGATTGGCCTGGCCATTTACTTCAACTACGGCATCAAGCACAGCAAGCTCAACCGCGCGGCGGCTGCTGCCTAGGTGCCGCCGGCTCTTAGTGCCCCAAGCCCCGGTTGCCACCTAGGCGGCCGGGGTTTTTTGTGGGCTTGCGCGGCCGTTGGGTTGCCGTAACTTGCAGGGTTAGCGGCCGGGCGCCGGCGCCACCTAGGGCCAGTTATTTCCTATTGATTTCCGCATGAATTCTTCGTCTGGCCTGAGCCCTTTGGAGCGCGAACGGTTGCTGGCCCTGCTGAACTACACCCGGGAAAGCGTGCGGTTAAAAGCAACGCCCGCCGCCGATGTTACCCGCCAGTCAGCCTTTTGCGCCCTCGAGTCTCAGCTGAACGGCTTGCCTGGCATAGCCCTGAACGTGGCCGCCGACGACGAGGAGCTGTGGCTGCGCGTGGAGCGGCTGAAGGAAACGCCCGCGCCTGCCATTACCGATGCGGTGCTGGCCACCCTCACCGAGCTGACCAACGACCCCAGCCAGAGCCCCCGGTTGCGCCCCCAACTGCCGGCCCAAACCCTGCTGCGCCTAGGTCTGCTGCCCGAGGGCGCGGCCGAGGAGCCCGATTACAATCCGCTGACGCCGGTGCCGCTGGCTACGCTTCCCCAAGCCGCCCAACTAACTGCCGACCTGGCCCACTACCAACAGCAGCAGTGGCAGCCCTGGGCCCTGGAGGAAACGCGCCGGCGCCGAACGATTGGCTGGTATTCGCGGCTGTACGCCCTTAAGCAGCAGCTCGATGGCGGCCTGGCCGATGCGCCCCTGGAGCTGGTGTGGGGGGTAGGCGTGGCTGCGTGGCAACTGCCCAATGCCGAGGTGCGCTACCCCGTGCTTACGCGCCTCGCCGAGCTGACGCTGAACCCCCATACCATGGCCCTGGAGGTGCGCCCGCGCGAGGCGACTACCCGCCTGGAAACGGACGTGTACGCCGCCCACGAGGTGCCGGGCGTGGCCGGGCTGGAGCAGGGTAGCCGCCCGCTGCTGGCCGAAGCGCCCTACCTCTCGCCCTTCGAGGCTGCTACCTACGAGCCGGTGCTGCGCCAGGCCACCGCCCTGCTCGATGCCCAGGGCCGCTACCTGCCCGACGAGCCCGCCGCGGCCGCTCGCAGCGTGCCCGCCGCCACGCCGCAGCTTCAGCTAACCGATACCTGGGTGCTGTTTGCGCGCCCCCGCAGCGCCAACGCTTTTTTGCAAGACCTGGAGGCCTTGCGCACCCGCATCGAGGCGTTAACCGACGAATTGCCGCCCGCCGTAGCCGCGTTGGTGCGCGAGCCAGCCAGCTACCACACCAACCAGCCGTTGCCCGCTTTCCGGGGCCTCTCGCTGGTGGGCGACGCCGGCGCCGCCGCGCCGCAGGAGCTGTACTTTCCGCTGCCGTTCAACGACGAGCAGGTGCGCATTGTGCAGCTGCTGGAGCACGCGCCCGGCGTGGTAGTGCAAGGGCCGCCCGGCACCGGCAAAACCCACACCATCGCCAACGTCATCTGCCACTACCTGGCGCTGGGCAAGCGGGTGCTCGTTACCTCCATGCGCGACCCCGCCCTGGGCGTGCTGCGCGACAAGCTGCCCGCCTCGGTGCGTCCCCTGGCCATCAGCCTGCTGACCAGCGAGCGGGAAGGCTTGCGCCAGTTTGAGCACGCCGTGCAGCACATTGCCGAGCAAGTACAGCGCCTCGACCGCGACGCGGCCCGGCGCCACATCGGCCAGCTAACCGAACAGCTCGATGGCTACCACAGCCGCCTGGCCTACATCGACCGCCGCATGGCGGAGTGGGGCCGGCAAAACCTCGAAGCCGTAGTGCTGGATGAGGAGCGCCTCCAACCCCACCAGGCCGCTCGCGAGGTGGTGGAGGCCGAAACCCTGGCCGAATGGCTGCCCGATGCGTTGACGCCTGCTCCGCTTCATCGGCCGCAGTTCGATGAGGCAGCCGTGACCAGCCTGCGGGCTGCCCGCCTGGCGCTAGGGGCTGATCTGGACTACCGCGCTGCTTGCCTGCCCGCCGTAGCCGCCCTGCCCGAACCCCGCGAGCTGCTGCTCACGCATCAGCAGCTCAGCCGCTCGCTGGGGCTGCAAGAAGCTGTAGCTACCGGCGAGCTACCCGCGCTGGCCCACGTGCCCGATGCGCTTACCCGCGTTACCGCCGTTTTGCAGCAGCTCAGCAACCTAGCGGCGCAGCAACTCAAGCTAGGGCAGTTGCCGTGGGCTGCCGCGCAAACCACCCGCTTGGCTGCCGGCACCGCCAGCGGCCTGTACAGCCTGCTCGAAGCCCTAGGTGCCGAGCTGCAACAGGCCCTGGCAGCAAGGCAGCAATTCTTACCTAGGCCAGTGCGGGTACCCGCCGGGCTGGAGCTGGAGCCCGAGCTGCTGGCTGCCGTGGCTGCCCAGGCCCGCGGTGAGCGGCCTTTCGGCCTACTCGGTGTATTTGGCAAAACGGCCCAGAAGCAACGCCTGAGCGAAATCAAAGTACTGACCGGCCCGCCCGCTTCGGCCGCCGACTGGGCTTACGTAGCCAGCTACCTCGATTTGCTGCGCCGAATGCACGAGCTGGCGGCGCGTTGGCAGGCGCTGGCCCCCGAGTTGGGCCTGCCCGCCCTTACCCAGCAAGACCCCCTGGCCGCTACTACCGAAGCCCGGCAACTCTACGAAGTTTACGAGCAGGTGCGCGACGCCCAAACCGCCGAGGCGGCGCTGCGCCAGCAGATACACCAGTTGCTGCCTGCCTGGGCCCTGGCGCACCCAACAGCAGCGGTACCGGTGGCATTGCCCGAAGCCGCTGCCGTGCTGCGGCAGCACCAGCTGCGCCTGCAGCTGGAAACGGCCTGGGCCGTGCGCCAGCAGTACGAAACCGCTCTGCACAACACTTCCGGCCGCATCAGCGAAGCGTTGCGCCGCTTTTTCGAGCAGGAGCTGGGCAACCCCGCCGTTGCCGATGCCGACCTGCAAACCCGGTGGGGTGCCCTGACGCAGGAACTGCGGCGCGTACATGACTTGCAGCCGCTGCTCAACACAGTAACTGCCGTCACCGAACAAATAGCCGCATCCGGGGCCCCGCTGTGGGCTGCGCGCTTGCAAACCGAGCCCGCCCTAGGTGCCCCCGACGAGCTGCTGCCCAACGACTGGCGCCAACGCTGGCGGCTGCGCCGCCTGGCGACCTTCCTCGCCAACCTCGACGGCCGCGCCGAGCTACGGCAGCTAGCCACCGAGCGCCGCGAAGCCGAAAAAGGCTTGGCGCTGACGTATCAGGAGCTGATTAACCAGCGCACCTGGCTGCAGCTGGCCCAAAACGCCACCCCGCAGGTGCGCAGCGCGTTGGAGGCTTACCGCAATGCCATTACCAAAATCGGAAAAGGAACCGGTAAGAAGGCCGGGCGCTACCGGCTTGATGCCCAGCGCGCGGCAGCCCAGGCCAACGCGGCCATTCCCTGCTGGATTATGCCGCACTACCGCGTGTCGGAGTCGCTGCCGGCTGAATTGGGGGCTTTTGACCTAGTGATTGTGGACGAAGCCTCGCAGTCGGACCTGACGGCGCTGCCCGCGCTGTTGCGGGCCCGCAAAATCCTGGTAGTCGGCGACGACAAGCAGGTGTCGCCGGAAGGTATTGGGTTGGAAGAAGAGAAAATCCGTGGCCTGATGGCCCGCTTTCTGACCTCGCAAGTGAGCCTGTACGCGCCGCAGCTTGCGCCCGACCGCTCCATTTACGACCTGTTTAAGGTAGTATTTGCCGAAGCCGGCGTGATGCTGAAAGAGCATTTCCGCTGCGTGGGCCCCATTATCGAGTACTCCAAGCGCGAGTTCTACAATCATGAAATCAGGCCATTGCGCTTGCCCAGTGCCTCCGAGCGGCTCGACCCACCGCTAATTGATGTGCTGGTAGAAGACGGCGTACGCCGCCAGGATACTAACCCCGCGGAAGCGCGCTTTATCGTCGATGAAATCAAGCGCCTGTTGGCCGACCCTGCCATGGCCGGGCGTACCCTAGGTGTGGTATCGTTGCTGGCCGACAAGCAGGCCCGGCTGATCTGGGATATGCTGGAACAGGAAATCGGCCTCGAAGCCATGCTGCGCCACGAGCTGGCCTGCGGCGATGCGCGCACGTTTCAGGGCAAGGAGCGCGACGTGATATTCCTTTCATTGGTGGTGTCGAAGGGGCAGGCCACGGCTGTGGGGCGCGACGACTTTGCCAAGCGCTTCAACGTGGCCGCCTCCCGCGCCCGCGACCGGATGTATCTGGTGCGCAGCCTCGAAGCCGACGAGCTCAGCCCCAACGACCGCCTGCGCCGCGGCCTGCTGGCGCATTTCGCCACGCCCTACGGTCAGGATGAAGCCCGGGTAAGCAACCTGCGCGATTTGTGCGAGTCGGCGTTTGAGCAGGACGTGTACGACGTGCTCACCGAGCGCGGCTACCGCGTGCAGCCCCAGGTACGCGTAGGGCAATACCGCATCGATCTGGTGGTGGAAGGTGCCGGCGACCAGCGCCTGGCCGTGGAGTGCGACGGCGACCAGTACCACGGCCCCGACCGCTGGGCCGACGACCTGCGCCGGCAGCGCGTGTTGGAGCGGGCGGGCTGGCAGTTCTGGCGCTGCTTTGCCTCGGCCTGGGTGCGTTGGCGCGCCGAGAGCGTGCAGGATTTGCTCCGTACGCTTACGCGCCTGGGCATCGAGCCCCTAGGTGCCCAAGCGGCCGCGCCCAGCAGGCACGTTGAGGCGCGCCGCTACGTGGCCTTTCCGGAGGTGGCCGAGCCGGTAGCGGCAGCGCTGCCCATGGAGGCGGAGTTGTAGTGAATCAGCAAACGCGTTGAACCCGTTCGGTTTATGGATGCTTCCGGCGAAACCTTATTGCTGACTTTGCGCCTGGCGGGCTCCGTGCCGGCCCGTGCCGGCCGCGAGCTGCAGCAGCAGCGCGTAGCGGCGCAGGAGGCAGCCCGCGCTGCCGCTACCCCCGACGAAGCTCAAGCCGCCCACCGCCGCGCCGAAAAGCAGTTCTTCGTGGCCTTCGATGCCCTGCTCGATGCGGGCCCTACGGGCGCGGCTTACCTAGGCAAAGAGAAAATAGCCGAAGCCGTGGCCGGCGAGCTGCTGATGCTGGAGGAATTGGGCCTGCGCGTATCCTGCTTTGTGCTGATGCCCAATCACTTGCATGCCGTGGTGCACCAGCCCGCGGGCCACGCCCTCTCGCTCTACAAAGCCGTGGAGCTGCTGCATCAGCGCACCGCCCAGCAGGCCCGCCGCATTCTGCGCGGCCAACTGCCCGCGCAAGCCGATTTCTGGCATCCTGGCTTTCACGAGCTACCGGTGCTCGATGCGGCCGAGCAGCAGCGCGTGCAGGCCTACCTGCTGGCCCACGCCCGGCGCCTGAAGCTACCCGCACGCTACGGGGAGTGGCCGTATGCTTACGTGGCTCCGGTGGCCCGCCCGACCTAGGGCAAGCGGCTAACTGCCGGGCTCAAGTGCCGGAGCCGGGTTCAGAAACAGCACCATGGTTTCCTCGTCGAAGTACTGGCCCTGCCATTTCATGGCGCGCGGCTCAATGCCCGTGCTCACGAAGCCTTCGGAGGCGTAAAGGGCGCGGGCCGGGGCGTTGGTGGCCACCAGCGTCAGGAGTACTTGCTCGAGGCCCGGCAGCTGGCGGGCGAAGTGCAGGGCCGTACGCAGCAATGCCCGACCCAGGCCGCGGCGGCCCGCCTCGGGGCGCACGTACATGCCCCTGATCAGTCCTTTGTGGCGCATTTTGTCGAGTGGTTCGCGTACAAAGCCCACCGTGCCTACCAGCGCGTCGTCGGCAAAAGCGCCCCAGATTACTTCTTCGGCATTGGGGTGGTACGCAGCCCAGCGCTGCGGGCGGCGGGCATCGTCGGCGGGCGTTACCCGGAAGCACTCGGGCTGGCGCGTCAGGCCTTCGGCGCGCAGGGCGAGGTAGGCCGGCTCATCGGCCGGAAACACAAGCGGACGAATGGTATCAGCCATAGAGTGCAGGTGCCGGAGGCAGGCTAGGGGCAGGGCGTCAGCGCGGCTACTTAGCGCGGTTGATGACGAACACGCTCAGCAGAATAATGCCCATACCCAGCAAGTGCCACCCGTTGATGATTTCGCCATCGAGCAGGCCCCAGCCCAGGGCCATAATGGGCACCAAGTAGGTGTTGGAGGAGGCAAACAGCGCCGTGGATTGCTGAATGAGCTTGTTGAACAGCACCATGGCCACGGCCGTGCTGAGGGTGGCCAGCAGGGCAATGTAGCCGAAGGCCGTCCAGGCGCCGGGCACGTGTTGCAGCTTGTGCAGGAAATTGGTACCGAGGAGCAGGTAAGCCGCGGCCGGCCCGCCAATCAGCATGAGCAGCAGCCCGGTTACGGCCAACGACGGAATGCCGTGGAAATGGTGCTTGATAACGTTGATGCTGACGCCGTAACCCAAGGTAGCCAGCACAATGTAGAGCCCGTACCAGGCGTTGCCCTCGCCGGTGGGGGTGGCGTCGCCGCCGCTGCCGCCCAGGCCCATCAGCACAATGGTGCCCAGCAGCCCCGCGCCAATGCCGGCCGCACGCAGCCACGTAATGCGCTGCCCGAAGAACATAGCCCCCATGAGCAGCGTGAACACCACCGTTAGGGCGTTGAGTACGCCGGCCAGGCCCGAGGCCAGCTTGGTTTCGGCGTAGGCAAACAGAAAAGCCGGAATGAGCGTGCCCACCACACCGCTCAGCAGCAGCCACTTAAATCGGCTGCGCTCTACTTTGCGCACGTAGCGCAGCGCAAATGGCAGCAGCAACAGCGCGGCCACCGTAACGCGGGTGGCACCCAGCTCCAGCGCCGAAAACACCGCCAGCCCTTTCTTCATCAGGATAAACGATGTACCCCAAATGGAGGCCAGCACCACCAGCAGCACCCATGCCGACAGAGGCGTATGGTGCGGCGGCGGACCGGCAACAACGGGTGGGGCAGGAGCGGCGGCAGCAGCAGGGGCGGGGGCAGGAGCAGAGGACATGGCCGGCAAAGGTCGGAACAAGCCGCGAGGTATGCCATGGTTGAGGTGAAGACCCCTAGGTGCCGGTGCACGAAGAACTGACAGACAGCGCCTTTTACTGGGTTCGGGCCTGATCTTCACCCGATGATGTGATTGACACCTAGGCCGGTTACGGGTAGTATTGCCGCCAGATCAATATCTCTTGGCCCCTTGGGCTAGCCCCATTCTCACCCCCTTGCCATCTGCTATGGAAACGCTCGAAGCAACCCCCGAAACCACCGAAGCCAACAAACAAGTCGTCCTGGCTTACGTCGAAGCCTTCAACCAAGCCGACATGCCTGCCCTGCGCCGCATTTTCGCCGACGATGCGCTGGTGTACGGCGTGCTCGGCTGGGGCACCATGGATCAGGTAATCCCCGTGTGGCAAGAGCTGCACGCCGCTTTTGCCCTGCAACTGCACGTAGAAGCCATTGCCGCCGACGGCGACAACGTGATGGTGCGCTACCTGGAGCGGGGGCAGTCGGTTGGCTCGTTCCGCGGTGGGCCGGTTACCGGCAAACCCTACGAAATAGTGGCCATGGAGCACTTTGTGGTACGCGGAGGGCGCATTCAGCGCCGATGGGGTGCCCGCGACTCCGCCGCGATGAACCGGCAGATGGGCTTGCCGCTGAGCTAAGCCGACCTCCGACTACATTTTATATAATACGCCAAGCGCCCTCCTGCCGGGTATTATCCCTAGGTAGGAAGGCGCTTGGTTTCTAAAAGGAGCTAAGCGGATAGCCTTTAATCGGCCAGTACGGCTTCGCTTTGCGCAATTGTGGCCAAAATGGCGCGCACCTCGTCGGGGGTGTTGGCCTCAACCAGCTGCGTGCGCCACTGCTTGGCACCTACCAAGCCTTTGAAGTAATGCGCGTAGTGGCGGCGCATCTCGAAGATGCCCACTTTCGCGCCCTTCCACTCAATGCTCTTCTCGAAGTGCATCTGGCAGGCACCCACGCGCTCCTCCAGGGTGGGCGGGGCCAGCTTTTCGCCGGTAGCTAAGTAATGCTTGATTTCGCGGAAGATCCAGGGGTAACCGATGGAGGCGCGGCCAATCATAATGCCGTCGACGCCGTAGCGGTTTTTGTACTCCAGGGCTTTCTCGGGCGAGTCGATGTCGCCGTTGCCGAAAATGGGAATGCGAATGCGCGGGTTCTCCTTGATCTTGGCAATCAGGGTCCAGTCAGCCTCGCCCTTGTACATCTGCACGCGGGTGCGGCCGTGAATGGTTAGCGCCTCAATGCCAATGTCCTGCAGGCGCTCGGCTACTTCCTCCACGTTCCGGGTCGAGTCGTCCCAACCCAGGCGCGTCTTCACCGTCACGGGCAGGTGCGTGGCTTTTACCACGGCCTCGGTCATCTGCACCATCTTCGGAATATCGCGCAACAGGGCTGCGCCGGCACCGCGGCAGGCCACCTGCTTCACGGGGCAGCCGTAGTTGATGTCGATGAGGTCGGGCCCGGCTACGGTGCTGATTTTGGCGCACTCGGCCATGGTTTGCACATCGGAGCCGAACAGCTGAATGCCAATGGGGCGCTCGTAGTCGAACACGTCGAGCTTTTTCTTGCTCTTGGCCGCGTCGCGAATCAGGCCTTCCGACGACACGAACTCGGTGTACATCAGATCGGCGCCGCCTTGCTTGCACACGGCACGAAACGGCGGGTCCGACACGTCCTCCATCGGGGCAAGCAGCAGCGGAAAATCGGGCAAGGCGAGGTCGCGGATGTAGACCATACTGTGGGGGCGCCGCGCAGGCGTCGGGCTGACGTTGAACGGCGCCGGTTAGCGTATTTTGCGCAAATTTACGACAGAAGAGTAGTCAGTAGTCGTTGTGGAGTACTGAGACTCAGCCACCCGGGCAAAACGGGCCGGCTCATGCAGCCTTTGGGCACGTTTATTCGTCTGACTACCGCCTACCAACTACCCAATACGCATGAAAGGTTTCGCCCGCTCCACCGAAACGATGCACCCTGCCCTCACGCTGCTGCTGCTCACGCTGCTGGTGGTGGCCGGCATGTGCATCGGCATGTTTCTCGCCGTATCGGTAGTTACCGTAGCTTATGGAGTTGACTTGCTGCGCTTGCCCGATGTGCTGGCCTCGCCTTCGCGCTACACCTACGGCTGGGCCGTGCTGATGTGGCTGCAAGGCCTATCGCTACTGGCCGGTTTTGGGGCTGGCGCGTACTTCCTGCCCGTGCTGCGCGGCCTAAAGCCCGCCGAGTACTTTGCGCCGCGCCGCCCGGTACCCGTGTGGTGGTTACTGGCGGCTATGGTGCTGATGATCGTGAGCATGCCGGCGCTGTCGGGCTTGGTAGCCTGGAACGCCGATGCCCACCTGCCCTCGTGGCTCTACGACCTAGAAAAGGCCGCCCGCGAAAAAGAAGACCAGGCCCAGGCACTTACCACCTTCCTTACCAAATTTGGCACCACCACCCGCTTTTTGGTGGCCGTGCTGGTAGTGGCGGTAGTACCCGCCATTGCCGAAGAACTAACCTTTCGGGGCGTAGTGCTGCGCCAGTTCAGCCGCTGGACGAAATCCGTGCACTGGGGCGTGTGGCTATCGGCCATCGTGTTCAGTGCCATTCACATGCAGTTCTTCGGGTTTGTGCCGCGCATGGTGTTGGGCGTGTTGCTGGGTTACCTGTTTGCCTGGAGCGGCAATATTCTGGTGCCTATGGCGGCGCACTTTGCCCAAAACGGCTTTCAGCTGCTGTTGCTCTTTTTGCAGCAACGCGGCACCATCAGCTTCGATGCCGATGCCAACGAACCCATGGCCTGGCCACTGATGCTCATCTCATTGGTGCTTACCCTGGGGCTGCTCTACTGGCTGCAGCGGCAATTTGCGGCGCATGAGGCCGCCACTACCGAGGCGCACGTGCTTACCAGCCACGGCGTGCAAGTGCGCACCGCCGCCGACGTGCCGCCCGCTGTGCCGCCCGTAGCCGGCCACACCCTCACCTCGCATGGCATCGAAACGCCGCCCGAAGCTCCTGCCGTATAACCACCTAGGGCTGCCGCTGCCACCTCCGCTTTTTCTGCCACCAGCGCTTCTGCACTCTTGATTACCTCCACTACTCCGTCGCCCGCCAACTCGCCCGAGGCCGCCAAGCCGCCCGGCATGTCCAACATGTGGCAGCGCATCATTTCCGGCGCTATCGGGGCGGTGGCGCTGCTGGGCTGCATTTGGTACAGCGGCTGGACGTTCGGCCTGTTTTTCGGCATTGTGCAGGCCCGCATGCTGTGGGAGTTTTACCGCATGATGCGCGTGGCCGGCTACCGGCCGGCTGCCATCGTGGGCACGGGCACCAGCCTGGTGGTGTTTGGCCTGCTCTACGTGCTCGGCGACGTGGATGCCCGCCCCTACGAAACCACCGAGCCGGTGCTGCTCACGCTGGCCTCGCTTATCCTGATTGTACCGTTGGTGTTCCTGTTGCGCGAAATGGCCCGCTGGAGCGACTCCGATGAACACCAGCCCTTTGCCAACCTAGGCGTGGCCATGGGCGGCCTCTTCTACGTGAGCCTGCCCATGAGCCTGTTGTGCCTGATTGGCTTCACCGAAGACGGCTACGACTACCGCCGCATTTTCGGCCTGCTCTTCCTGGTGTGGGCGGCCGATACCGGCGCTTACATCGCCGGTAAAAACTTTGGCAAGCACAAGCTGGCGCCCAGCATTTCGCCCGGCAAAACCTGGGAGGGCTGGGTTGGCGGCACGCTGCTTACCCTGGCGGTGGGTTGGGGCCTGGGCTACCTGCTGCCCGATATGCCGCTGGCGCACCGCCTCGTAGCCGCTGCGGTGGTAGCCGTGTTTGGCGTGCTTGGCGATTTGGCCGAATCGATGCTGAAGCGCAGCGTGGGCGTAAAGGACTCGGGCCGCATTTTGCCCGGCCACGGCGGCCTGCTCGATCGGTTCGATGCCTTCCTGTTCATCGTGCCGGTGCTGGTAGTGCTGCTCCTGCTGTTCGATTTGTAAGCCACACCTAGGGCCGTACCCGCGCCACTGCTAGCCGTACAAGCCTTTTTCTGCGTATTGGGGAAACCTAGTACCTTTGGCGCGTCATTTTTCCGCCCGCTTGCTGGCTGCTCGGCTGGCCTCGGGCGGCCGCTGTTTTTGCATTCCCCCATCTTCAACCCCACTTACCCGATCAACAGCATGGCCACTACGGTGTATAAAGAGCCGGCCCCTAAGGTGGACCGCGAGAATCCGCTCGAATCTATGATGTCGCGTTTCAACGTGGCCGCCGATATCCTCGGCCTCGACGACGCGACGTATAACGTACTGAAAGCGCCCGACAAGCAAGTCATCGTGCACATTCCCGTGACGATGGACACCGGCGAAGTACGTGTTTTCGAGGGCTACCGCGTGGTTCACAACACGGTGCTCGGTCCGTCGAAAGGCGGCATTCGTTACGATAAGAACGTGCACCTGGACGAGGTAAAAGCCTTGGCCGCGTGGATGACCTGGAAGTGCGCCGTGGTTGACATCCCGTACGGCGGTGCCAAGGGCGGCATCATCTGCGACCCTACCACCATGAGCCCCGGCGAAATCGAGCGCCTCACCCGCGCCTACACGCTGGCCATGAAGGACGTATTCGGTCCCGATAAAGATATTCCGGCCCCCGACATGGGCACCGGCCCGCGCGAAATGGCGTGGCTGATGGACGAATTCTCCAAAACCGTGGGCATGACGTCGCCGGCGGTGGTTACGGGCAAGCCGCTGGTAATGGGTGGCTCGCTGGGCCGCACCGAGGCTACGGGCCGCGGGGTAATGGTATCGGCGCTGGCGGCTATGCGCAAGCTGGGCATGGATCCCAAAGGCGCTTCGGCCGCTGTGCAGGGTTTCGGCAACGTAGGTTCGTGGGCGGCCAAGCTGCTGTGCGAGCAAGGCGTGAAAATTAAGGCTGTAAGCGACGTTTCGGGCGCGTACTGGAACGAGAACGGCATCAACATCGACGAGGCCATTGCCTACAAGAACGCCCACAAGGGCCGCCTCGATGGCTACACCGGCGCTACGCTGATGGACAACGCCAACGACCTGCTGACCCTGCCCGTGGACGTGCTGGTGCCCGCCGCCGTTGAAGACGTAATTACCGAGCACAACGCCCACGACATCAAGGCTCGACTGATTGTGGAAGGCGCTAACGGCCCCACCTCGGCCTCGGCCGACCCCATCATCAACGAGAAGGGCATTATGGTGGTACCCGACATTCTGGCCAACTCGGGCGGCGTAACGGTTTCGTACTTCGAGTGGGTGCAAAACCGCCAGGGCTTCAAGTGGTCGGAAGAAATGGTAACCGAGCGCGCCGACCGCATCATGAACGATGCCTTCGAGAAGGTGTACGCCACGAGCCAGAAGTACAACATCCCGATGCGCATTGCCGCCTACGTGGTGGCTATCGATAAAGTAGCCCAGACCTACAAGTTCCGCGGCAGCTTCTAAGCTCCGCTCCTGATAGCTGCCGGTGCCCGGGCCACCTAGGCGCGGCGGCCTGTATCAGAGTTCTGCATAAAGTATAGCCCGGACCGCGAGGTCCGGGCTATCTTTGTAACCACGCTCCGCCTTACTACCGCATTCCCGCTTGCTTCGTTTGCCGCTCGTTTGTTTTGCCTGATTGCCTGCTGAATCAGTTGCATATCCGCAATCAGCGCTCATCTGCGATTTATGAAAATCCACAAAGAAGGTCGCCGTATTCTCTTCTTTACGCTGCTTATCCTGCTGGCCCTGAACTTGTTGCTCTACCAGTTCAACGAGCAGGCCGAAGGGTTCAACCGCGTGTTTTCGGTTGTTTCGGTTATTGCCTTCTTGCTGCTGCTGCAGTTTTTTCGCAGCCCGTTCCGCAACCTGCTCACCCACGAAGATCTGGTAATTGCCCCGGCCGACGGCAAGGTGGTGGTGATTGAGGACGTACACGAGCCCGAGTACTTCGGCGACGTGCGCAAGCAGATCAGCATTTTCATGTCGCCGATCAACGTGCACATCACCCGCAACCCGGTATCGGGCACGGTGAAATATTTCAAGTATCACCCGGGCAAGTACCTGGTGGCCTGGCACCCCAAAAGCAGCACCAAAAACGAGCGCACCACGGTGGTGGTAGAGTCGGAAGCCGGCCCGCTGGTATTGTTCCGGCAGATTGCCGGCGCCATGGCCCGCCGCATTGTGTGGTATGTAAACGAGGGCGACGAAGTAAGCCAGGGCGAGGAGTTCGGCTTTATCAAGTTCGGCTCGCGCGTCGACATCTTCGTGCCCGTCGATACCGAAATGAAGGTGCAGATTGGCGAGAAGGTAAAAGGCGGCCAAACCGTAATTGCCCAGCTGAAAACGCAGTCGTCGGGCTTGTTTTAAGCTTTTGACTGACACATAGCAAAAGGCCCGCTGCTCCGATAGCAGCGGGCCTTTTGTTTTACCTAGGGCTTCGTCTTGTCATCCTGAGCAAAGCGAAGGACCTTCTCACGCTAGGGAACCTCACCCCCAGCCCCTGCCTCGCTCCATGCGCGACATCGTAGAGAGAGGAGCGGATGCAATCTGGCGTCAGCACGCGGGATGTCTCGGTTCGTTGCTCGATGCGCAACATGCTCGACATGACAACGACCTAGGAAATACCGCCCCCGGGCTTGGCCTGCGCCCTAAGTCACAATGTGCGGCACGAACTCCGAGAGGTTGGTGATGATACCGTTGGCGCGGCGGAAACCTAGGGCGCAGGCCTCGCCGGCCCAGAACACGCCGGCTTGGTAGCGGCGGCCTTGCGCATCGGCGGGCAGCTCGAGCCAGCGCTGGCGCACTTGGGGCTGCTGGTCGTACTCGCCTGGCTCGGCGTGCTGCACGCGGCCATCCTGCACCTCCGTCAGGCTTTGTCCTTCGCGGCCGAACAGCGGCTTGCGTACGTAGTGGCCGCCTAGGTCCTGCAACGAAGCTTCGACCAACAGGGGGTGGTGCGGAAACACTTGCCACAGCCACGCCAGCATGGCTTTGCTCTGGAAAAGCAACGTGTAGGCAGGGTTGGCAATAATCAGGTCGCGGCTTTGCAGCAGTTGCGTCAGGTCGGCGGTAAGCTCGGGCTCTTCTTCGGCCAGAATCTCCCAGGGCACCAGCTTAAACACAAACGGAAAGCGCTGCCACTCGCCGGGCGCTGCTTCGGCCCAGGCGCCCCGTTCTTCGCCCATCACCGATACCTGCATGGCATCAACCGGGCACACGTGTACGGAGGCAAAACCGGCCTCGCGGGCGGCTTCGGCTATTACCTGGCAGTTGGTTTCGTCTTCCTGGCTATCGGGCAAGTACACCAGCAGCAGGTTAGGCTCCAGGTCGGCGTTCAGGCCCAGCCACTCGCGTAGCTGCAGCTCCAAGCCCTCGAACAGCCCATTGGCTTGCTGCTGATCTTCGGGGCGGCCGGCGGCCATGAGGCTGGCCCATTGGACCACGGCCGTTTCGGGGATGCTTGTAGCCGTGTCGGCGTTGAACTCTACCAGCTTGATACCGTCGGGAGTAGCGGCAAGGTCGAAGCGGCCGTAGAGGTGCCAATGCCGTTCGTCGTTCCAGGAGTGCCGCACGGCTTGCCACAGGTTGGTGGGTATGCCCATCAGCTGCAGAAAATCGTCGGGGATGGGGTCGGGCACGGCCTGCACCAACATCTCGTAGAGCGTGTCGGCAGCCTGAAGCAGCTCTTCGGCTTGCGGTTCGCTGAGCTCCAGCGCCTCCGGGGCGAGGTACGTGGCGCAGGCATCCTCAACGGCCCAATCCCAACCCAGGCGCCGAATGGCTGGGGTTACATCGCCGGTTAGTGGCAGGAGGCGGATCATGCGGTTAATTCATAATTATGAATTAGTAATTACCCACCAAAGCCGCGCGAACCACTGCTACGCGTGCCAAAGCCGCTGCTGCGGCCGTAGCTCGGGGCCGAGCTGCGGTACGTGCCGGTGCGGTAGGCGCTGCGCCGGAACGAGGGGCTTTCCTGAATACCGGCCGTGCGCGAGCTACGGCCCCCGTAGAAGCCACGCCCGTAAAAGCCGCGGCCTTCGTTTTCCCGCTCGCGGGCAATGTTCTGGCGCCAGCCGTAGTTCTGCTGCATCAGGCCGGGGTTAGCATAAAAGCCCGGGTTGGGCGTTAGGAAGCGGCCCGCCATGTAGCCGATGCCGCTCCACATCAGTACATCCATAAGGCCGGTGCCAGCCACGCGGTTTTCGGGGTACTGGCGGGCGTAATCCTGCATTTGCCGCTGCAAGGCCTGGCCCTGCAGGGTATCCACCTTGCCATCGAAGTGGCGCAGAATGGCGGCTACTTCTTCCTTCCCGGCTGGGCGCTCAGCCGTTATTTTCCATTGGCCGGGCTGTACCTCCGTCATTTCGGTGATGACGCCCTGGCTAAAGGTTTCGCCGCTCCAGTCGCCGGTGGCTTCGGTTTCGGGGCGGCTATTGTTGGAGGTGCAGGCCGGCAGCACCGATAGGCCCAGGCTGGTAGCCGCAGCTACCAGCAGCAGGTTGCGGCGCCAGTCGCCGAGCCGGTAAAAGGTCTTGTTCATGGCAGTTGGTGGCTAGAGCAGCCGGGTGGGAGGGGTGGTAATGGGTACGCGAGAAAGCACCCTAGGTGCCTGATGCTTGTTGGAGTTCGGGCACCTAGGGCTTGGTACCAGTTAGAACCACTGCGCCATGCGCTGGCACAGCTGTTCGAGGTATTGCTGATCGGTTTCGTCGAAGTCGTTGAGCTGGTCGCTGTCTACGTCGAGCACGGCCACTACGCTGCCCCCTTTGATGATGGGCACCACGATTTCCGACTTAGAGAGCGAGCTGCAGGCAATGTGCCCCGGAAACTGCTCGACATCGGGCACCAGCAAGGTGCGCGCCTGCGCCCACGAGCTGCCGCAAACGCCTTTGCCGCGCCGGATGCGCGTGCAGGCCACGGGGCCTTGAAACGGCCCCAGCACCAATTCGTCGTTCTTCACCACGTACACGCCCACCCAGAAAAAGCCGAACGTTTCTTTCAGGGCCGCCATGGCATTGGCCAGGTTGGCTATTTGGTCGGGCTCGCCCGTGGTCAGGGCTTCGATTTGGGGCAGGATGGATTGGTATTGCTCGGCTTTGGAAAGCGTGCGGTCGATAAGGAGGTCTTCGGCCATGTTCGTTTGGGGTGACAAGTAACAGGTGACAGGTAACACGTAACACGTCAGCCGAAGCAAAAGTAACCCGCGCCGCTCCAACCCGATTCAGCAAACCAAGTTCACCCTAACAGCTAACAGCTAACAGCTAACAGCTAACAGCTAGTAAAACACAAACAGCTCGTCGGCACCTAGGGTGCGATGCTCGCGCAAGCCCGTGAGGTTAAGCGAGGGAGCTACCACCCCGCCGGCGCCGATACGCACGTGCCGGCTGCGGAGCACGCGTATTTCATCCCACAAACCCGCTTGCAGCAGCAGATTGTGCAAGGCCGGGCCGCCCTCTACCAGCACCGATTGCACGCGGCGGGCGTTCAGGTCGTCGAGAATGGCGGGCAGCAGATCCTGACTGGGCGGCACCGTCACGAAGCTGAGGTTTTCGGCATCGTGCCGTTCGCGGTTGGTGTACACTACGGTAGGCTGCGAGCCATCGAGCAGGTGGTGGCCGGCGGGCAAGGAGAGGTTGCGGTCGATAACCAAGCGTAGTGGGTCGGGGCCAGGCCACTCGCGCACGTTCAGCTGGGGGTTGTCGTTCAGGGCTGTGCGCGTGCCTACCATGATGGCTTGCTCCTCGGCCCGCCACCGGTGCACCAGCATGCGCGAGGTAGGGCAGCTGATGGCCACAGGTTGCCCTCCGGGGCCAGCCACAAACCCATCCTTCGATTCGGCCCATTTCAGGATCAGGTACGGTCGGTTGCGCTCCTGCACCGTGAAGAAACGACGGTTCAGGCGGCGGCCTTCGGCCTCGAGCAAACCCGTGCGCACCCGAATGCCGGCCTCGCGCAGCTTGGCAAAGCCCCGGCCGGCTACCAGCGGGTTGGGGTCGGCGTTGCACACCACTACGTCGCGCACGCCGCGGGCAATCAGCAGATCAGCACACGGAGGCGTTTTGCCGAAATGGGAGCAGGGCTCCAACGTTACGTACACGCGGCACGCGCCTAGGTCGATTTGGGGCGGCACGGCGGCAAGGGCGTTTACCTCGGCGTGGGGGCCACCGTACTGCCGGTGCCAGCCTTCGCCCACGATGCGCCCGTTGGCATCGGCTACCACGCAGCCCACCATGGGATTGGGGCGGGCCGTAAACTGCCCCAGCAGGGCTAAGTCGAGGGCCCGGCGCATCAGCAGTTCGTCGTGGGCGGTGAAGTCGGGAGGCGCGGTCATGAGGGGCAACGAAGCAGGTGGTGTAGCTTTGCCCCGACAAGATACAGCCCTGCCCGAACGTGACCATCCGAGAGCTTACCGACCAGCTTACCCAGGCGCTGCTGCCCTTGTACCCCGCGCCCGAAGCCAGCAGCATCGCCGGCATTATGGTGGAGCACGTGCTGCAGCTTTCGCCGTTGCAGCGCCGCATGCAGAGCGCCGATGCCGTACCGGCCGCTGCGCAGGCAAGTGCCCAGGCCGCCCTAGGTCGGTTGCTGCAGCACGAGCCGGTGCAGTACGTACTGGGCGTGGCGCCGTTCTTGGATATGGAGCTGCTCGTCACGCCGGCCACGCTCATCCCTAGGTCCGAAACCGAGGAACTAGTGCAGCTGATTGTGCAGGAGCAAGCGGGCAAGCAAGGCCTGCGGATTCTGGATGTGGGCACCGGCTCAGGCTGCATTCCGATAAGCTTGGCGCGGCAGCTGCCCGCAAGCCACGTATGGGGGCTCGATATATCAGCCGAAGCCCTGACCGTAGCCCGCCAGAACGGGCAGCACTACGCCCCGCAGGTGCAGTGGCTGCAGGCCGATATTCTGCACACCACTCCGCCAGGTATTGAAGACTACAGCCTGGATGTGCTGGTAAGCAACCCGCCCTACGTGCGCGAGTCGGAGCAAGCCCTGATGCGCCCCAACGTGCTGCAGTACGAGCCGCATACCGCCCTGTTTGTGCCCGACAACGACCCCCTGGTGTTCTACCGCCGCCTCACCCACCTGGGGCAGCAATTGCTGAAGCCCGGCGGGGCTATCTACTTCGAAATCAACGAGGCACTGCCGCACGAAACCGTGGCCCTGCTCGAGCAGGCCGGCTACATGCAGGCCCGTGCTCTGCCCGACCTCACGGGCCGCGCGCGGATGGTGCGGGCTACGTGGCCCGGCTGAGGCCACCGCGTCCAAGCCAATGACGTCTAAGTGAAAAGGCCTACCTTTGCCCGCCGAAAACCACTGCTGCTGGCTGGCCAATGACCCAAACTGCCCCCGACTACTTTGCGCACCCCACCGCCGTGCTCGACGATGGTTGCCGCATTGGTGCCGGTACGCGCATTTGGCACTTTTGCCACGTTAGCAGCGGCGCCGAACTGGGCGAAGGCTGTTCCCTGGGCCAAAACGTGTTTGTAGCCGAAGGCGTACGCCTGGGGCGCAACGTAAAGGTGCAAAACAACGTGAGCTTGTACGCCGGCGTGGAGTGCCACGACGATGTATTCATCGGCCCATCGGCAGTGTTCACCAACGTGCGCAATCCGCGCGCCGCCGTGCCCCGCCGCCACCAATACCAGGCTACGGTGCTGGAGCAGGGCGTAAGCATTGGGGCCAACAGCACCATTGTGTGCGGCGTGCACCTAGGGGCCTACGCTTTCGTAGGCGCCGGCTCCGTGGTTACCAAAAACGTGTTGCCCTACGCCCTGGTGTACGGCAACCCGGCCCGCCAGCACGGTTGGGTAAGCCAGCATGGCCACCGCCTGCAGTTCGATGCGGCCGGTTCCGCTGCCTGTCCCGAAAGTGGTTGGCAATACCAACTAACCGGCCAGCGCGTTTCGCGTATGAGCGCCGAGCAATAATCCGAATATCCAAGCTCCCGTTTCCAAGTTCCTCCGACCCGTGTACGAGCAGTTATTGAATAAAGAGGCCAAGCTGGCCGTCATTGGCCTAGGCTACGTAGGCCTGCCTATCGCCCTGGAGTTTGCCCGCAAAATCAGCGTTATTGGCTTCGATATCAATGCCCAGCGCGTAGAGATGATGCGCAACAACCAAGACCCCAGCGGCGAGCTGGAGGCCGAGGCTTTTGAGGGCTGTGATATCACGTTCACCGATTCGCTGGACGTGCTGCGCGAAGCCCGCTTCTTCGTGGTGGCCGTGCCTACGCCCATCGACGAGCACGCCATGCCCGATCTGAAGCCGCTGATTGGCGCCTCCACCACCGTGGGCAAAGTGCTGAAGCAAGGCGACTACGTGGTGTACGAATCGACCGTGTACCCCGGCTGCACCGAAGAGGACTGCATCCCGATTCTGGAGCGCGAGTCGGGCCTGAAATTCCCCGCCGATTTTAAAGTAGGCTACTCGCCCGAGCGTATCAACCCCGGCGACAAAGAGCATACGCTCTCCACCATCGTGAAAGTGGTAGCGGGCTGCGACGCGGAGTCGCTGGAAGAAATTGCCAAAACCTACGAGTTAGTGGTGAAGGCCGGCGTGCACCGCGCGTCGTCGATTAAGGTGGCCGAGGCCGCCAAAATCATCGAGAACACCCAGCGCGACGTGAACATCGCGTTGATGAACGAGCTGTCGATGATTTTCGACCGCATGCGCATCAACACCTACGAAGTGCTCGAAGCCGCCGGCACCAAGTGGAACTTCCTGAAGTTCAGCCCCGGCCTGGTGGGCGGCCACTGCATCGGCGTCGATCCGTACTACCTCACTTACAAAGCCAAAGAGCTCGGCTACGACGCCAAGGTTATCCTGTCGGGCCGCACTACCAACGACGGCATGGGAGCTTACATCGCGCGCAAAACCGTGCAGATGATGATTAAGCAAGGCAAGGACGTGGCCAAGTCGAAGGTGCTGGTAATGGGCGCTACCTTCAAGGAGAACGTGGAGGACATCCGCAACTCCAAGGTGGCCGACGTCATCAACGAGCTGCGCAACTTCTCCGTCAACGTGGATATCGTTGATCCGCACGCCGACTCGGAAGAGCTGACCCACGAGTACGGTTTCAGCCTGATTCCGGAAAGCCAGATCGGCAACGATTACGACGCCGTGGTGGTGGCCGTAAGCCACAAGCCTTACACCGAGCTCGACGAAGAGTACTTCAAGTCGATTACGGCGCCCAAAGCCGTGCTGGTCGACATCAAAGGCCTGTTCCGCGAGAAGATCAACGAGCTGCAGTACTGGAGCTTGTAGTTTTTAGGGCTTAGGTGTTAGGCTTAAGGTGCCAGTTATGCGGTGCTCGAAACCTAAAGCCTAAGCCCTAAGTCCTTAAAACCTAGTTATGAAAAAGATCCTTGTTACAGGAGGTGCCGGTTACATCGGCTCGCACACGGTGGTGGCGCTGAAGGAGGCTGGTTTTGAGCCCGTCATCGTCGATAACTTCTCCAACTCCAAGGAGACGGTGCTGGAGGGCCTGCGCGCTATCCTGGGTGCCGACGTGAAGTGCTACCATACCGATTGCACCGACAAAGCAGCTTTCCGTGAGGTGTTTGTCGCTGAGCAGGATCTGGCCGGTGTCATTCACTTTGCGGCTTACAAAGCCGTGGGCGAGTCGGTAGAGAAGCCGTTGGCTTACTTCCAGAACAACGTGGGCTCTTTGCTGGTGCTGCTGGAGCTGATGCAGGAATTCAAGGTGAACAACCTCGTTTTCTCCTCGTCGTGCACCGTGTACGGCGTGCCCGATCAGCTGCCGGTAACCGAACAAACGCCTACCAAGGCGGCTAGCTCGCCGTATGGCCGCACCAAGCAAATGTGCGAAGACATCCTGCGCGACTTGTCGCAGGCGCCCGGCAACGAGGTTAAGAGCATTCTGCTGCGCTACTTCAACCCGATTGGCGCGCACCCGTCGGGCAAAATTGGTGAGCTGCCCCTAGGTGTGCCCAACAACCTGGTGCCCTTTGTAACCCAAACAGCCGCCGGCTGGCGCGACCAACTGACGGTTAACGGCGTGGATTACGAGACCGTCGACGGCTCGTGCGTGCGCGACTACATTTATGTTGGCGACCTGGCCCGGGCCCACGTAGTGGCCGTGCAACGACAGCTTGGCAACAAAGCCGAGGCCGTGGAAGTGTTCAACGTAGGCACCGGGCACGGCAACTCGGTGCTGGAGGTGGTAAAAGCCTTCGAGAGCGTAACCGGCCAACCGCTGAAGTACCGCACAGGGCCGCGCCGTGCCGGTGATGTGCCCGCTATTTACGCCGATGCCACCAAGGCGGCCGAGGTGCTCGGTTTCCGCACCGAAGTAGGCCTGGAAGAAGCTCTGGCCACTGCCTGGCGCTGGCAGCAAAACCTAGGCGCCAAGCCCGAATAACTCTCAACACGACCTCTTCTCCCGATCATGAAAATTCTTATCACCGGCGGCGCTGGTTTCATTGGCTCGCACGTAGTGCGGTTGTTCGTAACGAAGTACCCCGAGTACCAAATCCTGAACCTGGATGCGCTAACCTACGCGGGCAACCTGGAGAACCTGCGCGACATCGAGGATCGGCCGAACTATCGTTTTATCAAAGGCGACCTGACGGATCAGGCTTTCGTTGATCACCTGTTTGCCACCGAGCAGCCCGATTCGGTAATTCACCTGGCGGCTGAGTCGCACGTGGACCGCTCGATTACCGACCCGCTGGCTTTCGTGAAAACGAACGTGCTGGGTACGGTACACTTGCTGAATGCCGCCCGCCACTTGTGGCAGCCCGGCGGCTACGACGGCCACGTGTTTTACCACGTAAGCACCGACGAAGTGTACGGCTCGCTGGAAATGGACGGCGGCATGTTCACCGAGGACACGCCTTACGACCCCCGTTCGCCTTACTCGGCCTCCAAGGCGTCGTCCGACCACTTTGTGCGCGCCTGGTACCACACGTACCACATGCCCGTGAAGATCAGCAACTGCTCGAACAACTACGGCCCCAACCACTTCCCCGAGAAGCTGATTCCGCTGGCGCTGCACCGCATCCAGAAGGGCGAGGCCATTCCGGTGTACGGCCGCGGCGAAAACGTGCGCGACTGGCTGTTCGTGAAAGACCACGCCACGGCCATCGACGCGGTATTTCACCAAGGCAAGGTGGGCGACACCTACAACATCGGTGGCGTGAACGAGTGGAAAAACATTGACCTGATTCACCTGCTCTGCGACGTGATGGACGAGAAACTGGGCAAGGAGCAAGGCACCTCGCGCCAGCTAATTAGGTTCGTAACCGACCGCGCCGGCCACGACCTGCGCTACGCCATCGACTCGAGCAAAATCATGAACGAGCTGGGCTGGAAGCCTTCGGTTACCTTTGAGCAAGGCCTGCGCCAGACGGTAGACTGGTACTTCGAGAATCAGGAATGGTTGGAGCGCGTGACCAGCGGCGCCTACCAGGATTACTACCGCCAGCAATACGCTGCGCGCTAACGCGCACGGCAATTCTGAATTATGAATTCTGAGTTATGAATTGCTCTGCGTTACGGCCCAGTCAAGCCATAATTCAGGATTCATAATTCATAATTCAGAATTATTGAAATGTACGAACAGCCTTTTCACGAGCAGCCGCTCGATAACCTGACCTTTCTCGTAACCGGTGGGGCTGGTTTTATTGGCTCCAACATTGTGGAGTACCTGCTGAAGCACGGCGTAAAGAAGGTGCGCACCTTCGACAATTACTCCAACGGCTTCCGCAAAAACCTGCGCTTGTTTGAAGGGCACCCGGCTTTGGAAATCCTGGATGGCGACATTCGGGAGCCCGAGGCTTGCCGTGCGGCCTGCGAAGGCGTTGACGTAGTGTTACACCAGGCCGCCCTAGGTTCGGTACCGCGCTCCATCAACGACCCTATCACCTCGAACGACGTGAACGTGGGCGGCTTTGTGAATATGCTGGTAGCAGCCAAGGACGCCGGCGTGAAGCGCTTTGTGTACGCGGCTTCCTCGAGCACGTACGGCGACTCGCCGCACCTGCCTAAGATTGAGGACCGCATCGGTAAGCCCCTTTCGCCCTACGCCGTAACGAAGTACGCCAACGAGCTGTACGCCGACGTGTTCGGCAAAACCTACGGCATGGAGATTATCGGCCTGCGCTACTTCAACATCTTCGGCCCGCGCCAAGACCCGAACGGTGCCTACGCAGCTGTTATCCCGTTGTTTATCGATGCCGTGCTGAAGGGCAAGGCGCCGCGCATCAACGGCGACGGCGGCCAGACGCGCGACTTCACGTTTGTGGAAAACTGCGTGCAGGCGAACATCCGGGCGGCTTTGGTGCAGAACCCCGAAGCTGTGAACCAGGTGTACAACATTGCCGTGGCCGACCGCACCTCGCTCAACGACCTCTTCAACATCCTGAAAGAGGAAGCCGGTGTTGATATTACCCCCGAGTACGGCCCCAACCGCGCCGGCGACATCCGCGACTCGCTGGCCGACATCAGCAAGGCGCAGCGCCTGCTGGGCTACGATCCGCAGGTGCGCATCCGCGAGGGCTTGAAGCGCACGCTCGATTGGTTCCGAGCCAACGAGGCATTTATTCAGGAGCGTTCGTAGGGGCGCGTTGCACGCGCCCGCCTAGGTGGCAACCCGGCAATAAGGACCAAGGAGCCAATAAAGTTGTTCAACGAAACGGGCGCGCTGGGCGCGCCCTCCTTCTCAGATGAAAGGCATTATCCTCGCCGGCGGTTCCGGCACCCGCTTGCACCCCCTCACGCTGGCCGTGAGCAAGCAACTCATGCCGGTTTACGACAAGCCGATGATCTACTACCCGCTGTCGGTACTGATGATGGCTGGTATTCGCGATATTCTGATCATCACGACGCCGCACGACCAGGCGCAGTTTCAGCGCCTGCTGGGCGACGGCCAGAACCTGGGCTGCAATTTCCAGTACGCCGTGCAGGAAGTGCCCAACGGCCTGGCGCAAGCCTTTGTGATTGGCGCAGATTTCATTGGCGACGATAAAGTGGCCCTTGTGCTCGGCGACAACATCTTCTACGGCGCCGGCATGGAGGAGCTGCTGCAAAGCAACAACAACCCCGAAGGCGGCGTGGTGTACGCCTACCACGTGCACGACCCCGAGCGCTACGGTGTGGTGGAGTTCGACGAGAACCTGCAGGCCCTGAGCATCGAGGAGAAGCCCAAGCAGCCCAAGAGCAACTACGCCGTGCCGGGTTTGTACTTCTACGACAACGAGGTGGTAAGCATTGCCAAGGCGCTGAAGCCCAGTGCCCGCGGCGAGTACGAAATTACCGACGTGAACCAGGAGTACCTGCGCCGCGGCAAGCTCAAGGTGGGCATCCTGGGGCGGGGTACGGCCTGGCTCGATACGGGCACCTTCGAGTCGCTGATGCAAGCCAGCGAGTTTGTGCGCGTAATTGAGCAGCGTCAGGGCCTGAAAGTAGGCTCGATTGAAGAAGTGGCCTACCGCCAAGGCTTTATCAATGCCGATCAGCTGCGCAAGATTGCCGAGCCGCTGCGCAAAAGTGGCTACGGCGACTACCTGCTGCACCTGCCGGAGCAACTGGTATTCTAAGGCATTAACCGCCACTAAGCATAAGCAATGCCCGGTGCCGCCTAGGTGCCGGGCATTCTTTTTGGTGCGGCACCTAGGGCCCGCCGAGCTCAGGCACGTTGCTGCCCGAATGATAATTGATCATGGCCCACGCCACCTAGGGCAGCAGCGCGCCGGCTAGCAAGGAGCCCAACACCAGCACGTAGGACGGAATACGGTCCCAGAGCAGCACCAGAAACGTAGCTCCCACCAGCACCGGGTTCAGGGGCAGATCGGGGGCGTAGCGGCCTGGCAGCTGCCAGATAATGCCATCGGGTAACGGGTGGTAGAGCAGAAACGTGGCCGCCACTACCAGGCCGGCACTCACGGCGTTGATGCCTTCGAGCGAAGCTTTTACTACGCGGTACTGCTTGAGCTGGTCCCAGAAGCGGATAAGAAAGAATATCAGCAGCGTGCCGGGCATGAAAATGCCGGCTGCCGCCACAAACGCGCCAATCAGCTGCCCGCCAATGCCGTACTCGCGCATGGCCAGGGCCCCGATGTAGGAGCTGAACGAAAAGTTGGGCCCCGGCAAGGCCTGCGTAAGCCCGTAGCCCGACAGAAACTCGGTGCTGCTGAGGTAGCCCTTAAACTCGACAAACTCAGCGTAGAGCAGGGGCGCCAGCACCTGGCCGCCGCCAAATACCAGCGAGCCGTTGCGGTAAAAGTTCTCGAACAAGCGCACCGGCAGCAAGCGGGTGTAATGGCCCAGCAGCGCGGCCACCAGGGCCACCCCAAGCCACAGCACAAAGTTCGACCACTCGATGTTGAGCGGCTCTTTTACGGCCACCTTCGGGAGTTTGCGGTAGCGGAAGGTGGTAATGAGCCCTCCACCCAGCAGCAGCAAGGGCAACACCCACGGCAGCTGGAAGAAATACGCCACCAAAGCCGAAACCACCAGCAGCGCTACGGAGGTTTTGGTATGGATTACCTTCTCGGCAATTTTGTAGGCTGAATACGCTACAAAACCTACCGCCACAGGCTGCACAAAGCGCACGAGCCGGGCTACCAGCTCCTTGTCGAGGTAGTTTATCGACAGGCCGGCTATGGTCATGATGCACACGGCCGGCAGCATCCAGACCAGCAGCGTGAGGTAGGCTAGGTTGGGGCCGCCCAGCCGGAACCCAATGGCCGTAATGGTTTGGGTAGAGGTGGGGCCGGGCAGCACCTGGCACAGGGCCATCAGCTCGAGCAGCTCGGCCGAGGTGAGGTAGCGCCGCTTATCCACCAACAGGCGCAGCATCATGGCGGTGTGCGCCTGCGGGCCGCCAAATGCCGTGAGGGCCAGCACCGCTACGTCTTTCAGAAAAATAATGCCGCGTACGCGCTTGGCGTGCATGCGCCTGGGTGGAGGCGCCAGCTTAACATCGGCGGGTTCCGGGAGCTGCACGGGCGAAAGATTGGTGGCAACAGTAAAGAAGCACAATCTGCCCCGAACGGCAAGCAGGCAGACCTAAGCTTTGCCCCGCAGCCCGGGCGGCAGCCAACGCCCTAGGTGCTTGCCCGGCCCGGCCAGGCCGGGGGGCCGGAAAAGCCACGGGCTGCCACTCCGCGGAGTGGCAGCCCGTGCCAGCATGCCTGTCGGCAGCAATTACATCGTCGATTTGCCCTTTTTCAGGCCCAGCTCCACGAGGCGCTCGTCGAGAAACTCGCCGGCCGTGATGTCGGGTTGCTGTTTGGGGTTGTCGGCCGATACGCAGTTCTCCAGGGCCGCGAGGCTCATTTCGGAGCGCGGGTGCATGAAGAACGGAATCGAGTAGCGCGACGAGTTCATTTTCTCGCGGGGCGGGTTTACCACGCGGTGGATGGTGCTCTTGAGTACGCCGTTGGTGAGGCGCTGCAGCATGTCGCCTACGTTCACCACAATCTGGTCGGGCAGGGCCGTGATGCCAATCCACTTACCGTCGCGGCGCAGCACCTGCAGGCCATCGGCCGAGGCGCCCATCAGCAAGGTAATCAGGTTAATGTCGCCGTGCTCGGCAGCGCGCACGGCATCGGCCGGTACGCTGTCGGGGTTTTCGATGGGGTAGTAGTGAATGGGGCGCAGGATGGAGTTGCCGTTGCGCACCTTGTCGTCGAAGTAATTCTCGGGCAGGTTCAGGTACAGCGCAATGGCGCGCAGTACGTCTTTGCCGGCGGCCTCCAGCGTTTTGTAAGTACGCAGGGTGCTTTCCTTGAAGCGCGATACTTCTTCGGGGAAGATGTTATCGGGATACTCCTTGGCAATGGGGTCGTTGGCGTCGTCAACCTCCTGGCCCACGTGGAAGAACTCCTTCAGGTCGCCGGTGTTGCGGCCCTTGGCGTGCTCCTTGCCTTTGCCGGTGTAGCCACGCTGGCCCGCCAACTCGGGGTTTTCGTACTTCTGCTTTACCTCGTCGGGCAGCGAAAAAAACTCTTTCACGTCGGCATACAGCTGGGCCGTTTGCTCGTCGGTGAGGCCGTGGTTTTTCAGCGCTACAAAGCCGATGTTCTGGTAGGCTTCGCCCAGCTGCTGCACAAATTTGGCTTTGCGCTCGGGGTCGCCCGAGCGGTAATCGGCCAGGTCAAGCGACGGAATTTCGTCCAACAATTTTTCGCTCATAGCGAATTCGAAATATACTTTTGGAAAACCTTTCGTACTCGGCAAGGTACTCAAAAAAACGTTTGCATAGTTGGTTCAGTGCCATTTGCACCCACGCGTTTGGCCCCCGCTGACAGCTGACATTTTCTGCTTTCAATAAGCCCATTTTCGGCCCCGAACCGCAGCCTTGCAGCGGGCTTTGCAGCTCGGCGCCAGCAGCATGCGGCCGCTGCGGTGCCCTAGGCCGCCCCACGCGGCGGGGCCAAAGGGACTCTTGCCAGCGCGCCCTCGCGGCAATTTTTTACACCCGCCGCCCAAGGGCGCCTAGGTGCCCGGCCCCGCAACAGCGGGCAGGCCCACCGGCGCTTGTACCAACCTTGTGCTGAAAATAGGTGTAGAAAAAACTTGGCAGAGTTATATATTGATTGCGCATCGCACCGTTGATGTACTGCGGGCCGGGGCTTGCGCCTGCCGAAGTCGCATCATCGTGTGGTGGCGGCTGCGGCCCGGATGCACTACTTTTGAAGCCGCTTTTCGGCCCGGCCGAAACTTGAATCCACTTACGGACGTCTTTGGGGAACTGTCGACTTTGACGCACCGCTTGGTTGCCTTCACCTGGGCCTTCTGATTTGCTAGCAACTGTATGAGCATACGCACATTCATCCTGACGTTTGGTGCATTAATAGGAACAAGCAGCGCGGCCAGCGCGCAACACGCGGTTTGGGCTTCCAAAGTAGTGGAGGTATCGTCGCAGAAAGCCGAAGGCAAGGAGGCGTTTTCGCCCGAAAAAGTGCTGGGCGAGCCCGATGCTTTGCCCCTGGGGCAGATCAGCAACAACGGCTGGATTCCGAAAAAGGAGGGGCCCAAGGAGTTTATCGAGGTAAAATTCGCCAAATCGGTGGTGGCCCGGCAGGTTACCATCGTAGAGAACTTCAACCCCGGCTCCATCACCAAAATTGAGCTGGTAGATACCCGCAACGAGCGGCACGAGGTATACGACAACCCCAGCCCCGGCCCCCTGCCCGAGGTGTTCCGGACGCTGCAGGTAACCTTTGCGCCGGGTACCTACCGCACCATTGGCGTAGTGGTAACCCTGAATACGGCCAAGGTGAACGGCGTCAACCAGATCGACGCCATTGGCGTGGCCGATGTGACCGACGTGATGGTGAAAAAGGACTTCCGGGCGGCACCCACCGAGAGCATTTCCTTCGACTCGGCCATGGTGAACCTAGGGCCCACCGTGAACACCAAGTTTACGGAGGTACGCCCGGTAATTGCCCCCGATGGCCGTACGCTGTTTTTCGCCCGGCAGGGCAGCCCCCAGAACAACGGCGGCGCCCGCGACCCACAGGACGTGTGGTATGCCACGCTCAGCAACGCCAAAACCAAAGCCTGGAGCCCGGCCAAAAACATCGGGGCGCCCATCAACACGGCGTGGGGCAACGGCGTGGCCTCGGTATCGGCCGATGGCAACACCGCGGTGCTCATCAGCATTTACAAGCCCGATGGCTCCTTCGACCCCAAAGGGGCCAGCATTACGCGCCGCACCCGCAACGGCTGGACGGTGCCGGAAAAGCTGAACATCCAGGACTTTTACAACGACGACCCCGAAAACGTCGACTTCTTCCTGACCGCCTCGGGCAAGCAGCTCCTGATGGCCGTTGACCGCAAAGACGGCAAAGGGCAGCAGGATTTGTACGTGAGCTTCCGGCAGGATGACGGCTCCTTTAGCCGCCCCACCAACCTTGGCAGCAACATCAACACCAAGGGCGCCGAGTTTGCCCCTTTTCTAGCCTCCGACGGCAAAACGCTGTACTTCGCCTCGGAGGGCCTGAAAGGCTACGGCAAGAGCGACATCTTCTACGCCAAGCGCCTCGATAACTCCTGGACGAACTGGAGCAAGCCGCGCAACCTAGGGCCGAGCATCAACTCGCCCGCGGCCGATGCTTACTTCACGCTCTCGGCAGCCGGCGACGATGCCTACCTGGTTTCGGACCGCAACGGCACCGACGACTCGCGCGACATCTTCCGCATCAGCCTTGCACCCAAAAACAAGCCCGAGGTGGTAGCGCTGGTGCGCGGCCGCGTGCTCGATGCCGTAACGCGCAAACCCGTAACGGCCACCGTGCGCTACGAAAACCTGATTACCGGCGAGGAAATTGGCGTGGTAGAAACCAACCCCACCGACGGCTCCTACACCATTGTGCTGCCCGCGGGCGCGCACTACGGCTACCGCGCCGACGCCAAAAACTACCTTTCGGAAGACCAGAACCTCGACGTAACCGACCGCCAGAAGTACTCCGAGCAAACCCAGGATCTGTTCCTGATTCCGTTCGAGGTGGGCCAAACCATCCGCCTCAACAACATCTTCTTCGCCCAGAGCAAGTACTACCTGCGCGAAAGCTCCTACCCCGAGCTGATGCGCCTCGTGCGCATCATGAAGGATTACCCGCAGATGGAAATCCGGGTGGACGGCCACACTGACAACCAAGGCGACCCGGCCCTGAACATGAAGCTCTCCGTCGACCGCGTGAACGAGGTGAAGAAGTACCTCGTGTCGAAGGGCATTCCGGGCAACCGCATCAGTACCCAAGGCTACGGCGACACCAAGCCCATTGCCTCGAACGAGCAGGAAGAAACCCGCAAGCTCAACCGCCGCGTGGAGTTCGTGATTACCAAGAAGTAGCAACCGTTCGGCCCGCTGTCATTGCGAGCAAAGCGAAGCAATCGGTCCTGCGCGGGGTACGACCTGTCAGCCAGCACTAAGCAAAAACCACCTAGGGCTAAAACCGCACCGCCCGAACCCTGGTAGCAGGATTCGGGCGGTGCGGTTTTCGGTTTGTGCTGGCTGAACGGTTGTACCGCGAGAGGAAAGATTGCTTCGCTTTGCTCGCAATGACAGCCAAGGCAACGGCCGGTGCCCTAGGTGGCGCTGGGCCCGCCGGGCTTGGTGCCGCTGCTGCCGCCAGGGTTGGCAATGGAGTCGCGCATGTCGGTGTCGGCCTGAATGTTGCGCATTTTGTAGTAGTCCATAATGCCTAGGTTGCCGGTGCGGAAAGCTTCGGCAATGGCCTTCGGAATTTCGGCTTCGGCCTCCACCACGCGGGCTTTGGCTTCCTGGGTTTTGGCGCGGTTTTCCTGCTCCATAGCCACGGCCATGGCGCGGCGCTCTTCGGCGCGGGCTTCGGCCACACGCAAGTCGGCCGAGGCCTGGTCGGTTTGCAGCTTGGCACCGATGTTCTCGCCAATGTCCACGTCGGCAATGTCGATGGACAGAATCTGGAATGCCGTGCCGGCATCGAGGCCCTTCTGCAGCACCAGCTTCGAAATTTTATCGGGGTTCTCGAGCACCTCTTTGTGCGAGATGGACGAGCCGATGCTCGTTACGATGCCTTCGCCCACGCGGGCCAGAATGGTTTCTTCGCCGGCGCCGCCCACCAGCTGCGAGATGTTGGCGCGCACCGTTACGCGGGCTTTGGCAATAAGCTGGATGCCATCCTGCGCCACGGCGGCCACGTTGGGCGTGTTGATGACCTTCGGGTTTACGGACGTGGTAACGGCCTCGAACACATCGCGGCCGGCCAGATCGATGGCGGTGGCCTGCTTGAAATCGAGCGGGATGTTGGCCTTATCGGCCGAAATCAGCGCCTTGATAACCGTGGGCACGTTGCCGCCGGCGAGGTAGTGCGTTTCGAGGTCGTTGGCCGTGATGTTGAGGCCGGCTTTGGTGGCCGTAATCAGCGAATTCACAATCAGCGAGGGCGGCACTTTGCGCACGCGCATCAGCACCAGCTGAAACAGCCCTACCCGCACCCCCGAGAAGATGGCCGTAATCCAGAGGCTGATCGGGAAGAAGTAGAGAAACACCAGCAGGACGACGCCCGCCAGCACGATGGGGATAATGGGAAACTCGTTCATGACCAGAAATATTGCTGGCCGTAGTTAGCGCATTTCCCTGAGAAACCCGCTACGCCACCGCCACCACAATGCGGTTTTGCTCGATGCCCAGCACGCGCACGACCGCGCCGGCAGCCACAAACTCGCCGCGGGTGGTGGCCTCGCGCCGCTCGTCGCCGAACAGCACCGTGCCCGCCGGCCGCAGTGCCGACAAGGCCCGGCCCACCTGCCCGGCCTCCACGCCCCCGGCGTGGCGCACATCATCCACGCGGGCGGTGTTGCGCTCGGTTAGGGCAAAGCGGTTGATGGATTGCGGCCGCAGCCCGTACCATACTAGCGCCACCGTGAGTACCAGCGAGGTGCCCAGAATAACGTGGCCCGTGGTAGAGCCCAGGTCGCGGTAGCTCAGCCAGATACCCACCGTGAGCAGGATGAACCCGGCCAGCCCCACGATGGTGGTGCCGGGAATGAGCAGCACTTCGGCCACCAGAAACGCGGCGCCGAACACCAGCAAAACGACAATCAGAAACCAGTCCATGACAACGGGGGTAAGATGCCTACAGAAAGATACGCACAAAGCACCTAGGCGGGGTTAGTTAGCTATTCTTCCGTAGCTTTTTGCGCCGCGGGCGCGGGTTTTTGTGGCGGCCGATGCCCTAGGTCCGGTTGGGCCCGGCGGCGGCCGGCAGGTGCCGGGGCTCATGGGCCAACCCCGCACCTAGGGCGTTGCGTAAGCAGCCGCATGATGCAACAACGCGAAATCACGACCCCCGACAACACCACCTGGACGTGCGTGCAAGCCTACGCCGGCGTGGATAGCCAAGCCGCCGCCGAAGCCACCGAACGCTCCGAATCCGACGCCGGCACCGTGCCCGTGGTGTGCACGCCCAGCGGCGGCGCCCAAACCGTGCGCCTGGAGCTGGCCAAAGACTGGTTCGACAACCTCCCCGACGACGAGCTGCGCAACGCCATCGGGCAGGCGCGCTAAGCCCTAGGTGCCCATCACCGAAACGGCCCGTTGCCTAGGTGGCAACGGGCCGTTTCGGTAATGGGCTACTCGGCGAGCACACCGCGCCGAAGCCGCAGGGCTTAGTACGCGCGGGCAAAGTGGGCGCGTCGCGTCGAGGGCTTGCCCGTTACCATGCACACGCCTTCTTCGTCGGGTTCGGCCAGGGCCAGGCAGCGGATGGTGGCTTTGGTTTCTTCCTTGATGCGCTCCTCCGTCTCGGAGGTGCCGTCGTAGTGGGCCAGCACAAAGCCGCCTTTGCCATCGAGCACTTGCTTGAACTCCTCGTAGCTCTCCACGCGGGTGGTGTGCTCCTCGCGGAAGCGCAGGGCCTTGCGGTAGATGTTCTGCTGAATGTCCTGCAGCAGCTGGTCGATGCTGTTCACGATATCGGCCAGCGGCAGGTTCATCTTCTCCTTGGTGTCGCGGCGGGCCACCTCCACGGTGCCGTTGTCGAGGTCGCGGGCACCTACGGCCAGGCGCACGGGCACGCCTTTCAGCTCCCACTCGGCAAACTTAAAGCCGGGGCGCTCGGTGTCGCGGTCGTCCACCTTCACCGAAATGCCGCGCGCAATCAGGCCCATCTGAATCGGGCGGATGCGCTCCAGCAGCTCGTCGAGCTGGCCGGTTTTGTAGATGGGTACGATAACCACCTGAATGGGTGCCAGCTTGGGCGGCAGCACCAGGCCTTCGTCGTCGGAGTGCGCCATTACCAGGGCGCCCATCAGGCGCGTGCTCACGCCCCACGAGGTGCCCCACACGTGCTCCAGGCCGCCGTCTTTGGTCTGGAACTTCACGTCGAATGCCTTCGCGAAGTTCTGCCCCAGGAAGTGCGAGGTACCGGCTTGCAAAGCTTTGCCATCCTGCATCAAACCCTCGATGCAGTAGGTTTCGACGGCCCCGGCAAACCGCTCGTTTTCGGTCTTCACGCCTTTTACCACGGGCAGCGCCAGGTGCTCCTCGGCAAACTCGGCGTACACGTCCAGCATCTGGCGGGTTTCGGCCAGGGCTTCGGCGTCGGTGGCGTGGGCGGTGTGGCCTTCCTGCCACAGGAACTCGGCCGTGCGCAGAAACAGGCGCGTGCGCATTTCCCAGCGTACCACGTTGGCCCACTGGTTGATAAGCAGCGGCAGGTCGCGGTAGCTCTGAATCCAGCCTTTGTACGTGCTCCAGATGATGGCCTCCGAGGTGGGGCGCACCACCAGCTCTTCTTCCAGCTTGGCATTGGGGTCGACGCGCAGTTTGCCCGCGTTGTCGGGGTCGGTTTGCAGGCGGTAGTGGGTAACTACGGCGCACTCTTTGGCAAAGCCCTCGGCGTTTTTCTCTTCGGCCTCAAACAAGCTTTTGGGTACGAAGAGCGGGAAGTACGCATTCTGGTGGCCGGTGCGCTTGAACATGTCGTCCAGGGTGCGCTGCATTTTTTCCCAGATGGCGTAGCCATAAGGCTTGATGACCATGCAGCCCCGCACGGCGGAGTTTTCGGCCAGGCCGGCGCGCTTCACCAACTCGTTGTACCACAGGGAATAATCTTCGCTGCGCTTGGGCAACTGTTTGCTCATATCGGAGTATCTTAGAGAAGGAAAATAGTTCCCGGTTTTGGTACAAGATTTGAGAGTAGAAACCGGGCACCGTTTCGGCCCCAAAATACGTTATTAAAACGGAGCATTCCGCTCCGCCACGGGCGCGTCGGCGCAAACAAGCCTACCCCACGCTCGTTCTTTACTTACCGGTCCTTACCTTTTCTGCGCACGCTGCCATGAAACATATACCTGCAACCCTAGTGCCCGCCTTGGCTCTGCTTACGCTAGGTGGCTGCACGGTCGCGCAAACGACCACTACCACCGAGCCGGACGGGGTGTACTATTCATCGAAGGACCGGACCACCGAAATCGTAACGGCCTCGACGCAATCCGGCCCCGCCGACCTAGGCGCCGCCGCCGACGACCCTGATGCCGTAGCTAACCCCGAGTACCGCGACGGCAGCGCCCGGCCCCGGGGCAGCGCCTCCGACGAGTATTACGCCGAGGATTACGATTATTCGTACTCGGCTCGCATCCGGCGCTTTCACCAGCCCGGCTACCGCGGCTTTGGCTTGGGCTACTACGATTACGCCTACATCGACTACTACTGGTACAACCCCAGCCCATTCTATTACGGCTACGACATTTACGGCCGGCCCTGGGGCTACGACCCGTTCTGGGGGCCTGGCTGGGGCGGTGGCTCTTTCGTGAACATCAACCTAGGGTGGGGCAACCGCTGGGGTGGCTTTTATAACCCGTACCGGCCCTGGGGCTGGGGCGGTGCCGGCTGGGGCTACGGCGGTTACTACCGCGGTTTCTACGACGGCTACTACTCCAATTACTACGGCAACAACTGGGGCTGGGGCGGCCGCAACCGCAACTGGGGTGGCATTGGCAACGATGGCCGCAACGCAAACTACCGCCCGCGCCGCGACCGGGGCGTGGAGGCCATCAACGCCGGTGATACGGGCGCTGGCCGCCCGCGCGTAGATGGGCCCACCGGTGGCCGCATGGCCAACACCGGCACTGTGCCCGGCTCCGCAGCACCCGCAACGCCGCGGGCCCGCGGCCGCGTGGAGGATGCACCCAGCACCGGCCCCGTTACGGGAGGCAGCACCACTACTACTGCCCCTCAACCCGGCCGGGGCCGCTTGTACCGCATCGTGGAAGGGGGCACCGTGCCCGCCGAGGGCGGTGGCCGCATCCCGTCGGGCACTACTGCCGATCAGCCCGCCAGCACCGGCTACGACCGGCGCCGCAGCCGCATCGACGAGGGCGGCAGCCCTGCCGGCCAGCCGCAACGCGAGGTAGATTACTCGCAGCCGCGCCCGCGCCGCGAGCGTGCCGCCGACTACAGCTCGCCCGCGCCCGAACGCCCCCGTAGCTACGACGCGCCCCAACGCTCTTACGAAGCTCCGCAGCGTTCTTACGAGGCGCCCACGCGCTCGTACGACCGCGGCAACAGCAGCGGCGGGTTTAACGGCGGCAATAGCGGAGGCAGCAACGGCGGCGGTAGCCGCGGCGGCCGTGGCCGTGTTGATTAAGCAGCGCCTTCCTTGCTAACGCTTTCGGAGTTCTTCTCTCAGCTATGAAACAATACTTCGTGGGGCTGGCCTTGCTGGGCTTGGCCAGCCCTCTTTTTGCCCAATCCGAAGCCGATGCGCTCCGGTACTCGCGGCTGCAGTTTGGCGGCACGGCCCGTACGCAGGCCATTGGGGGCGCCAACGTAGCCCTAGGTGCCGACCTCAACAACCTCAGCAGCAACCCGGCCGGCCTGGGTTTGTATCAGCGTTCGGAGTTTACGTTTTCGCCGGGCCTGGGCCTTGGCAGCAGCAAGGCGCAGGTAAGCAACGTGCAGGGCGCGCCAAGCCTTTCCGACGGGCGCAACAGCGTGCACCTGGCCAACGCGGGCTTGGTGTTCGTAAACCGCCGCCCCGATAGCGACAACAACCCCTGGCGCGGCGGCACGCTGGCTTTCGGCTTCACGCGCGTCAACGATTTCAACGCCAGCTTCAACTACCGCAGTAACATTGCCGACAACCGTTCGCTGTTCCAACGCTTCCGCGAACCTAGGGCCGGTGCCGGCCAGAGCCTGGGTGATGTGTACGACGACGTGGACCAGCAATTCGCGGATAACCAATACGCCACGCTCGACGGCCTGGCCTACGGCGCCTACCTCGTGAACTACGACCGGTTGCCCAACGGCAACTACGTCGTGAACACGCCCTCGGCCCTGCGCCGCTCGGTGGTGCGGCAAGAGGAAACCGTGCTGAACACCGGCTCGCAAACCCAGTTCGACGTGGGCTACGGCGGCAGCTACCGCGACAAGCTCTACATCGGGGGCGGGCTCGGCATCGTTACCACGCGCTTCAACTCCACGCGCGAGCTGCGCGAGGCCGATGAAGTGGGCACCAGCCGCTCGTTTGGCTCCTTGGTGCTGCGCGACGAGGTAGAAACCCGGGGCAGCGGCTTCAACGTGCGCCTGGGCGTGATTTACCGCCCGCTCGATTGGCTGCGCCTCGGAGCCTCGGCGCAGTCGCCCACGGCCTTTCAGCTCGACGATACCTACCAAACCTCGCTCGACGTGACGTTTAAAGAGCCGCTGCGGGTTGATGGGCAGAATATCAGCTCGGCCTCCGTAGCCACCGATGCCGACCTGGGGCGCTACAGCTACCGCCTTACCACCCCGTGGCGCCTGAATACCGGGGCGGCCGCCGTTATCGGCAAGTACGGCTTCGTGTCGGCCGATGTGGAGCTGCTCGATTACAGCCAGGCCCGCCTGCGCGGCGACTCGAACCTGGAGTTTGGCAGCAGCTACAGCTTTTCGGCTGAAAACGATGCCATTGGCCGCCAGTACCGCAACACCGTGAACGTGCGCGTGGGCGGCGAAGCCCGCCTCGATGCCTTCCGGTTGCGCCTGGGCTACGCCAACTACGGCGACCCGTACCGCAGCAGCGACTTCGACCGCACGCAGCAGTTCTTTACCGGCGGCGTGGGCTTGCGCCAGAAAAACCTGAGCCTCGACTTGGCCGGCGTGTACGGCCTCAGCGACCGGTACTACTCGCCCTACACCCTGGCCGACAACTCGCAGCCCGTGGTGAAAGTGCAGGGCAACCGCCTCAACACCACCCTTACCCTGGGCCTGCAGTTTTAAGCCGCGCACCTAGGGCCCGCTAATGGCAAAGGGGCAGCGCCGATGTCGGCGCTGCCCCTTTGCGGTTGCGGGCAGGCTGAGCACTTAGGGCTCAGCGGTTTACTTTCACATCGAGCACCACGGCAATGGGGCTTACGGTGCCCACTTCGCGCACCAGCAGCAGGCCGTCTTTGTTATCGGCCGTCCGGAAAGCCAGCACCTGATCCTTTTGCACGCGCAGGGAGCCGACGCGGTTGCCGGCCGCTGCCACGGCAGCGGTAATAGCCACGTCGGAGTTAATCTGGTTGAAGCTCGCGGGCGTGAGGGCCGTAAGCTGCAGGCCGGTGTTGCGGCGCGTGGCCCAGCTCCGCACCTTCAGGTTGGGGGCGGTTTCGGCCGCGGGGGCCGTGGGCGAGGCCAGCGTGGGTGCGGTTCCGTTGGGCACGTACACCAGGTCAATCAGCTCCTGAAACCCGCGGGCGTCGGTGGCGTGGGCGGGCAGCACCAGGCCGCGCGAGGTGGCCACGGCGGCGAGGCTGGTGCGGCGCACCGAGGGTTCGAGCCGGGCCGAGTAGCTCAGCCACGTCCGGATGGAGTCGGGCTGGCGCACGGTGAGCACGTAGCTGCGCCGGGTGGTTTGGCCCTCGGCGTCCTCCACGCGGTAGGTCCAGGTTTCGCGGCCCGAAATATTGCTGGTTTTTAGGCGGTTGCTGAACAGGAAAAAGTCGCGGCCGCTGATGAGCGTATCGAGGTACAGGCGCTCGGGCTCCTCCACGCGCGCCTCCTGGTTGTTCAGCCGGACCGAGTATTGCACCCCAATGCTGAAGCGCCGCAGCTTGGGGCTGCGCTGCTTTTCGCGCACTTCGGCAAACGTGCGCGTCCGAAAGGTGTCGCCGGGCGTGGTGGCGCGGGTATTGGTCAGCAGCGTGCCTTCCGAGATGAAATCCAGGAACGGCGCCGGCGACGGATCGGCCCCGCCGCAGCTGCCGAGCAGGGCAGGGGCGAGCAGAAGCAAAAGGTAAACGAGGCGTAAACGCATAGCTGAAACCAAAGGTCGGGGAAAGCGGCCGATTTGCGTACCTAGGGCAGCAAGCCGGCCATTGGTAAGCCCAACGGCGGCACCTAGGGCGGCGGGCGGTGTTTGTGTACCTTTAACGCCGCTACTGAGTTTTCTTACATGACCCACCGATTCAAGACCTTCGGCCTCGCGGCTGGCCTGCTGCTGAGCAGTGCGCCCGTGGCCGTGCTGGTGCCCGCGGCACCGGCGGTGGCGCAGCAGCGCCAGTCCATCACCCTCGAAGATATCTGGGCCAAAGGCACCTTCGCGCCCAAGCAGGTGCAGGGCTTTAACTGGATGCGCGACGGCCGCTACTACTCCTCGCTCGACAAAGGCGAGGTGGTGCAGCACGACGTAACCACCGGCCAGGCCACGCAAACCCTCGTATCGGCCCAGCAGCTACGGCCCCTAGGTGCGCAGCAGCCTATTGCCGTGGAGGGCTACGAGTTCAACGCCGACGAGCAGAAAATGCTCTTCAGCACCGATGTGGAGCCGATTTACCGCCGCTCCAGCAAGGCCAATTACTACGTGTACGACCGCGCCGGCCAAAAGCTGGTGCCGCTCAGCGCCGGGGGCAAGCAGAGCTACGCCACCTTCTCGCCCGACGGCCGCCGCGTGGCCTTCATGCGCCAGAACAACCTGTTTGTGGTTGACTTGCAGACCATGCAGGAAACCCCCATCACCACCGATGGCCAGGTAAACAAGCTCATCCACGGCGGCGGCGACTGGGTGTACGAGGAGGAATTTGAGGTATCGAAAGCCTTCCAATGGTCGCCCGACTCCCGGCAGGTGGCGTTCATCAGCTTCGACGAAAGCCGCGTGCCCGAGTACAACATGCAGGAGTGGGGCCCGCTCTACCCTAAGGACTACCGCTATAAGTACCCCAAAGCCGGCGAGCCGAACTCGGTGGTAACGGTATCGGTGTACGACGTGGCGGCCGGTCGCACGGCCAAAATGGACATCGGCCCGGAAACCGATCAGTACATTCCGCGCATCCTCTGGACGCAGACGCCCAACCTGCTGAGCATCCAGCGCATGAACCGCCTGCAGAACAAGCTCGAGATTCTGCACGCCGATGCCACCACGGGCAAAAGCTCGGTAGCCTGGACGGACACCGACAAAGCGTACGTGGAAGTAACCGACGATTTGCGCTACCTCAAAAACGGCAAGCAGTTCATCATCAGCTCGGAGCGCGACGGCTACCGCCACCTCTACCTCTTCGACATGAAGGGCAAGCTGGTGAAGCAGCTAACCCAGGGCAACTGGGATGTGTCGGAGTTTTTGGGCGTGGATGAAGCCAAAGGCCTGGCCTACTACCTCTCAGCCGAAGCTTCGCCGTTCGAGCGGCACCTCTACCGCGTCGATCTGAAAGGCAAAGGCAAGCAGCGCCTAGGTGAAAGTGGTGGCGGCACCGACGTGGTGAACATGAGCCCCGATTTCCGCTACTACCTCAACTACCACACCGCCGCCAACGAGCCGGTTACCGTGAGCCTGCGCACCGCCCAGGATGGCAAAGCCGTGAAGGTGCTCGAAGACAACGCCGCCCTGAAGCAGCGCATGAAGGACTATGGCTTTGTGCCGCAGGAGTTCTTCTCGTTCAAAACCTCGGAGGGCGTGCAGCTGAACGGTACCACCATCAAGCCCGCCAACATGGAGGCCGGCAAAAAGTACCCGGTGCTGATGTTCCTGTACGGCGGCCCCGGCTCGCAGAAGGTGCTCGATAAGTGGAACAGCGTCGATTACTACACCTGGTTTCAGATGCTGGCGCAGCAAGGCTACGTGGTGGCCATCGTGGATAACCGCGGCACCGGCGGGCGCGGCGCGGCCTTCAAAAAGGTTACGTACGGCCAGCTGGGCAAGCTCGAAACCATCGACCAGGGCGAGGCGGCCAAGTACCTGGGCGCGCAGCCCTGGGCCGACAAATCGCGCATCGGCATCTTTGGCTGGAGCTTCGGCGGCTACCTTTCGGCCTTGGCCGTTACCAAAAACGCCGACTTGTTTAAGGTGGGCATCTCGGTAGCACCCGTAACCACCTGGCGCTACTACGACTCCATCTACACCGAGCGTTTCCTGAAAACCCCGCAGGAAAACCCCTCAGGCTACGACGAAAACTCGCCCGTACAGTTCGCTAATCAGCTGAAAGGCAAGCTGCTGCTGGTGCACGGTACCGGCGACGACAACGTGCACTTCCAGAACTCGGTAGCCTTTACCGATGCGCTCATCAAGGCCAACAAAGACTTCCAGCAGCTGTACTACCCCAACCGCAACCACGGCATCTACGGCGGCAGCACGCGCCTGCACCTGTTCCGGCAGATGACAAATTTCCTGCAGCAGAACCTGTAAAAGGGTAATTTTTCCAATAAAAAGTCCTTCTTTTGAGCTGAGCCCTAGGTAGCTCGTGCCCCGTGCACCGCTGCCAACCCGCTCGGCCAAGAGAAGGATTTTTTGTTTTCATAAGAAAACCTGCTCCGGGCCGTTTCCTTTCAGGTGACTTTTGCGTACAACCCCGCCATGCGTAAGCTTACACTGAAAACGGCACTAGTAGGCGTAACCCTCGGGGTTGGGGTATTGAGCAGCTGCCAGCGCGAGCCGGCCGCCAAAGCCGAGGCCACCGCGGCGCAACAAGCCGATGCCGTAGCCAACGACGATACCCTAGGTGCCGAAGCCGTTGCGGAGCAACCTACGCAAGTAACCTGGCACCAGCTGCGGCAGGCCACCAACCGCAAAGCCCCGCTGATTCGCTACGCGGCCGTGCGCCGCCCCACGGTGCTCGATACGGCTGCTCCGCCGCCCAGCGAAGCGCGCCTGTTCGACCTGACCCTAAAGCCGAGCGAGTTTTTCCGCATCGACCCTACGCAGCCCGCCGAAGTGCGCGGGCGTGAAGGCACCGTAGTGCGCATTCCGGCCAATGCCTTGGTTGATGCGCGCCAGCAAGCACCTAGGGGCCCGGTGTGGGTTGAGCTGAAAGAATGCTACTCGCTTACCGATTTGCTGCTCTCGAACTGCGTGAGCATGAGCGTGAGCGGCGACGCGCTGCAGGCCAGCGGCATGCTGCTGGTGCGCGCCACCACCGCCCGCGGGCAGCAGCTGCGCCTGGCCGAAGGCCGAGCCCTGGAGCTGGTAGTACCCAGCGAGCAGCGCCACCCCGGCCTGCAGCTGTACCACAGCCCCGGCCGCACGCCCAAGCGCTGGGCTGCCGCACCCGTACCCGCCGACGAGGACGAGGTGCTCAGCGAAGCCCAAACCATGCCCAGCTACGGCAACGGCCCCGAGGCCCTGAGCCGCCTGGTTCGCTACCCGGCCACCGCCGCCGAGCGCAAAACCGAAGGCTTTGTGTTTGCCTCGTTTGTGGTGGATGAAGCCGGCCGCGTGCTTACCCCCAAGGTGCTGCGCGGCCTGGGCGATGGTTGCGACGAAGAAGCCTTGCGGGTGTTGCAACAGTCGTCGGGGCACTGGCTGCCCGGCCGGCAAGGCAGCCAGGCCGTGAAGGTGAAGATGGTGGTGCCCATTCGTTTCGCGCTGAACGATGCCGCCGTAGCCTCCGCCGAAAGCACGGCCGTGGCCGCTTCGGCCGCGGCCCACGAAATGCCGGCTGCGCCTGCAACTCCCGCCGAGCCTGCCCCGGAGCCCGGCTCGATGTTCCGGAGCGGGCGCCTGGGCTGGCTTACCTGCCTGCGGCCCTGGCGCACGGCCAACCAAACCACGTCCTTCACGGTAGCGGCCGATGTGGACGAGCACACCACCGTGCGCCTGGTGTACCCCGATTCGCCGGTAATCCTGGAGGGCGAGCGGCAGGCCGATGGGTACTCGTTTGCGCAAGTGCCGGCGCAGCAGCGGGCCGTGCTGGTGGGTTTGCGCTACTTCAACGGCAGCCCCTACGTGGCCATGCGCGAGGTAGTGCCCGGCAGCGGCCCCGTACCCCCGCTCGAGTTCAAGGAAAGCACCCTCGGCGACCTGGAGCAGCTGTTGGAGCGTTTGCGCTAGCCCATTACCTAGGGCTGCTTGCGGGCCAGCAGGCGCAGGGTTTGGCACGAGTCGGTTTGCAGCAGCACCTGCGTTTGGTATTGCTGCAGCCAATAACGCCCGGCCTGGCTGCCGCACGCGATGATGATTTGGCCGGGGTAGCCTTTATCGGTTTGCCAAGAGGCCAGCCGCTCTACGCGGTGGCCGTACTGCATTTCGGCGGCCGTGCGGTAAAACTCGGGGCTGTCGTTGAAGGTGGCATCGGTTACCAGCGTGTACTGGCGCAGCGCGGGTAGCTGCGCGGCCTGCGCTTGTATGTGGCGGCCGTACAAGAGCTGGGCCCGATCGAGGCGGTGCTTGTGCAGCGAACGGATGTGCTGCCACTGCGCCAGGTACGGGAAAGCGGCAATGGCCAGCACCCCGCCCAGGCGCATCAGCTCACTGGGTTGCCGGCCGAAGTGCGCCGCCAGGGCCCGTCCCGTCCAAACCAAGCCGGCCGCCGCTTGCAAGGCCAGCAGCGGGTATACCTGGGCATCGTACCACTCCAGGCGCGTTTGCACCAGCGAAATGCTCAGCAAAAAGCTTACAGCTACCGCCGCCGTAAAGCGACTAAGCCACCACCCCGGGCTGTATTGCGGTTGCCAGAACCCGATCAGCCAACCCAGCAGCGCCGCCAGCAGCCAAGCCGTGAACTTGCGCTCGGCCAGCAGACTGATGTACCACTCGAACGGGTGATAGTGTTCCTCAAGCTGCGCGCCGGCGGGGCCGCCTACTTCGTAAGCCCACACGCCCTGCAGGTAGCCTGGGGCGGCAAGCTCGCGCACGGTGTACCACCCAGCAGCCGTAACCAATATCAAGCTAGCTGCCAACCAAGGTGCGGGTTGGCGCAGGCGCTGCCACTGCCGGGTAAGCGCCACGGCGATGATAAGCCCAGGGCCAAACAGCGCGCCGGCAATGCCCTTGGTAAACACCGCCAGCGCAAACGCCCCCCCCGTAAGCCAGGCCCAGCGCGTAGTGCCGGTGCGCAGGTAATGCAGCCAGCTAAGCGCGCCGGCCGTGGCCCAAAGCGTAAGCAGCGTGTCGTAGTCGCCGGTGCGGGTAACGTGCAGCGTTACGTAGCCTTGGCTGGTGAGCAGCACCAGGCCCGCCAGTAGCCCGGCGCGGCGGCTGCCCAGCCAGTAGTGGCCCGCGCGGTACACCAACAGCACCGTAGCCAGGGCCGCCAGCGCCGATGGTAACCGCAAGCCCAGCTCGTTGGGGCCAAACAACTTGAAGCTGATGGCCAGCAGCCACGGCCACAGCGGCGGCTTGCCGTTCCATAAATCGGGCTGGCCTAGGTGGCGCAGCACAATCCAGTCGTGGTGCAGCCAAATGCCGAGGCCGTTCAGGCCGGTGCGGGCTTCGTCCCACTGCTGCACCGGCAGGCTGGAAAGCAGCCAGAACAGCGGAATAAACGACAGGGCCAGCAGCACCAGCAGGGGCAACCAGCGTTGCCAAGCAGGCTTGCCCGAAGCAGCAGAAGTAGAAACCGGCACGAAACGCTCCAAAAAACTCAACAGAAAAGCCGCAAGCTACGCAGGCAAAAGCCTAGGTGGCTGCAAGTTTATAGCTTGATGGTGATGCTTTGGGGCTCGGTGAAAAAGCGCAGCGCCTCCAAGCCGCCTTCGCGCCCCACGCCCGAGTTCTTCATGCCCCCAAAGGGCGTGCGCAGGTCGCGGTGCAGCCAGGTGTTCACCCACACAATACCCGATTCCAGCGCGTGCGCCACGCGGTGCGCCCGCTGCACGTCGCGCGTCCAGAGGGTGGCGGCCAGGCCGTATTCGGTGCCGTTGGCCCAGCGCAGCACTTCCTCTTCGGTATCGAAGGGCGTGAGGGTAACCACCGGGCCAAACACCTCCTCGCGGTTTACGCGGCACTCGGCACCTAGGCCCTCGAATACCGTGGGTTGCAAGAAGTAGCCCCCAGCGCAGCGGCCGCCCAGGTGCACGCGCCGCCCACCGGCCAGCAGGGTGCCGCCCTCCTGGTGCGCCAGCTCAATGTAGCTCAGCACTTTCTGCAGGTGCGGCTCGCTTACCAGGGCGCCTTGCCGGCTGGCCTCCTCCAGCGGGTCGCCGACGGTAAGCGTGGCTACGCGCTCCAGAAAAGCGGCCTTAAACTGTTCGTAAATAGGCCGCTCCACAAAAATGCGCGAGCCGCACAGGCAAATCTGCCCCTGGTTGGCAAAGCTCGATTGCACGCTGGTGTTCACGGCCGCCTCAAAGTCGCAATCGGCAAAGATGATGTTGGGGTTTTTGCCGCCCAGCTCCAACGACAGCTTTTTGAACAGGGGCGCCGCCGTGCGGGCAATATGCTCGCCGGTTTTGGTGCCGCCCGTAAAGCTGATGGCCTTGATGTGCGGGTGCTCCACAATAGCCTGCCCCGCGCCGGGGCCGGTGCCGTGCACAATATTCAGCACGCCCGCCGGCAAGCCGGCTTCCTGGCACAGCTCGCTCAGCAAGTAAGCCGTTATGGGCGTTACTTCCGAAGGCTTGGCTATTACGCAGTTGCCAGCAGCTAGCGCGGGCGCAATCTTCCAGGTGAAGAGGTACAGCGGGAGGTTCCAGGGCGAAATGCAGCCCACCACACCTAGGGGGTGGCGCACGGTGTAGTTCACGGCCACGCCGTCCTGCATGTGCGCCTCGGAGGCAAAATGCTGGGCCGCCGTGCCAAAGAAAGCGAAGTTGCTGGCCGCCCTGGGTATATCAACGGTGCGGGCAAGCTTCAGCGGCTTGCCGTTGTCGATGCTTTCAGCGCGGGCCAGGCGTTCCAGGTCGCGCTCAATCAGCTCGCTGATGCGCACCAGCAGCTTGCCGCGCTGCTCGGGCGGGGTAGCGCGCCACGCCGGCCAGGCGGCTTGCGCGGCCTCCACCGCTAGCTGCACGTCCTGCGCGTCGGAGTCGGGTACCTGGCTGTACACCTGGCCCGTGGCGGGCTCGAGGTTGGGCAGATAGCGGCCGGCAGCCGGCGCTACCAGCTGGCCGGCAATGTAGTTGCGGAGCTGAAACATAAAGCAGGGCGGTGGAGTGAGCCAAAGCTACCAAAACTGCCCGGCGTTTATGGCAGCCCTAGGTGCCCGCGGGCGCGGGGGCGCCCAGGGCCGGTAACAACCACGCCCCGCTCCGGGCCGGAAGCGGGGCGGGGGCAGCGCAAAGCAACCAAGCCGCTTACGGGCGCGTCGACGACGCCGGCAGCGCCTGCGGGTTCAGCTCCACCGGAATGTTGGTGTCGGAAATGATGTAGAGCGGGCGGCGGCGAACGTTATTGTTGAGGCGGGCCAGGTACTCGCCAATCACGCCCACGGCAATCAGCTGCACACCACCCAGGAACAGAATACTCACCATCAGCGAAGGCCAGCCGGGTTCGTACTCCTGCGCGATAAAGCGGGCGTAGAGCGTGTAGAGCAGCACCAAAAACGCCACGCCAGATACCGTGAAGCCCATTATCGTGGCCGCTTTCAGGGGCACATCGGAAAAGGCCGTAATGCCATCGAGGGCCAGCCGGAACATCTTGCGGTAGGTGTAGCCGGTTTCGCCGCCGGCGCGCTGGGCGCGGTCGTACTCGAGGTAGGTTTGCCGGTAGCCGATCCAGGATATCTGCCCGCGCAAAAACTTGTTCTGCTCGGGCATCAGCTTAAGCGCCTCCACCACCTTGCGCGATATGATGCGGAAGTCGCCGGTATCAACCGGAATGGAAACGTTGGTGATGTTGGCCAGAATGCGGTAGAACATCTTGGCCGTGAACAGCTTCATGGCGCTTTCGCCCTGGCGGCGGCGGCGCTTGGCGTACACCACCTCGTAGCCTTCGCGCATCTTCTGGTACAACTCCGGTATCAGCTCGGGCGGGTCCTGCAGGTCGGCGTCGATGATGACCACCGCTTCGCCCTGCGACAAATCGAGGCCCGCCGTTACGGCAATCTGGTGCCCGAAATTGCGGCTGAAGTTGATGTAGCGCACATCGGCGTGCTGGGCCGCCAACTCATGAATTAGCGCCAGCGAACGGTCGCGCGAGCCATCGTTGATGAAGATGTACTCGCATTGCAGCCGCATCGGGTCGATAACGCCGCGCAGGCGCTGGTACAGCGTCGGGATGTTCGCTTCCTCGTTGTAGATGGGAATGATGACGGAGAGGTCCACAGCGGGCAGGTAGGTAGGTGGTTCGCGTACCGAAAGATATTCGTTACGCATTGCCTGCCCTGGGGCTGGCAGATTTATGCGCAATGGCAAAAACGCTTATCCCGACCGGGAAATCGAGCTTGCTGAGCAGCTTGTTCTCGAATCGTAGCAGGCTGAGTAAAGCGTTATTTATGGGCTTGGGAAGAGCGGTCAAATCACCGTTGGCATCGGCAGCCTCAGCAGCAGTTGCATTGGGCTGTAGCAACCTTTGCATACCACGCACAAGCAGAGCAGGGGCAAACAGCACTCCGTTCCAATACGAGCTTCGGCTTATTGAAAAGCCACCGTGGCGCAGAGCGGTAAGCAAGGTTTTGCGCGTGTAGCGGCGAAAGTGGTGGTTGACCACATCGTGTTGGCTCCACAGCATCGGAAAAGCCGGCACAAACACAATCAGCCTTCCGCCCGGACGCAGTACCCGGTGCCACTCGCGTAAGGCTTGAGCTTCGTCTTCAATATGTTCCAGTACATCGGATGCGATGATGATGTCAAAGCTCTCGTCTGCAAAGTCAAGCCTGGCAGCATCCATTGCAAAGCTATTGGGCAGCCCTCGGCGGTGCGCAAGCTCTATGGCGCGGGGGCTAATATCGATGCCGGTAAAGTTGGAAAAGCCGCTTTCTCGCAGGCGCAGGAGCAACGGCCCACCCGAGCAGCCAATCTCAAGCAGGGGGGCGGTGGGTGCCAGGCCAAGCTCTTGCACCAGCGCGAACACAAAATCGCGCCTTGCCTGAAACCACCAGTGCTGTTCTTCCAGAAGGTGGTATTGCGCCTCGTATCGAATGTCCATGCGGGTTGGCCTTCGTAAGTGATAAAGGACTGGTCGTCGGGTGGTAGCTGGATTCGTGCCGAATTGGCGTTAGCTGCTGAAGACCAAGTATTCGGCAGAACGGGGGGCGTCAGACCGAAACTGGCCTACTTGCTTGCAACGCTCCGAGGAAATTGCCCTAGCCTGTAACCGTTCAGCACAAGCTGGCCAGCGGCAGTACGCCAGTACACATCCGTATCAATGGGCCTGATAAGCAAATCGTCCACCAGCAGGTCCTTATTATCATAGAGTACCTCGAGCCGCGTTGTGCCCGGACGTACCCTGATGGGCACCGCCACGCGTACCCAAACGCCGTCAATTTCTGTGGTGCGGTGGCCGTCGGTTACCTGATGATCGATCATGTCGTTGCCCATGTACTGCTTCACCTGCATGTTGCCGAAGCTGTGGTCCATCATGCCGTGCATCCACAGGCTCACTTCGTACTTACCGGTATCGGCTGGGGCCGGGACAGGACCGTCGTACAGCACCGAGAACTTTTCTGCCGGCTCGTATAAAGCGCCCGGGGCAAGTCGGCCTCGGCGGTCGGCGCTTTGGGCAAAATCTTGCAGCAGAACGCCTGTGCCAGTAGTAGTCCGGAGGCCGTTAGGGCGCTCGGGCAGCGTAGGCCACAGCGCGATGCCCCGTTGCAGCTCTTGCTGAGTAGTGGTGGCACCTAGGGCTGCCAATGGCAGCTCGTACAGGCTTGCCTGAGGCGTTTGCACCAACGGCTTAGCCAACGCAATGATGCGTTGTTCGGCCTCGGATAACCCGGTGGGCGTAACCAGCAGCAGGATAGGTTTCTGCGACGGAAACCGCTGAAGCAATGGCTTGGGTAGTAACGGACTGCTCAGCAGCTGCACATGCTCGAGCACTTGGCTAACCGAAGGGCGCGAAACGTAGCTCGAGAGTTGCGGGAGCCCTGTGGCCAACGACAGCTTGTGTACTTCGTAAATCGACTCGTGCGAGCCAGGCAGGAAGATTTTGTCGCTGCCGTTGTTGAAGTAAGGCAGCGGCAGAATTGCCTGAAACTCGGCTGCAGAGCGGTTAATCTGCTGAAGTTGTTGCAACAAAGGATGCGGAGGCCGGAAGTAGGAGCGGGCTCCACCACCGCCTTCGGCAATCTTGGCGCGGGTCGAAATATTGATCCAGGCTTCGCCGCCCCACACGAGCAGCAAAAGCGGCACCCACGGTGCAGCTAGCAGGGTAACTCGGCGCTGCTGTTGGTAACGAAGTACCTGGTACAGGTAATAGGCTGCGTACGTGGTAACCACGTAATAAAAAGGCCATGCAAAACGACCCAGGGCACGAAACTGCTTCAGCGGACCGAGGTAATCAATCAGCGGGGAAAACCACGAGAAGATAAAGGGAATACCTGCGGCAAACAGCACCAGCAGCCCGCCTGCCCACAAGCTTATGCGCAGGTCGTGGGGTGTGCTACGCCTGAGGGCCAACGCCTGCTTATGGCGTAGGCGCAAGTGGCGCAATGCGCGCAATAAGGCCGCAGCCAATACTCCAGTGCCCACCAAGCCTACATAAGACATGGCCTCGTAGCTAATTTCCTTGGTCGGAAAGAAGTACGTCCAGAGGGTACGCATCGGCTCCAGGGCAGGCGTAAATAGCCCGCGCGGCTTGGTCATATACACCAGGAAGCCGTAGGGGTTCGGCGGCCTGTCCGTGGTGGGGTCGGTGAACCACAGCCATCCACGAAATAAGATTAGCGGCAGCAACGCCGTCAAGGTCATGTAGGCTAGGTCGCGCCATTGTTTCTGGCCTTTCTGCACGGCGAGAACCAGCACATGGGCCAGCAAAAAGAACGCGCCGCATGCCAGGAAGTAAGCCATTACAAACCCCGTCAGCAGGCTGCTTACTATAAACACAACGTGCCATACCCACCGCCGCGGCGCCTCCATGATGCGCAGGATGCAGTACCAAAGCCACGGAACCAAGCACGGATAGCTAAGCGACATATGGTCGCCGAGGCGCTGTATTTGGGGTGAGAGAAAGCCGATGAGAACCGCCAGCAACACCGAGTAGACTACCGAAAGCTGTAGCCGACGCAGTATTAGGTAGATAACCGGTGGCGTAAGCAGTATAGCCAACAGCGCAAGCAAGTTGGTGATGCCTACGGTATGAATAGCTACCTGCAACCCTTGGCGTTGTAGCACGCCTAGCACCCAGGCAATCAGAGGCTGTAGGTTTGGGTAAGTGAAGTTTTCCCCATAGGGATAGTTCATGCCCGAGAAGTGCGCGCCTTTGTCGTAAAAGGCATAATACGCCGTAGCATAATAGCTCTGCAGCCCATCGCCGGCGGGCTGGAAGAAATACTCATCGGGGTGCGCTAACACAAAGGGGAACTGCGCAGCCAGCACGACAGCCCCGATGACAATTACAGCGAGCATACCGGCCCAGTGCGCGGTACGGCGAGATAAATTCATTGGATCAGAGATGCAAAGAATGCTGCCCAATGCCTTGCTTATTGTAGGTTAGGCCTTCCAAAGCTACGTGTTTGTGCGCAGAACCAACTCAGCGGCCAGTGCCCATGGCTGCGTAGAAAGCTGGCTAACGAGCCTGGCTAAGCGAATCATCTGTGGTGCCTTGCCGGGTGGTATCAGCTAAACAAGCCATACCGCGCAATGCACCACAAGGCCCACAGCCCGTCGCGCCAGTTAATTTTCTTGCCCTCGGCGTAGGTGCGGCCGTAGTAGCTCACGCCCACTTCGTAGATGCGCACGCCGGGTACCCGGGCCATTTTGGCGGTTACCTCGGGCTCGAAGCCGAAGCGCTTTTCCTGCAGCACCAGGCCTTGCAGCAGCTCGCGCCGGAATAGCTTGGCGCCCGTTTCCATGTCCGTCAGGTTCAGGTCGTTGAACGCGTTCGACAGAAACGTAAGCAGCTTGTTGCCGATGCTGTGCCAGAAAAACAGAATGCGGTGCGGCTCGCCGCCCACAAAGCGCGAGCCGTACACCACATCGGCGTTGGCCCGGAGCACGGGCTGCAGCAGCTTGGCATAGTCGGCCGGGTCGTACTCCAGGTCGGCATCCTGCACCACAATGTAGTCGCCGGTGGCGGCGGCTATGCCGGTATGCAAAGCGGCGCCCTTGCCCTGGTTGTGGGCATGGCGCAGCAGCCGCACACCTAGGGCGGGTTGGGCGGCGGCGTAGGATGCTACCACATCGGCCGAGCCGTCGGCCGAGCCGTCGTCGACCACGACTATTTCGCGCGCTATGCCGGCGGGTAGCGCCGCCGCCTGCACCGCCTCCAGCACCCGCACAATGGTAGCGGCTTCGTTGTACAGCGGTATTACCACCGATAGCAGGCGGATGCCCGAGTTCGGGTTGAGCGAATGGGTAGGCAAACCGAAATTATAAACTGCTGGTGCGGCCGCCATCTACGGGCACGTTGATGCCGTTGATGTAACCCGCGGCCGGCGAGGCCAGAAACGCCACCGCCGCCGCCACTTCCTCCGAATGCCCAAACCGCCCGGCCGGAATCAGGCGCAGCATGTTAGCCTCGAGGTCTTCTACGGGTTGGCCCGTGCTGGCGCTGCGCGCCTGCAGCAGGCTGTGGTGCCGTTGGGTAAGGGTGGCGCCGGGCAGCACGTTGTTTACTGTGATGCCGTATGCACCCAGCTCGTTGGCCAGGGTTTTCGCCCAGCTGGCCACCGCGCCCCGAATAGTATTCGACACGCCTAGGTTGGGCAGCGGCTGTTTTACGGAGGTGCTGATAATGTTGATGATGCGCCCGTAACCCGCGGCTCTCATGCCTGGCACCAACGCCTGGGCCAGCAGGTGGTTGCAGATAACGTGCTGCTCGAAGGCGGCACGCAACGCATCCACCGGAGCATCGAGCAGGGGGCCGCCGGCGGGGCCGCCGGTGTTGTTCACCAGAATATGCGTGGCTTGGTGGCGGGCCACGTGGCTGGCTATCTGGGCAGCCACCTCGATGGGCTGGGCGAAGTCGGCCACCAGCCAATCGTGCTGCTGCCCTAAGTGCGCGGGTAGCGCGGCGGCGGCCTCGCGCAGGCGGGCTTCGTTGCGGGCCACAAGGGTAACGGCGGCGCCTTGCGCGGCCAGCGCTTCGGCCACGGCGCGGCCTATGCCTTGCGTGCTGCCGCACACCACCGCGCGGCGCCCCGAGAGTTGTTCTGAAAGCATAAGCTCGAAAGTAGACAAACGGCGGCTTATTGGCACCAAATGGGGTGTTTTGCGTAAGTTGGGCTGAGGAATTGCCGCCCGGCCTAGGTGGTTTCGGCGCAGTCGCGCGCGGCCAGCCCCAGGCCCGGCCCGGTTGCGGCAAGCCGTTGCCCAGGTGCCGGTTCTCCACTTTCCATTACTTCACCACCCAACCTCCCACCCATGCCCGTAACGCGTCCCTTCAACTTTCAGCAATGGATTGATGAACACCGCCACTTGCTGAAGCCGCCCGTGGGCAACCAGCAGGTGTTTAAAGGCAACGACGACTTTATCGTGATGGTGGTGGGCGGCCCCAACGCCCGCAAGGATTACCACGTCGACGACAGCGAGGAGTTCTTCTTTCAGCTCGAAGGCGACATGACGCTGAAGATTATCGAAGACGGCCAGCCGGTGGACGTGCCCATCCGGGCCGGCGAAATCTTTTTGTTGCCAGCCGGGGTACCGCACTCGCCCCAGCGCCCCGCCAATACGGTGGGCCTGGTGGTGGAGCGCTACCGCCAACCCGGCGAGCTGGATGGCTTTCAATGGTACTGCGAAAACTGCGGCACCAAGCTGCACGAGGAGTTTGCCGAAGTAACCGACATCGTGAAGCAACTGCCCGTCATTATGAACAACTTCTGGCAAAACGAAGAGCGCCGCACCTGCCGCAGCTGCGGCACCGTGATGCAGCCGCCGGCAGCGGCGAAGTAGTTTCCTCGCCCGCATACATTGTCATCCCACCCGCCCGCGGCAATGCCTCCCACCCATTCCCATTCGTTGGCCGCAACTCCCGCGCTTACGCCCGCGCCTGGCTCCGGCTTGCGCATCGACATTCACACCCACATCCTGCCCAAGCAGTGGCCCGATTTGCGCGAGCGGTACGGTTACGGCGGCTTCATCCGGCTGGAGCACCATAAGCCGTGCTGCGCCCGCATGATGCAGGACGACAAGTTTTTCCGCGAAATCCAGGACAACTGCTGGGACCCCGCCGTGCGCCTGCGCGAGTGCCAACATTTTGGGGTGGATGTGCAGGTGCTGAGCACCGTGCCCGTCATGTTCAGCTACTGGGCCAAACCCCACGATGCCCTCGACCTGAGCCGCCTGCTCAACGACCACCTAGCCGGCGTAGTGGCCGATTATCCCGACCGCTTTGCCGGCCTGGGTACCATACCCATGCAAGCCCCCGAGCTGGCCATTAAGGAACTGGAGCGCTGCGTAAAGGAGCTGGGTCTGATCGGGGTGCAAATCGGCTCGCACATCAACGACTGGAACCTCGATGCTCCTGAGATTTTCGAGGTATTTGCGGCCGCCGAAGAGCTGGGCGCCGCGGTGTTCATTCACCCTTGGGACATGATGGCCCAGCAGAAAATGCCCAAGTACTGGCTGCCGTGGCTGGTGGGCATGCCCGCCGAAAGCACCCTCGCGCTTTGCTCGCTGGTGTTTGGCGGCGTGCTGGAACGGCTGCCCAAGCTGCGCGTGGCCGTGGCGCACGGCGGCGGCACCTTTGCGGCCACCATAGGGCGCATCGAGCACGGTTTTCAGGTGCGCCCCGACCTCTGCGCCATCGACAACCCCGTGAACCCGCGCGAGTACCTAGGGCGCTTTTGGGTTGATTCGCTGGTGCACGACCCCATGATGCTCGACTATTTGGTGAAGACCGTGGGCGCCGACAAAATCGTGCTGGGCACTGATTACCCCTTCCCGCTCGGCGAGCTGGAGCCCGGCCAGCTTATCCGCTCCATGCCCTACCCCGACGAAGTGAAAGCCCGCATGCTCGGCCAGAATGCCCTGGATTGGATGGGGGTAGGTGTGGAGCAGTTTCGTTCTCTGCAACAACTAAGGTAGCTTTGTGCCAGAGGCACCTTATGCGCCTACACTTAGCTTGACAAGTGCTGTGCTATATCGATTGTGTTCCGGGCTTACATTCGTTTGCCTAGTCGCATTGGGTAGCTGCAAGCCGGCGCCCGATACTGTCATCTCTTACAGCGACTTCGAAGGCATCACCGACACCACCAACACGGCCAAGTGGCTCACGGAGGACGTGGCGCATTCAGGAAGTCACTCAGCCATGGTTGTGCGCGATGTTGATGTTGCAGCCATGTACCAAACAACCTGGGGAGCTATTGGCACACCCAAGGAGCTGCGCGTTCGGGCTTGGGTGTACGTAGCACAGCCGGGTACTGTGTCGTCTATCGTGGTGCAGGTATTGCGCAGCGGGCAGGGATTGGCGTGGCAGGAGTTGAAGTTCCCGGAAGTGATTCACCGGTTCAATAGTTGGGTTCCGCTTCGCAAGACATTTATACTGCCCACCGATACCATGCAAGCGTCCGATGAGCTTCGGGTATTTCTCTGGCAAAACAAGCAGGTGCACCCCACATACATGGACGATTTGAAAATCGAAAGCATCAGCCCCCGTGAGTAAGCAACCTGTCTCATCCTCCGGAAGCTCGACGGAGGAGTTGGTTGCTGCCCCGCAACGGTGGAGTTGGCAGCAGACCGTCATTATAGTGGCGGGGCACGTGTTATTTTGCATAGCTTCCTACACCATGCTTTACTGGCTGGGGGTGGTTAACCGGTTGCCTACCGAACAATCATTGCTTGCCTGGGACGCCAATTTGTTTCGGCAGATTAAAGAGGGCGGCTACCCCACCGCGCAGTCGGGGCTGAATGCGTTTTTTCCGCTATTCCCCTATACTTGGCGGTTGCTGCAAGTCGGGCCCATTGGCATTAGCGCTTTCAACAGCGCATGCGCCTTCGCAGGGGTGGGTATCCTGAGCTGGGCGTTTCAATTATCAAACAGACAGATCTTACTGCTGTTGTCGGTGCCGTTGATGATGTTCACGGCTGTGCCCTACGGAGAGGGTATGTTTTACCTTTTTGGTGGCATGCTGCTGGCTGGGCTGCACCGTGAGCGGCTATGGCTCACGCTGGTAGGATTACTCGGGTGTTGCCTGACTCGCTCGGCCGCAACGCTGTTTGTGCCGGCATACATATTTGCCGAGCTGTTGAGCTGGATGCCGTTCCGGAGCGGATGGCGCCTGCTGCGGAACTTGGCTACAGGCTTGTTCGCAATAGCCGCGGCACTCGGATCCGTGATGCTTATGCAGTACAAACAGCACGGCGACCCGCTGGCATTCTACAAAGTGCACGCCTTGTGGCGGCACGTGTATAAGATACCGACTTGGCCCTTGCGGTCCTCGGCCGGATTTGACGTGCATTGGCTCGATGCCCTAGGTCTGCTTATCGCTTTGCTGGCTATAGTGGCTTGTGCTGCGTTGGGCATTGCTTGGCTGGTTTCGGTGCTTCGCAGCCAGCCGGAGAACCGTAAGAAGGTTTCGAAGGCCGTGCTGTTCTGCTTGGGCTACAGTGCCGGGGCAGGCTACTTCATTTTGTTTTACCAGGCTGGCGATATTGTGGGCATGAGCCGGTACATCCTGGCAACGCCATTTTTCGGCGTACTGATATGGCAGATTGGTCAGCAGCGGCTTGCTTATTGGGCTTGGGCACTGATGGGAATTGCTTGCATGGTGTTGGCTCGGGCATCGGGCGTTCCCCAATACGTTGATGGTTTTAGTTCTTCCGAAGCCGTTACATACTTCTTGTTCTTCGCAGCGTACATAGCTGCCTACCCGCTCACAACGCCCAGCAACTCGAAGTGGTACCGGGAGCTGGCGGTAGGTTTGTACCTCCTCAACCTTTTCTGGGGCATGTACTTCTACAACCAATTTCTCAACTTCTTTTGGGTAAACTAAGGGAACGACGGTTGGTTAGGATGCTGCCGCTGAGCAGCAACACAGCAGGAGTACAACTCTGCTGCCCACGGCCAGTGCTCCCTGATTAGTATGGTAAGTGTGGAACTGCGGGCAAAGCGTTTTGAAACAGCGGTGATTAATGGGTCTGCTGGTCATCACGTGGGCTTCGAAAGGCATTTGCCGCAGATGCATTATACTTTTACCGGATGCCTCCCCTGGCTCCGTGCGCTTCCTTTGCCTCTGCTCAAAGGCGGGTTGCAGTACTACATCAGGCCATAAAGCGGGCCTTCCATCAACCCTAGATGCAGCCAATCCACCGTTTTCCAATGACATTTCAGAACGCGCACTCTTTCGCCCTCCAGCTCGATGCTGCCGACCCGTTGCGTGGGTTTCGGGAGCAATTTCATATTCCGAAGGGGCCCAACGGGCAACCGGCTATTTACTGCTGCGGCAACTCGCTGGGGCTGCTGCCGAAAAATGCCCGGGCGGCCGTGGAGCAGGAGTTCCAGAGCTGGGAGGAGCGCGCCGTAGAGGGCCACTTTCACGGCACCTCGCCCTGGATGCACTACCACGAAACCCTAACCGATGCCACCGCGCGGCTGGTAGGCGCCAAGCCCGTGGAGGTAGTGGTGATGAACAACCTCACCACCAACCTGCACTTGCTGCTCATCTCGTTTTACCGCCCCAGCGGCCGCCGCTACAAAGTGCTGATGGAAGGCGGCGCGTTTCCCTCGGATCAGTACGCCCTGGAAAGCCAGGTGAAGCTGCACGGCTACGCCCCCGACGACGCCATCGTGGAGTTGCTGCCGCGCCCCGGCGAGCATACCCTGCGCACCCCGGATATTGAAGCGCGCATTGCGGAACTGGGCGACGAACTGGCCCTCGTGCTCCTAGGTGGCGTGAACTACTACACCGGCCAGGCCTTCGATATGGAGGCCATTACCCGCGCCGGCCACGCCGTAGGCGCCGTGGTAGGTTTCGACCTGGCCCACGCCGCCGGCAACCTGGTGCTGCACCTCCACAACTGGGACGTGGACTTTGCCTGCTGGTGCACCTACAAGTACCTCAACTCGGGCCCCGGCGGTACCTCGGGCGTGTTCGTGCACGAGCGGTTTGCCCACCAACCCGATCTGCCGCGCCTGGCCGGCTGGTGGGGCCACGACCCCGCCGACCGCTTCCAGATGAAAAAAGGCTTCCGGCCGATGGCGGGGGCGGCCGGCTGGCAGCTTTCCAACGGGCAAATCTTCCCGATGGCCATTCACCGGGCCGCGCTGGCCGTGGTGGAAGAAGCCGGCGGTATGCCTGCCCTGCGCCGCAAAAGCGAGCAGCTCACGGCCTACCTCGAGTTTGTGCTGCGCGAGGCGGGCCTGCCGGCCCACGAGCTGGAAATCATTACGCCCGCAAACCCCGCCGAGCGCGGTTGCCAGCTCTCAGTGCTGGTGCACCGCGAGGGCCGCGCCCTGTTCGACTACCTGGCCGCGCAAGGCATTGTGGGCGACTGGCGCGAGCCCAACGTTATCCGGCTGGCACCCGTGCCGCTCTACAACTCGTTTGAGGAGGTGTGGCGCATTGGGCAGGCCTTTGCTCAGTGGGCCAACCGAACGGCCTAGCCAGCGGTTTAACTCTGTTGCGAGCTGCGTACCTAGGCCACCCTAGGTGCTGGCTTTCTCGTACTATTACACCGGCAGGCCGCCTACCCCTGGCAAGCCTGGTTTTCGCCTTTGCATTATGGAAGATTACGCCGCCAAGATGGTCGGCAAAACCGACGCCGAACTCCAGTTGTACGTGGCGCGGCGGGCCGAATACCGCGAGCAGGCCGTGCTGGCCGCGCTAAGCGAGCTGGAGCGTCGGGGCCATGCCATCGATAACTTGGTAGCGCTGCGGAGCGAGCTGCAAGCCTCGTTGGCGAAGTCCGAAGCCGAGGCCCTGCGCAACCCCGCACCCGAGCCCGCCTGGATGACCAAGCCCGCCGCGACCGAAGAGCCCGAGCAGCCCGCCCCGGATGCCCCCGCGCTGTACTCGCCAACTACGGTAGTGGTGTTTTCGGTTTTCTCGTTCCTGATCGGGGGCGTACTGATGCTGATGAACCTGCTGCGCCTGCGCCGCTACGGCGGAGCCGCGCTGCTGGTAGCTTTGGTGGTGCTGGGCATCAGCGGTTTGGGGTGGATCTCGAGGCTGATAGCCGTGCGGCCCGAGTACATTTTCCTGGGCATCAACGTGGTGCTGGCGGCGCTTTATGTGTACGTGCTGTGGCCCAATTTTATCGGGGCTCAAACCTACCGGCCGCGTGGTTGGCTGATGCCGCTGCTCGTCATCTTTGCCCTCAACATGCTGTTTATGCTGCTGCTGCGCTACGCCGGCGTGGCCATACCCGGCCTCAGCCAATAACCCCGCGCCCAGGTATGCCGCTGCTGCCCCTGGCCATGCCCCGCGCCGATGTGCGCTTCAATGCTCGCTTTCTGCCCCCAGCCGACGCCGACGCCCTGCTCCGCGAGCTGACCGACGGCATTGCGTGGCGGCAAGAGCCCATCCGCCTGTTCGGCCGCGAGGTGCTGCAGCCGCGCCTGATTGCGTGGCACGGCGACGCCGGCGCGGCCTACCGCTACTCGGGCCTGCAGCTGCAGCCCGCGGCGCTTACGCCCACGCTGCACGCCCTGCGCCTGCGCCTGCAGCAAGCTACCGGGGCAACCTACAACAGCGTGCTGCTCAACCTCTACCGCCACGGCCAGGACAGCATGGGCTGGCACGCCGACGACGAACCCGAGCTGGGCCCGGCCCCCGTTATTGCCTCGCTTAGCCTAGGTGCCACGCGGCGCTTCCGCTTTCGGCGCCGGCCCAACGCCAGCTTCGAGGCCGCGCCCGTGTCGCTCGATTTGCCCCACGGCAGCCTGTTGCTGATGCAGGGCCCCACGCAGCACAACTGGCAGCACGCCCTGCCCAAAACGGCCCGGCCAGTGGGCCCGCGCATCAACCTGACTTTCCGCAACATTATCAGCTAAGCGGCCAGCACCCGAATGCCGCAACAAAAAAGCCGGCCCCGCACAGTGCGGGGCCGGCTTTTTTTCACGTTGCTGCTGCTTACTTCAGCTCGATGAGCAAGCCCAGGTAAGCCAGGCGGCCGATGCCCGGGCCGCCGTATACCTGCACGTTGTCGTTGTTGAGCAGGTTGGAGGCACCTAGCTGCAGCGTGGTGCCGAGCTTGGGCAGGGTGTAGCCGGCCGAGGCGTCCAGCGTGCTGTAGTCGCTGATGGTACCGGTGGCAAACGGCATTTCCTGCAGGTGGCTTTGTACCCAGCGGTAGTTTACGTTGTAGTGCAGGTGCTGGCCCACCTGGCCCTCGGCGCCCACGTTGTACTTGTGCTTGGGCGTGTTGAAGAACGTAACAAAGCCCTGGGGCAGGTTGTCGCGGTCGAGCACGTTCAGCGAGTAGTTGGCCGACAGGTGCAGGGCGCGCAGGGCGTAGTAGGTGAGGCCTACGGCGCCGCCGCGCGTGCGCACCTCCTGCTCGTTGTTGTTGTACACAAACAAAAAGCGCGTGGGCTGGCCCGGGCCGAAATCGGTGCGCTGGGCCGTTTGCAGCTGCTGCGGCGTGGGGCGCGTGCCATCGGTGTTGCCGATGAAGTAAGTGGCCCCGATGAAGTCGTTGTAGCGGCTGGAGTAGAAGTTTACGTCGGCGTACAGCTTCGGCAGAATTACGCCTTTGTAACCCACCTCCAGGGTGTTTACGCGCTCCAGACCTAGGGGCTTCACCGTCAGCTCGAAGGTGCTGAGCGGCGCCGTGCCGAACGCCTGGCCCTGGCTGTTCACGAGGCTGTAGCCCTGGTAGCCGTTGCCGATGTTGCCCTGGTACACGCGGCCGATAATATCAACCTGCGTGAACTGCTCCAGCTGGGCGGGGCTGCGGAACGCCGAGCCGAAGCTGCTGCGCAGGCTGTGCTGCTTTTCGGCCCCGAACGAGTACACCGCCGAAGCGCGCGGCGACACGGCGGCCTTAAAGTTCTTGAACTCGTCGATGCGGGCGGCAGCGGCCAGTTTCAGGTGGTCGTCGAGCAGGGTTTGGGTAACCTGGGCGTAGGCGCCGTACTCGTGGTTGCGGACGCGGTTGCCGGGCGTATCGCCAAATATGCGGCCGCCCGAGCCCAGGCGGTAGGCTCGGTAAGCAGCGCCCACCGTCAGCTGCGTAGCCTCGGCCAGCTTGAACTGGCGCTGGCCGCTCACGTCGTGCAGGTACGAGTCGAGGTTCATTTTGGCACCGCGCTTCACCGGGTCGTCGTTGCCGATCAGCTGCTGACGCAACGTGGCAAAGCGCGGATCGGTGGATTTGAGCATGGTACCGGCAGCCGCTGCTTGCGCCATGGCCAAGGCTTGGTCCACGGTGCGGTTGGCGCTGCGGGCCTGCTTGTACACGGCGTTGTAGGTGCTAATGTACTGGTCGGCGTAGCTGAAGCTGGCGCCTTCCTGGGCCGGCGCCACCGTCAGGAACGAGCCCAACAGGTTCAGCTCGTACGAGTCGCCGCTGAAATCCTGGGTGGAGTAGGCGCGCAGGAAGCCCTTCGAGCTTTTCAGCTCCATGCGGTACTGGTTGATGCCTAGGTCCTTGATGCGGAAACGGCTCAGGTTTTGGTACGTGGCCGTGCCCGCGGCGCGGCGTGCGCTCAGCGTCAGCTTCAGGTCGTCGCGCAGCAGGTAGGCCAGCGTGCCCTCCACCCGGTACGAGCGGGTTTTGTTGTCGTCGGCAATCAGCTCCTGCTCGGTGTAGCCGGGGGCGTACAGGCGGCGGCCGTACAGCTCGGGGCTGGTGCCGCCGGGCAGCTGCTGCTGGGGCGTAAAGGTGTAGCTCAGGTCGCCGTAGCGGTTCACGGCATCGTAGCCCAGGGCCGAGCCTTCGGGGTTGTCGGAGGTGGCGCTGGCTTCGTAGTTGCGCGCTATCCAGTCGTTGGCCGTGAGGTAGCTGCCCGATACTTTAAACGCCAGCTTCTCGGTGATGCGGCGGGCGTAGCGCAGCTGTCCGTCGAGGAAGTTCCGCTCGCCGCCGCGCAGGCGCATCGTCAGCCCTTCGTACACAAACGGGTCTTTCGAGTTGAACAACACCACGCCGTTGAAGGCATTGGCGCCGTACAGGGCCGAGGCCGGGCCGTGCACAATCTCGATGCTCTCCATATCAACCTCCGGAATACCCACCAGGTTGCCGGGGCTGAGGTTCAGCGAAGGCAGCTGCGAGTCGGCGTAGTCGTAGAGCTGAATTACGCGCTCCGATTTGGCCGTGTTGAAGCCGCGCGTGCTGATGGAGGTGAACAGCATCGAAGCCGAGTTCACGTCGACGCCCTTAAACTGGCCCAGGCCGGCCAGCACCTCGGGCGTCGAAATCCGCTCGATCTGGCGGCCGGTAATCTTCTCTACCGTTACCGGGGCGCGCATGATCTGTTCTTCCACGCGCGAGGCCGATACCACGGTTTCGTTTAGCTGCTGCGGGCTGGCCGAAAGACCCACGCTCAGCTGGTTATCGGGCACGCGCAGCTCCAGCTCCTGGGTTTGGTAGCCCACGTACGAAACCACGAGCACCACGGGCTGCTCGCCAAAGGGCGCCTCCAGCCGAAACTTGCCGAACTGGTCGGTGCTGGTGCCGATAAAGGTGCCTTTCACGAACACCGTGGCGCCCGGCAAGGGCATGCCCTCGTCGGTACGGATAACGCCGCCGATGGCTTGCAGGGTGTTATCGGTAGGGGCCGTGCGGGGCGGCTGCGCGGCCGGGCCTTTGTTGCCCGCGGGGTTGTCGGCCTGCGCCAGGGCGCTTGGTGCGGCCTGTGTAAGCAAAAGTCCCGATAAAATCAGGGGGTAGCAGTACTTCATTGCAAAGGGTGTGTGGAGTTTTGGAAAAGGGTTCCAAACTTCCGCACGCGCCAGCTGAGGTGCCGCCAGAACTTGCCGAACGCGCAGCAATACTGGCCGAATACCCCTCCGCTTTTGCCGAGCTTGTTTGCTTCTGGTGGTGGCGCGGCCGGGGCACCTAGGGCCCAAAGCCAACCGCCCGGCACCGCTGCCGTGGCTGGCAGGGTACCGGGCGGTTGGTAACCTAGGCGTAAGGGCCGTGGGTGCCGGTCTTACTTAATGTCGACGAGCAGGCCTACGTAAGCCAGGCGGCCGATTTGCGGCCCACCGTAAATCTGCACGTTATTGCTGTCCAGAATGTTCGAAGCGCCTACCTGCAGCGTGCTTGCGAGCTTGGGCAGGGCGTAGCCTACGTAAGCATCGAGGGCGCTGTAGTCGCTCAGCTCGCCAATGGCAAACGGCGTTTCGTAGAGGTGGCCTTGGGCCCAGCGGTAATTCAGCGAGTAGCTAAACTGGCCGGTAGCGCCGTTGGCACCCACGTTGTACTTGTGCTTGGGCGTGTTGAAGTACGTCTGGAACTCGGGGTCGGCGATGTTCGAGCGGTCGAGCACGTTCAGCGAGTAGTTGGCCGTCACGGTCAGGGGCTTGGCTACGTTGTAGCTCAGGCCCAGGGCGGCGCCTTGCGTGCGTACCTCCTGGTCGGCGTTCGTCCAAACCTGCAGCACGCGGGTGGGCAGGGCCTTGTTCTGGAACTGGGGCGCCGCGGCCTGCAACTCCTGCGGCGTGGGGCGCGTGCCGTTGGTGTTGCCGATAAAGCGGCGGCCACCGATGAAGTCGTTGTACTGGCTGCGGAAGTAGTTGATGTCTACGCTCAGCTTGTTGGCAAACACGCCGCGGTAGCCACCCTCGTAGGTGCTCAGGCGCTCCAGCTTCAGGGGGGCCAGGTTAATCTCGCCGCCTACGCCCTGCGCGTTCAGCGCATAGCCCTGGAATCCGTTGTCTACGTTGCCGAGCAGCAACACCTGGCCCACGTCGAGGCGCACGTACTGGTCGAGCTGCGTGGGCGAGCGGAACGCCTTGCCGTAGCTGGCGCGGAAGCTGTGCTGCTTGTTGGCGCCGGCCGAGTACACCACCGAAGCCCGCGGCGACACCGCCGGGTCGAAGTTCTTGAAATCGTCGACGCGCACGGCCAAGGCCAGCTTCAGGCGGTCGTCGAGCATCTGGTGAGCCAGCTGGGTGTAGCCGCCCAACTCGTGGTTCTGGATGCGCTGGTTGTCGTCGGAGAAGAACTGGCCGTTTGAACCTAGGCGGAACTTGCGGTACGAGGCACCCACGATCAGGTTGGTGTGCTGGCCGAAGCGGAAATCGTACTGCGCGTTGCCTTCATTCAGCAGCGAGCTGGGCTTCAGGCGGGCACCCGCACCGGGGGTGGGGTCGCTGATAATCTTGGAGCGCAGCTGGCCGAACCGCTCGCTGTTCGGGTCGAGCTGCGTGCGGTTGGCTGCTGCCTGAGCACTGGCCAAGGCTTGCTCGGGCGTCTGGCCGGCTGCGCGGGCCTGCTTGTAGGCGAAGTTGTACGTGCCAAAGTACTGCTGCGCGTACGAGGTGCTGGAGCCTTCGGCGTTGGGCGAGGTTTGCAGAAACGCGCCCAGGAAGCCTAGGTCGTAGCTGTTGTTGCCGAAGTCCTGGGTCGAGGAGCCCCGCAGAAACCACCGCTCGCCTTTCAGCTCGCCGCGGTACTGGTTGGTGCCGAAGTCGCGCAGGCGGTAGCGGCTGGCGCTCTGGTAGCTGGCGGTGCCGCGGGCCAGGCTGGCGCTTACGGTAGCCTTCAGCTTATCCGTCAGCAGGTACGAAAGCGTGGGCACCACTTTGTACGACTGGGCTTTGTCGTCGTCGCCAATCAGCGTTTGCTCGCTAAAACCCGGCATAAACACCGTTTTGCCTACCAGCTCGGAGCTCACGCCCGTGGGGAAGGGCTGGCCAGCGCGGAAGGTGTTCGACACATCCCCGTAGCGGTTTACGGCATCGTAGCCCAGCGGCGAGTTGGCGTCGTTGTTGGTCGGCACCAGGCGCTTGTTGGTCGGGTCGAAGTTGCTGGCCATCCAGTCCTGGCCGGTGAGGTAGCTGCCTACCAGCTTGAAGGCTAGCTTGTTGCCGAACTTCTTGGCGTAGCGCAGCTGCCCGTCGAGGTACGACCGTTCGCCGCCGCGTACGCGGGCGCTCAGGCCTTCCGTCACAAACGGGTCTTTCGAGTTCAGCAGTACCACGCCGTTGAAGGCGTTGGCACCGTACAGCGCCGAAGCCGGGCCGTGAATTACCTCAATGCTGGCAATGTCAAGCTCCGGAATACCGGTGAGGTTGCCCGAGTTTACGTTCAGCGAAGGCGACTGGGTGTCGAAGTAATCGACCAGCTGAATCACGCGCTCCGACTTAGGCGAGTTGAAGCCGCGGGTGCTGAGGCTGCTCATCACCATGCTGCTCGAGTTCACGTCGATGCCTTTGTAGCTGTTCAGGCTGGCCAGTACATCGGGCGGGGGTACGCGCATAATCTGCTGAGCGCCAACCTTCTCGATGGTTACGGGGGCTTGCTGCAACGATTCCTCTACGCGCGAGGCTGCTACTACAACTTCGTTCAGTGTTACGGCTTCGTTCAGCGTCACCACCACGTCGGGGGTAGGCTTGCTCAGCTCCAACTCGCGCGTTTCGTAGCCCACAAACGAGATGGAAATGATAACGGGCCCACGGCTGAAATCGGCCGGCAGCGAAAACTGCCCTAGGTAGTTGGTGCCGGTGCCAACGAGGGTGCCTTTCAGGAAAACGGTAGCGCCGGGTATAGGTTCGCCGGCATCGTTGCGTACGACGCCGCTAACACCGGCTTCCGACTGGGCAAGCGCAGGGGTTGCTAACAGCGCGCCGCCCAAAGCAAGCAGGCAGGGGTATAGTTGCCGCATAAAAAGGTGTGAAAAAAGAAGGGAAAAATCGGGTCGAAGAAGGCCGAAGGGCATTCGGCAAACGTGCAAAGATCAGGAACTTTACAGAATTCTATATTCCTTGAAAAAACACATCAGGAAAGATACACCAACCTGAAGTAGTGCAATTCCTGATTTTTGTCAGGAAATGATGAAGCCGAGTTCTGAGAAGCCTGAGTGCGCCGATAGTGCAGGCCGGGTCCAAGGGCCACAAGCCGCAGCCTCGTAAGTTTTAGGATGGAAAAACGCCTGAGGCCTAGGTGGTTGTTGGTGTTTGCAAAACAATCAGGCTAGGGGTTGCTGAAGTTTGTACCGGGCTTGGGTTGTGGCTTAACAGCAGTAGCGGGCGGTGGCGCGGTAAATAAGGGCGCGCAAAAGTACACACGGACGGGTAAGGGACTAAACAAGGACTACGCAAATGCAGTATGTGGCCTAACTATTTGGATAATAGCACCCAAAGGTAGGCGCGCGTTTGGCCCCCGCCAAAAAAATGCGCGAATAGCACTCTTTTCTCGGCAGAGCGCAGGAATTTCTTGCGCAAACCACAGTGGCAAACCTGTAATTTGGCACGTTTGCCTCGCTCACCCGTACCTATGACCACCAACGCCACCCCACCCAACGCAGCCCGCAACCAAACTGAAAAAGAGCAGCTTACCGTAATGGGCGGAGGCTTGGTAGGTTCGCTGCTGAGCTTGTACCTGGCGCGGCACGGGCACCGGGTGCAGGTGTTCGAGCGGCGCCCCGATCCGCGCCGCGCCGGTGCAGCCGCTGGCCGCTCCATCAACCTCGCGTTGTCCGACCGCGGGTGGCGGGCCCTGGAGGGCATCGGCATTGCCGATGCCGTGCGCGAGGTGGCCATTCCGATGTACGGCCGCGTGATGCACGACGCGCAGGGCAAGCTCAGCTACCAGCCCTACGGGCAGCCCGGGCAGGGAATTTATTCGGTGTCGCGGGGTGGGCTCAACCGCCGTCTGCTCGATTTGGCCGAGGCCGAGCCCCACATTCAGCTCAACTTTGGGCAGCAGTGCCTGGAGGTTGATTTGCGCGGGCAGCAGCTGCACTTGCGCGACAGCGCTACCGGCGAAGAAAAGCACCTAGGGTACCAGCGGCTGTTCGGTACCGACGGCGCTTTTTCGGCCGTGCGTGGCTCCATGCAGCGCACCGATCGGTTCGACTACTCGCAATCGTACCTCGAGTACGGGTACAAGGAGCTGACCATTGCGCCCGCCGCCGACGGCACCTGGCAGCTCGAAAAGCACGCCCTGCACATTTGGCCGCGCGGGCGCTACATGATGATTGCCCTGCCCAACCTCGACGGCACCTTCACGTGCACACTGTTCTTTCCCTTTGAGGGCGAGGAGTCGTTTGCCGCGTTGCGCACGCCCGAGCAGGTGCAGGCGTTTTTCGAGCGGGTATTTCCGGATGCCGTGCCGCTGATGCCCGAGCTGCTGGCAGACTTCTTCGAGAACCCCACGTCGTCGCTCGTCACGGTAAAATGCTTTCCGTGGATGCACGAGGACAACGTGGTGCTGCTCGGCGACGCTGCCCACGCCATTGTGCCGTTTTATGGGCAGGGCATGAACGCCGGCTTCGAGGATTGCACCGTGCTCGATGAACTGCTGACGCAGCACCCCGGCAACTGGGGCACGGTGTTCCGGGAGTTCCAGCGCCTGCGCAAGCCCAACGCCGACGCCATTGCCGATCTGGCCGTTTACAACTTCGTGGAGATGCGCGACAAGGTAGCCGACCCACGCTTTTTGCTGCAGAAAAAAATCGAAAGCAAGATTGCCGCACAGTACCCCGATCAGTGGCTGCCGCTGTACTCGCAGGTAACCTTCTCGCACCGCCCCTACGCCGAAGCCTGGGCCAACGGCCAGCGGCAGGATGCCATCATGAGCCGCCTGATGGCGCGCATCCAAAGCGAGGAAGACTACGACCGCCCGGAGGTGCAGCAACTGGTGCAGCAGGAAATGGCGCAGGTTGTTAGGTGATTGAGTAACAGGTAACAGGTGACAAGTAAGAGGTTACCCGAGCCAGCCGGCACCTAGGGCCACCGCGGCGCCCAGTGCCAGGCCGGCCACTACTTGCGCGGGCGTATGCGCCTGCAAAACCAGGCGCGCCCAGCCCACGGCCGCTGCCACTGCACCCGCGGCCAGCAGCCACCTAGGGCCAGCGGGCCCGATGGGGTAGGAGCCCAGCACCAGCAGCAATAGCAGCCCCAGCGCGCCTCCCAGCCCCACGCCGTGCGCCGATATTTTCCAGCGCAGCGTAATCAGCAGCGTGAGCAGCACGGCCAGGGTAATGCTGCCGAGCATCAGCAGCAGCAACGGGGCGCGGTAGGCCGCCGTGCCCGCCACCAGCACCGTAGCCGCCCCGAAACCTAGGGCCGTAAGCAACAGCGGCAAGGGGCGTTGGCGCCGCTCGTACAGCTCGACGGAGCTAACGCGCCCGGCCCGAACCAGCAGCCACGTACCTAGGCCCGGCAGCCAAAACGTGAGCACCCACACCCACAACACCAGCCGCCACCGGGCGTCGGTTGCCAGCGGCAGCAAGAGCGGTGGGAGGCCGTAAGCCAGTACCAGCACCAGGTATGTGGGCACCAGCAGCGGATGAAAAATAACGGACAGCCCGTAGGCCAGGCGGGTTTTCAATGATCAATTAACAATGAGCAATGATCAATTGACAACGAGCACCGAACGACTGCCGGGCTGCGCCGGCAATTGCTCATTGTTCATTGTCAATTGATCATTATTTACAGCTCCTTGCGCAGGCGCGCCACCGGAATGTTCAGCTGCTCGCGGTACTTGGCCACGGTGCGGCGGGCAATGTTGTAGCCGCGGGTGTTCAGCATCTTCTCCAGCTTGTCGTCCGACAGCGGCCGGCGCTTGTCTTCGGCCTCAATGATTTCCTTCAGGATGTGCTTCACCTCGCGGCTCGAAGCATCCTCGCCCGAGTCGGTGGCAATGCCTTCGGAGAAGAAGTACTTAAGCGGGTAGATACCGAACTCCGTTTGCACGGCCTTGGAGTTGGCCACCCGGCTCACCGTACTGATGTCCATGCCGATTTCCTGGGCAATGTCTTTCAGAATCATCGGGCGCAGCTTGCTTTCGTCGCCTTCCAGGAAGAAATCCTTCTGGTAGCGCACAATGGCATCCATGGTGCGCAGCAGAGTTTGCTGGCGCTGCTTAATGGCGTCGATAAACCACTTGGCCGCGTCGAGCTTCTGCTTCACGAAGGTTACGGCCTCTTTCAGCTTCTTGTCCTTCTTGGCCCCCTTGTCGTAGGCCTGGAACATCTCCTGATAGTCGCGGCTTACGCGCAGGTCGGGCGCGTTGCGCGCGTTCAGGGTTAGGTGCAGCTCGCCGTTGTCGTTGGTCAGGATGAAGTCGGGAATGATGTACTGCACCCGGCCGCCGCCCGTGGGGTCGGAGCCGCCGGGCTTGGGGTTGAGCTTCAGTATCAGTCCGATGGCCTCCTTGATTTCCTCGTCCGAGAGGTCAAGCCGCTGCTGAATTTTGGGGTAGTGTTTTTTTGTGAACTCGTCGAAGGTTTCCTCCAGAATGCGCTGCGCGTGCTCCACCACGTCGTCGTGGGGGCGCCGATCGAGCTGCAGCAGCAGGCACTCGCGCAGGTCGCGGGCACCGATGCCGGGCGGGTCGAACGTCTGGATCAGGCGCAAGGCCTGCTCAATCTCGGCCTCGGTGGCTTCGATGTTCTGCGAGAAGGCCAGGTCGTTGGCAATGGCGCCTAAGTCGCGCCGGATATAGCCGTCGGCGTCGATCGAGCCAATCAGCTGCCGGCCAATGGCCTCGTGCTTTTCGTCGAGGTCCATAAAGCGCAGCTGCTCGAACAGCGAGTCGGTGAGCGTGCTGCTGGTATCGGCCAGGGGCATGTCGCGTTCCTCCTCGTCGCCGCCGTTGTCGCCCTGCATTTTGTAGCCGGCAATTTCGTCGTCGTTGAGGTAGTCTTCCAGGTCCAGGTCGTCCGAGTCCTTGGTTTCGCTCGTGTCCTCGTCGCGGGGCAGTTCCAGCTCGGGCTCGGGTGTTTCGTCGAAGTCTTCGTCGAGGGTGTTCTCGTCGTTGTCGTACTCTTCGCCTTCAGCCGGGGCTTCGTCGGCGTCGTCCTGGTCGTCGCCGAAATCGTCGTCGGCTTCTTCATCGGCCATGTCGGCCTCCTCCGCGTCGCCTTCTTCCAGCGCGGGGTTGGCTTCCAGCTCTTCTTTAATGCGCATTTCAAGCTCGGCAGTGGGTATCTGCAGCAGCTTGATAAACTGTATTTGTTGGGGCGACAGCTTCTGCGAGAGAAGCTGTTTCATGTCTAGTCGTTGCATAACTCGGTACGCGTGCGTCCGCTGCCGTGGGAGGGCGCGGCTTCTGCCAAAGATAGCTTTTTGTGTACTTGAGTAGTGCGGCAAAGGTTGGTGGGCGCGGCCGGTTTCCGCGCGGTTGGATTCAGCCCGCAGAGGGCGCCGAGGCTTTCGCAGAAGGCGCTGCGCTCTGCGTCCTCCGCGAAGGCTTCTGCGCCTTCTGCGGGCTAACTAACCCTAGGGCGACATGCCAAGCTTATGCCACTTACCGCTATTTTTGCCGGCTCATCTTATTGCCAACACCATGTCCGTCAGAAGATCAAGCGTAGAAGCACTGCTCGCTAGCCAGGAGCTGGACCGCGAAGTGCTCGTGAAAGGCTGGGTACGCACCCGCCGCGGCAACAAATACGTGCAGTTTATCGCCGTGAACGACGGCTCCACGATTAATAACCTGCAGGTAGTAGCCGACGCTGAGAAGTTTCCGGAGGAGACGCTGAAGGACGTGGCCACCGGCGCCTGCGTGGCCGTGCGCGGCACCCTGGTAGCCTCGCAGGGCAAGGGCCAGTCGGTTGAAATTCAGGCTTCGGAGATTGAAGTGCTGGGCAAAGCCGACCCCGAAACCTACCCGCTGCAGAAGAAAGGCCACTCGCTGGAGTTCCTGCGCGAAATTGCGCACCTGCGCCCCCGCACCAACACCTTTGGCGCGGTGCTGCGCCTGCGCCACGCGCTGGCCTTTGCCGTGCATCAGTACTTCAACGACCGCGGCTTCTTCTACGTGCACACGCCCATCATCACCGGCTCCGATGCCGAGGGTGCCGGCCAGATGTTCCGCGTAACCACGCTGCCCGAGCAAAACCCGCCCCTCAACGAGCAGGGCCAGGTAGACTATAAAGAAGACTTCTTCGGCAAGGCTACCAACCTCACGGTTTCGGGCCAGCTGGAGGGCGAAGTAGCCGCCATGGCCCTGGGCAAGGTGTACACCTTCGGCCCCACGTTCCGCGCCGAAAACAGCAACACGGCCCGCCACCTGGCCGAGTTCTGGATGATTGAGCCGGAAATGGCCTTCTACGAGCTCGAAGACAACATGGACCTGGCCGAGGACTTCCTGAAGTACCTCGTGCGCTACGCCCTCGAGAAGTGCCCCGCCGACCTGCAGTTCCTCAACGACCAATACGACAAGGAGCTCTTAGGTCGTTTGCAGTTCGTAATTGACAACGACTTCCAGCGCCTCACCTACACCGAGGCCGTGGAAATCCTGAAATCGGCCAAGCAGAAGTTCGAGTTCCCCGTGGACTGGGGCACCGACCTGCAGTCGGAGCACGAGCGTTACCTGGTAGAGAAGCATTTCAAGAAGCCGGTAATCCTGACGAACTATCCGAAGGACATCAAGGCCTTCTACATGAAGCTCGACGAGGACGGCCGCACCGTGCGCGCCATGGACGTGCTGTTCCCCGGCATCGGCGAAATCATTGGCGGCTCGCAGCGCGAGGAAGACCTAGGGAAACTGCAGCAGCGCATGCAGGAAATGCACGTGCCCGAAGAAGACCTGTGGTGGTACCTCGACCTGCGCCGCTTCGGCTCGGCCCCGCACGCTGGTTTTGGCCTGGGCTTCGAGCGCCTGGTGCTGTTCGTGACGGGTATGGCGAATATCCGCGACGTGATTCCCTTCCCGCGCTTCCCGAAGAACGCGGAGTTTTAAGCCGCAATCGGCTTTACATGAAAAAGCCAGCACGGCAGCGTGCTGGCTTTTTCGTTTACAGGAAGGCCAAAAAGGCCTTTTCGAACAAGGTTGAGAAGCGCTCGGGTTTGTTGCGCGTGCAAAGGCCGGTGTACAAGATGGGGCTAGCTTTGGGCTCCAACTCAGAGGTGCTTTCGGATTTTGTGTCGCGAAACCAGCTGTAAATCAGGTAATCGGTGTTCAAGTCAAAGCTGCTCCCGCAAGTGGCCGAACTACCGCTGCTGCGCACCGAAAGCGTATCCGTTTGGGCGGAGCCTTTGTAGAGGTGCTTCACCCGAAAAGTATACCGCACCAGCCCGCCCACTTGCGTTTTGCCCACAAGCGTGCCGGCAAAAACTACATCGGCTTGCCGATAACTTTTGCGAACACCAACCTCCACGCAGGAGCAGGCCAAACTGGGAACCGGTGTTGCCGCCAGCAGCGTCGCTACCAACAGCCCATTGCTTATGCGCATGATGATGAATGACCTAGGGAATTTGTGCGGCGGAAGATAAGCCTTCGCGCCGGCTAGCAACGTTCCCCAAGGGCTCAGCAATAATTCCGCAGCTCCTTGTCGTCCACGGCCACTAGGTTATCCAGCCGCACCTCAAAGCCGTCATCCAGGCGCAGGTACTCCACTTTGTCGCGGATGTACAGCTCCTTTATGACGCCCTCGTAGGTGCTGGGCGGCGTGTCGGGCTCGGTGCGGTACGTGAGTGTGCAGCGCTGGCCAGTGGTGGCGCGGGCTTCCAGCTCATCGTAGAACGAGCAGCTGATGGGGCGGTATTCGGGTGCCATGGCGGGTGGTAATGGTTAGTGTACGTAGGCTTAGGTACGTAAACCAAACAAGCCCCGCCTAGGTGGGGCGGGGCTTGACAGGAAAAAGAGGGGAGGGAGCAGCTTAGTGCTTGCCTTTGCCGTGCCCTTTGCCGGGGTGGCCGCCGCCGTGCTTGCCGTTGCCGTGGCCGCGGCCTTCGTTGTAATCGTCGTCGTAGCGGCCCCCACCGGGCACGTTAATGATAACGCCGCCGCGGCGCGGGTCGCCGCCGTTGTAGTTGCCGCGCATTTTTTTGGCCTGGCCGGGCGGCATGCCGTGCGGGTGGCCGTAGCGGGTGCGGTGCTGCGAGTACTGCGTCCAGGGGGTAGCGCCCACGTAGTCAATTACTACCGGGTGGAAGTTGCCCGGGTTGTAGCCGTTCAGCTCGCGCAGGCGCGTCCATTTGCCGCTGCGCTGCACAATGTATTGCCGGTCGCGCACGTCGTAATAGCCGCCGTACTCGGGCACGTAGTAGTACTGGCGGCCGGCGGGCACGGCGGGGCCCCAGCTTGGCGGATTAATGTTGATATTGACCTGGGCGTTGGCTTCGGTGAAAGCGCCGGCCGAGCTCAGCAGAAGCAGGGCGGCGAACAAGGTTTTGGAAAGGCGCTGCATAACGCGAAAGTCTGGTGGTGAAGGGGAGGAGCCTTAGCAAGGCAAGAACGAGGCCAAACTGCCCGCCCGATTGTGCGTAGGCTAATCAGGAAGATAGAACCGTAGGCACCTAGGGCCCGAACGAAAAGCCTGGGTGCACGGTTTAGTACTATTGCGCGTGCCTACTGTGGCTAAAGCCGCTGGCAAATAAGCTATTCGGAGTAGCCGGTGGGCGGGCATTTCACGTATTTTTGCGGGCTTATTTGCTACGCACTGCATGGCTAAGAAAAAAACGGCGGCTGCGGCTGCTGCGGTTGCTCCGGCTTCGGCCCCCACGTCTGCCACGGCTTCGGCCGCTGCTGATGCTTCTGTTGTAACGGTTGACGTACAGCCCGTGGGCTCCAACGGCTCGGTTTCGGCTTACCACTCGTCGGCGGCTACCATCGAGGCGCCTTTTATCGAGGTGTACGGCGCGCGCGAGCACAACCTCAAGAACGTATCCATTCAGATTCCGCGCGGCAAGCTGGTGGTGTTCACGGGTATTTCGGGCTCGGGCAAGTCGTCGTTGGCGTTCGATACCATTTACGCCGAAGGCCAGCGCCGCTACATGGAGACGTTTTCGGCCTACGCCCGCTCGTTTATGGGCGGGCTGGAGCGGCCCGATGTCGACAAGATCGAAGGCCTGTCGCCGGTTATCAGCATCGAGCAGAAGACGACCTCGCGCAACCCGCGCTCCACGGTGGGCACCATCACCGAGATTTACGACTTTCTGCGCCTGTTCTACGCCCGCACGGCCGAGGCTTTCAGCTACGTGACGGGCAAGAAGATGATCCGGCAGTCGGACGACCAGATCATCAACTACATCCTCAAGCACTTCGACGGCAAAAAGCTGGTGGTGCTGGCGCCGGTGGTAAAGGGCCGCAAAGGCCACTACCGCGAGCTGTTTCAGCAAGTGGCCAAGCTGGGCTTTACGAAGGTGCGGGTTGATGGCGAGCTGCTCGACATCACGCCCAAGATGCAGCTCGACCGCTACAAAATTCACGACATCGAAATCGTGATTGACCGGCTGGTGGTGAAGGAAGACGACCGGTTCCGCCTGTCGGGTTCGATGCAGAACGCCCTGACGCACGGCAAAGGCACCGCCTTAGTGCTCGACACCGACGCCAACAAAACGCAGTTCTTCTCGCGCTTTCTGATGGACCCGGCTACCGGCATTGCTTACGACGACCCGGCGCCCAACACCTTCTCCTTCAACTCGCCCTACGGTGCCTGCCCCACTTGCAACGGCCTAGGTGAGATTCAGCAGATTACGGAGGAGACCGTGATGCCCGACCCCAAGCTGAGCATCAGCCGCGGCGGCATTGCGCCCCTAGGTGAGTACCGCGACATCTGGATTTTTCAGCAGCTGAACCTGATTCTGAAGAAGAACAAGGCCTCACTGACCACGCCCATCGAGAAGCTGCCGCGCGAGCTGGTGGAGCGCCTGCTGAACGGCATGCCCGAAGAGGAGGACGATAAGAAAAAGGGCACCTACACCGAGCCGTTCGAAGGCATCATCCCGTTTCTGCAGCGGCAGATGGATTCCGAATCGGAGAACATCCGCGAGTGGATTCAGCAGTACACCCAGGCCATTGAGTGCCCCGAGTGCCAGGGCTTCCGCCTGAAAAAGGAGTCGCTGCACTTCAAAATCGACCAGAAGCACATTGGCGAGCTGTCGGTGATGGACATTGGCGAGCTGAGCCGCTGGTTTGAAGGGCTGGAAGAGCGCCTGTCGGAGCGCCAGAACCTGATTGCCCGCGAGCTGCTGAAGGAGATTCGCAAGCGCATCGGCTTCCTGCTCGAAGTGGGCTTGGAGTACCTGAACCTGCACCGCTCGGTGCGCACGCTCTCGGGCGGCGAGTCGCAGCGCATTCGTTTGGCTACCCAAATCGGTACCCAGCTGGTGGGCGTGCTCTACATCATGGACGAGCCCAGCATCGGCCTGCACCAGCGCGACAACGAACGCCTCATCAACGCCCTCAAGCACCTGCGCGACCTAGGCAACTCCATCATTGTGGTGGAGCACGACAAGGACATGATTCTGCACGCCGACCACGTGCTGGACATCGGCCCCGGCGCCGGCATTCACGGCGGGCACGTGGTAGCCGAAGGCGAGCCCGACGCTTTCCTGCGCAGCGGCTCGCTTACGGCGCAGTACCTCAGCGGCGAAAAGCACATTGAGCTGCGCAAGAAAAAGCGCGTGGGCGAGGGCAACGAGCTGGTGCTGAAAGGCGCCAAAGGCCACAACCTGAAGAACGTAACCCTGAAGGTGCCCCTGGGTAAGCTGGTAGCCGTTACGGGCGTATCGGGCTCGGGCAAGTCGTCGCTCATCCACGACACTTTGTACCCTATCCTCAACCGCCACTTCTTCAACGCCAAGCGCGAGCCGCTTGCCTTCCAAACCATTGAAGGCCTCGAGCACATCGACAAGGTAATTGAGGTGGATCAGTCGCCGATTGGGCGCACGCCGCGCTCCAACCCGGCTACGTACACGGGCGTGTTCACCGAAATCCGCCAGCTGTTCTCCAACCTGCCCGAAGCCAAAATTCGCGGCTACGGCCCGGGGCGTTTCTCGTTCAACGTAAAGGGCGGCCGCTGCGAAACATGCGAGGGCGCGGGCCTGCGCACCATCGAGATGAACTTCTTGCCCGACGTGCACGTGCAGTGCGAAACCTGCAAGGGCCGCCGCTACAACCGCGAAACCTTGGAGGTGCGCTTCAAGGGCAAGAGCATCACCGACGTGCTCGACATGACCATTGAGAAGGCGGTGGAGTTCTTCGAAAACCAGCCCCGCATTCTGCGCAAAATCAAGACCCTGGCTGACGTGGGCCTGGGCTACATCACCCTAGGTCAGCAGGCTACCACGCTGAGCGGGGGCGAGGCGCAGCGCGTGAAGCTGGCCACCGAGCTGAGCAAAAAGGACACTGGCAAGACCTTCTACATCCTCGACGAGCCTACCACCGGTTTGCACTTCGAGGACATTCGTCACCTATCGGATGTGTTGCAGAAGCTGGCCGACAAGGGCAACACGGTGCTCATCATCGAGCACAACCTCGACCTGATTAAGGTAGCCGACCACATCATCGACCTAGGGCCCGAAGGCGGCGCTGGCGGCGGCACGATTGTGGCGCAAGGCACGCCCGAGCAGGTAGCCAAGGTGAAGAAGAGCCATACGGCGCGTTTTCTGGCCGAGGAGCTCAAGGTCAGCAAGTACGCCGAAGAGAAGCCCGGAAAAGCCGAAGAAGCTGCCTAACTGCTGTTTAGCTCCTAGGTGCCCAATGCTCCCAGGCACTTGCCGCCCCGCCCAATGTTAAATTTTGGGCGGGGCGGCTTTTTTGTGTTGCCTGAATATTCGAGTAATCTTATTTTGGACACTTCCATTCTCACCCACCCACCGTTTGCCTATTGTGAAACATCTACTTTTCCCCTTGCTGCTGGCCATTGCCATCCTGAATGCCCCTGCCAAGGAGGCGCCGCCCAAAGGCACGAAATGGGAAGGCACCATTAGCAACGGCATGAAGGGCGACAAAATCAGCTTCGTGGTGTCGCCCGACGGCAAGAAGCTTTCCGAGCTTACTTTTTCGGGCTACTGGCGCTGCAGCGGCAAGCTCGAGCAAACTACCGTGGGCCCCGATTCGGCCTTTAACATCGTAGGCGGCAAAGTAGCCGGCGTAGCCGTCGATCCGCCCAGCGGCGGCAGCACCGCCTGGCGCTTCGAGGTGCAGGGCGAGTTCAGCGGCAAAGCCGCGGCCAAAGGCACCTTCCGCATGAACATCAACAACTTGGGCTGCGACACCTACAAGCTGCAATGGGCGGCTGCCCCGGTGGGC